>NZ_VOGY01000004.1 GCF_008033385.1 Algibacter pacificus | reverse complement strand
CAGATTTGATGAAGAATTTAAATTCTTCATCAAATCTGACCTAAATAATAATTATTTATCGAACTTTAATGTGTCCTAAAAAGGGGAAGCCTACATAATGGAGTTACACAACAAATTTTATATTACCGCTACAATAGGAAGCCCCTTTCATATAAGGCGATAACGGGGATTTTTACACGATTACAAATTAATTACAACATAAAAAAACCGCCCTTTATTACAGTATTTGTAAGTACATTAGGCGGTGTTTTTATTGCTTGGCTATACCTGCGCAAAGTAAGCTGGGTGTTTATTCACGATTAGTTTTTGCTAAACAGGCGTTTAAACCAAGATGGCTTGTCCTCTGTTTCGCTATAGCCATAACCGTAACCGTAGCCATAACCATAACCATAACCATAACCTTTTTTGGCATCAGTAGCGTTTAAAATAACGGTCATGTTTGGAATACGTTTTTCGGTATATAATTTTTTAGGAATTTCTAAAAGACGTTTGTCTAAATAGTTGGCGCGTACAATATATATAAATAAATCAGCTTTATTGGCTATTTGTAGTGTATCTGTTACCATGTTTACTGGTGCGGTATCCACAAGAATATAATCGTAATGTTGTTTCGCATAGGCTAAAACCTCTTTAAAACGACCATTAATTAAGAGTTCAGAAGGGTTTGGTGGTACCATTCCAGATTGGATGATATCAAACTCTCTACTAGGTACTCGTTGTATTATACTTGTTATATCGGTACTACTATCGGCTAGATATACACTCAGTCCATTTTCTGTGGTTTCCATATTGAGGTATTGGGCTAACTTAGGTTTCCGGATATCCGCTCCTAGAATAAGTACCTTTTTATTAGACATGGCCAAGACAGTTGCTAAATTAATAGTAACAAAGGTTTTACCTTCTCCAGCAACGGTAGAGGTGATGTATATGGTTTTGCATGGTGCCGCACCACTATCCAACATAAAGTTCATGTTGGTCCGTAACATTCTAAAGGCTTCGGCCACATTCCCACGATCCGATCGGGTAATAATTTTATTCTCCTCAGCGGTTTTGGGAATATTACCAATAATTGGGGCTTTTATTTTATCTTCAATATCCTCTTGGTGGTGTATAGTATTATCTAGTAAAAAGCGGAGATATATAATACCAAAGGGAATAAGTAAACCAAGCAATATAGCAGCAAGTAACACTATTTTACGCTTTGGGCTTACTGGAAGATCACTCCCATCGGCCGCATCAATCAGTTTGGCATTGGGCACCGTTACCGCTAAAGTAATGGCGTTTTCTTCTCGTTTTTTAAGTAAAAATAAATAGAGGGTTTCAATAATTTCTTGCTGACGTAGGATGTCTCTAAATTCCCGTTCTTTTTTAGGGGCGGCACTAATGCGGCTGTCAATGGTGCGTTCTTGAGCGCGGGCTTGTTGTAACGTAATATTTAAACTTTCCTTTAAATTGCCCAAGCCTTGGATAATGCTGTTGCGTAATTGCGCTAATTGCGCATCTAAGTTAAGCAAAATCGGGTTGTTTTTTCCTGAACTTTGGGCGATTCTATTGCGTTCCAAGACTATTTTATTGTATTGGCTGCTACTCGCGTTTACCTCAGGCGCGTTAATCCCTAAATTTTCTGGAATTAAATTATTGGAGTCGGCATCTAGGTGAGCCGTCACATAATTAATCAGTTTTAATTGTGTGTTTAAATCTATTATTTGTTTTTCTACTACGGCGTTGCTCTCTAAAACCATAGAGGCTTCCAAGGGAATATCAGTTAAGCTATTATCGGTTTTAAAGGTTTCGGCGGTTTTATCAATCTGTTCTAAATCTTTTTCGATAAGTTTTAAACGCTCATTAATAAAAGTATCCGTATTATTCCCAATTAAACTTTTGTATTCAATAGCATCCTTGTTGTATTGACGGACGAGTTCGTCTAAAATACGTTGGGCTTTTAGTTTGACATGACTCGTTAATTTGAGTTCAAGTATAGTTGATTCTTCGAATAACAAATCGACGCTAATATCCTCTTTATAACGATTTGCTACCAATTTTAGAGGTTCAATTTGGAGTAAATATTCGGTATTTAGATCAGTTGGCTTGAGTTCCATTGGGGTGATCATGAGTTCTCCAAAAGGGATGCTAGCCATTTCTCCATAGTTATGTGAAACACCTTCTATTCCTTCTTTATAGGCGAGCTCAAAGGTAGTATCCGAAAGTAGCTTAATTGTTAATAAGGAATCTTGCTCAAAAAAGGTGGAGTCCTTAATAAAAAAAGAGGCCTTAAAAGGGAGCTGTTCCTTATAAATTTCAACATCCCGTACTTGTCCCTTTTTAAAATACGAAATATTAAGCTCTAATTGTTCTACGACTCGGGTTATTAAACTAAGGGATTTTAAAATGCCCATTTCGTTTTCTATGTTTTTTTTATTGCCACCCAACCCTAATTCTTTAAAAGCTTCTAATTCAGAAGGCAATCCGCCACTAGACTCATCATCGATTAAAATGGTTGTAGCCACTTCGTAGGAGTTAGGAGTATAACGTATATAGAGAAAAGCAGCTATACAGGCTAAAACTAGGCCTAAGGCAAACCATTTCCAATAGATGAGGTATTTTTCTGTTTCTTGACGAATATTGATGTTGTCGTCCTCAGTTAACATGTAATTTTGAAACTGTTCTTTGTCTTGCATACTCATGTTACTTTTTACTTTAAAATTAGGGCTAAAAGAGTAATCAATAAAGAGGCCGAAGAAATGATGACACTGGTATTAGGGCCTACGGCAGCGGCGTTTACTCGGGTTTTATTTGGGGCGATGTAGATAATATCGTTTTGTTTTAAATTGTAATAGGGCGAATTAAAGAGGTCTTTTTTAGTTAAATCGATAGGGATAAATACTTTTTCGCCGTTTTCGACACGAATCAACAACACATGGGTACGTTGGCCATAAATGGTTAAATCTCCGGCCAATGCGATGGCTTCAATAATAGAAATGCGCTCGTTAGTCACTTTAAAGCTGCCCGGTCTGGCCACTTCGCCCAACACCGAGACTCTAAAGTTAGCAAAACGGATGTTGATGGTGGGGTTGTTAATATATTCTATTAAATCGGTTTCTAGTTTTTGAACCAATTGTTTTGTGGTCAATCCTGCTACGTGTAGAGGTCCTAATACCGGGAAATTGATATAGCCATCATCGTCCACTAAATAAGAAATGGGCTTTGTATTCCCTACGTAATTTTGAAATACAGGGGTTTCGTAGAGGTTAAAGGGTATAGTGGCTTCTGCATTAATGGCGGACACGTTAATAAATAATAAATCGCCACTTTGTATGGTGGCTTCAAAGGCCGCTGCGACATTCTTTAAAACTTGATCCTCTGGGGTATTAAAGTATTGAATGTTTTTAGCCGGGGCGCAACTGTTAAAAAGTAGTAATACGCTAACCGTTATAAGTAGGGTGGGGAATATCTGTTTCATAGTCATATAAGTCATTAGTTCTGTTGCGTATGTTGTTTATTTTTTTAGGTTTTAGCAAGAGTGTATAGACAAAATACCTGCGAATTTAGGCATTATTTGAGAAAGGTAAAAGTAAAAATTTCCATATATAGTTATTTTCGATTACAAATTTCTTTTCCATATATTTATAAGTTCATGTCTTATAATAAAGTCATAATTTACATTAATTATATCTTTTATTACAGGCACATATTTATTATTGTTCGTTAAACATTCTGCCCTTGTCAATGCAATTAAATATGATATTCTTTTTTTTTTTGAAATATAATAATCTACATAAACCTGATTCATCAAATAAGGATTCTGAATCATCTTTAATTATTTCATTAACTTTCTTTATAATTAGATTTAAAGATTGGGTTTTAACACTCTTTATTTTTTGAAGATGAGCCAATTCCATTAAATACATCCAAAATATTTACTTTATAAAAATTCATCTTTTTGAGAGTACATGAACAAAAAAAATAAAAACAATTAACGTAAAAAATTATATTAATTTAAACTATTTATGTAGTTTTTTATTGAAGCTAATAGACTTTGAGAGGCCATATTAGAGAATTTAAAAACTTTTTCATTTTTATTTTCTAAGAGAAAATCCATATTCGCCTTTAAATCTTCTTTGCCATTTACAACATAGACACCTTCTATTGCACCCATTTTTTTTGCTGTTGCTAGCTGATGTTCATTCCTATGTTCTCCTAAACTTGCTTTTCTTGGCATTACAATGATTGGTTTACTTATAGATAATGCAGATATTATTGATCCCATACCTGCATGACTAATAATTAAATCAGCTTTTTTAAATAAGTTTTCATACTCTTTGGGGTTAACAAAGTCAATAATAGTTAAATTTTCAGATTTATAATTAGAATTAAAAACCTGTGCTATAATTTCATGGTTATAATCTTTAGCTAATTCATCAACTAATTTGATTAACCTATCAAAAGGCTCTTGAGTTCCTATAGTTACAAAAATCATCCTATTATATTACCTTTAAAAATTATTTTATCATTTGACAGATCTTCCCATTGGGTATAAACCCGATTGGCTATTTTGGAAGCAATTTTTCCGCTCATAGATAATTCTTCAACATTTGCAATACTGTCTATCCAAATAGTTTTAACTCCAATAAGTTTTCCCGCAATAATTGCCATTAATCCTGGTGCGGCTCCAGTAGTAATGATTATATCCGGTTTTATTTTAACAATTTTAATAAAAATATCAAAAAAAACTTTAACTAGTTTTATTTTGTTATTTCGATTAGCATCATTAATAACATGAAATTTATAATTTGGAACCATCTCTTTAAAAGATTGTTTTGTAGTCATAAAAGTCAAATCCATATCTTCAAAGGCAGGTTGTAATCTTGTCAATTGTATCCAGTGTCCTCCAACAGATGCTACGGCTAATACTTTTTTCATAATTTTAAGATTATTAAGAAGCAAACCAATATCCATGGTCTCTTTTATATTTAATTTCATTACTTCTCATTCTAATTTTTTTTGCTGGACTTCCGCCTACTACGGTAAAAGGCAAAACATTTTTTGTTACAACTGCACCTGTTAAAACTATTGCTCCTTCACCTATGGTTACACCAGGCATAATTAAACAATTTGAAAAAATGAAAACGTTATCTTCTATTACAACTTCCTTTCCAAAAGCTTTAAATTCAGGATCATCAATATCATGACCGAGTGAATATATTTTAGTGCAATGAGCAATACCAACATTGTTCCCTATTTCTATACCAACTCTATTATCTAAAAAACAATTAAAATTTATTGTTGAATTATTACCTATCTTAATTTTACCAATATGAAAAAAACGAACTCCTCTATGAATGTAAGTTTTTTTCCCTACTTTTATTTTAATAAACTTTAAAAATAAATTTCTTAAAAAAAAAGGTATAAAATTATATACTAAATTTATAACGGCAACTAATAGATATCTAACTTGAAGTTTTAAAGATTTTTTTTTAGTTTTCATAAAAATTAGATTACCAATTTATTCCTATATAATTAGGGAATTTCTTTATTTCTTCATCTAAATTGACAAAATCTATTATTATCTTATCAGAAGCATCTTTTAATAAATTAGAAAATTCTTTTTCTTTAGTATTTACAATAATAACTTCTGAATCAGAAACAAGTTTATCAGCGTCTTGAATTAGTAAATTAGATAAATGTGGTATTTTAGCATTTATAAACTCTTTATTTGTACCTATTAATAAAGATACGTTTATATTTTCATCATAAACCCCTATATCACACCCTTTACCAAGTAATGCTTCAATAACAGCTACAGCAGGACTATTTCTTAAATCATCTGTTCCAGCTTTAAAGCTTAAACCTAAGAAACCTAATTTCTTATTCCAATGCTTATAAATTAACTTAATTGCTCTATCTATTTGTATATTGTTAGTTTTATTAATACTATCAATAACTGGAACTTCTAAATATAAATCATGAGCTAAAGTTTGGAGCCCTTTTAAATCTTTAGGCAAACAAGACCCTCCATAAGAAAAACCTGGTTTAAAATAATATGGTGAAATATTCAATTGTTTATCCTTACAAAAAATATTCATTACTTCATGAGAATTGATACTTAATTCTTTACATATATTACCAACTTCATTTGCAAATGATATTTTAAGAGCATGAAACGTATTATTAATATACTTCATAATTTCTGCAACTCTTAAATCTGTTATAATAATTTCCCCAGGCAACATGTCATATAATCTTGCTATTTTATTTGCAGCATCTTTATTATCAGATCCTATTAAAGTTAAAGGAGGATTATAGTAATCATCAACAGCTGTACCTTCTCTCAAGAATTCAGGGTTATCAACAATAGCAAAATCTACATTTCTTTTTTTACCTGATGTTTCTTCAACTATAGATGCAAATTTATCACATGTTCCAGGCATAATTGTAGATCTAATTGCTATAGTATGGAAACTGTCTTTAGTTTGTAATGCAAGTCCAATATTTTCAGCTACCTTAAATATATATTTTAAATTAAGATGACCTTTTGTACTACTAGGAGTTCCTACAGCAACGATACTTATTTCTGTATTAGATACAGCTTGGTTTACATCAGTTGTTGCTGAAATATTTCCTAAGTCTCTTTGTTCCTTAATTATTACATCTATATCTTTTTCTATAATTGTAGCTTGCCCTTTATTTATTTGACCAACTTTAGTTTCACTAACGTCTACACCAATAACTTGATTACCGTTTTTTGCTAAACAACCAATACTTACACAACCAACATAACCTAAACCGAAAATACTAATTTTCATATAACTTTTATTTTACAATTAATTTATTAATTTCTTTTTTTATTGTTAGAGCCTGATTTTCCCATTTTTGGTTACGCTCTTCTTTTAAGATTTTTACTTCTTTACCTAATTCTATTTTGTTTCTAATAGCTTCTTTTATTCCAGAAGACATGGATTTTGAATCTAATGTTTCTACATATACTGCCCCCTTATTAAAAAGCTCTCGTAATAATTTTGTGTCAGATAGTATCATTGGTTTTTCAAAACCTGTAGCCTCATTAGCGACACTTAATTGTACGTGATGCTCTGTTGTTAAACCTAAAACTGCATCAGCGCTAGAAAAAAGCCCTTCATATTCCTCTGTAGTTAAATAACCTGTGAAATTTATATTACTCGGGGCTTTGGTTAAATCATGTATACCTTCAGCTCTATTTTTATTTCCAGAAATAACAAAAGTTACTTCTGGTATTAGTCTAGCTGCTTCAAATACTACAGACATAGGTTCATCTTCAGCAAAACCGCAAGGCATTAAAATCCAAGGGGAATTATATTTAGAAATATAGTTTTCAACATTTTTTAAGTTTTTATAAGCTGGTTTAGTTTCTAATACAAATAACTTATTAGAATCAACACCAATTTCTATTGCCAAATCTCTAATAACATGATTGTGGGTTATAATTAAATCGACTTTATTTAAACTTTTTGCTTTATTCAAGTATTTCTCCCATTTTTTATTAAATAAACCATTATGACAATCAGCTATTATTATTTTATTTTTATAAATCTTTTTATAAATCAATAAAATAGTTAATAATGGTGTTGGGGGCAATTGAATCCATATCACCTTATCTTTATTGAAGCAAAGTGTTTTTACTGTTTTAATGGCTTTAATTAAATAATCAAGGATTTTTAATTTCTTCTTTTTGATATTAGTATTTATAAAATTTAGATCAAAATCAAAAAACGGTTGCATTGAGAATGCTCTCCTTTGAAATTTTATCCAAGCTATAAAGATTCCTTTATTTTTATTCATTGTATTTATGTTTAATAGAAAATATATCTTTTATTTTTGTAATAAATTATTTATTTCAAATAAGTCATTTAACCTTGACCATACCTTGTCATTATTACCTATCTTTTTATTTACATTTTTAGACTTTAAAGATATAGTTTGAGAGCCAAAAATTTCTATATAAAGATGTTTATACTCCGCTGTAGCCACTGAAATATCGTTAAGTAATTCGTAAGCTTTCAACCATAAGTCATCCGTATAAAGGGCGTTTTCTTTAATTAAATTAACATCAAACATAGATCGCTCTTTAAATAAGGATATAGGATATAAAACCCCTCCTCCGCCTACTGCTAATATCTTATGAGAAGGACAATCTTCTAATGAAAACTTAGAAGTCCATTCACTATATGGTAAAATCTCTCCTTCCGAATTAAAGTCTATTACTCGTACAACATTAGCACAAACAGCTTCTGGATATTTCTTATGGATATTAATTAAACTACTTAAAGCATTCCTTTGATAATACAAATCATCATCAATAGTAACGAGTAAATCTTTGGGATAATCTTGCATTGCATAAAAGTATTTTTTATGAGGCTTTAAATCATCTTCTTTAAACTCTATATCCAAACCATATTCACGATACCTCAATAAACTTTTAGGTAGAGAATTTAAACCTTTTGGAAACTGGTCTATGGATAAATATAAAATTACTCGTTTAGGAAGGTAACTTTGCCTCATTATTGAATCTACAGTAATCCATAAATCATTAATTCTTTCAGGGAAGGAAGTTAGAGAGACTATTATTTCTGAATTACTGTCATTAAAATTAAAAGGTTTAGATAAATAATAACTAAGCTTTATGCAATAATAAAATGCTATTTCACATAATCTAAAACCAATATTGCAAATAAACCATATAATTTTATTAGTTTTTTTATATTGATTAAATGCATTTTTGGAATAAAAAAAATTATATATTTTAATTATTGGATACCTCATAATTTAATCTAAAATGATTGAGTTAAATAATCTTTAGAACTTCTAATATTTTCACTTAGTTCTGTGCCATCTATCAAAGGTTTACTCATTAAGTTATTATAATCTAATTTGTCTAAATCTTCTTTCCCAACTAATCTAGAAATCTGATTTGCCTTTGTAAGAATATTTGATATCCTTTCATTCTTACTATTTATTTTTTTTACACTCACAAAAGGAGTTTCCATTAACAATGAAAAAGATGTCCCATGAAACGAATTAGTAAATACAAAATCTGCATTCGCAACCAACCAAACAAATTGCTCTGGAGAGACATCATTCACTGCTTCTTCTCTCATTAGAAGAGTTACGGAAGTTAATACAACTTTTAAATTCCTTTGTTTTGCAAAATTTTTAATATTAGCTAACACATCATCGGTAAGGCTGAAATAATAGACAAAAACATAAGGTTGTTTTACATTATAACTTTTAGAAAAATTGGCCCAAGTATCTTTATCTAAAAGAAAAACCGGATCAACCACTACGGAGGTATTAATCTCATATCGCTCTTTAATTAATCTAGCCAAAGATTCCTCGCGCACCGCTATATTGGATAGTCCTTTTAATTTATCCCTTATAATCTCTTTTTCATTCTCTTTAATTTTAGCTTCCATACTGGCAGCATAAGATATATATTTTGGCCCCTTTACAAATCCACCAAAAAAATATTCATCTACTCCATTAGTTAATTTGGTATTCCATATCTGATCACTGCCCAAAACTACAAAATCTAAATCAGCAGCATCCGAGACTTTTGTTAACTCAAACTTGGCATCTCTAAATATTGAAAATAAATTATTCTTTTTCTTTACGCCCCTAAATTTAATCATTTCCTTAACCAGAAAAGTAAACTTATGATTGCCAGAATTCTTCATTCTTTCTTTTGAAAAAGGAATATATTTATCAACCAAATAGGAAGGACGGTAATCGACAAAACTAATATGATGTCCCATTTGTCTAATGTGGTTTGATAAAGCATAGGCCTGTAGAATGGCACCGTAATTATTTACGCAATGAAATGTTAATATTCCGATTTTCATATTTTTCTCTTATTAAAATTATATCTATTAAAAATAAAACAACTCCTTGAATAGCAAACGCTCCTTCTCTATAGAACTCTCTTGATAATAACGATCCCACTATTAAAAACAAAAACCACATTTTTATATATGTATATTGATAGGGAATCTTTGAACGAATTGCTTTGTAAGAATATAAGAGCATCAAAACTACAGCAGGAAATCCAGCCATTAGAGCAAAGCCGTACAAACCTAAATCTGCCCATATTAACCCTTTTAGTTTTATGTTTCTAATTTTTTGTCCGTATTTACCCCTTTCATTCGGTAATCCTAAACCAAACACACTTTCCGTTGTCGAGGTAGGTAGCACGAATGTGTAATAGAAAAAGGCTCTATTCCTAACATAATCGTCATTATCTAACGTTTGACCTGTTTCTTGTCTTTCTAGCATTTGATCTATCTTTGTCTGTATCAAAGGAATTTTTAGCAAAAAAACAGCAATAATTACCAGTCCAAATGTCATTCTGATATATTTACCAAAACTAGGTTTAAATGAATATAGCATCCAAAATATAATCATTATAGTTAGCAGTATTTGAGTCCTGAAATTCAATAAAATTAAAACGAGTAAACCAAGAAATAAATGCACCAATCTCATTTTATTTTTATCTAATTGAAATTTATTTAAACTATAAAAAATCAATAAGGATGCAAAACCTTGACCAGCTAGTCGAAAACGAGCTAAAGAAGCATGTAAAACCTCATAATCCTCTTTAATGAATAATTTAATTCCATATGGCACTAAATAATATTGCACTATGTAAATGATACAGAATATTTTTGCTACAAACATCAAGCTCTTTTCAATACTATTTATATTTATTGTAAAAAAAGGAACTACAAAATACGTTAACAATCCAACTATATTTATAAATTCAGTTCCAGAAATATATAGAGCAAATGATTGTCCACTATATATATTACAGACTAACATATTTAATAGCAACATAACAAAAACTCCAATTACATAGCCAGAAAAATTAAACTTAATTTTTGTTGTTCTAATAGCTATAGGTAATAACAAACACGTTATAACTAAAGACAATAATTTCAGATAAAAACTAGGAATAAACCTGAAACTAAACATATGAACTTGTAATATTAAAAATATTATCAGAACTTTATTTAATTTTACAACTCTATTTGCATTCACGTTCATTATCCCCAAATTGTAATTATTAAAATATTAATTTATGGTATTGGTAACTTCTAGGGCATATCTTTCTGATACAGCTATTTTAAAATTTTCAGGTGGATGACCACATATAATCATAGCTACAAAAACTTCGGAATCCTTAATTTGACACATTTGTCTTAATTTAAGATCTTTTTCTACAGAATTACTACAATTTAAAATGCATGCGGCTAAATTATTGTAATGCAGAGCGTATAATAGATTCATTGCATAAATTCCACCATCTACATACACCTGATTTCTTTCATCACCATTCGTAAACATTGACATATCAGAAGCAATAACAATTAATTTATTAGCTAAATGCCCAAAACCTCTATTCCCCCCTTGAACCTTAAGAATTTCATTCATTTTGTTTTTATTCGTAAACACATAGGTTCTCCAACACTGCCTATTACAGGCTGAGGGAGCTGATTGGGCTAACTCTAAAGCATTCTTAATAACATCTAAAGAAACCTCCTCTTCCGTAAAATTACGTATACTTGATCTAGATAAAGCAAATTCTTTAAATGAACTATTTGTATACTTGAAATAACTATCCTTACTTTCCTTTCTTTGTTCACTAATATTTGAAGTAACTTCTAAATTCTTGACTCTATTAATTTCATAAATTAAATTATCATCTAATTGAAAATTCATAGCTCTATGAAAAAATTCATACTCTAAAATCACACTAATCGCATGTTTAATTTGAATATCTTCTGTTCCATATTTTTCAACATAGTCAATACAATTTTCTATTAGTTTGATTAATCTATCTTTACCAAATCCTAATCTAGTATCTGGCATCGTTAAACCCTTCTCTATCACATGATATCTTCTAATTATTTTACCGATTAATTTTGATGAAGAATCAGTCTTCAACGTGTCCGAATGCTTTGAATAACGTTTAAGATCATAATTATAGGATACTTTTAATTGTTTTAACAGTTTAATACTCTGTATTTTTTTTAAAAAACTAATTACACTAGCTGGCAAATGTTTTTTCAACTTCCTTGTATTCATGAATGTAGATGTTTTATGTTCTCTTTTTTATTTTACTTTTTAAAAATTGAATAAAATTAATGCCCATATAATGATTCAAACTATAGTTAACCCAAAATAATGTGCATATAAGCATAATACAGCCAAATCCAATTGAGTAGTAGCGTTGTAAATAAGTTGTACCCAACCAAGTTATTAATATAAATATAAATGTGTAAAACATTATCCTATACAATAATTTACTTGGTTTAAAAGCAATTAATTTATAACACAAAAACCAAGATAATGTTAAATATAAAATATAAGCAACAAAATAATTTACACCTAAGCCATCAAAGCCAAAATGGCTAGAAAAAAAGATTAAAAGTAAATAATCTGAACCAAAATGAATTGCTTGTATTATTACATAAATTAAAGGTTTATTCTTAGCCATCAAAACATGACTAAAAGGAAATCCTAAGACTCTTAAACCCACCCCTAGAACTTGCCATTTAATAATTTCTCTCCCTATAACAAAGTCTTCAGAATATAACAAGTTAAGAATTAAAGAGGAAAAGGCTAAAACCGCTACAACTCCTACGCTAGCAATTAAAACTCCTAATTCCATTTGTTCATTAACTAAAGAATTTATTTTTTTATCATCATCAATAAACTCCATAATTCTTGGCATAAAATCAATTCCCATTGCAGTTAAAATAATTCCTATGTACATATTTGAAATAGTCCAACTTGCCTGATAGATGCCAACTGCACTTAAATCAAAAGCATCGTTTAAATAAATTCTTGACAAATAAACAGTGACAGTAGATATAATTGCTGCTCCACTATATCCTAAACCTGTTTTTATAAGTTTTTTAAATTCTGTTTTGTAAACTGTAATATCTGGCTTAACTATTTCTAATTTTAATTTATGTAAATAGTACCATGTAAAAAGTACAGAAAGTAAGCCAACTACAAACAAACCCCATGGAATCCCCTGTAAGCCAAAAAAATAGATTAACACAATAGTGATTAAAGAGCCTAATACAGCTCCATATATTTGACTAATAGCTAAATATTTAATTTCCCTTAACCCATTCAATATTGCTTTCTGACCGTTTGAAAGGGAATTAAAAATTATCACGATAGAAACAACAATAACACCCAGGTAATAGTCTTCTGTATTAAACAGGGATTTGCTAATAGTTTTAGAAAATATTATACAAACTACTGATATAATAGACGATATAATTAATAATGATACTCTAATAATATATATTAAAGTTAGTTGCAACTTATGATCTCCTTTATTCGCAGCTATTTCCCTAACTCCACTTTGTCCAATTCCTAGGGTGGAAAACGAAGATATCATTTCTATATATGCTTGATACAACCCCCAAATACCATAACCACCAGTACCCAGCAAAATTGCTACTACTTTATTGCGTAATAACGCAAAAAAAAGTCGAAAAACTTGAACTAAACCAATTAATCCACTGGATTTCATTATTGACCTATATGATGCCATCTAAAATATTGTATTTATAAAATTAAATTTTATCTTCGTACATCTCTTAAAGTAACCGCTCCTTTGATTTAATAGGAATCCCTCTGCAAAAACAACACGATTATTAAAGGTTGAAAGATATTTATTTTGTTCTTTAAATCTTGAATTAAATTGTATTTCAACAAACACCTTATTTTCATTTTTTGTTTCCACAAACAATTCTAAATTTGATGTAAGAATATTCGTTAATTCTAGTTTTTTTTAACATACTCGTTATCTGTACCAATTACCACACAGTTTGATTTCATAAAACCGTAGAGAGATACTCCTTCTTTTAAAAACTCTGGGTTAAATACCTTATCAAATTTAATAGCTATCCCATAAGCGTCAAAAGTATCCTGTATTTTTGTTTCTATTTTATCTGCGTTACCAATTGGAACTTTAGATCTGCCTACTACAATCATTTTTTTTAATGGTTTCCCAAATCAGTTTTGCTATCGTAAATAAATACTGCAAATCAGCAGAACATCTATCTATCATAGACGTAGTTACTTAAATAAAAACAATTTCTACATCGAAATTAGTTTCTTCTAAATTATTTGTAAAAAAGACACGCTTATTTTTCAAAATCTTTAATACTTCGCTTTTTTTAGCTCCCGTAAAGTAATTGTCCAAACACAATACTTTGTTGCTTTTTTATAAATCATATCAAAATGATTTATTAACTTATTCTAATCTTTCCCAATTCCTTTAAACTGAAAGCCAATACTTTTCATGGCTGCCGCATCCAAAACATTACGTCCATCAAAAACAAAAGCAGGTTTACTCATGCTATCGTAGATTTGTTGCCAGTCGTAGGATTTAAATTCGTCCCATTCGGTCAGTACCGCAATGGCGTGAGCACCTTCGATAGCTTTATAGGGGTCGGTTTCTGTTTCCAGGTAATTGGCGTTTTCGGCTTCCGTTCTGGTATTTAAATAATTTAAATCCGCTTGCATTTTAGCAGCCGGAACTTTAGGATCGTAAACGCTGATGTTGGCTTGCTCGTCAATCAATTTATCGGCCACATAAATAGCGGCAGATTCACGGGTATCGTTGGTATCTTTTTTAAAGGCCCAACCTAAAAAGGCTATTTTTTTACCCGATACGGTATTATAAAGTGTAGATACGATATTGTTGGCAAAGCGGGTGCGTTGGTGGTTATTCATAATAATCACCTGTTCCCAGTAATCGGCAACTTGTGTTAACCCTAAAGATTTAGAAATATAAACCAGGTTTAAAATATCTTTTTGAAAGCAAGAGCCTCCAAAGCCTACAGAGGATTTTAAAAATTTAGGCCCAATACGGGAATCCATACCAATAGCTTTAGCCACTTCTTCAACATTGGCTTCCGTAACTTCGCAAAGCTCGGAGATGGCATTGATAGAGGAAACGCGCTGTGCTAAAAAGGCGTTGGCTACGAGTTTAGATAACTCGGACGACCATATATTGGTGGTTAAAATGTGTGCTTGCGGCACCCAAGTGGCATAGACATCTACTAAAGCCTGAATGGCTTGTAGGCCTTCCTCGGTTTGATCGCCACCTATTAACACCCGGTCTGGATTTGCCAAATCGGTCATGGCCGTACCTTCTGCTAAAAATTCCGGATTGGATAAGATTTGAAATTTTACCCCGTTTCCGGTATGGTTTAAAATTGATTTTATAGCCTGCGCTGTTTTAACGGGTAGGGTGGATTTTTCAACTACAATTTTATCGGTGGTGGCCACTTTAGCAATTTGGCGGGCACATAATTCGATATATTTTAAATCGGCTGCCATACCCTTTCCTTTTCCGTAAGTTTTAGTAGGGGTGTTTACCGAGATAAAAATCATATCAGCTTCGTCAATGGCATCCTCTACATTTGTAGAGAAAAATAGATTCCGACCTCGGGCTTCGGCCACCACTTGGTCTAGTCCAGGTTCAAAAATGGGTAACTTCGATAAATCACTAGCATTCCAATCGGCAATACGCTGTTGGTTTAAATCGACCACGGTGACTTTAATATCTGGGTTTTTTTGAGCCATGACCGCCATAGTGGGCCCGCCTACATAACCGGCGCCAATACAGCAAATAGATGTTATTTTTTTTGTTTTTAAGGTTGATGAAGTGGCGGTATCTGTCATAGTTATTGGTATAATAGAAAGGAGTTATAGTTTGATTGTTTTATACGAGTCGTGGTTTAAAAGAAACCAATTGTAAGTATCTTGAATACCTTGAGCTAGAGGTGTGGTAGCTTGCCAACCTATAGCCTTCATTTTTGAGACATCCATAAGTTTTCTAGGTGTACCATCGGGTTTGGTAGCATCCCAAACAATATCGCCAGTGTGTCCTACAATGGTTTGTACGGTTTCGGCTAAATGTTTAATAGTAACATCGGTACCGGTACCAACGTTATATAAATGTTCTGGCAGGCTATTTTCTAAAGCAAAAACAACGGCTTTGGCCATATCGTCTACATGTAAAAATTCTCGCATAGGCGCACCGCTACCCCAAAGGGTTACGGTGGCATTGTTATTAAGTTTAGCCTCATGAAATTTACGAATCATAGCGGGTAATACATGCGATGATTTTAAATCGAAATTATCAAAAGGACCATATAAATTAGTAGGCATTAGGCTAACAAAATCTTTTTGATACTGGTCGCGTATGGCTTTACATAAACGTACACCCGAAATTTTGGCAATGGCGTAACCATCGTTAGTAGGTTCTAAGGGGCCTGTAAGTAAATAATCTTCTTTTAAAGGTTGCGTAGCTAGTTTAGGGTAAATACAAGAGCTTCCTAAAAAAATAAACTTAGACACGTTTTGTTTGTGAGCCGCATCGATCAGGTTATTTTGAATTTGCATGTTCTCTAGTAAAAACTCAAATTGATGTTGACTATTGGCTAAAATACCCCCGACTTTGGCAGCGGCATCTATAATTACGTCTGGCTTTGTGCTTTCTATAAAGGCTTGTACGGCAGCTTGGTTACGTAAATCGAGTGTCGCACTGGTTTGCCCAATAAGGTTGGTGTAACCCGCAGCTTCGAGGGCACGCCAAACCGCAGAGCCTACCATGCCTCTATGGCCAGCAATGTATATTTTGGCTTGTTTATCCATACTATTCATAATAATTTAAGGTTTGGTAATTACCTTCTTTTAAATAGCAATCTTTTTGCATAACGTGTAAGTCGCTTTGCATCATGTCTTTAACTAAATCTGAAAGTTCGTATTGGCACTCCCAACCTAATTTTTTATTGGCTTTGCTAGCATCTCCAATAAATAATTCCACTTCGGTTGGTCGGAAATATTTTGGATCTACAGATAAAACTTCTTTACCAATTTCTAATTGATAGTTTTCATTATCGCAGGATTTAATGTATGCTTTTTCGTTAACGCCTTCACCTTTAAATTCTAGAGTAATGCCAACCTCGGCAAAACTTAATTTTACAAAATCTCTAACGGTAGTGGTTTTTCCGGTAGCAATTACCCAATCTTCTGCTTCTTCGGCTTGAAGAATCATCCACATCATGCGTACATAATCTTTGGCATGCCCCCAATCCCGTTTAGCATCCAAGTTTCCTAAATAGAGTTTATCTTGTAAACCTAAGGCTATTCTAGAGGTGGCTCTAGTAATTTTACGGGTTACAAAAGTTTCGCCTCGAATAGGAGATTCATGATTAAATAAAATACCATTACAGGCAAACATGCCGTAAGCCTCTCTGTAGTTTACCGTAATCCAATAGGCGTACATTTTGGCAACAGCGTATGGCGAGCGTGGGTAAAATGGAGTAGTTTCCGATTGTGGTACTTCTTGTACTTTACCGTATAGCTCGGAGGTTGAGGCTTGATAAATTCTTGTTTTCTTTTCTAAACCTAATAATCTTACAGCATCAAGAATTCTAAGTGTACCAACGCCATCGGCATTAGCTGTGTACTCTGGAACTTCAAAGGATACATGCACATGACTCATAGCGGCTAAGTTGTAAATTTCATCCGGTTGAATTTCTTGAATTAGTCGGATTATGTTAGTACTATCCGTCATATCACCGTAATGTAAAATAAAATTACGTTCTTCTACATGTGGGTCTTGGTATAAATGATCGATTCTATCAGTATTGAATAAAGATGATCGTCGTTTTAAACCATGGACGATGTATCCTTTTTTTAATAAGAATTCGCTTAAATATCCGCCATCCTGTCCGGTGACCCCAGTGATAAATGCTACTTTTTGTATCATTTTTACTTTTTATTGTTCGGCTAGTTATTTACGTAAATACTGCCCGCTTTGCACGGCTTCGCCTCCTGAGTCCCATTTTGAGTTCAGTAAGAGGTAAAAAAAAATTACTTTAAACGGGTTAATTCCGGTCTAAAGTAATTTTTATATCTAAATCCAAAAGTAAAATTTGGATTCTATTTTTTCCTAGTTCTTTAACACATCCTTTTTTACCTTTAAAAGGACCTGTTTTTATAGTTATATGATCGCCTGGTTGTAGCGTTTCTACTAACGGTTGTATGTTGGTAGATGTACTTAACCAGTTTTGCATTGTTGTAATTTCGTGATCTTTAACCACGGCACGTTTACCAAGCCAAAATAAATATTGCACCACATGAGGTACTTGAAAAACCATATCAAGTTCCTTTGCGCTGGGTTGAACAAAAACATAAGATTTGAGAATAGGAACTTGCACCTTTTTTTTTCGATCCGACCACTGGTGGGTTTCGGTAACAAGGGGGCAGTAAGCTTTTATCCCTAGTTTTAGTAAGGCCGCTTCTACTTTCTTTTCCGTTCGGGATTTTACATATATAACGTTCCAGTCCATTTTTTGATAGATTAAATTATCGCCTCGTAAGAGGATAAAATGAACAGGAATTTTATATAATTATCCCTGTGATTGGTTGGTTGGTTTATCATCTGTTGTTAATAAAACTAAAATTTTAGTATGCTATGCATACTAATAAAACTTCTAGGCCTTGGTTATAATACAAACACCATACATACACTTTTTTGACCTTTTAAAAGGTATGGTAATAAACTGCATACAGTTTATTTGAATGTTATATTACATATCATGATGCCAAAATGCGCAAGGGAACTCTTTTTTACAAGAGCTATCTAAACACAGACTAGCAATCAAGATTTTAATAATTCAATAATTGATTTGTTATAATTCAAGTTTTTAAATTAGGGGTTTAAAAATTTGATGTTAATTTCAATTATTAAATTATGTTTTAGCTATTAATCTAGTTGTTTTTAACATTGCGAAAGTAAAGGTTTTTTTGAATAAAACTAAAAAAAAATTCTTTTTTAGATTATTCTTAAAATTTGTAAGAATAAATTATTAAAAATTGACTTATCGAACTAATTAGGTGTTTTATCGATTATAGTGGATGTAAATGGTTGTTTAATTTATGGAGATGTAAGGGTATCTGTATTTTAAAATACTTTAATCGGGAAGCACTGCAGGTTGGTTTATGGAAGAATTTTATGACAATAAAATAGTACATGATAGATATATCGGTTTTTTTATTGGTTTTATCTTTTGAAGTGTCGCGTAGGAAAAAATGTTAGATTTGTATTTTTTAAAATAAATATTAAAAAGATGCTTATGAATTATCGTGTTGGTGTTTTTGTCATTTTATTGAGCTTAGGAACTATAATGGGATATGCCCAGAATAATAAAGAAACCTATATTAAAGGAAATGCGGCAACGCTTTTAATTGGAATGCCGCATTTTGGTGTGGAAACAAGTTTGGGGGCGAAATCGACATTTCAGATAGATGCAATAGCTTCGTTTTGGGAATCTATTAATCGATCGCCTTTAAAGTTTTTAATAATTACTCCTGAGTATCGGTATTATTTTAAGCAACGTTTTCAAGGATGGTATGCAGGTGCTCACCTTGGAGGGACGACCTTTAAGTTATCTAAGTTTTTTAGAAAAAATAGTGCTTATCAAAAGGGGGTTGGGTATACCTTGGGAGCTACTATTGGGTTTCAAAAAAAAATAAGCCATCGGGTTAATCTCGATTTTTTTCTTGGTGGAGGTATGCATCAGGGTTTTTATAAGGGTTATAATAGGGAAACGGGTGATCGCGGTGATGGCGCTATTAAATATAATAAAAGTGGCGAGTGGTTTCCCTATCGCGGTGGACTTATGCTATCGTATAAACTGAATTAATTAGGGCTGTTTTCTAGTATGGGTACTGGTTTTGCTGTATCGTCGGCGATGGTTTTTTGTAAATAACGGCATCTAAAATACACGAGAAGATAAGCGCCTAAAAGTAAGCCGAAAAGCTGGATGATATCTGTATAAAAAAACGATGTCTCGGTACCCATTAGTGCCAATTTTTTCAGAATAACAAAAAAGGGTTTTAACGGAATAAGGTTAGCAATATACTGCACAAACAACGGCATTTGATTTATAGGCCAGGTGATGCCTGTAATTAAAAAAATAGGGTAGGAGGTTAGGGCGACCACTTCCATGGCTCGAAGTTGCGACGTAAAAAAAGAGGCAAAAAACCAACTGTAAAGTATGGTGGCTGTTAAAAATAGGGTGGTTACGCCAATAAGTTGGAATAAATTGCCCTGTATCGGTAAGTCTAAAATGGGGAAAACCACTAAAAAGACTAACAAAATATAAGCCATAAATAGGATAAAATAGAGGCTTGTTTTTCCGATGATATAATTGAGCACGTTGTGTTTACTGGTTTGAAAATCCCGTTTTATAGCTTTTTGTTCATGATCGGATGCCGCACTTTCTGCTAAACCAATAAAAAGCATTTGGTGCAGAATTAAAAAGAGTATAAAGGGTAATAAAAAGTCGCCGTAATTATTATTGGCATTATATACCGCATGGACGGCTATGGATACCGGGTCGGCGTAGTCTTCTGCCAATTCCGGAGCGATGTTTTTAGATTTAAAAAAGGCTTTTCGAGAGTCTTGGGCGTAATCTAAAGCCACCAGGTTCACGGCTTTATTAATATCATTGGACGGTAAAAAGCGTGTGTTGTTTAGTACCAAGCCAATAGGTGAAGGAGCTTTACTTCGTAGTTTTTTTTCAAAACCGTTTGGGATGTTTATATAGCCTTGGACGTCAAAACGTGATAATCCATTTTTTGCTTCTAAGGCATTGGTATAGGTATGGCTGAGGTTGACTTTTTGAGTGGCATTCAGTTTATTTAAAAAGGCCCGACTACTTTGACTGTGATCTAAATCGACCACCCCCACACTAACGTTTTCTTCATCCTTTTTAACATAGGTAGATCCCATTAAAAAAAAGTAAAAAATGGGCGCAGCAAATAATACCAGAAAGATACTTTTGTCATTTAAGACTAAAAGGGCTTCTTTTTGTATTAATTGCCATATTATTTTTAGATTCATAACGCAGGTTTTTTTTCAACAGGAAACATAAGGGTTCTGTTTAGGGTTATTCCGGCTATAATCAATATAAAAGCGAAGCCTACAAAAACGAGTAATTTCCAAACTTCGGGCCATATAAAATGGATGGGTGTGTCCAGCTGATAAATTTTAAGAAAGCCTGTTAAAAAGTGGGTAAAAGGTATCATATTGGCGTACTGCGCGTTAAACCAAGGCATGGCCCAAATAGGAAAGGTAAACCCACTAAATACAAAGGCTGGTGAATTGTAAATAATAGCGAGATCGAGGGCGATGACTTCTTTTTTAAAGAGTAGCGATACACCGAAACCAAGAAAAATATTGGCGCTAATAAGTAAAAATAATAAGAGCGCTAAGGAACCGATATGCCCATAAATAGGAATATGAAATACCGGAAACAGGATGGCTAAAACAAAGCCACAGAGGCCAAAACTATACACGGATAAGGCTACATACTTCCCGAAAATCATGGTCGATATACGACCTTTGGATGCCGCAACTAAGCTGTGATAGCTGTTTTGGCTCCACTCATTATTAAAAGCTCTGGAGGCTGCCATAAACACAATCATTTGTAAGAGTACGATAGACAAGCCTGGGATTAAATAATAACTGTAATTGTATTGTGGATTGCCTATGGCGCGGGTGTTTACAGGAATAGGAAGTATGGTGCCTGCCAGTTTACTGGGGTTTATGCCTAAAGGTGCCATACGTTTTACCAGCACCGAAGCGCTTACTAATTGGGTGATTTGTACGGCCGATCGATAGATTAAATTACCAAACACAATGTTAGTCGAGTTGGTATATACTTGTATGCTTGTCGGTGTTTTTTTTAAAACGTTTTTATGAAAATCTTTTGGAATGTAAAAGATTCCTTCCACATGATGTTTTACAAAGGCTTGTTCTATAACGTCTTCCGATGTGAGATAATGAGAGACTTTAAAGGTCGATGAGGCTTCTAAAGACCGGATATAGATTCTGCTTAACGTGCTGTTGTCGTTATCGTAAACAGCAATTGGGATTTCGCGTAATGCGCCTTTGTAGTAGATTGCACCTAGCAAGGAAAACGTGACTAATGGCATGATGATAAAAAGGTTTCGTATCGATTTTTGTTGCGCTAATCGCCACAGTTCTCGTTTAAAAACCCGATATGTTCCCCAGTGGTTTAACATGGTTTTATTTGTAAATTTGAATAGACATTCCGGGTCTTAATTCTGAAATACGATCCAGAGGTTTTAAATGAATTTCAAAGGTTTTGAGTTCGTATTCGCCTTTGGCTTTAATGGGAACCCAAGTGGCAAAATCGGCCATGGGTGCGATGTAAGTCACTTGAAATTCTACACTGTCCTGGTTTAAGCCAGGCACTTTGGCTTTATAGATTTGACCCATTTTAAATTCGGAAAGCTGATCTTCTCGAATATTCATAATGGCATAGATATCTTCTGGAATTTGTATAGTAACAATAGGATAACCCGCCGCCATTACTTCTCCAGCTTCGGCAATTTGATTACTGATAATTCCGGCTTTTGGGGCGACAATTTGAAGTTCATCATAAAAAGCTTCTACTTCTTGATAAGCACTTTGAGCGCTTTCGTAACTGCCATAAGCTGCGCTAAGATCTTCTTTTCTGGTGCCTTTTTTAGCCATTTCCCAAACCGATTTGGCTGCCTGCATTTGTTCTTTAGCAGCGTCGTATTTAAACTGAACTTCGTCCATTTCTTGTTTAGAAATAATACTATCGGCGTAAAGGGATTGAAAACGTTTGTATGTTTTTTCAGCAAAATCAAACTGACTTTTAGCCATTTGATATTGGTTTTGAAGTGCGTTTATTTCTTCTTTCCTAGCGCCGTATTCCGCTTTATTGAACAAGGATTTTGCGGCGTTAACCATCCCTTGTGCCTGTCCTTTTTTGGCGTTTAAAATATCGGGCTCCAAGGTGGCTAATAGTTGACCTGCTTTTACCGCGCTGCCTTTTTCTACAAGTAGCGTATGCACGCGCCCCGAAATTTCGGAGGCGACATTAATTTCGGTGGTTTCTAGCATACCGGAATAAACAATTTGTGCTTCGGTGTTGGCTTTAATAAAAAAGAAAACAATAGCAAAAACAATGAGTAATATAGGGATGACTAGGGTTATATATACTTTTTTCATCATGAGGCTTATTAATTGATCAAAGGGATTATTTTTTCGGGTTCTCCAATGGAGGCATAGAGTTTCGCAATAGATTGGTAGTAATCGTTTAAGGCGGCTAATTGCTCTATTTTCGATTTTTCATAAAGAAGTGAGGCATCTATCACATCGATAGATTTTCCAAGGCCTTCTTCAAATCGTCTGGTATTTATTCGTAAATTTTCTTTAGCCAAAGCCACGGTGGCCGAAAGGCTGTTATAAAGTTTTTGTTGGTTGATAGCATTTATATAGTTGGATTGCACCAATAAATGAATTTGCTGTAATGCATATTCCTTAGCTTTTTGAACTTCTTTTTTTAAGTGTTTTTTTGATTTCAACTGATTGAAATCTTTAAAGCCATTAAAGAGGTTTATTTGAGCTTGCACACCCACAATAAATTTAGGAGGAATAATGGAAAGCTCGTCACGCATCATATTATAACTACCAAATGCGGCTATATTGGGCATGAATTTAGATTTTTCTAAAGCCAGAGCTTGTTTGGCCATGGCTTCTTTTTGGTTAATTAAACCTAAAACCGGTTGTTTATCATAAGCGGTATTTAACAAGGCTTCAAAATCTAAGTCAAGGGGTTTGTAAGTTAGGCTATCCATAACTTTAAAGGCTACGGTGTCTTGTACATTCATGGTGGTACGCAGCGCCATAAGGGCTAAAGCTTCTTTGTTTTTGTCGTTATTTAGATCTTTTTGGGCATTGGCCACCGCAACCTGTGCTCGTAATAGCACGTGTTTGGGGAGAATTTCTAATTGAATTGCTCGTTTGGCTTGTTCTTGGTGTTTTAGCATGCCGTTATAAACGTCTTCACGGGTTTTTACCACTTGTTTTATAAGAACCAAGTTTAAGTACCGTTCAATAAGTTCGTTGGCAATGTCGTCTTTTACTTGAGTGAGTTCTATAGTTGCGGCGTTCAATTCGGCTTTAGCATATTTTTTAGCAGCTATTATTTTTCCACCAGTAAATATGGGCTGGGTCGCTACTAATGCGGCGGTGGGGAATTTTTGGTTGTCGATTTCCATATTGGGATAGGATGGAAATTGTCCTAAAACACTGGTTAGCGTACTGAAAACACTTTCGGCACTAACCCCCGAAAGTCCTATTTGATCGCCATAAGCGGTTACAAATGCAGCACCGTATTTACCGCCTAATTCATCTAAAGAACTTGAGATTTGAGAGCTGTTCACTTGGATGTTTTTACTAAGGTAGGTATAGCCACCCAATAGATTTATAGACGGTAAAAAGTTGCCTTTGGCTGCTTGGTCTTCGTAAATTTTTTGTTCTACGCGCTCGTGGTATTGTTTTATTTTGTTGTTGTTGAAATAGCTTATTTCTAGGGCTTCCGAGAGGCTTAGGTTTTGTGCTTGTGCTGGTACATAAATAGTATGCACAACTAAGGCTAGAACAACTAATTTTATGAATAATTTGTCCTTTTTTGTGTTAACCCGATCGTTCATTTTTATAAAATTTTCGTCTGATTGATAATGCAAAGTTGGCATTCTTTAGGCTAAATTTATATGACTTTAATCATTTCAATAAAATAATTGATATGATTTATTGACATCCATCATTTTTTTCAATTTCATCTGGTGCATGTTTCGTTTGTTAACTAAACAAGAACACCTATGGTGTCTTAAGGTTTAGTCTTTTATAAATTAAAAATGTTCATTGTTGGAGGCTGTTGTTTTTCTTTTAAAATATTGTAAATTTCAGGTTGAAATAAAATTGTAATACTATAGCTATATCTTCAATATAAAGTTTTAACATAATTTTATTAGGGGTATTTGCTTATTCTTTACTCTATATAGTATACTTGCTATATTTTTCAATTTAATGTGGTGTTAAGAAGAAAAGTATGACCTCAATTTTTAATTGAAAATTAAGCAGAATTCATCAAAAGAAGAAGGTAAAATACCTTAGTTTTAACCTAGTGTTTAGGAGTAAGTTTTTTTACTAGGTGCCTTTTTTTACTATGGAAAGCAAATTAAAATAAATGTTTAATATAACTTTTTTTTTGAAAGTAATATCAAATTTAGAGACTGTAGTGAACATTATCATTAATTAGAAAACATGAAGCATATATTTTTGTTTTTTACACTGTTATTTGGTTTATTAAGCCAAGCTCAAGTTTTAGATCCGGTAACTTGGGAAACATCTGTAGAAAAATTATCGGATACCGATTATTTATTAATTTCTAAAGCCAATATAGAGTCGGGCTGGCATTTGTATTCGCAAACAGTCCCTGAAGATGGCCCTATACCAACCACTTTTACTTATGATGATAGTGAAGGTCTGTTTAAAATAGTGGGGAATACTTCGGAAGAAGCCGGACACACCATTGACGATCCTGTTTTCGGGATGCGCATTAAATTCTTCGAAAAATCGGCGACCTTTAAACAAAAAGTAAGACTTACAGAAGGCGTTTCCTCCATTAACGCCTTTGTAGAATTTATGGTCTGCGATGATTCGCGTTGTTTACCACCTACGGAAGTGGATTTAAGTTTTAAAATTTCAGCAGCTCATGATAGTGCCGTTGCGGTAACCTCAGAAAAAGTACAAGATACGGCAGTCAATGCTACCGAGTCTAGTTCTAAAAAAGGACTGTGGGGCATCTTTTTTATCGCCTTTTTATCTGGTTTTGCGGCCTTATTAACGCCTTGCGTTTTTCCTATGATTCCTATGACGGTGAGTTTCTTTACCAAACAAAGTAAAAATAAAGCCGTTGGTATTAAAAACGCCATTATTTATGGTATTTGTATCATTGTTATTTATGTGCTTTTAGGTACTGCGGTAACGGGAATATTTGGAGCCGATGCCTTAAATGCACTCGCTACAAATGTCTGGTTTAATATTGTTTTCTTCTTATTACTGGTTATTTTTGCAACCTCATTTTTAGGGGCTTTCGAAATTATGCTGCCAAATTCTTGGGCGAATAAAGTCGATTCTCAAGCCGATCGCGGTGGACTTATCGGCATCTTTTTTATGGCCTTGGCTTTAGCTATTGTATCATTTTCTTGTACAGGGCCTATTGTAGGAACCTTGTTGGTGGAAGCGGCATCCAAAGGCGGTTTGGCGCCCATTATTGGGATGTTAGGGTTTTCATTCGCTATAGCCTTGCCTTTTGCTTTATTTGCGGCTTTTCCGGGGTGGTTAAATTCGTTACCAAAATCGGGGGGCTGGTTAAATACAGTAAAAGTGGTTTTAGGATTTTTAGAATTGGCTTTAGCTTTTAAATTTTTATCGCAAGCCGATTTAGTAATGCAAAGTCATTTATTGGAACGCGAAGTATTTATCGCTATTTGGATTGCTGTTTTTGGAACTTTAGCTTTATATCTTTTTGGGAAAATTCAGTTACCTCATGATTCGCCGTTACCACACATTTCAGTGGGGCGATTAGGTTTAGGTTTGGTAGTTTTAACTTTCACTATTTATATGATTCCTGGACTTTGGGGCGCACCATTAAATTTAATTAGCGCATTCCCACCACCGCAATATTATAGCGAATCGCCTTATGGGGTTGGATTTACAAAATTAGGAGGTGGCGTAGCCAGTGCCCATGCCGTTATACCCGAAGGGGCTCATGTATTAGCGCCTCACGATATTTTGGCGTTTAACGATTATGATACCGGTTTGGCTTACGCTAAAAAAGTCGGCAAACCAGTGATGTTAGATTTTACGGGTTGGGCCTGTGTTAACTGCCGAAAAATGGAACAAAACGTGTGGCCAGAACCCGAAGTACTCAATATTTTAAAGAATGATGTGGTGTTAATATCGCTTTATGTGGATGATAAACGCCCATTGGAGGCTGGAGAGGTGGTCGATTCTAAATTAAAACCGGGTAAAAAATTAAAGTATATCGGTCAGAAGTGGAGCGAACTTCAAACGATAAAATACAAAGCGAATACCCAACCATTTTATGTGTTAATGGATCATAATGAAAATAATTTATTAGATCCGGTAAGTTATACACCAGATGTCGATGCCTATCGTCATTGGTTACAAGAAGGAATTTCAAAATTTAAAAAATAACAAATGAAGCATTTTATTTATTTAGTATCCGCATTACTGGTGTTTACATCTTGCAAGCAAGAAACATCGAAAAATTTTGTAACCTTTTCAGGGACTATTACAAATAAAAACTCCGATTCTTTAGTGGTGAGAAATCGGAAACTTTCAAAAGTGATTAAAGTGAATCCCGATGGCACTTTTTCCGATACCTTAAAGGTTGAGCCTGGGGTTTTTCTTTTATATGATGGTGCAGAGCAAGCGCGTTTATATTTAAAAAATGGGTTTGATATAAATATGAATTTAGACACTAAAGCTTTTGATGAAACTATAGATTTTGATGGGAAAGGCGCTGAGGCTAGTAATTATTTAGCTAAAAAAGCGTTGCTATTAGAAGAGGTTTTTGATATTGATGCCATGTTTAAACTGGACGAAACTGCTTTTAATGATAAATTAAAAGCAAGTAGTCGAATTTTTAAAGACTTATTAAAAAACACTAAGGGTTTGGAGCCTTCATTTATTACTAGCGAAGAAAATGATGTGATAAGTTTAGAAAAAGAACTGCAAAGCATGTATGGAAAAAAGCGGGTTTTATTGGCTTTAAACGGGAAGGATTCTCCAAAATTTATAGATTATGAAAATTATAATGGTGGCAGCACGTCCTTAGATGATTTAAAAGGAAAATATATTTATATAGATCTTTGGGCAACTTGGTGTGCGCCTTGTTTAGCAGAAATACCATTTTTAAAAGCAATTGAAAAAGATTATCACGGTAAAAATATTGAGTTTGTAAGTATTTCTATAGATAATGAAAATGCTCATACCAAATGGAAAAATATGATTGCAGAAAAAAAACTTGCTGGTGTGCAGTTATTTGCGAAAAAAGATAGATCTTTTGTAACCGCTTATAAGGTTACAGGCATACCAAGATTTATTTTAATTGATCCACAAGGAAAGGTGGTAGATGCCGATGCTCCAAGACCGTCAAGTCCGCAATTAAAAACTTTGTTTAGGTCTTTAAAAATATAACGAGTAAAAAGTGTATCATTTAGTTTTATAACAGTTTTTATCTGTGCTATAACCTTATAAGTACCTATATAAAAAGATGTAAATATATGTTTTTTATACAGGTGCTTGTTTTAGTAAAAGTTTAAAAGAGCTCTAAATTTCTTTAAATGGCTAAATCACATGTTTTAGCTTTTGTGTTATTGACCTTTCTTCTCGAAAGTATGGCTAAGCCAAAAGTTAAAACCCCTAGTCGTCCAATGAACATGGTGATAATTAAAATTATTTTTCCTAAAGAAGATAAGCTTCCTGTTATACCCGTGCTTAGGCCTACTGTTCCAATAGCCGAGGTTGTTTCAAAAAGTATTTGATTAAGCGAAAAATTTTCTGTTAAAGCCAAAAGAAAGGTAGCGATAAAAAGTACAGTAGTATAAAGGATAAAGATTGACGTTGCCACATAAAGCCTTTCGGGAGGAATTACTTTCCCGAAAAAAGTAGCTGATTTATTGTTTCTAATTCTATTCCAGATAATAGCTATTATTGCAGTTAGCGTAGTAGATTTCATGCCTCCTCCCGTTCCAGAGGGAGAAGCACCTACATACATAAGAAAAATTACAATAAGCATAACAGCTAAAGAGAAATTACCTAGAGGAACTGTATTAATTCCAACAGTTGTTAGTGCACTCATAGATTGAAAAAATGAAACCATTAGTTTGTTTTCTCCAAAGGAATTTAATGATGGCTCAAAAAAATAAATCATAAAAGTGCCTATAGTAAGTAAACTCGTAATAATTCCAAATATTACTTTAGTAGTGTATGTAACAGCTTTAGTTTTACCAGAAACTCTATTCCACAAGTCGGTAACAACAATAAAACCTAATGATCCACAGATTGCTAAAACTGAAATTGTAGTATTTATAAAGGCATTGTTGGTAAACTGCTCAAAACTGTCATTATATAGACCAAATCCTGCCGTGCAAAAAGCCGATACACTATGAAAAATGCTGCTCCAAATAGCGAAATTGTGTTCAACACCTGCTTGCGTAAATCCTATGTAAAAGCATAAAGCACCGCAAGTTTCAATTATTATTGTGAATATAATTACAGATCTTAAAAAGTCTTTTATTTCAAAACCCTTGGGCATTGAAAATTCCGCATTTAAAACGCGCTGATGCCAATGTGTTAGCGGGCTTTTTTTGGATAGTAATACAAATGAAGTGAACGTCATGTATCCAATACCACCAATTTGGAAAAGTAACATGATTATAAGTTGGCCTAACCCGTTATAGGTATCAAAGATACTTACAGGCACTAAGCCTGTTGTTGAAACTGCCGATGTTGCTATAAATAAGTTATCCAGAACTGTAGCTGTTTGCTTATGTGTAAAAGGTAAGCATAGCAAGAGCCAACCTATTAAAATGTAGCATAAAAAACCATACAATAAGTTTTGTTGTGGCGATAGAGTTATTTGAAATTTACGGTATTGTTTTCTAATTTGCCCCCATTTACTCTGCTTATTTTTGTTGTTGTTACTAATAGGTAATTTGTTGATTTTTTTCATTTTTAAATTAAATTTTAGAAATGTAAAAATTTAATGTAGATAGTAAATAGTAGTCACTAAAAGAACTAGTATTGTTGGTGTTGTAACAAGCTGGATATCCTTATAGCAATCTTTAATAGTACTGTTGGCATTACCTTCAGTTTCATCATAGAAAAAATCCCATTTCATTTTGTAATATTTTTATACTACAAAGATCTGGTGAATGGTATAAGTAAAAAATTAAGGTTTAGTAGTTTTGTATAAAGATTTTATAAAGATTATTGAAAGCGATAGCCTACACCACTTTCTGTTATAAAATGTTGCGGATTATTTGGGTTAATTTCTAATTTTTTTCGCAGGTTGCCTACAAATACTCTTAAGTATTGTGTTTCATTTTGGTAGCTATAGCCCCAAATTTCTTTGAGAATAAATTGATGAGTTAAAACCTTTCCTTCGTTTTTAGCAAATAAAGCTAATAAGTTATATTCTGTTGAAGTGAGTTTAATGGTTTCAGAATTTTTTTTCACTTGGCGTGTAACCAAATTAATTTCAATATCTCCGCAAATAATGCTGGTTATGTTTTTCGTATTTTGGCTTCGTCGAATTGCAGAGCGTATCCTAGCTAGTAACTCTCCTGTTCTAAATGGTTTTGTTAAATAATCGGTTGCACCATGGTCTAGTGCTGTAACAATATCCGTTTCGTTATCCTGTACAGAGAGTATAATAATAGGGTTATTATACCATTCTCTTAATTCTGTTAATACCTGTTGCCCGTTTTTATCTGGTAAGCCAATGTCTAGTAAAATTAAGTTGGGTAAATGATTTGCAGATAAAGCTAAGCCTTCTTTACCTGTACTTGCTTGAATTACTTTATAGTTATTACTTTCTAAATTTATTTGAAGTAATTTTCTAATTTGGGGTTCATCATCTATAATGAGTATTTCAGCCTTATTCATATTCAAAGTTAGTGTTTTTTGAAAAGTCGCAAGGAATTTTAATGCTGAATTTTGCGCCACCTTGCGGTAAATTTTCTAAACTAACAGTTCCGTTCATTGATTCAGAAAAACCTTTAACAATGGATAGCCCTAGGCCTGTTCCTCCTGTCGAGGTGTTATTTACGCGGTAAAATTTGTCAAAAACAAAATTTATTTCATTTTTTGGGAATCCTTTTCCGTTATCGGAAATTTCAATATTACATGCCGTTTCGCTGCGACTTAATTTAATTATTATTGTAGAATGTTTTGGCGTATATTGGGTTGCATTGTGAATAATGTTATAAATAATTTGCTCTATTAGTCCACTATCTAATTTAACTAAAGGTAAATGTTCATTTGGATTGAATTCAATTTTATGTGGAATGGTTTCGTCTTTAATGTTCCTAATAACTGTAAAAGTAAGCTCATTTAAATCACACCAATCTTTTTTGGGTTGAATAAAGCCTGCTTCTAGCCGGCTCATGCTTAATAAATTTTCTACCTGTCTATTTAATCTAAAACTAGCAATTTCAATTTCAGAATAAAGTTCATTTTTATTATTTTCAGAAAGTGTTGTTTTATGATCTTTAATAGTATCAATGGCTCCAATAATCGTTGATATTGGCGTTCTTAGTTCATGTGAGAGTGAGCTAAGTAATGTGTTGTATAATTTTATAGCTTTGGCTTTTTCTTCTTGGTCTCTTTCTTTTTGTTCTATTTCCCTAATTTTATAGGTAAAAACAGTGTTTATTAAGGCTATTACAAAATACATTAAAAACATAAGTCCGTCTTCTGGTGTGCCAACATAGAGGTTAAAAATGGGGGGAATAAAGAAAAAATTCCATATTAAAGCACTTAATAAAGCAGAGAGCATTACTGGTAAAATATCAAATAAAACCGCATTAACAGAAACAATTAATAGAAGAATGAGGGGTACAGCTCTATACCCTATATAATCTACTAATAAAAAGCACAAGAATGCACTTATTATTATGGTTAAAATACTTATTAAGGATTGTTTTTTTTTGCTGTATTTTCTAGTTTTTAGTAAATCCAATTTTTATTACAAATTTAATTTTTAAATGAAGATTATTTGGAAAAAGGAAGATGAGGTTTAAGATAACTCTTTTTTAGGTTGAAACTTTAAAAAAAAACAATAAAATTTGTTAAGTTAATTAGTAAAACAGGATACCCTAATGGCTAATTATTTTTTATAAAAATACACACCATATTTAAGCAAAAAAAAGTGATTATTTTTTCTTTATTTTAAAAGAAAAAATAATCACTTTTTTTTAAATATAAAAACTTTGGAGGAAAAATTACTCCTTCAAAGTGACTTCTAAAGGTGTATTTATTTGTTTTGAAAACTTATCTAAATAAGATTCCCATTCTTGTTGGTTTTTAAATTGTTTACTTTCACTCCAAGCAAAACCAGAATAATAAACCACTTCGTTGTTTGTCACTTTTAAATGTGCATACGCGTTACTTAAATCTTTTTGGTTTGTGTCGTATGTTTCAAAACCCAAAAAAGTGCCTTTTGGAGCTATAATAGCAGTACCTAATTCTGTTTCAAAATGAGGTTGCCAGTAGCTTAACCAGCCATGTGCTTGGTTGCCGTTAACTTTACCGTCTTTTTCATGTAAGGTTAAACCAGCAGAAATAGTGTCTGTACCTTCAATATGGGTGGTGAATTTAGAGAAATTACTTCCTAAATCTAAGCTAATAACTTTTGATTCTTTAATCGTTTTTCCATTAGCATTCCAATTGGCGTATTCTAAATAAAAACTAGTTCTAAGAGGGCCAGTGGTAATGGTTCTCCATTTGGTGTAGTTTTTAGAGGTATAATATGATGTGTCCGATTTTACAGCAATACCACCAACACCTCTACTAACACCTACATGGAAATTATCACGGCCTTCTGGAGAATCTTCATGATATGCCCCACGTTTAATAGCATTCTTTTTGTACCAATTATTAATAATTGGATATTCTACTTTTTTTAACCAAGCATCAACACCACTAGAGAGTGTGCCGCCAGGTGTGCCATCTTCAATCATTTTTTGTGCTACAGGTCCGTAAACACGAAAAGCAACTCTATTGTTTTCCCAAGTATAATCGTCTGTACGTTCTGGTACAAAGCGTGAATAGCAAAGGTCTTTAGCTTTTGGTTTTTCGGCTTCCGTAATGGTTACAATTTCGTATATCTTTTCAGAATTTGCAGCAATTTTAGGTTGAAATAAAATTTCATCCATCGTGCCATCTCCATCAATATCTACGGTTTGCGTTACTTGTAAAGCATCGTTTTCAGTATCGCGAATACCAACGGTGTTTAGGTCGGTTACGTTTAAAAAAGCACTGGTTAACTCTACTGTTTCAAAAGTTTTTTCAAAATCTAAAGTGTTTTTTACAACAATAGCTTTAGTGTTTTCTTTTTGATTACAAGAAGAAAGAATAGCAGCGCAAAGTATACCAACTAAGAATTTGTTTCTATGCATCATATTTTAATTAAATTAATCTTCATTAGAAGGTTTACCTATAGTTGCAAGAATGCCACCATCTACATAAACCACTTGCCCATTAACAAAATCACTAGCTTTTGAACTTAAGAATATAGCTGCGCCTTGCAAATCTTCTGGGTTTCCCCAACGTGCAGCAGGTGTTCTGTTAATGATAAAATCGTTAAAAGGATGGCCATCTACACGAATTGGAGCCGTTTGCGTGGTTGCAAAATATCCAGGACCAATACCATTAGTTTGAATATTGTGTTTAGCCCACTCTGTTGCCATGTTTTGAGTTAACATTTTTAAGCCTCCTTTTGCCGCCGCGTAAGCGCCAACAGTGTTTCGGCCAAGTTCACTCATCATTGAGCAGATGTTGATTATTTTACCTTCTTTACGTTTTATCATGCCTTTTACAACGTGCTTAGACATAATGAACGGGCTTACTAAATCTACTTTTATTACAGCTTCAAAATCTTCAACCTCCATATCTTCAAGAGGTGTTCTTTTAATAATCCCAGCGTTGTTTACTAGAATATCAATATTGCCAACTTCTTTTTCAATTGCGGCAATATTTTTTATAACTTGAGCTTCGTCTGTAACATCAAAAAGATATCCAGAAGCTTTAATGCCAAGAGATTTATAGTGTTCTACGGCCGTGTCTAGTTTGTCTTGAGATGATGCCCCGTTGATAACTAAAGTAGCACCAGCGTTACCTAAACCTTCAGCCATGGCTTGTCCTAAACCATGAGTACCCCCTGTAATAAGGGCTACTTTTCCTGTTAAATTAAATAAGTTTATTGACATTTTTATTATTTTAATTCGGTTATTTTGCAATGATCCATATCGCCATAATCTAAGTTTTCACCGGCCATGCCCCAAATAAAAGTGTAGTTGCTTGTTCCAGAACCTGAATGTATAGACCATGCGGGTGAAATAACAGCTTGGTTATTTTGCATCCAAATATGACGTGTTTCTTCAGGTTGCCCCATAAAGTGACACACAGATTGGTCTTTTGGTACATCAAAATAGAAGTAAACTTCCATCCTTCTATCGTGTACGTGAGCTGGCATGGTGTTCCAAACAGAACCTGTTTTTAATTCGGTCATTCCCATTTGTAATTGGCAAACATCGACAACGCTGTTTACTATGTATTTTCTAAGCGTTCTTGCATTTGCGGTTTCTGGCGCTCCTAACTCCACAACTTCAACATCGTTAATTCCAATTTTTTTGTTTGGATACTCTTTATGAGCAGGCGTAGAGTTTAAATAAAATAAAGCGGGAGCGTCACTAGATGCACTAGTAAAAACAATTTCTTTATTTCCACGACCAACATATAAAGCTTCGCGATTATCTAAATGGAATAATTGGCCATCAACCGTTACCGTGCCCGATCCACCAATATTAATGATTCCTAATTCCCGACGTTCAAGAAAATAATCTGCTTTTAAAGGGTCTATAGATTCAAGTGTTAAGGCTTCGTTTACCGGAACTGCACTACCAGAAATAAATCTGTCGTAATGAGAATACACTAAATTAACTTCGTCTGGAGACATTAAATTATCAATTAAAAATTCATCTCTTAATCTTGTAGTATCATACGATTTTACATCCTGTGGTGATGCTGCATAGCGTACTTCATAATTGGTTTTCATGATATCTAGTTTTTAAATAAAATTTGCAATGTTTTTATGACGTAAATATAATAAATTTAATCGAAATACAATCGATTGGATTTTGTTATATTTGTGAGTACTAAACGCATTTTTTTCAATTAATCACTATTGAGTAATAAACCTACTATACACGATATTGCAAAGGCTTTAAGGATAGATAGTTCTACGGTATCTCGAGCCTTAAATGATAGTCCTAGAGTAACAAAAGCCACAAAAGTTAGGGTTTTATCTAAGGCACAAGAATTAGGCTATCAGCGTAATATGTTGGCGTCTAATTTGCGTAAAAATATTACAAACACTATAGGGGTTGTGGTGCCTAGGATATCTCGTCATTTTTTTTCTTCGGCTATACAAGGTATTGAAGAAACCGCGTATTTAGCGGGATATAATGTTATTATCTGCCAGTCGTTAGAACAGTTGGAGCGTGAAAAAAAAATAGTAGACGGTTTAGTTGCAAACAGGGTAGATGGCTTATTAATTTCGGTTTCAATGGAAACCTTGAATTACGACCATTTAGAAAACTTAAAAAATAGTAGAATACCAGTTATTTTTTTTGACAGACATTGCGATATTTCAGGATTTAGTAATGTGCTCATTGATGATTTTAAAGGCGGTTTTGATGCTACTGAACATTTAATTTTGCAAGGTTGTAAACATATAGTGCATTTATCAGGACCACAAGAATTAGAAATTTATAAAAACAGATTTGAGGGATATAAAGCGGCATTAAAGCAATATGGTATTATTTATTACGAAGAATATGTTAATAGTTCTCGACTTATGGAGCAAGATGGTTATATTAGCATGCAAAAATTATTAACTAAAAATATTCCTATTGATGGTGTATTTGCAGCAAACGATTTATCCGCTATCGGTGCTATGAAATATGTAAAAGAGCAGCATATAAAAATACCAGAAACTATAGCTTTTGTTGGTTTTAGTAACGAACCCGTTTCGGAAATTATAGAACCTTCACTTACCACTATTGACCAATCTGGATTTGAGATTGGAAAAGTAGCCACTCAATTAGTTTTGAAGCATATAGTAAGTAAAGATTGGGCTCAACCAGAACATACCATATTAATAGATGCACATTTAATTGAACGAAATTCATCCAAAAAATAAATTAAAATCAAATCAAATGAAACTTTATCCTTTAAAATTCGAGCCACTATACAAATACAGATTATGGGGTGGTGAAAAATTAAAAACACAACTCAATAAAGATTATAGTGAAAATAGTATTGGTGAATCTTGGGAAATTTCGGACGTAAAAGGCGATGAAACTCAGGTGTTAAATGGTGAACTTAAAGGGCAAACTCTAAAACAATTGATTAGTAGTTTTAAAGGCGCATTTGTTGGCGAAGCTGTTTATAGTGCTTTTGGTGAGGATTTTCCGTTACTTATTAAATTTATAGATGCCAAAACGCCGTTATCCATACAAGTACACCCAAGTAATGAGCTGGCTAAGACACGTCATAATTCCTTTGGGAAAAACGAAATGTGGTATGTAATGCAAGCCGATAAAGATGCAGAACTTATTGTTGGTTTTGAAACAGAAATTAATAAGGAGGAATACCAAAAACATTTAGAAGAAGATACCATTTTAAATGTTATGCATCATGAAACAGTAGCAAAAGGGGATACTTTTTATATTCCTACAGGGCGAATTCATGCTATAGGTTCTGGTGTTTTATTGGCCGAAATTCAGCAAACTTCCGACGTTACTTACCGTATATACGACTATAATAGAGTAGATGCAACAACAGGTAAAGAGCGTGAATTACATAATGATCTAGCTTTAGATGCCATAGATTTTACTTACCATAGCGCGTTTAAAACACCTTATGAAACTAAAGTGAATACAGCTAATAAGTTGGTGCATTCACCATATTTTAAAACCAATTTTATCAAGGTTGAAAATGAGTTGGAAAAAGATTATTCTAATTTAGACTCTTTCGTTATTTATATGTGCGTTGACGGAAATTTGGAAATCACGTATTCTGGAAAAATTTACACATTAAACATAGGAGAAACATTATTATTGCCAGCGAGTATAGAGGCTGTTAAACTAAGTGCTTCACAAGCCGATTTATTAGAAATTTATCTATAATAACTTAATATAAACTTTAAAAAACAGCTTATTTAGATCTCGTTACATAATAACCTTGGCACATATGCTTCCTTATTTATTTAATAGAGGTAATAAAAACTCTAAGCTATAGCTTGGAGTTTTTTTGTTTTTCAGTATTACTAAATTTACTTTTAACTAAGATTAGCTAGTACTTTTGTAAATAATAGAAGTGGAGACTTTTAAATATTTTGCAGTACCTTTAATTGTATTATAGGTCATTACAATTAAATAAGAATGTGGATCTATTTTTTTATTCTATTCTCATCAAATGCCGAGGGTAATAATTTGGGGATAAATTTAATTACTAAAGGCAGCAATATAGCACCTCCGGGCAGTAAAAAAATAGCTAAGCTAGGAATCGATTTAAAAATGTCTAATAATTGATCTTGAACTTTTTTTTGTTCCTCTTTCGTTAAATCTCTTATGGTAGATTGTGTTAGTAGAATCATAAGCTCTTTACTGTCTTTTAATTCTCGATACAACCGCTTACTATTTCTAGTAATAAGTTTGTGTACCATTTTGCTAGAATTGTTATAAAAACTATGTACAATGTTTTTAGAACTTAAAAGCGCAATATTATCTTTGTTGGTTGTGTAAAACGTGTTAACCGTTTTAATGGATTGTGCAATACGCTCGTTATTAAGTTTTAAATCGCGACCTAATTTTACAAGAAATTGATATTCTTTATCATCTATTATAGCGTCGGTCCACGAGGCCATACAAGCAATATCTAAAATATAATAGGCTTCTTTAGAGGTTTTTACCATAGCTATAGCCTGAGCGTAATCAATAAGTTGGTTGTTTTGGTAGCGTAACGAAGATTCAAATAATTTAATTAAACTTTCGTCATATTTGTTCTTGGTGGTTTTTGCATTAAGTACTTCTAAAGAAATAGAGGTAATAGCAGCTTCTAAGTTTTTTAAATATGAAATTGAAATACCGTTTTCTAATAAATATGTTTGGTAGGCTAAAACATCAATATAAAGCAGTGCATTTATAATAAAATAATTAAAGTTTTTTGTTAAAACATTGGCATCTATTTGTACCCGCCTATTAATTATTTTTTCAAGTTGTTCGCTCGATTTTTTTTCACCTAATAGGTTTTGAAAGAAAGAACTTTTTAATTCCTTAATAGCAGAATAAAACCCAATTACACTATCAACAAAGTCAACTTTAGAGCCCGATTTTTTATGGGTATATAAAAATGCTAAGCATAAATTTGTTTTACATAACTCATCTTCAGTTAGGTTTTTATGGTTAAAAGCATGTTCAACAACCGTTAAATTACTTCCATATATAAAACCAGAATCTCTTAAAGATTTGTAAAACCAGTCTTTTTTTAAATTAAATAGAACATCATTTTTACTAACATCTATTAGCAATTTATTTATCCAACCAGAAGCCGATGGGTTCATTCTCTATTAATTTTTAATATGGAGTAAAGATAAATTTTATATCTAATAATAAACAAGTTTTTTGATTTAACATAGTTTTAACAAAACCGACCTGTTTATTTCTTCGTAGGTATGGTGAATTTAAAAATTAACAAAATTTCAAAAATTATGAAAAATCTAAAAAAAGTATTAGGAATTGGGGTAGTGGCTGCTGCTAGCTTCTTCATTGTAGCGGCAGATCATATTGATGCGCCAGCAGTACAAGGTGGCTCAAGTGATATTACAGATTTTTATGCCTTTCAAGGTGAAAACACAAATAACCTTGTGTTTGTTGCTAATGTGCAAGGTTTAATTAGTCCAAGTGCTTCTGCCGATGCGGTCTTTGACGAAAGTGTATTGGTAGAAATTAATATTGATACCAATGGTGATAATGTTGAAGACTTAGTTATTCAAGCTATTCCGAGAGATGGGAAAATGTACTTTTTTGGTCCCGTTGCGCCATCGCAAACAGGGCTAAACAGTACCATTGCAACCACAGCAGTTAATACAGGTTGGGTCGATATCACCGCTTATGGGGAAGCGGCAGTAACCGAAACGAATACTATGGGTATGACCTTTTTTGCAGGACCAAGAGACGATCCGTTTTTTATGGATTTTGCTCAATATTCTGCCATTATTGGAGGTACAGCAAACGGTTTTAACGATCCAGGAGCCGATACGTTTGCGGGAACTAACGTGATGTCTATTGTAGTAGAAGTTCCAAAAAGTATGATTGGTGGCTCTGGAACTATTAATACTTGGGTAGAATCTAAAAAGAAATAATAACTAACAATTTAAAATTATAATTATGAAAACTATAAAAAGAATAAGTGTCGTATTTGCATTATCATGTCTAGTGTTTAATTGCTCTACAGACGACGATAATAATACAATGATGGAAAATCAACCTGATTTTTCGGGAACATATAGGCAACAAGATCAAATGGGAAGGCCTGCTGTTAATACGGTATTTGTATCAAGCGCAAGTAAAGATGCCTTTAATGTTACCATTCCTTCCGAACAAAATGCTGCATTTCAATCTATGTTTCAAACTAATTTAGAAGCGTTGAGTCCTGCTTATGCTAATGCGGATGATAAAAATGCACTCATGCTTGATGCAGCAACATTTACGGGTTTATTAGCAACCGATGTTTTAAATGTATCCTTAGACGGTATCACTACATTTTACGATGGTACCAATGTTTTAACCGGACGCGCTTTAGCAGATGATGTTATTACTGTTGAGTTATTGTTAATTTTTGGCGGTGAAGATTTTTCTGAAAACCCCCAACTATCTAATGATAATGTAAGTGCAAACGATAAAGATTTTTTGTCCTCATTTCCATATCTAGCCTCTCCTTGGTAGAAGCTAATCTAGAGGTTGTTTAATGCTTCTTAAAAAACAACCTCTTTTTTTTCAAATTAAAAACAACACCTAAAAAAATCAAAATCATGAAAATCACTAAAATAATTAATCCATTGGTTTTTGTATTGTTGGCCTCTTTATTTGTCAGCTGCAATAATCAAGATATTAAAATAACAGCCCCAAAAGATTACAATGCTTTTTTAGAAGTTGGAGATAATAAAAACTTAGAATTAGCACTAGAAGATTTAAAATTTTGGAAAGAAAAATTAGAAAAAACACCAAATCAATTTCCTTTTTTAGTCAAAGTTTCAGCGTCACAATCTCAAATTTTTGAGGTAACTGGTAAAATAGAATCTTTAAAAGAAGCCGAGGAAAATTTACTAAAAGCTAACCGGGCAGTAAACTACATGAACTCTGGATATTTACGGGCATTAGCTAGAAATTATATATCGCAACATAAATTCAAAGAAGCTTTAGAGTTACTTAAAAAAGCAGAGGATATTGGAGAACATTTAAAAAGTACACAAAAAATGTTATTCGATGTGCATTTAGAAATTGGAGGTTTTGATACCGCTAAAGCGTATTTAGATACATTTAAAGATTTTTCGGATTTCGATTATTTAATTCGTCTCTCAAAATGGTCGGATCATCGTGGCGATTTAGATGCAGCCATCAAATATATGGAACGTGCAAAAACAATGGCAGAAAGCACGAATATACCCGCAACCAAAAAATGGGTATATACTAATCTAGCTGATTATTATGGGCATGCTGGAAATATAGAAGACTCATATAACCTTTATTTAAAAGCCTTAGAAATTGATCCGCAAGATGCTTATTCCAAAAAAGGGATTGCATGGATTGTATATTCTTATGAAAAAAATCCAGAAGAAGCCTTACGTATTTTAGATTATGCTGTAAAAGCGCATCAATCTCCAGATTATTATTTGTTACAAGCAGAAATTGCTGAATATTTAAAAGATGATAAAATGAAGCATGAGCAATTAGCTTTGTATAAAAAAGCCGTAAGTAACACGCTATATGGCGATATGTACAATAAATATAATGTACTTTTATTTGCTGAAGATGATGAGAATAAAGCTAAGGCTTTAGAAATAGCATTAACCGAAATTACTAACCGGCCAACACCACAATCCTACGATTTACTGGCTTGGTCTTATTTTAATTTAGGTAAGTACAAAAAGGCGATGTCTATTATGGAGGAGCATGTTGTTGGAAAAACTTCGGAACCTGATGTATTGTATCATTTAGCTGAAATATATAAGGTAAACAAAAAGTTAAAAAAATGTGAAAAAGTAAGAAAAGAACTAGATAGTAGTATTTTTGAACTTGGTCCAATAATGGCTTTAAAAATTAATAATATTTAAACTAATTTTGATGAATTTGAGTAATTATACTTTAGTATTTCTCGTCGTGTTTTGTATAAATTTAGGCTACTCCCAACGTGTTAAAGGAGAGGTGTTTGATGAAAATAATCAGCCTTTAGAAGCTGCTTATATTTATAATATAAGTTCTGAAACACATGCGCATTCTTCTGCAAATGGTGTATTTGTTTTAGAAGGAAATAAATTAGGAGATTCCCTAAGAGTAGGACTTTTAGGTTATAAGAATGAAGTTTTAATTTTAAATAATGCTGCTTTTTCTGATGGATTAAAAATTAAACTCCACGAAAAAATATTTCAGTTAGAAGAATTACACCTCAATGAGCAAGTAAATGCGCTTAGCACGATGTCTAGATTAGATTTAAATATTGCTCCGGTAAATTCGTCTCAAGAAGTGTTACGAAAAGTACCAGGCTTAATTATTGGTCAGCATGCAGGTGGAGGTAAAGCCGAACAACTTTTTTTAAGAGGTTTTGATGTGGATCACGGTACCGATGTGGCCATTTCTGTAGATGGTATGCCGGTAAATATGGTATCGCATGCACACGGACAAGGGTATAGTGATTTACACTTTTTAATAGCCGAAACCGTTGATAAAATAGATTTTGGTAAAGGAAGTTATTATGCTGATAAAGGTGATTTTAATACGGCTGGTTATGTAGATTTCTCTACTAAAGATTATATTAAGGATAGTGAAATATCGGTGTCTATTGGGCAATTTAATGCGTTACGAACTTTAGGGATGTTCGATTTATTAGGCGATTCTAAAAATGAAAATGCTTATGTGGCATTGGAATATATGGAAAACGATGGCCCTTTTGAGTCTCCTCAAAATTTTAATAGATTAAATTTATTTGGTAAATACACGCATATTTCACCTTTAAATAATAAATTAAGTTTAACGGTTTCTCATTTTACAAGCCGATGGGATGCGTCTGGACAAATTCCGCAACGTGAAGTTGATAACGGTAACATTTCTAGATTTGGCGCTATTGATGATACTGAGGGCGGGAATACCCAACGTACTAATTTAAATGTAGAATACAGCAAATACATTAATGAGGATACCAGGTTAAAAACGAATATGTTTTACACGCATACAGCGTTCGAATTATTCTCTAATTTTACATTCTTTTTAGAAGACCCTATAAATGGCGATCAAATTAAACAAGTTGAAGATCGTGATATTTTTGGATTTAATAGTACACTTATTCACGATACATATTTAGGGAATACCCCTTTAAAATTAAGTGCAGGAGTGGGGTTAAGAAATGATGTTGCAAATGATACCGAGCTATCTAAAACATTAAACAGAACAACGACCATAGAGCAGGTGAAACTAGGAGATATTAACCAAACAAATGCTAATATCTTTGTAAATGCAGAGTTTGAGTTTGAAAAGTTAACCATTGCTCCAGCGTTACGTTTAGAGCATTTTAAATTTATGTACAACGATAAGTTACAACCAACCTATACTTCGTTAGCCGAAGATAAAACCATTTTACTTCCTAAACTAAATTTCTTTTATGAAGCGAAGGATAATCTTCAATTGTATTTAAAATCGGGAATTGGTTTTCACTCTAATGATACCAGAGTGGTGGTTAGTAATGCCAATGAAAATGTGCTACCCAAAGCCTATGGGGTAGACTTAGGAAATATATGGAAACCCACACCAAAATTAGTGGTTAATTCTGCTTTATGGTATTTGTTTTTAGAACAAGAATTTGTTTATGTGGGAGATGCAGGTATAGTGGAACCCAGTGGTAGAACCAGACGTTATGGAGCCGATTTTGGTTTTAGATACCAAATTAACGATTGGTTGTTTTTTAATTCTGATGCAACATTTACAAAAGCGAGAAGTATTGAAGAAGCCGCTGGTGAGGATTATATTCCATTAGCGCCAGATTTTACTTTAACCGGTGGACTTACTGTTAATAAATTTAAAGGTTTTTCTGGAGGACTTCGGTTTAGATATATTGATGATAGACCAGCAAATGAAGATAATAGTATTGTAGCTCACGGCTATTTTGTGAGTGATTTTAATGTGAATTATACCATCAATAAATTAACTTTTGGTCTGTCGATAGAAAATATTTTTGATACCGAATGGAATGAAACCCAATTTGCAACAACGTCGCGTTTACAAAATGAAACAGCCGCTGTTGAGGAAATTCACTTTACACCGGGGACACCTTTTTCAAGTAAAGTGTCTATTCGTTATAAGTTTTAATTAAAAGCCGTTTTAGATGTATTAATATTTAAAACGGATAAAGATAGAACCAGGAATTTAGTGATTGATTTTGTTGGTTTTTTAGGTAAAACACTTGATTGTAGAAATATAATCGGGTGTTTTTTTTTGCCGAGATATTCTGGATTCAGTGAGATGTTTATAAATTAAAGATGAAAAGAATAGAATATATCTGTCCCTTTTCCTAGTCATAGGAGGAATAAAAATTAAGTAAATACTTTGTTTTAATGAATTAGCTAGAAGCAACACCAAGCGTATAAAGGAACTCCATAGTTGGGGTTTCGCTACCACCCGCAGGTTCTAGCGTTATACCGAAAGCTTCACTTTGGTTGGCGTTTGCAATTTCGAATATTTTGTTAGCATCTGTAGCAAAATCATCGATAGTTCCTAAGCTGGTAGGGGTTAGCGGACTCAGTTTTAAAGACCAAACTTGGTATACTTTTCCTTCTGGAGGTTCTGGTAAACCTTGAGCATCTAAAAATATACGTTGCTCTTTTTTATCCCAATAAACCTTGGCATAAGTGTCTGCAAAATTTCCTTGACCCGTTAAAGGTATTTTGGTAATGGCATCGTCTCGTAAAACGGAAACTAGCGTTTGTGCTTCTTCTAAACTATTTTTAGAATTAGCAATTTGAGTTTCTAATAAGGCTTCTTTTACTTGAGCGACTTTAATATGGGATTGTAAGGTTTTGTTTTGGTTTATGGTCCAAAGTAATCCAGCAGCCAAAACAACAGATGCCGCCCAACCGGTATAAGTAATCCAGTTGAATTTAGTGATTGAAATCACTTTAGTATCGTTATTTCCTTTAAAACCTAAAGCTTTTTTTATATTATTTAATATCAGGTTTTTGTTTTTAGGCGCTGTAGCAGCGGTAAGTTTAATTACGGCGGCTTCAATTTCTAAAACTTCTTGTAATATTTCGGGGTGTTTTTGCATAAGCGCATAGACCTCTTGGTTTTCCTTTTCAGAAAGCGAACCAGCGACGTAAAGCTCTAAAATTCCAGATGCTATGTATGCGTTAATATCCATTTTAATTTAAAAATAATACTTCAGTTTTAACTTCTTTGTTTTAATTAGGAACAGGGCTTTAATTTAAAACCATGTTCCTAAGTTCTTTTATACAGTTTCTATTTCTTGTTTTGATAGTGCCTAAAGGCATATTAAGGGTTTCGGATGCTTCTGTTTGGGTATAACCTTTAAAGTAAAGTAGCTCTATGACTTCAATACATTTTTTAGCCAATTTATTTACATAGCCTTTTATACCAATAGCATCTGTTTTATCATCTAAGCTATCATGGCCTTCAATTATATCTACGAAAAAAGAGGCATCAAGGTTTTGTTTGGTTTTCTTAAAGTTTTTAGAGCGGGTTTTATCGATTGCTGCATTACGCGCAATGTTTAAAATCCATGTAAAGAAACGGCCTTTTTGACTTGAGTAAGTGTCCGATTTATGCCATGCTTTTATAAAAACATCTTGCATCACTTCTTCGGCAATATCATTATTTCTAACAATGTTAAAAATAACGCCATGCATGCTTTCGCTATACATGGCGTATAAGGTTTCAAAAGCCTTTTCGTCTTTTTGTTTAAATTTTTCGACTAGAATATCTAGATTCATGCAGGCTTTTAAAAGTTAAAGGTATTTTGTTGTTTAGTTTTCGCGTAAAAAAGTTTTAACTTCTATAGCAACATCTTCCCATGTTTTGCTAACGCCATCTGATCCTTTATGTAAATCGAAACATACTTTGTTTAGCGATTCTAAAGCACCAAGGGCGTTCCAGTCTTTTAAATTCATAACTCCCGTCATAACTACACGTCTTTCTTCAGTAATTTTTACGTCTAAAGGTAAATCGCTAGTAACACCATTCATGGTAATTGCAGCAGAATATGACCCATTATTATATTTAATGGTGCCTTTTAAAAATTCGGTGTCAAGCATAGCTCCAAAAAAGGACGCTCTAATTTTTGCGTCTCTGGTGTTGGTGGCATCATTAGTAAATACACTACTAACCGGGATAGAAAAGCTTAAATTGTTTAAGGCTTCTTCTGGAGTTGCACCTGTTTTGTTTTCGAATTTTAAAATTTTAAATTCGCCACCAACTGGTAATTTCTCTGTGGTTTTATAAGCGGTCCATTTTACCGAGGTTCCTTGTGGTTTTACTACATATTTTACAGCGGTTGCAGCTTCTGGAGTTGCTTCTGTTTTACTTTCTTTTTTTTCGTTTTTGCAAGCCGCTAAGCTTATAGCTAGTACAAATAGAAGAATACTTATTTTTTTCATTTTTTTAGTTTTTTTATTTAGTCGAAAGTTAAGGCAATATTCAGAGCCTTGCAAGATTTGGTATGATATATATCATATATTTAACGATTGGATTCCTATAGTTTTGAATATTAAATGTTAGATATGCACAATTCATTAGTCGATAAATATAATGTTTCCGGACCTCGATACACGAGTTATCCTACGGTTCCGTATTGGAATAATGAGACGTTTTCATTGCATAAATGGAAGCAAACATTAGTAAAATCGTTTAAAGAAAGTAATTCCAAAGAAGGGATTAGTCTTTATATTCACCTTCCTTTTTGCGAAAGTTTATGCACTTTTTGCGGTTGTAACAAACGCATTACTAAGCAACACAGCGTGGAATCTCCATATATAAATGCTGTTTTAAAAGAGTGGGATTTATATTTAGAATTATTGGATGAAAAGCCAATTATTAAAGAATTACATCTTGGAGGTGGTACGCCAACCTTTTTTAGTCCAGAGCATTTAAAACTATTAATTAATGGTATTTTAAACCAATCGGTTTTAGCCAATAATTACGAGTTTAGTTTCGAGGGACACCCTAATAATACCACGCGTGAACATTTGCAAGCGCTTTTTGATGTTGGTTTTAGACGGGTAAGTTACGGTGTGCAAGATTATAATGAAACGGTTCAAAAAGCCATTCACCGAATTCAACCCTTCGAAAACGTAAAACGAGCGACCGAAATGGCTAGGGAAATAGGGTATACATCCGTAGGTCACGATATTATTTTCGGTTTACCATTTCAAACTATAGAACATGTAGAATCTACTATTTTAAAAACAAAAGCACTTTTACCAGATCGATTGGCTTTTTACAGTTACGCGCATGTGCCGTGGATAAAAGGAAATGGGCAACGTGGTTTTAATGATGAAGATTTACCAACTCCAAAATTAAAAAGAAAGCAGTATGAATTAGGTAAAAAAATATTAGCCGAAGTAGGCTATCATGAAATAGGAATGGATCACTTCGCCTTAAAAACCGATAGTTTATTTCAATCTATGGAAAATGGAAACTTACACCGTAATTTTATGGGGTATACGGCTTCTAAAACGCAAGCTATGATTGGTTTAGGCGTGTCGTCAATAAGTGATAGCTGGTATGGGTTTGCGCAAAACGTAAAAGGTTTAGAGAGTTATTATAATTTATTAAACGATCATATTATACCTGTTTATAGAGGGCATATTTTAAACGAGGAAGATTTGATAATTAGAAAACATATTCTAAATTTAATGTGTCGTTTTAAAACCAGTTGGTCTAGTGAGCAACTTTACTTTCCTGAGTTGCCAGCGGCTTTAGCACAATTAAAGGAAATGAAGCAAGACGGTTTGGTTAAAATAAAACAGAATAGTATTGAAGTTACCGAAAAAGGACAACCCTTTGTTCGAAATATATGTATGGCTTTCGATGTTTTATTACAACGTAAACAACCCGGTGCACAACTGTTCTCCATGACGGTTTAAGCCTAGTGTGAAAATATTTTAACCATCTTGTATGTTTAAATTTATTAGTATTAACAATAACAAAAAACAATAAAAATGAATACCATTCTTGTACCTATCGATTTTTCAGAACACTCAGAATATGCTTTAAAAACAGCAGCAAAATTAGCAAAAAAACATAACGCCGAAGTACTGGTATTACATATGCTTGAAATGGCTACCGTGGCGCTTAATGCTACCGACGAGTTATTAGGACAGCAAGTAATCTACTTTATGAAGTTGGCCGAGCAAAAGTTCGAAGCTTTTCTAGATAAACCTTACTTAAAAGATTTAAAAATAACCCCAATAATTAAGCATTTTAAAGTCTTTAGCGAAGTTAATGATGTAGCAAAGGCACATAATGCAGATATTATCATTATGGGCTCTCACGGTACCAATGGCATACAAGAAATGTTTGTAGGGTCTAATACGGAGCGTGTGGTTCGGAACGCCGAAATTCCTGTTCTAGTCGTAAAAAATAGTGAAGTAGATATTAATTTTGATGTTATTGTATTGGCCTGTGATTTAACTGAAGAATCCATACAACCCTACTTAAACACACGTAAAATGTTTGAAGAAATTGTGTCTAAAATATATATTGTGCATGTTAATTTACCAAACGAAAACTTTAAAAGTACTGTAGAGTTAGAAGAAATGGCGGCTAACTTTTTTACAAAAGCGGAAAAAAGTTTAAGCCGAATGGAGGACATGCATTTTATTTCCGATTATACGATAGACGAAGGTATTTTAAATTTCTCTACCCAATATGGAGCCGATTTAATCGTGATGCCAACCCACGGAAGAACGGGATTAGCCCATTTTTTTCAAGGTAGTGTTGGCGAAGATGTTGTAAATCATGCCAACTTACCCGTGTTAACCATAAAAATGTAATTTAAATTTTTTTGTTGTCATACAATGAATATAATTTCGTCATACTTTTTAAAATCACTGTGGCGAAATTATATTTTTAAACAGAGATTGTTTTTTTAGTAAATATAAATTTTAGTGACATTCCATGCCAGCCGAAACGGCATCGTAAACAGGTGCGGGTGATATGTACGGAATGCCTAATCCTAAACCTCGAAGAATAAAAAGTGCTCCAATAACTATAATAAAAATAGGAATTATTTTCTGTATTTTTTGTCGGGCAGCTCCTTTTAAAAACTGCGAAAAATAAATAGCAGTTGTCATTAAGGGTATAGTCCCCAAACCAAAAACAGCCATATACAAACTACCATTTAAAGCATTTCCGCTTGCAATAGCAGCAAAAACAGCCATATAAACTAAACCACAAGGTAAAAAACCATTTAAAAAACCAATGGTTAAAAAGGTATCCATGGTTTTTTTCTTCATAGCAGAACCTAGAGCCGATTTAACTTTCGAAATAAGGCGGTATATAGATTTCGAGAAATTATATTTATTAAATATTTTCTGCGGAATTAAAACCACCAAAATCATTAATATTCCAATAAAAATAGAGAGTTGCTGTTGGAAACCAAACAAGTATAAACTCTTACCAATTAATCCAAAAACCAACCCAATAATACTGTAAGCAAGCAATCTTCCAAAGTGGTAAACAGTAATTTGTAGTCCTTTTTTTAGCGCATTATTTCGATCCACAGGGAGCATAAAAGCAATAGGGCCACACATGCCCACACAGTGAAAACTACCTAACAAACCAAGTATAAATGCAGAAAAAAGCATGTTAATAAAGTATAGATTCTTTAAATAAATAAGAATTTCCCTTATATTGCCAATCTATTTTAATGTTCCAACGACCATCTACCAAACGTTTGTCAGGTATGAGCAAATAGGAATCAGACAATGAACTTAAAGAAGTTTCAAAGTCTAGTTGTTTGTTAGATGGTCTATATAGGAACATTTTTCCTGTAATTTTTGTATAATCAATACCCTTTGGGAAAACAATTTTTAATCCCGCATTGGTACGTAAATAAGAAACATTTTCAGCTAGTTTATCAGCAGTTTTAAGCTTGTTAATATCCTTTTGGTACAGCAATTCTTCGCCATAATAATCCTCTGTAACTAAGTCGTTTTTAAACCTATCACTAGAAAACATTGTAATAACAAAGTACATAATAAAGGCAATAAAAGCAATAAATGCCAAAACAATTCCTGTTCCCCAATTAAATTTCATAACACATTTTTTTTATTCATTTTACACAATCTCGAAGATTGCAAACGGTAGACTATTTTAAAGCCTACTTCTTTTGGTCATTACCCTACGGGTCGGGCTTTCACTACTCGCTCCCTTCCTTTGGTCGGGGAGCTCAAACAGGCCGTTCAATCCCTAATGCACGCACCAGCCAAGACCTTGTTCAATAATATAGTTATTACTTTATTTAAAACTTCGTGGCCCTAAAAAGTTAGCCGTTGTCGTTTCAATTAATTTATCGCCAGAGTAAACCCCAATTCTAATTTTATTTCTATCACCAGTTAAAGCCGAGTTATTTATTTCTACAAATAAGGTACCCTTTGCAATTTCCTGTCTTGGTACCACAAAATGATCATGCGTTGCCACTAATTTCAATTCTCCTTTGTGAGACATCAGTTTAAAACTAACATCGTTAATATCTTCTGTTGTTTTGTTAACCAATTTATAGGTAAACACGTTACTAATAATGTTATTATCTTTATGTTCATAAAGTTGACCTGGCAACCTTAAAATAGTAGCTTCTACATCATTTCTTAAAAATAACATACCCGTTAGTAGTCCTATTAAAATAGCCAATACTGCCGTATACCCCTTCATTCGGGCGGTAAGTTTAAAAGGCGTTTTCTTCTCAATATTTTCCTCACTCGCGTAACGAATTAATCCTTTAGGAAGGTTAATACTTTCCATAATATTATCGCACTCATCAATACAAGCTGTACAATTTACACATTCTAATTGCGTACCATTTCTAATATCTATACCAGTCGGACAAACGTTTACACATTGCATACAGTCTATACAATCGCCATGTCCTAGAGCTTGGCGATCTTCATTTTTTCTGAATTTTTTCCTGCCATTTTCAGCCTCTCCACGTTTATGGTCGTAGGCCACAACAATGGTTTTTGTGTCTAAAAGTACACCTTGTAATCTTCCGTAAGGACAAGCTATAATACAAACCTGCTCTCTAAACCAAGCAAAAATAAAGTAGAAAACTGCTGTAAATATGGTTAAGGATATTAACGTACTTAAATGAGCTGCAGGCCCATCTGTTATATAAGTTATCAACGTATCGCTTCCTATTAAATAAGCCAAAAACACATTCGCTATTATAAAGGAAATAAGGGTGAAAATAAGAGTTTTTAATGTTTTCTTTCTTATTTTTTCAGCATTCCAAGGCATTTTTGCTAAACGCATTTGTTTACCTCGGTCGCCTTCAATCCAATATTCAATACGTCTAAAAACCATTTCCATAAAAATGGTTTGCGGACAAATCCATCCGCAGAAAATACGTCCAAATGCAACGGTAAAAAGAGCCACGAATACAACACCAATAATCATCGATATTACAAACAAATGAAAATCTTGTGGCCAAAACGGAAAACCAAAAATATTAAAACGACGTTCTAGTACATTGAACATTAGAAACTGGTTGCCCTTAATTTTTATAAATGGCGCTAATAGTAAAAAGGCGAGTAATCCGTAACTTACATATTTACGATATTTATAAAATACACCACTGGGTTTTTTAGGAAAAACCCAAGCGCGTTTACCGTCTTTTGTAACAGTTCCAATGGAGTCTCTAAATGCTTCGTTTTCTGGTGTTTCCACAATTTTTTTATTTATAACCTGCGAGGTTTAAAAAATCTTGTAGGTTTATTTAAAATGTTATTGTAAAACCTATAAGGTTAATAAAACTTTGTAGGTCTTGAATGTGTGAGTTTTATTGTAATTTTAGTTTACTTGGGCCGTTTCCGAAGTTTCTGAAGCTTCTGCTTCCCAAAGATCACCTTGTGGTTCTTTCGGGTTTGCTGGTGTAGTGCCTTGTAAGCTTAATACATAACTAGATACTTGTGCTATTTGAGCTGGTTTGAGTTGGGCTTTCCAAGCTATCATTCCTTTTCCAGAGCGTCCACCTTCAGATACAGTTTTAAACACATGTTTTATATCTCCGCCTAAAATCCAGTATTTATCTGTTAGGTTAGGGCCAATTCCACCGCCACCATCTGCCATGTGACAGGCCACGCAATTGGTTTCAAAAATGGTTTTACCTGCTTTTAAATCGCCGGCATCGGTTAATAGGGTAACGGTATTAAAATCTACTAAATCTTTAGCTGTTTTTTTGTATTCTTCAATTGCTATTTTAGCTTCAGCTATTTCTGTTTCTAATTCATCTAGTTGGGTGGGGCCGTTAAATACTTGATATTTTAAGAGATATACAGCGGCGAACACAATAGAGATGTAAAAGGCGTATACCCACCATGGTGGTAAATTATTATCTAGCTCTTTTATGCCATCATAATTATGATCTAAAATTATTTCGCTTTCCTGTTCAATAGGTTTTTGGCCTAATAATTTGGTGTAGGTTTCTTTTATCCAAGTGAATTTATAACCCAATTCTTGTTCGGCTAAGAAACGAGCTTTAGCTTCTTCATCTAATTTTTGAAGCATGATAGTTTCTAAAGCGCCAAGAACGGCTTCAATAGCTATTAAAATTAAAAGCACTAAAATTAAAAATAATTGAACGGCTGTATATACCATAAAAGCTGGTTTTTCACCAGAATCTACAAAGTATTCTGTTATAGCCATGATGATTAAAAAGGCTACGGGAATTCGTATCCAAGATGGAATTAGTTTTCTCATAATGTATCGTCGTTTTCAGTTTCTAAAGGTAGATTGCTTACGTTTTTAATATAGTCTTTTTTTGCAGTGATAACCCACCAAAAAAGTAGCACAAAAAAAGTAAAGAATATAACTAGAGATATTATTGGGTATATTTCTATACCGTCAATACTTTCCATGTGGTATTTTATAAATTTCAGCATGACTTTTTTATATTGTTGTTATTATTTTTGTTCTGGTTTAACATGGATATCGGTTCCTAAACGCTGTAAATATGCAATAAGGGCAACAATCTCTCTGTTTTTCATTTCTATAAAAGGTAAACCGTTTTCAGCTGCATATTTTTTATCAGCTTCATAGGTTTTTGCAAAATCGGGATCTTGGTGTAAATTTTCTTCTATTTGGGTACCTTGTTTTAGCATGTTTTCTTGCGCTTTTGCAATATCTTCTTCCGTATATGGAACGCCTAAAGTAACCATAGCTTCCATTTTTGTTTCGGTTAAAGATTTGTCTAGCTCACTACTTTTACCTGTTATTAACCATGGGTATCTTGGCATAATTGAACCCGATGAGGTACTTTGCGGATCATACATATGGTTAAAGTGCCAGTTGTCGGAGTATTTTGCACCAACTCTATGTAAATCTGGTCCTGTACGTTTAGAACCCCAAAGGAATGGATGGTCGTAAACAAATTCTCCAGCTTTCGAGTATTCGCCATAACGTTCAACTTCATGTCTAAATGGACGAACCATTTGTGTGTGACAACTTACACAGCCTTCACGGATGTAAATATCTCGACCTTCTAATTCTAATGGTGTATAGGGTTTTACACTTGATATTGTTGGTATATTAGATTTTACCATGATAGTTGGAACTATTTGAACAATGCCTCCTATTAAAATAGCAATAGTGGCTAAAATAGTTAATTGAATAGGTTTACGCTCTAACCAAGTGTGCCACCCTTCGTTTGCTGTACGTCTTTTAGAAACGCGTTCAAGTGCAGGTGCTTCGGCTAATTCGTCCTCTACTTTACTACCTTGTTTTATAGTCATGATAACATTGTAAACAAGGATAAATAAACCAGATATATATAAACTACCACCAATTGCGCGCATTGTGTACATAGGCATAATTTCTGTAACTGTTTCTAAGAAATTTCCATAAACTAAGGTGCCGTCTGGGTTAAATTGTTGCCACATAGAATATTGTGTAAATCCGGCAACATATAAAGGTAATGCATACATAATGATGCCTAAAGTTCCTATCCAGAAGTGTGCGTTCATTAAGCCTAAAGAGAACATTTTTGTTTTAAATAAACGAGGCACTAAATAGTAAATCATACCGAAAGCTAAGAATCCATTCCAAGCTAGAGCACCAACGTGTACGTGTGCAATAATCCAATCGGTAAAATGCGCTACGGCGTTTACACTTTTTAGAGAAAGCATTGGACCTTCAAAGGTTGCCATACCATAACCTGTAATAGCAACAACCATGAATTTTAAAACAGGATCGATACGAACTTTATCCCAAGCACCACGAAGGGTTAGTAAACCATTAATCATACCTCCCCAAGATGGCATTAATAACATGATTGAGAATGTGGTACCTAAAGCTTGTGCCCATTCTGGTAAAGCGGTATATAGCAAGTGGTGAGGTCCTGCCCAGATATAAATAAATATAAGAGACCAAAAGTGTACAATAGATAATCTGTAAGAATATACAGGTCGGTTTGCAGCTTTAGGAACAAAGTAATACATAAGTCCTAAGTAGGGCGTAGTTAAAAAGAAGGCTACAGCATTATGCCCATACCACCATTGTACAAGTGCATCTTGAACACCAGCGTAAACAGAGTAACTTTTAAAAGCACTTACAGGTAATTCTAAATTGTTAAATATATGGAGAACTGCAACAGTAACAAATGTGGCTAAGTAAAACCAGATAGCAACATATAAATGACGTTGTCTACGTTTTAATATCGTCCAAATCATGTTAATACCAAAAACAACCCAAACAATAGTAATAGCAATATCTATTGGCCATTCTAGTTCAGCATATTCTTTAGTAGAAGTATAACCTAAAGGTAATGTAATAGCAGCCGCAACAATAATAAGCTGCCAACCCCAAAAGTTAATATTACTTAAAAGGTCGCTCGCCATTCTAGCTTTTAATAACCGTTGTAGCGAGTAATAAATACCAGCAAACATGGCGTTACCAACAAAAGCAAAGATAACAGCATTGGTGTGTAATGGTCTTAAACGACCAAAACTTAACCAAGGAATACCATCGGTTAAATTGGGGAATAAAAACATAAAAGCAAGTAGTAACCCTACAGACATACCTACAACCCCAAAAACAATAGTGGCGTAAATAAATTTTGTTACGATTTTATTATCGTACTTAAATTGTTGCATTTCCATAAATTAAATATTAATCTTTTTTAGTTAAAATTGTTTTTTTAGTTTTTTCTTTTATTAGTTCATCTTCAAAAAGAACACGAACCGATGGCGTGTAGCTATCATCGAACTGCCCTTTTCTAACAGCAACGATAAACGCCACAAAAAAACCAATAGCAACAATAATGCTAATAGTTAGTAAAATATATATAACACTCATACCTTAATTGAAGTTACGCGCCAAAAATACTTTTAAGCTTTTGGCTAAAACATGACAAACGTCATGTTTTTTAGATTTTAAGTCAATTTTTATTTATTAAAAACAAGGTTTTTTTTATAACTTTATTGCAATGAATACTTTTTTTGTTTTTTTAATTTTCTACCTACAAAATTAGTGCTAACCGTAGTAAATAGTACGATACTAATAGAACTTAAAGGCATTAATATAGCGGCTATTACGGGGGCTAGTTGTCCTGTAACAGCAAAATATAATCCTATGCTGTTATATATTAAGGATAATAAAAAACTATATCTAATAATTTTTATGGCTGATTTTGAAGCTTTAATAAAATCGTATAAATGATTGAATTTTGACGCATCGAGAATAGCATCGCATGCTGGAGAAAATATGTTGACGTTTTCGGAAATAGCAATACCAACATCACTTTGTGCTAAAGCGCCAGCATCATTAAGCCCATCACCAATCATTAGTACTTTGGCTCCCGATTGTTGGTGGTGTTTTATATATTCTAGTTTATCTTCTGGTTTCTGGTTAAATAGTAGCTTTGTTTTTGCTGGCAATAACTTGGTTAAGTTTTCTGTTTCTCCAGCGTTATCCCCAGAAAGAATAACTAAATCAAAATGTTTTTTTAATTTATTAAATAGTTTAGACAAGCCTTTTCTGTATTTATTAGAAAAAGTAAATCGCCCTTTATATTCACTATTGGTGCTTACGTAAACGGCGGTGTTTAAAGTGGACGTTTCGGCGGTGTAGCCAACAAAAGGAGCAGAGCCAATTTTTATGGTATTTTGGTTACGTTTGGCTTCAATTCCTTTACCTGTATGTTCTTCGTAGTTATCTAAAGTGGCAATATCATGTTTATTTAAAAGGTTGTATAAAGATCTACTTAAAGGATGATTTGAATTTCGTAAGGTGCTTTTAAGTAGAATCTCTTGATCGGAGGAAAGGTTAGAACCTTCATAGGTAATAGCGGTTTCTTTATTGGCTGTAATGGTTCCTGTTTTATCGAAAATAATGGTGTTAATAGCTGCTAGCTGCTCGATAACTGATGCGTTTTTTGCGTAGAATTTTAATTTACCAAAAATACGTAGTAGATTACCGAAAGTAAAAGGCGCAGCCAGAGCAATGGCGCAAGGGCAAGCTATAATCAAAACGGCTGTAAAAACATTTAATGCTTTTGATGAATCGACAAATAGCCAATACGCTGTTGCTAGAAAAGCAATGCTTAAAACCGCAATGGTAAATTTTTTACTTATGGCATTGGTAAGCGTTGTAAAACGATCTTCTTTGTTTTTATTAAACACATCGTTGCTCCATAGCTGGGTTAAATAACTTTGTTCTACAGTTTTTAAAACATCGACTTCAATACTTCCTTTTAACTGTTTTCCTCCGGCAAATAGCTTATCGCCAGATTGTTTGTAAACAGCTTCGGCTTCACCAGTTACAAAGCTGTAGTCTATTCTTGCTTTTCCTTTTATTAGAATAGAGTCCACAGGTATTAATTCTTCATTTCTTATTAATAATCGATCGCCTTTTTCAATATCGTAAATTTGAACAGATTCTTCCGTTCCATCGGGGTGTAATTTGGTTATTCCTATAGGGAAATACGATTTGTAATCACGTTCAAAAGATAAGTAATTGTATGTTTTTTGCTGAAAAAATTTCCCAAGTAAAAGAAAAAAGATTAGACCCGTTAAGCTATCGAAAAAACCAGTGCCAAGATTTAGGATAATTTCCGCAGTACTTCTTACAAATAAAACAAGTATACCTAAAGATATTGGAACATCGATATTTAAAATTTTAGAGCGTAAACCTTTATAGGCGGATATTAAATAATCTTGTCCCGAGTAAAAAACAACAGGAAGAGAAAAGCTAAACATAAGCCATCTGAAAAGTGGAGCGTAGGTTTCAATCCAAAAGCCGGTAACTTGGAAATACTCCGGAAAGGATAAAAACATCACATTTCCAAAGGCAAAACCAGCAACGCCTAATTTGTAAATTAGAGAGCGATCTACATTCTTTTTCCCAACACTATAATCGTCTAAACTTATAAATGGTTCGTATCCAATACTGCTTAAAAGTTTAACTAATTGTTTTAAAGAAATAGTTTCGCTATTGTAGGTAACTCGTACGGTTTTTTTTCCGAAGTTTACAATAGAAGAACTTATAGATGGATTTAATTTATTTAAATTTTCAAGAATCCAAATACAAGAACTACAGTGAATATGCGGAATAAATAAGGTTGCTATTTGCGTTTTTTCATCATTAAAATCTAAGATGCTTTCAACAATTTTAGGATTGTCTAGAAAGTTGTATTTACCTTCAATATCGCTAGGTTTAGCGCCGGCAGAGGCTTGTAAATCGTAGTAACACGTTAAATCGTTTGTAGAAAATATTTCGTATACAGTTTTGCAACCATTGCAGCAGAACGATTTATTATCATACGTAATATTAGCCTCAGATGCGTCTAGACCGCAGTGAAAACATGGGGTTTTACTCATTTAAATTTGCTCATTTATACCTCATACAAAAATCATAAATCAACTGTCTTTTAAATATGATATTTGTCATGTTTTATTTATTTTTACAAAAAACAAAAATTTAGATCTATTATAGGTAAACAGTATAAAAATAAGCAATTTAGAGAAATTTTGTTTTTAATTGTTACTGAATTTAGTATTTAAATTAAAATTTTAAAATAGGTTTTCAATGTTCCAAAATAATGATCGTGTATTTAACGTACTTTTTGAAGCTGTTTCAGAAGGTGTTATTGTTGTAGACAAGAATCAAAAAATTGTGGCAACAAATAAATCATCCGAAAGTATGTTTGGGTACACTAAGGAAGGTTTATTAAATCAGCACCTCAATATTTTAATACCAAAAAGTTATCATGCAAATCACGGTAGTCATTTTGATGGTTTTATGAAAAATAAAGAAAGCCGAAAAATGGGGCGTGGTAGAGATTTGTACGGAAGACGTCAAGACGGAACCATATTTCCTTTAGAGGCTGGATTAAACCCCTTAGAAATTAATGGTGAAAGTTTTATAATGACGCTCGTTATCGATATTACAATAAGAAAACGGCAAGAACTGGAATTGTTAGAATTAAATACCGAGTTAGAACAAAAAGTTAAGGAGCGAACAAACGAGTTAAGTAATATGGTTGAAGAGTTAAAAATAGTAAATCTTCAACGCGACCAAGAAATAAAGAAACGTATTGAAGCACAAAATAGAATTAGTAATGCGCTTAAAAAAGAAAAAGAACTTAACGAATTGAAAACGAAGTTTTTGTCTTTAGTTTCGCATGAGTTTAAAACCCCGTTAAGTGGTATTTTAACATCATCTATGCTATTAAGTAAATATAAATTAACCGAACAGCAGGAACGGCGAGATAAGCATATAAGAACTATTTCGGATAAAGTACATTACTTAAATAACATTTTAAACGATTTTCTATCGATTGAAAAATTGGAAACCGGAAAAATGAATTATAAACTTACTACCTTTAAGGTTAGTAAAGTAGTTAATGAAGTGGTTTACAATGCTAATATGCTTTTAAAAGACGGGCAAAAAATTAATTATCCAGAAAACATCGATGATTATTCATTATATCAAGATGAGAAAATTTTAGAATTAGCCTTATCGAATTTGGTTAATAATGCTATAAAATATTCCTCTGAAAACACCATTGTAGATATTCATGTAAAACAAGATAATACGCATACCTATTTTCGTATAAAAGATAACGGTATGGGTATTCCTGTTAAAGATCAAAAAAGTATATTTAACCGTTATTTTAGGGCAGAGAATGCTCTATTAGTGCAAGGAACAGGTATTGGATTAAATATTGTTAAAAGCCATTTAGAAAACTTAGGAGGAACTATAAGTTTTGTAAGTGAAGAAAATAAAGGAAGTATATTTACCATAAAAATGCAAAATAAAGTAGAATAATGAATAAAGTATTATTGATAGAAGATGATGTTGTTTTAAGAGAAAACACAGCGGAATTACTTGAATTGTCTGATTATGATATGATAACAGCTCCAAACGGAGAGGTTGGCGTTCAAATGGCAATTAAGTATTTACCTAACATTATTGTTTGCGATATTATGATGCCTGAGCTTGATGGTTACGGTGTTTTAGAAGCTTTATCTAAAAATGAAATTACAAAACATATTCCATTTATATTTTTATCGGCAAAAACAGAGCGTAAAGATGTAAGAAAAGGCATGGATTTAGGAGCCGATGATTATATTACAAAACCTTTTGATGAAGGAGAACTCATTAGTGCTATAGAAAGTAGGCTGGCAAAAGCTTCTATTTTAAAAGATTTGCACGAAGAAAAAACTAAAGGTGGTACCAATGAACCTGAAATTAGAACACTTAACGATTTAAAAAATTTTTTTGATGATAATGGAGAAGTTACTAAATACGGTAAGGGTGAAACCATTTATGAAGAAGGACAAAATTCTAATTATGTTTACTTAATTTCCAAAGGCTTAGTAAAATCGCATAAATTTGACGAAAAAGGAAAAGATTTAACAACAGCATTATATAAAGAAGACGACTTATTTGGGTACACATCATTTCTTCAAAATACAGCATATCAAGAATCTACAACCGCTATAAAAGAAACGGTTCTAATAGGAGTAACTAAAAGTGCGCTTAAAGAAGTGCTTAATAACAATCATCAAGTTACTCTAGAGCTTATTCAGCTGTTAACAGAAAACCTCACCGATGTTAAAGAGCATTTATTGCAAATGGCCTATAGCTCGGTTAAAAAAAGAACAGCAAATACCATCTTAAAATTTGCAGAAAAGCTCAATAGAAATCCAGAAGATAATATTAAAATTTCACGTAACGATTTGGCTAGTGTTGCTGGAATAGCAACCGAAAGCTTAATTAGAACCTTATCCAGTTTTAAAGACAGTGGACTTATTGAAATTGAAGGTCGGAATATTAAAATTTTAGACCTTAATAAACTCCAGGATATGCATTAAAATATAGCGATAATGAAGATTTATGATTTTGGTCATATTTCTTTAAATATCATGCGTTTACTTTTGTATTCAGAAGTAAACAAACATGAAAAATATTTTAATACCTACCGATTTTTCTGAAAATGCATGGAATGCCATAGAGTATGCGCTCCAGTTTTTCGGTAAGTCGTCTTGTAATTTTTACATACTGCACATAGATACTTCTGTAAGTCCAAAATATACAGAAGTAATGGCCAATATAGGAGAAACCGAAGTTTCTAATGTTTTAGGCAATACTTCAAAAAAAAGATTACACGACACCATAGAACGAATTATTAAGAGTTCTTGTTTTAATGAAAACCATAAATTTTATCCTGTTATAGATGAAAATTTTTTAATAAATTCTATTAGAAAACATGTGGAACAAAAAAAAATAGATTTTATTGTTATGGGGACTAGAGGGGCGTCTAATATCCATAATTTGGCTGTTGGCAGTAATACAGGAAATGTTATTACAAAAGTAAAATGTAACACCTTAGTTATTCCAGAAAATGCCAAATATATAAACCTAAAAGAAATAGCCTTTCCAACAGATTTTTCTTTTTTTTATCATTCTGAAACCTTGCAGCCCATGGCAGATATTGTGGAAGAAAATCACGCCGCAGTAAGAGCACTCCATATTAATAATAGTAAGGCAGATTTAAATGAAGATCAAAAAAAGAACAAAGAATTTCTAGATGATTATTTTAATAACCAAGAGCATAGTTTTCATTTCTTAACTAATAATCATATTGAAATTGCCATGCAGGATTTTGTTGAAAAAAATAAAATTAATTTAATTGCGATGTTGGCAAAAAATTTAAACTATTTTCAGAAAATTTTATTTCACCCTACAACTCCAAAAGTAAGTTATTATACAGATGTTCCTTTTCTAGTTTTACATTAAAAGGATATTTTAAATAGAATTAAACCTCAAATCGGTATGGGAAAATGTGAACAATGTATAATTAAACAATTTAATTCAATGAAGACTTTATCTAAAGATGAGTTAATGCGTATTTCGGAATGTAAAACCTCTAGAAAAATAAAAAAAGGCGAAGTTATTTTTGAAGAAGGTGAAGTTATTAATGGGGTATATTGCATTAAAAATGGTATATGTAAATTATCCAAACTCAGTGAAAACGGAAAAGATCAAATTGTAAAAATGGTTGTAAAAGGCCAGTTGCTAGGCCAACGTTCGCTAATAACAGACGAGTGCTCCAATTTACAGGCCGTGGCCTTATGTGATATGGAAGTATGCTTTATTCCAAAAAATGAAATTATGGCAGATCTTGAAAATAACCTTAAGTTTTCTTTAGATGTGCTAAAAGTGATGGCAAGAGATTTAAGAGAATCGGATAATATTATTGTAAATATGGCTCAAAAAACCGTAAGAAAAAGGCTTGCCGATGTTTTAATTTATCTTCAAAATAGTTTTGGCGTTAATGCCGATGGTACCCTTAGCGTTTTATTATCACGCGAAGATTATGCTAATATTGTGGGTACCGCAACAGAGTCTGCCATTCGTATTATTTCTCAGTTTAAAAAGGAAAATCTAATTTCTACAAAAGGAAAGTATATTAAAATTGAAGATTTGGCAGGATTAAAAAGGGTTGAATAGGAGGGTGATGTATTAATTTTGTTGTGCCTTTATAACATATGAATTACCAAGTTTGTTTGGGGCTGGTATATTTTAATTTTATAGGTAATCTTTTTATAAAAAAGTTACTGAGCTAAATAAAAAAAACATTAAAAAAAGACTGTAAGAAAGCATTTTTCTTACAGTCTTTTTGGTTTAACCGTATTATCAAATGCGCAAAATAAATAGCCTTGTTTTTTAGATTTCTTATCGAATTACGTAATAGATAATATATTTAGAAAACTTTTTTAATTGAGACGTTTTCTTTGTTTTTTCGTCAAAAAACAGCTATTTTAAACAAAAAACGAGTTAAAAACACTAATAATCTAAATTTTTTAAATTTTTATGGGAGGTACTACAGATAAAATTCAGCATGATATTAGGCTACTGTCTTTTGATATAGATAACACACTTATAGAGTTCAATACACATAAAAGTAACTTTCGTAAAATATGGCAAACTTATAAATCGGGACAAAAAGCACTTCTTGCTTATAATACAGGACGTTTAGTTGATGATGTTATAAACTTAATTCAAAAAGGAACATTACCAAAACCCGATTATATTATTTCTGGCGTAGGAACTCATATTTACGACTATAACAAAAAATGCGTAGTTAAAGAATTTAATGATGTTTTAGACGATGGTTGGAATTTAGAACTGGTAGAAGAAATTATCCAAAATATTGACGGACCTATTAACGAACAACCTAGTAAATATCAACACGACTATAAGCGCAGTTATTATTTTCACAATGCTTCCGATGCCGTTATTTCAGAAATTGAAAATATTTTTGTTAAAGCCAATATGGATATTAATGTAGTGTATTCGCAAGAACAATATTTAGATATTCTTCCTAAATGGGCCAATAAGGGTAATGCCTTACAGTGGCTACTAAAAAAACTCAATTTAAGCGCTTCGCAAGCCTTAGTAGCAGGGGATAGTGGTAATGATTCTGCGATGTTCGATATGGAGGACATCAAAGGTATAGTGGTTGCTAATGCCCATGAAGAACTTTATAAATATACTAAATATAGACAAATTTATCATGCCGAAAAGGATTATGGTGATGGCGTAATTGAAGGCTTAGTATATTATGGGGTGTTACCTGAAGAAGCCATAGTTGAAAGTAATACAGACCATACAGACGATTATATTATTCAGCAAGAATTAATTAGTATAGCATCTGAGGATGATAAAGAAAAATTAGATATCATACTTGAAGGTTATGAGAAAGCCATCATTGCTTTAAAAAAGAATATTACACCACTTGGTTTTTCGGCTTGTTCTATTAAAGATAATGTGACTAACGGAACCGATGAAAATTATCACAGCGTTTGGGCAAGAGATGGTGCTATTACGGTTATTGGCTCTTTAGCATTAGTGGATGATGAAGAAATTCATCAATGTCAAAGGCAAACTTTAGTCACCTTAATCGAGAATAGTTCCAGAAACGGACAAATACCTTCCAATGTTCGTTTAAAAGATAAACAACCCGATTACTCGGGAGTAGGGGGAATTTGCTCCATAGATAGTGGTATTTGGGTAGTTATTGCTTTTTACGAATATGTAAATGTAACTAAAGATATCAAGTTTTTACGTAAATACATTTCCGATATCAAAGAAACCATGCGTTGGCTTGGCGCTCATGATAGTAATAATGATGCTTTATTAGAAATACCCGAAGCAGGAGATTGGACCGATTTATTTGGCGGAAGTTACAATATTTTGTATGATGAAATTCTCTGGTACCGCTCTAATGTGTGTTTTGGTAGAATGCTTGAAATGCTTGGTGATTATGATGAAGCAGGAGAATATATTCGTTGGTCTCAAGTGATTAAGAAAGAAATATTGCAAAATTTTTGGCCTTCTACACAACAAAAATTATTTCAATCGGTTTCATTTGCCGAACGTCAGTTTACATTGGGTGATACGCCTTATTTAATTCAGCAAACTACACCATTCGATTTTAGTTGGCGTTGTGATGTTTTTGGTAACGTTTTAGCTTTTTTATTTGGCACTGTAGACTCGGAAAAGGCGCATCAAACATTTAAATTTATGTTGGGCGTTGGGGTTAACGACCCTTTTCCAGTATCTAATGTATACCCTGTGGTAACACCCGGAGATCCCGACTGGAAATCGTACTACACAGTTAATTTATTGAATTTACCAAACCATTATCATAACGGCGGAATTTGGCCTTTTGTAGGTGGTTTTTGGGTTAAATTTATAGGGAAACTTGGTTTTAGAGACATGGCCATTTCCGAGTTGCATAAATTGGCATTAATTAATAAGGAAGGTTTAAATGAAGAATGGGAGTTTAATGAATGGGCACATGGTATATCGGGAAAAGCTATGGGAAAAGCCTATCAAGCATGGTCTGCAGCGCAATACATTTCTGCTTGTCACGATTTAAAAATAATTAAGAAATAATAAACTAAAAACGATAAAATTATGAAGTCAATTTTAATGATCTCTTTACATGGATATGTAGCAGCCAATCCGGAATTAGGTAAACCAGATACGGGCGGCCAAGTCGTTTATGTTCTAGAGTTAGCAGAACGTTTTAGTAGATTAGGTAAACGTGTCGATTTAGTAACACGACAGTTTGAAAATCAACCTGAATATGATCATGTACACGAAAATTATAGTGTATGGCGTATTCCTTTTGGAGGAAAAAAGTTTATTAGAAAAGAGGATATGCACGATCATCTTAAAGCTTTTGTAACCAATACTTTGGCGGCAATAAAAAAGAATAACAAAAAATATGATGTTGTTTATTCTCATTACTGGGATGCTGGTTGGGCTGGACAAAAAATAGCCGAAGAACTAGGGGTGTCTCACGTACATACACCGCATTCTTTAGGGTGGTGGAAACAACACAGTATGGGAAGCGATATGGATGAAAAGGAAATGGAAAAGACCTATAGGTTTAAAGAACGTATTAGAAAGGAATATTTTGTTTATCAAATGTGTAATCATATTGTAGCAACAACTTTGCCGCAAGTTGATTTATTAACCCAGCAATATGATGTGCTTTCTAGAAATTGCACCATGATTCCTCCCGGAATTGATGAAAACAGATTTTACCCTGTTCCAACAAAAGAGAATGATAAAATTCGAGCTAAATATGATATACAACCTACCGATATTTTAGCCTTAGGAAGAATGGCACATAATAAGGGGTACGATTTACTTATTAGAGCGCTACCAACAGTTTTTGAACTTTGTCCAGAAGCGCGATTAGTGGCTGCCATTGGTGGCGATCAGTCTGAGCAAGATGATAAAGGGGTTGCTGGTCTAAAAAAGCTAGCCAAAGAATTAGGTGTTTTAGATAAAATAACCTGGAAAAATTATATAGCAGATGAAGATTTAGCCAATGTATACCGTGCGGCTAATATTTTTGTTATGCCATCGCGTTACGAACCTTTTGGTATGGTAGCTATTGAAGCTATGGCCTGTGGTACGCCAAGTGTTGTTACTGTGCATGGCGGATTGTACGATTTAATAGATTTTGGAAATCAGGCTTTGTTTGCCGATCCGCATAGACCTGTTGAATTTGGTGCTATGATGGCTATGCCTTTATTGTATCCTAAAATGCGTAATGAACTATCTGTAGAAGGTGCTCGTTTTGCACGACGTAATTTTGGTTGGACAGGTATAGCAAAACGCATGCTGCAGGTGTTTACTAGTTCTATTAACCAGCGAACTATGGAGTCTAATTTATTTTATTAAGATAAAGCCTAAGGCTATCTAGTATCTCTACTTTTAATATTATTAGCGCATAACTGAATAATTTCAGTTATGCGTTTTTTTATAGTGGCTTCTCGTTTGGCTTGGTTTAACCAGTATAAATACCCTTTTTTATAGGATGGTGCAAAATTATTATAGTTTTCAAAAGCTTGAGGGTTTTTATGAAACGCGCGTTGTAATTCATCTGGAATAATGCCTTTTTCAACATTATCCAGAGCCGTCCAGCTACCATTTTTTTTAGCTATTTCTATGGTTTTTAACCCCGAATTATGCATTAAATTCTCCTTTAAAAGGGTTTCAATATATGTTTTATTAAGTGCACTCCAAACGCTTTTAGGGTTTCTTGGTGAAAAGTATTGTCGGCGCTTTCCGTTTCCTAAACTTTTTACGGTAGAATCTATCCAACCATAGCAAAGCGCTACTTTTACGGCATCTTCCCAACGCATAGAAGCTTCTTTGTTTTCAACTTTATAAAATATTAAATGTATTCCTTTATAATTTTTATAATTTTCATGAAGCCATTTGCGCCATTCAATATGCGTTTTAAAATATAACTCTGGTGTTTTCAAAAAGATTATATTTTTTTTGAATAAACATAAAAATCGTTATCTATTTCAAAGTTAGGATTTTTTGAATTTAATTCTAATGTTTTCCATTCGGAAGAAGGATTTATCCAAGATTCTTCATTGTTTATTAAAACCTGAATGGGCATATCAAAACCTTCAACTATGTTTGTCCATCTGTATTTTAAAGATTTATTTTTAAGAGAATATTCTAATGTAGGAATTTTAATAGTTCTTAAATATTGATTGAAAAATGCTGTTAAATCGATGTCTGTTTCTTCAGATAAAAAGTTTTCAATTTGTTGTGTTGTTACCGTTTGATGGTAAAAAGTAAGGTTCATTTTGCGAAGTATTTGTCGCCATTTTTCATCATCACTAATAAGTTGACGTAAGGTATGGAGCATGTTGGCTCCTTTGTAGTACATATCGCCCGAACCTTCATGGTTCACGTTATATGTTCCAATAATTGGACTATTGTTTATAATTTTTTTTCTAGTGCCAATGACATATTCGGCCGCGGCTTTTTTACCATAGTAATAATCTAAAAACAAACCTTCGGAATAGGCTGTAAAGCTTTCGTGTATCCACATATCGGCAATGTCTTTATCGGTTATATTATTTGCAAACCATTCGTGTCCCGATTCGTGAATAATAATAAAATCGAACTTTAATCCCCAACCTGTTTCTGATAAATCGCGCCCTAAATAGCCATTTTGGTATTTATTGCCATAGGTAACCGAGCTTTGATGTTCCATTCCTAAATAGGGAACTTCTACAAGTTTATAGCCATCGGCGTAAAAAGGATATTGCCCAAACCAATGCTCGAAGGCTTTCATCATTTTTGTCGCATCTTTAAATTGGATTTTAGCTTTATCTAAGTTGTCTTTTAATACATAATAATCCATATCTAAAAAACCACCTTGTCCATTATAAACTTCAGAAAAATGAGCATAATCGCCAATGTTTATATTAACACCATAATTATTAATTGGGTTTTTCACAAACCAGCTGTAGGTTTTGGTGTCATTAATTTGTTCTACACGACGTAATCTTCCGTTTGACACATCCATTAAATCCTTTGGTACGTTTACACTAATAAGCATACTGTCCACTTCATCGTACATATGGTCTTTGCAAGGCCACCAAACACTGGCTCCTAAACCTTGGCAAGACGAGGCTATAAAATGATTTCCATTATTGTCTTTTTTCCAAGAAATTCCGCCATCCCATGGGGCGTTAACGGCTTCTTTTGGATGACCTTCATAATATATATCAAGACTTTTTATCGTATTTATGGGTTGGTTTTCTTTAAGTTGTATAAAATGAGCGTTGCCTTCATGTTTAACAGCAAGTTCAATGTTGTCTTGAATAACTTTAGTGATTTTTAAGGGCGTTTGCAAATCGATTTGCATTACCGATGCTGGTTTTAATACTTTATATTGAACGGTGTTTTTTCCTGAAATAAATTTCTCTTCTGGGTTTACTTTTATATCCAAATGATAATAAGTTAAATCCCACCATTCACGTTCTGGAGTTATACTGCCTCGAAGTGTGTCTTGTTTGGTAAAATGTTGTTTTTCGCTAAGTAAACCTTGGGCTTTTATTGCGATACTAACTAACAAACAGGGGACTAAAAATAACGTTTTCATAGAATTGGTTGGTTTTGTTCAAATTTACAAAATAAAATAGCGCTTAGAAATATAATTTCTAGGCGCTATTTAAATTATAAATAAGCGGATTTATTGGTAGCGTTCTTTAATTTTTTTTAATTTTTCTTTCCATATATTTAAAGCGCTTTTATGTCCTTTTATATTATTGTGTACATCTTTAACCAATGGATTATTATCATCTACATTAGTAAAAAACTGTAAGTTGTTTTCTAATTGATTAATTTGCGCTTTTACTTCGTCCATTTTTTTACGGATAAATAAGCGTTCATTATCTAAATTTCTAGTATCACCATCGGCAGAAGATAAACTGTCTAATTTGTTTTCATACTTAATCATTTCGATTTCAGTTTTATCCATTTTTAAATTGGATAATAAATCGTCTATGGTTTTTTGAAATTTATCGTCAATATAACGTTTGTCATTAGGGACATGGCCTAAGGTTTTCCAAACTTTAATTTCCGCTTTAATAGCTTCTATATCTTTTTCCTTATCGCCCGAAGGTTTTACGGTTTTAAGCGTATCTAGCAATGCTGCTTTTTTATTAAAAGCATCAATTTGTTCTTGGCTTGCTGCATTTCGTTTGGCATGTATTTTATCGAAATAATGGTTGCAAGCTGCTTTAAATTGTTTCCAAATTTTGTCGCTATCTTTTCTTGGTACGTGTCCAATTTTTTTCCAATCCCCTTGAATTTTTTTCATCAAAGGTGTTGTTACGGCCGTATCTTCACTGTCTTTATTATCTTCAGCAATTTTAATTAATTCCAATTTTTTTTGTAAATTGGTATATTGCTCTTTTTTAAGATTTTTATAATAAGCGTTTTTATTTCTATTAAAAGTTCTTACGGCATCTTTAAATTTAGCCCAAGTATCTTCATTAACTTTCAAGGGTACTTTTCCGGCATTAAAAAATTGATTTCTTAAGTCTTCGATAATTTTAATACGTTTTTGCCATTCGTTATGCGATCCAGTTTGTTGTTGCGCAATAACTTGAATGTTTGAAATAATTTCAAGTTTAGTTTCTAAGTTTTTTTCGTAAACTTTATCTATTTCTTTATAATAGGCTTGGCGTTTGTCGTTAATAATTTTTGTAGCCGCTTTAAAGCGATCCCAAATTTCTTCACGATGTTCTTTACCTACAGGTCCTAGTTCTTCTTTCCACATTTTGTGTAATTCTTGAAGTTCTCTAAAGGATCTCATTACATTATCATCTTGTGCTAACTCCTCGGCGCGTTCAATAATTAATAATTTCTTTTCTAAATTATGTTTGAAATCTAAATCGCGTAAGTCTCTATTTAGGTGTAAAAAATCGTAAAACATTTCAACATGGTGGTGGTAACTATTCCATGCATTATTATATTTATCACGAGGAATTGGTCCTGTATTTCTCCAGCGTTCTTGTAATTCTTTAAAGTGTTTATAGGTGGTGTTTATGTTTTCTTCAACATTTATTAACCCTTTTAGTTCTTCAATAATTTCAAGTTTATCGCTAAGGTTTTGTTTTAAGTTTTTCTCTAAACTTTTATAGTGATCACTTATTTTATTGCGATATTCTTTATAAGCTGCTTTGTAACGTTTTTCTATAGGAGAGGAGAAGTAGAAGTCTATTTCATTCCCGCCATCATTTAAAAAATCTTCTTTTTTTTCTTCAACTAATGCTTGGAATTTTGTTTTAAATTCCGCATTAATTCCATCGACATGCGTTTTTATAGCCTGAACTTTTTCCGACTTTACAAGTTTTTCCAATTCAACGGCTAAAGCTTCCAGCGACATGCTATCGTATTCTTTTACCTCAATTGTATGCCTGTCTTTATTGCCTTCATCTTCTGCATCTTCAGCATTCGATTCTTCAATTTCATTAATAACTTCGTCGTGTTCGTTTTCAGCTTTAGATGGTTCTGGATTTACAGCAGTAGTTTCTTCAACTTTAGTGGTTTCAGAATGTTTCGAATCTTCTGGTTTTACAGTTTCAATAGATGATGTTTCTGTAGTTGTAGATTCATTGTTTATAGGGGTAACGTTTTTTTCGTTTTCCGTATTAGGATTATTTAAGTCAGACATTTTAAAATGTTTAGGTTCGTTGTTATTACTCTAGACTTTAAAGATACTAACAAGTCTATTATTTACAAAGGCTTAGGTGCGTATATTTTTTATAAATCCCAAATGGCCCAGGATTTTTCTGCTTGCAATTTAAGCATATTTAATCCGTTGATGGTAATTGCGCCTTGATCTTTACCTTGTTTTAAGAATTTAGTTTCATTTGGGTTATAAATTAAATCGAATAAAATATGTTTGTCGGTTATGCCGCTGTACGGAATGTTTGCACAAACATTAACATCTGGGAAGGTGCCTAATGGCGTACAGTTTACAATAATTTGATGATCTGAAATAATGTTTTCTGTTAAATCATTGTACGTGAAAGTTACTTTTTCAGCTGCTTTTCGGGACACGTATTTGTATTCAATTCCTAATTCATTTAAGCTGAAAGCCACCGCTTTACTAGCCCCACCAGTGCCTAGAATTAAAGCTTTTTTATGATGCGATTTTATGAAAGGTTTTAGGGTGTTTTTAAATCCGTAACAATCGGTATTGTAGCCGACGAGTTTTCCTTTTTTAGTCACTTTTATGGTGTTTACAGCACCAATAGCTTTGGCTTTTTTATTGATTTTGTCTAAATAAGGCATAACAGCTTCTTTGTACGGAATGGTGACGTTTAAGCCTTTTATGTTTTGGGTGTTTTTTATAATTGATGGAAATAGATCGATACTTTCTAAATCGAAATTTTCGTAACTAGTATCTGCAATGTTTTCTTTTTGAAATTTTTCTTTAAAATAATTTCTTGAAAACGAATATGATATGTTTTTTCCTAAAAGTCCTAATTTATTCACGAGAAAATGTTTTTTATATTATTATTTTAAATGTCTTGTTTTTTGCCCATACCATTCCAAGGCTAAAACTAAGGCAATACCTAGTAAAATGAAAGCAATGGCTAAATAGGTGTCGGTGTTTAATTCTGGGAAAAAACGTTGATAATTTTTCACGACTTTCGATCCTGTAGAGTCGAATAGAAATTCTCCACGTGGACCCAGTTTGTAAATGGTTTTTTTCCAAGGCCAAACCACGCCTAGAGATCCAATAATAAACCCTAATATCGCGGAAGTTGTAATACTTTTGTAATATTTTAGTATATAGCTTAATAGATGTGAAAACGTAACTAAGCCGGTAATAGAGCCTAGAGTGAAAACAGCTAAAACTTCTAGTAATCTTAAACGTTCTGGGTTTGATGTAAAACTGAAATTGCCGTTAATTAATTCGGAAAAGGTATCGTAAAGGGCATTGACAGAGTCCACCAAAAGAAGCACGTAATTGCCTAGTAAAATAAGAATGAAAGAACCAGAAAAGCCAGGGAGTGTCATTCCCGATACGCTTATAATACCACAAAAAAACACAAACCATAAATTGTCATTTTCTTTTGCTGGACTTAAAAAACTAATACTAACACCAATTAATATCCCAATGGCTAAAGATAAAAATGTTTTGTAATTACGATCTTTAAAATCTTTGCTAATGTAATAAATAGAGCCAATTATCATGCCGAAGAAAACACTCCAAACATAGAGTTCGTAATGCTTGATAAGGTAATCTAGTATTTTAGATACACTAAAATAACTTACAATCATTCCAAAAAAAAGTAGGCTTAAAAACTTACCGTTTATGTAGTTGTAAAAACTTTTAAACCTGCCATTAATTAATAATTTAAACGCTTTGCCGTTTACTTTTTTTAAGGCGTAAATAAACTCTTCGTAAAAACCAGCAACAAAAGCCACAACACCACCAGAAATTCCAGGAACTTTGTTGGCAGCTCCCATACCTAATCCTTTTAAGATTAGAAAAATTTTGTCGGTAAGTGTTCTAGTGCTTTCCATTATTGTTTTTTGTTTCCAACTTTTTCAAGAATAAAAATAGTTAAAAAACCAAGTATCATTAGGGTTATAGCAAAAAGTAATTGATTGTTTCCGTTGAAAGAAAAAGGCGAAACACTTTCTTGTAAAACAGCAGATTTAATGCCTTCGGAATTGGTGTGCCACGTTAACGTTTTTTTCCATGGCCATACTTTGTTTAAAGATCCAAAAATAAAACCAGTAAGTATAGCTAAAGTAATGTTGTGGTAATGTTTAAAAAGCCATTTTAATAAATGACTAAAACTTAACAAGCCAACAAGTGCTCCGGTAGCAAAAATTAATATTTTTTTGATGTCGAAATCATGAAACGCATCACTTAAAGCTTTGTAAGCTCCTAAAACGATTAGGATGAAAGCTCCAGAAATCCCTGGTAAAATCATGGCGCATATAGCAATAGCACCCGCAATGAATAAAAACCAAGGATTCTCGTTATTTGAAGACGCCGGAAGCGTTGTGATGTAATAAGCGATAAAGGCGCCTATTATTAAACTAATAATAACTCCTAAATTCCATTTTTTAATTTGTTTTCCAACAAAAAAAATACTCGCAATAATGAGCCCGAAAAAGAAAGACCAAATAAGAATAGGGTGATTTTCTAATAAATATTTGGCTAAACGCATGACTGAGATAAAACTAACCATGATACCAGCCATTAAAGCTAATAAAAAATTACCGTTAAGTTGTTGCCAAAAGGGTTTTATACCTTTAGAAAATAGGGTTTTAATTAAAGCGGCATTTATATTACTTATGGTATTAATTAGTTCTTCATAAATACCAGAAATAAAAGCAATGGTTCCACCAGAAACACCTGGAACAGCATCGGCAGCTCCCATAGCAAGGCCTTTAAGTGAAATGATTAAATAATCTTTTAATTGTCTTTGCATGTTTTGATTTTTTTTGCATAAAAACCAAAGGTATGTATTTTAATGAAAATGTTTAAAAGAATATAAAACTTACTTATAATTTTGTTTAAGCAATTTTTGTACGGAGACTTTAGAGAATATCTCAGGAAAGAGTTCTTCAATTATAAAACTGTAATCGTGGTTTAGTTTTAATGCATTTTTTAGATGAAATGTCCCTTTATGGGGGGTTCTAAGCGTAAAATATAAGCCAGCCAGTCTGTATTCTAATTCGGGGTTTTCAGGGTAAAAATCAACAGCTTGTTCAAAGTTATAAACAGCAGCTTCAAGTTCGCCTAATTTTATTAATAAATCACCTCGGGTTAACCACGTGTTTAGTTCGTAATTTCCTAAGTCTAGTGTTTTTCTGTATCCGCGTTCTGCTTCTTCATAAAAATTTAGGCGCTCATTTATTTGTGCGTAAAGTTTCCAATAGGTTACATTTTCCGAATCAATATTAATGGCTTTATTTATAAAATAGAGTGCGCGTTGATAATTTTTTTTTCGTTTATAGAATTTTGTAATAGCAATCCAACCTTTGTCTAGTAAAGGATCCTCGTGTACGGTTCTATCGTAATATTGAAGGGCTAAATCGTCTTGTTTTAATTTCTCATAGCAGTTTCCAATATGTAATAGGGCAAAAGAGGTTGGGTCATCTAATTTTAGAGTAATGGAATAATTTTCAATAGCATCTTCATAGCGACCTAATTTTTCTAAAACTTTTCCGCGTTCAATATAAGCTCCAATAAAAGTATCGTCAGAAATAATAGCAAAATCAAATGCAGCCAAAGCTTTTTTTAACTTTTTTAGTGTAAAATATTGAATACCTAATTGATGCCAAGCCACCTCGCAATAAGGGTTTTTATCCAAAAACGTATTTAAATAGGTGATGGCTTCTTTATTTTGATTTAAATATTCGAAGCAATAAATAACATTGTAAAGAGCCGAGTAGTCTTCAATATCATTTTCTAAGCACTTCATAAAGTTAGTTTTGGCTTCTTCAAATTTATCCAAAAACAGGTATTCCATTCCAATTAATGAGTATAAATCCACAACATCATCGGTAAGTTTTAAGGCTTGTTTTAAAACATCAATTGCTTTTTCGTGTTGATCTTTTTTTGAGAAAATATTTGCTTTTTGAATATAGATTTCTTCGTTTAGTGGATCTATGGCGTATAGATTGTCTAACAAAATTTCGGCATCTTTAAGTTTATTTTCAAAAATAAAAACTTCGGCCTTGAATAATTTTAAATTTATAGATGTAGGGTGCTGATCTAAACCTAATTTAATGGCTTTTTTTGCTAAAGCCATTTTGCCAAAGTTAAGATAGTGGTGTATAATGTTTTCAAATTCTTCTGAATCGAAAAATAAAACATGATTTGTTTTTAGCATCGATTCGAATTTGGTTAATGTTAAGTTATTTTTGTCGTTATGACCAAACTCCATAAGTACATTTGTAAGGGTTCTATTGTAATAAATTTAACATTCTATTTACGGTTTACACTAAAATGGTGCTAAATGTTTTTAACAAAGTAATCAACATTTTATGCTTTTTTAATAAAATAAAATTGTAATTTATTGTTGTTGAGGTTGTTGTGTTGATAGTATTTCATCTAAAACATAGATTATTTTAGTGCAACCTTCGATGATTTCTTTATTTGAAATGGTTAATGGCGGCGTCATTCTAACGGCTTTTGGTTCATAGAGTAACCAAAAAAGTATTAAACCGGCATCTTGACATTTTAAAATAAGTGTATTTGTAATTTCGGGAGAAGGTGTGATTATGGCAAGCATGAGTCCAATACCGCGGATTTCTTTTATTAATGGATGCACTAATAGTTTTCTGAAAAGTAGCTCTTTTTCTAGAACTTCTTGCATTAAATAACTTTCGGTAATTTCTGATAAAGTAGCTAAAGCAGATGCAGCTATAACGGGATGTCCTCCAAATGTTGTAATATGTCCAAGTTTTGGGTTGTCTTGAAGCAGGTTCATTAATTCTAAAGAGGCTGTAAAAGCACCTATTGGCATACCGCCTCCTAAACCTTTTCCTGTAACTAAAATATCGGGAATGCAGTTGTAATGTTCAAAGCCAAAAAGTTTTCCTGTTCTTCCGAATCCAGGTTGAATTTCATCTAAAATTAAAAGGGCTCCAACAGCATCACATTGTTTTCTAACTTTTTCTAAATAATTATTTTTTGGTTGAATAAATCCTGCGCCTCCTTGAATGGTTTCTAAAATAACACATGCTGTTTTTGTGGTTATTTGTTTTAGATGCTCTTCATTATTAAAATCGATAAATTTAACACCCGGCAATAAAGGGCGGTAGGCTTGTTTGCGTTCTTCAAAGCCCATGACGCTCATCGCTCCCATAGTGTTCCCGTGGTACGCATGGTTTGCGGCAATAATTTCGCTACGTTCGGTAGCGCGTTTGGCTAGTTTTAAAGCACCTTCGATAGCTTCGGTCCCGGAGTTTGTTAAATAGGTAGATTGTAATGATTTTGGTAAATGTTTTGCTAAAAGTTTGGTGAGTTCTACGGCAGGTTTTTGAATGTATTCTCCATAAACCATCACGTGCGCGTATTTGTCTAGCTGATCTTTTATAGCATTAGTAATTCTGGGGTGCTGATGCCCTAACGGGCATGCCGAAACTCCTGCAACAAAATCTAAATAAGCTTTGTTGTTTGAATCGTAGATATAAGAACCTTTAGCGTAGGAGATTTCCATTTCTAGAGGGTGAGGAGAGGTTTGTGCTTGGTGATTTAGGAAGTCTTTTTTCATTTTTGAGCCAATTTATTTAACAGGTTTTAAGTAAGCTTTCCATGCATAAACTTTATTTTTTGAATTAATTTCACTTATAACAATAGCCGATTTTTTAGTATCTATTGGTTTCGTGAAGTTTATTACGTATTCTTTCCAAGTTGGTCCAAGTTCCACCTTTAGTTCTTGGTTTTTAGATGCATTTCCTGAAACGACCACTAACCGAATTTTAATTTCTCCTTCTCCTTTTAGCCAGATAGAAAAAGAATATTTTCCTTTATTTACATCAAACAGCTGTAGTATTCTGCCAGAAGAGTTTCCTGCATACATAATTTTATTACCTGTCATGTTGCCATCTGGTGCTTTTATAGCATTTGACTCTATTGTTGTTTTATCTTTTGTCCAAGCAGGATTATTAAATTGATTTCCAAATTTTAAAATGTTATCAGTCATGCTTACATCTAATTGGCGTACTTTATAATCCATCTTGGTTTTTCTTAAATTTTCCAACAACTCCTCATCAAAAAAGTTTTCCTGTGGCACATAATCTTCTAAGCCTTTAATAGTAGGTAATTTATATGGTTTGTCTTCTTTAAATAAATCTTGAACACTTAGCGGTCGTTCATCTTCTCTCCAGTCGAAACCTTTTAAAAATTTGTCTTTTTCTTGAAAATCGGTTTCGGGAAATAAAGTGCCATCGGCGGAGTTTAACCGGGTATATTCTTCAATATCACCATTAGCAAATAACATTTTTATACTGCCCGATTTGGCTTTGTCTATACCAATTAGTTCTTGTTTTTCATTTCGGGTATAAAAAATAGATTCTGCATTTTTATTGATATTGACTTCACGTAATTCGTTAGCCTCGTTAAATAAGCCCACTAGGGTTATTCCAAAAATTTGGTTATAGGCATTGTCGCTTATTGTATCTTTACTAATAATGAAAGCATTATTGAAAACACGTAGGGAGTCTAGTTTTTCAGTTTTAGAATTTGAAATTAAATGAATGGTATCTCCCGTCATTTGGTTTTCATTGTTCCAAAGAATAGGGCGTCGTTTTACAGAAAAAGCGTCGCTAGAAGCAAACCGGTCTAGGTTAATTAATTCGGTAATACCCGTTTTTTGATCGGCATGTATAGAATCTGCCTTTGCGCTAATATCGGTTTTAAAAATTTTCGCGTTATAATAAGCTCGTGTAATTCTGTGTTCAGGTTTTCCTGTAACCATAATTTTATCGGCATGTAAATATATAGAATCTTTTTCCTGAACAGTAGTTACTAAGGCACGTTTAGTGATAAAGAGGGAATCTTTATCCTTATAAACCTCAGCATAGTGGCCTGTAATAATGCTATTGTTTATGGTGTCTGTAACTTTTATGTTGTTGGATGCTGAAGCAAAATTTTTGTTGTTGTCGAAATAGAGGCTATCGCCTTCAATAATACGATCGTCGTAATGTATCTTAGAGTCTTTTAAGGCATAACCTGTGTTGTTTTTGGTGTCGTAAAAGCCTTTTTCGCAATAGGTTTTGCTTTTTTCTGTCGTTATGGTCGATGGGCCAAATAAATATGCAAGTCCGGTATCTTCATAAAAATCAAAATAATTTGAGTTTACTATGGCGCCTTCACCTGTTAAAACAACGTCTTCGACAAATTGAAATTTTTTGTCGTTCATATAATAGCGACCAATTTTACTTGTAATGGTTCCAGACGAGTCTTTTACTACCGTTCCACCACTTTTGTAAAACGATTGTTGTTTTATTCTATCAAAATATAAAGTATCTGTAGATATTGTAGAATTCGGACTTTTTAAAACAACTTCGCCACTTGCAAAAGCTAGCTGTGTTGTACCACTATATTCCACATATTTGGAAGTCATAGTAATGGTATCTCCTTGTTTTACAATAACATTTCCGTAGGCTTCAACAAAATTGTCCTTGCTATAATATATTGCTTTATCGCACCATAGATTACTTCCTACGTGTGCAATATGGACCTGTTGCATATTGTTACGTGTAAGTATTTTTGCGTCAGGATAGTTTTCTTCATCTACATTTAAGCGCCCAGCGTATTCAATGTTTATTTGTTTAGTTTGGGCGTTTAATATCGCCGTAAGTCCTAAAAGGAAAAATATTAAAGTATATATGTGTTTTGTTTTTATCAAAATGAAAATATTTGTGACAAAAATAACGATTATTAATATGGTATAATTGTATTGAAATAAAAAACACTTCAAAAATTATTGAAGTGTTTTAATTGTTTAAGTTGTTGTTAATATTTAATCATAAAAAAACCTGACTGTTTTGAAAACAAGTCAGGTTTTAAAAATTATTTTAAACTTTTTTATTTATTTCTAAAAATAGTTTGTTTTCTATCTGGTCCAACAGAAACGATAGTAATAGGGATTTCTAATTCTTTTTCTAAGAACTCGATGTATTCGTTTAAAGCTTTTGGAAGTTGAGAAGCTTCCGACATTTCTGTTAAATCTTCATTCCAGCCATTAAAATCTGTGTAAACTGGTTCTACGTTTTCTGGTTCAATGTTGTAAGGGAAATGCTCGATAACTTCACCTTTATATTTATAAGCAGTACATACTTTTAGGGTTTTAAAACCAGAAAGCACATCACCTTTCATCATCATTAATTGAGTAACACCATTTACTTGGCAGGCGTATTTAAGTGCAATTAAATCTAACCAACCACAACGACGTGGACGTCCAGTTGTAGCGCCAAATTCATTACCAATTTTCGCCATTTGTGCGCCATCTTCATCGAATAACTCAGTAGGGAATGGGCCAGAACCCACACGAGTTGTATAAGCTTTAAAAATACCAAAGACTTCACCTATTTGTCCTGGCGAAACACCTAAACCTGTACAAGCACCGGCCGCAGTGGTATTGCTAGAAGTTACAAACGGATAGGTTCCAAAGTCAATATCTAATAGAGAGCCTTGTGCACCTTCGGCTAAAATAGTTTGACCAGATTTTTGAGCTTGGTAAATATATTCTTCAGAATCTATGAATTTTAATGATTTTAAAACTTCAATAGCTTTAAAAAATTCCGCTTCAAGTTCTTTTAAATCGTATTCTATATCTACATTGTAAAAAGAAATCATAGATTCGTGCTTATCAGCAAGTGCTCTATATTTTTCTTTCCAATCGGTTAATTCTAAATCACCAACACGAATACCGTTTCTTCCAGTTTTATCCATGTATGTTGGACCAATACCTTTTAAGGTTGATCCAATTTTAGCTTTCCCTTTAGAGGTTTCACTAGCGGCATCAAGCAATCTATGTGTTGGTAAAATAATGTGAGCTTTTCTCGAAATAACTAGCGATTTTCTGTAATCTACGCTTTGTTCTTCAAGTTTGTCAAGTTCACCTTTAAAAATTACGGGGTCTATAACCACACCATTTCCTACTAAATTTGTAGCATTATCATGAAAAATTCCTGAAGGAATTGTGTGTAAAACATGTTTTTTACCGTTGAAAACTAAAGTGTGTCCTGCGTTTGGACCGCCTTGAAAACGGGCGATAATGTTGTAGTTAGAGGTTAGTACGTCAACAATTTTTCCTTTGCCTTCGTCTCCCCATTGTAATCCAAGTAGTAAATCTACTGCCATTGTAAAATTAATTAGTTATCTTTTTCGCTATCGGGAGATTTTCTTGTCCCGTAGAAATAGAGTGAATGATTATTTATTTCAATATCGAAAACGTCTTCGATAGTTTTTTTTATAGATTGAATTCGAGGGTCGCAAAACTCGATAACTTCACCGGTATCGGTTAAAATTACATGATCGTGCTGCCTGTCGAAATAAGATTTTTCGTAATGTGCTTGGTTTTGCCCGAATTGATGTTTTCTAACCAATTTACATTCTAAAAGTAATTCTATGGTGTTGTATAATGTTGCTCGGGAAACACGATACTTTTTATTTTTCATATTAAGATATAGAGATTCTATATCGAAATGATCGTTGTTATTATAAATTTCTTGGAGTATAGCATAGCGCTCGGGAGTTTTACGGTGTCCCTTTTTTTCTAAAAAGCTAGTAAAAACGCTTTTAACTATGTCTTGATTTTTAGTATCTACTTTTGTATCCATAATTTCATGGCAAATTTACACTTTTTTTACACTCTAGTAACCTTATCGATACCATTAATTTTTTTAAGACGGTCTAAAAGTTTTTTCAAAAGTGTTTTATTTTTAACAACAACGTCTATTTTTCCTGAAAAAAGGCCATCATTACTATCAAAACTTATACTTTTCATGTTCACACTCATATTGTCTGAAATGACAGTGGTAATATCATTTACCAAGCCAATATGATCTATTCCTGTAAGAGAAATATGAGCTAAGAATTCTTGTTGAGACGAATCGATCCATTTTGCAGGCATGATTCTATAGGAATAATTGGCTTGTAAACTTAACGCGTTCGGGCAATTCATTTTATGAACTTTCAATCCATCGGACACAGTTAAAAATCCAAAAACATCATCACCAGGTATGGGGTGGCAACAGGTTGCTAATTTATAATCTAGTTTTTCTTCTTCTTTATTAAAAACAATAGAGTCGTAGTTTGATGTTACTTCATCTTTTTCTATGTCTTCGGTATTAATATTTGCTTTACGTGTTATTTTACTTTTAAGAAAACTCATTAAAGCGTTGCTTCTTGAGGCCGCGTAAGCCTTAAGCATGGTGTTATCTATGGTGCCAAGACCAACACGGTAAAATAAATCTAAGCTGGTTTTTAACTTGAAATAGTTAACCATTTCGTTGACCGATGCTTCGTTTAGGTTAATTTTAAGTTGTTTTAGTTTTCGTCTTAAAATTTCTTTACCATCTTCACCGATAAGTTTTTTGTCTTCTTTTAAGGCCGATTTTATTTTACTTCTAGAGCGTGCCGTTGTAGAATAATCTAACCAGTTTGGGTTGGGTTTTGCGTTTTCTGACGTTAAAATATCAACTTGATCGCCACTTTTTAATTTATGGCTAAGAGGTACTAATTTCCCGTTTACTTTGGCGCCACGCGTTTTCATACCAACTTCGGTGTGAATGCTAAAGGCGAAATCTAGGGTTGTAGCGCCTTTGGGTAACGATTTTAAATCGCCTTTTGGTGTGAAAACAAATATTTCTTTTGAGTATAAATTGAGTTTGAATTGCTCAACGAAATCTACAGCATTGGTATGCGGATTTTCTAGAGCTTCCTGCAATCTATTAATCCAGCTTTCAAGGTTGTCTTCTTTTTCAGTGGCTTGTTTGTATTTATAGTGTGCGGCATAGCCTTTTTCGGCTATTTCATTCATACGTTCGCTACGTATTTGAACTTCCACCCAGCGACCTTTTGGCCCCATTACAGTAATATGAAGTGCTTCGTAGCCTGTGCCTTTTGGCGAGGAAATCCAATCGCGAAGACGAATAGGGTTGGGTCTAAAATGATCGGTAACTATGGAATATATTTTCCAAGCCAAGAATTTTTCGTTTTGCGGGTCGGCATCACATTTATAAATAATTCTTATGGCAAATTTATCGTAAACTTCATCGAAAGAGACTCCTTGCGCGATCATTTTTTTTCGTATTGAAAAAATGGATTTTGGGCGTCCTTTTATGGTGTAATTTAGTTTCTCTTTATCTAAAGATTGTTTTATAACCTCGCTAAATTGTTCAATATAAAGGTCTTGGTCTTTTTTGCTTTCTTTGGTTTTATTTAAAATATCGTTATAATCGGCTGGTTCAAGATATTTTAAACCTAAATCTTCTAGTTCTGTTTTAATATTATAAAGACCAATTCGGTGTGCCAAAGGCGCGTAAATATATAAGGTCTCCGAGGCTATTTTAATTTGCTTATCCGGACGCATAGAGTCCATGGTTTGCATGTTATGCAACCTATCGGCAATTTTAATAATAATAACACGTACATCATCATTTAAGGTGAGGAGCATTTTACGGAAGTTTTCAGCTTGCAGTGAAACATCCATATCTTGATCTTTACTTAAAGACGATATTTTTGTTAAACCAGCAACAATGGTTGCTATGGTTTTTCCAAATAATTTTTCAATATCCTCAATTTCATAATCGGGACTATCTTCAACAACATCATGAAGTAATGCGGCTGCAATAGAAGTAGCATCCAATCCAATTTCTTGAGCTACAATTTTTGCAACAGCAATGGGGTGGAAAATATAGGCTTCTCCAGATTTACGACGTTGCTCTTTATGTCCGTCTACGGCAATCTCAAATGCCTTACGAATTAGTTTTTTATCATCATCAGAAAGCGTTGTATAACTAACTTTTAGGAGCTCTTTATACGCTTTTTTAATAGCTGCGTTCTCTTTTTCTATATATTCCTCTGTCATAGACTAAAAGTAGTAAAACAATTTTAAATGTCAATTCGAAAAAGTTTTTTTTTAATCTGTTTTTTTATTTTTTTTCACTTAAAAAATCAACTAATTGTTTAACAGCTTTGCCGCGATGTCCAATACTATTTTTTAGAGTTAAATCCATTTGGGCAAAGGTATCGTTTTGGTTGTTTGGCTTAAAAACAGGATCGTAACCAAAACCTTTTTCGCCATATTTTTCGGTTGTAATTTCTCCTTTGCAAATTCCTGTAAAGCTGTATAATTGTCCATTTAAGTGTAATGCAATTACGGTTTTAAATTGAGCCGATCTGTTGGGGTGGTTTTTCAATTCAAATAAAAGTTTATTGGTGTTGTCTTCGGCGTTGCGTTGTTCCCCTGCATAGCGTGCAGAATAAACGCCTGGGGCACCATTAAGCGCATCAACTTCTAAGCCTGTATCATCAGCAAAACAATCGTAATTATAATTTGTTTTTATGTATACCGCTTTTTGTTTGGCATTACCTTCTATAGTGTTTTGGGTTTCTGGAATATCTTCCAGACAGCCAATATCTTTTAGGCTTAATAGTTTAATGTGATTAGGTATTAAAGCTTGAACTTCTTTAAGTTTATTTAAATTATTAGTTGCGAATACGAGTTGCATTTATTTTAGTTTTTAAGTGTTTGCAAAATACTAATAACTTTTATTTAGTAACTAGAAAAAAAGCGGTATTTGAAAATAGCATGGTTTTATTTTTGTTTTAAATTGAAAACAAAATGATTTATTTATGTTGAATACTAGAGTTTAGGTGTTTTCTTGCGTCAAGGATAGCAAAATTTAATAATAAAACTCTATATTTATAAATTAGAGCTCGGCTTATTTTAAACTTAAAAAAAATAGTTTCTAATAAATAGGTAATGAAGAAAACAGAAAACATAATAAAAAAAGCACATTTGATATTTGTTTTTTCAATTGTACTTGTGGCCATTCCTGTTTTTGTTTTTGTACAAAAAAGTGTAAATACTCAAGTTTTAAATACTAATTTTATTAGTAATCTTGATAAGGAAATAGCTTTAAGTCATCGGTTAAGCGATTTGGCTTTTATTTCAAGGCTGGATGCCAATGATGTCTATTTGAGTGAATTAAAAGTAATTGAAAAAAAATGGGACAGTATTCATAGTGTTTTAAAGTCCATTAGTAAGCAGCAAAAAATTCAATTTAAGGTAAATTCACAATTAGAAAATAACAAAGTTTATTTTAAACAAATGTTATCTTCGTGTCAAAAAAACATTGAAAATTCTAATTCAATTTTATTAAAAGAACAACTAAAAGATGTTTTAGAAAAAGAAAAAAATTACCTTAAAAATGCAGAGGTTTTGATGCATACATATCAAAACAAATCAGAAGAACATCTTCAGAAATTTAAAAACACCTTGTATATCATAGCTGTTATAATTTTTGTTATAATGGTGGTTTATTTTTTGTTTATTTTAAAGCCTGTTTTAAGCAACTTGTTAAAACAAAATATAAACCTTAGTCAATTAAACGAAGATTTAGCCCTATCTAAAAGTAAACTAAAACAAAGCTTGTTAGATTTAGAAAAGCTAAAAACAGATTTAGAGCTAAAAGAGGCTTTAAACCGGGATTTTATAGCGCAAACCCCAACGGCTATTGCTATGCTAGATAAAAACATGTGCTATATAGCAGCCTCTAAAAAATGGGTGTCTGATTATAAAATGGAAGGACAAGAAATTATTGGGCGTTCTCATTATGATCTTTTTCCGGAAATAAGTGATGATTGGAAGGCGAATCATCAAAAATGTTTAAGTGGCGCCATAGATAAATGTGAAGAAGCACCGTTTATAAGGAAAGACGGATCGGTACAATGGATTTATTGGGATGTACGCCCGTGGTATATATCAGAGGATAATATTGGGGGATTAATTATGCATACTGGTGATATTACCCATATAAAAGAAAAGGAGGATTTAAAAAAACGTAATGATAAAATCTTAGAGAAAACCAATGAAATTGCCCGTATTGGAACCTGGGATGTAGATTTAGTGAAAAATACTGTTTTTTGGAGTAAAGTTGTGTTAGAAATACATGAGGTTCCAGAAGGGTTTGTGCCTGAATTAGAAACAGCTATTAATTTTTTTAAAGAAGGGAAAAGCCGTGAAACTATTGCAGAAGCAGTGAAGTTAGCCATAGAACAAGGCCAACCTTATGATGTGGAAGTAGAACTCGTAACTTTAAAAGGAAATGTTATCTGGACTCGCGCTATTGGTCAAGCCGATATGGTAAACGGAAGATGCGTGCGTATTTATGGTGTATTTCAAGATATAAATAAAATTAAAAGATCTCAAATAGCATTAAATAATGCCCACAGGGAATTAAAGGCCATATTTAATTCTGGCGTTATAGGTATTGTGTCTGCGGGTACAGATGGTATTATAAACCATTTTAATAGAGGAGCCGAAATTTTAACAGGGTATTCAGCCTCTGAAATGGTTGGATTGCAAAGGCCTAAATATTATCATTTACAAGAGGAACTTGATAGATTTAGATTTGATATTGCCGAGTTATATGGTAAAAATCCAGTAGGATTAAGCCCGTCATTAGAGCTCTCTAAACATAATGCCTACGATACTCGTGAATGGACCTATTTACGGAAAGATGGATCTACTATTCCTGTGCAATTAACCTTAAGTCCTATAAAAAACGAAAACGGCAAGCTAATTGGGTATTTGGGAGTTTCAACAGATATTTCTGATAAAAAAGTAGTTCAGAATGAACTATTACGAAAAAACCAGTTACTAAATTTTGCTGAAAAAATAACTTTAATGGGGCATTGGATTTGGGATACTGTTAGCGATAAAGTGGAATGGTCTCGAAATTTATATAATATTTTTGGACTTGATACATCTGTAGATGCTTTAAATTTTGATACTTATTTTAATTTTGTTCATCCAGAAGATAAAGATAGTGTCATTAAATATTTTGATAATACAAGAGAAGATAAAAGCCTAAAACGTTTTACACACCGTATCATAGCAGGTGATGGAACTTTAAAAATTATTCAACTTTTAGGAGAGGTAATTACCGATAATTCTGGTGACGTTATTGAAATGATTGGTACTTGTCAAGATGTAACAGAGCAAAGAATGACAGAGAATGAGCTATTGCGTAAAAACCAAATATTAAATTTTGCCGAAGAAATTACTTTACTTGGAAATTGGCAAGCCGATATTATCAACGATTTTGTTAAATGGTCAAAGAATATGTATCATATTTTTGGAGTACATGAAGATACATTTACAACGTTGGACACTTATGTGAATTTTACACATCCGGAAGATAAGGATCGTGTTGCTCTACATATGCGCAAAACAATTGAACAGAAGGAGTTCACAGAATTAGTGCATCGTATTTTATTAAGTGATGGTACCATTAAAATTGTAAAACTTTTAGGCAAGGTTATTACCGATATCCACGAGCAAGTAACCGAAGTAATTGGTACCTGCCAAGATGTTACCGCTCAAAAATTAGCCGAGACAGACCTTTTAAGAAAAAACCATTTTTTAAGCTGCGCTGAGAGAATAACCAAAATGGGAAATTGGCAATGGGATGTGGTTACAGACACTTTAAAATGGTCTACTAATCTATATAAAATCTATGAGTATGATGAGAAGCTAACCAATTTAACTTACGATACCTTTTTTAGTCAAGTTCATCCCGATGATAAAGATTATATTACCACTTATGTGCAAAATTCATTTATAGAAAAAAAATTCCCCGATAATTTTATACATCGAATTGTAACCTGTAGCGGTAAAATAAAAACCGTCCATTATTTAGGAGAGGTAATACTTAATGAACAAGGCGAAGTTATTGAGATGATGGGAACTTGTCAAGATATTACAGAGCAAAAAATGGAAGAGAATAAGTTTAGAGGCTTGTTAGAATCTGCACCAGATGCTATGGTAATTGTAGACGAAAATGATAAAATTCAGCTAATAAATAAAGAAGCAGAAAAATTATTCGGATATAAAATAGACGAGCTCTTAAATAAATCTGTAGAAATGCTTATTCCTAAAAGGTACGGCGAGATGCATATAGAGCACCGCAAGGGTTTTTTTGGCGACCCTAAAAATAGACTAGAAGGAGCTAGAAAAGAGTTGTATGGCATAAATAAACAAGGACAAGAAATTCCTATACAAATAAGTCTTAGTCCACTTCAAACCGAACAAGGACTATTATTATCGGCAGCAATACGGGATATAACCGCACAAAAAAAGGCCGAAAACGAAATATTGCGAAAAAATCAACTACTTACTTTTGCCGAAAAAATAACCATGATGGGCAATTGGCAATGGGATATTGTTACTAATAAAGTAGAATGGTCTAGCAACTTATTTACTATTTTTCAAATTCCCGAAAATACAGAATTATGTTACAATACCTACTTTAATTTTGTTTGCGAAGAAGATAAGGAACGAGTAACCAAATATATCGGTAAAACTATTATTGATAAAAGCCCCTTAAATTTAACCCATAAAATCGTGTTAACCAATGGTACGGTTAAAACCATACAGCTTCTAGCAAAGGTTGTTACAGATAGTCAAGGAAATGTTATAGAACTGTTAGGTACTTGCCAAGATGTAACCGCACAAAAAATGGCAGAAAATAAGTTTAGAGGCTTATTAGAATCGGCTCCAGATGCCATGGTAATTATTAATGAAGATTCAAATATTCAATTAATAAATAAACAAGCAGAAAAACTTTTTGGTTATAAAATAGAAGAAATCTATAATAAATCTGTCGATTTACTATTGCCTAAGCGGTATTTAGATAACCATGAATATCAACGACAATCGTTTTTCAAAACACCAAAAACGATTAGTTTTTCAGATAAGAGAGAATTATTTGCAATAGCCAAAAGCGGCAAGGAATTTCCAATTCAGCTAGGGTTAAGCCCTTTAAAAACAGAAGAAGGAATTTTGGTGTCTGCCGTAGTACGAGATATAACAGAGCAAAAGGCATCGAGAAATAAAATTATTAAAGCCAAAAATGATTTAGAAATTTTAACAAAGCGACTCATTAAAAATAATAATCAATTAGCCGATTTTGCACATATTACCTCTCACAATTTACGAGCTCCAGTAAGCAACCTTAATTCTCTTCTAGGGCTGTATAATACTTCAACAAATGAAGATGATAAAAAAATGTTTTTTGAAAAATTCGAAAACGTTATTCTTCATCTCACTTTAACATTAAACACTTTAGTGGATGCTATTAGAATTAAAAATAATACATCTCATAAATTTGAAGAGGTTACATTTAGTAAAGTTTTAAGCAAAACTGAAGATATACTTACTGGTGAAATTCTAAAAAGTGGGGCTATAATTACTAGTGATTTCTCCGAAATATCTAAAATAAAATATGATAGAATTTATTTAGAAAGTATTTTTCTTAACTTAGTGGGCAATTCAATAAAATATAGGTCTAAGGATCGCATACCTAAAATAGATATTAAGTCTAAAATTATAGATGGAAAAATTAAATTGATGTTTAAGGACAATGGTTTAGGTATCGATTTAGAAAGGCATGGGCATAAATTATTTGGATTAAATAAAGTGTTTCATAGACACCCCGAGGCTAAGGGCGTAGGTTTGTTTATGGTAAAAACACAAGTTGAGGCACTAAATGGTACTATTTATGCAACAAGTGAAGTAAATAAAGGTACTGTTTTTAACATTAATTTTAATGAGTTGAGTAATTATGAAGAATAATCCTATTAATATTTGTATCGTTGATGATGATGATATTTATCAATTTACAGTAGTTAAAACATTGGAACTTCTAGAGTTTAAAAAAAATATAATGAGTTTTTCTGATGGGGAAGAAGCATTAGATTTTTTGGTAAATAACCTTGATGAAAATCAAAAGCTTCCCGATGTTATTTTTCTAGATATTAATATGCCAATAATGGATGGGTTTCAATTTATGGAAGAGTATGGGAAAATTAAATCTCAACTCGGTAAAAAAACAGTAATATATATGGTGTCTTCATCTGTAGACCCAATAGATATTGAAAGAGCTAAAAGAATAAGTGATGTTTCCGATTATATTATAAAACCTATAGAACCAGGTAAGTTAAAAAGTGTTATGGAGAAATTAATTAATATTAATTAAAATGAGTAGATTGAGTTTCTAATGTAAAATAAATAGGCTCTATAATGGATGATATATGACCAAAGTCATTAAAAAAAATAACAGGCTAAGCTATATTTGATAATCTAAAACATAAAATATGACAGTAAATTTTGAATACGTAGGTGTAGATGCAAGTGATACTTTATCAACTTTCACAGAAGAAAAATTAGAAAAATTATTTAATCGATATGAATTTTTAATCAGTGCAACCATTAGGTTTAAGCAAGACGAAAAATCTCATGATACTGGGAAAATTTGTAATATTGAATTAAGTTTACCAGGACCAAGAATATTTGCAACATCAAATGAACGCAATTTCGAAGTCTCGGTGCGAGAAACGATTAGCGACTTAGAACGTCAATTAAAAAAACGAAAAGAAGTCTACAAAACACATTAAGTGATTTTTGCAGAGGCAAGACTAAAAAATGGCTAAAATTATATTTTAGCTATTTTTTTTTACAATAAACTAAAAACTAAAAACTAAAAACTAAAAACTGAGACTGAGACTGAGACTGAATACCCTTAACGGTGGTGATAAGGCTCATTGCGCAAAATAGTAAAACCACGGTATAATTGTTCAATAAAAAATAAACGAATCATTTGATGAGAAAAAGTCATTTTTGATAAAGATATTTTTCCTTTGGCTGTTTTGTAAATCTCGTCAGAAAAACCGTAAGGGCCGCCAATAACAAAAACCAATTGTTTAATGCCTGAATTCATGTGTTTCTGTAGATAGTTAGAAAAATCTACAGAATTAAACTGTTTTCCATTTTCATCTAGCAAAATTAAAACATCGGTGTTGGTAATTTTTTTTAAAATAAGTTCACCTTCCTTTTGTTTTTGTAAGTCTTCGCTTAAGTTTTTGGCATTTTTTATATCTGGAATAATTTCTATTGAAAATTTAATATAAAACCCTAAACGCTTCTGGTAGTCCGTCATTAACTGTAAAAGTTGCTTGTTGTCCGTCTTTCCAATGGCAATAAGTTTGATAGTCATATAAGCAAAATTGTTGATTAGTATTTATGAATAATGTATTTAAATAATAAAAAATCTTAAATTTCGTAAAAGTAAAATTTATTTTCGTAATTCAATTTCTTACATTTGTTGCAAACCAAAAAAATATGATTACACAGGAGCAATTTGATACAGAAGTAAAGATGATAATAGCCAATGCTATTCGTGAAGATGTTGGCGATGGAGATCATAGTTCTTTAGCTTGTATTCCTGACAATGCAAGAGGCAAAGCTAAACTTTTAGTAAAAGATAAAGGTATTATTGGTGGCGTTAATTTTGCGAAAAAAGTTTTTGCTTACGTTGATAAAAATTTAAAGTTAGATGTACGTATTGAAGATGGAACCGAAGTTACCTATGGTGATATTGTTATGTATGTTGAAGGATCCTCTCAATCTATTTTAAAAGCAGAACGTACGGTTTTAAATGCGATGCAACGTATGAGTGCTATAGCTACTAAAACAAGAATGTTTGTAGATTTGGTAGAAGGGACTAAAACAAAAATTTTAGATACTAGAAAAACAACCCCTGGAATTCGTGTGCTAGAAAAATGGGCTGTGAAAATTGGAGGAGGAGAAAATCATAGATTTGCACTTTATGATATGATTATGCTTAAAGATAATCATATTGACTTTGCTGGAGGTATTACCAAAGCCATTACAATGGCTAAAGAATATTTGCAGGAAACGGGTAGAGATTTGCAAATTATGGTAGAAGCGCGTGATTTAAGTGAAGTTAAAGAAATCTTAGAATCCGATGGGGTTTACCGTATTCTAATTGATAACTTCGATTATGAAGATACCAGAAAAGCAGTAGAACTTATAGGTAATACATGTTTAACAGAATCATCGGGTAATATAAACGAAGCCACTATTCGTCACTACGCAGAATGTGGTGTTAATTATATTTCTTGTGGCGCATTAACACACTCGGTACATAATATGGATTTAAGTTTAAAAGCCATGAAGTAAATTTAATTTTATAAAATATTTAAAAGAGACTGCCGGAAAAGGGAGTCTTTTTTTATACCTTGCTTTCAGTAAATACTTTGCTAACTTTGTATTTTATCTTAATTTTAGTAATTAATGACAAAACCCATAGAAGACAAGCTAGATAAAATTCCTGTAATTAATCTCTTGGTGCGGTTTTTAAAGAAAATAAAATTACCAGGACTCGAGGGACTTTCGTTTTACGACTTGTTAGAACTTTACGTTATTGGGATAGCCAAAGGCGCTTTAACTACAAGAGCTAGTGCCATTGCCTTTAGTTTTTTTATGGCCATATTTCCATTCTTATTGTTCGTTTTAATTATTATTCCGTACGTCCCTATAGACGATTTTAAAATAGAATTCTTAGTATTTCTAGAATCGTTTTTACCACCAAATACGTCCGATTTTTTCTTTCAAAATATTTTTGAAAATATAGATCAATCACAACGTGGTGGGTTGTTATCATCTGTGTTTGTACTGTCTATTGGTTTAATGGCGAACGGTGTAAACGCTGTGTTTTCTGGTTTTGAAAACTCTTATCACGAGCAACTTACACGTAATGTGTTTAAGCAATATTTATATGCCTTGGGTATTGCGCTAATATTGGCTTTTTTACTTATTATAACCATTGTTGTTTTAGGGTATTTTCAACTTTATGTAGTTCAAGGGTTATTCGATGCTTTAGAACATCGCGGTTATGAAGTTGCCAGTCAGGGTATTTTTTGGACCGATGTGGTTAAGTACTTATTTTTTGTAATAATGGTGTATTTAGCAACCGCAACCTTGTATTACTTTGGAACAAAAGAAGGAAAATATTCTAACTTTTTTTCTGTAGGAGCTCTATTTACCACCTTACTTATTATATTAACATCGTACTTATTTGGTATCTATATTGAAAATTTTGGGCAATACAATAAACTATATGGGTCTATTGGTGCGTTATTAATATTAATGTTCTACTTATGGCTAAATTCTAATATTTTATTATTAGGTTACGAGTTGAATGCCTCATTAAATAAACTTAGAAAAAGCTTTTAGTTATGAAAAATTACATATGGATAATTACAATTTTTATGATATCGTTTACAGTCCAATCTCAAGACATTTTTGGAAAATGGAAAACGGTGGACGATGAAACTGGTGCTAATAAATCTATTGTAGAAATTTATGAAAAAGAAGGAAAAGTCTTTGGTAAAGTAATAGAAATATTAGAACCATTTGATAAACACACCCTGTGTAAAGATTGCACGGGAGAAAAAAAAGACCAACCTATATTGAATATGGTTATTATTAATGATCTTGAAAAACACGGCGACCAATATAAAAACGGGACAATTTTTGATGCAGAAAACGGTAAAGAGTATAAGTGTAAATTAATGCTAGATAAAGCAACCGGAAAACTTCAGGTTCGCGGTTATATAGCCTTTTTTTATCTTACACAATATTGGATCCGACATAATTAATTATAAACCGTTCCATCTCGGTTATTTCATAAACAAGAAAACATTACCAATTTGTATTTTATAGACGTTATCATTCCTATTCCGCTTCAAAAGTTATTCACCTATAGTATAACGGCTTCGGAGTTTAATTTTTTAAAAGCAGGTATGCGAGTTGCTGTACCTTTTGGAAAAACAAAAATTTATACAGGTATTGTGTTTCGTGTTCATAATGATGCACCTATAGCTTACGAAGCAAAAGAAATTCAACAAATTTTAGATGAAACACCTGTTGTAAATGATAAGCAATTAAAATTATGGGAGTGGATTGCTAAATATTATATGTGTACGTTGGGGGACGTTATGAGAGCCTCACTTCCTAATGCTTTTATTTTAGAAAGTGAAACCGTAGTTTCGAAAAACATAAAAGCATCCATAGACGAATCTACTTTAAAAGATGATGAGTTTTTGATTTTTGATGCGCTCAACCATCAATCGTCCTTAAAAATACAAGATATATCTAATATTTTAGATAAAAAGAGTGTCCTTTCAGTAATTAAAAGATTAATTGAAAAGGAGGTTATTTCTGTTGAAGAAGAAGTTTATGAAAAGTACAAACCCAAATTAGTACGCTATGTTAAACTTCATACATTCTATTCTACAGAAAAGGAATTTCACGAGTTAATGAATGAATTAAGTCGGGCGCCAAAACAGCGCGAGGTGGTCATGACCTTATTTTCTATTTCTGCTAAAACACGAAAACCTGTAAAAGTATCCGATTTATCTGCCGAAAGTGGCGCTTCATCTTCCATTATAAAAACTTTAATTGATAAAGGAATTCTTGAAGAATATTTTATCCAGACTGATCGCGTTCAATATTCTGGAGAAGAAAATGAAGATACAAAAAAATTAAACGCTTATCAAGAAACAGCTTTAGCTGAAATAAAATCGACGTTTGAAAAACATCAAGTTACCTTATTACATGGGGTAACTTCTTCTGGAAAAACAGAGGTTTATGTAAAGTTGATAGAAGATGTTATCAGCTCTGGTAAGCAAGTATTGTATTTGTTACCAGAAATAGCTTTAACAACCCAGTTGGTAAATCGACTTCAAAATTATTTTGGAGATCAAGTAGCGGTATTTCATTCTAAATATTCGTCTCATGAGCGTGTTGAGGTTTGGAAGCAAGTTTTAGAATTTTCCGCGAAAGCGAAAATAGTACTTGGGGCGCGTTCATCGGTATTTTTACCTTTCGATAATTTAGGATTAATAATAGTGGATGAAGAGCATGAGCAATCGTTTAAACAATTCGATCCTGCACCACGTTATCATGCCCGAGATACGGCTGTGGTTTTGGCACATATCCATCATTCTAAAGTGCTTTTAGGGTCGGCAACCCCTAGTTTAGAGAGTTATTTTAATGCACAACAAAATAAATATGGGTTTGTGGAACTCATGCATCGATTTAATGATGTGCTGATGCCAGATATAGAATTGGTGGATATAAAAGAACAGCAGAAGAAAAAACGAATGAAAGGCCATTTTAGCGATAGACTTATTGCAGAAATGACAGAAACTTTGGCTGACGGGCATCAAATTATTTTGTTTCAAAACCGACGTGGGTATTCGCCTATTGTCGAGTGTAGTAGTTGTGGGGAATCGCCACAATGCCCAAATTGTGATGTGAGTTTAACTTATCATCGTTATCGAGATCAATTACGCTGTCATTATTGTGGTTACACTATTGCTATGCTTAAAAAATGCGCTGCTTGTGGGAGTCCAGAATTAGATAATAAAGGCTTTGGTACCGAGCAAATTGAAACCGAAGTAAAGCTGTTGTTTCCAGAGCATAAAGTCGCTAGAATGGATTTGGATACCACGCGTGGTAAATATGGTTATGAGAAAATTATAACAGCCTTGGAACAGCAGGAAATCGATATTTTGGTGGGTACACAAATGCTAACCAAAGGATTAGATTTTAGAAACGTAAAATTGGTGGGGATTATGAATGCTGATAGTATGTTAAATTTTCCCGATTTTAGGGCGCACGAACGGAGTTTTCAGCTCATGTTACAAGTATCGGGTAGGGCAGGGCGAACCGAAGAACGCGGGAAAGTGATTATACAAACGTATAATCCCTTTCATAATATTTTGCAGCAGGTTTCTACAAATAATTATATCGATATGTTTAAAGAACAAATGAATGAGCGGTATAATTTTAAATATCCACCTATTTATAAGCAAATAAAAATTACGCTAAAACATAAAGATTATAATCGTGTAGAAACTGGGGCAGATTGGTATGCAACATCGTTAAGACAAGTGTTTAAAGATCATGTATTGGGACCAGAGTTTCCACCGGTGTCAAGGATTAGAAATCAATACCACAAAAATATTTTGGTAAAAATTCCGAAGCAGCAGTCTTTAGGGAAAACAAAAGAAGCTATTATTAAAATTAACAATAGCTTCTTGAATATAAAAGATTTTCGTTCGATTCGGGTTATACTTAATGTGGATAATTATTAAAACATTTTTTAGAAAAAGGGAAATGTTTTAATGCAATAGTCGTTAGTATAAAAACCAGAACAATGTATTAAGACATGTTGCTTAAAGCCTCGGCAAGTAAGGTTTTTTTGTTTCTACTTAAAGGGATTTGGTTGTTGTCTATTTCAACATTTTTACTGTTAAACTTATCTATTTTGTCTAGATTAACAATATAAGATTTATGAATTCTTAAAAACTTACCTTCGGGTAATTCTTTTTCAAAAGCCTTCATAGTGGATAAAACAACTAAGCTACTGTCTTCGGTAATTAATTTAATATAATCGCCAAGAGCTTCTATCCATTTAATGCTTTTAATGTATACTTTTCGTTTCTTTAAATTGCTTTTTACAAAAATGTGTTCGGCATCTTCTTCATTAAAAGCTATCGTTAATTTATGTTGTTCAAGTGCTTTGTCTACAGATGTATTAAAACGTTCTTTGGTTATGGGTTTTTGTAAAAAATCGGTAGCATCATAATTAAATGCTTTAAATGCATATTCCGTTTTACCAGTAACAAATATAATTTGGGGCTTGTTGTTTAAAACATCCAAAAGTTCGAAACCATTTAAAACAGGCATTTCAATATCTAAAAAAATTAAATCTATTTGGTGGGTGTTTAAGCCATTTTTTGTTTCTAAAGCACTGCTGTATTCTGCTATCAAATTTAATGATGGATGATTTTCCACCAGTTTAATAATAGCTAGACGTTGTATGGCTGAATCATCAACTACTACACAGTTTAATATCATACTCAATAAAATTATGGTTAAGTGCGAACAATATTACGAAAACTTAAGCTAAAAACCTAAGGAGCAAGCCCGATTTAAATTTATTAAATTTTTGAGTATTTAAATAGGAAATGGATGATTAGTTTCATTTTATATTGAATTAAAGTTGTGTAGTATGTATAAATAGGTTAATTTTGCAGCCAATTTTTAACAATAAAATAGATTTTTATGAATCATTATGAAACTGTTTTCATCTTAAATCCCGTTTTATCTGAAGATCAGATAAAGGAAACAGTAAAGAAATACGAAGATTTTCTTGTTTCTAACGGCGCTAAGATGGTATCAAAAGAAAATTGGGGGCTTAAAAAATTAGCTTATCCAATTCAAAACAAAAAAAGTGGTTTTTATCACTTATTTGAGTATCAAGTAGCCGGAGAGGTTATCAACTCTTTAGAAATAGAGTTTAGACGTGACGAGCGTTTTATGCGTTATTTAACAGTAGCGTTAGATAAGCACGCTGTTGCTTGGGCAGAAAGAAGAAGAGAAAAACTTAAACAAAAAGCTTAATTATGTCATCAATAGAACAACAATCTAAAGGAAAAAAAGACGGCGAAATTAGATATTTAACGCCTCTAAATATTGAAACTAATAAGCAAAAGAAATATTGTCGTTTCAAAAAATCTGGTATCAAGTATGTTGATTATAAAGATGCAGACTGGTTATTAAGATTTGTAAACGAGCAAGGTAAAATTTTACCTCGTCGTTTAACAGGAACTTCTTTAAAGTATCAAAGAAAAGTGTCTGTTGCTGTAAAAAGAGCACGTCACTTAGCTTTAATGCCTTACGTAGCTGATTTATTAAAATAAAATACCGATAACAATGGAACTTATATTAAAACAAGACGTTGAAAATTTAGGATTTAAAGACGATGTTGTAACAGTTAAGAACGGTTATGGTAGAAACTTTTTAATTCCTCAAAAACAAGCCGTTTTAGCAACTGCTTCGGCTAAAAAAGTATTAGCTGAAAATTTAAAGCAACGTGCTTTTAAAGAAAAGAAAATCGTTGATGATGCTAACGTAATTGCTGAAACTTTAAAAACATTAGAAATTAAAATACCAGCAAAAGTTGGAACAGGAGACAAATTATTTGGATCTGTAAACAACATTGACTTAGCTGCTGCTTTAGAAAAAGAAGGTCAAGCAATTGATAAAAAATTCATCACAGTAACTACTGTTAAACGTTTAGGTAAGTATACTGCCGCTATACGTTTACACAGAGATGTAAATGTTGATTTAGAATTTGAAGTTATTGCTCAAGCTAACTAGTTTGTTAACATAAAGTTAATAAATCTTTAGAATATATTGAACCACTCCTTTGGAGTGGTTTTTTTTTGCTTTATTTTTACTTGCAGTTATGCGTGCATAACAAATCTAACTAAAAACTTTAACTCAATCCTCAACAAATGAAAAAGACTACATTTTTAATTTTCTTTTTATTTATGGGCGTGATGGCTTTAGCGCAAGTCACGACATCAAATATAAAAGGACTCGTTTTAGATCAAGGCTCGGTTCCGTTACCAGGCGCAAATGTTCTTGCAATCCATACCCCAACAGGCACTAAGTATGGCGCAGCAACCAATTTTGATGGTCGGTTTAACTTATTAAACTTAAGAGTTGGTGGGCCATATAAGGTTACCATTAGCTATATTGGTTACAAAGAACAAATTTTTGAAAATGTATATTTAACCTTAGGGAAAACACAAAATCTAGATGTTACTTTATCAGATGATGGAGAACAATTAGATGCTGTTGTAATTAAAGGTACCGGTGGTACTGGAACTTTTGGAAGTGATAGAACGGGCGCAGAAACTAGTGTTGGCAGTAGAGAATTAACCCGTTTACCAACGATTTCAAGATCTCAATCGGATTTTACAAGATTAGAACCAACAGCTAGCGGAGGTTCTTTTGGAGGTAGAAACGATCAGTTTAACAATTTCTCATTAGATGGAGCTATTTTTAATAATCCTTTTGGGTTAGATGCTGCAACGCCAGGTGGGCAAACAGGATCTCAACCGGTTTCTTTAGATGCTATTGAGCAAATTCAAGTTTCTACAGCACCTTATGATGTGACACAATCTGGGTTTACAGGAGCTTCTGTAAACGCAGTAACTAAAAGTGGTACAAACGATTTTCATGGAACTGTTTATGGATTTTACAGAGATGAAACCATGACCGGGAAGAAAATAAAAGGTGAAGATGTTGCACGACCAGATTTAAACCAAGCTCAATATGGAGTAAGTATTGGTGGCCCAATTATTAAAGATAAATTATTCTTTTTCGCTAATTTTGAAAAAGATGAGCGTGACGATTTAGGAACTAACGGCTGGACTCCAAATACAGGTACAGGTGGTATTACCGAATCTAGAGTTTTAGAAAGTGATTTAATCGCTGTGCAAACGGCTTTAAGAGCTCAAGGTTATGATCCTGGTGCTTACCAAGGTTTTACACATGCTTCAGAATCTACTAAGGGTATTTTTAAAATTGATTGGAATATTAATGATAATAACCGTTTGGCCGTTATTTATAATTTCTTAAATGCCTCTCAAGAAAAGCCTGCGCATCCTTCGGCTATTAATCTAAGAGGACCAGATGCTTCAACATTACAATTTCAAAATTCGGGTTACGAGATTAATAACAATTTAAAATCTATACAACTAGAATTAAATTCAACTTTATCAGAGACTTCAACCAATAAGTTACAAGTTGGTTATACACATTTTGATGATTTTAGAACGCCGTTCTCTACACCGTCACCGGTTATAAATATTTATAAAGATGGCTCTCCTTATATTATTGCAGGTCACGAACCTTTTTCAATTAATAATAAATTAGATCAGAAGGTATTTCAGTTTACCGATAATTTAAATTTCTTTCAAGGGGATCACACATTCACGATAGGAATATCTTTCGAGAAATTCGAGTTTGATAATTCTTTTAACTTAAAAGGTTATGGTTTTGATGTATTTGGGAGAGTCGATATTGCTAAATTTAATGCTGCTAATTACGATTTTTCAGGAGCGCAAGCTACGTTTGCTTCTAAAAACGGATTGCCTGATGGCGCAGATGGCGGTTGGTTATTAGCTGAAACTAATGTTGGACAGTTAGCATTTTATGCACAAGATGAATGGAATTTATCAGAAAATTTCAAATTAACATATGGTATCCGTTTTGATAAGCCATTGTTTTTTGATACGGCAGATAATGCTCAAAATTTTATTGATACAGATAATGGTGAAATTTATTTACCAGAAACAGAATATATTAATCCTAACACCGGAGAAGCATTGTTGATAGATTCTACGCAAATGCCAAGTACAGATTGGTTAGTATCACCTAGAGTTGGATTTAATTATGATGCTAATGGTGATAGTTCTTTTCAATTAAGAGGTGGTACGGGTTTATTTACCGGTCGTTTTCCTTTTGTTTGGGTAGGAAATCAAGTGAGTGGAGTTGATGTGTTTTTCTATCAGGCGGTAGATCCAGATTTTAAATTTCCACAAGTTTGGAGAACAAATTTAGGTCTAGATAGAAAACTTGAAAATGGCGTTATTTTAACAGCAGATGTATCTTATACCAAAGATGTAAATGGTGTTCACGTTCAAAATTGGGGATTAGACAAACCAACAGGTCAATTGCAAGGTGTAGATAATAGAGCAGTTTATGTAGCCGGAGATCATGCAACAGCAACATTACCGTGGGGTGAGGTTACTAATGCAAATGCTTTTGTTATGACAAACTCCAATAAAGGTCGTATTTGGAACGCGTCATTAAAAGCTCAAAAAACATTTGCTAACGGTATTTATTCTATGCTAGCTTATAGTTATTTAGATGCGAAAGATGTAAACTCTATTGAAGCAGAAATCACAGGAGATGCTTTTAATGGTAACCCAGCAAGGGGTGATGTAAATAACGATGTGCTTTCAAACTCTAAATATGGTGATAAGCACCGCTTTATTGGTGTAGCTAGTAAAAAATGGGATTATGGTAACGACAAATGGTCTACTACAATTTCTACATTTTTTGAATATGCACAAGGCGCTCGTTTTAACTATATTTATGGTGGAGATATTAATGGTGACGGATCTGGAATTAACGATTTAATTTATATTCCAACAGCTAGCGAAATTGGACAAATGCAATTTGCTGGTACAGGAGATGCTGCTGCTTTAGAGGCATACATTGTTCAAGACGATTACTTAAGTGATAATAGAGGTGATTATGCAGAGCGTTACGGAGCATTAGCGCCTTGGAGAGGTAAATGGGATGTTAAATTTTTACAAGATTATAGAATAAAAGTATCGGAAGATAAAACTAATACTATTCAATTTAGTCTCGATATTTTAAACTTTGGTAATTTACTAAATTCAGATTGGGGAATTATTCAGCAACCCAATAATGTGCAACCAATAGGGGTGACTTTTGATGATACTACTGGCACGCCTATTTATTCTTTTAACAGCAATCAAACAAAAACTTTTGGTTTCGATTCTAGTTTAGCTTCTAGATGGCAAGCTCAAGTAGGTTTACGTTATATTTTCTAAGATAATAACATATATATTCTTAAATTTGCGCTCCTTAACTAAGGGGCGCTTTTTTTATGTTTAATATGAAATATATAGTTATGCTTTGTCTTTTTTTAGCGAGTTTCTCGTGTAAAGAAAAGACTAAAAAAGAGGAGCAATCTTCAAAATCAATTTTACTTGAGCGATTCGCTTATCAGTCTAAGAGTACGCCTATTATTAGTGTGCACAGAGGTGGTAAGTCCATAGCGTATTACCCAGAAAATTGTTTGGAAACCATCATGTTTATAAACGATAGTATTCCCGCTGTTTATGAAATTGATATCGCTAAAACTAAAGATAATGTTTTGGTATTAATGCATGATAATACCTTAAATAGAACCTCTACAGGCGAAGGCGATATTACCAATTATACTTATAACGAATTATTACAATACAATTTGGAAGACGATTTTGGAAACGAAACCACTTTTAAAATTCCATTGTTTAAAGACGTGCTCCTTTGGGCAAAAACAAATAATGTGATATTAACTATTGATATAAAAAAGAGCGTTGCTGTAGACCAAGTTGTGGCTATGGTGGAAGAGGTTGGAGCAGAAGATGTTTCTGTAATTATTACTTATGATATGAAACAAGCCAGCGCGGCGTATAAAGCTTCGCCAAATTTATTATTATCCGTTTCGGCAAGAAATGAAGAAGAATTGGATTGGTTATTACACTCCGAAATTCCAACAGAAAACATGATTGCTTTTACTGGAACACGATTGTCATCGGAAGCATTTTATAAAAAATTGCACGATTTAGGAATGACCTGTATGTTAGGAACCCTAGGGAACTTAGATAAACAAGCCGAAGCTAAAGGAGATACCCTGTATCAAAAATGGGTAGATTTAGGTATCGATGTTATTGCAACCGATAGACCTTTTGCGGCGGCAGCAAGTTTAAATATTAAAAAATAAAAATAGAATTCTCGATTGTGCGAGAATAAAAAGATTATCATGAAATATTCAAGATTAACAAAAGAACAGTTCGAAGAATTACACCAAGAATTTATAAACTTTTTGGCAACACAATCTATAACTGCCGATGAGTGGACAAACTTAAAAGCGAATAAACCCGATTTAGCTGAAATGGAATTGGATGTGTTTAGTGATTTAATTTGGGAAGGCGCTTTAAATAAAGCAGAATATCTTGAGCATTTTGCACCACAACACATGTATTTATTTCATTTAAAAGAAGATAAAATGCATGCTATTGTTGTCAATCTAAAAAATGATGTTGATATCACCACACAAGAAGGTTACAACTGGCTTCGTGGTAATTTAATGGACGAAAATGTCGAGTTTTTACAAGCCGATAAAGCATACTCTGATGATAAAAACTTAGATAAATTTAAAATGATTGAGCAAGGCGCTTCTATAACTAAAGGCGAATTGTATAACTATTTTTATAAGTTGATAAATTAATTTTTGTCATTCCTGCGAAGGCAGGAATCTGTTTCAATTTAAACTATTATTTTTGTCATTCCTCATCATACAAATTACCTTAGTGGTGGTAAGATGCGGATTCTAATATTAAGCATTTAGTAATCATTAAAAAGATACCTGCTTTCGCAGGCATAAATATGGCTCAAAAACCAAGCATTCCAAAAGGAACCAGAGATTTTAACCCAGAACAAGTTGCAAAACGAAACTATATTTTTAATAGTATTCGTGGTGCGTTTCAAACCTTCGGGTTTCAACCTATAGAAACACCTAGTTTTGAAAATTCCGATACCTTAATGGGGAAATACGGCGAAGAAGGGGATCGATTGATTTTTAAAATTTTGAATTCTGGCGATTTTTTGAAGAAAGCTAATGACCAAGCTTACGCTGAAAAAAATTCGACGAAATTAACGTCAAGTATTTCAGAAAAAGCCCTCCGTTACGATTTAACCGTACCATTCGCGCGTTATGTAGTACAACACCAAAATGAGATAGAATTCCCTTTTAAACGCTATCAAATTCAGCCTGTTTGGCGTGCCGATAGACCACAAAAAGGACGTTTTAGAGAGTTTTTTCAGTGTGATGCCGATGTAGTCGGGTCTAAATCGCTTTGGCAAGAAGTGGAGTTTATTCAGCTTTACGATACGGTGTTTTCAGCTTTAAAATTAGAAGGTGTTACTATCAAAATTAATAACCGAAAAATACTGTCTGGTATTGCGGAAGTTATTGGAGCTAGTGATAAATTAATCGATTTTACAGTTGCATTAGATAAACTTGATAAAATAGGCGAGGAGAAGGTAAAGGAAGAAATGCGTTCTAAAGGTATTTCAGAAGAAGGGATCACTAAACTTCAACCTTTATTTACACTTTCAGGGGATTTCGAATCTCAAATTGAAAGTTTAAAATCTATTTTAGATACTTCCGAAGAAGGAAAAAAAGGGATTGAAGAATTGGCATTTATTAACCAAGCTATTTCAGAATTAGGTTTAAAAATCGCAGCCTTACAGCTCGATGTTACTTTAGCACGAGGTTTAAATTATTACACCGGAGCAATTTTTGAAGTGGCTGCACCAAAAACCGTAAGTATGGGTTCTATTGGTGGTGGTGGCCGTTATGACGATTTAACGGGCATTTTCGGAATGAAAGATGTCAGTGGTGTAGGGATTAGTTTTGGACTGGACCGTATTTATTTAGTACTTGAAGAATTAGGATTATTTCCAGAAACGGTAGCAAAAAACATCGAAGTGTTATTTATCAATTTTGGAGATAAAGAGGCTTTATTCAGTTTAAAAGCTATTAAAGCATTACGTGAAGCTGGTGTTAATGCCGAGCTTTACCCCGATGCTGCCAAGATGAAAAAACAAATGAATCACGCCAACAAACGTGCTATTCCTTTTGTAGTTTTAGTAGGCGATCAGGAAATGGAATCGAATACGTATACATTGAAAAATATGATTTCTGGTGAGCAAGATAAAGTCGCTTTAGAGATTTTAATAGCGAAAATTAAAAGTTAAATTGAATTATGAATTCCAGAGAAAATCAATTAAAAGCATTCGATAGATTACTAACCATTATGGACGAGTTGCGTGCGCAATGTCCGTGGGACAAAAAGCAAACTATGGAAACGCTAAGGCATTTAACCATAGAGGAAACTTACGAGTTGGGCGATGCTATTTTGGATAATGACCTGGAAGAAGTTAAAAAAGAATTGGGCGATGTGCTTTTGCATATTGTGTTTTACTCCAAAATAGGAAGCGAAACTAATGATTTTGATATTGCTGATGTTTGCAATGGCATTTGTGAAAAATTAATTCACAGGCACCCACATATTTATGGCGATGTTAAAGTTGAAAATGAAGCTGATGTTAAGCGTAATTGGGAAAATTTAAAGCTTAAAGAAGGTAAAACAAGTGTTTTGGAAGGGGTTCCAAAAAGTTTACCGGCTTTAGTGAAAGCAAATCGTATTCAGGAAAAAGTAGCTGGTGTTGGTTTCGATTGGGAAGAACCAAATCAAGTTTGGGAAAAAGTAGAAGAAGAAATCAACGAGTTTAAAGCAGAAGTGGAAGCCAATAATGAAGACGCTATGGAAAGTGAGTTTGGCGACGTGCTTTTTTCGTTAGTGAACTATGCCCGTTTTAAAAATATAAACCCAGAAAATGCTTTGGAACGCACAAATAAAAAGTTTTCTAAACGTTTTCAGTATTTGGAATCTAAAGCAAAAAGTTTGAATAAACCTTTATCAGAAATGACACTTGCAGAAATGGATGTGTTTTGGGAAGAAGCTAAACTATTGTAATTAATATTTTTATATATGAAACGGCCTGAAAGTAATATGCTTTTCAGGCCGTTTTTGTTTTATAAAGTTTAGAGTAAATCCTTCAACATGTTTACAGCACTTTCAGCTGTAATATCACGTTGAGGCGATCCAAACATTTCGTAACCTACCATAAACTTTTTAACGGTGGCACTACGTAATAATGGTGGATAGAAACTCATGTGCCAATGCCAATGTGTATTAGCTTCGCCGTCTGTTGGCGCTTGATGAATGCCACTAGAATATGGAAAAGAGGTGTTAAACAACTTATCGTAAGCTTTTGTTATTACCGAAATCGCTTCCGCGTAAAGCAAGGTGTCTTTTCCAGATAATTCTAAAATATTTTTTTGATGTTTTTTAGGAACAATCATGGTTTCGAATGGCCAAACGGCCCAAAATGGAATCAGCACAACAAAGGCATCGTTTTCAAAAATAATACGTTCTTGATTTTCTAATTCTTGAGCTAAATAATCGCCTAAAAGACTGCTTTTGTTTTTATTAAAGTAGTTTAATTGATGCGTGTTTTTCTTGTCAACTTCATTAGGTAAAGTGGTTTGACTCCAAATTTGTCCATGCGGATGCGGGTTGCTACAGCCCATAACTGCGCCTTTATTTTCAAAAATTTGAACATAATTTATTAAATCATATTCTGCAAGTGCTTTGTATTCTCTTTGCCAAGCTAGTACCACTTTTATAATGTCAACTGGTGCCATATCTGCTAAACTTTTAGAATGGTCTGGACTAAAACATATCACTTTACAAATGCCTTGTTCGCTTTGCGCTTTTAGTAGCCCGTCTTCAACTTTAAATGCTTTAGAATCGGTTTGTAAAGCGGCAAAATCGTTTGTAAATACAAAAACGTCTTTATAATCAGGATTTTTTTCACCATTAATTCTGGTGTTTCCTGCGCATAAATAGCAGTTTTCATCATGAGATGGACGGACTTCGTTATTTACCGTTTCGTTTTGGCCTTGCCAAGGTCGTTTAGCACGGTGTGGAGAAACTAAAACCCACTCGCCAGTTAATATATTGTAACGCTTATGAGAGTAATCTTGTAAATCGGTTGTCATTTTAATGTCTTTAAATATTGAATTATTTTATAAGATGCGTGCCATCGGAAAGTTCTACAGAATAAATAGAGCAGTCTTTACCAAACTCGTTTTTATAAGCTTTTGATACCGTAGTTTTAAAATCTTCAACAGCATCTTTGGCTATTAAATTTATGGTACAACCGCCAAAACCTCCACCCATCATGCGGGCACCTAAAATGGCTTTATTTTCTTTGGTACGGTCTACAAGGAAATCCAACTCATCACAACTTACTTTATATTGATGTTGTAACCCATTGTGTGAGCCATAAATTAGAGCACCTAATGTTTCTAAATCGCCATTTTCCATAGCTATAGAGGCTTGTTCTGCGCGCGTGTTTTCTTGTATTACGAATAGTGCTTTTTGATAATTCTCGGGAGTTACTTTATCTTTTACTTGCTGTAAATCACTCTCGGTAGCATCTCTCAAAGCTTTTATATTTAGCATTTCGGAAATACTTTCGCATACCGATCGGCGGTCGTTATAAGCACTATCGGATAGGCTATGCTTTACGTTGGTATTGATGAGCATCAGCTCGTAATTTTCGAAATTAATTTCGAAAGGTTTCGCTTCAATCGAACGACAGTCTAAAAGTAAAGCATGGTTTTTAATACCAAACATACTGGCGTATTGGTCCATAATTCCGCAATTAACACCAACATAATGATGTTCCGCTTTTTGCGATATTAATATCATTTCGGCTTTACTTAGCGCTAAGTTAAATAATTCATTTAGTCCAAAAACAACACTGTTTTCTAATGCAGCAGAAGAAGACATGCCAGAACCAGATGGAATATCGCCACCAAAAACCATATTAAAATTACCGATCGTTTTCCCTAGTTTCTGAATTTCAGCAATAACACCCAATACATAATTTCCCCAACTCTCTTTGGCCATTGGGGCTATGGTATCTACTGAAAACATAATGGTGTCATCTAAATCATTGGCACAAACTATTGATGTTTCTGCTGTGGTTTTATTAATAGCAGCAATAATTCCTTTGTTTACGGCGGCAGGAAATACAAAACCATCGTTGTAATCGGTGTGCTCTCCAATAATGTTGATTCTTCCGGGAGAAAATATCATTAAAGGATTTTGGTTGAATTTTTTTAGAAATTGTTGCTTTATTGTTTGTACTAATGTAGTATTCATAATATTGTAGTAGCGTTTTAGTTTAGTCTAAGGTTCCAGGTTACTTTATAAGTTTCATTAGGTTCCAGCGTTTTTAAGCCTATTTTATTATTAAAACTATCTGAAATACCGGTTGTAGGTTCTATAGCAATCACGTTATTAAGCGGTGGGGTATAGGCCTGTAAAAAGCTGTTTTTTTCAGTAGAATTGATACTCAAGTTGTAATTTGGTGTCGAGAAAAGAACTTCTGTCTGGTCTAATTCCCAACAATCATCCAGTTGTTTGTTTTCTATTTTCAGCTCAGAATCATCTGGATTATCAATGGTATCAATGGTAATCATTTGGTCGTTAAAAACCATTTTTTTAGAACTTTGAAAAGATAAGGTGCTTTGCGGTAAATCTTGACTTAAAAAATACGGATGCCAACCTAAGGTAAAAGGAAAATCTTTGGTGTCTGTATTGGTAACGGTAATTTTTAAATCCAAATTGATTGCCGTTAAAATATAATCCAGCGTAATTTTATATGTAAAAGGAAAACCTATAGAGGGTTGTTGTTCATCATAAACAAGTGTTACCGATGCGCTGTCTTTTGTAGCAACCTCGTTTGTAACTTTAAATGTTTTGTTAAAAATTAAACCGTGAATAGCATTGTTATTGGCTTCTTCATTAATTGGGAATTTGTAACGTGCGCCTTTATAATCATAAACGCCATTGTTTATTCTATTTGCGAAAGGGAATAAAATGGACGAGGCATAAGTGTTTTTGTATTCTAACGGACTTAGATCTTGTATTAATGAGTGGCCAGAAAGTTTTAATTCTTTTAGACTAGCACCATCTTCTAAACATACTTTAGCAAAAACGCTTTGGTTAGAATTAGTGAGTTCTAGAGTGCTTTTAGTGTGGTTTATTGTGTACAAAATGTTTAGTTTAAAATAATTTGTTTTACAAATATAGGAACTGAATTTTGAAAAACAGTTGTTTTATTGAAATTAAATGTATTTTTTACATTTAAAATAATCTCGTCACTTTTACATTTGGCGATTGGGAAGTCGATACGCGATATTGAAGGATAATAAAATAAAAAAGAAGCCCTATTTTACAAAATGTAAAAGCCATATCAATGACGTATTTAACCTCCTTTGATATGGCTTTTTTTGAAATAGTTTTTTTGTTTTCTTGAATTTAGTATTGCTACTAAGCCGATTTGAAGATACATCAAAATCTATTCAATTCCAATTTACTATTTCAATTGACATATTACTATAATTTTCAAAATGTATTGACCTATTATATTAATATATCAGGGTAACTGTTTTTCTCGATACTCATGGTTTTTCTATGCTTTCACATATATCTTACCAAGCGTAAAACTTTTAAAACGGACATAAATTTTCGTTTATGTGCCTTTTTATAAGCTGTCTATTGTTAAGCTATCTTGCTTTTAGCATTTTAGGCTTTCCAACGACTGTTTTTGTAACTCACGCATACACCTGAAGTCACAAAATCTTAAAAAACAATATCTATAAGAACCTGGTCTTATTTAGAATATCATGTAAATTCAGTTTTTAAGTGAAACCAACTAGTGTTGTCATTATTTCTATTGCTAATATACAACCACAATCTCTGTTTTTAAAACGCTTAAGGTTTTAGTTGTCAACAACTTACGAACTTAGGTTATTAACTTTTGTTAATAAAAAAAGCCTTAAGAGATATCTTAAGGCTTTTAACTTACTGTAAAACAGTGTTTTGTAATTAACGTCTACGCTCAGTAATTCTGGCTTTTTTACCAGTTAAACCTCTAAAGTAGAAGATTCTAGCTCTACGTACTTTACCACGTTTGTTAACTTCTATTTTTTGTAATGCCGGTAAATTAACAGGGAAAATACGTTCCACACCAATAGTACCAGACATTTTTCTAATTGTAAAAGTCTCAGTTGAACCTGAACCTCTTCTTTGAATTACTACACCTCTAAAAAACTGAGTACGTGTTTTAGCACCCTCTTTAATTTCGTAAAACACAGTAATTGTGTCTCCAGCTCCAAACTCTGGAAAATCCTTTTTTGTTACAAACTCGTCTTGAACAAATTTTATTAAAGATTGCATATCTTTATAGTTATTTAATTATTAATTCAGAACAACATTCACGATTTTCGCCAGAGGTTAACCCGAAATTGGCTGCAAATATACTCAATAATTTAATACATCCAATTAAAAATTTATTTTTTATGGTGTTCCCCTACGGGTCAGGCTATTCGCTATATCTTTTTGTGAAGTGTTTCGTTTGTTTTTCTGTGTTTAGAGATCGTTAAAAAGGTTTCTGTATTTATAAAAAGTTTTTTTTTAGCTTCACAAAAAGGATGCCGCTGCTATCCTTAACACAGCTATCTGCCAACATTTATCTACAGGAAAGGTGTAATACCATCTATATAGACATGACATCTATTCTTGTTCAAAAATAATATTTCTTTCGGTATTTTTCTTGTACTTGTTTTTAGGAATAATTGCTCCATTCTTAGAAGAACAATAGTTTTTATTATTTGGGTTTAGCATATATTCGAGTTGATGCTCAATCATTTTTTCAAAAGGAATAAGGAAGTTTTTCGTGTCGCATTGTTCTAAGTTACTTCCCTTAAGTAAATTTAATACCGTATAAACAGATTCAATCGTACTAAGGCAAAGCGACTCTGGCTGTTGTTTAATAATAAATTTCGATTTAATTTTATTATCAAAACTCACTCGTTTTAGTTGTTGCAAGTTCTTACTTAGTTTAAGCATTTTACGGGCGCAAGGCCATGTGCCATCGATAAGGAATATATGTGAATTGTTACCTATATAAGAATTGATTTCAGAATTTTTTCTTGTGGATAAGTTGAAATTATCCTTCCCGGGATAAAGTAAGAAAGAAGCACTGTTTTCTTTAGCTAGTATTTCATTTACACGATTATTATTGGTGAAATCGACACCAACTATAATTTCCGAATTTTCAAGTTGAAGATGAGTTATATGTCCCGTTCCGCTTTTTTCTTTTTTGTATTCCTTGGGGTGCATAAGAATAATAAAGCGTGTTTTAGTCTGTAAAGGACTAATGTGTTCACAAATACAAGTGCTGGAGGGTCGCATACATTTGTAACAGGTCGTTCTTGGGGTTTTCTTTGCAAGACCATCTGCTAATATTTTAACCGCTCCAATGTCAAGAATATCTTTTCCAATATTAGTTAAATCAGAATTTGAAATGGTTTCAACTAATGAATTTGATAATTCTTGATACGCTTCTTTTTCTTTGCTCAATTTTGTTTTTTTCTATTGTTAAGACAGCTTAAGGTGCATCTGCAATATTTTATTCATCCAATAAATCAGGACGTTTATCTTTAGTACGTTGGTAAGCCTGTTCTTCACGCCATTTTTCAATTTCGGGTAAATTTCCGCTAAACAGAAGTTCTGGAACCTTCCAGCCTTTATATTCTCTAGGTTTGGTGTAAATAGGTGGGGCTAATAAATTATCTTGAAATGAATCGGTTAAAGCCGATGTTTCATTTCCCAAAACACCAGGAATTAACCTAATAACAGCATCACAAAGTACGGCAGCTCCCAATTCTCCGCCAGATAGCACATAATCTCCAATAGAAATTTCACGAGTAATAAACTGGTCCCGCACCCGTTGATCCACACCTTTATAATGTCCGCACAAAATTATAATATTTTCGTGTAACGATAATTGGTTTGCGATACCTTGTTTTAAGGTTTCCCCATCGGGAGTCATGTAAATTACCTCGTCGTAATCACGTTGGGTTTTCAATGCCGAAATACATTTATCAATAGGTTCTATCATCATGACCATGCCAGCACCGCCACCAAATTGCGTATCGTCGATAGATTTGTAATTATCGGTGGTGTAATCGCGTAAATTATGAAAATGCACCTCTACCAAACCGGCTTCAATAGCACGTTTTAAAATGGAAGCTTCAAACGGACTTTTAAGTAATTCGGGTAAAACGGTAATAATATCTATGCGCATAACTTGTTTTTATCTGGCACAAAGATAAATGAATTGTTTGGTATTTTATGTGGGGATTTTTGGAAGGATTTTTAAAGTATTTCTTTAGTATAATGCAAAAAAAAACAGCAATTTTTAAATTGCCGCTTTTTAAAATATAATAGATGTAGCTTTTAAGCTTTTCTTTGCTTGTTAATTTCGTCTTGTAATTGGCGACGCACTTTTTGTTCGCGTTCTAAAGCTGTTTTTCGGTGTTCCTCAAATTCTTCTTCGGTGTCGGCTAAGTTTTTTCTTGCTTCTTTAGTAATGGCATTACTATTATTAAATTTGTAAATAAAGAAAAGTAATAGTACTAATAAGCCTCCAATAATAGACCACATAAGCACATTGTAATTCGATTTGCTCATTTGTAAACCAAATAAGGCCATATTGTTTTTTTCTATATTGGTTTGGTCTAAATCGGTTTGGGTATTCGTTAAATTTAGCTTTAAATCGGCTATTTCTTTTTCTTGATTTTTAACAACTATTTGTGTGTCGGCAAGTTCTTTATGTACGGCTTTTAAAGTGTCTAAAGTATGGGCTTTAAGCGTGTAAAGCCACGTCTTTTTTACAGTTTTATAATCTTGCCAGCTGTTCGAGCGTCGGATAACAAATTCAAATTGGTTATCTATAGAGCCACTGTTTAGTGATAATTTGTCTGTTTCTTCAGTACTATTGGTTTGGGAAAAAGAGGATAGCGTTAATAAAAACGTACAAGCAAGGAAAAACAGTTGTTTTGTAAAACTCATTTCTAAAAAAATATTTAATCGTTTGAATTCAAACTGCGAAGTTATGAAAATATGATTGTAATTAATTAAATAGCCGTATTAAAATTAGACTAACTTATATACGGAGCTGGTATTGTTTTAGATGTTTTACTTTTTTAATCAAGTGTGGTTTTTATGAAATGTTGGGCATCACAATTTAAAACAAATAAAAAAAACACCCTTTAAAGTATGAAACTAAATAGGGTGTTTACTAAAACAAATTTAAAAATTACTATTTGAAAAGCACTTCTTTTTTCTCTTTTCGGGTGTTTATGTATTCTAATTTTTTAATATGGTCTAAAACATCGTCACCATATGCTTCTTTAAATTTTGAAATATCAGAGATACTTTCAATTTTATTATCGTTGATTCCTGTGATAATATAGCCTTCAGAAATACCTAAATTTGAATACAACCAACGGTTTTCTGTTTTCTTAACCATGACACCATAGCTAATATCATACTTTTCTTTAAAAGAATCTGATAAATCCTGTAATTCCATTTTCATGAAATTAACAGTAAATATTTCTGTTTTAGTCAATGTCACCGAAACCGATTTTATATCATTATCTCTTAATAATTCTACAGTCACTGTATCATTTGGACGTTTAGTTTTTATGTATCCACTTAAATCTTCAAATTTTGATATTTCTATATTGTCCAATTTTTTAATAACATCCCCTTTTTTAATACCCGCTTTTTCGGCACCTGAGTTTTTAACAACATCAGCTACATAAACGCCTTCGGTATAATTTACGCCCATTTCTTCCGCAACAGCGCTATTAAAAGTACCACCTTGGATTCCTAAAACGCCATTTTGTACATTACCAAATTCCATAATATCTTCAATAACTTTTCGGGCAATATTACTTGGTACAGCAAAAGAGTACCCAACATAAGATCCGGTTTGAGAGGATATCGCGGTGTTAATTCCAATAAGTTCGCCATTGGTGTTTACTAAAGCGCCTCCCGAGTTTCCAGGGTTTACAGCAGCGTCGGTTTGTAAAAAGGACTGAGAACTTTGTCCTGTTAAATCTCTAGATTTTGCACTTATAATTCCAGCAGTTACCGTAGAGGTTAAGTTGAATGGATTACCAACGGCTAAAACCCATTCGCCAATTTTCACATTATCAGAATCTCCAAAAGTAATATAAGGTAAATCTTCATCGGCGTCAATTTTTAATAAAGCGATATCTGTTTTTGGGTCGGTTCCAACTACTTGAGCAGTATAGGTTTTGTTGTTATTTAAGGTTACCGAAAGTTCACTTGCATTTTGAATAACGTGGTTGTTGGTTACAATATAACCATCGGCGTTAACAATAACTCCAGAACCCGTGCCCATTTGAGCGCGTTGTGGGCTTCTTCCCGAAAAAAAATCTTGAAGAGTCATATGTCCGGAACTAATAGTTACGTTTTTTACGTGAACAACAGCATGCACGGCATTATCTGCAGCTGTAGTAAAATTGGTGTTTTCAGCAGCATTTAGCGCCATATTTAAGTTTGTTGTAGGTAGAAACGCAGGTTTTTCTGGGGTGGTTGTAACCATTACCGTGTTGTCTTTTTCTAAAAAGAGTTTGTATGCACCAAGTGTTACAACACCACCTAATACAGATACCATGACTAAGGTTAAAATCTTCTTCATATTATTTACTATTTTGAATATTAATTTTTTTGTTCCATTTATTGAACGATTAAAATTAAAAATTTATTGAATAGCAAATTTACTTTTAACGATTTTTAACGCGGGTTTTAACGCCTGTTTAACAAAGGGATAAACGATTATCTTTAATAAATATACATAAGAATAATTGGCGAGCTACATTTTTTTTAGACCATTAAAAAGTTATGGGAACTCTATAATTTTTCTGCTTAAATTTATGTTTTTCTAAATTATTTCATGAATTTGTGAGCAGAAAATAACATTCTTTATTCATATATTTGTCGTTTATTATGCAACAGACTTTTTATAAATATCAAGGAACAGGTAACGATTTTGTCATGGTTGATAACCGTGAGCAAACGTTCAACAAGAGAGACACAAAACGCATTGCTTTTTTATGCGATAGACGTTTTGGAATAGGAGCAGATGGACTTATTCTACTGGAAAATCATGATACATTAGATTTTAAAATGGTGTATTTTAATGCCGATGGAAATGAAAGTACCATGTGTGGAAACGGTGGGCGCTGTTTAGTGGCTTTTGCCAAACAATTGGGCGTTATTGAAGATAAAGCTGTTTTTGAAGCTATTGATGGTTTGCATCATGCTGAAATTGAAGGTGATGGCGATATTGTAAAGCTTCAGATGTTGGATGTTGATAAAGTTGAAAAGTTTGACGATCACGTATTTTTAAATACTGGATCGCCACACCATGTGCAATTTGAAGATGCTATCGAATATTTTGATATAAAAGAGAAAGGTGCTAAAATTAGAAATGGAGCACCTTATTTTAATGAAGGAACAAACGTTAATTTCGTTAAAAAAGTTACTGATGAAGTTTTTAGAATGCGAACCTACGAACGAGGAGTGGAAGATGAAACCTTATCTTGTGGAACAGGAGCAACGGCAGTGGCTATTGCTATGCATGCTATTAATGAAACCAACGCAACATTGATAAAATTAAATGTTCAAGGTGGAAAACTAAGAGTAAGTTTTGATGTCGATAATGGCGTTTACAAAAATGTTTGGCTTATAGGACCAGCAAAATTGGTGTTTAAAGGCAAAATATGATAACTTTAAAAGGCGAAAATATTTATTTACGTGCTTTAGAGCCAGAAGATTTGGAGTTTATTCATGCCATTGAAAATGATGAAGCTGTTTGGGAAATTAGCAACACACAAACACCATATTCTAGGTTTTTAATTAAACAATATTTAGAGGAAGCCCACCGAGATATTTACGATGTTAAACAACTCCGACTGGTGATTTCTAATTATCAAAAAGAAGCTATTGGGCTAATAGATTTGTTCGATTTCGATTTTAAAAGTAAACGCGCGGGTATTGGGATTTTGGTAAAAGATGAAGTTAATAGAGGGAAAGGAGCTGGTAAAGAAGCCTTGTCTTTATTAATAAATTATAGTTTTACGCATTTAGATTTACATCAACTTTATTGTAATATTTCCGAAGAAAATATTAGGAGTCTTAAACTGTTTAAAAATCAAGGTTTTAAACAGGTTGGACTTAAAAAAGACTGGAACTACGTGAATGGTTCATATAAAAACGAATATTTATTTCAGCTTATTAATAATTAAATGTACATAAAAAAAATACTTATCGCCATTGCCGTTATTGGGTTAATTGTAGCTGCTTTTTTTGCAAATTTTGTTTATAAAGCCATGCTGAAACCTAACACGGCTTTTAATAATGATGTCGCTTATGTATACATTCCATCTAGCGCAAGTTATGAAGAGGTGCGGAGTCAGTTAGAGCCGTTATTGAAAGATATTAATTCTTTTGATGATTTGGCCGAACAGAAAAAATACACCACAAATATTAAAGCTGGGAAATATGCTATTAAAAAAGGGATGACAAATAATGATATTATCAATTCAATCAGGATTGGTAATTTACCGATTAAAGTATCTTTTAATAACCAATCTTCTTTAGAAAAGTTGGCTGGCCGTATTTCTAGAGATATTGAAGCGGATAGTGTATCGTTATTAAAAGCAATGAAAGATTCGGAATTTTTAGCTAAAAATAATTTTAATCAAGCTACTGCTTTAGGGATGTATTTGCCAAATAGTTATGAGTTTTTCTGGAATACCGATGCTGAAGGTTTTAGAGCTAGAATGCTTAAAGAATACAAGCGGTTTTGGAATGCTGAAAGAACTAAAAAAGCAGAAGCCATAGGATTGTCTCCAAATGAAGTAATTGCCTTAGCGTCTATTGTATACGAAGAATCGAAAGAAGCCACCGAGCAACCAACAATAGCGGGTGTTTATATGAATAGATTGAGAATAGGCATGCCATTGCAGGCGGATCCTACTTTAAAATTTGCGGCTTATCAACTTCCAAAATATAAAAACACCATTATAAAGCGTGTTTTAAATGTCCATAAAGCTATTGAATCGCCTTATAATACTTATAAAAATCAGGGGTTACCACCAGGTTTAATTGCTATGCCAGATATTTCGGCTATCGATGCGGTTTTAAATTATGAAAAACATCAATATCTGTATTTTGCCGCGAATGCTAAAAAGTTCGGGTTTCATAAATTTGCAAAAACTTTATCGCAGCATAATGTAAATGCTCGCGAATATCAACGTTATCTTTCGGCCCAAGGGATTCATAAATAGTGGGGCTTTTTCGGTTGAAATATACGTTGTTTCTATTGTTAGTTTCATCATTAACTTTTTCGCAAACAGAATTCAATTCATTTTTTAAAGCTTCTGATTCTTTAAATAAATCCCGACGCAATACGGTTTTAATTTCTGAAGCCGCTATCGCTGGAATAACTTTAGTTGGTTTAAATCAGTTATGGTATGCCGATTATAAGCGTTCTAAATTCCATACTATAAACGATACTCATGAATGGTTGCAAATGGATAAATTTGGCCATGCTTTTTCTGCATATCAAATGGGGAAATATGGTGCACAGCTTTTAAATTGGAGTGGGGAAAGTAAAAAAAATCAACTCATTTATGGAGGTACTTTAGGATTAGGTTTTTTAACGGCTGTTGAAGTTTTAGATGGATTTTCTGATGAATGGGGCTTTTCTTGGGGGGATATTTTGGCAAATGCTTCTGGTTCGAGTTTATATATTGGACAAGAATTGTTGTGGAAAGAACAGCGAGTTTCGTTAAAATTCAGCTTTCATCAAACAAAATTTGCTAAACAAAACCCAGATAAGCTTGGTGATGGTTTGTTTGAAGAGATTTTAAAAGACTATAACGGACAAACCTATTGGTTAAATTTTAATTTACATTCCTTTTTTAAAGAAAGTAAAATTCCAAAATGGTTAGATTTTTCTATCGGATATGGTGGTGAAGCTATGTTGAATGGCGTGCAAAATCCTAATAATCAGTTGTTAAAATCTGATGATAGATACAGGCAGTATTATTTAAGTTTTGATGTTAATTTAAGTAAGATTAAAACAAAATCACCGGTTATAAACTCCGTTTTTGATATACTAAATATTATAAAAATTCCATTTCCTACCTTAGAAATCAATAAAAACAAGGTTATTCCTCATCTATTCTTCAATTAAAATATTTAATTAGTATATAAATTTTGTTGGTTTCATAAAAAGACGTACATTTGCACGCTCAAAATTTCAGGTGATTTTAAAATGTATTTTCACTGAAGAATTTAGAAGTTATGACAAAGAATATTGCAAGTTACTTAGTCTTGGTACTTATCACTGTAATTATGTTAAGTGTGTCGTTTTCATCAAATGATTCGACTGTAGATTTAAGTAAATATTCAACAGAAGGCTTAGAGTTAAATTATACTGTAAGTCTTGACGAGGGTGTCAATGAAGATGCCTTAGTGTCAAATGACGAGGATGCAATGTTTTCTCCATTTTTAGGGAAATCATTTGTAGGCTTTAGAGAAGCTATAGGTTTTAAAGAATCAAGAGGAAATTACAAATCTGTTAATACTTTTGGTTATTTAGGCAAATATCAGTTTGGGAAAGAAACTTTAAAAATGATTGGTATTAATAATCCAGCTCAATTTTTAAAAAGTCCTAAACTTCAGGAGAAAGCATTTATTGCTAATGCGGCTAGAAATAAATGGATATTGCGTCGCGACATTAAGAACTTTGTAGGACGTCGTATTAATGGGGTTTTGGTAACAGAATCTGGTATTTTGGCAGCTGCGCATTTGGCAGGACCAGGAAGTGTTAAAACCTATTTAAGAAGTTACGGTTTAGATAATTTTTCTGATGGTTTTGGAACGACAGTTCAATATTATATGAAACGTTTTTCTGGGTACGACACATCGTTTGTTAAGCCAAACAAAGAAGCAAAAGCCATTTAAATTAGCTTTTATGTATAATGAATAGCGTTGGTCTTTTATGAAGGTCAACGCTATTTTTTTTCCATGCTTGAGCACTTTTGGTTTTTATAAATTCTGTGTCCAAAGTAATATCACAAGCCACACAGATATCCGTGTTGTTTTCTAAAACGTTGCTTAAATCTTCAAGCATTTTATTATTTCTGTATGGTGTTTCAATAAAGAGTTGCGATTGGTCATGCTCAAAAGAAAGACGTTCCAAACGTTTTATTTCTGCTTTTCGTTCGCCTTTATCAATGGGTAAATAGCCATTAAAGGCAAAGCTTTGCCCGTTCATTCCGGAACTCATCATGGCCATTAAAATAGACGAGGGGCCAACCAAAGGAATAACTTTTATGTTTTGTTGATGGGCTATTTTTACAACATCGGCTCCGGGATCGGCTACTCCAGGACAGCCTGCTTCGGATAATAATCCCACATTAATACCAGCTAAACATGGTGCTAAAAAACTTGGAAGTTCACTGTTTTCAGTTCGTTTGTTTAGTGTGAATAATTTTAATGAGGGTTGTGGTTTTTCAGGACAAATCTTTTTTATGAATCGGCGAGCGGTTTTTTCATTTTCAACTATAAAAACATCAATTTTATCAATGGTGTTTTTTACGGTAATCGGTAAAACATCAAGCGGATTATTGTCACCTAAAGTGGTTGGTATTAAATAAAGTTGGCCTTTAGCTGATGTCATTTTGTTCTGAAGTTAAATTATTTGCAATAATGGTACATGCTTCGTTTAGCATGTTGTAGATGTTTTCAAAACCTTCGTTACCGCCATAATAGGGGTCTGGCACATCGAAATTTTCATTCGGGTAAACTTCGTTTAAAATAAAGTTTACTTTGGAAAGATCGTTTTCGTTTCTGGCAAGTTTGGTAACGTTTTGGTAATTGGAACTGTCCATGACATAAATACGATCAAACCTATCAAAATCCGAAACGGTAAATTGTCTGCCTTTTAAATTTGAAATATTTAAACCATATTTTTTTGCAACAGCAACAGACCGTTGGTCGGGAGCGCTTCCTGTATGGTAATTGGCTGTTCCAGCCGAGTCTACCATAAAGTTGCTAGATAATTTAGCTTTTAAAATACCTTCGGCAAGTGGAGAACGACAAATGTTTCCCAAACATACCATCAGAATTTTAGTCATTGTATTACAGTTTTAAACAGAAAGTTTTTTAGTAATATCTTCAACATATTTTTTAAATTGTTTATCTGTTGAAGATAGGTTATCTACCGTTTTGCAAGCGTGTAAAACCGTAGCATGATCGCGTTTCCCAATTTGAGAACCAATACTCGCTAAGGATGCTTTTGTAAGCTTTTTAGCAAAAAACATAGCGAGTTGTCTCGCTTGTACAATATGGCGTTTTCTTGTTTTAGATTGAAGGGTGTCGATATCCATTTGAAAATAATCCGACACTACTTTTTGAATATAATCTATTGAAACTTCCCGTTTTGTGTTTTTTACAAACTTCTCAACAATAGTTCTAGCTAAATCAATAGTGATTTCCTTTTTATTGAAAGACGATTGTGCAATTAATGAAATAATAGCACCTTCTAATTCGCGGACATTCGATTTGATGTTTTTGGCAACATAATTAATAATGTCTTCTGGCATTTCAACACCATCACGATATAATTTATTCTTTAAAATAGAAACACGTGTTTCAAAATCTGGATGTTGCAGCTCTGCTGAAAGGCCCCATTTAAAACGTGATAATAAACGTTGTTCGATATCTTGCATATCAACCGGTGCTTTATCACTAGTTAATATCACTTGTTTTCCATTTTGATGTAAATGATTAAAAATGTGAAAGAATACATCTTGTGTTCCTGTTTTTCCGGTTAGGAATTGCACATCATCAATAATTAAAACATCTATTATTTGATAGAAATGAATAAAATCATTTCTGTTATTTTTCTTAACAGAATCTATATATTGTTGCGTAAATTTTTCAGCTGAAATATATAAAACGGTTTTCTCTGGATATTTATCTTTAATATCAACACCAATAGCGTGCGCTAAATGGGTTTTACCTAAACCAACACCACCAAAAATTAATAAGGGATTAAAAGAAGTGCCACCTGGTTTTGCAGCGACAGCTAATCCTGCACTTCTGGCTAAACGATTTGAATCACCTTCCAGAAAGTTTTCAAAACTATAGTTGGGGTTTAATTGCGATTCAATTTTTACGTTTCTAATCCCTGGTATAACAAATGGATTGCGTAATTCTGGATTTTTATTTTTTAAAGGAATATCAACATCTTGAGATTTTAAACCACTTCTATTGGCACTCGGAATTTTTTCTGTAAAGGGTTGTTTATTGCCGTAAGTGTTTTCCATTTTAATAATGTAAACTAACTTGGCTTGTTCACCCAATTCTTTGGTTAAAGATACTTTTAAAATTTTAACGTAATGCTCTTCTAGCCATTCGTAAAAGAATTTACTAGGGACCTGAATACTTAAAGCGTTATCCGTTAGTTTAACTGCTATTATTGGTTCGAACCAGGTTTTGTAAGCTTGCGGCTGAATATTATCCTTTATAAAGTTTAGACAATTATTCCATACCGTTTGCGCAGTTATACTCATTTTTATGACTCTTGATGTTTGTTAAATTATAGGTAAAAAACGAAATCTTTATACCTCCTTTGTTTTGCGTTTGGCAAAGATGTGAACAAAATTCTTAAAAAAAAAATGATTTACTATTGATTAATTGGAATTTTTTTCTCAAGTTTAAACACTTGTCGAATCTACAAAAAAATATTTAAATATGAGCCCTAAATCCGATGAAATACAAATAAGAGTGAGGTATGGTGAAACCGATCAAATGGGCGTTGTTTATCATGGGAATTACGCGTTATATCTAGAGATGGGGCGTATTGAGTGGTTACGGAAACTTGGAGTTTCTTATAAATCCATGGAAGAAAACGGTGTGATGTTGCCGGTAGTGTCCTTACATGTAAATTATAAAAAATCAGCAGGTTATGATGACTTAATTAATGTTAAAACGCAACTCTCAAAATTACCTACAGTTAAGTTAGAATTTGAGTATGAAATTACTAATGAAAAAGGTGAACTTTTATCAACAGCGAATACTATTTTAGTGTTTGTAGATAAAAAAACAGGAAAACCTATTAAAGCACCTAAATATATTTTGGATCTTCTTGAAGCTTAAAAGTTAAGTGTTTATTTTTTTGATATCAATTTCAAATAGGTGATCAAAGGTTTCAAAAACCGAGTTAGCCTCTTTTTTTCGAACAGAAATGGTAATCTGGCAATCCAACTCCAGTTTTTGATTGGTTATATTTAGGTTTCTTTCCTTTATAACACGCATCACTTTGTTCATGTTTTTATAATCGAAAGTGATGAGATAGTCTATATTGATTGTTTTTTCTAATATATTACAGGCTTCAAGACTGAGTTGTGCGGTGGTTTTGTAAGCGTTTATTAAACCGCCAACACCTAATTTTACCCCTCCAAAATACCGAACAACTACAATAAGTATGTTGGTAACATCGAAAGATTGAATTTGGCCATAAATAGGCATACCTGCGCTGTTATTGGGTTCGCCATCGTCATTGGCTCTGTAACTTATAGTCTCTGTCCCTAATTGATAGGCATAGCACCAATGCCGTGCCGCGTGATGTTCTTTTTTTAATAATTCTAATTTTGCTTTTACTTCCTCTTCATTAAAAACAGGGTAGGCGTAGCCGTGAAATTTACTGTTTTTGTCTTTAAATAAAACAGGTTCAATAGCGCGATCTATAGTTTTGTATGTATCTTTTTCTACCAAGGAATTTAAAATAAGTTGTTTTGGGTTTCAAATAGGGTGCATACATCTTCCGTTTCGGGATTAATATGCCAAGTTTTGAAATTTAAAGTATTTGCCGTTTCAATATTATCTTTATTATCATCTATAAAAAGACATTCTTGGGCTTTTAAATTATTTTCATTTAAAACAAATTCAAAAATATCGGTATTTGGTTTTCTTAAATTAATCTCGTGAGATAGATAAAATTTATCAAAACAATTTTTGAATTCATCATAAAAAGAGATGCTTTCTCGTACGGAATTAATATGAAGTTCGTTGGTATTACTCAACAAAATTAATTTATATTTAGAAGAAGCTTTTAGTTCTTTTATAAATTCAAGCCGCTGTTTTGGAAAATGTTTTAGCATGTAATTCCAAACATAGATTAGTTCTTCTTTTGAAAGCTTCGGAAAGTTTTCAGCATAAAACTCTAAAAATTCATCGGTTGAAATTAAACCCTGCTCGTACAAACTATTAAAAGCAATCATTTCTTCCGAAAAGGAATCAATTTCTAAAGTTTCAAAAGCATATTTTGCAGCACCTTCAAGATCGAGGTTTATAAATACATTTCCGAAATCGAAAATTATAGTGTTAATCATTTTTGTAAATTTTTAAGATATCGGTTAAAATTTGTTCTTTTGAAATTAAAGTTGCTGAAAATTCCGGAGCTTTAATACCGGTTTTAAAGGGAGTTTCACCTGTAAAAACACGAGCTTCGTCCCAAAGATTTTCATCTATAAACGTTTGAAGTGTTTGTGCTCCACCTTCAATAATAACAGAATTAATATTGTGATTAAATAGAATTGTTGAGATTTGTTGGGCAATTTCAGATTTCGAAGCCCAATTTATAGTTTCATATTTAATATGATCGTGTTTCTTAGTTGGATGTTCAATAGTTTCACAAATCACGATCGTTTTAGCTTCAGTATTAAAAACAGCCAAATTATTCGGTAGTTTTCCTTGTCGGTCTAAAATAATTCTAGTCGGATTTAGGCCAACATAATCGCGAGTTGTTAAGGTCGGGTTATCTGCAATTACTGTAGAGGTACCCACTAAAATAGCTTGTTCTTCGGCGCGCCATTTATGAACTAATTGTCTAGAATAGGTGTTTGTAATCCAAACGGGTTTTTGCTCGTTTTTTGTTTTGGGTGCAATAAAACCATCTACCGATTCTGCCCATTTTAAAATAATATAAGGCCGTTTTTTATTGTGAAATGTGAAAAATCGTTTGTGGTGGGCGCGACATTCATGTTCTAGAACACCAACAATAACTTCGGCACCAGAGTCTCTTAATCTTTTTATGCCTTGGCCGGCTACTTTTTCAAAATCGTCCACACAACCAATAACAACTTTCGGGATGTTGTGTCTAATAATTAGGTCGCTACAAGGTGGTGTTTTACCGTAATGCGAGCAAGGTTCCAGCGTAACGTAAATGGTGGATGCTTTTAAAAGACTTTTATCTTTAACCGAATTAATAGCATTAACTTCTGCATGATTTCCGCCGTATGCGCTAGTAAATCCTTCGCCAATAATTTTATCGTTATGCACAATAACGCTGCCAACCATCGGGTTTGGTCGGGTAGTGCCTAAGCCATTTTTTCCAATGTCTAAGCAGCGTTTTATGTATGTTTCGTGAGTATTCAATTACTAAAATTTTATTTTAACATCTTCAGTTTCATCAATAGTGTAACTATGCGAAAAACCAAATACTTTATAATTAATATCTTCGGTATATTGCACTTTTACTTTTTTACTGAATAAACTCCCCAATAAACCGCTTAAGTTTTTATTGCTAAAAATACTGTCGGTTGGAATAATAGCTTTTAACGGGATTGTAAATTCTTTTTTTGCTGGAACATCGAAATTCTCGGCCGAGACATGACCCATTTCATTATTATTTACAAAAATTTTAATACCATCGGTTTGTAGTTCGCCGCCAATATCATTTGGGTTTAAGAATAAAGCGTCGGCCACAAAGGTGACGTTTTTAGAGCTGCGTTCCAAAACTTTAATGTTTTGAATTCCAAGAAAAGTGGGTTTTTCGGTTACGGTGCAACTCAAAAACGAGAGGAGTACTGTTGATAAAATTATGAGTTTCTTCATTAAGGATATTTATGTTTTACTGTATCTTCACCCATCTAAAAATGATGGATTATGTTGAACAAAGATACTATAGTTATTCGAGAAATTAAACCCGAAGATAATGCTGAAATGGAGCAAGTTATCCGTGGTTGCTTTCATGAATTTAAAATTCCTTTAGAGGGAACCGCCTACACAGATCCTGAAACCAAACAGATGTTTGAAGCTTACCAGAATGAAAATGATGCCTATTTTGTTATCGATGTTAATGGTGAAGTTCTTGGTGGCGGTGGTGTAAAACCTTTGCAGGATTTTGAAAGTTCGGTTTGCGAAATTCAAAAAATGTATTTTTCCCCAAAAGTTAGAGGCAAAGGTTATGGTAATTTGTTGTTTGAAAAATGTTTGGAAACAGCCAAAAAGTTAGGGTATAAACAATGTTATATAGAATCTGCAGAACAATTAAAAGCAGCGATTCATATTTATGAAAGTCACGGGTTTAAACATTTGGATAAAGCTCTAGGCGGTACGGGACATTTTTCTTGTAGTATTTGGATGTTGAAGGATTTGTAGTTTTATTAAACTGAGTATTTGTTATTAATAATTGGTGCAATAGTCGCTAAACATCTAAATTTGCTAAATGAAATTAAAAGAAATAAAAAACACCTTTCATCTTGAGTTAGATCCTTTATTTCCTTTGGAAGAAGTGAATCGTTTTTTTTATATATTGATTGAAGCCTATTATAATATTTCTAGGTTGAATTTAGCGATGGATTCGGATTTGGAAGTTGAAAATGAAGCACTTATTTTAGAAGCACTCGAAGCTTTAAAACAGCAAAAACCAATTCAGTATATTTTAGGAGAAACGGAGTTCTATGGACTAACGTTTAAGGTGAATGAAAACACATTAATTCCACGGCCAGAAACCGAAGAATTGGTGAGTTGGGTTTTAAAAAAGGCTGCTTTAAATGAAAAAATAAACATTTTAGATATTGGCACCGGAAGTGGTTGTATTGCCATTTCTATAGCGAAAAATTTACTAAAAGCTAAAGTTTATGCTTTGGATGTCAGTCAAGGCGCATTGAAAATGGCAACAGAAAATGCGAAATTAAACCAGGTTGAAATTTCTTTTATAAATGAAGATATTTTAGCGGTAAGTGATTCGGAATTAGATAAAAATATTAAATTCGATATTATTGTTTCCAATCCGCCTTATGTGCGTAACAAGGAAAAAAAGATGATGCAGGCTAACGTTTTAGAGAATGAACCGCATTTAGCTTTATTTGTAGACGATGAAAATCCGTTACAGTTTTACAAAGCCATTACCGTATTTGCAGTTAAAAATTTAAATAAAAATGGTGGTTTGTTTTTTGAAATTAATGAATATTTAGGTCGTGAAATGATTCAGCTTTTAAAAGAACATCATTTTGAAAACATTCAATTAAAACAAGATATTTTTAAAAAAGACAGAATGATAAAAGGGACTTTTAATTAAAAAATTAGAAGGTTTACTTTTTCAAATAAATAATAAATTCGAGTATAGAATACATAGAAAAATGAGCAATATTAAAGCGTATATAGAAAAATTAAGAGATGAATTACGAACGCATAATCATAATTATTATGTGCTCGATAATGCAACGATTTCCGATTATGACTTTGATATAAAACTGAAAGAACTTCAAGATTTAGAAGCTAAACATCCCGAGTTTTTTGATGCCAATTCACCATCGCAGCGTGTTGGTGGCGCGGTAACTAAAAACTTTGAAACCATTAAGCATGCTCAGCGTATGTACTCACTAGAGAATTCGTATTCCAAAGAAGATTTACTCGATTGGGAAACTCGCATTGAAAAGTTAATTGATGGCGATGTACAATTTACTTGCGAGTTAAAATATGATGGGGCGTCTATTAGTTTAACTTACGAGCAAGGGAAATTAGTTAAAGCGGTAACCCGCGGCGATGGTTTTCAAGGCGATAATGTCACGGCGAATGTAAAAACTATAAAATCTGTGCCTCTTCAATTAAAAGGCGATTTTCCTGAGGTCTTTGATATTCGTGGAGAAATAGTTTTGCCTTTTGATGGGTTTAATAAAATGAATGAAGACCGTATTGAAATAGGGGAAGAGCCTTATAGAAATCCAAGAAATACAGCGTCGGGAAGCTTAAAATTACAAGATAGTGCCGAGGTTGCTAAACGTCCGTTGGAATGTTTATTATATAATTTAACGGGAACAAATTTAGGTGTTAGTAGTCAGTTTGAAAGTCTAGAAAAAGCACGAGCATGGGGTTTTAAGGTTCCAACAGTTGCAAAACTAGCACATTCTATAGATGATGTATTGGAGTTTATAAATTATTGGGATATCCATCGTCACGATTTACCTTATGAAACCGATGGTGTTGTGGTAAAAGTAAATAGTTTACAACAACAAGAAGAGCTTGGTTTTACAGCTAAAGCGCCACGTTGGGCTATGGCTTATAAATTTAAAGCGGAGCAAGTTTCTACCCGATTAAATAGCATTACTTATCAAGTTGGGCGTACAGGAGCTATTACTCCGGTTGCTAATTTGGAACCTGTGGAGCTAGCCGGAACCACGGTAAAACGGGCGTCTTTACATAATGCCGATCAAATTGAAAAACTGGATATTCGAGTTGGAGATATGGTTTATGTGGAAAAAGGCGGCGAGATTATCCCGAAGATTTTGGGCGTCGATTTAAGTGAGCGACCAGGAAATTCTACTCCAACCCAGTATATTACACATTGCCCAGAATGTGGAACTATGTTAGAACGGAAAGAAGGCGAAGCACAGCATTATTGCCCGAATTATAATGGGTGTAATCCACAAATTATAGGTAGAATTCAACATTATATTTCCCGAAAAGCTATGGATATCGATGGTTTAGGCGGGGAAACGGTGGCGCTTTTAGTCAATCAAGGCTTAATTACTAATTATTCCGATTTGTATGAATTAACCAAGGAACAAGTGATTCCGTTGGAGCGCATGGCAGAAAAGAGTGCCGAGAAATTGATTCAAGGGATTGAGCAATCTAAAAATATTCCTTTCGAGCGTGTACTTTTTGCTTTGGGGATTCGATACGTTGGAGAAACTGTGGCTAAAAAGTTAGCGCGACATTATAAAAGTATTGAAGCCATTCGGGAAGCTACACAAGAACAGCTTGTAAATGTTGATGAAATTGGAGTTAAAATAGCCGAAAGTGTTTGTGCTTTTTTTACTTCCGAAGAAAATAATGATATTATAAATCGACTAAAATCTTTTGGTGTTCAGTTAGAAATGTCGGCAGAGGAATTGGAAGGGAAAACGATCTTGCTTCAAGGGCAATCTATTGTTGTCACTGGTGTTTTTGAAACCGTTTCTAGAAATGAGTTAAAAAAACTTATTGAAGATAATGGAGGGAAAGTGAGCAGTTCTATTTCTTCTAAAACCAGTTTTATTGTGGCTGGTGATAAAATGGGACCGAGTAAAAAAGAAAAAGCAGAAAAACTAAATATTGAGCTTATTAGCGAGGCGGAGTTCTTGCAAAAAGTGAAGGTTGAATAAATAGAAATAGCGGATTTTATTATCGAAATGATTTGATAATTAAATCCGCTATTTTTTTAATAAAGGTCTGTTTTTTATTTGCTGTTTGGTAGCATGCCATTAATTATTGTATTCCATTTTTCTATGGATGGTAACTCGCTCCCCAATTGGTAATTGATTTCAGAATTAAAAAATTCTAAGATGGCATCGGGTTGGCTTTTATCAATATAACTGAGTTTTAAATACAGACGATCTGTTTCTTTTCCTTTTTTGAAATTCACGATGTCGCAAGTTTTTATATTCGACAGATTAATAAAAGTTTTTGTAATGGTTTTTTCATTTTCAGACATGAATGAAACCGTTTTTTTAGAGTGGTCTATCCCGATGGCATAATAACTAAAAATTTCATGTTGAGATATTTCACTGTTATACTCTTTAGATAAATCTTGAAGCGTTTTTAGTGCTTTATTCTTTTTTTTCTTTTTATTAAAACTGGTTAAGACAAAAGGCATTGCACACAGTGCAACAAATATAATTCCTATAATAGTTGTTCCTAAATTCATTGTTATATTTTTAATTTTTGATATAATAATTCCTTTATGTTACGATACATCGTAACATATTTTTAATTTAATTTGTAACGACTAAAAGTGTCGTTTTTAATAAATATGGATTACCAAAAATTATGAAACGGAAAGATGAGATCGGACTTTCGTTGCCTAATCAGGAGGGTTTTTAAGTAGTTTTTGTACTGTTTGAATCGTGCATTAAACAGTAATTCCTCAGAATAGGTAATAATAGTCCAAAACCCTTCAATAGAAGAAAGGTCGAAATTAGAAAAAGAACATTCCGTAATATCCGAAATTGAATTTTCTAATTGTTGTGTATGCGGATAAAGAATTTTAGAGGCACTGTTTAAGTACTCCTTTTGTTCTTTATGTTGCTCAAAAGTTTGTGCACTAGAATTTAAGGCCGTCTTTGCAGGAACATAGACACCAAAGCAGTAAATGGAAACGAGTAGAAATACGCTTAATATTTTATGCCATTTTTTCATTCTAAGCTATTAACACATTTGTGTTGATTAAATAGATAATGTGATATGTTTTAGGTATTGAAAATTAATTCCAATGCTCGTCAAAGTCTAAATCTTCATAGTCGTCAATATCTAAATCGTCATCAAATTCACCATAGTCCTCGTCGTTATCAGCTTCAAAAACTCTATCGGGAGCTGTATCTGGAACTTGACCTTGCACAAACATTAAGTTAGGATAATCGGAACCTTCAGCTTCTTCTACAATTTCAGCTAATTCAACATAAAATGTCCACATGCTTAAAAAATCATAAACATAAATAAGCTTGGTTTGCATTTCGAAAGTTACATCGTTAATGGCTGTTTCGTTCATTAAACGTGCCGATCCATCATCACTTAAATCGAAAAGAGATATTTCTTCACCTTGATTCCATTGGTCGTCACTAATGTAAAAAGATGCCATTTCGCTGCCATCAAAACCAAAAGATTGGGTAATAATATTATGTAAATCTTCAAGTGTATCGTCTTCGCGAATTTCTAAATCGCGGAAAACATCTTCGTCATTGTTGTCGTTGTCAAGTATAACTCTAAATCTGTAAATCATTTTATGTCGTTTTATATAAAAAACTTTAGTATTTATTTTTATGCTTTTAAACGCATAATTTTAGTTGTTAAATCTTAAAATAAGCAGATTTAATTTTAAACGGCAAAAGTATACAATTAAAACTACCTACTGAAACGATGTAGGGTAAATGTCATACCTGTTAATAAGAAAAATGCACCGATTTGATGAGCAATACCTAATCCTAACGGAACTTGATAAATTAAGGTTAAAACACCCAATATAAACTGTAATAAAACGATAATTAGTAATGAATTAACACCTTGTTTTTGAAGTGTTGTTAATGTGAATTTTTTAGATTTCATCCAAATACTAACAATTAGAAACACTACAACATAGGCAAGTATTCTGTGTACAAATTGAATACCGCTTGGGTTTTCAATAAGGTTTTTATAAAACGGATCTAATACGTAAACCGTAAAGTGCATAAAGGCGCCTTCGTTCATTAAAGGCCAATGGTTGTGAAGTAAACCAGCTTTTAAACCAGCGATAAATGCACCGTATATAATTTGAATTATAATAACAAAATAGCTTATCAAAATTAAATTTTTCATCGGCTTGTTTGCAGGCTTTCTATTGGGGTAAATGAGATCTAAAGCCACCCAAAGCGTTGCTGCAAAAGTGATAAATGCGGTAATTAAGTGGGCTGCGAGCCTGTAATGACTCACATCGGGCATATCTACCAAGCCACTTTTAACCATATACCAACCTAAAAAACCTTGAAAAGCACCGAGAGAAAGTAACACGAGACATTTTTTTATAGTGCTTTTTGTGAGTTTTTTGCGTATTAAGAAATAGAAAAAGGGAATGATAAAAACCATTCCAATCGAACGTCCGATAACGCGGTGCAACCATTCCCAAAAGTAAATGCTTTTAAAATCTTCAATATTAAAATGATTGTTATACGCATTAAATTCGGGATGTTTTTTATAAAGGTCGAAAGCTTCTTGCCATTCTTGATCGCCAATTGGCGGAATGGTGCCTGTAATTAAGCGGTAGTTAGACATGGATAAACCAGAATCGGTTAACCTGGTAATACCACCAACAACAACCATTATAAAAATAAGGAAGCATCCTGTTAATAACCAGTATATTACTGCTTTGTTGTCCTTTTTCATTTTTTATGTATTGAATATTGTTATGTTTAGTATTAAAAGTGACGGTTATTTTTTTAAACCCAAAGCCTCTCCTTTTTTAAGCATGAGTTTGTAAGCTGCATCATATTCATTAGGAATTTCACCTTCTAAAATGGCTTCTTTTATAAAATCTTTTATAATTCCAATTTCGCGAGATGGTTTCATATTGAAAGCTTCCATAATTTCTTCACCAGAAATTGGCGGTTGAAAATTACGTACGTGATCGCGTTGTTCTACTTCGATAATTTTTTCCCTAACAATTTTAAAATTATTATGATATTTATTGAATTTTTTAGGGTTTTTAGTGGTAATATCTGCTTCGCAAAGTGTCATTAAATCTTCTACATAATCTCCGGCATCGAAAACCAAACGGCGAACCGCAGAGTCGGTAACATCTTGAGCAAGTACAATAGGGCGAGAACTCATAAACACCATTTTTTGAACAAATTTCATTTTGTCGTTCAGTGGCATTTTAAGTCTTTTAAATAAATGATAAACCATTTTGGAGCCTTCAAATTCGTGTCCATGAAAAGTCCACCCTACTTTTTTGCTAAAGCGTTTTGTAGGCGCTTTACCAATATCGTGTAAAAGGGCAGCCCAGCGTAACCAGAGGTTATCGGTGTGTTTTGCAATATTATCGACCACTTCCAAGGTGTGGTAAAAGTTATCTTTATGGCGTTGGCCTTCCACTTCATCAATCCCTTTTAAGGCAGTTATTTCTGGTAAAATATATTGTAATAACTTTGTTTTTTCTAAGAGTAAAAATCCAATAGATGGTGTTTCGCTTTCCAGAATTTTATTCAATTCGGTAACGATACGTTCTTTGGTAATTATTTTAATTCTATCGCAATTTTTTGTAATCGCTTCCAGTGATTTTTCTTCAATAGTAAAGTTTAATTGCGTTGCAAACCGGATAGCACGCATCATCCTTAAAGGATCGTCACTATAAGTAATATCGGGGTTTAATGGTGTGCGGATTATCTTTTTTTTCAAATCGGAAACACCTCCAAAAGGATCTAATAAATCGCCAAAATAGGTCTCGCTTAAATTTAAGGCTAGTGCATTTATTGTAAAATCTCTACGGTTTTGGTCGTCTTGTAATGAGCCATTTTCAACAGATGGATTTCTACTGTCTTCAGTATATGATTCCTTTCGAGCACCAACAAATTCAATTTCAATATCATCGTAGCGAAGCATGGCGGTACCGTATGTTTTAAACACCTGAACTTTGGGTTTGTTTGGTAAGTTTTTTGCCACTTGTTTGGCTAGTTTTATACCGTCGCCAATGGCAACCACATCGATATCTTTTGCTGTGCCACGTTTTAAAATAAAATCCCGTACAAAGCCACCTATGACGTAACTATCCAAATGTAATTCTTTGGCAGATTGTGCGATGATTTTGAAAATAGGGTTTGTTAATGCTTCTTTGTAATTCATACTGTATGTTGTGCCGCTAATTTTTATGACTTCAATGCTTTTCTTAATTTGAAAGACGTTGTTGTTTTTATAGCCACTAATTCACGAATTTTTATCCTCTACTACAGAAAACTTTTGAATAACTATCTTCGATAGTTCACTAATAAAAATGTTCTGTTTTTATTTAATATTACTTTTATTTTTATTGGTGAATTCGTGGCTAATTATATTTTCAGGCCACGAATACACGAATTTCTTTTACTGTATTATAAAAAAAACTTCTAATAATAATCTTTTATAGTTCACTAATAAAAAGCGTTCCGTTTTCTGTTTAATATTTTTTTATTTTTATTGGTGAATTCGTGGCTACTTTTATTTTATAACACGATTCTTTTATGTTGTAAATAGTTCTTTTGAAAATTAGCTAAAATGGCTAATTTATTTTTACTCACTTTTAAATAATTTATGCATTGAGCAATATGCTTATCATGTATGTTTTCTGCACATTTTATTTCTAAGATGATTTTGTCGTTTACGATAAAATCAGCGTAAAATTTGTGTGATAGAATGGTATCTTTATAAGCTACACTATATTCTTTTTCTCTTTCAAAAGGAATGTTTTTAGTTTTAAACTCATATTCAATAGCATCTTTATAAACTATTTCAGAAAAACCGGAACCCAAATTATTATAGACTTCAAAGAGCACCCCAACAATAGCAAAGCTTTCGTCTTTGTAAATAAGATTTGTCATAATGTTTTCCTTTATTATTCGTGAATTCATTGTAACTTTAATTTCCCGCCACGAATACACCAATTTTTTATACTCAGCTACTGAAAACTATCGAATAACTATCTTCGATAGTTTACTAATTAAAAGTGAGCTGTTTTTTATATTTAATATTATTTTTATTTTGATTCGTGAATTCATTGTAACTTTAATTTCCCGCCACGAATACACGAATTTTTTATACTCTGCTACTGAAAACTACCGAATAACTATCTTCGATAGTTCACTAATTAAAAGTGAGTTGTTTTTTATATTTAATATTATTTTTATTTTGATTCGTGAATTTGTGGCACTTGTTTTTATCGCCACGAATACACTAATTTTTTTTCACTACTACAGAAAACTTTTGAATAACTATCTCCGATAGTTCACTAATTATAGGTGTTCTGTTTTTATTTTGATTCGTGAATTCGTGGCTATTTATTTTCTACTACCACCAACTCACGATTCCTTTTACTAAAACGCCTTTAATAACAATATTTTAAATAGTTAATAATTATTTACGTATAATTTTTACAACACCACTATTACTTAATTTAATAATAGACGATGGATTTGCGCATATTTTTTCGCGTTGCAAATTTACAACATAGTCCACACCTTTTAAAATAGCAGGCGCTATTTCTTTAAAGGATTTAGGCGTTGGAGTACCACTAATATTTGCAGAGGTAGACACTAAGGCGCCATTTAATTTTCGGCTGAGTTGATAACAGAATTCATCATCAGGAATTCTAATAGCAATTGAGCCATCGTCAGCAATTAAATTAGATGCTAAATTTTGGGCATCGTCATAAATAATCGTTGTTGGTTTATCGGCTATATCAATAATGCTTAAAGCGGCTTCCGGAATATTTTTAACGTATTTTTTCAGCATTCTATCATCCGCAACTAAGCAAATTAAGGCTTTGCTGTCTTCGCGCTGCTTTAATTGATATACTTTTTTTACGGCTTCGGGATTTGTGGCATCGCAGCCTATTCCCCAAACGGTATCGGTAGGATAAAGTATGATACCGCCTTGTTTTAATACTTGTATGGCTTTATTTATTTCTGTGTGCACGACTTAATAAAATTGATTTTAAGAACTAAATTCGGTTTTTGCTTTTTGCAAAGCTGAAGCTATTATTTGATGCATATCGTAATATTTATACTCTGCTAATCGGCCCCCGAAAATAATATTCGATTCCTTTAGTGTCAGCGCTTTATATTGCTGATATTTTTTTTGATTATCGTCATTATTAATAGGGTAGTAGGCCTCTTTTTCTGGTGTCCAGTCTTCGGGGTATTCTTTAGTTATTACCGTATGCGGTTGTTTTCCAAACTCAAAATGCTTGTGTTCAATAATTCGGGTGTACGGCACGTTGCTATCATTATAATTAACAACGGCATTGCCTTGATGATTATCAGTTGCTAAGTTTTGGTGTTCAAAACGCAGCGATCGGTATTCTAAATTTCCAAATTTAAAATTGTAGAATTCGTCAATTTTACCCGTATAAACTACTTTTTTAGCCGAAGCTATTAATTCGTCTTTGTTTTCAAAAAAATCGACATTGGTTTTAACATCAATACCTTGCAACAACCCATCTATTATTTTATTATATCCGCCAATGGGAATACCTTGATATCTGTCGTTAAAATAGTTGTTATTGAAGGTGTATCGAACCGGAAGTCGTTTTATAATAAACGCCGGTAATTTAGTAGCTTTTGTTCCCCATTGCTTTTCTGTATATTCTTTAATTAGGGTTTCGTAGATATCTTTTCCGACTAAAGAAAGCGCTTGTTCTTCTAAGTTTTTAGGGGTTTTAACACCGTGCTCTTTAATTTGTTTATCAATTATATTTTTAGCTTCCGCGGGGGTTTTTGTACCCCAAAGTTGATAAAACGTATTCATGTTAAAAGGTAGGTTGTATAATTTACCTTTTGAAATGGAAAGGGGAGAATTTATATAGTTGTTAAACTCAGCAAATTGGTTAACATAATCCCAAATAGATTTATCGTTAGTATGAAAAATATGTGCACCATATTTATGAACATTAATGCCTTCTACGTTTTCGCAATACACATTTCCTCCAATATGATTTCTTTTATCTATTACCAGGCATTTTTTTCCTTTCTTTGTGGCTTCGTGCGCAAATACACAACCAAAAAGACCCGCACCAATAATTAAATAATCGTATTTTTGCATACAAAAAATTGTTTTTAATGCAATAATATAACTTTTTTAAGATTAAAAACAACAATTAAAAAAAATGTCTTGAATGTATTATATTTCTAAAAATTATAAATCTGTTTTTAATGCATCAGGCAAAGCAAAGACCGATTTTGAATACGCGTTGGATGTATCGGGTTTTAAAAATTTAGGCTTTAAACAATCTACCATTCCTAATTCTGCAATTGGTGCGATAAAGAATTTTTTAGGCATTACAATGGCTTTAATTAGATTGCCATTTAAGTCGGTTTTGTTTACACAGTATCCCGTAAATAAATATAGAAAATATATTGTGTTTATTGCTTCATTAAAGGGATGCAAGGTTTTTACAGTGGTACACGATGTGAGTTTTTTAAGAAAACGCACAAAAGATAAAGCAGCCGAATTAAGAAATATTTGCAGGTCCGATGCTGTGGTGGTACACAACCCAACTATGGTAAAATGGTTTTTAGATGCAGGTGTGGAAATTCCTGTAATAAATTTAGAGTTGTTTGATTATGTATCCGAAAAGCGACCATCGCAAAATGATATCATTGAAGAAAAAAAGCAGTATAATTTAGTTTACGCTGGCGGTTACGGAGGCGTAAAAAATAAGTATGTTTACGATATTGATAAATTGGGTGCCCGTAATTTTAAGTTAAAATTATATGGTCGAGGTTTTGAAGAAGAAAAACGTTTGGTGGCTAAGGAAAAATCGTCTGTATTATATGAAGGTGCTTTTCCAGCCGATGAGATACCTTTTAAAATTACAGGTGATTTTGGGTTGGTTTGGGATGGTGAATCTGCCGAAACCTGTAGCGGTCAATATGGCGAATATTTAAAATTTAATAACCCGCACAAAACATCGTTGTATATATTGTGTGGATTACCAATAGTTATTTGGAAAGAAGCAGCTTTGGCTCCTTTTATTCTAAATAACAATTTAGGAATAGCTATTTCTAGTTTGAAAGAGCTAGATGGTATATTAGAAAAATTGACTTTTGAAGATTATAAAATCATGAAAAAAAATGTTTTAGTTTTTCAGAAAAAAGTCATGTTAGCTAAGTTTGGACAAGCGGCCATTAGTGAAGCTTTAAAATCGACATCAATTTAAATGAAATATATTTTTACAGAACATTATAAGGTTTATAAGGAAGAGATAAAAAATTTTGTGTTGCATTTCAATACAGAGGGAAAGGACTTTATAGTAGGGCAAAGGAATAGTATTAAGTTATTTGATTTAAACGGCGAAAAACTCAATATTAAGGCTTTTAAAATTCCAAATATTATCAATCAAATTGCGTATAAATTTTTAAGAAAAAGTAAAGCTCAACGTTCTTTCGAGTATGGTAATAAACTTTTAGAATTAGGTATTGGAACTCCTAAACCCGTTGCTTATTTCGAATTTAGCACGCTCTTTTTATTCAAAAAAAGTTTTTATGTTAGTGAGCAATTGGAATGCGATTTAACATACCGAGAATTGATTCATGATTTTAATTATCCAGATTACGATACGATACTTCGTGCCTTTACAAGATTTACTTTTAGTTTACACGAAAAAGGCGTTCATTTTTTAGATCATTCGCCAGGAAATACATTAATAAAGAAAAATGGCGAGGGTTACGATTTTTATTTAGTCGATTTAAACCGTATGAATTTCGGTGAAATGGATTTTGGAACCCGAATGAAAAACTTCGCGCGACTAAGTCATTATAAAGAAATGGTGGAGGTAATGAGTGATGAATATGCTAAATGTATTGGTGAAGATTATGATAAAGTTTTTAATGCCATGTGGAAAGGCGTGGAAGGTTTTAGGACAAAACGTGCTAGAAAAAAAGAATTGAAAAAGAAGTTTAAATTATAATTTATTCCGAAGTTTTTTTAGCGTTTTGTATCTAAAATGGACGCCGTAAGCACTTAAATAACAAATTTGAAAACCTTCGATACCATCCAAAAATCCGAGTCTGAAAATATAGTTGGTAACAAACTTAATTACAGGGCGCAAATAAAAATGGTAGGCATTCGGTTTTTTCCCTTTATTAAAAAGTTCCAACGCTTTTAGTTTAGCATACTGTTCCATTTTAGATTTGTAATGTGCCGCGCTGTTAAAACAATAATGAAGCATATTGTTTTTTAGTAGTTTACTTGTACCATCAATTTCTGGCATTTCGTGCACTATTTTATCTTCAAGATATTTAACTTTTCCGTTTTTAAATAATCGATAGGTGGTATCCGTTTGAAAGCCGCTAAAACGAATTCTTTTTTGTTTAAAATAATACAGACGCTTCACCATAAACCCAGAGGTGCCGTCGGGATTTTTTGTTTCGTCTAAAATTTCATTTTTTAATTTTTCAGGAATACGCTCATCGGCATCAATAAATAAAATCCAATCTTTGGTAGCTTGCTGAATGGCAAAATTGCGTTGATCGGCAAAGTTTTTAAATTCTCGTTGTATCACTTTAACCTGCTTAAAAGCTTGAAGTTTTTCCAAAGTGCCATCAGAACTAAAGGAATCTACAACAATAATTTCATCTACAAAATCAATGTTTTTTATAACTTGATTTATGTGATTCACTTCGTTGTAAGTAATAAGTAATCCCGATATTTTATTGGACTGATTCAAATTCTGAATTTGGTTTTTAAAACGGTAAAAATAGGTATTCTTAATTATATAAGAAGTTTTATTTGAATAGAAATAATGGAGATTTCTTTAGTTTTCCGCGTTCTTTTCCTATTTTGCTCTCCTTTTAATATTCATCCTTTAAATATATTTTTATGACAGACATTTCTGTTATTATTAGTACTTATAATTCTGAAGCTTGGTTGGAAAACGTATTTTGGGGCTATAGCTGTCAAACGTTTAAAAACTTTGAAATTGTTATTGCCGATGATGGTTCTGGACCAAAAACCAAAGCCTTAATAGATAAATTTAGAGAAGAACAAGGTTTGGATATTAATCATGTTTGGCAAGAAGATGATGGGTTTCAGAAATCTATGATTTTAAATAAAAGTATAGTGGCTTGTAAAAGTGAGTATATTGTGATGAGTGATGGCGATTGTATTCCGCGACAGGACTTTTTAGAAGTTCATCAAAACAATAAGGAAACAGGCTGTTTTTTATCGGGTGGTTATTTTATGTTACCTATGGATATTTCTAAAGCCATTACTAAAGATGATATTCTAAAAGGTCATTGTTTTAATTTAAAATGGTTGCAACGTAACGGGTTAAAGTCTTCTTTTAAAAACAATAAACTTACGGCCTCGGGGTTTAAATCTAAATTGTTAAACAAGTTTACACCAACAACACCAAGTTGGAATGGACATAATGCTTCGGGGTGGAAAAAAGATATTGTGGCTATCAATGGTTTCGATGAGCGTATGCAATATGGCGGGCAAGATAGAGAGTTGGGTGAACGCTTAGTTAATTATGGTATAAAACCGAAACAAATAAGATACAGTGCTATTTGTGTGCACCTCGATCATAAACGTGGTTATAAAACTCCTGAATCTATGGCCAAGAATAGAGCGATTCGTGATGAAACGAAATCTGAAAATAAAAAGTGGACGGCTTCAGGAATTAAGAAAGGATAGTTAAAATAATTACTGGTTTCCTATAGCGTTATTAACCAAATTATAAAGCTTTTCGATTTGCTTTTGTTGATGGTAGTTTTCTTGAATGTGGGCTCTTCCTTTTAAACCTAATTCTTTTGCTTTTTCTGGGTTTTCACAAAGTTCAATGATAAATTTTGCCATATCATCTACATGCGTTTCTTCAACTAAAAAACCTGTTTTTTCGTGAATAACGGCATCTTTAATACCACCATGAAACGTACTGATAATAGGTAGAGCAGATGCTGCAGCTTCCATAATACTTACGGGAGTACCTTCCATATCTCCATTTGGAGCAGTGATAGAATGTTGCACAAACGCGAGCGATGTTTTCATTAAATCGGCAATTTTATCCTGTTCTAAAATACCCGTGAAAATTACTGAATTTTGCATTTTTAGTTCGCCAACTAAATTTTCGCAATCTTCAAAAAGGCCGTTTTTTTTACCAACCATAGTTAGGGTGGCATCAGGAAATTTTTGAAGTACTTGGTGGAATGCACGAATGGTATATAAAGGCCCTTTTTTAGGGGTGAAGCGCCCAACAGCAAGAAAGTTTTTCTTTTTAGAAACGTTAGTTTCAGGTTTAAATTTGGATGTATTTACACCACAAGGCACAACTTTGGTTTTATCAAGGGGTGCTCCATTTTTTACCAAGCCTTTTTTCATTTCTTCGGAAACTACAATAATAGACGATGCGTAATCAAATAATTTTTGATACTTATCGGCATACTTTACTAAATACTTTTTATCCGTAGCATCGTGACCATGAAAAATAGGTAGCAGCGGGATGTTCAAAGCTTTACAAACAGGAACCATATGGGAGCCAGAGGTTCCGTAATTGGACAGTACAACATCTATTTGGTTATCTTTTAGAAACTTTTTCATACCGTAATTACTGAAAAAATTGTTTCTGCCAACGAAGACTTTTACAATTTTATGTAAAAACCAAAAAGCTTTAGGACTAAGTAGTGTACCGTCTTCTTTTCTTTCTGGATAGCGTCCGCTATGAATAGTGTAAACTTCTGCAAGTTCTGAAAAACCAGAAATTTGATCTCGTATAAAGGTTTCTGAGTAAGCATATTTTTCAGAGCGTGTAATACAGATTCGCATGTGGATAGAGGTTTCTATTATTTTGATTTCAATATAAAATAAAAAACATCAAAAAAATGAATTTCAAACTAACTTATTGTAAAATAAACTAATAATTAGAATTCATTTTGATGATGTTCTTAAATAGCTATCAAGTATAGTATAATTACACTCGATTTATTATTTTAAACCGCTACACTATGCTCACGTAAAGCATCATTAAGCGATGTTTTTTTGTTGGTACTTTCTTTACGTTTTCCAATAATAAGAGCGCAAGGTACATTATAAGTTCCAGCAGGGAATTCTTTAGCATAACTACCAGGAATAACCACCGAACGTGCAGGTACTACACCTTTGTATTCTACAGGTTCGTCTCCAGTAACATCAATAATTTTAGTACTCATGGTTAATACCACACCAGCACCTAAAACAGCTTCAGTTTCTACACGAACACCTTCAACCACAATACAACGACTTCCTATAAAAGCGTTATCTTCAATAATAACAGGAGCAGCTTGTAAAGGCTCTAAAACGCCACCAATACCAACACCACCAGAAAGGTGTACATGTTTACCAATTTGAGCACAACTTCCAACAGTAGCCCAAGTATCAACCATAGTCCCTTCATCTACATAAGCTCCAATATTTACATAACTTGGCATTAAAATAGTACCAGCAGATAAGTAAGAACCTTGTCTTGCAGAAGCACCAGGAACTACACGAACGCCTTGTGCTTTATAGTTAGTTTTTAAAGGCATTTTATCGTGATATTCAAAAATACCAGCTTCTAAAGTTTCCATTTTTTGAATAGGGAAGTATAACACTACGGCTTTCTTTACCCATTCATTTACTTGCCAACCACCTTCAATAGGTTCAGCAACTCTTAATTTTCCTTTATCCAATAATTCGATAACTTGTCTAATAGCAGCAGTAGTTGCTTCATCATTTAAAAGATCTCTATTGTCCCAAGCTTTTTCAATGGTATTTTGTAATTCTGTCATTTTTGGTCTTTTATTTTTCGCAAATATAAAGGGTATTGATTAAAATAAGGCAAAGAATAAACTATAAATAGTTAAGAGAAGTTTAAAATCTTTAAAATTCTAAATAGTTAAGCAGCAATACACTATTTTTGCATAAATTTTATAGATGGCGCGTATTTTAGCAATAGATTTTGGAACAAAACGAACAGGAATTGCTGTAACCGATACTTTACAAATAATAGCTTCGGGGCTAACAACAGTGCCAACAAAAGAGCTTTTATTATTTTTAAAAGATTATCTTTCAAAAGAAGATGTCGAGTTGTTTTTGGTAGGGGAACCTAAACAAATGGACAATACGGCATCGGAAAGTGAGGCTTATATATTACCGTTTTTAAGCAAGTTAGAAAAACAGTTTCCTAATATTCCAATAAAGCGGGTCGATGAGCGTTTTACTTCTAAAATGGCGTTTCAAACCATGATAGATAGCGGTTTGAAAAAAAAACAGCGTAAAAACAAAGCGCTGGTCGATGAAATTAGTGCCACACTTATTTTGCAAAGTTATTTGTATGCTAAATAAAATTTCACTTAAAATTAAATCAATAAATTATTAAGTATTTTTGCAAATACTTACAAAACTTAACGCATGATATTACCAATTGTAGCTTACGGTGCACCCGTTTTAAAAAAGAAAGCAACAGATATTACTAAAGATTATCCAAAATTGGATGTCTTAATAGAAAACATGTTCGAAACCATGTACAATGCCTATGGTGTTGGGCTTGCTGCGCCACAAGTAGCCTTGCCAATTCGTATGTTTATAATTGACACAACACCTTTTTCCGACGATGAAGATTTAACCGAAGACGAACAAAAACAATTAGATGGTTTTAAGCGTGTGTTTATAAATGCACAAATTACTAATGAAGAAGGGGAAGAGTGGGCATTTAATGAAGGCTGTTTAAGTATTCCTGATGTTCGTGAGGATGTGTTTAGAAAACCAAAAATTACTATTGAATATTTGGATGAAAACTTTGAAGTACATACTGAAACTTTCGATGGTTTAGTGGCTAGAGTTATTCAGCATGAATACGATCATATCGAAGGCATTTTGTTCACCGATAAATTATCGAGTTTAAAAAAACGTATTATAAAAGGGCGACTTTCAAATATATCTAAAGGGAAGATAAAGGTTGATTATAAAATGCGTTTCCCAGACCAAAAAAAGAGACGATAATATTTGCAAGGCATTAATAAACATTTGATATTTGCCACTTTCAAAAAATAATTTATGAGTTTAGATAAAATTTTATCCATATCAGGAAAACCAGGTTTGTACAATTTAATTGCTCAAACCCGTGGAGGTTTTGTTGCAGAATCATTAATAGATAACAAACGTATAACCGTTAATGCACAACAAAATATAAGTGTATTAAGTGAAATAGCGATCTATACTTTAACTGAAGAAGTACCGTTAAAAGAAGTATTTTTAAGTATTAAAAATAAAGAAGGCGGAAAAGAAAGTTCTGTAAAACCTAAAGATAGCAAAGACAAGCTAGAAGAATATTTTTTTGATATTTTACCAGAATACGATGAAGAACGTGTTTATCCAAGCGATATAAAAAAAGTGCTACAATGGTATAATTTATTAGTAAAAAATAATTTACTTGATAATTTAGAGACTGAAATAACAGAAAGTAAAGCAGAAGCAAATAAAGAAGAATAGATAATAATTTACTATAATATGTTGAAAGCTCCCAATATTGGGAGCTTTTTTTGTTTATCTTGTAAGCGTTTCAGTGTGTTCACGTCTAAAAACATGCTAATTAAATCTCGATGTTATATGAATTCAATTTGGTTTTTCGATGATGTAAATCTGTTTAAAGTACTTTGTCCGCATAAGTTTAAAAATTACAAAAAAGAGCATACTTTCGATGCTTATAAAAAACAGGATTATATTTATTTTGAGCAGGATTTTGCGAACAAAGTTTATTTAATAGAAAAAGGAAAAGTTAAAATTGGGTATTTCAACGAGGATGGGGTAGAGGTTGTAAAGGCTATTTTAACCAAAGGCGAGCTATTTGGAGAAACCGCTATACTTGGTGATGATACTAGAGAAGAGTTTGCGCAATCTGTGGATAATACGACAAGTATTTGCCCTGTTGGTGTAGATACCATGCATAGTTTAATGCGAGATAATCAAACTTTTAGTTTTAAAGTATATAAAGTCATTGGCTTTAAATTGAAAAAATTGGAACGCCGTTTACAGCTGCTTCTTTTTAAAGATGCGAAAACACGACTTTTAGAGTTTTTACACGAGTTATGTACAGATTATGGTTACGATTGCGATAAAACAGGCGATCGGGTAGTAAATCATCCGTACACCCAAAAGGATATTGCATCACTTATTGGCACGTCTCGACCTACTTTAAACATTCTTTTAAATGAATTAAGAGAAGAACAAGTCTTGGAATTTAAGCGAAAAGAAATAAGAATCTATAAAAAAAGTGCCTAATGTTAGTTGGCTAACATTTTATATGTTTTTAGTAAAATAACTTTGTAACATAAACAATTACTAAAAACAAAATAAAATGATTAAGAACACAATTTTAGCAATGCTTGCCATAGGAGTTTTAACAACATCATGTGACAGCGACGATGACAGTACCCCAAAAACAGCAGATTTAACAGTGAACCTTACCGGCCTAGAAGAATTAGGTAACGATTATGTATACGAAGGATGGGTAATTGTTGATGGAGCACCAGTTTCAACAGGAACCTTTTCATCAGTAGTATTTCCTCAATCTTTCACAGTAGATGCAGATCAATTGGCTAGTGCAACAACATTTGTATTGTCTATAGAGCCAGCTGTAGATAGTGATCCAGCACCGGCAGCAACAAAAATTTTAGCAGGCGATTTTTCTGGAAATTCGGCAAGTGTAAACTCTAATAATATAGTAGGCGATTTAACGACATCTACAGGTAAATATATTTTAGCCACCCCTACAGATACAGATGATACAAATGAAGCAAGTGGTGTTTGGTTTTTAGATAATTCTGGAGATGCAGCTGTAAAAGGATTAGTGTTACCAACATTATCGGCAGGCTGGAAATATGAAGGTTGGGTTGTTTTCGATGGAACACCAATTAGTACCGGGACTTTTACAAATTCTGATGCCGCCGACGATAATGCTGCAACTTCAATATTTAAAGGTGATGCTGGAAATGGACCAGGGTATCCAGGTGAAGATTTTCTTCAAAATGCGCCTTCGGGATTAACGTTTCCAACAGATTTAAAAGGAAAAACTATTGTTATTTCAGTAGAGCCAAGTCCAGATAATAGTGCAGCCCCTTTTACTTTAAAGCCATTAGCGCATAGTGTTCCTGCAGATGCTATGAATCATACCGTAATTAATATGGGAGCAGGCCCAGTAATTTCTTTATCTGGTACAGTTACTAGGTAATATTTAAATACCAATAATTCTAAATTTAGAAGTCCTAATAATTAATTTTATTAGGGCTTTTTTTATGATTTTTAATTCAATAATAGTAGACATAAAATAAAACAGTATCGTCCCAATATGCATTTTAAATTATTTATTAAATTAAGCGAGCAGTAAGCATTAGTTTAGATTAGCCACAATTTTTGCTTAAACACAACTTTTGAGATTGATCCCCAATACAATGATGTTCTAAAACTATAAAACCTTGCTAATATTAAATTAGCAAGGTTTAAAATATTGGGTTGTTATCCAATTTGTGACCGGGCTGGGGCTCGAACCCAGGACCCTCTCCTTAAAAGGGAGATGCTCTACCAACTGAGCTACCAGGTCATTATTTCAAAATAAAAGCTAACAGTAGTTGTTAGCGGGTGCAAAGATAATATTTTAAAATTAAATAACAACTAAATTTTAAATTTAATTTTTATTTTAAAAATCATCATAAAAAAACCTACAAATTTCTCAATCTATAGGTTTTTTGTGACCGGGCTGGGGCTCGAACCCAGGACCCTCTCCTTAAAAGGGAGATGCTCTACCAACTGAGCTACCAGGTCATTATTTCAAAGTTGTTAACATTGCTGTTAGCGGGTGCAAATATAGAACCTTTCTTTAATAAAACAACACTTTTTATAAATAAATTTCGTTTTTTTGCATCTCTAAATCGTATGTTTTTAAAAATCAATTCATAACAAAAAAATGATAATAGTTTTAATGGGGTATATGGCTTCTGGAAAGTCTACAATAGGAAAAAGATTAGCAAAAAAGCTTGAATATAATTTTGTGGATTTGGATGATTTAATTGAAGCTAAAGAGCAAGCATCGGTTTCTGAAGTTTTTAAAGAGAAAGGTGAAATCTATTTTAGAAAGCAGGAGGCGATTTATTTGCGGGAGTTACTTCAAACTAAAGAAAATATTATTTTATCTGTTGGTGGAGGCACTCCTTGTTATAGTGGTAATATGGATGCTATTTTAAACGCAGCCAATACTAAAAGTATTTATTTGAAAGCATCTATCCCAACATTGATTGCAAAATTAATGAAGAAAAAAGCAACCCGTCCATTAATAGCTCATATTGAAACAGAAGAAGCTATGGGCGAATTTATTGGGAAACATTTGTTTGAGCGTGCTCAATATTATAACCAAGCCAATATTAAGATTGCTATTGATAATAAATCGAAAAAAGAAGTAGCCAAAGACGTTTTAGATTGTTTACTCTAAAACGACTTTAAAGTTTTTGCCTTCTAAAACAACATCGACATGCTCGTGTAGCGATGTAGATAGTGAAATACCTTTGTAGTCTGCTTTTACTGGATATTTTTTATGATTTCTATTGACTAAAACCGCTGTTTTAAATTGTTTTAAAGGCACATTTAAAAAATGTTTAACTCCATAAATTAATGTGGTTCCAGAGTTTAAAACATCGTCCACTAATACAATGGATTTGTTTTTATAATCTTCAGAGTCTATAGAGGTTTTTATGTCTTGCCAAGGATTTTTCTTATCAATACTTACTTTGCAAAGGGATACATTAATATCTGAAATTTTTTGAAGCACCGATTTCAATTTCTTTGCAAAAATATAGCCATTACTATCAATACCTGCTAAAATAACTTCGGTTTCATCTATATTGCTTTCATATATTTGAAAGGCAATACGACGTATTTTATCATTAATTTCGGTATGATTTAAAATAATGTTACTTGTGGTACTCATAGTAGCTAACTTTTTAAAGTATAAAATTAATTCTTTTATTTGTTTTGAAGCGGTTTAAGAACTACAAAATTCATAGTATAAAAATAGTTGTAAGTGTTTTGTATAGAAAAATAACTATTCTTCTTCATCAAAAAGAGGGTCTCCGGTATATCCATCAATATCACGACGGTCTTTTTTAGTAGGGCGACCAACGCCTTTTTTTCTATAATAATCTTTGGCGTATTTTAAAAGTTCTTGAGCTTCAAATTGCTCTTTTGGAGTTGTGTCCGTTCGGTAAAGGTCTACAAGTTTGGCGCCAACCCGGTTTGGAGGAATGTCGTTAACCTTTAATTGATAATTAATCTGATTTTTTCGTAACTCAATAATATCCTGCGGATACACCTCTCTACTTGGTTTTACCGAAACCTTATTTATCTTAACCTGTCCCTTTTTACACGCTGTAGTTGCTAAACTTCTTGTTTTATAATATCTAATACACCACAAATACTTATCAATCCGCATATAATTATTGTAAAAACTTCGTTAATGTTATAAAGCAAGATTATATATTCTTTATAAAATTGTATCTTGCGCGTCAAAAATACGCAATAATGAGTTTAAGAAAAATAAGTTTTTTAATATTAAGTTTAGTTTTAGTTTTTTCGGCCTGCAAGAAGGATGATGATGCAGACGATATAGTGACTGTAGAGTTAGAGGATAGAACAGAACAACAAGCAAAAGATAACGATTCGCTTGTAAAATATTTTAAAAACCATTATTTTAATGCAAGTGATTTTGGAGCAGAAAATGGTAATCCAAAAATTGGCGATTTAGTCATTACTGAACTTACAGAAAATGCTACTGTACCCGAAGGACATATTTTATTGAATGATTTATTAGAAGAAGACGATCCTGCTTTTGTTTTGGAAGCGAAATCGGTTGTTTATGCCGAAACAGATTACGTTGTTTATATTTTACATTTAAATGAAGGCGGCGGTGCAGAATCGCCTCACTTTTGCGATGATGTTAGAGTTAGATACGAGGGAACTTTACTAGATGGTTCTGTTTTTGATAGCGCTGTTACTCCTGTGAATTTCGATTTAACAACATTAATTCCGGCTTGGGGGAAAGTATTGCCAAGTTTTAATACAGCTGAAACTATTAGCGATAGTACAGATGGTACTATAGCATATACTAATCATGGGGCAGGTGTTATGTTTGTGCCTTCTGGTTTGGGGTATTTTGCTAATTTTGTTTCTGATATTCCATCATATTCCCCTATAGTTTTTAAATTCGATTTACTGCAAACCACGGTAAGCGATCATGATTTGGATGGTGTGCCTTCTTATATGGAAGATTTATATGGCGATGGTGAATTTACTGTGAATAATGACGATTTAGAAGATGATACAGACGATGACACCGATGGTGATGGCACTCCTGATTATTTGGATACAGACGATGACGGCGATGGTGTTTTTACAATATATGAAGATATTGATGAAGATGGAGATCCTACAAATGATATTGGAGCTAATGGTATAGCCAAATATTTAGACCCTACGGAAACAGAATCTAATAACTAAATTTAGATTTTATTATATAAAAAAAGGAGTAGCCAATCGCTACTCCTTTTTTTGTGGTTTCTTTTCTCCTTTTTTAGGCATCGGGCCTCGTAAATGAATCACTAATCCGTTAAGGAAGTTACGTAACACTTGATCGCCACATTCCATATATTTCGGATGATCGTCTCGTCTAAAAAACGCACCGAGTTCACTTTTAGAAATTCTGAAATCTACAAGTTCTAATATTTTTACAATTTCGTCGTCTCGAAGTTGTAATGCCACTCGTAGTTTTTTGAAAATATCGTTGTTTGTCATAACTATTATGGTAATTACTGTGTTTTGGGTTAAAAAATGGGTAAACAGGTTCTTTTTATTGCTAAATGTAAAATTAAGATATTAATATTTAAGATTACGTTGTATTTTAAATTGTATTGCTAGCTAAAACAAACATGAAATTGTTTTAAGCTTTTAATTTTTCAAGTTTATCTTGAGCGGCTTTAATATCGTCTCGTAATTTGGCAGCTACTAAAAAATCCAGGGCTTTTGCGGCTTCTTCCATAAGTTTGCGTTTTTCTCTTATTTTTTTCTCTAATTCACCTTTGGTTAAATATTCGCTTTCTGGTTCAGCTGCTTTTGCGGCTTCTAATTCGTAACTATAGGTGCTTACAGAATTTTGAGTCAATACATTGTCTAAACTTTTATTAAGTGCCGTTGGTGTAATATTGAATTTGGTATTGTAAGCAATTTGTTTTTCACGGCGATAATCGGTTTCGTCTATGGTTTTTTGCATGCTTTTAGTCATTTTATCTGCATACATAATCGCTTTTCCGTTTAGGTTTCTAGCGGCACGACCAACAGTTTGTGTTAACGATCTTGCCGAACGTAAAAAACCTTCTTTATCGGCATCTAAAATAGCAACCAGCGATACTTCTGGTAAATCTAAACCTTCACGCAGCAAGTTTACACCCACTAAAACATCAAATAAGCCTTTACGTAAATCTTGCATAATTTCTACACGTTCCAAAGTATCGACATCACTATGGATATAACGACAACGAATTTGAATGCGATCTAAATATTTGGTTAATTCTTCTGCCATACGTTTGGTAAGTGTGGTTACTAAAGTACGTTCGTCTTTTTCAACGCGCTGTTGTATTTCTTCAATTAAATCATCAATTTGATTTAAACTCGGTCGGATTTCAATAATAGGGTCCAATAATCCGGTAGGTCGAATGACTTGCTCTACATAAACACCATCTGTTTTTTGTAACTCGTAATCCGCCGGTGTGGCACTTACATAAATGACTTGGTTTTGGATGGCTTCAAACTCTTCAAATTTTAAAGGTCTATTATCCATAGCAGCAGGTAATCTAAAACCGTATTCAACTAAATTCTCTTTCCGACTTCTATCACCGCCATACATGGCATGAACTTGCGAAATGGTCACGTGACTTTCATCAACCACCATTAAATAATCATCTGGAAAATAATCCAGCAAACAGAAGGGGCGTGTACCCGGTTGTCTGCGATCTAAATACCGTGAATAGTTTTCAATACCTGAGCAATAGCCTAATTCTCGAATCATTTCTAAATCGAATTCCGTACGTTCTTTAAGGCGTTTGGCTTCTAAATGTTTGCCTATTTCTTTAAAATAATCGTGTTGTTTTACTAAATCGTCCTGAATTTCTTTAATGGCATTTTGTAAAATATCTGGCGATGTTACAAACATATTGGCCGGGTAAATGGTAATTTGTTCATATTTTTCAACAATTTCATTCGTTTGAATGTTGAATGATTCAATTTCTTCAATTTCATCACCAAAAAAGTGAATTCTAAAGGCATCATCGGCATAACTTGGAAAAATATCGACGGTATCTCCTTTTATTCTGAAGTTACCATGTTTAAAATCGGCTTCCGTTCTCGAATATAAACTTTGCACTAAATTATGAAGGAGTTTGGTTCGTGAAATTTCTTGATCTTGTTTTAACGAAATCACGTTTTTCTGAAATTCCACAGGATTCCCAATACCATAAATGCAAGAAACCGAAGCAATCACGATAACATCACGACGACCAGAAAGTAGGGCGGAAGTAGCGCTTAAACGCATTTTTTCTATTTCTTCATTTATAGATAAATCTTTTTCAATATAAACTCCGGAAACCGGAATATATGCTTCGGGTTGGTAATAGTCGTAGTAAGAAACAAAATACTCTACCGCATTATTCGGGAAAAATTGTTTGAATTCAGAATATAATTGAGCGGCTAAGGTTTTATTGTGTGCTAAAATTAAAGTTGGCCGTTGTACATTTTCAATAACATTAGCAACAGTAAAGGTTTTTCCGGAACCCGTAACCCCTAATAAAGTTTGATATTTTTCATCGGCATTTAAACCCGTTGTTAATTGCTTAATTGCATTGGGTTGGTCGCCGGTGGGCTTAAATTCAGATTCAATTTTAAACTTCATATTACAAAACTAAGCAAAATAAATGTGTTATTGTTTTAAAGCAATTTCAAATGGTTAATGGTTTAAAATATTCTTTTAATCGTATTAATTTTTGGTTCAGTTTTTGTGTGAATTAATCTGGAATTAAATTCTAAAATAACTTTTAAATAATCTCATTTTTATCTAAAAACTGAAAAGGTTTTTATTTGTAAATTTGGAGTTAAAATAATGACCTTTTGTAAAAAAAATAGATATTTTTATAAAACGGCATATTAATTGTTCGATTCATATTATGAAAAAACATACCACCTTAATTTTTATTGTGCTACCAGTTTTACTATTTGGGCAAGCCAATAAATATTTTAGACAAGCTTTAAAAACTGAGGATTTAACAGAAAGAATAGCACTTTTAAATCAGGTAATAGATTTAGATTCTGATAAATTAGATGCTTATTTTTATCGAGGTATAGCTAAAAATGACATCGGTGATTTTTCTGGAGCTATTGTAGATTATTCTAAAATAATCCTATCTGAACCCGATGCCGATACTTTTTTTAATAGAGGAAATGCGAGATATAGTATTGAGGATTTTGAAGGCGCCAAGGCCGATTATAAAGAAGCTATTAAATTGGACCCGCTATTTATAGATGCTATTTATAGTTTAGGATGTGCGAATTTCGATTTAGGTAATTATACCGAAGCTATAACTGTTTTTACGCAACTTTTAGAAATAGATGCTTATTATCCTAAAGCTTATACGTTACGTGGGATGAGTTATGAGCAGCTAGAAGAATATAAATTAGCGGCAAAAGATTATTCGTTAGCTGTGTTTACAAATCCTTCTGCAAATACCTATTATAATCGAGGGGTGTTTTTACTGGGGATAAATTATTATAAGAAAGCAAAAAATGATTTTGACAGAACTATAAGGCTAAATGATAAAAATAGTTTTGCTTATTTTTATCGCGGAGTAACCCATTTGCTTTTAGGGAAATATAAAAATGCCATTCCAGATTTTGAAACGGCATTAGAATTTGATGCTTTAGATTTTGATGCGATGCTTGGTATTTCAATGACGTATTATCGGCTAAATAATTTTGCACAGGCTAAAATATATTTTGAAAAAGCAAGTCATATCCTTAAAACGAATGAAAACACAGCAACAGGTGTTCAAGCGTATGAAAACACTTTTTGGTATAAAAATCAGTTGTATTTCTTTACGGAAATGTTAAAAAAACTGGAGCAATTATAAACTATCCGCGATATTTTAAAGGTAAATGCACTACTTTTTTTGTTTCGTAAAAATCCTCCTCAAAAAAGTCGGATAGATTGTAAATCGTAGTCGTTCTGTAATCTTTAAGCTCTTCTGTTAAATCGCCTCCTTTTAAATAGATAATCCCATTTTTAAGCTCGTGGTTTTGTTCTTTTGCAATTTTACCTTTTACCCAATGAACAAAAGTAGGCATGGCAGCAACAGCACGACTTACAATAAAATCGTAGGTTCCATTAGTCTCTTCAACACGGCTATGTGTGGTTTTTACGTTAGTTAAGCCTAAACCTTCAACCACTTCGTTTACTACTTTTAGTTTTTTAGCAATACTATCTACTAAATGAAATGAGCATTCGGGAAACATTATAGCTAAAGGAATTCCAGGAAATCCGCCACCTGTTCCAACGTCTAAAATTTTACTTCCATCTTTAAATTGAATCACTTTGGCTATTCCTAAGGAATGTAGTACATGGCGTAAATACAATTCATCAATATCTTTACGAGACACCACGTTTATTTTTAGATTCCAATCTTGATATAGGCTTTCTAAAAGCGTGAATTTTTCAATTTGATTCTCGGTTAAGTCGGGAAAGTATTTTAAAAGCAGTTTCATTTCTGTTAAATTTTCAACAAAAATATGCTTTTTAACTACATAATTTTACAAAAAATTGGGAATACTTAAATGGCTTTATTCATATATTTGCAGACAGGTATGATCAAAAATAATTATTTTAGAAATCATATTAAAATTAATAGCATGACAAAACAAACCGTATCCTTTTCGAGAAAGGATCCTGCAAAGTTTTTTAAAACGTTAAATAAACGGGTTAACGATTACTTTAAGGAAAATAACATAAAACGCACAGGAAACTGGAAATTATATATTAAAGCCATTATTATGTTTGCTTTATTAATTGTTCCGGCAGTCTTGATTTTAACCGTTCCAATGTCTGGATGGCTACAAGCTTTATGCATGGTAGTTGTAGGAATTGGTATGGCTGGCGTAGGCATGAATGTGATGCACGATGCCAACCACGGTTCTTTTTCTAGTAAAAAGTGGGTGAATAAATTAATGGGAAGCAGCATTTATATTTTAGCTGGTAACGATTACAATTGGAAAGTACAGCATAATGTGTTGCACCATACATACACGAATATTCAAGGACATGATGAGGATATTGATGCCGGACGAATTATTCGTTTTTCAAAACATGCCAAGTGGTTTAAAATTCACCAATACCAAAAGTATTACGCCTTCTTTTTATATGGACTTTTAACAGCAAACTGGGCAATTACAACCGATTTTATACAAACGTACCACTATTTAAAACGTAAATTAGCCTATGGTAAATTGCCACATCCAGCTACACAATGGACGAAGCTTATTATTGGTAAAATTGTGTATTATTCACTTTGGGTGGCCTTACCGTTAGTCGTTGGTTTTACTTGGTGGCAAGTTTTAATTGGTTTTATTATTATGCACTATACAGCCGGAATCATTTTAAGTGTTGTTTTTCAATTGGCACACGTAGTACCTAGTACAGATATGCCTTTACCAGACGAAGATGGCAATATGAAAAATACTTGGGCTATTCATCAATTATTTACAACTTGTAATTTTTCTCCTAGAAGCTGGTTGGCCGAGTTTTATACAGGTGGGTTAAATAGACAGGTAGAGCACCATTTATTTGCTAATATTAGCCATGTGCATTATAGTAAAATAGCAAAAATAGTTAAAGAAACCGCAAACGAATTCAGTTTACCATATAATGAATACAATACATTTTGGAAAGCTGTTTCAGAACATTATAATCAATTAAAAGTGCTAGGGAAAAATCCTAATTTAGCATAAACTACATATTTACTTATAAACAAATTTCATGCAATTACTATCTGATAGAATTTTAAACATGGCTACGTCTGCAACGTTAGCTATGGCAGCCAAAGCGCGCGAATTAAGAGGCGAAGGCAAAGACATAATTGGTTTAAGTCTTGGGGAACCAGATTTTAATACACCAGATTTTATTAAAGATGCAGCAATTCAGGCTGTAAATGATAACTACAATTCTTACACGCCAGTAGATGGTTATGTAGAATTAAAAGAAGCAGTTATTAAAAAATTTAAACGTGATAATAATTTAACTTATACGTTACCACAAATTGTTGTTTCTACGGGAGCTAAACAATGTTTGGCAAACATAGCAAGTGTGATGTTAAATGATGGTGATGAAGTTATTTTACCATGTCCTTACTGGGTAAGTTATTCTGATATTGTAAAATTAAACGGTGGTGTACCGGTAGAGGTTGCAACATCGATTGATACAGATTTTAAAATGACACCAGCACAATTGGAAGCGGCTATTACGCCAAAAACCAAAATGATGTGGTTTAGTTCGCCTTGTAACCCAAGTGGATCGGTTTATAGTAAAGAAGAATTAAGAGGTTTGGCCGATGTATTGGTTAAATATCCTAATATTTATGTGGTTTCTGATGAGATTTACGAGCATATTAACTACGGTTCTGGACACGCAAGTATTGCAGAATTTGACGATATGTATAATAACACGATTACCGTAAATGGTGTGTCTAAAGCATTTGCTATGACGGGATGGCGTATTGGATTTATTGGTGCTCCAGAAAAAATAGCTCGTGCATGTAACAAAATGCAAGGTCAAATTACTAGTGGTGCTAACTGTATTGCACAACGTGCTGTAATTACAGCTTTAAATGCAGAGCCAAGTGCTGTTAAATATATGATCGACGAGTTTAAAGTGCGTCGTGATTTAGTTTTAGATTTATTGAGCGATGTTGAAGGTTTTAACTCAAACACGCCAGAAGGTGCTTTTTATGTGTTTCCAGATGTCTCTTATTACTTCGGAAAAACGTTAAGAGGAACGAAAATAAATAATGCAACCGATTTTTCTTTATACTTATTAGAAGAAGCATTAGTAGCCACTGTAACAGGTGAAGCTTTTGGTAACCCTAATTGTATTCGTATTTCTTACGCAGCGTCTCAAGAGCAAATTATTGAAGCGATTAAGCGTATTAAGGAAGCGGTAAGCTAAATTTTTTAGAATATAGAAATTATAATCATAGATCCTTCAGGTTTTTTAATCTGAAGGATTTTTTTATACTGAAATTGGGTAGATTATACTGGTTTTAGCTTTAGAAAATACTATGGCAAATACCCGCGTTAGGGATTGATGCGGCATCCTTTTTTGTGTTGGATTTTATTTTATTGAAGGTAATAAAATTAGGGTTTTAGCGGGTTTTTGTTAAAAAGAAGGACTTTTATTGCGCAAAAAAGATATAGCGGAAAGCCCGACCCTTGGGTAACGCCCAAATCAAATACATTCTTAAATTAATTAATAGCAAAAGCGGCGCTTAATTTAAAGGTAGGGATGTTAACTTTAAATTGTGTTGTAGTGGTAAAATTTACCATATTATAATAGCCTTGCATGGCGCCAAAAGGGGAGGCGAGTAGACAGCCTGAGGTGTATGTGTGAGATTCTCCCGGGTTTAAAACTGGTTTTTCGCCAACAACGCCTTCGCCAACTACGGTTTCTGTGCTGTTTAGGGCATCGAGAATTTTCCAATAGCGCGCATAGAGTTGTACGACATCTTTACTTTGGTTTTCTATGGTTACGGTATATGCAAAGGCGTATTGCATTTTTAGGTTTCTATAAAATGAGCCTTCGTAGTTTGTTGCTACCGAAATTTTTATGCCAGATGTAACTTGTTGTACCATAAGTAAGCTATTTATAAGACTAAAATAATAAATGTTAAGTAGTTAGCGGTATAATTTAATAGGTTTGAAGGTGGAATTAATTGAATGGTATTTGAGCTCTTTTTTTTTATAAATTTAATAAAGTTTAGGGTTTAATTTGTGATATTCACAGAACTGGCTTCGCCTAAACCGATGATTCTGTCGTAACGGGCTCCTAATTCGCGGTAATATACAAGTACTTTATAGTTGTTTTCGGTTTGCCAGAAGTTACCGCTTATGGCGCCGTGGTCTATGCTACCGTTGTCGTTAACTACAATGTATTTATAGTTGTAAAATCCTTGTTTTAGGAGTAATGTATTTACAAAGCGGTTATTTTTTTCGTCAAAAATCATTCGGGTGCTGTTGTCTATGGCGTAATTATTAAAGTTTCCGTATATATGTACGTTTTTATTGGTTAAATGGTTGTTACCAAGTAAAGAAAAATGCATCCAAACATAATCGGCTTCAATACTGGGGTCGTCTGCGTCTACATTGGTAATAAGGTAGTTTCCATTAATATCGGGATTGTAAGTATAGGGTTTGCTGGCACGTTCGGTATTGGTAAACAAATAATTATGATATAAATCTTTTAAATCGATAAATTGAATGCCAGTATTGGCGGCACGAACATCTTTGTTTTCAAAAAACAGAAACTCGTTGTCGGCCCAAAAACTGGTTTCGCTATCGTATTTATAAATAAGTTCGCTACCGATAGTGTATTGAGGTTTTATGTTGGTTATGGCGTTTCGTAAATTGTTATTTTGAATAATAACTGTTTTTACGGTTTGTTTCGGATTGTTTAACTGAAAGTTTTTTGGGTTAATTGTAAGTTCTATGCGCTGTTTTTTATCTATAAATTCAATGTTTCTAGAACGTTTAACGTTTACGGCTACCGTAGTTTTATCTTCATAAATCATGAATTTTCTTGAGAAAACCAGTTCATCGTCATCGTTAAAAACAGAAATGATATAATTTCCGGAAACTTTTAATCCCTTTGTAAATTGATTTGGGATGGTTAGTTTGTAATGGGAATATATTTGATAGGTGTTAAATGAGTTTTCGTAATCTCGAATGCGTTGATTATCGAAGCCATTTAGAAATTCCGATTTTATTAAAGAAGACGGGGTCCAATCGAAATTAAAATAATTAATTTTATAGTAGAAATCTTCTTCGTCACCATTTAGGGCATCGAATTCTAAAACAATTTCAGATCCTAGGGATAAAATCGGTAATTGTGTTTCGGGGGTATTGCTTTTAAAGTTGATGGTTTTTATATAATCGGGAGGATTTATTTCTTCTATTTGAGAATGGCTTAGAAAAGGGAAAAGTAGAAGAATAAGCAATTTTAAGGCTTTAGAATGCATATTTAAGAAAATTTTATGTGTAAATATAAACAAAATTCATGCCTTATTAATTTTATCTATTTAGAATTAATATAAATAAAATATAAGCTCTTTTTTCAATGAAATTTATACGTAATTATTTGTATTTTTGCCCCGATTTTTAGACAACTAATTTCAATAAAAATAAATATGTCAAACGACATCCGTATTAAAAAAGGTCTGGACATTAAACTTATAGGTGAAGCTGATAAAACAGTTGAAAAAGCTGTTATTAGCAACTACTGCACCATAAGGCCAGAGGATTTTCACGGCGTAATTCCAAAACTTGTTGCAAAAGAAGGTACTACAGTAAAAGCTGGAGAGACTTTGTTTTATGATAAATCTCAGGAATCGGTAATGTTCGCATCACCAGTTTCAGGGAAAGTTATTGAGATACAACGTGGACCAAAAAGACGCATAGATGCTATTAAAATTGAAGCTGATAAATCGCAAGTTTTTGCAGATTCAGGAGTTTTTAATTTAAGTAATGCTACTGCGGAATCAGTAAAAGCCCATTTGTTAGCATCAGGATGCTGGCCGTTTGTAAAACAACGTCCGTATGATGTGATTGCAAATCCGGATAGGTCGCCAAAAGCGATATTTATTTCGGGTTATGCTAGTGCACCATTGGCGGCCGATTTAGATTTTACGCTTAAAGGTAAAGAAGCTGAATTGCAAGCAGCAGTAACGGCATTAGGGAAACTTACAGAAGGTGCTGTGCATATTTCGGTTGGTACATCTAGTTCTCCTTTTTCTGGTTTAGCGGGTGCTACTATTCATAACGTTTCTGGACCACACCCTTCTGGGAATGTGGGAACACTTATTAATAAAGTTAATCCGGTAAATAAAGGTGAAGTGGTTTGGACAGTAAATGCTCAAGACTTAGTTATTATTGGGGAGCTTTTATTAACAGGAAAGTTTAATGCGGAACGTACTGTAGCTTTAGTTGGATCTTCTGTTGAAAAACCAAGATATTTTAAAACCATAATCGGTAGCGAAATTTCTACTATAATTTATGATAAAGGTGTCTCGAAAGATGCGAATAGCCGTATAATTTCTGGAAATGTATTGTCTGGGAAACAAGTACAACCCGATGGGAATTTAGATTACTACAGCAATGTGGTATCTGTAATTCCTGAAGGTGATGATTATGAGTTTTTTGGATGGAATAAGCCTGTATTTAATAAAATTTCTACTTCTAGAGCTATGACATTCTCATGGTTAAGCAAAAACAAAAAATACGATTTAAACACCAATACAAATGGTGAGCATCGTGCTTTTGTTACTACAGGTGTTTACGAAGAAGTTTTTCCTTTAGATATTTATCCAATGCAAATTTTAAAAGCTTGCATGTATAAAGATTTAGATGAAATGGAAGCTTTAGGAATGTATGAAGTGGCACCAGAAGATTTTGCTTTAACCGAGTTTGTATGTGTATCTAAACAACCACATCAGAAAATTATTAGAGAAGGTTTAGACTTAATGCTTAAAGAGATAGGATAATGGGTTTAAAAAATAATTTACATAACTTAAAACAAAAGTATAAAGGAACTAAAATGGCGCCTGCATTTAATGCAATCCATACCTTTTTATACTTGCCAGATGAGACCACACATAATGGAACTCATATAAAAGCAGCCGACGATTTAAAACGTACTATGAATACAGTAATTATGGCTATGGTGCCATGTTTATTGTTTGGTATGTTTAATGCGGGTTACCAACATAACTTACAGGTTGGAGAAATTCAAGCAGTAACTTCAGGTTTTTTTAGTCCTGAATTTTGGACTTTAGATAACTTCATGATTGGATTCTGGAAAATTATTCCATTGGTCATTGTGTCTTACGGTGTTGGTTTAGCCATCGAATTTATTTTTGCTGTAATAAAAGGACACGAAGTTGAAGAGGGATATTTAGTTACAGGTATGCTAGTGCCTTTAATTGTACCTGTAGACATTCCATTATGGATGTTAGCCGTTGCCGTTATTTTTGGTGTTGTTATAGGAAAAGAAGTTTTTGGGGGAACAGGGATGAACATTCTTAATCCTGCATTAACTATTAGAGCCTTTTTATTCTTTGCATATCCTACTTGGATGTCTGGAGATAAAGTTTGGGTAGAAGGTGCTGTTGAAAGAACTAAAGAAATTGCTGCAGGAGCAAACTTAGACGCCATTTCTGGCGAAACAATCCTAGGTACTTTAGCACAAGGAAAAGAAATGACCCATTCGGTTGCCGATATGTTCTTAGGTTTTATTCCTGGCTCAGTTGGTGAAACGTCTACATTGCTTATAATTTTAGGAGGATTGTTTTTAGTTTTTTCTAAAATTGGAAGTTGGAGAATTATGTTATCATCATGTGTTGGTGCCTTAGTAATGGGCTTAATATTTAATGGTGTAGTTAGTTCTGGTTGGATTACAGAAACAAGTAAGTTTTATGGTTTAATGAGTACAGAATTTTGGCATCACTTATTAATTGGTGGGTTTGCTTTTGGTACTGTATTTATGGCTACAGATCCTGTTACTGCATCGCAAACCACGAAAGGAAAATGGATTTATGGATTCTTAGTAGGGTTTATTTCTATTATGATTCGTGTATTTAATCCTGCATATCCAGAAGGTGTTATGTTAGCTATTCTATTAATGAATGTGTTTGCTCCAACAATTGACCATTATGTGGTTCAAGGAAATGTAAAGAAAAGAATGAAACGTTTAAAAGCTAAAGTTGCATAACGATGGAAAATAGAACAGATAAAAATTCATATACTATAATTTTTGCCATTGTTATGGTGTTAATTGTAGGTTCATTATTGGCTTTTACGGCATCTTCTTTAAAACCAAATATAGCCGAAAATAAACGTCTAGAAAAGCAACAAAACATTTTGTATGCTATGGGCGTAAACGAAAATGACGAAACTAGTGCTAATTTTGTTTCAACAGATAAGGCGCCTGAGTTATTTAAAAAATACATAAAAAAGCAATTGGTTATTCAAGATGGTAAAGTAACCGAAGATGACGAAGCTTATTTAATTGATGTAAAAAAAGAACAAGCCAATGCTAAATCAGGAAAAGCACGACGTTTACCTTTATTAGAAGGAGAAAAGGATGGTAAAACATTTTATATAGCTCCTATTAGAGGAAAAGGGCTTTGGGATGCTATTTGGGCCTATGTAGCTATGGACGAAAATATGGTGATTCAAGGCGCATATTTCGATCATAAAGGAGAAACCCCTGGATTGGGTGCAAATATTAAGCAACGTTTCTTTATGGACGACTTTATTGGTGAACACTTATTAGATGCTTCAAATAACTTTAAAGGAATTGATGTTTCTAAAAGCAATGCCGATCCAAAAAACGAAGATAAAACAGATAACGAAGTCGATGCTATTGCAGGAGCAACCATTACTGGTAATGGTGTTGCTGCCATGATAAAAAGCGATTTAAAGCTTTACGTACCGTTCTTCAAAAATTTAAAAAATAATTAATTTATGGGACTTTTATCAAAAAAAGACGCCAAGTTAATCACCGATCCATTAGCGGATAATAATCCAATTACTATTCAGGTTCTTGGTATATGTTCTGCTTTAGCAATTACTGCAGAGTTAAAAGCATCTATTGTAATGGCTGTTTCAGTAATGGCTGTTTTAGCAATAGGGAACGTTGTTATCTCTTTAATGAGAAACATTATTCCTTCAAAAATTAGAATTATTGTACAATTAGTCGTTGTTGCTGCTCTAGTAATTATTGTAGATCAAGTATTAAAAGCGTTTGCTTACGAGTTAAGTAAAACCCTTTCTGTATTTGTAGGTTTAATTATTACAAACTGTATCATTATGGGCCGTTTTGAGGCTTTTGCTTTAGCTAACAAACCTTGGAGATCTTTTCTTGATGGTATTGGTAATGCTGCAGGTTACGGCTTAATTCTTATTATAGTAGGGTTCTTTAGAGAGCTTTTAGGTTCTGGAACTTTATTAGGATTTAAAGTTTTAGGAGACCCTATTGAAAAAACTGGATTATACGCTATAGGTTATGAAAATAATGGTTTTATGTTATTATCGCCAATGGCTTTAATTGTAGTCGGTATTATCATTTGGATTCAACGTACTAAAAACACAGCATTAATAGAGGATCATTAAAATTGAGTTATTGTTGGTGATTGCTTTTTTGGTAATCAAAATACATAACTAATAACTAAAGAAATATGGAACATATAGAGTTATTTTTTAAATCAATATTTATCGACAACATGGTATTTGCTACGTTCTTAGGAATGTGTTCTTACCTGGCGGTATCTAAAAAAGTAAGTACAGCTGTTGGTTTAGGTGCAGCTGTAATTTTTGTATTGGCAATAACAGTGCCTTTAAACTGGTTGTTGGATCAGTATTTATTACAGCCAGGAGCCTTATCTTGGTTAGGTGAAGAGTATGCAAGTTACGATTTAAGTTTCCTTTCGTTTATCATGTTTATTGCAACAATTGCGACCATGGTACAATTAGTAGAAATTGTGGTTGAAAAATTTTCACCATCATCATACAATTCCTTAGGTATATTTTTACCATTAATTGCTGTAAACTGTGCCATTTTAGGAGGGTCGTTATTTATGCAATCTCGTGAAATACCTACTTTAGGTTTAGCTACAACATACGGAATAGGCTCTGGTATTGGATGGTTTTTAGCCATTTTAGCCATTGCAGCTATTCGTGAAAAAATTAGATATTCAAATGTGCCACCAGCATTAAGAGGTTTAGGAATTACATTTATCATTACAGGACTTATGGCGATTGGGTTTATGAGTTTTGGCGGTATGTTAACAGGAGGTGACGAAGAAGCTCCTAAAGAAGAGAAAACTGCAAAAGTAGATTCCAAAAAAGACAACAAAGAAGTGTTAGCTAACAACATAAAAGTAAATGAGTAATATGATATTAGCCGCAAGTACAACAGGAACAATAGTAGTAACAGTAATTGCTTTTTTAATTATTACGCTTTTACTCGTTGGTTTATTATTAGTTGTAAAACAAAAATTATCACCATCGGGACCTGTAAAGATTACCATTAATGGTGAAAAAGAGATTGAAGTGGCCTCTGGAGGAAGTTTACTTTCTACATTAGGAAACGCTAAAATATTCTTACCATCTGCCTGTGGTGGTGGTGGAACTTGTATTCAATGTGAATGTCATGTAAATTCTGGAGGCGGGGAAGCTTTACCAACAGAAGTACCTCATTTTACAAGAAAAGAATTACAACATGGTGCACGTTTAGCTTGTCAAGTTAAAGTGAAGCAAGACATGGACATCACGATTCCAGAAGAAGTATTTGGAATTAAGAAATGGGAAGCTGTTGTGGTTCGTAACTACAACGTAGCTTCGTTTATTAAAGAGTTCGTTGTTGAAATTCCAGAGGATATGGGATACAAAGCAGGTGGATATATTCAAATTGAAATTCCACCATGTGAAGTTAAATATTCAGATATGGATATTACGGCGCACCCTGAAGAACACGAAACACCAGATAAATTTCAAGCAGAATGGGACAAGTTTAAACTTTGGCCTTTAGTGATGAAAAACACCGAAACTGTTGAAAGAGCTTATTCTATGGCTTCTTACCCAGCAGAAGGGCGTGAAATTATGTTAAACGTACGTGTGGCTTGTCCGCCGTTCGATCGCGCTAAAGGCGGATGGATGGATGTAAATCCAGGTATAGCTTCTTCTTATATTTTTAACCAAAAACCTGGAGATAAAGTAACTATTTCTGGACCTTACGGTGAATTCTTCATCAATGAGTCGGATAGCGAAATGCTTTATGTTGGCGGTGGTGCAGGTATGGCTCCAATGCGCTCTCATTTATATCACTTATTCAAAACCTTAAAAACAGGTCGTAAAGTAACTTATTGGTATGGTGGACGTTCTAAACGTGAGTTATTCTATTTAGAGCATTTTTATGAGTTAGAAAAAGAATTTCCAAACTTTAAGTTTTACCTAGCACTATCTGAACCTTTAGAGGAAGATAATTGGAAAGTAAAAAAGGATATCGATTCACCAGGTGATGGTTTTGTAGGATTTATTCATAATTGTGTTATCGATAACTATTTAAGTAAGCATGAATCTCCAGAAGATATAGAATTATACTTTTGTGGGCCTCCATTAATGAATAAAGCGGTTCAAAAAATGGGAGAAGATTTTGGAATCCCTGATGAACATATTAGATTTGATGATTTCGGAGGATAATCTAAATGTATTAAAATATAGTATTCCAAAGTAAATCTAGGAATCTTAATTATAACAACCCTATCTGGTAAAAAAACAGATAGGGTTTTTTTGTGCTCAATATTTAGTATGAGTTTTTATGTGTTTTGTTTGAGTAGTACGTTACAGCAATTCGATTTAAATGCGGTAATAATACTGAGTAGGTGCTTATATCATTAAAGAAAAAATTAAATATTGATCGCGGTCTTAAATTTTTTACTAAAAAGTAGGGTAACAATTTTAAAACCTTTTTGATATAAGTACGAGGAACAAATTTAAAACACTATTTATTATGAAAAATTTATTAAAACTAGTATGCATGTTATTTGTATTTGTGAATACATTTTCTGCACAGGCTCAAAATTTGCCATTAGAAACTAATTATTTACAAATAAGCCCAAGAGTGGGTTATGATTTTCCAAGCTATAATAACAATACGCCTTATATCGATTATAACGGCGGATTAGAGTTAGGATTATCGGTAGATTACTACTGGAATTGGTTTGGTATTGGTGCCGATTTCGATTACATCAACAATAAACCTGAAAGTGTTTATCCAACAGCAGATTTATTCGAATTTGATAAAACAACGGCTATTAATAGCTTCACATTATCCGAAGATAAAATTACGAGAATGTTTTATGGTATTGGACCCGATTTTCAATATCGAACGCCTTCCGGTAAGTTTACTGCGGAATTAAATACGCGGGTGGGACTGGCTTCCATTAAAGGCGGTCGTACGGAACTTATCGGTACTTCGACAGCATTTAATGTTTTTCCATTAAACTTTCATGCGGGATACAAAGATTCAGGCGTATTTTCTACAAAAGGACAAGTCCGTTTTACTTATTTCTTTAATAAGAATTTCGGTGTTAATGCTGGTGGTTATTATATGCGCCACTTTGATGTCGAGGAATTAAATGAATCTGGAAGATCTGCAAGTTATCAACCTGTTAGTGCTGCTTTAGTTAGCGCAGAAGAGCCTATTATGGCATTAGATGGTCACCCTTTATTAAGAGAAGAACCTTGCGATTGTGATATTTCATCTGTTGGAGCATTTGTAGGTATTACGTATAAATTCACAAAAAAAGAAAATGTTTGCCCAGTGTGTAAAGAAGATCATTTTCCACATTGTTGTGCAACTTGTGGTTGTGGTGTAACTGTAACCGCTAAAGATAAATTTACTGGAGATACCTTAGCCGATACCGATGTGGTATTAGCCGATATGAGTGGCAATATTGTAAAGACAGGAACTACTAATTCTTACGGTGTGGTTGTATTTAGTGATGTAGCCGAGAATAATTATATAATTCGTGGAAAGCTTTATGATGTAGCTTTAGAAGAAAGTAGTATCTCTGTAGATGAGTTTAAAGATTGCAAAAAAGATGGGGCAGGGATTCAAAAAGTAATTCTGTACGGCGATTTAAACTTCATATTAAAAGGAAATGTTGTAGAGTGTAATTCTGATACAGCGATTCAAGGTGTCGATGTGATGCTTAAAGATAAAGTAAATGTGGGACAGAAAAATACATTGTCTGATAACGACGGTAACTTTATATTTCATTTAAAACAAGCGTCAACTTTTGAAATTAGTGGTAAAAAGGATGGTTACTATTCAAATAAAGTAGAAGTTTCTACCAATGCTCTTAACCGAAATAACACCTTATTTATAGATTTTGAAATGTGTGTAGATCCATGTGGTAAAGCTATAAAACTTGATAATATTAATTTCGATTTAGATAAGGCTATCATATTGCCGGCATCTATTCCAGATTTACAACGCGTGGTTCGCTTAATGCAAGATAATCCGAATATTACAGTCGAAATGTCATCACATACCGATAGTCAAGGTAGCGATTCGTACAACCAAAGTTTATCTCAACGTCGTGCCGATGCTACTGTAAATTATATTATAAGTCAAGGGATTTCAAGAGATCGATTAATTGCCAGAGGTGCAGGTGAAAGTGAACTTAAAAACACCAAATGTGCTAATAATGTACCGTGTACAGACGATGAACACCGTGTTAATCGTAGAACAGAATTTAAAGTCGTGTGCTTTTAATATAATAATTGAGTTAGTTAATTGGTTGATTTAGTTAGTCAGAAAGTCAGGGCAGTAAAAAGCTGCCTTGACTTCATTAAAATTTAGAAATTATGAAAATATTAAATATAAACTTAGTAAAAGAAATTAAAAGATTGAATCCTTATTTTGGCATTTTGTTAGCCGTTTCCATGTTGAATGTATCATGTGATGGAGAAGAAGGCTGTGGCTATGGAGTTATTTTTGATTGTGAAGTATTACAGTTAAATTTTGAAGAAGCTTGCGATTCTAATGGCGATGGAGAACTGGATGGTAAAGTCAATGAATTCTGTGAATGTATTCCAGAACGAGAGGTCGCTACCTTTTATGAATGTCCAGGATTTATACAAAATGGAAGTTTTGAAACCCTTACCGGAGATCCAAATGCTTCTGTGGATCAAGATATCGATTTAGCAACGCATTGGAAGCCTTTGTGGCAAAATGGTAGTCTAGCCGATTTGTTTAACGATACCACAACATCTTACGGAGCAGGTTGCTTTAATGGACCTACACCATTATCTGGAGCTTATGCTGGTATGTGGATTGAGAATAGTACTAGTTTAACTCGTCCGGCTACTTATAGAGAAGGAATGTTTAATGAATTGGCAGGTACCATTTTTCAAAATACAGGAAGCTATACTTTAACTTTAGATTATGCGAACATGAGTATAAATTGTGGAGCCTCTAATGCTGTAAAAGTCGGTGTTTATGGGGTGTATCATCCAATAGCAGATCCACTTCCTGCCAATCCAACAGGTTTAAATACACCTTCAAATTTAGATTTGTTTGGTGCTGTAAATACGGTGTTTCTAGGTGAAATTACCATTACAGCAACAACTCCGGGTACTTGGACAACCACATCTTTTAGCATTGATTCTGGTGCCTTAACATTTCCAACAAACGGTATCAATCATATTATGATTACCAATTCTCATCAACCCTTTGATGATTATGGTAAAATGTTTTTAGGATTTGATAATTTTTGTTTAATAAATGAAACGGTTAAATAAGGGCTTTAAATCTATTCTGTTTGCAGTTTATAAAATCAAATGGACCATAAATCTACTGAAAACGACCATTCCGCTATTCGGTGTTATTCTTAATCCTAAATAGTGGAATATTTGTAAGGCTATTAATCAACAAAAAAGGCGATGGCGAAAATTTTCAAAATCGTCTTTTTACTATTGAGAGTTATTAAAATCGTACAACAGTTGGTTTTTCTTATATTTTCAGGCTGTAATATAACTGTTTAGAAATTCGAAATCATGACCAATTTTTAAATATTAATAGTATTAAAAAATGATTAGATCTTCTATAAACCAATATTCATTTTAAAAATAATATAATGATCAAATATCTTCAACTCATATTAGAACCAAATGAAAAATTACTTTGGAAAGGTAGGCCTGAGTTAAAAACGATTTTACTTTTCTCTTGTTTATTGATCATTATTTTTTTAGGGGTTTCCATGCTATTTTTTTTAAACTCAAATAATGCAGATTGTATTTTTAAAGGACTAAAAACCTATAATATAGCCTGTCTTCAATCCTTAAATATGTTGTGTTTGGGTTTTGCTCTCCTAGCATTTTTAACCCCATTTGCCACTTATGTATATTATGATATTACGGAATATGCCATTACAAGTAAGCGTATTTTAATAAAAACAGGGCTTATAGGTGCCAATGTACGTTCTATATATTTTAGTCAAATTAAGGACTCTTTTATACACGTTAGTGTTTTGGATAGATTAGCGGGATCCGGAACTATTTTAATAGATACAGGTCTTGTAAAATCAACTAAAAGAGAGGGTGGTAAAATAATATATAGTAGATTTCTATTTCTAAATGCACCACTTAAAGTGTATGGGGTAATGCAAGATTGTTTGCCTGCGTCTAAAGAAAGAGTACTTTTAGAACAACTGTATTACGAAAGCAACAAGGGAAACCGTAAGGGAATTTTCCAAAAAAAAGGTTCATAATTAGTAGGCTATTTTTAGAAAACAAATATTAAAAACTATATTTATAAACAGAATTAACTAAAATCGATTATTTATGAAAATTACAAAAATTGTATTACCAATAGTAACCATATTTTTAATGGTTAGTTTTAATGCTTGTAGCAAAATAGAGGAATATAAATATGAAAAACCAAAAGGACTTATTAGTAATAAAGTAGCAAATATTAAAGAAGAATTGTATAAAGCAGCAGTATATAATATTATAAAAGATACCTTATTGGATAGTAAGATACCTGTAAAATTAAACCGAGAAATATGGTTTGATATAGATGAATTAGAAAATTATATTCATTATGTTAGAGAAACATCTAAAAAACAAGGATATAGTAATTTAGGTTTACGAGTTTATTTAGGAGCGGTAAAGGAAAAAGGCAAGATTGAAACCACTATGTTTTTCGCTCCAACACATTCTGAAGAAATCACACGGTCTGCCGGATCAAGGAATAAAAATAGTTCAAATATTGAATGTTTAAATTATGGCACGGCGGGCGAGGAACCAGAAGAACTAGATTAACTATATGTTTACAACAACAAGAATTATATTATGGTCTTTTCAAGCGTTGGCTTTTATAGTTGCTGTTTTGTTATGGCATAAATATAAAAATACGCCTCAGCGCGGTTTTTTAGGATTCTTGGCTTTTGTGGTTTTTACAGAGGTTGCTGCCGTAGTTTGTGTGTCTATGTGCCATATTAAAAGTTACTGGGTGTATAATATGTTTACGGTAATTTCTGGTAGCTTTTATCTGTATTGGTTTTATCAAATTTTAAGTTATAAAAAACTAATATTAGCATTTGGGTTATTATTTTTTATTTCTATAGTTTTAGCTTTGTTTCAAGAGCGTTTTTTTTTAGGTCTTTGGCGAATTCCATTAACCACAATTACGGTTTTAGTTTTAATATGTTCAACGCTTTATTTTTCAGAATTACTAAATAGCAGTCGAGTTATTACCTTTAAAACCGAGCAGCAATTTTGGTTAGTTACAGGACTGTTAATATTCTATTTAGGATTTTTACCTTTACAATTATTAATGCCATATATTAAAATCAAGGGTGCCGATTATCTATTTGCAATTATGTTATTAAATATTATTATGTACGGGTTTTTTACAATTAGCTTTTTATGTTTAAGGAAGAAATAAACTCCATTTTTATCATTATTTTTTTCATTACGCTTTTAGTAGTGCTCGCCTTAGTATTTTTATTTGTGGTATTTACCAATAGAAAAAATAAGCTAATCAATGAAAATTTAGAATCGGCATTAGAGAATCAAAAAAAGCAACATGAGTTAGAGCTAAAAGCCTTGCGAGCACAAATGAATCCACATTTTGTACATAATTCATTGAATGCTATTCAATATTATATTCAGCAAAATGATGTTGAAACGTCGGAAGATTATTTAGCTAAGTTTTCAAAATTGATGCGGCAATTTTTCGAATTTTCAAGAAAACAATATATTAGAGTAAGTGAAGAAATTAGCCTTTTAGAAAATTATCTTCAAATAGAAAAGTTGCGTTTTGAAGAAGAGCTAGAATACCAAATCATTGTAGATTCTGAATTAGATCCCGATGATTTTCAAATACCAACGATGATTATTCAACCCTTAGTTGAAAATGCCATAAATCATGGATTGTTTAATAAAAAAGGGACTGGAAGCGTTATCATTCATTTTAATTATTTATCAGAAAGTAGTTTTGAAGTTTTGGTTATTGATGATGGGATAGGTATTAAACAAGCAAAGAAATTGAACCATAATATTTTAAAGGAAAACGAGTCGCATTCTTCAGCAGTATTAGCCGAACGCTTGCACTTTTTAAATCAAAGAGGCTTATGGCATGTGGATTACAAAATTGAAGATCGATCGCTAAGCGAAGAAAAATCAGGTACAAAAGTCACTTTAAAATTTAGTCAGAATATAAATGATGAAGATTAAAACCATACTGATAGACGATGAACGCAAAGCCTTAGCTATTTTAAAAAATAAGATAGAACGCTTGTGTCCCAATATAGAAATTATAGCCGAAACACAAAGTCCTGTAGAAGGTGTGGCGCTTATAAAAAAGCTAGAACCACAGCTCATTTTTTTAGATATTGCCATGCCAGATTTAAATGGGTTTGATGTTTTACAACAGTTTTCGGAACCCAATTTTGAAATTATTTTTGCCACAGCATTTAACGATTATGCCATAGACGCTATTAAACATTGTGCTATTGGTTACCTAGTAAAACCTATTGATAATGCCGATTTGGTAGCAGCAGTTAAAAATGCCTCAAAAAATATTGAAGAAAAAACAGCCCTCGCAAAAAACAAATTACTTATTGAAAATCTCGGGGTACAAACTTTTCAGAATAAAAAAATAGTTATACCATCGCAAGACGGGTTAGAATTTGTTAAAATGGTGGATATTATTTTTTGCGAAGGCGTCGAAGGCTATACCAAAATTCATTTTATAAATAGAAAGCCTATGTTAAGTTCTCATAGTATCGGGCATTTTAGTAAGTTACTTGATAATAGCGATTTTTATTTGGTACACAAATCTTATTTTGTAAACCTAAGTTATATTGAAAAATATTTAAATGAAGGTTATCTTATTTTATCTGAAAATCATAAAGTTCCAGTTTCAAGGAATAGGCGACAAGATTTTTTAAATAATTTGAAAAACTGATAAATAAAAACAAAATCAATTCCTTTTTTATGTGAAAATGTTGCAGGTATTTTTATATCGAATCAAAATAGTGCCCAACAGCAGTGAGCATACTATAAAAGCGAAAACAGTATGGTCGATTTTAAAGAAAACTGTACTATAATTTTAGTTTTTGTGTTGGTTTCGTTTTTTAAGAACGAAAAAAACAATTAGAATGACGAACGCGGCACAAACAAAATACCACCAATTTAGGTTTGAAGAAGAATTCAAATTAATAGGTGCGGTATCTCCAATTAAAATTAAACCAGCCCAGTATTCAGGTCTTACCGTTCTGCCTTCAGCTGATGAGATATAGTGTAATTTTGCTTGTTGCAATGCTTTGTTCTTTGGTAAACCTTGTTTAATATTTTTAAAAAATAATTCAATAATTTCGGCACTCGATTTTTTATCAATTTTCCAAAGGCTGGTTAGAATGCTTTCGCTGCCTGCATAGTTAAAAGCATGAGCTAACGATATCATACCTTCTCCTGCCTGATAGCTGGGTTTTCCGGTTTCGCAAGCGGTTAAAATTGCTAGATTGGCATTTAGGTTTTCATTGTAAATCTCATAGGTGTAAAGTGAATTGTCTTCTTCAGGACTATTTTTTGCAAAAATCAATCGCGATAATTCGGGCGATATATTATTAGATTCTGCGTGTGTGCCAATATGAATGATTTTATGTTCGTTGGCTTCATTTTTAAATATTTGTTTCGAGGCGTTTTCATTAATAAAGAACGTTCCATTAAATAATTGCGAATATTCTTTTGCCAAATTTCAACCCTGCTTTAGCGCCTATTTTTATATCTTGAGCATTCGCTGTGAAAATTACAGTTAAAATAGCAATGGTTATTACATGGACTTTTTTCATTTTGTTAGGTTTTAATTCGTGTGATTTTTTATTTTTTTTGAAAAGCTATAAGGTAAATTATAGCTGGATAGCGTAATTTTTGTTGCTTTTACATGATTTTGGTTTTATGGTTATTTACACTACATCGAAACAGTTTAAAAATGTCATCATTAATCAGAACATTTATTTTATTTTTGTATTATGAGTAAACCACTATCAAAACAAGAACTTCATAATTTGGCCATGAACCACGTTGGAAAAGACTTAGAACAACGCGGTTTTGAGTTTATTGCCATAAATAGTAAACTAAAAAAACACCCACAATTTGTTTGTATGGACAAAACCAAACAGTATTTTTTTGTTATTGTTAGGGCCGTTATTCTTCCAGAAAATCCTAACAATTACGACGTAGTTTGGATGGAAAGTTTTAAAAAACACGCCCGTGAAAACGATGCCAAAGTACTCTACGCAGGAGTTGGTATTGGGAGTTTAAATGGTGAAAATGAAAATTTATATTTAAATGAAGAGTACCTTATGGAGTATAACGGTATTCAGGTATTAGACACGAATTTAAACTAAATGAAAAACCTGTATTTTTTACTAGGTATCCTGTTGTTTGCTTCCTGTAAGCAAAATCAAACCTCTAAAACATTAACTGAAAAACAAAATACCTTATTACAAGGTTCTGTATTTGGAACGTTTTATCAAGTGACCTATAGTTCGGAAATTAATTACCAAAAAGAACTGGATAGCTTGTTTTTTATAATTAATAAATCGATGTCTACTTACCAAAAAGACTCCGATATTTCAAAATTAAATAGAAATGAATCTGTAGCGGTAGACGAGCATTTTAAAAAGGTATACCTAAATTCTAAAATTATTTTTAAAGCCACAAATGGTGCTTTCGACCCTACTATTGGCGCGGTAGTTAATGCATGGGATTTTGGTCCACAGGGGAAAATAGTAGATTTAGATAGCCTTAAAATTGAACATTTAATGCAATCTGTAGGTTTGGATCGAGTAAAGTTGGTTGGAGACAGTATTATTAAACCAGTAGGTACCTTTATCGATTTTAATGCCATAGCAAAAGGGTATGGGGTAGATGTTGTTGGGGAGTTTTTGGAACGAAAAAAAATAAAAAATTACCTTATCGATATTGGAGGAGAACTTCGGGCAAGAGGTTCGAATTTAGATAGTAAAAAGCCTTGGAGAGTAGGTGTAGAAAATCCTAATTTTAACGGCACACAATCTATAAATAAAGTTATTTTTCTAAACGATAAAGCCATGGCAACATCGGGAACTTATAGAAAATATAAAGTAGATGAAAAAGGAAACCGTTACGCACATATCATTGATACCAAAACTGGCTACCCGAGTAAAACCAATTTGTTAAGTATTTCTGTTATAGCCAATGATTGTATGACAGCCGACGCCTATGCTACGGCGTTTAAAGCCATGGGGATAGAAAACATCAAATTATTTTTAAAAAATCACCCAGAGCTTAAAGTGTTTTTAATTTTTGAAAATGAAAATTCAGAATTAGAAACTCTAGCATTGAATGGGTTTTTGGAGTAATACTTATTTATAGATTTCTATTTTAAAGGGCAATCAAAAGACGTTTTTCTTAATCGTAATTAATGTTAAATTTGCACCGGTACATCTCGAACTAGATATTTTAGCCGGTTTAGTTTATTTAGTAATTTTATAGATTTATATTCAAAAATATCACTTAAGGCAGGATCGGTATGTCGAAAGTTATAGGCTTGCTCAACCAAGGCTTTATAACGCTGGTTTAATCGATTTTCAGTGGTTCTAAGGCTGTCAATTCTGTTCATGGTGGTTGTAAAAAAGTTAGTAGTAATAAATATACACTTTTTTATTTAATTATTGTTTTTCTTACTTTAAAAACCGTTTGTCTTTAATTATTGCTTTTTTTTATTGTAATTTGAAAAAAAAAAATCCGAATACAACTTAAATTGCATTCGAATTTTATATTTCGTGTATAAATATTAGTCTTGTAAGGCAAAAACTTTTTGTAATAAAGCAGTCGATCTAGCGCCTACTTTGGTACGAATTTCAGCCTCTCCAACCGCAATCATAGCATATACACCCTTTAAAGCTTGTGCTGTTACATAATCTGTTAAATCTGGATTTACACTTTTTGTAAACGGAATGGTATTGTATTTCGTAATTAAATTATTCCAAACTTGATCGGCACCCACTTTACTAAAAGAACTTTTAATTACGGGGTTAAATTTATCGTAAAGTGCCGTTTGTGTTTTAGAAGTTAAATATTGAGTTGCAGCATCGTTGCTACCAAGTAATATGTTTTTTGCATCGGCAAAAGTGATTTCTTTTACAGCATTTACAAAAATAGGAGTGGCTTCTTTTACAGCATCTTCAGCAGCTCTATTTAATATTTTTAAACCTTCATCAGCAAGACTTCCTAAACCTATATCTCTAAGGGTTTTATCTACTTTTTGTAATTCGTCGGGTAACATAATTTTTGCCAAATCATTGTTTAAAAAACCATCTTTTTGTGTTAATTTAGTAACCTGTTTGTTAATTCCAAGTTCTAGAGCTTGGCGTAATCCAGAAGCAATATCAGCATTACTTAAAACACCGCTTGTTTGTGGTAATTGGTTAACAACTTGTTGAAGCTCGGCACAACCGGTAAGATTAAAAAGAAATAAGAAAACGAGAACTTTACGTATCATAATATATAGTTATAAATTATAAACAAAGATATATTTTAGGATTGAAAACCAATCTATTTTTTTAAAATACTATTTTAGCATAATAATTGTTATCTATGTTTAATAGATATTTAAAAGTAGATTCAAGCTTAAGATTAATTATAATGAAAATAAAAAAACAATTACTTTACTTACTCTTTGTGTTAATTCCCTCTCTCTTTTTTGGGCAAATACATATTTCTAATAAAATAAAAGAATCTTCAATTGCAACAACTGAAGATAATGCCCTGTATTTTATCGATTTTTGGGCCACTTGGTGCGGACCTTGTATCCATGTTTCAAAATATTTGGAATCGTTACAAAAACAGTTTCCAGAAAATTTTTATATCCTATCCTTAACCAAGGAAAATGAAGATGTTGTTAATCGTTTTATGGCCAAGAACACTATGGGGCTTGCGGTAGGAATAGATTTTGAAGGAGAAACCTTTGCTAAAAATAACATATCAACCTTGCCTTACGGTATTTTATTTAATGCTGAAGGTAAAAAACTTTGGGAAGGACATGCGGCTGAATTAAAATCATATGATATAGCTAGTTATTTGCGTGCAAATAAAACAACAATATCCATAGAAAACTTTTTTAAGTTAGAAGCATATAAGCAAGAGGTTGTTGTTGATAATGATGATAATAAACGTAAGTCTTTTAGTGTTTTAGAATTGGATGTAGATCCAGAAATAAATTCTGGTATCCAAATGGTAACCAAACATGGTTTTTTAGAAATTGAAGGGCGTTTACAGGATATTTTGGCTTATGCACTCCATTGCAATAAGGCGCAAATTAAAATTCCAACAGAGGTGAATAAATATTATAAAATGTCTTTTGAAGAAGGTTCTAAAGCCTTTGAAAACAAAGAAACTTATATTTCTAGAGCTTTAAAACTGAAAGAAAAAATATTTGAGAAAGAAGGTGAAGTATTCTTTTTAAATATTGATAATCCCAACTTTTGGGATACCAACCAGATAGAATGGGGGGTGGGTAATCCAAAATATTTAATTGGAGATTCTGATATTCAGGCCGATAATGTATCTTTTAACGATGTGTTTTATCAATTGTCTAACTTACTAGAAAGACCTATTATTGTGAATGAAAATTATGAAGCCGATAGCACATTACACGATTGGCAAATTCATTACAAATATTTTGAGTTTATGAGCACCAACCTTGAAGAGTACGGTGTTAAGATAGAAAAGAAAGTGGCAACATATCCAGAATACGTTTATAGAGCGCGATAGTTTGGTGGTATAGTTTGTTTTTTAATAAAAGTTGAATAACATATTGTTATATCAATTGAAATATTTGATGAAAACCTAGTGAATAGAGCATATCATTGATCATTTTGTAAAATTTGTATAAATAGGAAAAATAATTTAAAAAAAGGACTTGTTTGTGCTTTGACTAATAATATTGCAGATTTTAATGATCATTGTACCTTTTTTGATCTAGATAAATCTGAATTTGAAAAATATCAGAATAGGTTTAAGAATGAAATTAACGAGAACTATGCGACTAATAATTTTGAGAAGTTTTTTACAGAATCTTCATTTGTTAAACCAACCAACTCTAGAAATTCAAAATTTAAGTCAGTTGCCCAAACCCATAATTTAAATTTCAAAAATGATATCGCTTTTGATAAAGCAATTTTAATTCTAATGTGCCTAGCGGGGCTATATGTTTTCTTCGTAAATTATAGTGATATAATAAACGCAACTGTTAAAAATGAAATTTTAATTGGGTTTGCATTTATGTGTATATTTATGAGTGTTCTTGCCTATCGCGTATATTTTATGCAGCACAAAACCAAAATATCAATTACAAAAAACGGCATTGAATATCATGGAAATACGCTGTATTGGAATAATATTGTAGACTATGGTATATTAAGAGCGAATAGCACGAGTGTTAATGAACATAAAATAATTATAGGAACCATTACAAAAGGTATTGTTGAAATTGATTTAACCGCTTTAAATATAAGTCCCGAAGAATTTATAGATATAATAAGATTAAACACAAAAAAACGATTAATAGCGTAATTAACAATTAAGATAATTTAGTAATATGTTGAAGATTTTTTCTTTTGAAAATCCTTGCAAAAAATAACTGAAGTTGTTTTTATTTCAGATTCCTTGTTGTAGAAGATAGTTAAAAAAAGCCTTTTAATAACTTTAAGAAACAAAAAATGCTCCTCAAATATAGAGGAGCATTTTCCTTTAAACTATTACCAGTAGTTTAAAAGTATTAATAAATTTAGACTTATTGAATAATTCTAAATTCTGTACGTCTGTTCTTTTGGTGTTCAGTTTCAGAACATTCAACACCATTAGCACAACGGTTTACTAATCTTGTTTCACCATATCCACGAGCAGTTAATCTGTTTCTTGAAATACCTTTAGATACTAAATAGTTAACAACAGAGTTAGCACGTTGTTGAGATAAAGACATGTTGAAATCGTCGTTTCCTCTAGAATCTGTATGAGACATTAATTCAATACTAACAGGTTTACTGTTTAATAAAGGTAATAAGGTATCATCAATAATTTTTTTAGATGCAGGTGTAATTCGAGCGCTACCTAATTCGTAAAAAATTGGTAATACGTTTGCGTCTAATAATCCACAATCAACTTCTTCCCAAGTTGTAATTCCACCTTTTTTAGCTAATACTGTTCTTGTATACGTTTTATATTTAGCAGGTATAGTTACCGATCTTGTAGTTGCTTCAGTATCTACAATTTGACGCGTAATAGTACTATATTCTGCAGGAATTTCAACTTCATCCATTCTAGCAGGTGTTTTAATTACACGTTTTTTGTATGTTGTTCTAACTTCAGGAATAGATTTAGAACTTGTAGTAGCGTCTTTTGTTAAAGTGGTGTAAGTAATGTCGCTGTATTGTGCAGGATATTCAACAAAACAAGCTACAACACAATCCTCTTTGTTAGGAGAGTCACATACGGTTTCTTTATACTGCCATCCAGAAGTTGCAGGATAAGATTCGTAATTTTTAGAGTTAGATCCAAAAGTTGCAGGGTTAATAGATAAATCTGTTCTTGCAGCTTTTTGAACATAAGGAACTTCTACAGTTTCGTAAGTAGCAGGTACATAAACGAATTTTTTAGTCGCTTCTTTAATTAAAACACGTTCTTCAACAGTTTTGTAAGTTGCAGGAATAACTTCTAAAGTTGTATATGCTGGATATACTTCAATGGTTTCTTCTACAGTTTTAAACTCGTCTTTTGTAATACATTTTACGTAACATTTCCCAGGCGAAGGATTAGCGGGTAAATTTTGGGCTTGAGAGAATCCGAAACCTAGAACAAAAGCTAGGCATAAAAATAAATTTGTTTTCATAAAAAATTAAAATTTAGATAATGGTTAAAGTTTTCTATATCCTTTTAGACACAGAATAAAATAATCAGTCACAATTATTTTTTACAAAAATAGGGATAAAAAAGTTTTAAGATAAATTTAACAGTATTTTCTTTATTAAGAAAATATTACTGTTTTGTTATTAAACACCATAACCTTCCTGTTAGCGTGCAGTTTAATGGCATTTGCTAAAACTATTTTTTCTAAATCTCTTCCCTTAGAAATTAAGTCATTTATGGTGTAAGTGTGAGTAATTCGCGTTACATCTTGTTCAATAATAGGACCGGCGTCCAATTCTTCGGTAACATAATGGCTAGTAGCTCCAATAATTTTTACACCACGTTTATAGGCCGAGTGATAAGGTTTTGCTCCAACAAATGCAGGTAAAAACGAGTGGTGTATATTTATTATTTTGTTTGGATATTTATTTATTAAATTCCCAGAGACTATTTGCATATACCTCGCAAGCACAATAAAATCCACCTTATGAGCTTCTAATAATTCTAATTGTTTAGCCTCCGCCTCAGCTTTTGTTGCCTTAGTGACCGGAATATGGTAAAATGGAATATTAAAACTATCGGCAATATGTTTTAAATCGGTATGATTACTAATAATAAAAGGAATCTCTAAATTGAGTTCGCCAGAATTGTAACGTCCAAGAATATCATATAAACAATGGTCGTATTTAGAAACCAATATGGCCATTTTTGGTTTTTTTTCAGAAGAATAAATCCGCCATTTCATATTGAATTTTTCTGCTAATTGCTTTTTAAACAATGATTTGAAGTTTTCGGTAGAAAAATTTGGGTCTTGAAATTCACTTTCTAAACGCATAAAAAACTCGTTCTGTTCTCGATCTACATGCTGATCTAAGTAAACAACATTACCTTGTTCTTCGGTAATAAAATTGGTTACCGAAGCAATAATACCTGGTAAATCTTTACAGTGAATTAAAATGGTTATTTTGTTCATTAATATTTAGTTCTAAAATTGTGCGATAAAAATAGTTTAATTTTCTGTTAATATAGTTTAGTTAAATAATTTTGAATTATTTAGGGTAATTGATTGTTTTTTTTGAATATTCCTTAATTTTGTTTCCTTATAATCAAGATTTTTTTATAAATGAAACAAGTGCCTTCTTATAAGCCAAAGTACAAAGTAAGGATCGTTACCGCTGCATCTCTTTTTGATGGGCATGATGCTTCCATTAATATTATGCGCAGAATTATTCAGTCTACTGGTGTGGAAGTCATTCATTTAGGTCACGATAGAAGCGTGGAAGAAGTTGTAAATACAGCTATTCAAGAGGATGTAAATGCTATTTGTTTAACATCATACCAAGGTGGGCACAACGAATATTTTAAATATATGTTCGACTTACTAAAGGAGCGAGGTGCAGAACATATTAAAATTTTTGGCGGTGGTGGCGGTGTTATTTTGCCTTCGGAAATAAAAGCATTGATGGATTATGGTATTTGTAGAATTTATTCGCCCGATGATGGTCGTGAAATGGGATTGCAAGGCATGATTAATGATTTGGTTGAAAAGGCCGATTTTCCCATTGGAGACCAACTCGATGTGGATATAAAATCTTTAAAAAATAAAAACCCGAAAGCTATTGCACGCGTAATTTCTTCAGCAGAAAATTTTCCAGAGATTTCAAAAGCTATTTTAGAAGATATACATATTAAAAATAAAAACTCAAAAACACCTGTTTTAGGAATTACAGGAACTGGTGGTGCTGGAAAATCGAGTTTGGTGGACGAGCTTGTTCGTAGGTTTTTAATAGATTTTCCAGAGAAAACCGTTGGAATTGTTTCAGTAGATCCATCAAAAAGAAAAACAGGAGGTGCGCTTTTAGGCGATAGAATCCGTATGAACGCCATTAATAACTCGCGTGTTTATATGCGTAGTTTGGCAACACGACAATCCAATTTAGCGCTTTCAAAATATGTAAATGAAGCGGTTGAGGTTTTAAAAGCTGCGGAATTCGACCTTATTATACTAGAAACGTCGGGAATAGGGCAGAGCGATACGGAAATTATAGAACATTCTGATGTTTCCTTATATGTTATGACACCAGAATTTGGAGCAGCAACACAGCTTGAAAAAATTGATATGCTCGATTTTGCCGATTTGGTGGCCATTAATAAATTTGATAAACGAGGAGCTTTGGATGCATTACGCGATGTAAAAAAACAATACATGCGTAATAATAATTTGTGGGATAGCCATCAAGACGATTTACCGGTTTTTGGAACTATTGCTTCGCAGTTTAACGACCCTGGAATGAATACGCTTTACAAAGCCATTATGGATAATTTGGTTGAAAAAGCGGGTGCCGATTTAAAATCTACGTTCACTATTTCCAAAGAAATGAGTGAAAAAATTTTTGTAATTCCTCCTAATAGAACACGTTATTTATCTGAAATTGCTGAAAACAACCGCGCTTACGATAAAAAAGGATTGGAACAATTTGAGGTGGCTCAGAAGCTTTACGGCATTTATAAAACTATTTGTTCTGTAATGAATGTGTCATCACATGCAGTCGAGAAGTCGCTGATTGGAAAATTAGGGTTGCATGAAGATGAGATTCTCCAACAAGCTCAGAATGATAAAGGAGGAACGACAGAGGAGGAATCTCAAAAAAGTTTATTGAGGCTTCTTATAAAAGAATTCGACAGAGTAAAATTAAACCTCGATCCTTATAATTGGGAAATTATTACCACTTGGGACGAGAAAGTTAATACATATAAAAATCCGATCTATAGCTTTAAAGTTAGAGGTAAGGATATTAATATTGAAACCCATTCCGAATCCTTATCGCATTTACAGATTCCTAAAATTGCCTTACCAAAATATCAAGCTTGGGGCGATCTTTTACAATGGTGCCTGCAAGAAAATGTGCCTGGAGAATTTCCGTATACCTCGGGTTTATATCCTTTTAAAAGAACCGGAGAAGACCCAGCGAGAATGTTTGCTGGCGAAGGTGGACCAGAGCGTACCAATAAACGATTTCATTATGTAAGTGCTGGGTTACCAGCCAAACGTTTATCGACTGCTTTTGATAGTGTTACCCTTTACGGAAACGATCCCGATTTACGACCGGATATTTACGGTAAAATTGGGAATGCAGGCGTGTCTATTTGTTGTTTAGACGATGCTAAAAAACTCTATTCTGGTTTTAATTTAGCACACGTGATGACTTCGGTGAGTATGACGATTAACGGGCCTGCCCCCATGTTATTAGGCTTTTTTATGAATGCCGCTATCGATCAGCAATGCGAAATTTATATTAAAGAAAATAATTTAGAAGCTGAAGTAGAGGCTAAAATAACTGAAATTTATAAAGGTAAAGAACGTCCTAAATACAATGGCGAATTACCTGAAAGTAATAACGGTTTAGGTTTAATGCTTTTAGGGGTTACTGGCGATCAAGTATTGCCCGCAGACGTTTATGCGGATATTAAAAAGAATACCATAGCGCAAGTTCGCGGTACCGTACAAGCCGATATTTTAAAAGAAGATCAAGCGCAAAACACCTGTATTTTTTCAACAGAATTTGCCTTGCGACTTATGGGCGATGTGCAGGAATATTTCATCAATAATAATGTGCGTAATTTTTATTCAGTTTCCATTTCTGGATATCATATTGCCGAAGCAGGAGCAAACCCAATTACCCAATTGGCATTAACCTTATCTAATGGTTTCACTTACGTGGAATATTATTTAAGCCGTGGCATGGATATTAATAAATTTGGACCAAACTTATCCTTCTTTTTTTCCAACGGAATCGATCCGGAATATGCGGTTATTGGTCGTGTAGCTCGTAAAATTTGGGCAAAAGCCATGAAACATAAATATGGCGCCAATGCCAGAGCACAAATGCTTAAATATCATATTCAAACCTCGGGGCGAAGTTTACATGCTCAGGAAATCGATTTTAACGATATTCGTACTACACTTCAAGCACTTTATGCGATTTACGACAACTGTAATTCGCTACATACAAATGCCTATGATGAAGCGATTACAACGCCAACAGAGGAGTCTGTGCGTCGTGCTATGGCTATTCAACTTATCATTAATAAAGAGTTAGGGTTGAATAAAAATGAAAACCCAATTCAAGGTTCTTTTATTATTGAAGAATTAACCGATTTAGTAGAAGAAGCCGTGCTGTTAGAATTTGATAGAATTACAGAACGCGGCGGTGTTTTAGGTGCTATGGAAACCATGTACCAACGCAGTAAAATACAAGAAGAAAGTTTGTATTATGAAACGTTGAAACATAGCGGAGCCTTTCCAATCATAGGCGTAAATACTTTTTTAAGTAGTCAAGGCTCTCCAACGGTTTTACCTGCGGAAGTGATTCGTGCTACGGAAGAAGAAAAACAATTCCAAATTAAAACATTAGAAAATCTGCATAGCGCACATCAAACAGAAGCTTTATTGAAAGAACTTCAACATAAAGCCGTGAATAATGAAAATATATTCGAAGCCTTAATGGAGGTTTGTAAAGTGTGTTCTTTAGGTCAAATTACAAATGCTTTATTTGAAGTCGGCGGGCAGTATCGCCGAAATATGTAATGATAATTAATAAAGAATTTGGGCAAGCTGTGTGTTAGTTTTTAACGTTACAGCCCGCTTCGCCTTCTTTTTTAATTCCCAATTTCATTAAGATACTTTCTAATAAGCACCATTTTGTAAAGGCAGACTGTATTAAATTTACGCCTATAAATACCGTAAACCACATCCAGTTTTGATTAACATAAACGGTTAACACAACGCTTAAAAGCACCATAAAACCAACAATAACTCTAAAATATGTATTTAACATTTTTTTCTATTTTTTAAGTTTATATAAATTTTTCAATAGGGACCACAACCGCTTTAATAGGGTTGTTGGTTTCTAATTTTGAATTGAAATCTTTCAATAATTCGAATAAGCTATCAATATTTTCATCTTCTGCAAACGAGAAAAACAAACGGGATTCATTACCGAATTTCTCTCCAGGAAACCAACTTGAAGCCATTAAGACCGATGATCCATTTTTATGGCCATCAATATCCGAACTGCTAAAGTTTTTAATATTGGCGGTTCTGAATAATTTCAAAACATTTTTTTGAAACTCATCAACTGCTGTAACGATAACTAATTTCATATTTTCTGTTTTTTTATTTTCAGCAGATTTCGAAAATTCAAGCTGAAAGGATTATATAGTCAGCTTTTATCCACGAAATCCGCGGGATTATTATTTTACTATATTCAAACTCTATGGTTTAACCTCTAAAACTTTCGCCACGAATTCACGAATTAATTAGCACAACTCAGAGTTCATTTTCTAATCTCACGAAACAGCCATTTAAGTTGCAAACAAACGATATCGGCACCACGAGTAATGCTAATACTTTAGAAACAATAGTTCTACTCTTTAATGATATGCTAAATTCAATCAGCGTTTATCCGCATAATCCGCGGGATTCTTGTTATTTATAATTCTTCTTTTCAATCATATAATACACCAACGGCACCACTAATAAAGTAAACACTGTTGAAACTATAGTTCCACCCATTAACGATATGGCTAACCCTTGGAAAATAGGATCGAATAATATTACAAAGGCTCCAATAACAACCGTTCCAGCGGTTAATAGGATAGGAGTAGTACGCACTGCTCCAGCCTCAATGGCAGCTTGTTTAAGTGGTATACCTTCTGCTGTTCTCAGGTTTATAAAGTCAATCAGTAGTACCGAGTTTCTAACCATAATTCCCGCTAAAGCAATCATACCAATAAAAGATGTTGCAGTAAAGAAAGCTCCCATAATCCAGTGACCAAGAATAATTCCGATTAAAGATAAAGGTATAGCTACCATCATAACAATAGGGGCTTTAAAGTTTTGGAACCAGCCTACAATTAAGATATAAATCAAGATGATAGCACCTAAAAAGGCAATCCCTAAATCTCTAAAAACTTCTAGTGTAATTTGCCATTCTCCATCCCATTTTACGGTGTAATTATCTTCAAATTCTGGCTGACCTAAGTACATTTCGTTAATCTCGTAGCCTTTTGGTAGCGGAATTTCTTTTAGTTTTTCTTCCATTCCTAAAATGGCGTAGGCAGGACTTTCTAATTTTCCAGCCATATCGGCCATAACATAAACTACACGTTTTTGGTTTTTATGATAAATACTTTTTGCAGCTATATTTTCGGTGATTGTTACCAAATCAGCAATAGGCACCATATGGCCTTGTTTCGATTTTACTTTCAATTGAGAAATATCGGTAATGGTAGATTTTTCTTTTTCATCTAAAGCCAATACTAATCTAATTTGGTTAACCGCATCTTCATCATACAAATTTGTAATCGCTCTGTTGGACAAGGCCATATTCATTGTATACGCGATTTGCTGTGGCGCTACCCCGTATAGCATGGCTTTTTCTTTATTAATATCGAATTGATATTCCGTTTGATCGGCTTCTACCATCCAATCAATATCCACCACATCATCTGTATTTTTTAGTATGTTTTGAACATGGTTAGCAATTTTGGTTTGCTCGTTATAATCTGGTCCGTAAACTTCTGCAACTATAGTAGACATTACTGGTGGTCCTGGTGGAACTTCTACCAACTTCACATTCGCATTGTATTTTGATGCTATTTTCTGAATGTCCGGACGCAATAATTTAGCGATATCATGACTTTGCGCTGTACGTTCTTCCTTAGATAATAAATTTACTTGAATATCAGCCATGTTGCTTCCACCACGTAAATCGTAATGGCGAACCAAACCGTTAAACGTTATTGGAGCGGAAGTACCGACATAGTTTTGGTAATTCACCACTTCGGGTCTTCCCGATAAATATTGCGATATTTCTTGAGCTACAACACCCGTGCGTTCTAGGGTTGTACCTTCTGGCATATCAATCACAATTTGAAATTCATTTTTATTATCAAAAGGTAACATTTTAACAGCAACCGATTTGGTGAAAAACAGCACCATAGTAATCATTAATAAAGCAAATGTACCTCCTAAAAACAACCAACGTTTTGCTTTGCTTTCTAATAACGGACGTTCAAATTTGTTATAAATTCTATAAATTACGGTGTCTTCAACGGCTTTTTCTGGTTTTTCTTCTGCGCCTTTTTTATCTTTTTCTCTTAAGAAAATATAACCTAAATACGGGGTAATCGTTAAGGCAACAAATAAAGATAAAATCATGGCAATAGATGCTCCAATAGGCATTGGCGCCATATATGGTCCCATTAATCCAGATACAAAAGCCATAGGTAACACCGAAGCAATTACTGTAAATGTGGCTAAAATAGTAGGGTTTCCTACTTCATTTATGGCATACAAAGCCGCTTGTTTAAACGGTAAGCGTTTCATTTTAAAATGCCTGTGCATATTCTCGGCAATAATAATGGAGTCATCGACCACAATACCAGTTACAAAAACTAATGCGAAAAGTGTAATTCGGTTTAGCGTGTAATCCATCATATAGTAACTCAACAGCGTTAAAGCAAAGGTAATAGGCACGGATAAAAACACCACCAATCCACCACGCCAGCCCATGGCTAACATCACGACAATAGTAACGGCAAAGATAGAGCCTATAAGGTGCCACAGTAATTCGGATACTTTATGCGATGCGGTTTCACCGTAATTTCTAGTAATTTCCACATGCACATCGTCGGGAATTAAGTTACTGCGTAAATGTTCCACTTTATCAATAATCACTTCTGCTATTTTCATCGCATCTGCACCTTTTCGTTTAGCAACAGAAATGGTAACCGCAGGGTATTCCGATTTATAATCAGCAGATTTCACACTACCTTTTCCAAAACCTAAACTCACATAATTTTGAGGTACTTCGGGACCATCAATTATCTTAGCAACTTGCTTTAAATAGATGGGTTGGTTTTGCTGTACACCAACTACTAAATTTTCAACATCGGTAACGGATGCTAAAAAATCACCAGTATTTACAAGGAATTCTGTGTCGTTTTTATCAAAACTGCCAGAACTTAACTGGCTGTTATTTGCTTTAATCATTTCCGAAACAGACAAAAAGTCTAATCCGCTAGCAGCCAATTTATCTTTATCTAAAACTACTCGTAATTGGCGTGATCGACCTCCAATTTTATGGGTCGTTGCCACATCGTTTACCTTTTTTATTTCGGCTTCCAATTCCTGCGCCATTTGGCTTAATTGGTAATCATCATAATTTTCACTCCACAAGGTTAAACCTAGCATAGGCACGTCGTCAATCGCACGTGTTTTTACTAACGGAAACGTAACACCTGCCGGCATTTGATCCATGTGTTTGTTAATTTCATTGTATAATTTCACAAACGAACGTTCAATATCTTCACCCACATAAAACTGCACGATCACCATACCTTGTTCTTTCATCGATGTAGAATACACATATTCCACTCCTTTGATGTTCGAAATTAATTGCTCCAATGGCTTAATCACCCGAGATTCCACTTCCGTAGGACTTGCACCAGGATACCCAACAAAAATATCGGCCATAGGTACATCAATTTGTGGCTCTTCCTCACGTGGAATTAAAAACGAACTATACACGCCAACTACCATAAATACAATCATTAACAGCACGGTTAACTTCGATTGAATAAAGACTTTGGCAATTTTTCCTGCGATACCTTCTTTCATAATTGTTACTTTTTTTTATTACCTCGAAGGAGGTAATCCTATGTTTTTATTCCCACACTTATGCTGAATTTATTTCAGTCGAAGGAGGAAACCTCTATTTACTATATATTTTATTTTGGGCGTTACTTTTTACTCATACCTGCCAGGTTTTGGAAACCTTGCAGGATCGCAAAAAGTCAGGCTATCCATTACAATCTTTTTTTGCCATATGTGGCAGCAAAAAAAGGATTTCCACTTCTATCCTTAACGCGGGGTTTAGTTATTGAATTGAAATTTTTGCTCCATTATAAAGTTTACCTTCCGATGAAACAATGTAAGCTTCGTCTGAATTTAAACCCGATAATACTTCTACTTGGTCCCCAAATGTTCTTCCTAAACGCAACCAACGTAGCATCGCGGTATTACTTTGGCTAACCGTATATAAACCTGATAATTGGCCGTTAGTTATAATCGCTTCACTAGGAACTAAAACCATAGCCGATTTGGCTTTGCGTTCCACCGGAAATTGTACCGTAGTAAACATGCCCGATAAAATATTAGCATCTGTTTTGTCTAAATTAATTTTTACTAAATATTGTCCGCCAGTATTTTTAGCAGATGTGCTCACTTCAGTAACTTTTCCTTTTATCGTTTTATTAATCGATTTTACTAAAACATCAACCGTAGTGCCCTTTTTTATTTCAGAAATTTCAGATTCTGGAACCATGGCCATAACTTCAAAATCACCAGGCGTTTCAATACTAATTAACGGCATTCCAGGATTTGCCATATTGCCATCTTCAACATTTTTACTGGTTACAATACCACTAAATGGTGCTGTAATATTGCTATATGTAAATTGGGCGTTAACTTCATTCTTCATTTGGTTAGCCGATTCTAAACGGGCTTTTGCCATTTCAAAATTAGCCGTCATATCGTCCATCTCTTTTTGAGAGGCACTATTGTTTTCAAACAAACTTTTAAAGCGGTTATAATCTTTTTTAGCGTTATTAAAAGCTGCTGTTGCTTCTGTAATGCCAGCATTTACTTGGGCGCTTTTTGCTTGTAAATCTCCATTATTAATAGAGACTAATAATTGTCCTTTTCGAACTTTATCGCCAACGTTTACGTATACTTTATTAACGTAGCCCATCATTCTCGTGCTTAAATCGGCACTGTTAGTCGCCTGAATTTTTCCGCTTACACTTAAAAACGGACTGTTGCTATTCACTTCCACGGGATTAACTTTTACGTTTATGGCAGGCGAATAATCTACAGTAGCTTTTTTGTCTTCACTACCGCAACTCGCCAATAATAGCGCTAAAGAAAATGTTAGAATGGTATATGTTTTTTTCATTGGGTTTGTTTTTTTATTTATGGAAGAATACCGAGTTTTTTAATCTAGACTCTTTGTTCTTGATTCTTTGTTCTTACTTCTTTATTTTACTCTTTAGTTAAAAACTGTAAATAAGCCTGTGCATAATTGTATTCAAAAATGGTTTGGAAATATTCCAATTGTTTTTGAGCAAATTGAGTATCGGCGGTTAATAAATCCGATGTTTTTTCTAAGCCTTCTTTAAATCTATTGGTTCTAATTCTTAAAGCCTCTTCAGATTGTTCCATGGCCAAAGCGCTCAGGTTTAGTTTATTTTCAGCATCTAAAAAAGCACGTTTCGCTTTATTTAATTCTAAGTTACTTTGAGAGACATATTGGTTGTATTCTAATTTCGATTTTTCGAATTCAGCTTTACTTTTTTGAGCTTTCCCAAAACGTTTAGAGCCTTGAAAAAGATCCCAACTTAATTGAGCGCCAAATAAATACCCGCTAGCATCGGCTTGAAAAATTTGATCGTCGTATAATTCATAACTTCCAAAAGCATTTAAGCGCGGTAAAAAGGACATTTTATCAGCTTTATTCATCGATTTATAAGCGTCTGATGCTAATTGCATGGCTTTAATATCCGATCGGTTTTCAGAAACTGTTTTATCAGCGATGCTTAATGTAGAAACCGTTAGCTCATCTGTTGGTTTATAAATAACATAGCTGTCATCATTCATTAAAAACGATAAATAATTCGATGCATTTTGCACATTACTCTTAGCAGTTTGCAATTGGTTTTGTACTTCGGTAACGCGCACTTCAACATTTAGTACATCGGCACGTTGTAAATAGCCTTGTTTAAAACTATTATCAGCTAATTTTTTATTCGAATTGGCAGCTTCTAACGCTTTTTCTAAAACGTCAACTGCTTTGTAAGCGAGTTGCAATTGCATGTATGCTTTTTCAACTTCGAAGGCTAAATAATCCTGCGTACGTTCTGTTTTTAAAGACATGGCTTCCATTTTGGACTTAGCCGCTTTACGCTGATAAATACCATCGACATTAATTAATGGTTGCTGAATTTCAAATTTTGTAGCGTAGTTTTCAATCTGCGACGGATCGTTTAATAATGCTGGACTAAAATCATTTTGTGTTAAAATCTCCTGATTTAATTTAGAACCAAAAGCCATTAAAGGATTTGTAGTTGCCATGGCTGTATGACTCGCCGTAATATTTGGTAAGAAAATAGCATTGGTTTGTCGGTAATCTGCTCTAGCTTGTTTGAATTCTTCTTCCGAAATTTTAATCCTTCGGTTGTTTTCAGAAACTTTAGATAAAACGTCTGTTTTGGCAATAGGCACTATATCTTGGGCTTGTACCGAGAAGGTGAAACCTAGAAATAATAGCGGTATGTAGATATGTTTTTTCATCAATTAGTAATTTACAGTGCAAATATATCCTACATTCGAGTTGTAGTCTGTAACCAATGTTACTAACCCTTATTTTTTGTGTTAAAATAATACCTGGTAAATGAAGTACATCGCTTACTTTTGTAAATGTTATGGATTCATTAACACAAATAGTTTTAGGCGCCGCGGTAGGCGAGGCTGTTTTAGGTCGGAAAGTTGGAAATAAAGCTATGCTTTACGGTGCCATTGCTGGAACCATTCCAGATTTTGATGTGTTTGCATCGTACTTTACAGATACCGTTTCGGCACTTTCCATTCATCGTGGATTTACGCATTCTATTGTGTTTTCTGTGCTTTTTGCACCCATTTTTGGGTGGGTTGTATCCCGTTACGAGACTTATAAAAACTTTAAAAATTGGTCCTGGCTGTTCTTTTGGGCTTTTGTCACGCATCCTATTTTAGATGCGCATACCACTTGGGGTACGCAATTGTTTTGGCCTTTAGATTTACGGCTTGCATTTAAAACTATATTTGTTATCGATCCGCTATATACCTTGCCTTTTCTGGTGTTTTTAATACTTGCCATGTTGCAAAAGCGAACTACTGAAAAACGGCGGTTGTATAATAAAATCGGACTCATAGTTAGTTCTATGTATTTACTGCTTACTTTTTTTTTAAAATGGGTAGCATTTACTAAATTTGAATCTGCTTTAAAAGCACAGCATATCGATTATTTACAAATAGACACACGGCCTTCTCCTTTAAACACTATACTTTGGAGTGCGAATGTAGAAACGGAAAACGCGTATTTATTAGGAAATTATTCGTTTTTCGATTCGAAACCCATCGTTTTTGAAGTATACCCTAAAAATCATGAGTTTTTGGGCGATCTTATTGAGAATGAAAAAGTAAAACGCATGATGGCTATTTCTGAAGGTTGGTATATTATTTCTAAAGAAAAGCATCGATTATATTTTAACGACTTACGATTCGGGTTGTTAAGTTTAGCGCCAAAATCGGATAACTTCGTTTTTAAATATGAAATAAATACCGACCCATCTGGTAACGTTCAATTTATTGAGGCGCCAAAAGATTCGCGAGATGGAAAAAAGTTACTGTCCGAATTATGGATACGTTTAAAAGGAAATTAAATAAATAATTTATATTAATGAATTGAACCTATTCTTGAATTTACGTAATTAGAAAAGTATCAATTTTTAAATATCTTGACAAAAAAAATTAATGTTTATGAATATTACAGCCGCTTATACCGATCTTTATCAACTCACTATGGCTCAGGTGTATTTTAATACAAAACCCGACGGACGAGCTGTTTTCGATTATTATTATCGCAATAATCCTTTTAATAGTGGGTATTCTATTTTTGCAGGATTACAGGATGTGTTGGATATTTTGGAAACTTTAGAATTCTCAGATTCCGATATGTCTTACTTAAAACAGCATGGATTTGAAGATGCCTTTTTAGAGTATTTAAAGCATTTTAGATTTACGGGAACGATTTATTCAAGCAAGGAAGGCGATGTTGTTTTTCCTAATCGCCCTATTTTGCAGGTGGAAGCTAATATTATTGAAGCACAAATAATTGAAACCTTGTTGCTGAATATTCTTAATTTTCAAACCTTAATTGCAACCAAAGCAAGCAGAATTCGGTATAGCGCCAAAGAGGAAGTTTTATTAGATATGGGCTTACGCCGTGCGCATGCTACCGGTGGTTATTATGCCTCAAGAGCGGCTGCCATTGGTGGGTTCGATAGTACAAGTAATGTCGCTGCAGCGGAAGATTACAACATTCCATCTACAGGAACCATGGCGCATTCATTCATACAAAGTTATGAAGAAGAAATAGAGGCCTTTCGAGATTTTGCACGCATACGACCAAATGGTTGTGTCCTTTTAATAGATACCTATAATACTCTAAAAAGCGGACTTCCAAAAGCCATTACAGTAGCCAAAGAAATGGAAAGTAGGGGCGAAAAATTGTTAGGTGTACGTTTAGATAGTGGGGATTTGGCCTATTTGTCTAAAAAAACACGAGCTATTTTAGATGAAGCTAACTTGGAATATGTAAAAATTGTAGCATCAAATCAATTGGATGAATATGTAATAAAAAGTCTTAAAGAACAAGGCGCTCCGATTGATATTTATGGCGTTGGAACAAATTTAGTCACCGGAAAACCGGATGCCGCATTGGATGGCGTTTATAAATTATCGGAGTATAATGGTAGTCCTAGAATTAAGCTTTCAGAAAATATTATAAAGGTATCGCTTCCTCATAAAAAGCAAGTTTACAGAATGTTGGATAAAGACGGTTTGTTTTATGGAGCCGATGCTGTTGCCTTATACAAAGAAGGTGCTGTCGATCAAATGGAACACCCTTTCGATGCTACAAAGCGATTAAACTTGAATGCTTTTACCCATGAGCCTTTGCTTGAGAAAGTTATGGAACAGGGTGAAAAAACACAGCCATCTCGCTCTGTTTCCGAAATTACAGCATACTCACAATCGCGTTTAGCTTTGCTTCCAGATGAATACAAGCGTTTTCAAAATCCGCATATCTATAAAATTGGATTGAGTTTAGAATTAAAACAAGAACGAGATAAATTAGTTAAAGCGCATAAATTTTAAATAAAATCTATGAAAACACTTCTTGTAATTGATGTACAGAACGATTTTGTTCCTGGCGGTTCACTTCCTGTGCCTAATGGAGATAAAATTGTTCCCATAATTAATGCGATCCAACATAAGTTTGATTTGGTGGTTGCGACGCAAGATTGGCACCCCGAGGACCATGTTAGTTTTGCTTCAAATCACGAAGGCGCATCGTCTTTTGATGTTATTGAAATTCAAGGGAATCCCCAAACCTTATGGCCTAATCACTGTGTGCAAGGTACAAAAGGTGCAGCATTGCATCCCGATCTCGACACCCTAAAATGTGAAGCTATTTTTAGAAAAGGAACTGATAAAACGATTGATAGTTATAGTGCTTTTTATGATAATGGCCATATAAAGTCAACTGGTTTGGCAGGCTATTTAAAGGAAAAGGGCACCACCCAACTTTATCTTTGTGGCTTGGCTGCCGATATTTGTGTTTATTTTTCTATTCGCGATGCTGTTGACGCAGGTTTTGATTGTTTTTTTGTTGAAGATGCGTCTCAAGCATTGGATGTTGACGCGTTCGGTGACATTAAAAAGGAGATGATTTCTATGGGAATTCAGGTAGTTTCTTCGGGAGCTATTTAGGGATTGCTTTTGATTGAAAATGGGGGTAATTTAAAATGGTATTAACTTTATAATGGTGTTGACGTCTATAAAAAAAAACAGAAATCAAATTGAAAATTATAACTTGGAATTGTAACGGAGCATTAAGAAAAAAGTTTGAAAGTTTAATTGGCTTTAATGCTGATATACATATAATTCAAGAGTGTGAAAATCCTGCTGAAGCCAAACATAAAGAATATAATGAATGGGCAGAAAATTATTTATGGATTGGAGATAGCAAAAATAAAGGAATTGGGGTTTTTGCAAAGAAAAATATAAAACTGAAAAGACTTAATTGGTCGGATGATTTTAAGGGGCATAAAGTAAAATACTTTTTACCTTTTTCAGTAAATGGAGATTTTGACTTGTTAGCTGTTTGGAATCATAGCAATAAATCTCCGACTTTTGGATATATTGGACAACTATGGAAATATCTTCAAGTCAATAAAACAAATTTAAATAGGAGTTTAATTATTGGAGATTTTAATAGTAATAAAATTTGGGACAAATGGGACAGATGGTGGAATCACTCTGACGTTGTGACTGAATTAGAAGAAATTGGAATTGAAAGTCTATATCATAAATATTGGAAAGAAGAACAAGGAACTGAAACTCGACCGACTTTTTTTCTGCATCGAAAATTAGAAAAACCATATCATATTGATTATGTTTTTGGTAGTAAAGAATTTATAAAAGGACTAAAGAAAATGGAATTTGGGAAAGTTAGTGATTGGTTAAAAGTAAGCGATCATTTACCAATTATTTGTGAATTCGAAACTGATAAAAAATAATAAAACTCGAACAAGGTATAAAAACAATGGCTATTTAGCCTAATCAAAGTTTTTATCTTTTATTGCCGTCTACTTGTTCTAATAAAAAACCTACCAAACAAGCCCACAACAATTTGCAATATATTGCCCGTTATGTGACAAAAGTCACCTTTAAAGCTGCTTATTTAATATAAATTTGTCGCAATGAAAAAATGGATCGTCTTATTTTCTGTAGGGTTTAGTACACTTATTATGTTTAATACATGTCGAGTGTCCTATATGTTTATGAGTTATAAATTGGATCCCGTTAGTTTTATCGAGAATTACTGCATTAATAAAGATAAACCAGAACTGCATTGTAATGGCAAATGCCAATTAAAAAAGGTGACGCAATCTTCAGAAAACGAAAAAGAAGCCGTTAAATTTTTAAATTACGAGCTTTTATTATTTCATCAATTAATTGAAGATTATCAAATACATAGTACTGTTTTTACACCAAAAAACGAGTGCTTTTCATATTTAAATCTTTATAGTTTTAATTTTAAATTATCTTGTTTTCATCCGCCGCGCGTATAAGTTGAAATCTAAAATTCATCTGTTTTGATAATGCCGTTTCTATGCATTATCAACAGTCTACTTATACTAAAATTTAAAAATATTTTTAAAATGAAAACAATTTATAGTGCGCTGTTGTGCGCTTTAATTACGGTTGTGTCCTATGGGCAAACAACAAAAAAAGAACAAGACAGTACTAAACATAGACATATAAAATTAGACGAAGTTATCGTGTCTGGGGATATAAAAACAGATCCCATCCATACCACGGTAACTAACAACTATGACAAAAATATTGTGCAGCCTAAAAACGTTGCCGATTTATTTAACGATATCAACGGTTTTTCGGTTATTAAAAGAGGGAATTATGCTATCGATCCTAGCTTTAGAGCCAGTCAATACGAGCAATTAAATGTTCAATACGATGGAGGGACAAAAGCAATGCATGCTTGTCCAAACCGAATGGATCCTATTACCACACATGTTATTCCAGAGGAAATATCTAGAATTGAAATCATAAAAGGGCCATATACCGTGCGTTATGGGGCTACTTTTGGAGGGATTATAAATCTTGTCACCCAAAAGCCAAATGGTTTAGAAACAGGTTTACACGGAAAAGCTTCGGCTGGTTATGAAACCAACGGAAATTCTATGGTTAATATGTTTCAACTTCATTATATTGAAGATAAATATGATATTGTTGGGAATATAGGCTATCGGGACTTTGGAAGTTATGAAGATGGTGATGGCGTAGAAATTCCTTCGGCTTTTATGAGTACAGATTACGGTATTAAAATAGGTTACAATATTTCAGACAACCAACGTTTACAAGCACATTGGAGACAATCTTTTGGACGCGATGTGCAGCATGCCGCATTGCCAATGGATACAGATTATGATAATAGTAGTATTCTGTCTTTAGATTATAAAATTGTAGATTTAGGTGAAATGGTTAAAAGCTTTTCAGCGAAAGCGTACTACAGTTATGTAGATCATTTAATGACGAATTTTAATAGACCTTCATTTGCAACAACTGCGGCCGAATCATCTGTGGATGCCACAACAATGGGAGGTAAGCTTGAGCTAAATTGGGAACCATCGGAAAAAATAACCGTTTTTAGTGGTGTGGATGCCATGCATATTGATAGGGATGGAGCACGCGTTAGAACTGTAAAAAAGAATATGATGGGAGTGACTTTAGACACGCCATTAGTTTATAACGATAAGGTTTGGCAAGATTCTAATATTAATGATTTTGGGGTGTTTACCGAAGCAAAATGGGCAATTCACCCAACCGCAGTTTTAACAGCAGGTGTACGTTACGATTTAGTTAAAAGTGAAATAAACGATCCTGCCGATGATTTTGCAGCACGGTATAATTTGGAAGAAAAAACAGATAATAATATTAGTGCAACCGTGTCTATAAAAAAACAAATGACCGATGGTTTAACTTTAGAAGTTGCTTACGGACGTGGCGTACGATCTGCAAATATGATTGAGCGTTATATTAATCATTTTTCAATAGGGCAGGATCCTTACGAGTATTTAGGAAATCCCGATTTAAAACCCGAAGTGAACAATCAATTTGAAATTGGTTTCAAAGGAAAAAACAGTAATAATAGTTTTAAATATGCGTCTAGTTTTTATTATTCTCAATTCGAGAATTATATTGTAGGTGTTGTAGATCCAACAATTACGCGCAAATTTATGCCTACCGCAGACCCACAGTTTGTAAAAGTATTTAGAAACTTAGATCAGGCTTATAAAACCGGTTTTGAAGTTATGGGCGATCTTAGCTTGTTCAACGATTTTTATTTTAAAACCCAATTGGCTTATGTTTATGCTAAAAATGATGATTTAAATGAATCGTTGCCACTTACGCCTCCTTTTAACGCCTCCTTTATTTTTGGCTTAAAACGTGATAATTATTGGGCTAATGCGCAGTATAATGTCATTAGTAAACAAGATCATATTGCAGAAAGTTTTGGTGAAACGTCTACAGATGGTTACGAAACTTTGGATATTAAATTTGGGGTTATACCTTTTAAAGATTTTACGCTAGGAGTGGCTGTTTTAAATGCTTTTGATGAAACATATAACAATCATTTAAACTTCAGTTTTTCGAATCAAGAGAATTTTGGAAGAACACCAATTACAGATCCAGGGAGAAACTTTACCGCATTTGTACAGTATAAGTTTTAAGGTTTAGTTGAAAATATTTTAATAAAAGAAAGGGCGTTATAAAATGCCCTTTCTCTATTAAAAACCAACTAAAAACTAACAATCACATTAGTTTAACTTTAATATTACTGCTTATATGTTTTATGACATTGCACACAATAGGCTAATGTGTTAGATAAAGCAATAAGGGATTTATTTTTATCTCTACTTTTTAGAGTTTCACTCATTTTATCGGCACTTTTATGAAATTCTAACCCTAAACGTTCAAAATTTTTATCTCCAAAAGAAGCGCACATTAAACGCATTTCTGTGGTAGACCCTAATTTGGTATAGGCTAGTTTTGATGCTTCGTTATAATCTTCATTTGCAATCAAAACAGTAAGTTCTTGTACAGCTTCCAAATGGCTTCTCATATTAGCCAATTGATGGTTTTTCTGCATGTCATTCAAATTAAGCGATATACGTTTATCATCCATTTGCATGGTTGGTATAAACGTTGTGTCTGTTTTTTTTAGGACTTCTTTTTCGGTGTTATTTTTACAAGAAAAGAGGGCACTCAAACAAAAAACAACATAAATAATTTTTTTCATGCTATAATTAGCTTTTACTTTCTCTTGTGCCACCATGGCCACCCGCTACAATAACCATAATTTTTACACTTAAAATTATAAATTTAAAAAACTGAAGGAATGGATTGTTCATTCTAAATCGCATTCTAGGAGATATTCTTTTCATGCTTGTGCTATTTATTGTTCTTATTTTATAGTTTAGGAGTTGTCTTGAAATTTAAAAGATACCCATAAACGTTTTAGATAAATTATTTCCGTGTCACGGAAATTTATAGTTTACTATTTATTCCGGAATTAACCACCAGAAAGGTTTCATTTTAGCTTTGTAGATAAAGGCATAATGAAGCATTAGTTTAAGCCAATGTCCTGCCAATCCTACAGCACCAAATGTTTTTCCTAAATGTCTACCGTGAGAATCTGGATATTTTACAAAATCGGGAACAATAGGATATGTGGTTATACTAATACCACTTCCTTTCCAAAAACCAAATCCAGCCGATGCAATACAGGCGGCGCCCATATTTCCCATAGAACCTTTATGGTTTAGTGATTCTTTTCCAGATTTAATAGCATCAATAATATTTTCTGCTACCAATTTAGCCGTAATTCCCGAAGGCATTCCTGTTCTTGGCGGTGCAGGGAAAATATCGGTACCGTTTTTACTTTTTCTTGGTTTAGAAATGGTATGTGGCGGTGCAAATGCAATTCCAGGTACAAAAATATTTTTATAACTTGGGTTCTGATAGGTTTCTGGCCAATCTTGAACGGTCCATTGTTCGTAAGGTTTTGGTGTATAATCGGCATCAACAATCATAAACCCTTTAAAAAGTTTTTCTGTAATATCGTTTTTGTTTTTATCATAAGCTTTAAAACCATGACCAGAAAAAGCTGGGATAAGCATAGCAAAATCGTAATTTTCAGATTTTTGCTCGCCTTCCAAGTTTTCGTAATGCGCAATGCCATCCTCAATTTTATTAACGGCAGCACCAAGAATCCATTTAATATCGCGGTCTTCAAAAATCATTTCAACCAAGTCACTCGATTTCATAATCATATCGCCATAGCTCATGAGCACACCATCCATACCAAAATCGCCTAAACTATATTCGTTAGAAATCCAGGTAATTTCAGCCATATCGCGTACATTGTGTCGTACTAATTCTTTTTCTACATTTAAGATATATTCAAAAGCCGCGCCTTGGCAGGTAGATTTAGCATGTCCTGTACCAATTAAAATTTTAGCTTTTTTACCAGCTTTCATGTCTTGAATTACTTTTTCTAAGCCTTGCCAAGCATGATCGGCGTGGGTATAAGTACAAACAGAATAGGCTTTGTTTTTTCCAGGAATTAAACCTTCAGTTGCTGCAAAATTTAATTTAGGCCCCGTGGCATTGATTAAATAATCGTAAGTTATTTTTTCTTGTTGACCAGCATTTTCTCCCATCACGTATTCCGCCAAAACATAAGGTTTATCTTCGTTTTTATCACCTTCAGGAAAAAATGAAATGGCTTTGGCTTGTTTATATTTAATACCTTTCTTTTTGTATAAAGGTGCTAAAGGAAATATTATTTTTTCAGATTTCATTCTCCCTATACCAACCCAAATATTTGAAGGTACCCATTGGTAATTACTGTTAGGAGATACAACAACGACCTCGTGTTTTTTTGAAAGTTTTCTGCGCAGATGTGTTGCTGCCACATGGCCAGAAATTCCTGCTCCTAAAATGACGATTTTAGACATTTTTTATAATTTGATATTGTGAAATTAGTTTAAAAATTAAGGTTATGAAATGATATTTATCACTTTGGCGTAGTGCGTAGTGCATAGCCTTAATTAGACTGTAAAATTTGAATTTTTATAGGAATTGTACAGTAACTTATGTTACAGAGGTAAACAGGTGTTTTTTTTATTTTTTAAAGAGGCTGAATATATTATAGATTTAAACTTTTTAAACAGCCTCGTGTTTTATATTCGAAGTGACTTAGTAGAGTAAAGAAAGTGTTTAAAAGTGTTCGTGAATTAGATAGGTTGAAAAATAAAATTTGGCCTGTTTAGATTTTTAAAACCAAGTTATTAAATTAATATATGCTGAAATTGATATAGCATTCAGTGACATATTATAGAATTGAAATTTATTATGAATAAGAAACCTTAACTCGGCTTTTTCGCGTAAATCGACGCTTTCTGTAAAAAATAATACCTATTGCAATACATACCCCAATAGCAGCCATTGCAGCACCAACCCAATCGGCTGCGGTATAGCCATAACCCATAGCAATTGGTAATCCAGCAAAATAGGCACCAGCCGCATTTCCGACATTAAAAGCACTTTGGTTTAGTGAGGAACCTAGCGTTTTAGACCCTTTTGAAGCATTTATAATAGCCATAGAAATAGGTGTGGATAGACAGAAGGTTACCATACCAATAATAAAAGTCATTACTAAAACCATAACCTTATCGGTTGCTAAATAGGTATTTAATATTAAACAAATGGCCATAAAAATTAAGGTAATCATTACGGCAACAATAGGTTGTAGCTTTTCGGCAAGTTTGGCGCCAATAATATTCCCGATTACCATGCCTAAACCAGCTAAAATCATGGCGTATGAAACGACTTCTTTTTCGTGTCCCGCAACATCTGTAATGAGTGGTGCAATATAACTATACCAAGCAAAGAACCCTCCAGTGCCAATCGTGGTAAGTAAAATGATAAGCCAAAGCTCTAAGCGTTTAAATATTTTTAACTCTTTTGCAAAACTAATTTTGGAAGATTGATGTAAAACAGGCATCCAAAATTTTACCGATAAAACAGCCATAATACCAACAAGTCCAACCATTAAAAAAGATACATTCCAATTAAAATGTTTTCCTAAATAAGTCCCTAAGGGTACGCCAAGTAGATTAGCAAAAGTTAATCCGCTAAACATAATAGCAATACCTTGAGCTTCTTTTCCTTTTTTTGATAATTTCCCAGCAACAACAGCTCCAATACCAAAGAAAGCACCATGCGGTAAACCAGATAGAAAACGCAATACAATAAACGAGTTGTATCCTGTAGCAAAAGATGACAGCGTGTTAAATACCGTAAACCATAACATTAAAGCCAATAAAACTTTGTGCGCCGGCCATTTACCACCTAAGCCGGTAAGTACGGGAGCTCCAACAACAACGCCTAAAGCATAAGCCGAAATAAAATGTCCAGCCTTAGGAATACTAATATTGAAAGAGGTGGCTATATCGGGTAATATGCCCATAATTACAAATTCGGTAAGTCCAATGCCAAATCCACCAATGGCTAAAGAGAGTAGTGCTTTATTCATTATAGTTAGGGTTTAATTAATCGCAAAAATAGCAGGTTGGCCCGTTTGTAATCTCCGATTTATTATTAAAAAAAAGTTAATTGCTAAGTCGTTAAGATAATATATATAAAGCCATCAAATAAAAAAGAAACGGGTTCTACTTTTGCTTTATTCTTATATTTCTATATATTATGTTAATATGCTATCTTTAAAAAAATATAATGATTAGAAACTTTAGTTTTACTGCTAAAAATACGATATTTGCCTTTAGACTAATCAATAAATAAAGATTATGGCAATGAATAAAAATACGGTTTTAGCTTGGGCAACCGGTTTAATGATTATTATGGGAGTATTATTAATCTTAATGGGAGCATACAGATATACTGATGTTGCTGGTTGGGGGTTTGCGACCGTAGGGATTGGCTTTTTTGCAATTGCGTGGGTTTTTAACGCTTTAAAAGGTCGCGTTTAATTGACTGAACGACTTTAACGAATTACAACGTATTTATAATGAGTGACGATAAAAAAATAATATTTTCAATGTCTGGTTTAACCAAGACATTTCCTGGGGCAAATACGCCTGTATTAAAAAATATCTATTTAAGCTTTTTTTACGGAGCTAAAATTGGAATTTTAGGTCTTAACGGATCTGGTAAATCTACTTTATTAAAAATTATTGCAGGTGTCGATAAAAATTTTCAAGGTGATGTTACCTTTCTTCAAGATTATTCCGTTGGGTATTTGGAACAAGAGCCACAGTTGGATGAAGAGAAAACGGTAATAGAAGTGGTTCGCGAAGGTGCCGCCGAAACAGTTGCCATACTAGACGAGTACAACAAAATTAACGACCAATTTGGTTTAGAAGAGGTATACTCCGATGCCGATAAAATGGAGAAGTTAATGAACCGTCAAGCGGAACTTCAAGATCAAATTGATGCCGCAAATGCATGGGAATTAGATACCAAATTAGAAATAGCGATGGACGCGTTACGTACGCCAGATGCCGATAAGAAAATAGGAGTTTTATCTGGAGGTGAAAAACGTCGTGTGGCTTTATGTCGTTTGTTATTACAAGAACCAGATGTATTACTTTTAGATGAGCCTACCAACCACTTGGATGCAGAATCTGTACATTGGTTAGAGCATCATTTAGCTCAATATAAAGGGACTGTAATAGCCGTAACACACGATAGATATTTCTTAGATAACGTCGCAGGTTGGATTTTAGAACTAGATAGAGGAGAAGGTATTCCTTGGAAAGGGAATTACTCTTCTTGGTTAGATCAAAAATCGAAACGTATGGCACAAGAAAGCAAAACGGCTTCTAAACGTCAAAAAACCTTAGAGCGTGAGTTAGACTGGGTACGACAAGGGGCAAAAGGTCGTCAAACGAAGCAAAAAGCCCGTTTAAAAAATTACGATAAATTGATGAGTCAAGATCAAAAACAACTTGACGAAAAATTAGAAATATACATTCCTAACGGACCGCGTTTAGGTACTAATGTTATCGAAGCTTCTGGTGTTGCTAAGGGGTATGATGATAAGTTGTTGTATGATGATTTAAACTTCAACCTACCGCAAGCGGGAATTGTTGGTGTTATTGGGCCAAACGGTGCTGGTAAAACCACGATTTTTAGAATGATTATGGGTGAGGAAACACCAGATAAAGGCGAGTTTAAAGTTGGGGATACGGCTAAGTTAGCTTACGTCGATCAAAAACACGCTAATATAGATCCAGAAAAAACCATTTGGCAGAACTTTAGCGATGAGCAAGAGTTGGTGATGATGGGCGGAAAAGAAGTCAATTCTAGAGCTTATTTAAGTCGTTTTAATTTCTCTGGCGGCGAGCAAAACAAGAAAGTGAAATTACTTTCTGGTGGCGAGCGTAACCGTTTACATTTAGCCATGACACTTAAAGAGGAAGGAAATGTGTTGCTTCTCGATGAGCCTACCAATGATTTAGATGTAAATACATTAAGAGCCTTAGAAGAAGGTTTAGAAAACTTTGCAGGCTGTGCCGTAGTTATTAGTCACGACCGTTGGTTTTTAGATCGTATTTGTACGCATATTTTAGCCTTTGAAGGGGATTCTCAAGTGTATTTCTTTGAAGGAAGTTTCTCAGATTACGAAGAAAATAAGAAGAAACGTCTTGGAGGAGATTTAATGCCAAAACGAATTAAGTATAAAAAATTAGTAAGGTAATTTTGCTAAAACAACTATTGCAAATGCTCACTGAAAAGTGGGCGTTTTTTATTTAGATTAATAAGGCGACTCAAAAAAAATATAAAAGAGAATCATTGTAATTAAAATGTAGCTCTATTAAAAAAAATAGACCAATAGCGAGGCATCGTTATATTGAAATTTAAAAGAAAAATACTTTTAAAAGTCATATTTTTTAACGTAATTTAAATGGCTTTAATACGTGAAGACATTCAATAAAAATGGATTCCATTTTAAACGAAAATTAGAGGCGAAAAAAGAATCTATTTTAGAAAGAATCCCAAGGAGAAAAATCATTTAAAAATGACAGTGAAAACATCCAACAGAATAAAAAATATTAAAAGTAAATTACTTTCAGATAATTATTATATCCTAAAAAAGTTGAGTTTCGATTATTTAATGACTAATGGAAATTGGGTAAACCAAATGCGTGAAGTTTACGATCGAGGCGATGGTGCTGGAATTTTACTCTATAATATAGAAAAACAAACTGTGATTTTAACCAAACAATTTAGAATGCCAACCTTGCAAAATGATAGTGACGATGGCTTTTTGGTAGAAATTTGCGCAGGAATGCTCGATAAAGATAATCCTGAAGCATGTATTATACGTGAAACTGAAGAAGAAGTGGGCTATCGTATTAAAGATGTGAAAAAAGTATATGAAGCTTACACATCTCCAGGAGTTATGACTGAAAAAATGCACTTTTTTATTGCAGAATATACCGATGCGATGAAGGTTAATGATGGGGGAGGGCTTAAAACAGAATCTGAAACAGAAGATATAGAAGTGTTAGAATTACCTTTTAAAGATGCTATTAAAATGCTAAATTCTGGTGAAATTCAAGATATGCGTACTATTGTTTTATTGCAGTATGCTATTATTAATAAATTGGTTTCATAGGTATAGCCTTGCAATTAGAAAACGTATTAATGGGCGATTTTAAAACGTCAATTTATGTTTTAAAAATATATAAAATGATTAAAAATTATTGGAATAAAGGAAAAAAGCAAAAAGTAATAACTGTAATTGGCACCTTAATATTGCTAATTGTTTTAGTGGTATTTCGTGACGACTATCAGCCTGCCTTACTATTTGTTAGGAAATATATTTTTATTGTTTTATTAAGTATAGTGGTTTTGTTTTTAGGCTTAAGAAAGTTTAAAAACGCTAATAATACCATTGGAAAATTAGTCATGTTGGCCTTTTTAATAGTGTTTTTTAGCACACTATATATAGTTGGGTGGCAGTTAAAAATGTACGAATACATGAAAAGCTACACAGTATATTCAAACTTAAATCGTATTGAGATAAACCAGTTGCCTGTAACACAAAACGAACGTATTCAGCCCATGCGTAATATTTATTCTATGGCAAATGAAAGTGTCGACCAAACTAAGGATGTTTCGTTACCACATATTGTGCGGATTGGTAAAAATAATAAATGGACCATGGCCATACAGCCAACTGAAAAATACAAATGGCAAGGAATAACCGATAATATTGAAGAAATTTTTGCGGTGTCAAGCACCACCCCATTTCCTCGTTTTTCTGGTGAAAACCGTATTCCTGTAACCTTTTCCATTGGCGAATCGTTAAAATTTAGTAGAAACACCTATAATGCCGTAGTACAGCGTTTTAATGTTTTTCAACTATTTTCCTTAGAGCCTAGTGATACCTATTACATGAAAAACGATGAAGGTAAATGGGTAGAAGTAGTGAGCCTTATAAAATGGAAAGGCTTTTTCTTTCCATATCCAACCTTTGGAGGTGTTATGGTTATCGACAGCGGTGAACATAATTTTAACGATTATATAGAACGTATTTTGATAGGAAAAGGCACCTTTATAAGCCCAAACGAAATAAAAAATTATCCCTACTTAATAGGTCAAAATACCTTAGCAGAACATGTGTCTCGTTTACAAGCCGAATCCTTGAAATTTCTAGGAGGTTTTAGCGACCCATTGCCTTGGAATATGGAAACAGCAGTTAAAATTCCAGATTTAGAAGGGGATAAAAACAAACAACCTTTTGTAACCGATTTTAATTTTTCAGATACCAAAATAAACGCCTATAGTGGTCTATATCATTGGTTTGGTTTAGAGCCCGTAGCTAACCAACGTACGAGTTTAATGTACAGTGTTTTTATTCCTGCCGATGGTAGTAACGTGCTATATTATTACAATCACGCCTCAAAAAAACAAGGTTATGCTGGCGTTTCGGCTATGCCCTTAAAGGTTATAGAGTCTCGAAAGGAGATTGATTGGTCGGTAAATAAACCCGTAGAATTTCGTCCGTATATTAAAGATATTGCGGGGCGGCGGCGTATGTTTTTCTTAGGAACTATTTCCTCCGTACGCCAAGGCTCTAATACTTATGATGGTTCGGCAACTCCAGATTTAGCCTTAATAGATAGTGAATATCGCGATGTGGTTTGGATCGATGTAAAACACCCAAGCGAATGGGATGAAACAGTTTATAATCAACTTAACGAAGCTTGGCGATCTAGCGAAGGTATAGGTGAATTTTTTGTAGATCAAAGGCAAAAAACAAATAAAATGAAGGTGGATATAACCAAAGATTCTATAGAATCACCAACAACAAACGAAGCTTTAATAAAACTATTAGAGACACGTAAAAACACATTAGAAATTAAAAAATTGCAACGTCAAATAGATTCTTTAAAAGCAATTTCAAACGCATCTAAAACGGAATAAAATTATAATAACTCCCATACCACCATTTTAATAAAATTTTGGTCGTTACCCTTTATCCTGAAAAAAACAGGATAAAGGGTCGGGCTTTACGTTGCAAGTCCTCGCACCTCCTACGTCGGGCTGTGGGCTTTTTACTGCAATCCCTAACGCAAGTACTTGCTAAGTTTTATACTTTCATACAAATAAAACACCTACCGTTATAAGCTAGTAATTTTCAATTTTAAAACAAGATAATCCACAATTATTAGGTATGCTTTTGCATGAAAAAAATAGGTGATTATGATATGACTGACATATTTACCGATTTGTAATTACAGTCTACTATTATTGTTTAAACGCATAGATTAGTAGGCGTATTAACTACCAATAAAGGGCTACGGTGTATTTGTGTTTTAAGCAGCGGGACACATACTTATAAATTATTCAATTAAATTCTAATTTATAAGTTTTGGCTTGGTTTTAGCGGCTAGGATGGCAGTAAGTTTAAATTAAAATATTTGACGCGTAAAAATTATGCAAAAAAATATTTTTCAAAATTAAGTATTATATAGTATGAATCAAGTAAAAGAGAACAACACAGTAAAAGTAAATTATACCGGAAAATTATCAGACGGGCAAGTTTTTGATAGTTCTTTAGGTGAAGGTAGAGAGCCTATAGAATTTACTTTAGGACAAGGACAAATAATACCTGGTTTTGAAAAAGGGTTAATCGACATGAAGTTGAACGAGAAAAAAACCATCACTATTGCTAAAGAAGAAGCTTATGGAGACGTTAATCCTGGCTTAATTCAAGAAGTAGCTAAAAGTGAACTACCTCAAGATATGTCTCCAGAAGTTGGTATGGGGTTAGTTTCTAAAACGCCAGATGGACAAGAAATGAATCTAGTTGTTGTAGAAGTGAAAGATGACTCTGTGGTTATTGATGGTAACCATCCTTTAGCGGGAAAAGAACTTATTTTCGATGTTGAAGTATTGGATATTAAGTAAACGAGTTATCCAAAACTAAAGTATAGCCTTAGCTATTATAGTTAAAATCCGTATTGCGTGTTAACAAAAATAACACGCAATACGGATTTTTTATGGAGCAGAAAATAAAAGTTAGTTATTGGATAATTAACTTTTTAGTAAGGGTATTGCTGCTTGTATTTATTTTTAGAATATATACTCCAGTAACTTGGTTGTTTACAGGTAAGGTAATAAAATTACCATCTAAATTGGTGCGCCAAGTGTTAACCAGTTGCCCTAAATTATTATATAAATTGATCTCTTTTAAAGGGGTATGGTTGTTATTTCTAATCTCTATTTCCGACACTTTATTATTAACAAAGACCTGTAAATCTTCTTCTAAAATATTTTGGTCGGTATGTAAAGTTTCAGAAGGTGAAAATACTATTGAAAAACGGTCTAAATAGGTGCCTGCTGGTAATTCTATTTCAAACGGATCGTCATTTATTTGCTGTGTTTCACCAGATAAAGCATCTTTTAAATATATTTTTTTAGTAGAATCTATATTTTCTAAGGCTCCTATTTTAATAATTGCTAGGCCTGCAGTACCCATTTCTAAACCTAAAGGAATCTCTCTATTATCGTTAATATCGGGTATCGCTTGAATAACGTAATCATCGTCATTTAAATTCCAAAATAAATCATATTTACCAATCCCAAAGGACTTACCATCGTAGCCCCAATCTATTCCGTCTGTAGAATGTTCATCTACCGTTAGTAAAAGCTCTCTGTTAAACCCTATTCGAGAAACCTCAAAGTTTAATCTAATTTTTGGTCTTAGGTCTAAATATTTTTCATTTATAGTAGTCTTTTTTGAATTACTAGTTTTTAAAAATACAGAAGCAGGATTTCCGTTATCGAGGTCAGATTGTTTTACAAAAGCCCGTTGACTATTTTTAAACTTTATGATTCCATCAGTGTCATTCATACTTTGAACAAAAAAGCCTTGTCCAACAGGAATGTATTTTGCTGGTTCTTTTTTGTTATATTCAATTACAGCAGGGGTACCTTCATCAGTATTGGTTTGGGCCATTGTGCCTCCCGAAAGTGTTAATATAGCATAGTCTCCCTCATACTCTGCTAATACATGGCTAGTGCCTTTAAACTGTTGCCAAAAGTATAGCGTTCCAGTTGCTAAATTCCCAACGTTATCTTGGATAAATTGATAACCATCAATTGCAGAAGGGTATGGGTTTGCTACTAAATAATAATTGTAAGCAGATATATTTAAATTAATATCGCCATTATTAGGTTTTCCTTTAAAGGTGTAATTTTGAAGCGTATTAACATCTAAAGAAGTACTCGGGCCTTTCATGCTAAAGCCTTCACCAGGTTCAATTAAACCTGTACTTCCTACATGCTGCCAACTTGCATAATTACCATTTCCATTGGCGTATTTATTAATCCATTCTGTAGAAATTGTAAGCGGCGTTGTAGATCCATTTAAACCAGAGGTCCAATGTGCTTTTGTGTCTCCTTGGTATAAAACATCTTCTAAAGTATAACTGTATGCGTTTGTGTTTGTTATATTTGATGTGCCTACTGGAGACCCCCAATAATTATATGAATAAGTGTTTGCTGTACCCTGCTGGTCTATTTCAATAGAGCCCATACTATTTGAATTTAAAGTGCTGCCGTCAAGTTGTATCAATTGGGCTTCATTATTTAAATCGATTAGGCCATTTAAAAGTAATTCTCCAGCAATTTCTAAGTAATTACTTTCAATGGTTACAGTCGCTTCTGTAGCTATGGTGATATCTTTTGCAAAACCATTGGATCCTGTAGCAATAGTAGGGTAGTAGTGACCTGTTGCCACTTCTGGAATTAAAACATTGGTGTCAATTGTAGGCACTTCTCCACACGCCCAGTTTTCATTGGTATTCCAGTCTTCGCTTGTTGCTCCTGTCCATGCATAGGTGGCACAAGGGTCAATAATGTTTACATTAAAGTCTTCTACTTCACCTGTTTTATAGTTATAATCAGTAGCTGTAACGGAATTTGCATTACCATCCGCAAAACCAATTCTAATTCGTGTATTTCCACCAATGGCGTCTGCGGGAATATTAATATCTGATAAAGTGACCTCTATAGTTTTAGTGTTTGGTCCTGTCCAAAATGAATGCTTAACTGGTATTGAAAAATGTTCAACAGTACTGAAATAATAATTTTGATCAAAATCAATCCAAATATGTAAATAATTTGTGTTTGTATTCCATCCGTTTACAGTGACCTCTATTGTTCCCTCTAATGTATCTCCCAAAGAACCTAAATCGATAGAAGTGCCCTCTTCGGTGTGATCCACATAGGCACCAGTTGCACCATCAGCACTAGCTATATTAGGATTTCCTGCTAAAGACACATCTGATATATAAAGTATAGTAGAATTATATTCTTGATTAATTTCTATAGGGTCTTCATATTCCAATTTTACAACCACATTGTCAAAAGCAACACCGCTGTCGTTAGGTGGAGAGCTATAGTGGGTTGAAGCAAATACGACTCTAAATTGAATTTGAGAATGAATATCAGGAGTGGAGTTTCCTGTATTTCCGGTATCAAACCGAATGCTTCTAGTGAGCCAACCATTACTAGTGCCCGACCAACCATCACTTCCTAATGCGCCAATACTGCTCTTATAATCTAAATTATCATTCCAAGCTGTAGAGTTATCTCCTAAAACATTCCAATCACTACCATTGTAAGAGTACTGTATTTGCATCCCGTCATTATGATTACCGGTCTTATACCAAAGATCGAATTGAAAAATTAATTCTACTACGCCAGTAATGTCTATGATAGGGCTGGTAGTTGTAATGTACGTATTATTGTTATAACGGTTATTACTTGTATATTGTTTAGAAAACAAATAATTACCATCGGCTCCAGAGCTAGATCCTGCTCCGTTATCGTCCAAATTCCATGCGCCTATAGTAGCATCGTTACTTGAAAGCGTCCAATCTGATCCAGATTCAAAATCTTCAGAATAAATTATTTTTTGAGAAAAACCTATAGGTCCAATAAATAAGAAAAGTAAAAGTGCATTTACTTTTATGGTTTTGTTGAGAGATGCCATATTTCAGCTTTAGAAAAAAATTTCTGCAAATATAGCACTAAATACAGGGCATTAGAGCTGGTAGGACTGTTGTTTTAAAGGATTTATATATATAGCTTTAATTTTAGATAAACTGATTTATATGTAGTAAAAATCGTTTTTTTTTAAAGCGATTTGATATAAATTCAAATTTATTTTGTAAGTTTTTTCTTTTATATTTTCGTTTATTGTCGATATTTATGGTTAACTTGTTGTTGTTTAGCCCTGCTAATAGTGGCAAGTTATTCTAATTTTAACTTTAAATAGAGTTTATAAAGTAACTAGATAAGGTGTGTAGAGGTCTATAAAAAAGATTTAATTTGGCGCACGCAGACTGATTATAAGGTTGAATAATTATTTTAGAACAGCGCTATATTATATGTTTAAAGTATAAATTTACGACATGAAAAACCCCACGATGTTGCTTTAAAGCAAACTATTCGCAGGGGTTTTCGTACTAACCAACCAAAATTTTTATGATCGTCTTCGTGTGGTTGTCGATCTTGTATTTTTGTTAGAAGCATTTCTACTCGTTGTAGCTTTACTGTTGCTTGTTCGTGTGGTTTTAGTAACCGTAGCTAAACGTTTATTACTTCTTGAGTTATTGCTGTTTCTAGTATATGTACGGATGTTTATTGTTTTTGGATTTTTAGTAACTGTATTTATTTTTGTACGCGTTACAGATCTGTGATTCGAACTGTTGGCACTTGGTTTTGCTGTTCTTGTTGTTGTCGTTCTTGTTACCGTTCTACTCGGTGTTGCTTTCGTAACGCGGCTATTATTTTGAGCGTAGTTACGGTTTGTATTTGAGGATCTGTTAGGAATAGTTGTTCTCGTATTTGTGGTTGTTCTTGTAACAGTTCTATTTGGTGTTGTTTTTGTAGCACGACTATTATTTTTACTATAATTACGGTTTGTAATCGTATTGTTATTAGACGTTCTATTTGCTGTATTAGTGCTGTAACGACCCTTATTATTGGTAGCTACAGTACGTCTAGAGGGTGTTGTATTTCTGTTAATTTTTGTAACATTTCTAGAGCTTCTATTTACAGTAGCATAATTTCTATTTCTTACCACAGTATTTCCGCGACGGCTATAAATGGAACTAGAAGGACGGTGGTTATTGTAAAACGGACGGTTATAAACATACCGTACAGGTGCATAATATTTACGGTATGGACGATTGTATACCACACAGAAATTTAATGAAGGCGTGCGGTAATAATTGTGCCATGGGCGGTAAATATAGCCACGATTATATCGGTTTATATAGCCCGAATAATGGGTGTATCTATTATAACGATCGTAGTAAACGTGCAATCCTCCAACATTAGAAACATATCCATTGCTGTTGTAATTAATGTTTACATTTCCAGCTTGTGCAATACGACCGTAATAATCGTAATATATTGGTGTGTTTTCAATTTGAATAATAGCACCATATTCGTCATATTGAACATAAGCATTGTAATCGTATCCAGAATTGAAACTTAAGTTTAAATGTCTAGAGTGTAATGATACATTTACATTGGAAGTTTGACGTAGCAAGTTGAAATCGAATTGTCCATCGGGAAATACCGAAAATTCTATACCATTTTCAACAAATATGAAAGAGTTGCCATAACCTCTGTTATTATTAATTGTGGTATTGGTTTCGTTGGCTGTGGTTGTGTCTGCACTAGCGGTTACTCCTGCAAGAAGCAATCCGGCTAATAAGAATATATACTTTTTCATAATGATGTGTTTTAATGTTCTACATTTTGGTAGTTACAAACAGCGTGCCAAAAAACGAATAAGATATTTAGGATGTTGGTTATCAGTGGTTTATTTTGCTTTTGTTTTGTTGAAATGTATTTTTTAATTTTTCGATTAAATATTTTTCTATTTATTTTACAGAAATATGGCGCCAAATGAAACTAAAATAAGTGAAGATTAAATATGTTGAAAAATAGCACAATTAAGCACAAAGAAGTAGCGCTCCAATATAAATTAAGAAATAGGTTTGTTTTTGAGGATTAAGTTATTTAGAAACCTAATTACAAGAAAAAAGTATCGGTTTAAAAGTGTGCTGAAATTTTATCGAAAGTAATAGCGCTAAAATCTTCAATTTTTAAATTGGCGTTGCTGTAATCTTGATTTTTAGAGTGTTCGCTATCATAACCAACACAAAATATATTCGCGTCATTAGCAGCGCAAATTCCGTTGGTTGAATCTTCAATAACCATACATTCCGAAGGTTTAAAACCCGATGCTTCTGCCGCTTTTATAAAAATTTCCGGATGTGGTTTCGAGGCTTTTAAATCGGCACCACTTAGTTTAGCTTTAAAATATTTATTTAAATCGAAGCGTTTAAAAATACGCTCAATACTTGGCATAGACGCCGATGATGCCAAAACTAAGGTCAGTCCGTTGGCGTGGTAGTTTTTTATTAAATCTAAAACACCATCAATTAAATCGAAATCTTTATCATTTTCAAAAATGTACTCGTAATGTTTACGTTTTATGGCTACTAAAGTTTCAGGAGTTTCATCTAAATTAAAATGATCTTTAACTTGTTTACAAACATTTAAAGTCGATTGCCCGGTATAAGATTCGTATAGTTCACTAGAAACCTGTACGCCAACATCGCTAAACATGTTGTGGTAGGCAGCGTGGTGTAGTGGTTCGCTATTAATTATTACACCATCCATATCGAAAATTACAGCTTTTAACATCGTAAAATAAATTTATAGCGAAGATAAAATATTTCGTTTCAATATCTATTAAGAGATTAAATTTATTAAGTTTACAATTCAAAATTTTATAATAATTCCTATGGTTTTATCTTTAGTATTAAGTCTTGTTTTTTTTGTGCTCGCTGTTATCCATTTTAATTGGTTTTTTGGAGGGAAATTTGGTATCGATGTTTCTTTGCCAACCAATGAACATGGCAAACGTGTTTTAAATCCTAAAAAAATAGATAGCGCTATTGTAGGTTTAGCATTGTTGGCTTTTTGTTGTTTTTATTTTTATAAATCGGGAATTATTGCGCTTTATTTACCGCATTGGATTATGGAATATACCGGTTGGATTATTTCTATTATATTTTTTATTCGTGCTATTGGAGATTTTAAATATGTAGGCTTTTTTAAGAAGGTAAAACAGACTACTTTTGGTGAAATGGATACGACCTATTTTTCACCGTTGTGTTTAGTTATTAGTATTGTAGGTATCTTAATAGAAACTTTAAATTAGAAATTATCAAAACAACTCCAAACTTTCATCCAAAAAATAAGCATAAATTGGGTTACGATTTAGAGGCCTTAAGCAACGTGTTTCCAGAACTTGAACCCTTTGTTTTCGAAAACAGACACCAAACTATAACTATAGATTTTGCTAACCCAAAAGCGGTTAAAGCTCTTAATACGGCTTTATTACTTAAAGATTACGGCATTAAATTTTGGGAGTTTCCAGACGAAAATTTATGTCCGCCAATTCCCGGTCGTGTCGATTATTTGCACCATATAGCGCATTTAGTTAAAAAAACAAACACAGAAAACGGCGTTAAAATATTAGATATTGGTACAGGAGCAAGCTGTATTTATCCACTTTTAGGTCATGCCGAATACAACTGGGAATTTGTAGCTACAGATATAGATCAAAAGTCATTGAAAAATGCTCAAAGAATTATTGATAAAAATAAATTAGGTAATTTTATTAAGTTGCGCCATCAAGAAAATAGTGCCGAAATTTTTAATGGTATTTTAGATGAAGACGATGCTTTTTCGGTTTCTATATGTAATCCACCATTTTTTAATTCGGAAGAAGAAGCCAACGAAGCCACGACGAGAAAATTAAAAAACTTAGGAAAAAGCACCGATAAAATCGTGCGGAATTTTTCGGGAACAAATAGTGAACTCGCTTATAAAGGAGGCGAAAAAGCCTTTTTACACACCTATTTGTATGAAAGCTCACTACATAAAGCAAGTTGCGAATGGTTTACAACTTTAGTGTCTAAAAAGGATTTAGTAAAAGGGATGCAAAAGTCGCTTAAAAAACTTGGCGCCAAAGAAATTAAAGTTATCAGTATGGGGCAGGGGAATAAAGTGTCTCGTATTTTAGCTTGGACGTTTTAGAAAGCGCTAGCCGTATTTAATAATATTCACATTAATTTTGTCTAATTCAAATGAAACATTCGTGTTTGTTTGGATTAGGCGGCATTATAATTTTTCAATAAAAACAATAAACTTTTTTTAAACTAGCTGCTCCGCAAGAGTAAGCAAACATCGGTCACCTGTCACCCGTCATTTTATTTCCAACGAGCTGCTCCGCAAGAGTAAGCAAACATCGGTCACCAGTCATCCGTCATTTTTGTCCAACACGCTGCTCCGCAAGAGTAAACAAGCATCAGTCACCCGTCATCCGTCACTCGACTCGTTCACTCCCCTAAATCAAATAAGCCATTCCAACGCCTAAAATAATGGCAACAAACTTACTCATGTTAAATTTATGTCCGTCGCTACTTTCAAATAAAATAGTGGTCGAAATATGAAAAAAGATACCAATAACCACGGCATTAATACTAAGAGTCACCGTTTCGCTTAAATGCGTTGTATTCGATATTAATGTGCCCAAAGGCGTCATAAAAGCAAAAAGGATTAAAAAAATAGTAATTTTAGATTTACTAAAACTCGACTGAAACAAAAACATACTTATCAACGCAGCAATCGGAATTTTATGAATTAAAACCCCGTAAACCATGTCGTTATGCTCGTGTATAGGGAAACCTTCCAGTAAACTATGCAAACACAAACTCACAAATAGCATCCATGGAAAAGCTGTTTCCTGCTTATGGATATGTACATGCCCATGCTCGGCTCCTTTCGAGAAAAGCTCTAAAGTTATCTGTAGTAAAATACCGCACATTATAAGCAAACCTGTTTGTTTAGACGGTAAATACTCATAAACCTCCGGTAGTAATTCAAACAAGGTTAAAGCCAATAAAAACGCCCCACTAAAGGAAAGCATAAGCTTCATATTCCAAGATTTTTTACTCTTGGTAATAGTAGCAATAAGCACACCCAAAATAACGGCAACTATAGGTAAAATAAATTTATTCATTTAAATAAAAGCTCAAAAAAAAAGAAAAACAAAGTGTTTTCAATGCAATAAAAACAACGGTAAATATAAATGTCGATTGCAGCTCGACTATTTAAAAATCATCACTAAACGTTCTGAAGTATGCTTGTTAAATTTCCCCAATTTATAATCTCCAAAAACATCCAATAAATACACGCCGGCCTGTTCAAAAAGCGCTTCAAAATCGGCTAAAGTAAAGCCACGCACGCGCTCTTGGAATTTAAAAGCTTTCCCATCCGTATTAAATTCAATATCTTTAATAATATAGCCATCTTCTACATAACGCTTCAAATAAAAATCTATACCATCTACCGTTTTCACTTCTTCAGGCACTAAATTATCAATCACAAATTCCGAATTCATAAAATCGATAACACCAAAACCAAATTCATTTAAGTCTGCTTTTATCGCTTTTATCGTTCTTAAATTATCCGCGTCATCTTCAAAATACCCAAAACTAGTAAATAAATTAAAAACCGCGTCAAACGTTTTAGGGTAGGGGTTACACATATCATGCACCTCAAATTTCAACCTTTCATTTTCAAATCGCTTAGCGTAATTTATGCTGTTTTCACTTAAATCAGCACCAATAACATCGTACCCAATTTTATTTAAATATCTGGAATGTCTTCCTTTTCCGCAGGCCAAATCCAAAATTGTTCCCCCTTCAGGTAAATTTAAATAATCGGTTAAGGTCTCCATAAAAGCCTGCGCTTCCGTATCATTTCTGTCCTTGTATAAAATGTGGTAATACGCCGTATCAAACCACGATGCAAACCACGCTGTATCTTGTTTTTTCATATCTTTTTTTGGGGGTTACCACGCCTTGGGGCGCGGTCGGGCTTTCCGCTATATCTTTTTGCAAAACATCACATAATTTATACCCTATTTTGTGCTTCAATTATCATTTAGGTTTCCTTTAAAATATAGCTTTAAAGTTTTTGCAAAAAGGATGCCGCTGCAATCCCTAACCCATTATCTGCTAATATCTGTTGCGTTCTGCAAAATTAAGTTATTTTTGCAATCTATTAGACGTAGATTAAAAAACATGGAAGAAAATTTCAATATGGTGGCCAAAACCTTATTTGGTTTTGAAGATTTATTAGCAAACGAGCTTACGCAAATGGGGGCGCGTCAGATAAAAAAAGGTGTTCGAAATGTCTCTTTTATAGGCGATAAAGGGTTTATGTACAAATGTAACTTAGGCCTGCGTACTGCCGTGAAAATTTTAAAACCCATCCATAGTTTTACGGTTAATAGCGAAAAAGATCTTTATAATAAAATTTACGCCATGGATTGGGCTAAATACTTAAAACCCACAGGGACTTTGGCGGTCGATGCTACTATTCACTCCGATTTATTTACGCACTCGCTATACATAGCGCAAAAAACAAAAGACGCCGTGGTCGATAAATTTAGAGATACCGAAGGTGTGCGTCCTAATGTAGATTTAAAATTCCCCGATATTAAAATTAATGTCCATATCGATCGTAGAAAATGTACTATTTCTTTAGACTCTTCGGGAGATTCTTTGCATAAACGCGGTTATAAAACAGCAACCAATATTGCTCCTATAAACGAAGTTTTAGCAGCAGGATTAATAATGCTTTCTGGTTGGGACGGACAAACAGATTTTATGGATCCTATGTGTGGATCGGGAACCATGCTAATAGAAGCAGCCATGATTGCTTGTAATATACCACCAAACCTAATGCGTAAAGAATTTGCCTTCGAGCGTTGGCCAGATTGGGATGTGGAATTATTCGAAAAAATAGAAGAATCATTACTTAAAAAAACACGCGATTTCCATCATAAAATAATAGGTTACGATAAAGCGCCAAGTGCTGTAACCAAAGCCAAAGAAAACGTAATAAACGCTCAATTAGAAGATTTTATAGACATTAAACACGAAGATTTCTTTAAAACTCAAAAAGGTGGCGACGAAAAATTACACATGGTTTTTAATCCGCCGTATGGTGAACGATTAAATATCGATATGGAAGAGTTTTACGCCAATATAGGCGATACTTTAAAACAAAGTTACCCAGGAACCGATGCTTGGTTTATCACCTCAAACCTCGATGCTTTAAAGCATGTAGGCCTGCGTCCATCAAGAAAAATACATCTTTTTAATGCCAAATTAGAATCACGTTTAGTAAAATACGTCATGTATGAAGGTAGTAAAAAAGGAAAGTATATGAAATAGAGTATTTTGTTATTTGTTGATAGTTATTGGTTCAGTTTATTGCTTTTTGAGCAATTAAATTATAACATGTTAAATAATTTAAAAAAACAAGACTTGTCATTTCAACCTTAGGAGAAATCACATAAAAAAACTCAAACTTCGTATTTGTAAATAACTAAAGCAATACACTAAGCTCTCGCTTACAGTACTATAAAAAGCAAGTGTTAACTCAGTCCAAATCCTCTTTATTATTTGTACTTTTGCAACTGCGATAAAAAATAAATTTCTTATGGAATTATCTAAAAAAACAGTTTTAGAGAAAGCAAATTTAGCTTGTAAAAACACCTTAATGGAAACGTTAAATATTGAAATGGTCGATTTTGGTAAAGATTATTTAACGGCAAGAATGCCTGTAGATTCAAGGGTTTATCAGCCAGATGGTGTTTTACACGGTGGAGCAACAGCAGCTTTAGCAGAAAGTGTGGGGAGTTTTGCAACCCACGTATTTGTTAATACCGATAATCTTTTTGTTCGTGGTATAGAAATTACGGCAAATCATGTTAAAAGTGTAAAAAATGGTTATGTTTATGCAAAAGCAACCTTTTTACATAAAGGCCGCACGACACAATTATTGGATATAAAAGTAACCGACGATGATGATAATTTAATTTCTGTGTGTCGTTTATCTACTATTTCTTTACCTAAAAGATAAGCATGACTTTTAACGCATTTTTCAATCGTATTGAAAATCAGTATCAAGCAGAATTACCATTTGTTATTTACCGAAAACCAAATGAAAATAATATATTTGGCTTACTTCAAAATACAAACGATTTATTTTTTACAGAAGATTTTACCGAAAAAGGCTTCGTGTTTTCTCCTTTCGATAATACTGAAAAATCGGTTTTAATGCCTTTAGAGTTTTCAAAGTCGTTCAAAACTGTTCAGGAGATATCGAATAAAATTGAGACATCTAAAAAATGGGCAGGAATCAATTATGATTCCGAAAAGAACATCCATATCAATCTTGTAAAAAGTGGGATAGACGCTCTAGAAAACAACCAGTTTAAAAAAGTGGTTTTATCACGATCGGAAACGGTTTCGCTTTCAAATAAAAATCCGTTTTCTATTTTTAAAAACTTGTTAGAAAATTATGCTTCGGCATTTGTGTATTGTTGGTATCATCCAAAAATAGGGCTGTGGTTAGGTGCAACACCCGAAACTTTAGTGAAAATTGAAGGGCAACGCTTTTCTATTATGGCGTTGGCGGGTACACAAAATTACAACGGTAGCCTTAATGTTAAATGGCAAAAAAAAGAATTACAAGAGCAGCAATATGTCACCGATTTTATTTTAGATAATATAAAATCGACTATCGATAATATAAAAACATCTCCTGTAGAAACGGTTAAAGCGGGCAATTTACTACATTTAAAAACCAAAATTTGGGGTGTTTTAAAACGAAATACCATTAGTTTAAAAGATTTACTTTATAGTTTGCATCCTACGCCAGCAGTGTGCGGTGTCCCTAAAATAGAAGCAAAACAATTCATTTTAAAACATGAAAAGTATAATCGCGAATTCTACACAGGGTTTTTAGGCGAATTGAATTTAGAAGTCACCTCGGCACCACGTTCGGGCAAGCGCAACATCGAAAATAGGGCCTACGCTATAACCAAAAATAGCACCCAGTTATACGTTAATTTACGCTGTATGCAGCTTAAAGAAAACAATGCCATTATTTATGTGGGGGGCGGCATTACCGAAAGCTCGAATCCAGAAAGCGAATGGGAGGAAACCGTTGCTAAATCTTTAGTGATTAAAAAGGTGTTGTAAGCCCTTAATTTCTTGTAGTAATTCTTATTTTTGAGGATATTTTTAAATGTTATGATATATCCTAAAATTCCGCTTGCACAAACGGTTATTCAGTTATGTAAAGCCAAAGGAATTAAACATATAATATTATCGCCAGGCAGCAGAAATGCACCACTAACTATAGGGTTTAGCCACGATCCATTTTTTAAATGTTACAGTATTGTAGATGAGCGTTGTGCGGCATTTTTTGCTTTAGGAATTGCCCAGCAAAAGCAAGAGCCAACCGCTGTGGTTTGTACTTCAGGTAGTGCTTTGCTTAATTATTATCCAGCAGTTGCTGAGGCTTTTTTTAGTCATATTCCGCTAATCGTTTTATCGGCCGATAGACCAAAACATTTGGTTGGTATTGGGGACGGACAAACTATTAATCAGAAAAATGTATTTGAAAATCATATTTTATATTCAGCTAATTTAAAGTTAGATTTAAAGGATGAAAAAAATGTACCCAATGGCGAGGAGCTTCCTATATTTAAAAATTTGGAAGATAAATTTGAACGTTTGTTAGGACTTCAAAAGGGGATTCAATCTTTTAATGAAGAAGAAATAAATACGGCCATAAATATTTCAAAATTTAAAAAAGGCCCTGTTCATATTAATATTCCTTTTGATGAGCCGCTTTATGAGATGGTGGACACATTATCCGTTTCACCTAAAATAACGGAGATACCTTTTAAAGATGCAAAAATTGAAACACATATTTTAAGAACTTGTTTTGAAGATTGGGATGCGGCTGCAAAAAAAATGATATTGGTAGGTGTAAATCAACCCAATAGCATTGAGCAAAAATGGTTGGATGAACTAGCCGAGGATGATAGTGTTATCGTGTTAACCGAAAGCACGTCTAATTTACATCACCCTAGTTTTTTTAATAATATAGATCAATTAATTGCACCGTTGACCGACGAAGAGCAGAAGCAACTTCAACCCGATATCTTGGTTACATTTGGCGGCTTAATTGTTTCAAAAAAGGTTAAACAATTCCTGCGAAAGTATAAGCCTAAACACCATTGGCATATTGATGAAAAAGAGGCTAATGATACGTTTTTCTGTTTAGATAATCATATTGAAGCCTCGCCTAATGAATTCTTTTCGGAGTTTTTACCAAAATTAACGCATTATGTTAAAAGTAATTATAAAGGTATTTGGACTTCAGTAAAACAAACTAGAAAGGAAAAACATAAAGCTTATTTAAAGGATATTCCATTTTCAGATTTAACCGTATTTAGTAAAGTTTTAAAATCTATTCCCAATAATTCTATTTTACAAATAGGTAATAGTTCGGCCATTCGTTACACGCAGTTGTTTAGTATAAATAAAACATTAGAAGTGTTTTGTAATCGCGGTACCAGTGGTATAGATGGCAGTACAAGCACCGCTATTGGGGCAGCTGTGGCGAATGTAAAACCGACTGTTTTTATCACTGGAGATTTAAGTTTTTTATATGATAGCAATGCGCTTTGGAATAATTATATGCCTAAAAATTTCAGAATAATTGTGGTAAATAATCAGGGAGGCGGGATTTTTAGAATATTGCCAGGACATAAAAACACGGAAAACTTTGATACTTATTTTGAAACTCAACATAATTTAACAGCCGAACATTTGTGCAAAATGTATGGATTAAATTACAGCATAGCGTCTAATATAGAAGAATTAAAACGGCACTTAAATTTATTTTATGTAGAAAGTGAACAACCAAAACTTTTAGAAATATTTACGCCAAAATCTATCAATGATGAGATTTTATTAAATTATTTTAAGAGTCTAAAATAGGAAAGTGACTTATTTGTTTATTTTGTGTCTTAAAATTAGTTACCTTAAAACACTTATTTTATTAACCTTATTTAAACATTCTAAACATGAGTAAAAGAGACGAATTAATTGTAAAATATGTTGCAGATTTAAAAGAAAAATGCGGCGTAGAACCAGACATGGATTTGCTAACCAAAGTAACTATTGGTTGTGGTCCATCGATTTATAATAAAGACTCATCGACCGTTTCAGGGTCAGATGCATCAGAATTAGCAACTGTAAAGAATAATTTTTTAATTAAAAAATTAGGTTTAGCCGATGATGCAAGTTTAGATGCGGGTATCGAAGCTGTTTTAGAACAATACGGAAAATCGAATCGTACAAAATATAGAGCCGTTATCTATTATTTATTAACCAAACATTTCAATAAAGAATCGGTATATTAATTATCAATTTTTTTATAATATATGTGAAGCGTTGCCCTTGTGTAGCGCTTTTTTTGTTTCTTTTTCTTTATTCTATTTTTTAGGAAGTATAGATTCTTTTTTCTAATATCATTACCTTTGCCACATGATACATTTAGGACAAGTAAATACATTAGAAATTCTTCGCGAAAGTGAGCACGGTGCTTATTTAATAGATAATGAAGATAACCAAGTTTTGTTACCAAATAGATACGTTCCGAAGGAATTTAAAATTTGGGATAAATTAGAGGTTTTTGTGTATTTGGATAATGATGAACGTCCTGTTGCCACAACCGATATGCCGTATGTTATGCGCGATGGTTTTGCGCTTTTGCGTTGTAATGAAGTTAATGATTACGGCGCATTTTTAGATTGGGGTTTGGTAAAGGAATTGTTTTGTCCGTTTCAAGAGCAAGCCTTTAAAATGAAACCAGGAGGCTGGTATTTAATACATTGTTATTTAGACGAAAAAACCGAAAGGTTAGTGGCGTCTAGTAAAACCAACAGGTTTTTAGATAACACCGTATTAACAGTATCTCAATTTGATGAAGTCGATTTAATTGTATCACACCCATCGGATATAGGAATGAATGTTATTGTGAATAAAACACATATCGGGTTAATTTACAGAGATCAAATTTTTAGAGATTTAAGTATTGGTGACCGATTGAAAGGTATTGTTAAAAAAATTCGTCCAGGAAATAAACTAGATATTACTTTAGGGCAAATAGGTTACCGAAATATAGAGCCCAATGCAGAAAAAATTATGCATGAGTTACACGATAATAGTGGCTTTATAAACTTAACCGATAAATCGAGTCCAGAAGCTATTAAAAATCAGCTTCAAATGAGTAAAAAGAATTTTAAAAAGGCCGTTGGAACGTTATACAAACAGCGCCAAATTGAAATAAAACCAGACGGTATTTACTTAGTTTAAAATTGCTTTAAATTCATGATTAATCAAGACACCATTGTAGCTTTAGCCACACCATCTGGTGCGGGTGCTATTGCCGTAATTCGATTATCGGGAGTGGATGCTATTGCTATTACCGATAGCTGTTTTAAATCTGTTAAAAGTGAAAAGTCGCTTTTAGCTCAAAAAACACACACCATTCATTTAGGGCATATTATTGACGAAAACCGAACTATAGATGAGGTTTTAGTGTCTGTTTTTAAAAACCCGAATTCCTACACCGGTGAAAATGTGGTAGAAATATCCTGCCATGGATCAAATTATATTCAGCAAGAAATTATACAATTATGTCTTCGGAAAGGCTGCCGAATGGCATCGGCAGGAGAGTTTACATTACGTGCTTTTTTAAACGGAAAATTAGATTTAAGTCAGGCAGAAGCCGTGGCCGATTTAATTTCGAGTGACAATGAAGCCTCGCATCAAATAGCCATGCTGCAAATGCGTGGTGGTTTTTCTTCTGAAATTGCAAAACTTCGTGAAGAACTTTTAAATTTCGCTTCGTTAATAGAATTAGAATTGGACTTCGCAGAAGAAGATGTAGAGTTTGCCGATAGAACACAATTTAAAGATTTAACCCAGCGTATTTCTTTTGTTTTAAAACGATTAATAGACTCTTTTGCTGTTGGAAATGTTATTAAAAACGGTATCCCGGTTGCTATTGTGGGTGAACCAAATGTTGGAAAATCCACACTTTTAAATGCGCTTTTAAATGAAGAGCGCGCCATTGTTTCCGAAATAGCTGGAACTACTCGTGATACTATTGAAGATGAAATTTCTATTGGTGGTATTGGATTCCGATTTATTGATACCGCTGGAATTCGAGAAACGACCGATGTAGTGGAAAGCATCGGGATTAAGAAAACTTTTGAAAAAATAGACCAAGCTCAAGTGGTAGTTTTTCTTGCCGATAGCAGCAATTTTAAAGAAGTATCTTTCCTGAAATCTTTTAAAATTGAAGTTGAAAAAGTTAAAAATAAGTATCCGCTAAAACCTTTATTGGTTGTTGCTAATAAGGTTGATAAATTAGAAGACAAGGACATAGAACTTGTAAAAGCTGAAATTCCTAATATTCATTTATTATCCGCTAAAACAGGCCTGGGTGTTGAAGAACTTAAAGATAAACTACTTAGTTTTGTAAACACAGGAGCGCTTAGAAATAATGATACTATTGTAACCAATTCTAGGCATTACGATTCGCTTTTAAAAGCTTTTGAAGAAATAGATCATGTGAAAAATGGTTTAGAATCTGGTATTTCGGGCGATTTATTAGCTATTGATATTCGCCAAGCTTTATACTATTTTGGAGAAATTACAGGAGAAATTACTAACGATGATTTGTTGGGTAATATTTTTGCTAATTTTTGTATCGGGAAGTAATTATCTTTCTTTTATTTTCTAACTACTTGTTTTTATTGACTTTATAAGATTTTAGCATCTCTTTTTTGTTGCCCAATTGCTCTTTATTTCTTATATTTGTTGTTCAATTGTTGCCCTAATAGCTTATCTGTTGCCCAAATCATAAAGCAACAAATCAAAGCGAAATGATGCACCACCAAGCACCACCAAGCACCACCAAGCACCACCAAGCAACATTGAGCTACAAGTAGCACCAAATGAGCAGTACAATTAAAATACCGAAATTCTGTCAATTCTGTGGAATGGCTTTTGTTGCACAAAAGACCACCACTAAGTATTGCGGTCATACGTGTGCAAGTAGAGCCTACAAACAACGTAAGCGAGAAGAAAAAGTACAATCCACCCTATCCGAGCAAATAAATAATAGCAAGCCTACATCTTCCGAAAACTTGCAAACTCTGCAAACCTTACCTACACAAGCAGGAAATCATATCAATCTAAGAGATAAAGAATTTCTAAGTATTACTGAAGCTGCCAATTTATTAGGTGCAAGCAGATGGACTATTCAGCGGATGATAAAACGCAACCAATTGAGCATTGCAAAATTAGGTAGGCGCACTATTATAAAACGGACAGAAATCGATAATCTCTTTAAAATTTAGCCTTATGAAAGTAACATTAAGAAAACGCAAGAAAGGAAACAAAATCAGTTTGTATTTAGATTACTATGCCAATGGTAAGCGAGAATATGAATATTTAAAATTGTACCTCAAACCTGACCCAGAAAAAGGTTCACTTACTAAGGCAGAGAAAGACCAAAATAAAACGATACTACAATTAGCTGAAAGTATCAGAGCCAAAAGGCACTTAGAAATTCAGAATAATATTTATGATTTTCAAGACAAAGAGAAACTAAAAGGCAGTTTCTTATTATACTTTGATGCACTCACAGAAAAGAGAAAAGCCAGTTTAGGTAATTATGGCAATTGGGATAGTGTTGGTAAGCATCTAAGAAAATACAGTCCAAGAGATATTTCATTTGATAGAGTAAATCGTGATTGGGTACAAGGCTTTAAAGATTATTTAGACAATGAAGCTAAAACCAAAAGTGAAAACGAATTATCTCAAAATTCCAAATACTCCTACTTCAACAAACTAAAGGCAGCATTAAAACAAGCGGTTAGAGATGGTATTTTAAAATACAATCCTGCGGAGCAAGTCCAGGGATTTAAACAAGGCGAACCACAAAGAGAGTTTTTAACCTTAGAAGAAGTACAAGCATTAGTAAAAGCAGATTGCGAAAGCAAGCAGCTAAAAACTGCGTTTTTATTCGCTTGCCTTACTGGTTTAAGATGGTCAGATATAAATAAGTTAGTTTGGTCAGAGGTGCAACATTCTGATGAAATGGGCTACTATATACGTTTCAGACAACAAAAAACCAAAGGAGCGGAAACCCTACCAATATCCGAGCAAGCTCGTAATATGTTAGGAGAAGAAAAGGAAAAAACAGCGCGTGTTTTCAAAGGCTTAAAATATAGTGCTTGGCACAATGTTAAATTAGCTCAATGGGTGCTTCGTGCAGGTATTACTAAAAATATCACGTTCCATTGTGCAAGACACACCTATGCGACCCTACAACTTACAATGGGTACAGATATTTATACCGTATCAAAGCTATTAGGACATAGAGAATTAAAAACCACTCAGATATATGCCAAAGTAATAGATAACAAGAAGAAAGAAGCAGCTAATAAAATTCAACTCGATTTATAATATGGAACTAACTATTTTTAAAAGCATCATTTATGGCGACCTAAAACCTTGGGCAAGTGATGCAGTCAATGAAAAGTTTTACAGACAAAATTTGTCTGCAAAATTTATACAGCCAAAGCAGACTATAAACGAGTATTACAAGGCGTTAAAGGAAATCCAAAAAAACAAGCCTAATCTATTCAAAGAAGATGGTTTGGAAATCTACCTACTGCAAGCAGATACCGATATTAATCACGATATTCTGTATCCATTGGTTGAAACCCAGTTAGCTGAACCCACCACAGCAACACAAAGGTTTTATCATTATTTGCTTTTAAATGAAGCTACAAGACTATCAGACAGAGTTTTTAAATGTGTAAATAAGGACATTGGAGAAATTCAGAAAAAAGAGATAGTTCAAAATGTAGTGAAATCTTGCAAAGACTTATTATTAAGAATAGGAACAGACCAAGACAGTTTTAAGCAAACCGACTTGACAGCTTTTGTTATTCCGCAACTCATTGCTAATGTAATTCGTTTTCTAAAGGAAACCGAAAAATTATATCCTCAATTCCTTTCGGAATTACCGTCAAAAAAAAATGAGCTTTACGGAGAACTACTTCAACAACCTATTTCAGATATAGAGATTGACAAAACAACTCCTGAATTTCAAACAGTAAACAATATCCTTTTAGGTGTTGATGATTATAAGTTCGAAAAAGACAAACGTTTCTCATTTGGATTTACTGGAAATACAACAAAGCTAAAATCGGTACTCTCTTTACTCAATCGTGATATTGAATTATTGAATGAAGATAAAACCACAGTAGAGCAATTAGTAAGTGTATTAACAAGTAAAGATTTAAAGATTGGTGCTCCTCAAATTCATTTAGGTTGTGAGACAACACAATTCAGTTACATAGTTTCAAAAATGGAGCAACACTTTAGCAATTTCAATCCTACAACTATTGAACAATCAAACCTCTTTTATTCTAAAAAAGGAACGGATTTGAAACGTAATAATTTGTATAAAAACAAGAACAACTACCCTAAAGAACAAGGCACTATTGATGACATTCTCAGACAACTGTAAATAAAAACAGTAAGATGAGTAAGATATATTAGTAAGACGTTACCTTCTTGCTGATTACTAGCTTGTTACGATATAAGTTTGCAATAGAATTTATTGTAAAACTTTTAAAAATCGTAACACAATGAGTAACGAAAATTTAATTTTAGAAAAGCTCAACAGACTTGAGCAAAAGATAGAGGAACAAAACCTCTTAAAGAAAGAAGTACTAAACTTCAATGATGCCTGTAGCTATTTAGATATAAGTGCTTCGCATCTGTACAAACTTACCAGTCAGAAATCCGTTCCGCATTTCTGCCCACAAGGTAAAAAACTCTATTTCAATCGTACCGAGTTAGACGAATGGTTACAGCGTAACCGTCAATCTTCTACGGACGAAATCGAAAAAGCAGCAGCCAATTATCTAATTCAAAACAAACGCAGTTAGATATGGGCTTTTATCATCCTTTAGACGAAAAGTTAGAACAGATAGACGATAGACTATCAGAACTAACGCTTATGCTTAAAGACAAGCAAAGAAGCAATCCTGACCAAGTGTTTTTCGACACCCAAGAGTTTCTACAGATAATGAATGTAAGTAAGCGTACCGCTCAATATTGGCGAGATAGCGGACTCATAGGCTATTGCCAAATTGGGTACAAAATCTACTACCGCTTATCAGACATACTCGAATTGCTAGACAAAAATTTTAAAGCACCTATCAATGGAAAATAATCACATAAATACTTCTAAAATGGCATCATCAACTATATATAAAAATTTCAATCAACCCATAGAAAATAAAGCCTTACTACTTATAGTAAAGGACGTTATTGAGGGTAAATATAAAGAACCTATTGAAGCTATCCGTATGGCTATTGGAATGGGTAAACCAGAACGAGCAGACCAATTCAAAAAAGAATTAGTTGCCTTTACACCGTCAGCAACTTTTGAAGGCGGTCGTAAAATGGAATACTTTAAAATGTACAGCGGGTTTGTACACTTAGATTTTGATAAGTTAGAACCAGACGAGCTTCAAGAAGCAAAACAGAAAATACAATCCATTCCTTTCACTTTTGCTTGTTTCACAAGCCCAAGCGGTAATGGCCTAAAAGTTTTTATTGAAGTAGATTCTACTATGGAACAGCATAAAAACACTTATGCACAAGTGCAAGCGTTTTATGAAAAAGAAGTTGGTATTGAGGCAGACCCAAAATGCAAAGACATTACAAGGTTGTGTTTTGTGTCTTATGACCCTGATGGGTATAAGAACATACAAAACCAAAAGTTCAAGGTAAAAACCGAAACGGTTTTACAGCCTATCACACCAACAGCATCAAAAACAGTAGTAACCCAAAATCTTAGCAATAATGAAAACAGTAATAGTTCAGAAATCTTTACCGAGTGTATCACATTCACCGAAAACAAAGAAAGCTATGCAGACGGCAACCGAAACAATTTCATATATCAATTGGCTTGTAATTGCAACAGGAGAGGAATCGTGTATGATGATACTTTGCATCTTATTCTAAATACTTACGACCTAAACAAAGATGAAATAAAAGCATCCGTAAAATCAGCGTATGATAACAACGCTATGCAATTTGCGAGCTATCCAAGTCATAAGCAAATAGCACAACCAAATGAGATAGTAAGTGATGAAGATTACCTAAAAAACACACCAACTTTTGACGAGCAATTATTTGATAATCTACCAGAAGTTTTAAGAAAAGGTACAATGGCATTTACAGACCCAAGAGAACGAGATGTTTTCTTTACAGGTGCATTGTCTATTCTTAGCGGTTGTTTACCAAATGTATCAGGTGTATATGCTCAACAGACTGTATTTCCTAATCTGTTTTCGTTTATCATAGCTCCAGCAGCAAGCGGAAAAGGTGCTTTAAAATTCGCTAAAATATTGGCAGACCCATATCAAGAAAGTGTATTGGAACAAAGCAATCAAGATAAGTCCATTTATGAAGCCGAATTAGCTCAATACAAGGTAGAACAAAGAAACCGAAAGAAAGACGATACAGAAACTCCAGAAGAGCCTGTAAAACCACCTTTTAAAGTGGTATTCATTCCTGCCAATACATCTTATGCAGCCATTTTACAACACATACAACAAAATGAAGGTAAAGGAATTATTTGCGAAACAGAAGCTGATAGTATGGGAGCAGTTTTTAAGCAAGATTGGGGCGGATATTCTGATATGCTCAGAAAAGCGTTTCATTCTGAAACTATTTCTGTTTCAAGAAAAACAGACAATGAATATGTTATTATCAAGGAGCCTAAAATATCAGTTGCTTTATCTGGTACGCCTGGTCAAGTAGCCAATATTATTGCATCTGCAGAAGATGGTTTATTCAGTCGTTTTTTATTCTACACGTTTAAGGTAGAGCAACTTTGGAAAGATGTATCGCCTTTCGGCAATACCTTAAATTTAAATGACCATTTTGAAACCTTATCGCAGAATGTATTAGAAATGATTCACTTCTTAGAAGCAAATCCAACGCAAATACACTTATCTAAAGAACAATGGCAAACGGTTAATTATACAGGGCAACAATGGTTAACAGAAGTAACCACCTTTACAGCAGAAGAAGCTGGTAGCGTAGTAAAACGATTAGGCTTAATTCTGTATCGTATTTGTATGATATTATCCACGCTTCGCAAATTTGATAATGGCGATTGTACCGAAAATGTTACGTGTACGGATGAAGATTTTGAAATGGCGTTAATGATTGCAAATGTTTATCTCGAACACAGTTTGTTAATGTACAATAACCTACCAAAGAAAGAAGAAACAGGAGTTTTTAAAGGTGCTAACAATAAAAAGCAATTCTTTGAAGCCTTACCGCAAAACTTCAAACGTGAAGAAGCCATCATCATAGGCAAGAAATACCAACTAAAAGACCGTTCTATTGATAATTTGCTCAAATCCTTGTTAGGTTCACATCTCTCGCAACCCAGTTACGGATACTATCAGAAGATTACATCTTCTTTATAGTTTGCAACCTTTGCACTTTTTGAAATTCTTCTTGTGGTTTTTGTTCTTGTTTGTTTTGAATTTGTCTATATTTGACAAATGCGTTAGCATTCGTGAACTCCTAATTACGAGTTAATTAATGTTGCGTGAACAAATGTATTTAATACAAACAAATAAGCAATGAATAAATTCGGAGACTTAATACGGTCTAAAAGAGAAGAACAAGAAATGCTACTCAGGCACTTATCTGCCGAGTTAGACATTGATACCGCAATGCTTAGTAAAATAGAAAGAGGAGAAAAAACCGCTAAACGTGAACATATAGAACCATTAGCAAAACTTTTCAAACTTGACTATAACGAACTGTTTTCATTATGGTTAGCAGACCAAGTATTTCAATTGGTAGAAAATGAAGAACAGGCATTGCAAGCCTTAAATATTGCAGAAAAGGAACTCGTAAAACTTAAAAAATAACCAAGTGAGCGAATTAGTACCCAACAACAATAATTTTATTCTGTACACCGCTCCTAATGGAGAGGTAAAAGTTCAGGCTATTTTGAATGATGAAACCATTTGGTTGACTCAAAAAGCTATGGCAGAACTTTTTTCAGTAGGTGTTCCGGCTATAAGTAAGCATTTAAGTAACATTTTTGAAAGTGGCGAATTAGAAGAAAATTCAGTTATTTCCATTTTGGAAACAACTGCATCTGATGGCAAAAACTACAAGACCAAATATTACAATTTAGATGCCATTATTTCTGTGGGTTACAGGGTAAATTCTACCAAAGCAACCCAGTTTCGTATATGGGCTACAAAAACCTTAAAAGAATACATTATTAAAGGCTTTGTAATGGATGATGACCGTTTAAAACAAGGTACATCCGCTTTTGGTAAAGATTATTTCAAAGAGCTATTAGAGCGTGTTCGTTCCATACGTGCAAGCGAGCGTAGAATATACCAACAAATTACAGACATATTTGCTGAATGTAGTATAGATTACGACCCAAAATCAGACATTACCAAGAATTTTTACGCTACCGTACAAAACAAATTTCATTTTGCCATTACAGGTAAAACAGCAGCCGAAATTATCTACCTAAAGGCAAATAGTAAAACTGATAATATGGGTTTAACCACTTGGAAAAATGCTCCAGAGGGTAGAATTTTAAAACAAGACACCAAAGTAGCCAAGAACTACCTGCAAGAAAAAGAAATAAAACAATTAGAGCGTACCGTATCGGGGTATTTCGATTATATAGAAAACCTTATAGAACGTAGAAATACCTTTACTATGGAGCAGTTAGCTTTAAGCGTTAATAAGTTTTTAGCTTTCAACGAATACAAAGTGTTAGACGGTTTAGGCAAAAAATCTAAGAAACAGGCAGAAAATAAAGCCTTTTCAGAATATGATAAGTTTAACAAAACACAAAAAATAGAATCCGATTTTGATAAAATGGTGAAAGGGTTAAAGAAAGGGAAGAAATAATGAAAAGTACGTATAAAATCAATCACCAAACTCTAAATACTCAAAACAGTATTAAAAAACTTGTTGTCAAGAGGTTTAAACGTATTTCAATGTTAATAAGTATCACAATTTTGTTAAAAAGTTTGGTGAAATCATACGTTTATACGTATCTTTGCGGTAACAGTACCCATTCTGCTTCCCGTAAGAACAGCAAGTGGGTCTTCTTTTTTTTAGACCATTCCATAACACATAATACACCTCCTTTGCCTCTCTTTGATGCACACTTGGGAGGTCTTTTCTTTTTTTCTAAGCCTGTTTCATTAACTCAAAACACATTGCGTTAATGCCAAAACCAGCTAAAACCATACAAGAACAAATACAGTTGCTACAAGATAGAGATATGCTCTTTCATAATGTTGCAGATGCCCCACACTTTTTAGGCAATATTAGTTATTACCGCTTAAAAGGCTATTGGTGGGAAATGCAAATAGATAAAATAAATCACAAATTCGCTCCTAATAGTTACTTTGAAGATGTCATAGACTTTTACAACTTCGATAGGCATTTTAGATTAATCATATTCAATGCCATAGAGCGTATAGAAGTTGCATTGCGTACTAAGCTGATGTATCATATGTCTTTAAAATATGGTCCACATTGGCATTACGACCCAAAATTATTTCAAAACGCATACCATCACAATAAATTTATAGCAAAATTAGAAAAAGATGTCACAGATAGTAGCGAAGAATTTATCGTAAAACATTTTGAAAATCACCCAAAAGATACGCCTGAATGTTGGAAGTCTTTAGAGGTAATCACATTGGGTACTTTATCTAAATTATATAGAAATGTAAACCACCAATTGCCTGAAAAATCTACAATAGCCAATGAGTTTGGTTTAAATAATCAAAAGTATTTAGCCAGTTGGTTGTTAAGTGTTACCTACATAAGAAACATTGTTGCCCATCATAGTAGATTATGGAACAGGGTAATTATAAATAAGTACGATTGGCCTAAAAGTACAAAATATCCACTTTTAAGCTATGTACCAAATCAACATCAACGCAGAAAAATATTTCCATTGGTTTCTGCCATATTATATATGAATAACATAATAAGTCCAGGGCATCATTTAAAAGAAGAATTGTTTGATTTATTTCAAGAGTTCCCAAATACACCTTTGTATAAAATGGGGTTCCCTAAAAATTGGCAAAACGAACCATTATGGAAATAATAATAAAATAAAAAGACAGCTATATATAACTATGCAAACATCCGATACCTCAGAAAAAGGCTTAGAAACTATCATAGAAAAACATTTGATAGAAAATAATGGCTACCGTCAAAGTTATAGTGCAGATTACGACAGAGACCTTTGCATTAATAAAAAATTGCTCTTCGAGTTTATTAAGGAAACACAACCTCTTGCTTACGATACCATTCTAAAAAGAGGAGAAGAAAAGTTTGTTAAAAGATTGACAGACCAAATTCGTCAAAAAGGAATTATTGAGATTTTGCGTAACGGTATTAAAGATTTAGACCTTAGAGTACAACTCTACTATAAAAAACCAACATCACATTTAAACCAAACTGCACAAAAACAATATAAAGCAAATATCTTTTCAGTTACTCGTCAGTTATATTACAGTTTAGCCAATAGTAATTCATTAGATATGGTAGTCTCTATAAACGGATTACCAGTAAGTACTTTAGAATTAAAGAATCAATGGACAGGACAAAATGTAAAAAATGCCATTCGTCAATATCAAAACGATAGAGACCCAAAAGAAGCCCTATTTACATTTGGCAGATGTATGGTACACTTTGCAGTAGATGCAGACTTAGTGTATATGACAACCCATTTGAGTGGTACTAAAACATTCTTTTTACCATTCAATAAAGGAAATGATGATGGTGCTGGAAATCCATTAAACCCAAATGGACTAAAAACAGATTACCTCTGGAAAGACATATTAACCAAAGAAAGTTTTAGTAATATCATTGAAAACTATGCCCAAATAGTTGAGGAAAAAGATGAAGATACAGGCAAAATAAAACGCAAGTTAATTTTCCCAAGATACCACCAATTAAGAGCGGTTAAAACCATTTTAGGCCACGCTAAAGAAAACGGAGTAGGTCAAAAATACTTGATACAACATTCAGCAGGTTCAGGTAAATCAAATTCCATTACTTGGTTAGCTCATCAATTAGTAAGTCTGCATAATACAGAATATACAGAAGCTGTCTTTGATAGTGTCATAGTAGTTACCGATAGACGAGTTTTAGACAAACAAATTAGAGATAACATCAAGCAATTTGCTCAGGTAAATAGTGTTGTTGAAGCCATAGACAAAGGAAGTCGTCAACTCAAACAAGCTTTAGAAGATGGTAAGAAGATAATCGTAACCACCGTTCAAAAGTTCCCTTTCATCATAGATGAAATAGGAACTCTACAAGCTAAAAAGTTCGCCATACTTATTGATGAAGCACATAGTAGTCAAAGTGGAGAAACAGCCAGTAAAATGAACTGGGTATTATCTGAAAAAGAAACGCCTTACGGAGAAGAACAAGAGCCTCCAACATCTGAAGATGTTATCAATGAATTGATTGAAAACCGTAAAATGCTTAAAAACGGGAGTTATTTTGCTTTTACCGCAACACCTAAAAACAAAACTTTAGAAACCTTTGGTACACAAACAGCAGAAGGAAAATTTAAGGCATTTGATACCTATACAATGAAACAGGCTATTGAGGAAGAATTTATCCTTGATGTCCTTAAAAATTATACAACGTACCAATCTTACTACAAATTAGATAAAGCGGTAGAAGATAATCCAGAGTTTGAAACACGTCAAGCAAATAAGAAGTTAAGGGCGTATGTAGAAAGTCATCCGTTTTCTATTATGGAAAAATCTAAAGTAATGTTAGACCATTTTCATACAGATATTAGAAAGCAGATAAACGGTCAGGCAAAGGCTATGGTAGTTTGTAAAAGCATTAATAATGCAATTAAATACTTCCAGGCATTTAAAGAATACTTGAAGGAAATCAATTCGCCTTACAAAGCTATTGTTGCATTTTCAGGCACAAAAGAATTAGATGGTGAAGATGTAGATGAAGCGAAATTAAACGGTTTCCCAAGTAATGACATTCCAAATGAGTTTAAGAAAAAGGAGTACCGTTTCTTAATTGTAGCTAATAAATTTCAAACTGGTTTCGACCAACCTCTTTTACATACAATGTATGTAGATAAAAAATTGGCAGATGTTCAAGCAGTACAGACTTTATCTAGATTAAACAGAGCTTACAAACCGTATAAAGAAGATACGTTTGTAATGGATTTTTTCAACTCAACAGAAGATATTAAAAAAGCATTTGAACCCTTCTATACCACTACTATTTTAAGTGAAGAAACAGATGCTAATAAGCTAAACGACTTACAAGATGCTTTAGACAATGCACAAGTCTATGCACAGGACGATATTGTAAACTTTACGGAACTATATTTTAAAGAAGCAGACCGTCAAGAATTAGACCCAATTATCGATAAATGTGTAGCTGCGTTTAAATCTGAACTTGATGAAGATGCACAAATAGATTTTTATGTAAAAGCAAAATCATTCTTTAGAACTTATGCCTTTCTTTCTAAAATACTTTCATTCAGCAATGTCTATTGGGAACGTCTGTATTGGTTTTTAAAATTTTTAATACCTAAGATAAAGCCAGAAGAAATTGAAGATTTAGCCAAAGGTATTTTAGAAGCTATAGACTTAGATAGTTACCGTTTAACAAAAACCACACAAGAAAACATCAAATTAAAAGGAGATGAAGAATTAGACCCAACGCCACCTGTAATGAAAGGTAAAAAAGGAGAACTTGGTTTTGAAGAATTAGAAGCGATTATCAATGAATTTAATACAAGATTTGGTATAGATAATTGGTCTGATGATGATAAAGTAAAAAACTTCTTGTTTGAGCAATTACCAGCAGACTTTGCACGTGATGAAGTTACCGTTAATGCAGTTAAGAACAGCGATAAGCAAAACGCTAAAATAACTTCGGATAAAAAAGTGGAAGACTTAATGCAAGATGTGATTTTTCAATACACAGACTTATATAAAAAATTCACAGACGACCCAGACTTCAAACGTCAATATTTAGACTTTGTTTTTGATAAAATATGGAAGCAACAAAATGATAATCAACAGCAATTATAAGTGAAAAACCTTACAATAAATATCATCCCATTCAAACACCCTTCTATTCAGAAGGAGTTTGGATTTTATACTGAGAAAAAAGAAGGTTATTTCCCTATACACAGAACCGAGCTTCCCAATGAGTTATGGGATAACCAAAAAGAAGAAGTTGTAAGGCATAAATACTACTACACCAATTTTAAAGATACAGAAGATTGTATACTCAAAACCAAAGTAGATTTATACAGCAGTACAAAGTTTGCAAAGCACCTTTATACACGTTTGGTATATCATTATTTCATTGATATTGCAGATGCAATACAATTCAATTATGTAGGCGATATAGAAGTGTGGTTATTAGACGCTAAAGCATCAACAACCAAATACAACAGCTATAACAAATACACCCTAAAAATTGAATTTTCAGGCTTAACTAAAAGTCCTGCATTGCTTTTATCTTATGATAGCACTTCTAAAGTTGCTACCACAAGTATTGATGAAATCAACATTCCTACGGAATATTTCAAAACAGTAGTTTACAACAAAGAAATACAGCGTTTTAAATACCTTACAGAAGATGCTAAACAGCATTTAGGCCAAGTATATCCATTACTCAATATACCACTTAAAAACCATTTAGAAATACCGCATACAGTACCAAGAAAAGGCAATAGATACAAACCTTACTTTAATTATATAACCACTTTTTACAACAACTATCTAAATACAGATGAATTTAGAGCCATACTTCCATTAGATGAAAATGGCTTTTTTGATATTCCAGAAGATGAAGTATTGCAAACACATTATCACTCAAACAATTTAAGGTTTTATGATGGCGTAGGTATAGACCCAAAAGTAGGAATGAAAAATCCTGGTCCTTATAAAGCAAGTCCACACGATAATGTAAGGTTCTTTTTTATATACCATAAACCTGATAGAAAAGATTATGTAATTCCTTTGTACAATTATTTTGAGAAAGGTTATAAATCTTACTTCCCACCGCTAAAAAAACATATTCGTCAGCCATTTTATATGGATAACGATACCAGTTTAGCTTTTGACAGTCCAGATACTGCAATCAAAGAAATCAAACATCATCTAATCAATTTAGAGAAACAACCAAATACAAGGTATGTAGCGGTTTACGTAAGCCCTATTCATAAAGAGGATGAAGATAACAAACACTTGTATTATCAAGTCAAAGAAGAACTTTTAAAACACGAAATAACCTCACAAGTCATTTATAAAGAGAGTATCAATAACGCCTATTTTGGTGCATTCTTAGAGAATATCACACCTGCATTATTGGCTAAAATAGACGGTATTCCTTGGCGTTTAGATAGAGAACTCAAACAAGAATTGATTGTGGGCGTAGGTGCTTTTAAATCTATGGAAACCAATACTCGTTTTGTAGGTAGTGCATTTTGTTTTAATAACAAGGGAGAGTTTAAAGGCTTTGATTGTTTTAGAGATAATGAATTTGACTTAATAGCTGGAGCAATAGGAAAACAGATTTTAAAATTTGTTGTGGATAATGATAACAAAGCAGAAAGGCTAATCATTCACTACTATAAACCAATAAGCAAAGATGAAATAGACCCAATTCAAAAGACTTTAAGTCGATTAAAATTAGATATTCCAATAGTCATAGTAACCATCAACAAAACAGAATCAAGCGACTATGTAGCGTTTGATACCAATGATGATGCCTTAATGCCTTTAAGTGGTACAATCATAGAAATTGCACATCTAAAATATTTGTTATTCAACAATGCTAAGTATAGCGAAAATGATAAAGTCAGAGATTATCCATTCCCTGTAAAACTAAGTCTATATTGTACCAAGAAAGACTATTTTGAGGATATAGCAATTGTAAAAGAGTTGATAGACCAAGTATATCAATTCAGCAGAATGTATTGGAAATCCGTAAAACAACAAAACTTACCAGTAACCATAAAATACCCAGAAATGGTAGCTCAAATATTCCCTCATTTTGAAGGCGATAAACTACCTGACTTCGGTAAAAATAACCTTTGGTTTTTATAAATGAAAAATACACAATCTATAGCAGTCCTTCCTTTCGTCAATATGAGCAGTGATATTGATAACGATTATTTTTGTGATGGTATTACAGAAGAAATAATCAATGCATTAACAAAGGTTAATGGCTTAAAAGTTATAGCAAGAACTTCTTCTTTTGCTTTTAAAGGAAAGGATATTGATATTAGAGAAATTGGTAAGCAATTAAGTGTAAACACAATTCTTGAAGGGAGTATAAAAAAAGCACAAGATAAGGTTAGAATAACAGCACAGTTAATAGATGTTGTGGATGGAATACATTATTGGTCCAAAAAATACGATAGAGAACTGATTAACATTTTTGAATTAGAAGACGAAATTAGTTTAGCGATTGCAGAAGAGGTCAGAAACAATTTTGGGCATTTTGAAGTACAAGATCACCTCATTAAACAACCCACAAGCAATATTGAGGCTTACCAATTGTTTTTAAAAGGACGTTCATTACAATTAAAATGGACACCCGAAAGCATAAAAGAGGCTATTACATTTTACAACCAAGCCATTGCGCTCGATAAGAATTATGCAAAAGCTTACTATGCCAATTTGCAATGTTATGGCTTATTGGCAATGTGGGGCTATATGCCCTATCAAGAAGCGATGGATTTAGCAATAAGTAATTTGCTAATTGCTAAGGAAATAGATACCTCTTTACCAGAATATCCATTATCTTTTGTAGGTAAGTTTTTCTGGGAAGAATGGGATTTTAAAAATGCTTACCTACATATAAATAAAGTATTAGAGATAAACCCAAATCACATAGATGGTTTAGAAGCGATGGCAGAATTATGTATTGCTCTCGGTATTTTTGATGTTGCTTTACAATATGCCAACAAATTATTAGAGGTAGATCCGCTTTCGGCTAACAATCATTACACCTTAGCTCATATTTACTACTATCAACGTCAATTTGATAGAGCACTAAAAACAATAGACTACGCGTTAACGTTGAACCCTCAACTAGAATTGGCACATCATTTAAAATGTTTTTGTTTGATATGGTTGAATGACATTGAGCAGTTTAACTTGTTTATTCAGAATACCTCATTAATTGAAGAAAAAAACCTATTGTTTAACCTCATTAATAAAAAGGATTCGGAAATAATAAATGATGATATTTCAAAATGGTCAAAAGGAGACAATGAATTAACAATGTTAGTTCCTTACGATATATTTATTTTATGTAATTCAAACCATAAAGAAATTGGTTTTTCTCGCTTAAAAGAAATGGTTAATCATAGACGAGGTCAAGTCATCAACTTTAGGCAAGAACCTTTTTTGCATCAGCTACATAATCTTAATGGATTTTCTGAACTGCATCAATCAAATTTAGTTTTACAAGATGTTAAACCCCTTCAAATAGAGCAAGAAGAATCACACTCAATTCTTTTGGGTAAACAACAAATAGTTAGTTTAAAAGAAGAACTGCTCTCGTATTTTAAGAAAGACGAACCGTATTTAAATCCGCAATTAACACTAAAAAACGTTGCAGATGTTTTAGGGTTAAATACAAATAAAATGTCCTATTTAATTAACCAAGTGTTTGATGCTAATTTCAATGACTTTGTTAATTCATACCGTTTAAATTATTTTAAAACCATAGCCTTAGATCCTAAAAATTCACACCTCACCATTCTTGGATTAGCTTATGATAGCGGCTTTAATTCTAAAAGTGTGTTTAATACTTATTTCAAAAAAACGGAGGGCATTACCCCTAAGGTTTGGTTAAAAGCCAATTCGTAGCAAATCTTAATCAGTTCGTTTCAAATTATAATTCAGAACGATTGCTTTAGTTATCTGATGAATCTTTGCATCATCTTTTAATTAAAAATCAAAAAACGAACAGTTATGACAACTTTACACAAATTTTTAGTAGCACTTATGGTAACTACCATAATACTTTTTACATCTTGTTCAAAAGATGATGATAACAACACACCACCAAACAATTACACAACGGTTGAAAATTTACTAACTGAAATTGATTTTCAAGGGTATGCCATTGTAACTAAAAACGGAAACGATTTAGTGAGACAAGGATTTGGAATAGCAAACCAAACCACAGCGTTGGCACAAGATTACAATCTCGGTTATCGCATCGGGTCAGTGAGCAAAACATTAACCGCAGCTGGCATTGTCCAATTAAAACGTGATGGCTTAATCAATAGTTTTAATCAAACTTTAGATGAATTTGACCCTGAATTTCCAAACGGTAGTCAAATTAGTATTGCACAATTATTATCGCATCAATCGGGTATTCCAAATTATCAACTTATCGTAGAGGAAGCTCACGAACAAGGAGAAACTTTGGATGAAGAAGATATATATGAAGTAATTAAAGAATTAGTTACTGAAAATGGTCTCGATTTTACACCAGGTTCAAGTAAACAATACAGCAACTCAAACTTTCTTATTGCTGCTTTATTAATTCAAGAAACATCTCAAATGTCTTACCACGACTATATTCAACAAAAAATACTTACACCTTTACAAATGACGGCTACTTATAAGGGCACAAATATAGTAGATGAAAACACACACGCTCAAGGCTATTTAAATGGTAGTGCGAATAGCACCTACCCAATGCCAATCGCTTTTGGTGCAGGCGATTTTAGTAGTTCCCCAAAAGATATGGAAACTTGGGTAAATGCTGTAAAAACAAGTTGGTTTTCAGAGGCTGAAAAGGCCGAAATATTTACTCAAAACGTACCAACTGGTTATACAGATTTTGGCTTGGGTTGGTTTACCACCCAAGAAGGAAATACAACAATGTATTGGCACGGTGGTGATATTAATGGCTATTGGAGTATGATTGGTTTTATTCCGGAATTTGATGCTACAATTGTACTGTTAAGTAATCAACAAGACGATACAGGTACGCAACGTAACACCATTATAGAACAATTATTAACCTATGAATTTAATTAAATAGTAACCTAATAAATTAAAAACTATTAAGATATGAGAAAGTTAGTATCAATAATCGCACTATACACACTATTTGCCAATGTTGGATTTAGTCAAGAAATAACTGAGCCAGCAGTTGAATTTAAAGTAATTACAAGTGTAGAATCTATTGTTTCAAGTGGATTGGGGAGATCACGTTTAATTTCATCAAATGAAGAAAGAGATTATAAGCAATTCACTTCAAGCCAGAATGACAATAACAATACAAGAAACAAGTCTAAAAGAAAAGATATTAGAGTAAAAAACTTTGAAGAAACAAAACTATTGAACTTTTTTAATTTGGGTGGAATTCGATTTCAAAATATAGCGTCTAATGATGCTTTGATTTCTTCTAAATTGTCAACTATGATTTCTGAAGGTTGGGATTTGATGTTTGTTACAAGTGCCGTAGAAAGCGATGCAGGAAAAAATGATGACAACGGTATTTTTATCACGCGATATATTTTTAAAAGAAAGTTACACTAAACAAACAGCCTAATAATTTATTAATAATGAAACATACCAACATATTATTAGCGGGAGCTACAGGGTATTTGGGTAGTTATTTGTTGAAAGCATTAATCGAAAATCAAAATCAAGTTCTTGCCATTGTACGAAATCCAAATAAACTAAAAAATAATAACGAAAATTTTTTAGAGGTTAAACAAGCAGAGGTTACAAAACCTGACACCCTACGTGATATTTGCAAAGGTATAGATACAGTAATATCTACCATTGGTATTACCAGACAAAAGGACAGTTTAACCTATATGGATGTTGATTATCTGGCGAATATGAATTTACTTGAAGAAGCTAAAAAGGCAGGTGTAAAGCATTTTGTTTATGTTTCCGCAATCAACGGAGACAAATACCGACAACTGAAAATTTTTGAAGCCAAAGAAAAATTTGTTGATGCCTTAAAAGCTTCAGGATTAAACTATACCATAGTAAGACCCAACGGTTTTTTCTCGGATATGAAAGATTTTTTGCATTTGGCTAAATCTGGTCGTGTGTATTTGTTTGGATCGGGTCATCAAAAATTTAACCCAATTCACGGTAAAGATTTGGCAACATTTATTGTGGACAATGTAGAGGAAACCAATAAAGAATTAACCATAGGAGGTCCAGATGTGTTAAGTCTTAATGACAATAGTGAATTAGCTTTAAATGCATTGAACAAACCCATAAAAATCATTCATTTACCAGATTGGATGCGAAAACTAACTATTTGGAGTTTGAGAATCTTTACCAGTGTAAAAACCTATGGGCCAATTGAGTTTTTCTTAACCCTTATGGCAGAGGATAATATAGCACCAACCTACGGAGAGCACCATTTAAAGGATTTCTATAATGAAGAAGCCAAAAACTTTTTATAATATAAAAATGAAACTTTCCGATAAAATTGCATTTGGTATTGTTACAGGGTATTCAGTTTTTCACCTCTTAATTTTATTAGGTATTATACCTCAAAATATTGTTTGGGGTGGTAAAATAATAGAACCCAAAACGATTCTATATTTAGAATTTGCGGCACTTTTCATAATGCTTTTTCTAGGATTTTTAATTTTAGTTAAAACCAAAATTGTACAATGGAATTGGCAAGTTAAAACCATAAATAGATGGTTATTTGTGTTTTCAATATATTTTTTGTTAAATACATTTACTAATGTGTTGGCTGAAACTACTTTTGAAAAAGCACAAGCCATAATAACCATTATTTTGGCTATAAGTCTGTTTAACCTCTCAAAACGTAAATTATGAACATTCCTAATCCAGACCATCAATTTCCATTACCAGACTACAATAAGCTTTGTTTTCTTAAAAACATCATTAAGAACCCTAATATTATCGTGGGTGATTTTACCTATTACGATGATTTTGAAGAGGTGTCAAATTTTGAGAAAAACGTAAAATACCACTTTGATTTCATAGGAGACAAACTCATCATAGGTAAATTTTGTATGATTGCTTCTGAAGCTACGTTTATTATGAATGGTGGCAATCATTTAACCGAAGCCACATCAGCATATCCATTTGCCATTTTTGGTGGTGCGTGGCAAGATGCTATGAAAGGCAAAACCTATCCAACAAAAGGAGATACTATAATTGGTAATGATGTATGGATTGGTCACGATGCTACTATTATGCCTGGTGTTTATATTGGTGATGGTGCAATAATAGCATCAAAAGCAGTTGTAACAAAGAACGTAGCACCTTACACTATTGTTGGGGGTAATCCTGCGAAACCTATCAAAAAACGTTTTTCTGAAGCTGCCATTTCAAAACTATTACAGTTAAAATGGTGGGATTGGGATATTGAAAAAATTACTAAAAACGTGGAAAAACTTACCTCTCATCCTGAAGCTTTGCTTTAAGATAATACCCTAAGAACTAATAAAAGGCTTAACTCTAAAATGTTAAGCCTTTTTCTTTTAGTAAAAAATAAGTACTAAATAACAAAAAGGTTTCAAATTATAATTCAAAACGATTGCCCTTAAAATTCAGTGAATCTTTGCAACATCAAATTATAAATCAAAAAACGAACAATCAAAAAACGAACAATTAAAAAACATTAAAATGAAAAAACTAGTATTCATCTGCCTAACACTTTGTACACTAAATGTGTTTGCACAAAGTAACAACGTATCTTTGAAAAATAAGGATTCAGATTTCAAATACAGAGTCAGCTTTCCAGCCATTATCTTGGGCAATATTGGTAAAGGTGGCGAAAGGACCAACACGCAACATTATGAATTGCATATAAAAAAAGAATTAGACGCTAAAAATATTGTTGGTATTAAGTTAGCCACTTGGCGTTTATTTCAACCAATGGGTATTCAGTGGTGGGACGGTCTTTTAGATAAAATAGATTCTGAAACCGAATTTTATCCAGGTTATCTACGCGAAACAGGTATTGGAGTATCCTATCAACGTATGCTTTGGAAAGGCTTATTTGCATCAGTAGAAGTGTTACCACAATACAAAACCTATTTAGATCTTGACAACAAAAAAATAGCAAACGGTTTTAAGCTTTATAATTCGTTCCATCTTGGTTATCATTTTGCATTTGGTAAGAATAAACGATTTTTTATTGAGCCTCAGGTTCATTCTCAATTTTGGGTTTTTGACACCAATACACCTGATGCATTTAAACAATTAGATAATAGATGGAAAAACTATTTCCTTTTTGAGCCCAACCTTTATATAGGTATAAAATTTTAAAAAATTTAAATCAATCAAAAAACGAATAATTATGAAAACAATTAAAACACAAATCCGATTAAAAATAGCCTTTATGGCATTAATGCTAACCTCAATAGTAGGGTTTGCACAAAACAATTCAACTTTCGATACGACCTCAACACGCGATGGTTTTATCTTTGAGTTTAGTCTTGGAGGAGGCGTTATAAGTATTGAAGATAGCGAAGGTCTTCAAACCTTTGATAAATCCCAAGGAGCCATCAGTTTTCCTGAATTAAAATTTGGTTATATGCTCAACGATAAGTTAGCAGTAACGTTATCTATGCCAGGAAATATATACGAATTTCAGGATAATGACAGACATTTTGGCGGTTTTATTCCCTCAGTTCAATATTGGGTAAAAGACCGTTGGTGGATTCACGGTGGTATTGGTTTAGCTATAGATTCACCCGCACTTTACGACATTAAAGACAATGTTAATGACGATTGGAATTTTGGGTGTGCAGTTATGGCAAGTACAGGATATGAGTTTTACAAAAAGAAAAACTTTGCATTGAATGTGCAATCCAAAATAGTAATGGGTAGAACCTTTTTAGATGGTGATGTTCATAGAGATGCGGTAACATTCAATATAGGTTTAGGTTTCAGTTGGTTTTAATAATAAAGACTAACTTTATACAAAATAATAATTGATAAAATAACATATAGTTTTGAAAAACAATGTAATACTATTTTTATTACTTTTTATTTCGATGACCTCTTTTGGTCAGAAAATGATAAAAAAAGAGGTTGAGAAATTGTTTAAAGCCGAATTAGAAAACGAAGTAATAAAAAGTGCTTTTCTGCACATATATTCTGAATCTCGAGACATAAATATTCAGTTAGCCGAAAGTAAAGAAAATACAATTACAATTAATCATCCTTTTTATACAGCTAGTATTACCAAAATGTTTACGGCTACGTCCATTGGTATTTTAAAGGATCAAAAGAAATTAAACTTTCAAGATAGAATAGCTCAATATTTACCAGATACATTGATAAAGCATTTGCACGTTTTAGATTACAAAGAATATTCAAGAGATATTACTATTGCTCAGCTATTACAACATACTTCCGGGTTACCTGACTATTTTACTGATGAAACTATTGATGCCAGCCCAAATATTATCAATCAATTATTGGTCGATACGAATAAGATTTGGTTACCTCAAGAAATGATTGAGTTTACTAAAGAAAAAATGAAGCCTCATTTCAATCCTGGACAAGGTTATAATTATACAGATACGGAGTATGTGCTTTTAGCTTTGATTATAGAAAAAGTAAGCGGTCTATCATACAATGCGTTTTTAAATAAACATATTTTTCAACCTTTAGGGATGGATGGGTCTTATATCAATTTAAAATCTAAACCTCTAAAGAATCAATTACCTGTGGCAGAGTTCTATGTTGGTGATATGGTGCTGTCATCAATTCAAAGTTTAAGCGCAGATTGGGGCGGTGGCGGTTTGGTGTCAACTACCCAAGATTTAATACGTTTTTTTAAAGCGTTTAATGAAGATGAAATTGTAAAAAATAATACACGTCTAGCAATGCAAAGTTGGGTTTATGAAACCGAAAATATGCAATATGGATTTGGTATAAGACAAGTCACAATAAAAGATATTAAAGATGAAGGCAAAAATTTAATGCTTATTGGTCATACAGGTAGTACCGCATCCTTTTTGTGGTATTGCCCAGAACTAGATACTTATATAGCAGGTACTTTAAATCAGTTAGAAGCTTCAAAAAGTACAATGTCTTTAGTTCATGATGTACTTAAAATCATAGAAAACAACTAGTTATATGAACTCATTTCAAACAGGAATAATTTGTTTATCAATTTTTATTGTTTCGGTGTTTAATACATTATTCGCACAATCATTAGACAAAATTAATTGGAAAGATGATCTTGAAATTTATAAAACATCTTTAGAACAAAAACATATAGATATTTACCATTCAATTACTAAAGATGATTTTACAAATGAGTGGCAAAAGATTTACAACAATGTTGAGTCATTAAGTGATTTTGAAATCATTTTAAAATTAATGCGTTTAACAAGGCGTATTAATGATGGTCATACAGCGGTATCCCTAAGAAATATGTTAACTTATCGTTTTCCTTTTGAAATTGAATGGATTGAGGATAAATGGTATGTTGTAAAAACATTGAATAAGAACAAAAAAATTCTCAAAACTACATTAGAATCCATTAATGGTATTCCGAGTGATACAGTTACTCAAAAAATATCAGAAATAGCTCAATTTGTTGAAAATGAATATTCTATAAAAGATAGAACAGGTAGTTATGTCACAATTGCAGAATTACTTTTCAATCTTAATTTGATTAATTCTACCAATGAAGCCACATTTAGTTTTCGTAACAATAAAGAATTAATACAACTGAATTTAAACACAATTACTAATGATATTTGGGAGAATAGTAATCTTTCAATTGTAACATTAACTGTACCTGAAATAACCCAGCCTAATGGTGTCAATCGTGATTTATGGTTTGCATTAATTTCTAACACAAAAGCAGTATATATAAATTTTGAAAGTTATCCAACTTTTGAAGAGATGCAAGTGTTTGGTGAACAATTAGTCACTTACATTCAAGAAAACCAAATAAAAAAGGTAATTATTGATATGCGTAAAAATGGCGGTGGCGATTTGTATGTAGGTACAGTTTTAGCGTATGCCCTTAACCTTGCTGATTCTATTGATTGGAAAAATGGCGTGTTTGTCTTAACAAGTAATAAAACCTTTTCAGCGGCAACAAGCAATGCAGCCCTCTTTAAGCAATTATTAAATGCAAAAGTCATTGGTCAACCAACAGGTTCAAATCCAAACGGTTATCAAGATATGGATAGCTTTATTTTACCAAATTCAAAACTTGTAATAACTTATTCTAAAAGATTATTTCGATTATCTAATCAATTAAATACAGCACTTCAGCCTGATATAATTATAAACCAAAAAAAGAGTGATTTGTTGCAAAATATTGATACTGTGTTGAGGGTTTTAGTAAATAGATTTATAGTGCTTAATTAGGTGTGCCACAGGCACGACTTTAATAACGGTTGGTTCCGTAGGTTTCTTTCCCCAGCCTAGTTTACCTTTGTTTACAAAACGTACGTAATCATTACTCTTGTGTAGAGTGACAGAATTCAATAGAAATTCATGTGATAATAATCTTCATTTGAGTCCATCACAGGCAAATTTAGAAACTACTAAGGTGTTGCGTAAAACTATAGAAGGGAGTAATCATTAGTTCAACTAATAAAGAGGAGTTATTTTATCTGCTGATATTACACCTTAAAAGGTATAAAAATTACACAAAAATATAATGTACACCCTTAAAGGTATAATGTGAGTATATTTTATTATATTGTACCCATAAAGGTATATTATGAATAACTGGGATAGAGAGAACGGTATTGCCCAATTTGTAAGGGATAGACGTAAAAAAGCAAAACTAACACAAGTAGAGTTATCAGACTTTACAGGAGTCGGATTGCGTTTTGTGCGCGAACTTGAACAAGGAAAACCAAATCTAATGTCAGATAAAGTAAATCAAGTACTTTTATTTTTCGGACACACATTAACTCCAACACCTATAAGCGATGAGACAAGGCGAAATATGGGTAAATAATACACTGGCAGGGATCTTAACTGAAGATGACTATGATTATAGTTTTGAGTATGTAAAAACATATTTAGAAGACGAAAATGCTATACAGATTAGTGTAACACTACCATTACAAAAAGAAGCTTTTAAATCTGAGCAATTATTTCCTTTCTTCGATGGTTTATAAAAACATTAATAGGAAACAGAGCTAATCAAATAGATTTTAAAGCACACAAATAAAGTCATTTTGTCATTTAAACAAGAGTCTTACGCCATTTAGGTCTAGTGCAACATAGCACATTTCCAAGAGAGCAGAAATACTGCTAGTTATGTCCTCATGGCCAGGTACCTCAAAATTGATGGTTTTTCTTGTTCTGTTACCATGGGGTTCAGAGTTTACCCCGGGGAAGCTTTTAATGTGCTTTTTTATCGTCTTTAATTTCTTTTTTTCTTTCATCAGCTGTTTATTTTTGGTTCTAATTATAAACGAGAACCGTAGTACAACTAAATGGGCAAATATTTTATCTGCCGATATTACAGCCGTAAGTCTTAATTGCACAGATGAAAAAATAAAGTTTCATGTATTAAAACAAAATTTAAAAGAACACAGTAAACTTCAACTTTAGTTAATCTATAATTATAGTTTTATATAATTATGGGTTTCCATAAATATATATCAAGGGAATTAGTTATTTTTAAAAAAAATTAAGATTAATGAAATGGACTGAAGCTTTACGACTGTTAAAGAGTAATATTACCTTAAACTTACACTTAACACCTGAAAAAAACTTCAAAATAGTAAGAGACATTCCGCCTTATAAGTGTAAAAACTATAATAATTCAGAAGGATTTAGAGTTCAAGTAGGTACAAATACTTCTGTAAATATTCCTCTACACATGTTAGAAACAATTTTCGAAGCTACTAAACTGAATAACAACACCTACAATAGAACCATTTTTGAGACAAATTTTCCAAGAGAACTCAATGCAAAACCATGCAATGTACATTCAGTTGGTAAATTATTTGAACATGCAGGTATTATGCAAATGGTAGATAAACGTAATTATCAAATTCTTTAATAAAAAGAGACTATACAAAGTACTTCATAAAATATGAGTAAAGAAAAACTAACTTTATCACAATTAGAACAATATTTATCTAAAGCCGCTTGGATTCTTAAAGGACCAGTTGATGCTTCAGATTTTAAAATATATATATTTCCACTGCTGTTTTTTAAACGTCTATCCGATGTTTATGATGAAGAATATCAACAAGCCTTAGAAGAATCAGAAGGCGATATCGAATACGCTTCTCTACCAGAATTTCATAGATTCGAAATTCCAGAAGGTTGTCATTGGAAAGACGTTAGAGAAACAACCACTAATGTAGGACTAGCTATTGAAAAGGCGCTTCGAGGCATAGAGCAAGCCAATCAAGAACTGTTATATGGCATTTTTGGTGATGCACAATGGAGCAATAAGAACAAATTATCAGATCGTTTATTAATCGATTTAATTGAGCATTTCTCTCAATACAGTTTATCAAACTCTTTAGTAGAACCTGATATTCTTGGTAATGCTTACGAGTATTTAATAAAACACTTTGCAGATTTAACCAATAAAAAAGCAGGGGAGTTTTATACACCACGTTCTGTAGTGCATTTGTTAGGTAAAATATTAGATCCTCACGAAGGAGAAACCATTTACGATCTTGCTTGTGGTACTGGTGGTATGTTGTTAGAATGTGTAGATCATTTAAAAGAAAACAACTAAGATTATAGAACACTTAAATTATTCGGACAAGAAAAAAACTTAACCTCTAGTTCTATTGCAAGAATGAACATGTTTTTACATGGTATTGAAGATTTTCAAATATCTAGAGGCGATACATTAAGACAACCCGCATTTTTTGCGGCCGATCGTTTAAAAACCTTCGATTGCGTGATTGCAAATCCGCCATTTTCATTAAAAGAATGGGGAGCAGAAAATTGGGCAAATGATCCATTTGGAAGAAATATTGCAGGCGTACCACCAAAAGGGAATGGCGATATGGCTTGGGTACAACACATGATAAAATCTATGAATAGTACTGGTCGTATGACGGTTGTTTTACCTCATGGTGCATTATTCAGAAAAGGAGCCGAAGGTAAAATCCGTAAAAAATTGTTGGAAGACGATTTGTTAGAAGCCGTTATCGGCTTAGGGCCAAATATATTTTACGGCACACAATTAGCAGCCTGTGCTATGGTGTTTAAACAAAATAAAGATTTAGATAAAAAAGATAAAGTTTTATTTATTGATGGCTCCGATCAAGTGCGTGTTGGTCGTGCTCAAAATTATTTAGAGACTGAACATATTAATCAATTATTCGATTGGTATAATGAGAATAAGGATGTTGAAAACTATGTAAAAGTGGCTTCAATGACCGATATTGAAGAAAACGACTTTAACTTAAATATTCCTTTATACGTTGAAAAAATAATAGAGGATAATTTACCTAGTGTAGAAGAAGCATTATCCAATTTAAAAACCGCTTGGGCTGAAAGCCAGAAAGCAGAAAAGAAGTTTAAAACAATATTGAAAGATTTTATATGATGAATAATAAAATGCCTTCAAGTTCGGCGCAGGACAGACAGGTTTCAATCTGGTTTCAAAAAATTCAAAATGGAGAGATTAAATTACCTAGATTTCAACGTCATCAAGCTTGGGATAGAAATAGAATAGCTAGTTTATTAGACACCGTTATTTTAAATTTACCATTAGGTGTAACCTTATTACTTAATGTAGATAAAGAACATTTTGTATCAAGATACATTGCAACTGCTCCTGAAACTGGAGCCAGAGTAACAGAGCATCTTTTAGATGGTCAGCAACGATTAACCTCTTTATGGAGAACCTTACACAACAATTATGAAGATGTAAAATTCTTTTTATATATCAGTAAATACGATCGTTATTTTGAAAAAACAGAAGAAGCATTAGAAGTTAATGTATTTTATAAAACTAGATATCAAAATAAAAAAGGAAATCTAATGCCTTTATGGGCAGATAATCCAAATGATACTTTTCAGCGAGGATTAATTCCAATGGAATTATTTAGACCTGGCGATATTTCTTCAGAATATGAAAAATGGGTGGACGATGCATTGTTACCTATGAAACCTGCTTCTGGTGATGAAAATTATGAAGAAAATCTGTTTTCTTGGATGAATTTTAAAAATGAAATTTTAAAAATTATTCGAGATTATAGAGAAACCATTTCTCATTTTAATTTGCCGTATTTAGCATTGCCAAGTCAAACTGGTAAAGATACTGCTTTACAAGTTTTTATCAACATGAATACCAATAGTAAACCTCTATCTCAGTATGATATTATTAGAGCTGAAATTGAGGGCGTTAAAGGGGTGTCGTTAGATGATTATCAAAATAAATTAGATGCAGATTATCCTAACATACATTACTATTTCGAACTTCCTTTCTTAATATTAGCAACATCTGCTTTAATACAAGATAAACTCCCAAATCAGCGTGGTATGTGGGATATGCAAAAAGATACTTTAGTAGAAAATTGGGATCTTATGTGTAGCGGACTCGCTAAAATGGCAACTTTTATGGAATCGCAAGGCATTCATGATAAAAACAGATTACCTACCAATGCAGTACTTTCTGTTATAGCTGCTCTTTACACTGTTATTCCAGAAAATTTAGATGCCAGAGGACAAGCAGAAATCTTATTAAAAAAGTATTTATGGTCTAGTTTCTTTACCGACAGATATGAAAATTCAGCAGCTTCAAATGCTTATGCAGATTTTATGGCGTTGAAATCTATTATTCTGAAAAAAGAAAAAACTCCTGATGTTTATTTTACTGAAAAAGATGTTCCTGTATTAAATAGAGAAAAATATACATTAACAACTATTGATGAATTGGTAAAAGTAGGTTGGCCAAAACGTGAAAATATTAGAGCGAGAGGAATTATGGCTGTTTTTACAAAGTTAGGTGCTATTGATTTTGCAGATGGTTCTACATTAAACAGACAGCAGTTAATTGATGGTAGAAGACATTACCATCATGTTTTTCCTGATGCACTTTTAAAAGAAGCAGAAGTAGAAAGTTATTTAGCATTAAATTGTTCATTAATAACTGATAAAACCAATCTAAATATTAGTAATAAAGAACCTTTTAAATATTTAAAGGAACGTTACGATTGGACTAGTGAAGATATTGTGAACACGCGTTTAAAATCACATTTAATTCCTATTGAAGAATTAAAAAATGGAGGCTATGAAAATTTATCACCAGAGGATAAAAAAGAAAAAGTAACCACAGATTTTGAAGCTTTTATTAAAAAACGTGGACAGTATGTTATTCAAGCTATTTCTCAATTGACTTCAGGTAAAGATATTAGTGCCAATGAAATTATGAACGCTGTTGAACAACAAAGTATAGAAGAATAACCATGACCCAACAAAACCTAGAAAAATACCTTTGGGGAGCAGCAACCGCATTGCGCGGTACCATAGATGCAGGAGATTATAAACAATACATATTTCCGTTATTGTTTTTTAAACGTATTTGCGATGTGTACGATGAAGAGTTTGAAAAAGCTCTAGAAGAAGGAGAAGGCGATTTAGAATACGCAGCATTTGCCGAAAATCATCATTTTATAGTACCAGAAAACGCACATTGGAACACCGTACGCGAAACCACAACTAATGTTGGTATTGCCATACAAGATGCCATGCGTGCTATAGAAAAAGCAAACCCAGAAACGCTTTACGGTATTTTTGGTGATGCCTCTTGGACTAATAAAAACAGGTTAAGTGATGAAACGCTTACCAACCTTATAGAACATTACTCGCAACACAAACTTAATTTAGAAAACGTACCAGACGACCAATTAGGAAATGCTTACGAATACTTAATTAAAGAGTTTGCAGACGATAGCGGCCATACAGCAGCCGAGTTTTACACCAACCGTACCGTTGTAAAACTTATGACCATGATTATGGACCCACAACCAGGAGAATCTGTTTACGACCCAACCTGTGGCTCAGGAGGTTTACTATTAAACTGCGCGTTGCATTTACGTGATGAAGGCAAAGAATACCGAACCTTAAAATTATACGGACAAGAAATAAACCTGATTACTTCTGCCATAGCACGTATGAATATGTTTATGCACGGTATAGAGGAGTTTAGCATTGTACGTGGCGATACCCTGGCGCAACCTGCCTTTTTAGAAAACGACACACTAAAAACCTTTAATGTCATACTAGCCAACCCACCATACTCTATTAAAGCTTGGGACCAAAAAGCGTTTACCAACGACCCATTTGGGCGTAACCTTTGGGGAACACCTCCACAAGGTTGTGCAGATTATGCCTTTCAGCAACACATACAAAAAAGTTTAGATGTTGAAAACGGACGTTCTATTTCGTTATGGCCACACGGTATTTTATTTAGAGATTCTGAAGCCGAAATGCGTAGTAAAATGATTGAAGAAGATTTGGTAGAATGTGTTATTGGTTTAGGGCCAAACTTATTTTATAACTCGCCAATGGAAGCTTGTTTGTTAATTACCAAAACCAATAAGACAAAAGATAAAAAAGGCAAAGTTTTAATTATTAATGCTTTAAAAGAAGTAAAACAAGAAAAGAACATCGCTTTTTTAGAGCAAAAACATATTGATACTATTTTTAATGCATACAAAGACTTTAAGAATATTGATGACTTTGCTAAAATTGTTTCTATTGAAGAAATATTATAAAACAAAGGAAGCTTAAATATTGCGCAGTTTTTAAGTAATGTGGATACTAGTAAGCCAGTTTTATCTGTTAACGATGCAATTTCTGATTGGAAAAAACAATCTAAAACACTTGAAAAAAGTATGAATGAATTATTTGAAATCTTAGATTAAATGGAAACTATGACACAAAAAATAGATTTGAATAATTTAGACAAATCCACTTGGAAAACTTTTAAGTTTGAAGATATTGCTCAAAAAATATCTAAAACAGTAAAACCAGACGAAGCTGAAGTTGATATTTATGTTGGTTTAGAACATATAGATGCAAACGATATTCACATTCGTAGAAAAGGAGTGCCATCTGATGTTAAAGGTGGTAAATTAAGATGTTATCCTGGTGATGTTATTTTTGGAAAACGACGTGCTTACCAACGTAAAGCAGCTATTGTAGATTTTGATGGTATTTGTTCTGCTCACGCTTTTGTGTTTAGAGCAAACGAAGAAATCATAGAACCAAAACCTATTTCCTTTCTTTTTACATTCCGACCAATTTATGCACAGAATGGTAGATATTTCTGTTGGAGGTTTATCACCAACCATAAATTGGGGAGATTTAAAACAACAAGAATTCCTGCTACCACCAAAAGATCAACAAGCTAAACTTGCTGAATTACTTTGGGCTATGGATGAGGTTGTTGAGAGGGAGAATGAGGTTTTGGATAAAATGAAAGGTTTCAAAGATGTAAGAATGATTAATTTGTTAAATGGATATAACTTATCTCAAAATAAAGAAGTTATTCCTAAGGGATGGAAGTTGTTAAAAATAAAAGAACTTGGTGTAATCAATACTAGCGGAGTAAATAAGAAAATAAAAGAGGATGAAAAAGAGATAAATCTTTTGAATTATATGGATGTTTATTCGAGCATAGATAAAAATATAGACTCTAGAATTGACTTTATGAAAGTAACAGCAAATAGTAATCAATTGATAAAAAATCAAATTTCCATTGGAGATGTTTTATTTACGCCTAGCTCCGAAACGGCAGATGATATTGGGCATTCAGCGGTAGTTACTGAAGATTTACCGAATACACTTCATAGCTATCATCTAGTTAGGTTAAAATTTAAAAAAAAAATGGATTTAAATTTTAAAAGATTTGTTTTCAATAACCCTAAAATATTATATAGTTTTAGTAGGAAAGCAAAAGGAGTAACAAGAATGACTTTGAGTTTAGATGATTTTAATGAAACTGAAATTCGAGTACCGCCAATTGAAACTCAAAAAAATATTGCTAATGAATTATCTCTTATAGTTGATAATATTTTGACTACAGAATCCAAAATCCAAAGTTCCAAAGCCTTACAAAAGAGTTTAATTAATCAGGTGTTTTAGGGTATGAAAAATGAAGATAATTCTTGGTTAATAATAGCTGTTCTAGGTTTACTTATTGCATGGTTGTTTAACGATAAGTATGAACGTGCTATAAAAACAGACCGTATTATAAAGAGATTACGAAAGGATAATTACGAAACGAAAAAAGCTTATTTGGGTCTATTTGAAAAATATCTTAAAACTCAGCAAAATGTAGATGTTGGTATTATTGCTGAGCTAGAAAAGCTAAAAACATCTGTAGATACTTTAGATTTTACAGTTCATATTGAGTTGGAAACGGTAATTTCTAATTTAAGCGACGGAAAAACGACAGAAGCAGTTAGAGTATTAGCTAAAGTGGTAGAAAATAAATTAAAAGATAAAGCAACAAAAGATGAGTCGTTTAAAGGTAAACCAATGTTGCATAACCTATTAACCTATGCTAAAAAATGTAGTTGGATTACCGCAATGCAATTTGAAAATGCTTTGCTTTTAAAAGATTTACGAAACAAAGAAAGTCATGAGCTAGATGTATTTTCTGATACTAGGACCATTGGACTTAGTATTTTTTCTGGTATTGATTTAATTTATTCACTGAAATAGTAATTATGGAGTTATCAAGTTTAATTAATCAGGTGTTTTAAAGTATTAGGCCATGAAAACAAAAAAGGAAATAATTGATTATATAAGTGCAACAAAAAGAGCTTATTTAAATAGTAGTAATACCAGCTATTCTAAAATAAATAAATCTAAAGCCGTATGGTGGTTCAATGTAGGTACCAATAAATTTAAGGATGATGTGCATTTATTGCTTAATAATGAGACTAAAGTAATATGGATAACATTACCAAAAGGTTTTGTAGGCAACTTACACAGTTCGTTTAAAGTTCGAGATGATAAAGATGCCGTAGATTTAGAAATTTCAGCAGATGGACAGTTTAAATATTTACAAGATGTAAAATCTGGTGGTACTGGGTTTGATTTTAGTGGGTTTGTGAGGGAAGATATTCGTTTTTAAAAGTGAAATTGGAAAAAAAGTTATGAATGAAAAACAAAATCAAGAAGTAAATAAAATTGACGTCGATGATGTTGATGCTATAATTAGAAATAATAATTATAAATTAACAGCAGATAAAATACGTGAAAAATTAAGTAAAGTATTAAATGACCCATCACAGTCTTCTAAACGTTGGATATGGGAATTAATGCAGAATGCAAAAGATTTAAAAAATAAATTTGAGAAGGTTTCTGTAGAAATTGAACTTTCAACAGATAAACTTGTGTTTAGACACAATGGTAACCCTTTTAAAGTATCTAATATAACAGGATTAATACAGCAGGTTAGTTCAAAAGATTCTGGGAACTCAGATGAATCCGTAACAGGTAAATTTGGAACAGGTTTTATTGCCACACATTTGTTGTCAGAGATAATTACAGTAAAAGGTATTGTAAATCATAAAAATCATTATAAAGATTTTGAAGTTGTATTAGACAGAAGTGGGAGAACTTCTGAAGAATTGTTACCTAAAATTGAGTCTGCACTTGAGAAGATTAGAAAAATAGAAACAGATCCTATTTTTTCAGTCAAAGAAGATTATGAAGTTAATAGAGTTGAAGCAGACTTTGATACATCATTTGAATACCCTCTTGTAAATAAAGAAAAATTGGATGCAGCTAAGGATGGATTGAGTGATTTAAAAAACACACTGCCCTTAACATTAGTCAATATTCCAAAAATTAAAAATGTTAGGATTATAGATCATATTTCTTCCACAAAAAATATCTATAAGAGTGAAGAAGTTTTTAATGACGGAAAAATCAGAAAAACGAAAATAAAATTAAGTCAAGACGATACTCGCTTCTTTATAACGTATTACACTAAAGAACTTTCACTATCTGTGGAAGTTAACAACTTTGAAGACCTTAAATTAATTGAAAACTTTGGTAAAACTCCAAATTTATACAGGGATTTCCCTTTAATAGGCTCAGATAAATTCTATTTTCCATTTATTTTTAATGGATTTAAATTACACCCAACAGAAGATAGAGATGGTATTCCAATTCATAGTGAAAGCGCACCAGATCATATTGAAAATAGAGCGTTAGTTGAGAAAGGGGTTGAAGCTGCTAAAAACTTCACAGATTACCTGATTGAAATTAAAGCTAAAAATTTATTCGTTTGTGCCTTTTCAAGGTTACCCGATGAAAAATGGCAAACTTTTTCTAAGAGCTGGTTTGAAAAATTACAGAAAAATTATAGAGCATTTATTAATGAAAAAGATATTATTGAAACAGATAAACCCAGTTGTGTAAAATTAAATACCGCCTTTATTCCAAACTATGGAGAAACGGATACAGATAAATTATCCTTTTATGAAATTGTGAAGCCTTTTATTGGTGTTGAAAAACTACCTAAAAAAGATGTTTTAATTAGTTGGATAAAAGCTACTGGTCCTAAAGATGAACTTAAAAATTGGGATAGGGAGTTACGATATACACTTGAAATATTATTATCTGAATTAGAGGTAGTTGGTAGTTTAAAATCCCTTTCGATTAAATTAAATGAAAAAGAAGAACCTTTAACTTGGCTTAATAAGTTTTATAGTTTTTTAATTGATTTTAAGGAAACAGATTCATTTTCTACTTATGCAATAATACCCAACCAAAACGGTGATTTTAAAAAATTAAGTCCAAATACACTTCATTTAGAAGATAAGGAAGCAAATATTCCAGATGAATTTCTTGATATTTTATTTGATTTAGGGGATAATTGGAGAACTAAACTAATTCATAGGGAAGTAAAATTACCTGGTCAGAATATTGAGAAAAAAGGATTGCCATTGGCTTCAAATAAGATTAATGAATTAATTATAAAAGATGGTTTTAGGAGAAACTCAAATTGTTTTAAGATAGTAAAGGATATATTAAGAAATGTTACATCCATAGAAAATATTGAGAATTTTCGATGTGAAGTATATTTAAAAGGTAAAGAATTGTTTTCATTTGATGAAGATATTCGAGTAGTTTCAAATATCAAAGATTTTAGATTTAAAAATGCGTTAGATATTTTTATAGAAACTATTAATTCTAAAATTGAAAAATGTAAAGATATCAATGGTTTATCAGAACAATTAAATTGCGATAGGTTTGTAACTATAAAATGGCTTAACACTTATTTAAATAAGATAAAAAGTGCAAAAGACTTCTCTAGTCAAATTTTTTATGGAAATATTGTACCTAATAGAAATGAAGTATTTTGTGCATTTGAAAGTTTAAATAATTTTGGAACTGTTGAGACTCCACTAAATGATGAATTAATAGATATTCTATTTAAATTAGATAAAACTAAAAATTGGAAAAATGAATTAGTTCTAGATGGAATTGAAATTAAATGTACTCCAAAAACATTTGATGAGTTAGGTGGTGCTGTTGATAGTGCAATTAGAGAAATTGAAAAAGAGGAGGCAGTAAATTTGGGATATATCAACAGTTATAAAGAAACAATAATTGAGTTAATTAACTGGTGTAATCTTAATAATTCATTATCAAAGTACTTAGCTCATTTCTTGCAGCGTAAAAATGATTTATGGGTTAAATTTTCTATGACGGACAAAATGTTTTCTTTATTAAGAAATGAAGAGGCCCTTGAAATGTTGGAAGTTATTCAAGATTCAGGAATATCTAAAGAAAATTTAAACCAGCTTATAGCACTTTTTCCAGAAGGTATTCCTCCAAACGTAATGGAATTTGCAAAAGAAGATGCAAGGAAAAAGAAAGAGTTTAGCAATTTATTAAAGGTTGGTTCTAAAGTAGAACAGCTTTTTGTAAAAACTTTAGAAGCCTATGAAATATCTAGTAAAAGGGAAGAAATAATTCATGCTGGTGGTGGCGCATATGATATTCGAATTTATAATCCCGACACAAAGAAATCTTTCCTTATAGAATTAAAATCTTGTCGTTATCAAAATACAGATCCAATAAATATTGCTGTATCTCAAGCTAAGAGAGCTGTTAAAGAATTAGAAAATGAAAGTTTTTCAATTGTAATCATTGAGCGTTCTCGTGATAATATGATGGATGAAGATTATATAAAGTTGAATACTAAATATTTTAAAAATCCAGGAAATCATTTAGAATCAATTGGAAGCAACTATGATCTAGTGATGGAAAACGTTAATACAGATGATAAAGTAGATTTAAGAATGGACCAAACCGAATTTAAAGGTTCTCTAGAGTATGTTTGGGTTTTAAATGAAATTGGAGATTCTGGTTTTAATGAATTGTTAGTTGATATTAATAAAGTATTAAATTAAATATTCCATATTCCGATACGGAATATTTATTGTTAAACATTTGATAATTAAACAAAAAATAAGTAATATAGCATATTCGAATATGGAATATTATGCAAAGTAAACAACAAATAATGAGCCCGCACGATATTGTTATTTTATTAAAAATAGCAAGTTATGGTAGTGAACAGTGGTTTCAAAAGCCTTTGGCTGAAGATTTAGGAATCAGCCAGTCTGAAATAAGTAAATCTTTAAACCGCTCTAAATACGCAGGGTTAATCGATTCTAAAGGAAAAAAAGTAATGCGTCTTGCATTATTAGAGTTTTTGCAGTTTGGTATTACTTATGTGTTTCCTCAAAAACCAGGAGCTATTGTACGTGGCATTGCAACTGCACATTCTGCAGCTCCTTTAAATAATATTATAGTAAGTGAAGAACATTATGTTTGGCCATCTGGTAAAGGTAAATTAAGAGGTCAAGCTATAATACCATTATATCCATCTGTAGTGGATGCAGTACAAAAAGATGAAAAACTATATGAACTCTTAGCGCTTGTAGATGCCATAAGAGTAGGGAGAGCACGAGAAAAAGAAATAGCCATCAAAGAATTAAAAATTAGAATCCTAGAAAATGATTCAGATCTAGATAGAAGGTTATTCCTCTTAAAAAATAAATAAAGTAAGCTATGGAAAATAGGATTATTAACATTGCTACAGTAGCAGAAGTTGCATTAGCGTTACAAGAGCTAAAAGACCAAATGGTGTTTATTGGTGGCGCAGTAGTGAGTGTTTATACGGATGATCCATCAGCAGATTAAATAAGACCAACAGCAGATGTAGATTTAACTATTAATTTATTGAATTATGCAGATTGGGCCCAAATGCAAGAACGATTAGCAGGACTTGGGTTTAGTCCAGATCCAGAAGGCCATGCTATTTGTAGTTATTTATATAAAGGGATATCTATAGATATAATGCCAGCAGAAGATGGTCCAATAGGTCCAGCTAACCGATGGTGTAAAGTGGGATTTGAACATTTATGGACTACAAAAGTTAAAGAACAAGAAATTAGAATTCTATCTGCGCCTTGTTTCCTGGCAACAAAATTTGAGGCCTTTAAAGATCGTGGTACAGATTATAGAACAAGTCACGATTTTGAAGATATTATTTATGTACTGGATAATAGAACCACTATAGTAACAGAAATAAATGAGGATCATCCAAAGGTTAAAGAATTTATAAAAGAGGAATTAATCAAAATATATACTAGCAGGACGTTTACTGAAATAGTGTCTTGTCATATTCATCCACTTATTGTAGAAGATAGATTGCCAATATTAATAGAAAAGATAGAAAAAATAATCACTAGTTAACTATGAGCTTCAACGAACTAAACAGTGTAGAAAACTATATTATTAAAGAGCTAACAGGTGTTAATCTAAACACGAATGAAATATCTGAAGACCATAAATTGTATGGTGGTTTTTGGCAATATAAATCGCCACAAGATTTACAACGTAGTGTAAACGAGGTTTTAATAGAACAAGATTTAAAAGCAGCTTTAATTAAATTAAATCCTGAGATTACTCAAAATCCAGATTTAGCAGATGAAGTGATCTATAAGCTCCGTGCTATTTTAATTTCTGTACATCAAGTGGGTTTAGTTCGTGCCAATGAAGAATTTTTTAAATGGTTACAAGGAGATAAAACCATGCCTTTTGGAGAAAACAATAGGCATGTTCCGGTTCGTTTAATAGATTTCGATGTGTTACAGAATAATAGTTTTGTTGCAACCACACAGTTTCGTATTCGTTATAGAGAAACCAAAATACCAGATGTGGTGTTGTTTATAAATGGTATCCCAGTAGTTATTGGAGAAGCCAAAACACCTATTCGTCCTGCAATAGATTGGGGAGATGGCGCACATGAGATACATGATATTTATGAAAATGCGGTTTCACAATTATTTGTGCCTAACATATTATCTTTTGCTACAGAAGGTAAAGAACTCTATTATGGTGCAATTAGAACACCTTTAGGTTTTTGGGCACCTTGGCGTTTAGAAAATGATGAAGATGCTATTGCAAAACGTTTAGGCTTGGGGGAAGTAGGTAAGGAGTTGAATGATTTATTACATCCACAACGTTTACTTGATATTCTACAAAATTTCTCGTTATTTACTACCAATAAAAAGAAACAACGCATAAAAGTCATTCCAAGATTTCAGCAATACGAAGGCGCCAATAAAATTGTAGAGCGTGTTAAAGCAGGAAAAATTAAAAAAGGATTAATCTGGCATTTTCAAGGATCGGGTAAATCTTTACTAATGGTTTTTGCCGCTCAGAAATTAAGAAGAGAAAAGGATTTAAAGAGTCCTACGGTTATTGTGTTGGTAGATAGGACCGATTTAGATACTCAAATAACAGGTACTTTTAATGCTGCCGATATTTCCAATGTTCAAACTACAGATAGTATAACGGAATTACAAACATTATTAGAACGAGATACGCGAAAGATTATCATTTCAACTATTTTCAAGTTTCGCGATGCGAAACCGAATATGAATACTAGAGATAATATTATTGTTTTAGTAGATGAAGCGCATAGAACCCAAGAAGGTGATTTAGGACGACAAATGCGAGCAGCTTTACCAAATGCATTTCTTTTTGGATTAACAGGAACACCAGTAAACAAAGCAGATAAAAACACGTTTTGGGCCTTTGGAGCTGAAGAAGACCAAGGTGGTTATATGTCTCGTTATACATTTCATGATTCTATTAGAGATAATGCAACATTACCATTACATTTTGAGCCACGTTTAGTAGATGTCCATGTAGATAAAGAAACTATTGATAAAGCATTTGAAGAGTTTAAAGAAAATAGTGCTTTAACAGATGAAGAAGCAGATGCTTTAAATAAAAAGTCAGCTAAAATGTCGGCTTTCTTAAAATCTCCAGAAAGGGTTGCCAAAATAGTTGAAGATATAGCAAAACATTTTAAAGAAAAAGTTGCTCCTCATGGCTTTAAAGCTATGATTGTTACACCAGATCGCTATGCCTGTGTACAATATAAAGAAGAGTTAGATAAATACTTTCCGGAAGAAGCCAGTCATGTGGTGATTTCAACTTCCGCTAATGATGAATTGGAATTTAAACAAAAATGGGGCGTTGATAAAAGTCAACAAGAAAAAATAGTTGATGAGTTTAACGATGCACAATCGGATTTACAATTTATAATAGTTACAGCAAAACTATTAACAGGATTTGATGCGCCTATTTTGCAAACCATGTATTTAGACAAATCTATAAAAGATCATACCTTATTACAAGCTATTTGTAGAACCAATAGGTTGTTTCCTAATAAGTCTTTTGGTAGAATTGTAGATTATTTTGGGGTTTTTGATGATGCAGCAAAGGCATTACAGTTTGATGAAGAAAGCATAAAAACGGTAATTTCTAATTTAACAGAACTTAGAGATAAACTACCCGAAGCCATGGAAGAGGCCTTGTCTCATTTTGAAGGTATTGATAGAACTATAGAGGGATTTGAAGGTTTAGAGGTTGCACAAAATGCGATTGGTAATAATGATAAAAAAGATGCTTTTGCAAAAGATTACAAATATTTATCAAAGATATGGGAGTCGTTATCTCCTGACCCTATTTTAAATGACTATCAAGAAGATTATAAATGGTTATCTCAAGTATTTGAGTCTGTAAGACCAGCAGCAGATAATATTGGAAAATTATTATGGTTTTCATTAGGAGCAGAAACGACAAAATTGATGCATGAAAACACGCATGTTGGAGAAGTTCATCATTTAGAGGAATTCATACTAGATGCCGATGTTATAGAAAATATTTTTAATAATCCAGATCCTAAAAATGCAAAGAAACTTGAAAAGCTATTAATAAAACGGTTTAAAAAACATGCTGGCGACCCGAAATTTAAATCATTAAGTGAGCGTTTAGAGGCGTTAAGAGATAAAGCGGAGTTGGGATTAATTACTTCTATAGAGTTTGTAAAAGAACTGTGTAAACTAGCTAAAGAAACGGTTGAAGCGGAAAAGGAATTAGAAGAATTAATAATTGAAAAAACACCAAAAGCCGCCCTGACAGAATTGTTCATCGAATTAAAAAATGATGAAACACCTGCTGTGGTAGAACGGATTGTAGAAAGTATAGATGCTATTGTAAGAGTAGTTCGTTTTCCTGGTTGGCAAAAAACAAGTTCAGGGGAACGTGAGGTGCAAAAATCACTACGAAAGGCATTATTGAAATATAAATTGCATAAGGATCAAATGTTGTTTGAAAGAGCTTATGGGTATATTAAGGAGTATTATTAAATGGGGCTATTTTGAGTTTTTAGGATATGGGATGTAGAAAATTTAATTTTTCACAAACTTTAACCTAGGGAGTACAACTTTAAACTCTTTTTCTTCTTTAGAATCGTACCAGTAAACTAGATATTCAACGAGACCTGATGAAAGGTCATATCCGTCTTTAATGAACGTGTTGTATTTGTTTTCCATAAAATGCCTAGAAAATAAAAGAACATTGCCCTTATACTTATTTGCTAGTCCTAATGCGGAATTATCAGCAAATTGTACGGTATCTTTTAATAGCTCGTCTCCGGAGTTAAGACCTTTTATTCTATAGCTCGTTTTGGAATATTTTTGAGATCCTAAATTAATGTCTTTATGCCCGAGTATAAGTTCAAAATGATCGGGTTGAGTTGTTTTGCCATCAAATTCTGTTATTTTTAATTTGTTCGTTTTGAATGTGTCAAAAAAAGGTGAGTTACAATGTATTTGTAAACTCTTTTTAGCTCTAGAACAACCAACATACAGAACGCGTTGAGATTCAGAATCGTTAAAATCATAATTTTCTAGTAATAAGTAAACATGGTCAAACTCTTTACCTTTTGCTTTATGCATAGTCGCTATTATGATAGCGTTAGAGTCTGCATTAACGGCATCTTCCATTTTAATTTCACGAATATACTCGTACCAATCAATTATATATTTTTGTTTTTCATAGTGGCATTCAAATTTTTTAATAATATTTAAGCAAATATCGAAATGTAAACTATTTTGATGTTTTGATTTAAAAAGGGTTTTGGCTGTGTTCCATTCGTTATTGAAAATCAAACCAGCATCATTTTTATTTTTCTTTAAGGCTTCTGTAAAGGTTCTTAGTTCGGATAAATCATCTAGTCTAAATCCTTCTAAGCCTGTTATTAATTTTGTTTTTTGTCCTACATCTTTTAAAAATGTACTTAGCATTAAGGCTTGTTTATTTGTTCTAACAAGTATAGCTCGTGTACCTGAATAATTATCTTTTATAACGTAGTCGGTAAGTGATTTTTCTAGATAAGAGCCGTTATATTTTACCAATTGAATAAAAGGCGAAGTTTGTTTTTTTACAGGTTCAAGAACTTGGTGTTTTAATCTTTTGGGTATTCTTTTTAGCAATTCATTGTTGAATTCAACAATGTTTGAACTACTTCTGTAATTTTTTATGAGAGAATAAGAAGTAGCATTATATTTATTTTTAAACGCTAACATGTTTTCATTGGATGCACCTCTAAAACCATAAATATTTTGATCATCATCACCAACAGCAATAACTCTAATACCTTTAGATTTTTTTATTATTACTTGAATAAGTTCCCATTCTGCTTTATTAACATCTTGAAACTCGTCTAGTAGTAAAACACTTTTATTAATAATAGAAGAAATGTCAATATCTTCATTTTTAATGGCTTCTAAGCAGTCTTGTATGACGTTTTCAGATTTCTTCAAATCTCCTAATTGGCCCATTAGTTGAAAACAGAATCCGTGAAAAGTGGTTATTTTTATTAAACCTGAATATTCAGGAACTAGTTTTCTAGTTCTATTTTTAAATTCTAAAGAAGCAGCTTTAGAAAATGTAAGCATCAAAAACTGTTCGGGTTTTATATCTTCTAGCAATAGGAGACTTGCTATTTTATGAACTAAGACCTTTGTTTTACCACTGCCAGGCCCAGCTAGCACAAGAATATTGTCAGATTTACCGTCGTTTACAATTTTAGTTTGATCGGTATCCAAATCACCTATAACTTCTTTTAGTCGATTAGGTGTTAAAGGAGTACCTATTTCTTTTTTTCGTCTAGGGAAATATTTTGCTAGAAACTCTTCGTAGGGTTGGCTAAAATAATCGTTAACATAGGACAGTGCTGACTCGTAATTTTGGATTCTCCGCTTTGCATATTCACCAACAATATGGATTTGTTCTGTTTTATGGTGGTAATGGTCGTTCATTTTTTTGAAGTTATCAATGGTAAGCCTAGGAATAGAAGCGTCAATTTCTTCTATATTTAACCTATTGTAAGAGACCATGAAACCGCCTTCTAATTTTATTGACTTTATTTGATTTAGAAATAGAAGTGTTTTCTCATAACGTTTTATATCTTCTTCTTTTATTTGTCCTAAAAATTGATTAGAGTTTTTTAATTCTAACATAGAAAAAGAAACAGGTAAATCTCTTTTTTCTTGTGAAACTTGCTTCTCTTTTTGTTCTCGTTGAAATTTTTCTAAAAGTTCATAAGTATCTATGGCTAGTTCATGTCTCCATTTTATATCTTCTTCTAATTCAGCATTGTATTTTATATCAATTTGATATAAATCATTTTCTCTGTCAACACGTTTTTTCTGAATAAAATTTCTAATCTCCCAATAATTAAGAATGTTTTTAATAGCATCTATGGAAGTCTTTTCAATACCATCATCAATCAAGTTTTGATTTAGTTGGCGCATTGATATTTTAATGTTTTTTGTAAGATGCTGTTGTAAGGCTGTTTCAATAATTCGATACCTTTCAATAATTTTTTTTGAGCTGTTGGAGGACTGAGTTATGTTTATGAAAGCGGTTAAATCTTTAGCGTCTCCTAATATTTTAAGGTCTCTTAAAATATCTATAATATCTCGAATCTCATTGAGTTTTAAGCCTGTTCTATCAGCTAGATAGTCAATTCTACACTCATCATCCTTTACTATACGTTGTAGAACTCTAGAACAGTTCTGTATTTGGGTTTCTGTTAAGTGTTTTTGTTTATGAATTATTTTTAAGGCATTATCGATTTTAGGAACCATTAAGCTATCTGCAAAAACACTAGGTGAGTTTTGTTTTCTTTTCAAAAAGCCTTGATCTTCTAGTGCGGCAATTGATGTTTTTACTTTAGTTTCTAATTCTAGAATTTCTGTATCCCATCCTGCTTTTTGAGCGATTTCCAATGCTGAATTACTGATTTTTTTATTTTTTCTATACTTGGATAGAAACTTAAGGCCTTGCCAAATTTGTTGAATTTCTTTTTGGTTAATTTTTGTCTGTTGTAATAAACTGAAATGTTTGTTTAGATCATATTCATTAAACAATATGTAACATTTGGCTTGTATTTTTTCATCTCTCCCAGCTCTTCCTGCTTCTTGAACATAGTTTTCTAAAGAATCGGATATATTGTAATGTATTACAGATTTAACATCGTCTTTATCTACACCCATACCAAATGCAGAGGTAGCAACAATAATATCCTTCTCGCTATTCATAAAGGCATCCATGCTACTCTTTTTTATATCTTTATCGAGTTTACCATGAAAGTAAGTGGCATTAAAACCAGCTTTCTCAATGGATTGATGCAACTCTTTAACTTTTTTGGTTCTAGAAGCGTATATAATAACGGGCTTTTCACAGCGTTCCAAAATAGTTAATAAAGTATTTGTTTTGCGAGAGGGATCATCAATTTCTATAACTTCATATCTTAGATTTGTTCTACTGGCTCTAGTTATGTACTCGTCTAATTCTAGGTTTAATTTTGTTTTAAAATATTCTTTTATATCTATTATTACCTGGGGTTTTGCTGTTGCGGTAAAACAAGAGACAGGAATTTTTCCAAAGCCTCTTGGGGACTCAAGGGTTTTTATAAAATCGGCTATGTATAAGTAATCTACTCTAAAATCTTGACCCCATGATGAAAAGCAGTGTGCTTCATCTATTACAAACCTAGCAATTGATCTTTGTTTTAGTATTCTTAATATCGTTGGTGATCTTAAAGATTCTGGGGATAAATAAAGTAATTGTACGTCACCACTTTCTACTCGTTCAATAGCCTCTTGCCTTTCTAAAGGAGATAATAAACCATTTATAGCTGCTGCTTTGGTGATGTCAAACCGTTTCTCAAGATTTTCTACTTGATCTTTCATTAATGAAACTAGCGGAGAAATAATAACGGTTAGTTGCCGTGTAAGAGAGCCTTTCATTAAAGCAGGAAGCTGAAATGTTAGTGATTTTCCTCCTCCTGTAGGGAATACAGCAACAAATGATTTTGTACTTAAACCTGCTCTTACAGTTTTTTCTTGTAAACTTATGTCTTCATCTAAGTCAAAACTTCTAAAATCGTTGTACCCAAAATAGGTTTGTAAGGCCTTTTTAGGGTTTAAATTTGTGTTGCAATAGGAGCAAGTTTCATCATTACAATTATTAAATCGAAGATTATCTAGTATTTTTTGAGTTACAGGTAATGTGTTACTAATCCAATAGGCTAAAATAGATTTATCTTCGGTTGTACAAATTAGTGCGTAAGCGTAGGCAAATTCAATAGGATACTTCTTCGCGATTTTATCAATGCTTGTATTTTTGCATATTTTATTTTTAAAAAGGCTATTTAAGTGATAACCTATATCAAGCGTTTGCGTTTTGAAATTTATTAATTCTAAAAAGCCGGAATAATTTTTTGATTGATAAAGTAGGTTTGCATATACCTGTTGAGCATTTGAGTCTAATTCATTGAATCTATTTAATTCGTCGCTCAATAATTCTTTGGTAAGTTTACAAACGGATAGCGGATTGTTATAGTTACTATCATTCACTATTTTATACCCTTTAACAAGCTTGTGATATGGATTATTACTAAAGAGAATAGGAGACCACAATAGGGTGTCTATTATTTTTTTATTTCTAAAAGTATCCTCTCCAAGAACGCTTTCAATCAAAGGAATGTCATGAGCTATAATGTTATGACCACAAACATATTCAGCCTGATTTATCCAGTTTTTAAGTTTTGTTAGTTCTTTTTCGTGTAATTCATATCCATTGAAAAGTGCACCAATATCGTTTATTTTACCGTTTTTAGCGGTCTCAATATCTATGTAGAGAATTTTGTTAATCATTTTTAGGTATTCTGATCTAATCTAGATTTAACCATACAAAATGAAAAACCGCTCTTGTTTTGATTATGGATACAAATCTAATATCACTGAGGGAGTGCTTTGATTAAAACAAAGTAATAATCAAATATAGTAAAAACATATATAAAATATTATATTTTTAGGGGTTTAGTGTAGTCTGTTTTGTTTTGGTGGAACTGTAATGAGAAAATAATGTAAACAATCTTTTTGTAATAATTTGTGCATAGTAATTAACAAATAAGAGTAAAAAACTAACTAACTGATTATTAGTTAGTTTTTTTGCTGTTTCTTATTAATTGAGTTTCTTTTTTACACCATTATTTTTTAATAAATAGAATGAATATCCAAACTGGAGTCTCGAGAAATTGTTATTAATATTATCCAATTCGTGAGTTAGTTTATATCGTAAAAATAGTCTTCCTGTACCAGAAACATCTACATTAAAATCAATATTAAAACTATTTAACCACCTGTTTTTTGATGTCAATAGATTATCCTCAATAGATTTTAAATTAATGTTCGAATCAAAGGTTTCAAACCACGAAAGTCTGTCAGATATAGAAAAGCTAACCCTTTTTTCTGGTAAAATATGAAATTGATACTCAAAAGGAATTTCCAAATTATTTGTATGAAAACCTTCAAGATCATCAATACTGTTCTTTAAACTTGTTCTTCCAAATAAAAATCCAGCGTTTATATACATATTTAATTTAGCGTTTTGATTTTCCATGGTAACCAAATTTAAAATACCTCCAATTGCAAAGTTTCTTCGTCGCATTAATGAAATAGGAGAGTAGAAGTCTTCTGTTTTATCTATTGTTCCATCATCTTTTAGAAATGTAAAAGTATCAGGTGTTACAAATTTACTATCAGATTCTATTTTTGAGAATTGAAAACTAGCATCTAAATATTGAAAAGTACCGATTCCTTCTGAAATAAGAGGTAAAAAAAGTAATTTATGATACCATTTAGTATCCGTTCTTTTAGTATTAATATTAAAGCGCTTGTTTACTTCGGTTTGAACAATTCCATTGGGATTATCCTCGTCAAAAAGACCTAAGAAATCTGTGTAAACTACAGCTTCAAAAAGTTTTGAAGTTTCTTCTTTATGTAGTTCACTTTCTGTTTGATTTTTATCTAAAATTAAAAGTTGCGGAACAGGGCTAACATCATTTGCGTTAACATCAACTTTTTTTACATAGCGTATTATATCAGAAACATTAACTCTTAGTCTGTTATCTTCATTAGAATATTCTTGGGTTTCTTTTGTAATATTAACACTATCTTTTTTAGACATGTTATTTATTTCGGTATCGCTAAAAGTGTTATCTGAAAATAGTCTGTATGTATCTAATTCTTGTATGTTTTTTGTTGAACTGATACCAATTGAGTATTTATTATTAAAGGTTAGGGGTACCTCGTTAATAGTGCCTTGTAACTGGATTTTTTCAATAAATCCTCCATAAAATGAAATTTCGACAGATACTTTTTTAATTGTATTTAGAAAAGTGTCTTTAGCTTTTTCAAATAGTTTTTTTTGTTTTCTATAATATATAGGGATTTCAGAAGATTTTAAATAAATTTTAGCTACCACAGGTTTCGCTTCTTCGGTATTATGATATGTTATAATTTCTGCGAATACATAACGAATATTTTTACTAATTGTTTCGGGGTTAGGTTCTTCTGTCTCTAAGGGTTCTCCATCAATCTCTGTTGTCGTAATAACATCTTTTATTGCTTGTTTAAGTTTTATTTCAAAATTTGGATATGTTAGTGGTCTTAATTTAAATGATTTGGTGTTGTCTTTCGATTCTACAATGGTTTCGTAAAAATTGTCATCACCTAATTTAGTTTTAATCACCATATCAAGACTTGTATTTTTGTCTTTCATAAAAGTTTTAACTAAATCAACAGGCAAAGTATACTGCTGTGCAAAAGAACTTGTTAAAATAAGTAATGAACAAATAAATAATACTTTTTTCATGTTTTCAATTTTTGGTTGGTTAGTTTTTTTGAATTTTTTATTGTTTAGTGGTCATGGTAAATCATGACCTAATGTTTGTATTTGAGTCTTTGGTAAAAAAAACTCGTTTACAATACTTAGTGTTAATTACTAAAATTAAATTTTGCTTATAATTATGAAAATAAATAAGGGAGAGTGTAATAAGCTTGCTTATGGCTTATTGAAAGCTAAATATAAATAAAAAAATTAAACCCCACAGGATTTGCAGTCTTTTTATTAAAATATACATAATCTAATCGTATGATTTTCAATACTATTATGAATATGAGTTTAGTAATTCTGAAAGTTTCTAACTATCCAATAGTTTCTTTTAAATTAATGGGAGTGAAGAATGAATTTCTCTGTTATATATTTAATTTATAGCTCAAAGGAAACTGTATTTTAAAAGTCCTTTTTTATAATGAGCCGATTAATAAAACTAATCGGCTCATTATTTTGTGTGTTTTTAAGCCAATTAAATGCTAGGCAATTAAAGGCGGTTAAACGTATGCTTAAAGAAGGACCAAATGGATTTGAAGGCGGTATGACTGCTAAAAAGTATATGCGGATTAATCAAACCTCTAAACCAACTGCTACAAGAGATTTACAAAAAATGGTGGAGTTAAACATATTTAAAATGGAAGGTGATGGACGAAGTACTTCTTATCAAATTAATTTTTGAAATCTCTTTATCTGTTTCTCAATTCTAATTTTATACGACATGGGTTATATAAATATTAAATTTTTTAGTCATTTTAATCATAGAAGTAGCACTAATTATTACCTTTGAAATCGGGGTGCTAATTTCCGGTGACTTTCCGAGTCGTTTTGTACCTCATTTTATGTTAAGTCCCGTTAATAAAGAAAAATTAAATACTGTATTGGGAAGTAAAATCAGTTAAATTTTAGAACAAGTAGTTTTGCACCATAGTTTAGAATATTCGCAATGATAAAAGACTTTAAAATTATTTGATACAAAGAATCTGTAAAAGCAATTTTAAACAAAACAATGCCGTCTAGCTATGAGTGTAATGATACGTAACAGGATCTCGCAAAGATTTCAACTAATAAATAAAAGGACTATATTATCGAGTTACGGTTAACTATCTTTGTTTATCTATAGTTAATCCTTAGGGTATGCTCAGGGTTTTTAAACCTATCTAGTATTAAAGAGTCTATTTAACAAACGTCTATAAACTGGATTTTTCGTTTAAATTTTATTGTTTAAATACCCCTCAAATAAGGATTTTAGTTTCGTTTAAAATAATTATTTCTTAAATTACGCAGCTAAAATTATTTCTTTTTTTGCCTGTTTATAACAAATATCCAGATCAGCTACTGCTAGATTGTCTTAAAAATGATGATCAGCAGGCTTACACGGTAATTTATAATAGATATTGTAAACTTTTAATAAATCATGCCTATAAAATTTTGCAAAGTCAAGATGAAGCAAACGATATTGTTCAGGAGGTGTTTTTGGCTATATGGAACAAGCGGAAGGAATTAAATATTAAAGGCACTCTATCTTCATATTTGTATAAGGCAACTAAAAACAGAATACTAAATCATATTGCTCATGAAAAGGTTGTATCGCGTTACGCAAAGTCAATATCAGACTTTACAGAAAATAATTACGCCTTTGCAGATGCCAATCAAAGAGAAGAGGAGTTACGCCTTATTATTAATAAAGAAATAGAATCTCTTCCTGATAAAATGCGTGAAATTTTCGTTTTGAGAAAAATTGATCATTTATCTTATGACGAAATCTCCAATCAATTAAATATTTCTGATAAAACAGCTAAACAACAAGTCTATAACGCATTAAAAAAAATTAAGGCTAAAATAAATCCATTTTTAATTGTTTTAATGTTTAAAATGTAATTGTTTGATTAACTGTTGTTTTATGCTTTCCTTTCCCGTTTAAACCTTCAATATTCTGAAGGTTATTTAACAATAAGATAATAATTTTTTAATTTTTTTTTGATTTTGTCTATGACAAATCCATGTTTTAGTTGTCTTAATTATATAAACACCGATAAAACTGTATTTTATTATGACGGAAGCGGAAATTTTAACCTTATTAAAAAATTACAGAAACGGCACCTTGTCTGATGCTGAAAAGGATAAGCTAGAGGCATGGTATTTATTTGAAGCTTCAAAGAATAAAAAGAGTTTAAACAAATACCAGTTAGAAAATAGTTTTAAATATATAAAATCTAAAATTCCTATAAAACAACCAAAGGTGGTTAATTTAAGGAAACGTTTGGCGGTAGCAGCATCAATAGCTTTAATGCTGGCTTCTGGATTGTATTATTTTACAAGAACCATAGCGCCTCAAGTTCAATTAGCAAAAGAAATAAATATAATTCACCCAGGAGGAAATAAAGGCGTATTAACTCTATCTAGTGGGAAACAAATTGTTTTAACTAACTTAGTGAATAAAGATACAATTGTAAGTGAAGGAGCGCAAGAAGAGGTCACCATTAAAATGAATCCTAACGGACTTGTTTCGTATGCAGTAAATCCAGGTGCAGATAATAATGATAACCCAAATACTTTTAACACCTTATCAACCCCAATAGGAGGGCAATATAGTCTTATTCTTTCAGACGGCACCAAGGTGTATTTAAATGCTACTTCTTTATTAAAATACCCAACACATTTTAAGGGAGATAAAAGGGAGGTTGAGCTAGAGGGAGAAGCTTATTTTGAAGTAGCAAAAGATAAGACTAAACCATTTTTTGTGAAAATAAGAAATCAAACCATTCAAGTTTTAGGAACGCATTTTAATGTGCAGGCCTATAACAATGAACCTTTTACTGAAACAACTTTATTGGAAGGAAGTGTTGCTGTTACTTATAAAGATAAAAAAAACATTTTAAGACCAGGACAACAGGCTAAAATAAACCAAGATTCCAGTTCTATTTTAATTAGAGACGTCGATGTAACATCGGCCGTGGCTTGGAAAGATGGAAGATTTAGGTTTGATAATGCCGACTTAAAAATGGTAATGAAACAGTTGGAACGATGGTACGACATTCGGGTGGTATATAAAGGAGAAATACCTGATTTGAAATTTAATGGCGGAACTTTTATGAATAAAAATTTATCTGAAGTATTAAAAGTACTTGAGCTTAGTAATATAAAATTTGAGGTTAAAAGAGATACCATTATTGTATATCCCTAAAATCTGAGGTTTGCCCTTTTATACTAGTTATCAATGAAAAAACCAGAAGCAGTTGCATTGCCTCTGGTTACTAAATGAGTGTCGCTAGTATGTTTTTTCACAAATGTCTAACTAAAAACACAAGTAAATGTATGAAAATTAATTCAGAATGTAAAACACCTAAACTAAATCTTGGAAAGAATATTTCTAAGATAATTGAATCTCGATACTTAAAAGGTTTTACCTTTTCTCTTATACTGTTTTTGGGCGTTTTAGTTCATGCCCAAAGTGTAACAGTTAATTTTAAGGGCGTTTCTCTAGAAAAAGCTTTAAAAGAATTAGCAAAACAAGCTGATTATGAAGTTTTTTATACTCAAAAATTGCTTAAAGATTCTAAACCACTAACTATTAATCTTAAAAATGTCGACTTAAAAGCGGCTTTAGATGAAGTTTTTAAAAATCAAAATTTAAAATACACTATTACCAACACAACCATTGTTGTTACGTCATCCAAAACTGAAAATTTATCTACACAGTTAATTAATGTAACTGGTAAAATTTTAAATACGAATAACGTGCCCTTCCCAGGGGTTACGGTCCACGTGTTAGAAACAAATAAGTTTAGTATAAGCGATTTTGATGGTAATTTTTCAATTGAAAATGTACCTGCCAATGGGGTAATTGAATGTTCAGGTTTAACTGTAGCCAAAGCCACTTTTCCAATAGAGGGCAAAATTCAACTAACCCTTGTTGTTGAAGAGAAAATTACAGAAATGGATGAAGTGGTTGTTACAGGATACAAAAGCATAAGCAGAAAGCATTTAACAGGTGCGGTATCTAAAATAAATCAAAAAACTTTAAACCAAAATGTTAATTCAGATTTGTTAACAGCGCTTGAAGGTCGTGTTGCAGGATTATTATATCAAAAAAATCCATTTGGAGCATCTGCAGATAGGCCTATTCTGCGCGGTATAGGTACTTTTTCTTCAGTAGAGGTTGGCTATAGCCCACTTATTGTGATTGATGGTTTACCTACAGAACTAACGCTAGAAGAAATTAATCCTTATGATATAGAGAGTATAAACGTACTTAAGGACGCTGCAGCAGCATCCATTTATGGCTCGAGAGCTGCCAATGGTATTATTGTATTAACAACCAAAAAGGGAAATGGGAAATTAAAGGTTAATGTTAATGCAGATTATTTTGTTTCAACAAAACCTAATCTTAAAGATTTAAATTATGCTTCTACAAGTGATATAATAGATTTTGAACAGGCGGTTTACAATAGAGAGCGTAATAGATTTGGTGATATTGCCACAATGTTTGATAATTATGGAGAAATTGGTAGTAGTAGAATTTTATATTACAGTCCTTTATATCAGTTAAATAGGGATTTAGAAGTTGGTAATATCTCTCAATTAGATTTTGATGGTACAATCTCTCAGTGGAGAAATAACGATTATATCAATGATTATAGAGATAATGTATGGCAAGATGAATTCAGGAAACGTTACAATATTTCTTTTTCTGGAGGTTCTGGGAGGCAAAACACCTATGTTTCCTTTAATTATGACCATACAGACAATCGTATAAAGTATAATTCCGATCAATCTTTTAATCTTTATGCAAAAAGCAGTTATAAAGTAAACAACAGTTTAGATGTTACTGTTGGGCTTAACGGAACTGTTAGAAATGCGGATATCACGGATTCTAGCTATGGGGATTTTAATATTCAAAAGCGATATGAAAGAATTACCGATGAAAATGGTAATCTTGTTACATCACCATTTGTGCGTATTACCGACGGTTTTACATCAAGTAGTGAAATTAATCCAATTGTTGCCTCTCAAATAGCCGATTTAAATGGGTTTAATCCAGTAACATTTAATGTTTTACAAGCGCTTCAAGAAGGAGTAACACAAAGTAAATCTTTAAACTTAAGAGCCTTTGCCAAATTAAGATTAAAATTATGGAAAGGTCTTAGCCTTAGCTCTCAATATCAGCATGAAACTGTAAGAACAGATAGTGATCAATATTACGAGCAAGATGCCTATAAAATGCGCTATGCTATAAATACTTTAACTGGCTATGATTCTAGTAATGATACATACAGTTATTTGGATGGTTTTTCTGAAGGCGGGCGTTATAGACAATCTACAAGACAAGCAAGAAATTACTCCTTTAGAAATCAACTAGATTATAGTCAGGAGTTTGGTGAAGGTAAGCACTTTCTTAGTGCAATAGCTGGTTTTGAAATGCGTGAAACTTTTGTTCCAAGAAGTGTTGAAAGTTTGAGTTATGGGTATAATCCTGTAACCTTAACATTTAACACGTTAAACACCCAAGATCTTAGTGAATCAGGCGTGCCAAGTTATATATACGGACGTAATAAAACATTATCAGCACTGTCTACTGTGCAACAAGAAATATTACATCGCTATTTTTCAGTTTACAGCTCTGTTAACTATACCTTGTTGTCTAAATACAATTTAACTGGTAGTTACCGTGTTGATCGCGCAGATTTATTTGGGGTAGATTCAAAATATAAAAATCGCCCATTGTGGTCTGTTGGTTTAGGTTGGAATATTACTAGCGAGAATTTTATGAAACATATCACTTGGGTTAACTCACTAAAACTAAGAGCAACTCATGGGTATACTGGTGTTGTAGATCAGTCAACAACTCCAAATGTTATTGCTAGGTGGAGAAATGATAGACTATATAGATCATTAGAATATATAGATATTACAACGCAACCAAATCCAAAATTAAGATGGGAAAAAACTGAAACTACAAATTTAGGATTAGATTTTAGTGTGCTGCAAAGTAAATTACGCGGAAGCATAGATGTTTATCGTAAGTATAGTTCAGACTTATTGACAACCACAGATTTAGACCCTACCGTTGGAGCTTTAACAAGAAGAGTTAATGCGGGTGCTTTACTTAACAAAGGAATAGAATTAAGTATAGGTTCGGATTGGTACCATAACGGAGATTTTAAAATGTCATCCAACTTAGTGTTTGGTTTTAACAAAACAACTGTAGATAAAGTGACTAGAGAACCATCTGATGCGTTTGTTTATGTAAGTTCTCCATTAGATTATTTTATCGAAGGAGAAACCTATAATAGTTTGTATGCTTATAAGCATGGCGGTATTACTAATGGATATCCTTATGCACTTGATGAAAATGGCGAACCTTCAATCCTTTTTGATGATGATGGAAACCCTTTATCTGATAGTATCAAAACAATAACAAACCCAGATGCCCTTGTAAACATGGGAAGCTTATTACCAAAATATACCGGATCTTTTTCACAAAGATTTTCTTATAAACAATTAGAATTAAATCTATTGTTTGTTTTCTCTGGAGGTAACGTTATGCGTAAGGACGTTTTAGCCCTAAATTCTGATGAACTTAATGACAGAAGAATAGTGGATCGCTATACAGATACCCAACAAAATAACAATACCCGATTATTTGTAGATTTTGATGAAAGCATAAGAAATAATGCAAGTACTATTAGTAACCAATGGATAAATTCTGATGTCAATGTAGTAAACGGTGATTATGTAAAGCTAAGAAATATCTCGTTAGCATATAATCTTCCAGAGTATCTTACAAAAAAAATTAAGTTATCATCTGCTAAAATGACTTTTCAAATTAATAACCTTTGGTATTGGAGTGCAGCAGGAAATGGTATTGATCCAGAGGTATACTCGCCTAATACCGGTACCAGAAGTATATCACTACCTAAAACCTTTTTATTTGGACTTAACCTTAATATTTAATAGCTATGAAATATATATATATAATTATTTTTCCACTACTAATGTTAGTAGTAACTTCTTGTGAAGATTATACTGATATTACGCCAAAAGGAGCGTTGGTTATCGAAAACGCTTCAGATTTTCATGAAATGGTATCCCTGCCCAACAGAGCATATCCGGTTAATAACTTTCAATATCTATCAGATGATCAATGGATGAGAGAATCTTATGTAATAGGGCAAACACCAAACATTGATATCATTAATTTTACTTTTGATGAAACTACAGATAGGGTGGCATTACTTAAAAATTCAAGCTTTTACAATCAAGCATATTCATATATCAATAGATGGAATACAATTATTTCTTTGGTTGATGATAGTGAAGGTGATGACCATACCAAACAATTAGCAAAAGCCGAAGCCAAAATTTACCGAGCCTTCGATCATTTTTTACTAGTAAACACCTACGCAAAAGCCTTTGACCCTGAAACCGCTGAGACAGATGGAGGAATTTGTATTATGGATAAATTTGATTTGGAAGCAAAACCTAAAAAATCAACTGTAGCAGAAGTTTATAATTTTATACAAAGAGATATTGAAGAAGCGCTGCCATACTTAGAAGAAGTTCCCCTAGATGTTTATCACCCGTCTTTAGCTTTTGCTTATGCCTTTAAAAGTAAGGTGCATTTGTTTAAAAGAGAGGTAGCAGAAGCAAAACAAGCTGCTGAAGAGTCTCTTAGTTATAACAATCAAATTTTTGATTTAGTAGCTTATAATGAACAGGGCGGGCCAAATGCGGTTTCCGTACCTGCAGAAGATAATGTAGAAGTATTAAGTTATATGTACATGTCTGGATATACCGAGATGAATTTTGCGTTCATTTCTATTATTAGTCCCGAATTAGTTAATCTTTTTGGAGATAACGATGCGCGTTTTAACTTGTTTTTTAATTCAACATCAACTTCATTTTTAGATCAAGGATCTAATACCGCATATTGGAATGTACGTTACAAAAAATACTTCAACCCCACGGTAGGCATGAAAACTACCGAAGTATATTTAATGCTTGCAGAATGTTATGCTAGAGAGAATAAATTGAGTGAGGCCATTGATATATTGAACACTTTAAGAGCCAAACGAATACTTTTAGAAACAACAGATTTGCAAGTGCCTTCAACTAGAAAGGAGACCATGGAACTTATTATAAACGAACGTAGAAAAGAGTTACTTTTTGGGTTTCATCGTTTTTTCGATCTTAAACGATTCAATAACGAACCCGAGTATGCTAAAACCATAACCCGTGTATTTCCTATTGTAAATCAAACCGTTCCGCAGGAAACCTACGTTTTAAAACCAGATTCTAGATTGTATATTATCCCATTTCCTTTGTCTGCGTTAACTAAAAACCCAAATCTTACTTTAAATACAAACGAAAAAGTACCATTTTAACTATGATCAACAAGCTAGTATATCTAATACTAATCCTGTTTATTTCAGGACAACAGTGTTTAACGGCTCAAACTAATCAAAACAAAAAGCCCGATAGTACACAACAAAAAGGTATTAAACCTTATAGTAAAATAATTAGTAACGATTCCTTGACCAAAGTGGGGTTGTTTTCTGTTAGTAAGGTGGACGAAAAATTATACTTTCAAATACCAGATAGTTTATTTAATCGGTATATGTTGGTCGTAACAAGGTATCTGTCAACCCCAGAAGGTATGGGGCGTTTTGGAGGAGAAAAAGCTAATGAACAAACTATTTATTTTGAAAAAGGGAATAATAACAATGTTTTTTTAAGAGCTTTGCACTACAAACAAGATGTACGCTCTGAAGATGCTATGCTAGCTAAAGCATTGGCTGGAAGTAACGAAAATCCAATAGTTGAATCCTTTCCAATAAAAACAATTAACCCAATAACAGGTAACACAGTTATTGAGGTAACCAATGCTTTTAAAAAGGATAATCCAGTGTTTTCATTATCAGACAAGGAGAAGACCGATCATAAATTATCATCGCAAGCAAACGATAGATCTTTTATTGAAGATATAAATGTTTATGCTATTAATGTTGAGGTTAAAACCATTAAAACTTTTAAAAAATCGTTATCTTCTGTAGGAAGTATTACGCTTAAATTGAATACTTCTATAGTGTTGTTACCAAAAATACCAATGCGTAAACGTTTTTTTGACGAGCGCGTTGGGTATTTTGCTAACAAATATGTTTTGTTTTCCGATGAACAGCAGCGAGCCGAATCAAAACAAATCGTTCAACGTTACCGTCTAGAACCAAAGGAAGAGGATATAGAAAAGTATCTTAAAGGCGAGCTAGTAGAGCCAAAAAAACAAATAGTTTATTATATAGATCCTGCGACACCAAAAAAATGGAGACCCTATTTAATAGCGGGAATCAATGATTGGCAGGTAGCTTTTGAAGCTGCGGGATTTAAAAACGCCATTATTGGAAAAGAATGGCCTGAAGACGATGCTACAATGAGTCTAGAAGATGCACGCTATTCGGTAGTTCGATATTACGCTTCTGAAACTCCAAATGCTTACGGACCAAGAATAAGCGATCCAAGGAGTGGAGAAATTATTGAAAGTCATGTGGGTTGGTATCACAATGTAATGAAACTCGTTCAACAATGGTATATGGTACAGGCTGGACCTATAGATCCTAGAGCAAGAAAAATGCATTTGGATGATGAGGTTATGGGACAACTAATTCGGTTTGTGTCTTCGCACGAAATTGGTCATACTATAGGTTTGCGCCATAATATGGGGGCTAGTATTGCAACACCTGTGGAAAAGCTTAGAGATAAGCAATGGGTTGAAGCTAATGGACATACCGTATCAATAATGGATTACGCACGTTTTAACTACGTGGCTCAACCTGAAGATAGTATTAGCCCTGTAGGCATATATCCTAGAATAGGAATTTATGATAAATGGGCCGTTAAATGGGGCTATAGCTTTTATCCAAACGCTAAAGATGAGTTTCAGGAAGAAGGCCTGTTATTAAAAATGACCACAGATTCTTTAACTAATAACCCTAAATTATGGTTTGGAGGTGAAGGAAAAGATAGAAACCCGCTAAGTCAGAGGGAAGACCTTGGCGACGATGCTGTATTGGCAAGTGATTATGGGATTAAAAACCTTAAGCGTGTTGCTGAGAATTTAATAAATTGGACCTACGAACCCAATGATGCATATAATAACCTGTCTGATATGCACAAAGTAGTAGTAAAACAATACCGAAGATATTTGTATCACGTTTTAAAATACATTGGAAACGATTACATTACAAAGAAAACAGTAGATCAAAGTGGTGCCGTATATCAGGGTATACCTAAAGAAAAAGTTAAAAAAGCCATTGATTACTTAGGAAGACAACTATTTGAGGCGCCTTTATGGATGTACCCAAAGGAAATTGATCAATTAATTTCTTTAAAAGCAAGTGAACAAATCTCCGAGGAACAAAATCAGGTTTTATTAATGCTGTTGAGCTCGGGTATGCTTTATAATTTAAGTCAGAAATCGATTCAATACGAAGATGCTTGCACGGTTCCAGAATTTTTAAATAATTTAAAAGAAACAGTATGGGTTAAATTTAAAGGTGATGAAAAATTTGATTTTTATCGACGAAGCCTTCAACGTAGCTATCTTGAAAAAATGGAAACTTTACTCATACCAACTCCTGGGAAATTATTAACTACAGCGCAGCGAAGTGATGTTGTTTTATATGGAAGAGAGCATTTGATAGAACTAAAAAAAACAGTTAATAGATTAATTAAAGGAGAAAAGGGTATCAACAAGTCTCATTTAGAGTTTATTTTAATAGAGATGGAAAAAATCAATAAAAAAATCAATAAAACAATATGAAAAATTTATTAATAGCTTTAGCTTTAGGTATATGCAGTTACTCACAAGCTCAATTATCCTCTAGTCAGGAAGTTTCTAAAGATTTGGTTGAAAAACGAGAAGTGCTTAAACGGGAAATTACAGATAATTATTTGAAAATAAAGGAAGATTTATTACAATCTGATAGTAAAGGAGCAATATCTCATGCTATAGAATTTAAAAATTCTATAGATCTGTTTAAATTCAAAAAGTTAACTTTAGACCAAATGAGTACGGCAACAAAAACACGAACAGAACTTATAGAATTAGCGTCTCAGTTAGCCGAAACTACAAACATAAATGATCAGCGTATATTTTTTGAAAGTCTTTCTGTAAAATTTTGGGAAATTGCCGAAAAACTAAAAGCCGATCATGTGGCACTGCATCAGCAAATATGCCCAATGACTGGCGTTACTTGGGTTAGCGATAGTAAAGAAATAAAAAATCCATACTACCCCAAAAACATGTTGACTTGTGGGAAAGTTAAGGCAACTATACAATAGTAAATGGCTTAGCAAAATGTTGTCAAGTAAATTATAAAAGTTGAATTAGTCTTTAAACCGGCGGCAGTTTGGTCGTCGGTTTTCTTTAGATATTACCGTAAATAGCTTTATGTTAAATTTTATAATGCGCTCTAAAAGCCTCCTACCATATTTTCTATTAAACAAAATTAATAGTTGTAAATTTTAGACCTTTCCAATTAATATGAACCAAGTATTATATAAAATAATGTCCTTATTAATGGCTTTTGTAGTGTTATTCTCTACAATGTCGTTCACCATTGATATGCATTATTGTGGAGATACTTTAGTAGAAACTGCTATGTTCCATAAAGCCAAAGGTTGCGGAATGGAAATGGAAAAACCTTCTACAGATGGTTGTTCAATAACCAAGAAAAGTTGTTGCGATGATGAGCAAATAGTTGTTAATGGACAAGACGAACTGCAATTACAAGCAGGTAAAATTTCATTCGAACAGCAGGTGGTCATTGCTTTATTTGTTTACACATATATTAATCTTTTTGAAAATCTAGATAAAAGCGTATCTTCTTTCAAAGATTATAAACCGCCACTCGTCGTCAGGCAAATCTTCAAGATTGACGAGACTTATTTAATTTGATTTTTAAACAATAGACTGTGTTACCCTATGGCTTTATGCCATAAGGATAATTTGCTGTACCCGGTGTTGTCATAACACCTTTGTCTAACTGTTTAATTATCAAAAAATATGCTTAATAAAGCAATCAAATTTCTTATCGAGAATAAACTCGTTTCAGTTTTAATACTAGTCCTATTTATAGGTTGGGGAACAATCAATGCTCCTTTCAATTGGGATACAGGATTTTTACCAAGTAACCCTGTTGCTGTAGATGCTATTCCAGATATAGGCGAAAATCAACAAATCGTTTTTACCAAATGGGAGGGGCGTTCACCTCAAGATATAGAAGATCAAATTACCTATCCATTAACCACTTCTTTATTGGGGATTCCTAGCGTAAAAACCATTCGGAGTTCTTCTATGTTTGGGGTTTCAAGTATCTATATTATTTTTGAAGAAGACATAGAATTTTACTGGAGTAGAAGTCGTATTCTCGAAAAACTCAATTCTTTACCAAGTAGTTTATTGCCCGAAGGTGTTAATCCCGCTTTGGGGCCAGACGCTACAGGATTAGGACAAATATTTTGGTACACTTTAGAAGGTCGTGACGAAAACGGTAACGTAACTGGTGGTTGGGATTTACACGAACTACGCAGCATTCAAGATTACTATGTAAAGTATGCTTTATCATCTGCAAGAGGTGTTTCGGAAGTGGCTTCTATTGGTGGTTATGTTCGGGAATATCAAGTAGATGTGAATCCAGAAGTAATGCGTCAATACAATATTGGGTTAAACCAAGTGGTAAAAGCAGTTAAGGAAAGTAATAAAGATATTGGTGCACAAACATTAGAAATCAATCAAGCCGAATATTTGGTTCGCGGATTGGGGTATGTAAAATCCATTTCAGACATCGAAAATGCAGTAGTCACTTCAGAAGATTATACATCTATACGAATTAAAGATATAGGTAAAGTGTCATTAGGTCCTGCAACAAGACGTGGTATTCTAGATAAAGAAGGAGCTGAAGTTGTGGGAGCCGTTGTAGTAGCACGTTATGGTGCAAACCCAATGGAAGTTATCAATAATGTTAAAGAGAAGATTAAAGAATTAAGTACTGGACTACCTTCAAAAGTATTAGCAGATGGAAGAACGTCTCAAGTAACCATAGTACCGTTTTATGATAGAACAGAACTGATACAAGAAACATTAGGTACACTCAATGAAGCCTTAACGCTGGAAATATTGATTACCATTTTAGTAATAATTATTATGGTGTTTAATCTTCGAGCTTCAGTACTAATTTCTGGACTATTGCCTGTTGCAGTTTTAATGGTTTTTATTGCTATGAAACTCTTTGGTGTAGATGCCAACATTGTCGCTTTATCAGGTATTGCTATTGCTATTGGTACTATGGTGGATGTTGGGGTCATACTATCAGAAAACATTATTCGTCATCTTGATGAAAATGATAATATCATTCCTACAGAGCGAGGAATGAGCAACGAGGAATTTCATAAAAAGTTACCCATAAACACAGTAGTCTATAACGCAACAGCAGAAGTATCTGGAGCCATTGTAACTGCAGTTATGACAACTATTATTAGTTTCATCCCTGTTTTTACAATGATTGGAGCAGAAGGAAAACTGTTTAGACCCCTAGCGTTCACAAAAACTTTTGCTTTAACAGCATCCATTATTGTAGCGTTGTTTTTAATTCCACCATTTGCAGCATATTTATTCAGAAAGAAAAGCGTTAAATCACACTTTAAATATATTTTAAATGGCGTTTTAATTCTATTAGGAATAGCTGCAATTATCTACGGATATTGGTTAGGATTAATATTAATAGCCTTTGGTGCGATTGCTTTGTTAAGTCTGATTTTAGAAAAAAACAAATTTCACTTTTCACCTTTCACCTTTCACTTTTCACTTTCAATAAATTTTATTAATATCATTATTTCGGCATCAGCAATAGTATTATTGTTAGCCGAATATTGGAGACCATTAGGTGCTGATAAAAGCATTTTTTGGAATCTCATTTTTGTAAGTGTTATATGTTTTGGTTTATTAGGTTTTTTCTCATTATTTATAAAATACTACACACGTATTTTAACGTGGTGTTTAGATCATAAATTATTGTTTTTATCTGTACCAACTGCTATTGTTATTGGAGGGTTTTTCATTATGAAGAATACAGACAAAGAGTTTATGCCATCATTAAATGAAGGTTCATTTTTACTAATGCCAACATCGATGCCTCATTCTGGTGTAGAAGAAAATAAAAGAGTTTTACAGCAATTGGATATGGCAGTAGCCAGTATTCCAGAAATTGAAACCGTAGTTGGTAAAGCAGGCAGAACGGCATCTGCTTTAGACCCGGCACCTTTATCAATGTATGAAAATATCATTCAGTACAAAACAGAGTATATGCTCAATGAGAACGGACAACGACAACGCTATAAAGTGAATGATGATGGTGAATTTATATTAAAAAACGGAAGGTCATTGCATGCAGAACATAAAGCGTGGCAATCTATTAACAGAAAGGAACAGCTCATTCCCGACAAGGATGGCAAATACTACCGCAATTGGCGACCAGAAATTCAATCACCAGACGATATTTGGAATGAAATTGTAAAGGTTACCAAACTTCCCGGTGTCACTTCTGCACCAAAGCTACAGCCTATTGAAACCCGATTAGTGATGCTTCAAACAGGCATGCGTGCACCAATGGGAATTAAAGTGAAAGGTCAAGATTTAAAGCAAATAGAAGCGTTTGGTGTCCAATTGGAAAACATTTTAAAACAAACTGAAGGAGTTAAAAAAGAAGCTGTTTTTGCAGATCGAATTGTAGGAAAACCATATTTACTTATTAATATTGATAGAGAGAAAATAGCACGTTATGGCCTAACTATAGAAGAAGTACAAAATGTATTAAAAGTAGCTGTTGGCGGAATGGTATTAACACAAACGGTTGAAGGTCGGGAACGCTATGGTGTTCGTGTGCGGTATCCAAGAGAATTACGTTCAAATCCAACGGATTTACAACAGATTTATATACCTGTGGGAAAAGGAAGTTCTGTGCCTTTAAGCGAACTAGCAACTATAGGATACGAACAAGGGCCACAAGTTATTAAAAGTGAAGACACCTTTTTGGTAGGCTATGTATTGTTTGATAAATTAGATGATTTTGCAGAAGTAAGCGTTGTTGAAAATGCGCAAGCACTAATCCTAGAAAAGATAGATTCTGGTGAGTTGATAGTTCCGAAAGGAATCAACTATGCATTCACAGGAACTTACGAAAATCAGTTACGTGCAGAAAAAACCTTATCGGTTGTTGTTCCGTTAGCATTGGCAATTATTTTTTTAATTCTGTATTTCCAATTTCGTTCGGTAGCAACCTCTCTAATGGTATTTATAGGTATTGCAGTAGCTTTTGCAGGAGGGTTTGTAATGATATGGCTTTATGGTCAAGATTGGTTTTTTAACTTCAATGTCTTTGGTGAAAATATGCGAGGCTTATTCCAAATGCACCCTATTAATTTAAGTGTAGCAGTTTGGGTTGGGTTTATTGCGCTTTTTGGCATTGCAACCGATGATGGGGTAGTTATGGCAACTTATTTAACGCAAACATTCGATAGAAATACACCAGATAATAAAAAAGAAATTAGAGCATCCATAGTAGAAGCAGGAGAAAAACGTATCAGACCCTGTTTAATGACTACAGCTACAACCATTTTAGCATTATTACCAATATTAACATCAACAGGCAGAGGAAGCGATATAATGATTCCTATGGCTATACCAAGTTTTGGAGGAATGCTTATTGCTTTAATCACTTTGTTTGTTGTACCAGTTTTGTTTAGCTGGAAAGCAGAGTTTTTTTTAATAAGAAAAGAGAAAAAAAGAGAATAGATTTTAGACTAAAAAAGAATCACAATGAAAAACTATATTAATCAAATCATACTAAAACCAGGCTTTGTTCTTTGTTCTATTTTCTTTTCTTTTCAAGGAAGTGCTCAACAATTAGAAACCTTAATTAATGAGGCCGTAGCGAACAATCCAGAAATTCAAAAGTTCGAGCTACAATACAAAAGGGCTTCGGAAAAAGTAAACGAAGTTAATACCATTCCAAATACCGAGTTTGGTTTAGGCTATTTTGTGAGTGAGCCTGAAACACGAACAGGTGCACAACGTTTTAAAGTATCGGCTAAACAAATGTTACCGTGGTTTGGTACAATTACTTCACGAGAAAATTATATGGGTTCATTAGCTAATGTAAAATATGAAGACATTGTTATCGCAAAGCTAAAATTAATGGCTTCGGTATCACAGAGTTATTACAATCTATATGCTAACAAAGCCAAACAAGAGGTGCTAAACGGAAATATAAAATTATTAGAAACCTACGAAACATTGGCATTAACATCGGTTGAGGTTGCTAAAGCCTCCGCAGTAGATGTGTTGCGATTACAAATGCGACAGAACGAGTTACATCAATTAAAAGCGGTATTAAAACAACAATTTTTAGCAGAACAAACTAAATTTAATAACCTATTGAATAGGGAAAATGATGTTGCGGTCAATGTGGTCGATAGTTTAATGATACCTTCAGAAGATTTTGAAATCACTACTAAAAATTTAGCTTTACACCCAGAATTACTAAAATACGATAAACGCTATCAATCCATAGAACAATCAGAATTATTGAATCAAAAAGAAAGCAGTCCTATAATTGGTTTCGGTTTAGATTATATCAATATTGTTGAAAGACCAAATATGGAATTCGGCGATAATGGAAAGGATATAGTAATGCCAATAGTTTCCGTATCTATCCCAATTTTTAATAAGAAATATAAGTCGAAAACCAAGCAGAATGCGTTGCAACAGCAAGAAATTACAGCTCAAAAAAAGGAACGTTTAAATTCATTAAAAACACTTTTAGACAAGGCAATTAATGCGCGTATTTCAGCAAGAATAAGTTATGCTACCCAAACCAAAAACCTAAAGCGAGCCAAAGATGCAGAAGGTATTTTATTAAAAAGTTACGAAACAGGTACCATTAATTTTAATGATGTTTTGGATATTCAAGAATTGCAACTAAAATTTCAAATGAACCAAATAGAATCTATAAAGAGTTATTATGTTCAAACAATAATAATAAATTATTTAAGCAATTAAACTATGAAAAAATATATAATTTATACTGGAATATTAACTGTGGGGCTTCTATTAGGCAGGCTACTCTTTAGTAATTCATCAAAAGAAGAAACAAGTCATCACCACGATGAAGTAGAGGTGACCAAAAAAATGTGGACCTGTTCTATGCATCCACAAATTATGCAACCAGAACCAGGCGATTGCCCTATTTGTGGAATGGATTTAATTCCTGCAGAAAGCGGAAGCGATGGTTTGTTGGCAGATCAATTTAAGTTATCAGAAAATGCAATGGCTTTAGCTAATATCCAAACAACTATTGTGGGTAAAGGCAATGCAGAAGGCAACACCATAAAACTATCTGGTAAAATTACTGAAAACGAAGAAGCTAATGCCGTTCAGGTCAGTTACTTTTCAGGTAGAATTGAACGTTTGAATATTAGTTTCACAGGAGAAGAAGTGCGTAAGGGACAATTATTAGCAACTATTTATTCACCCGAATTGTATGCAGCACAACAAGAACTCATTATAGCAGCTTCATTAAAAGAATCGCAACCTGCTTTATACAAAGCAGTACGCAATAAATTAAAACTTTGGAAACTCTCTGAAAATCAAATTAATCAGATTGAAGAAACCGGTAAAGTCAAAGAAAACATTCCTGTGTATGCAACCATTTCAGGAACTGTTACCGAAAAATTGGTGGAACAAGGCGATTACATCAAACAAGGTCAGCCTTTATTAAAACTAGCCAATCTCAGTACAGTTTGGGGAAACTTTGATGTTTATGAAAACCAGATTGATCGCTTTAAAAAAGGGCAGCAAGTTATGATAACAAGCAATGCTTATCCTAATAAAGAGTTTAAAGGTAAAGTCGATTTTATAGATCCTGTTTTAAACACTAAAACAAGAACCGTAACCCTGCGTGTTGTTTTAAGTAATGAAGATGATGTATTTAAACCTGGAATGTTTGTAACCGCAAATGTTGAAGGTGCTTCAGCAAACAACAATGACGCATTAACAATTCCTAAATCTGCTGTGTTATGGACAGGAGAGCGTTCTGTAGTATACCTTAAAACAAGTCCAGACCAACCCGTTTTTGAAATGCGTGAAATTAAATTAGGCAATCAAATGGGTAATGAATATGAAGTTTTAGAAGGAATATTTGCTGGGAATGAAATAGTAACTAACGGAACATTTACGGTTGATGCCGCAGCACAATTACAAGGAAAAAAATCTATGATGAATAAAGGAAGTGCTAAAGTATTGACTGGACACGAAGGTCATTTAGGCATGGATAACCATTCACTTAACAAAGAAGAGAACCACACTAATATGAATAAGCGTTTGGATGTATCAGCGAAATTTCAACAACAGTTAAATAGTGTTTACAATGCGTATATCAATTTAAAAAATGCATTAGTAAGCGAAGATTCAAAAAATACTTCAGCAAGCGCCTCAACTTTACTAAACAATTTAACCAAAGTAGATATGAAATTGTTATCAAATAATAAGGCGCATAACCATTGGATGTCATTAGAAGGCGACATAAAATCTTCTGCAACTTCAATTTCTGAAACGCACGATATAAAATCACAAAGAGATCATTTCAAGCATTTGTCATCACGCCTAATTAATGCTGTTCAACTATTTGGTGTCAATCAAAAGGCCTATGTAGAATTTTGCCCTATGGCAGATAACAATAAAGGTGCATATTGGTTGAGTAAAGAGGAAAAAGTAATCAATCCATATTTTGGCAGTGCCATGCTAACCTGTGGTGAAGTAAAACAAGTAATAGAATAATAACAATTAAATTTTTAAAAATGAAGAGACTAATTTTAAGTATTGCTGTAATAGCAGCATTAGGTGTAACAAGTTGTAAAAACGAAACCAAAAAAGAAACAGAAACCACAACTACAGAAGGGGTAAAAGAGATGGCAATGACACAGCTGTCTTTTGGGGTTAGAGGTAATTGCGGAATGTGCAAGAGTACTATCGAAAAAGCAGTTAATCGTGTTGATGGTGTTGTAACTGCGAATTGGGATGTCGATAAAAAGAAAATTGATGTGACCTTTGATGATTCAAAAACTGATGCACTGGCAATTCATAAAGCAATCGCAGCTTCAGGTTACGATACAGAAAAGGTAGCAGGTGATGAAGAAGCATATGATGGTTTACCTGGGTGTTGCAAATACGACCACGGAATGGTAATGAATCAATCTATTGAAACAAAAGACGTTAATCATTAAAATCAGGGGACAATAACTCAAAAATCAAAGAGTCTTTTTGGGAAGGCTCTTTTTTATTCTCCACAACTCAAACTCAGTTTTTCACTTGTCTTGGCTCAAACTATTTTGGTAGGGCTTTCCGGTGCGCAAGGAAAGGAAATTGATGTAAAAACATAGATTACAAAATTATTATTAACAGTTTGTAGTCTATAAATAATTAAATCTGGGTGTTTTTTTATTAGAAATTTCATGAAAAATAGTGATCAATTTTATAAAGTTCAATATTGAGTGGTGCACGAAATATAAAGTTGCCTTTTTTTATCGAATTTTCATTCGTGCGTTGCTTGTAACTAACAAAGCATAAGATTACTTTTGCGCCATGCAATTATCCAACTACACTAAAGAATTTAAATACAATTGGCAATTAGCCGCACCTGTAATGCTCGGTATGCTTGGCCATACTTTTGTGAGCTTTATGGATAATGTTATGGTTGGGCAATTAGGAACCGCCGAACTTGCTGCGGTGTCGCTTGGTAATAGTTTTATGTTTATTGCTATGTCGCTGGGTATTGGGTTTTCAACGGCCATAACGCCATTAATTGCAGAAGCCGATGCCGAGAAAAACTTTATAAAAGGAAAATCGGCGTTTAAACACGGTTTGTTTTTATGCACAGTTTTAGGGATTTTGTTGTTTTTGTTAGTGTTTTTCGCAAAACCATTAATGTATTTAATGCAGCAGCCTGTTGAGGTTGTAGAATTGGCTATTCCATATTTAGATTTAGTGGCGTTTTCACTTATTCCTCTAATTGTTTTTCAAGGATTTAAACAGTTTAGCGACGGGTTATCCTTAACTAAATTTCCCATGTATGCTACCATTTTAGGTAACGTGATTAATGTTGTTTTGAATTATTTGCTAATCTTCGGGAAATTCGGTTTTCCAGAAATGGGTATAATTGGTGCGGCTTATGGTACCTTAGTTTCTAGATTTGTAATGGTGTGGTATCTCTGGTTTTTATTAAAAGGAAAAAAGAAATCTAAGCGCTTTGTTACAAATATTAAGTTTTTTGTACTGGATAAATTAATGCTTAAAAAAATCATCAATTTAGGAACACCAAGTGCTATGCAGATGCTTTTCGAAGTTGGTATTTTTACATCGGCAGTTTGGCTAAGTGGTTTATTAGGTAAAAATCCGCAGGCCGCAAATCAAATTGCTTTAAACTTATCGTCTATGACCTTTATGGTTGCCATGGGGTTAAGCGTAGCTTGTATGATACGTGTTGGAAACCAGAAAGGGTTAAAAAACTATATCGATTTAAGACGAATTGCATTTTCTATCTTTTTATTAGGTGTTATTATTGCGTTTGGTTTTGCCTTGATGTTTTTTGTATTACACGATTATTTACCAAGATTATATGTGGATTTAGATGATCTTAAAAATTTAGCCGATAATTCGGAAGTAATAAGTATCGCTTCTAAGTTAATGGTTGCAGCAGCTATTTTCCAAATAAGCGATAGTATTCAAGTCGTGTTTTTAGGGGCTTTAAGAGGATTACAAGATGTAAAAATCCCGATGATTTTAGTTTTTATAGCCTATTGGATTGTGGGATTCCCAATTAGTTGGTTTTTTGGAAAAGAAGAAGCTTACGGAAGTTTTGGAATTTGGCTTGGCTTATTAGCCGGTTTAACAACTGCTTCTATTTTATTGTTTTTAAGGTTCAATTATTTATCAAAAAGGTTAATTTTGTCCAACAAGTAACAACAGAACATAACATGACACTACCAAAATTTATATTAGGCGATAATACGGAATATCCGAATGCTATTTTTGTAATTCATACCGAATTTCCTAGGTTTATTATTAACCTTGAAGATGATGAGGTAGAATGGTTTGAGGATTTTGATGCTGAAGACCAAGCCGAATTAGAAATGGAAACTGAAAATGCCATTAAAGAAGCGACTGCTTTTTATGATGCAGAAATTGCTAAATACGACGAATAATTGAGGTAGAAATAGTAAAACCCTAACCGTCGTGGTAACGCCAAAATAAATTATAATGATAGATCAACTTTTACATTACGATACTGAATTATTTGTTTTCTTAAACAATTTAGGGTCTGAGACCTGGGATGGATTATGGTTAACGATTACCGATAAGCTCACTTTTATTCCCTTATATGCCGTGTTGTTATATTTATTGTATAAGAAATTTGGACTAAAATCGATGTTGGTTTTTGTTATTGTTATCGCATTAATGGTTACGTTTACAGATCAAATTACCAATGTGTTTAAACGAGGATTTCAACGTCCGAGACCTTGTGGAGCGGAAGATTTAGTAGATCGTGTGCGCTTTATAGCAGTGCGTTGTGGTAAGTATGGTTTCTTTTCTGGGCATGCCTCTAATACTATGGGAGCAGCTGTTTTTGCAGGCTTAACGTTAAAACCTTTTTATAAAAATTTAATTTATTTTATGGTTTTTTGGAGTTTGGTGGTTGCCTTTAGTCGCATTTATGTTGGCGTGCATTATCCGTTAGATATTTTGTGTGGCTTAACTTTTGGAGCCTTTTCTGGGTTTATTTTCTACAAACAGGCAAAATACTTATTGAAACGGTTTGTTAAAACCGAGTAAATAATTGGCTACGTACATGCCGAGGATTTCAAGTACGTTTAAATTTATTTTAGCGGAACAGAAATTTTAATCACATCCCAAGCCATAGTTAAAAATAGATTATCCGTAGAATTATCAAAAGCAATGGTGAATTGTTCAACCGGTTTGTTTAAATTCTGTACAGGAACTTCTATGTTTAATGCATCGTAATTAGGATCCCACATAGGTTTCATTTCAGAATCGACACCCCAAGAGTATTGTTTCGAGTTAAAAATTACGGTCCAAACCGAATCTTTTGGAACGGTCCATAAGGTGTATTTTCCTGCGGGTAAAGGCATGCCGGCTACTTCAAGTGCTTTGTTGGTTTCAAAAGTAGTGGCCTCATTTGCTCCAGTTCTCCAAACTTGATTGTAAGGAACCAAACCTCCAAAAATTTTTCTATTCTTTTTAAATGGACGATTGTAAAACACTTTTAGTTCTAAATCGTTTAATTCGAATTTAACGGTGTCTTTAGGGCTTAAGCGCTTCGCGAAAATGTTTTCAACAAAAGTGGAATATAAAAATAAACCTAAAGCAATAGCAAAAAGGATAAGTATTAAACGTTTCAAAAAGTTGTTCATTTAAAGAGTAATTAATTACAGTATCAAAGATACTTTAAAAGTAATAATTACAAACGTACATTTATTTGGTTTTGGTATATTTTATAAAATATTTAATACTTTTTGTTAACTTGAATTTATTATATAAAAAAAGCGCCTTAAAAAAAGACGCTTAAATAATGAAATTTATTTTTTTAAAATTGATAACGAACCCCTAGGGCAATATCGAAAAGAGTATTATCTGTAAAATCGTTACTTCCAAATTCTGGACGAAAATCAAGAGATAGTTGTAGAGGGAAATCAAAAGCATATTCTAAACCTATATCTCCAGCTATAAAAATACCAGTGTTATTGGTGCCTTTTAGTCCATTTTTTCCAGAAAAAGAAGTTAGTCCTCCACCAGCACCAACGTACCAGTTAAGCGCCTCGTCTATAGGCATAACCCATTGGTATAAACCTGTAATTTTAAAGGCATTGTAGCTATCGTTGTTTCGCCACCCTAAATCACCTTCAATTCTGTTGCTATCACTTAAAGCATGTTGGTATGAAATTTCAGCGCCTAAACCATCGCTACTTCCAAAACGTAAACCTAATGCGTGATCGGCAATGTCTTGTGCATTGGATACAAAGGTAAAACCTAATATAGTAATGGATAATAAAAATAATTTTTTCATAGTTTAATGTATTTCATGTTTATGTTAAAGAAATGTTTTAATAGACTTTAAATTTGGAATAGGCAAAAATAACGCCAAAAATGTATTTATATTTATAGAATGAACTATTTTTTATGTACAAATCTTTAATTGCTTTAAAATCAGTGTTATCGGGTCAATTACTTTTCGATAATTTAATAAAATCTATTTACGCTACCGACGCATCGGTTTATAGAATGTTACCCTTGGCGGTGGCTTACCCAAAAAACCGAGCAGATATTATCCACTTAATTAATTACGCTAAGATTAACAAAGTGTCTTTAATCCCGCGAACGGCGGGTACATCGCTGGCAGGGCAATGTGTAGGTAAAGGCATTGTGGTGGATGTTTCTAAATATTTTACTGAAATTTTAGATTTTGACGAAAAAGCACAAACTATTACCGTACAACCTGGGGTAGTGCGCGATGCTTTAAATAATTACTTAAAACCGTTCGGACTTTTTTTTGGTCCTAACACGTCTACCTCAAATCGGTGTATGATTGGTGGTATGGTTGGTAATAATTCCTCCGGAACGACCTCGATTCAATATGGAGTAACACGCGATAAGGTTTTGGAAATGCACACCATTTTAAGTGATGGTAGCGAAGCTGTTTTTGGAGAATTATCTTCGGAAGATTTTCTGAAGAAAACAAAAGCATCCTCTTTAGAAGGCCGAATTTATAAAACACTTTATGAGGAGTTGGCATCAGATACGGTTCAAAATGAAATAAAAACAAACTTTCCAAAACCAGAAATTCACCGAAGAAATACAGGATATGCTATTGATGAATTGATAAAATCCGATGTGTTCTCCAATAGTTTAGAGCCTTTTAATATGTGTAAACTTTTGTCGGGAAGTGAAGGAACTTTGGCTTTTACAACTCAAATAACCTTAAAACTCGATAAGTTACCACCAAAGGAATCTATTATGGTTGCGGCGCATTTTACCAGTATTGAAAATTGCTTAAATGCGGTGGAATTAACCATGCAACACAATTTGTACACCTGCGAAATGATGGATAAAACCATTTTAGATTGTACAAAACAGAATAAAACACAAGAGGAAAATAGACAATTTATTGTGGGCGATCCCAAAGCTATTTTGATGTGTGAGATAAAAGCGGATACTTTAGCTGATGCTGAAATATTAGCAAGTCATTTAGTTGAAGCCATTGCTGAAACGGGATTAAGTTATGCATTGCCCTTATTAAAAGGCGATGAAATAGATAAAGCCAACCAGTTGCGAAGTGCCGGTTTAGGGTTGCTTGGAAATATTATTGGCGATAAAAAATCGGCAGCCTGTATTGAAGATACCGCAGTAGCTTTACCCGATTTGGCTAATTATATTTCCGAATTTTCAGCCTTAATGAAAGGGTATAAGCAAGAGGCTATTTATTATGCGCATGCTGGGGCAGGTGAATTGCATTTACGGCCTATTTTGAATTTAAAGACAAGTGAGGATGTGCTGTTATTTAGAAAAATAACCACCGATGTTGCCCATTTAGTAAAAAAATATAAGGGGTCTATGAGTGGCGAACATGGCGATGGTATTGTTCGAGCCGAGTTTATTCCTTTAATGATTGGTGAAAATAATTACCAATTAATAAAGCGTGTAAAATCACTTTTTGATCCCAATAATATTTTTAATGAAGGTAAAATTGTGGATGCTTTTCCTATGGATAAAGCGTTGCGCTATGAAGTAGATCGGGTAGAGCCTGAAATAAAAACAATGCTCGATTTTTCGGAATCGCAAGGCATTTTGCGTGCCGCCGAAAAATGTAATGGATCGGGCGATTGCCGGAAACTTCCAGAGTTTGGAGGCACTATGTGCCCAAGTTACCGTGCCACAAGAAATGAAAAAGATACCACTAGAGCGCGAGCGAATGCCTTGCGTGAATTTTTAACAAATTCAGATAAAAAAAATAAGTTCAATCATGAAGAACTCAAATCGGTTTTCGATTTATGCTTAAGCTGTAAAGCCTGCTCCAGCGAATGCCCTAGTAGTGTAGATGTGGCGAGTTTAAAAGCGGAGTTTTTGTATCAGTATCAAAAAGAAAATGGCACATCATTACGGACCAAGTTATTTGCTTTTAATAATAAATTGAATGGTTATGGAAGCGTGTTTCCTGGGCTTACAAATTTTGTATTTTCTAATAGATTGACATCGTCACTACTTAAAAAATCTTTTGGAGTGGCTAAAGAACGGAACTTGCCTTTAATTTCACGAAAAAGTTTAAATAAAGTTTATACAGATTTTAAAGAACAATTAGTAGAAGAAAATTATATTAAAAAAATCTACCTGTTTAATGATGAATTTACCAATCATTTAGATACCGAAATAGGTGAAGATGCCATCGCCCTTTTAACAGCGTTAAATTATAAGGTTGAGATGGTTAAAAGTGCAGAATCTGGACGAACGTTTTTATCAAAAGGTTTTTTGGAACAAGCCAAATCGGTGGCTAATAAAAATGTAGCTATTTATAAAAATATCATTATCAATGAGACGCCTTTAGTGGGCATTGAACCTTCGGCGATTTTAACGTTTAAAGATGAATATTTAAAATTAGCAGACGATAAATCTTCCGCGAAAGCGATAGCAAAACACACGTTTTTAATAGAGGAATTTCTTCAAAAAGAAATAGAATTGGGGCATATCACCGCAGCACAATTTACATTAGAATCAAAAGTGATTAAGTTTCATGGGCATTGCCACCAAAAAGCACAGAGCAATCAGCTATCTAGTTTTTCTGTATTGAATCTTCCTAAAAATTATAAAGTTACTATTATTCCAAGTGGTTGCTGCGGTATGGCAGGAAGTTTTGGTTACGAGGAAGAACATTATGAGGTGAGTATGAATATTGGAAATCAAACCTTATTTCCTGCGGTTTTAAAAGCACCCGAAAGCACGATAATAGCGGCAAACGGCACCAGTTGCAGACATCAAATAAAGGATGGAACAAAACGTAGGGCGAAACACCCCGTTAGTATTTTACGAGAAGCTTTACTTTAACAGTTTAGAAATAAGGATGCTTTTGAAGCCGAACTATTTAATACGTTTAGCTTGTGTGGTGAAGGATAAACCCTGTTGCCCGACGGTAGAATTCATGATACCTTCAAAAAGCGGTTCTGGGCAATTTATAGGAGTTTTCCATTCGAAAATAAAATTAGAACCCGTGCCGCCCGTGTTGTCTATTTCGTCGATAATAATTTCGCAGGTTTCCATAGGCGCCAAGAAAATAGGATGACCTTTAAAATAAGAGCGTACTAACTTCCCGTGGGTGTCAAAATATTTGGCTTTTAGTATGTAAATTGTGTCGGTGTCGCTCGTGTTTCTTAAACTTACCATAGACGTTAAGTTATGGGTTTTATGTTCCGACATGCTGTAAATTTGCGAATAAATCGATAGGTACGATTTTCCGTATTCTAGCGAGTCGTTTGCATTAAGTTTTGCTTCGCGTTTAGTCCAGTTTTCAGTGTTTATAGAGCTGATTTCCTTTGTTCTATCGCAGCTAAAAACACTTATGAAACTTATCAATAAGATTAGATATTTGCTTTTAATTACTAGTTGTTTTGCCGACATATAAAAGGGTGTTTTAATAAGTGTTTAAAATAAACTTTTTTTCTTGAAAGAAGGTGTTTGGTTTATTATTTTTTATTGAAAAAATGAAAATTTATTTGTTTTAAAATTCAGAAAATAATTTAACTCATTAAGGTGAAAAGATACTCGTAGATAATTCCGATAAGTACCGCTAAACCAAAGCTTAATAAGGTGCCAATAAGAATGTATTCTGTAAGTTTACGATCTTTTGCTTTTGATAAATCACTAAAACGAAGCACCGATTTTGCAGCTATTAAAAAGCCAATGCCTTCCCAATGGTGCGAGATAATTAAAACAAAAACAAAAAGGCGTTCGAGAATGCCGATAAAAGCGCCAGCATTTTGTAAAGATAGGTTGCTGTTATCTTCTTTAAAGTACCATTTTGAAATTACAATTTTCATAATAATAGTTGACACCACGGTAACGCCTAAGATAGAAGTAATTAAGAGTAAGAATTTGGGGTTATATAACGAGTTGATGTTTAAAGCATAGGGTTTATAAATACTCACTACAATGGCGATAATTATGAAATGGGCCAATTGGTCTAATCCAAATAATAATCTGGCGTTCGATTTTGTGTTTAGTTTGAGTTTGATAAGGTCGATAATGTAATGTGATACTACTATAATGAGAAACCCAAGTCCGTATTTAAAATTGAATTGTAAAACAATGAGTAACGCAGCAAAATGCACCAATACATGAAAGTACAAGTATTTAGACTTGTGTTTGTAGGTTTCTTTATGAGTTACCCATTTTTGTGGTTGTAAAAGGAAATCTCCTATAAAATGAGCGAGTATCAGTTTTATGAAAAGTATAATCATAGCATGTTTACTTGAGCGTTGTAATGGTGTAATAATTTTGAAATCTCGTCGAAACCACCGCGTTTTAGGCCTTTGCTAATGTTGCTTTGCGTCGTTTCAAAGTGATTAGCGAGTTCTACTTGAGTGAATTCGGGGTGTTCTAAAGCTGTTTTTATAAGTTTGGCAGAGGTTGGTGTCCAATTATTTATGGTCAATAAAGCTAATTCAAACATCAGATTAATTTGTGTGTCGAAAGCATTAAAAGGTGTTTTTATAGCAAGTGTTGTTTTCTTTAAAGCATCAAAACATTCGCCAGAATTTATAAAAGCAGTACCGTTAGATTCTGTTATTTTATGGGATGAATATGTTTTTTCTCCAAGTCCTATAGCAATTCTAACATCCATATTTTTGAATTGTTTTATACTCGATTTTATTAAAATAGCAGCTTTTAATGCCGCTTCTGGTTTTGTTTCTAATTGAAAACTATCCCCTCTAAAAATGTCCCATTGCGTAGGTTGGCTTCCGTATTGGGTTAACACGGCTTTTAGCGTATTTAGCCATTTTTTTGGTTCGCTAGATTTCGAGTTTATAATATCTCCGGTTATTATACTAATCATTGTAATTTTATACTGCTTTATCAAATGTATTACTTTTCTTCTTTATAACAAAATATATTCCTTTAAAATAGAATATTTAATTTTATTCCTTTAAAAGGTAATATTTAAAAATATTTATCTATTAGGTTATAATTTGAAAGATATGTGCGTTATCCATTATATTAAGAGCTTTAATTTTGAAAGTGCAGAAAATTAAAATTTCAAACTAATATATTTGTAAATAATACAAATGAGATATGAAGTTATTTAAAGAATTTAAAGAGTTTGCCGTAAAAGGTAATATGATGGATATGGCAGTCGGGATTATTATAGGTGCTGCCTTTAATAAAGTTATCGATGTTTTGGCAAAAAAAGTCATTTTACCGCCATTAACCTTATTAACTAGTGGTGTTAATTTTCAAGATCAACGCCTAATACTCAAAGAAGCAGTTTTAGATCCTTCGGGAAAAATAATAACCGATCAAGTCGCTATTGGATATGGTGCTTTAGGCGAGGCTTTATTCGATTTTTTAATTATAGGTTTTACTATTTTTATTGTGGTAAAATTTATGAATAGATTACGTAATAAAGCACAAGATTCTGAGGATAAAACAGTAACAACGCCTAAAGATATCGAGCTTTTAACAAAGCTGACCAATTTAATGGAAGAGCAAAATAAATTATTAAAATCTAAGTAGAATTATGGCGAAAACAGGACGCGATAAAAATACCAAAAATAAGGCTAAACATTCTAGATTAATGGAGCAAAAGAAGAATAAGAAAAAAGCCGAAGTAGCTTTAAGAAAACAGAGGTTAAAAGCTATTATTAAACGGTCTAAAGAAGAAAAGAGCTAATTTATACCGTCTTCTTTTTCAAAAACAAATGCATTACGTTCATTATATTTCACGTTTTCTTTTATAAGAATATCGATAGGTAAAAACGTTTTAGGGTTTGGTATTTTATTTTGAGTTAAATAATCGGTTAGCATTCGAACCGATTCATAACCTTGGTCGAAAGGTTTTTGAGAAATTAAAAAAGCTACCGAATCGTTTAATAAACAAGCAATGTTTTGTGGGGTATTATCAAACCCAATTAATTCTAGATTTTTTAGTGTTTTGGCTTCAATACAATCGACAATAATATAAATTCGACTCGAAGGAACAAAAATGCCTTTAATTTCAGGGTTGTCTATTAAATAGCTGTTTATTTTTTCTTTTGTTTCCAAAGAATTATCTAAGCTATCAAGTTTTAGGGTTTGTGTTTTAGAGGCTATGTTGTTTTTTAAAAAATAATCATTAAACCCTTTAATTCTATTAGAAACCGCGTTGTTTTTAGTAATGTTATGGCGGGCTTGAATAATTAAAAAAGGCCCCGTTTGGTTTTTAGAATGAATTAATTTGCCTGCAATATATCCAGCAGTGTATGAATCTTGCCCAACAAAAGCCATATTATTAAATCCATCAATATCAATATTCAAAAATAAATAAGGAATATTTTTGCTTTCTAAAAGTGATACAATTTGTTTTGTTTCTTTAGAAAAATTGGGAACCATAATCACGGCAGTTGGTTTCGATTTTAACAGGGTTTTAAAACTTTCAAAATAGGAGTGTGGGTCGCATTGATTAAAAGAAAAATGATTGACTAGTATGCCTGATGTTTTTACATCGTTTGCAGCTTTTAAAACGCCTAAATAAGGCGATTTCCAAAAAATATCGTCAGCGTTGTGTGTAGGCATTAAGGTGGCAATTACATACTTGTTTTTCATGGCCAATGCACTAGCAATAGGGTTTACACTAAAATTATGACGTTCGAGAATAGTCCTTATTTTTGCTTCTGTTTTTTTAGATACTCCACCGCGGTTGTGAATAACACGATCTACTGTGCCTTCCGAAACTTGGGCTTCTTTAGCAATATCTTTTATAGTAATCATTAATTAAATTTAAGTTTATGTGAAGCATTCTAGCTATTAAGATCAAGCAATTTAGTAATAATTATTTAGTTTTTGTGTGCGCACACTATTTTTTTTCGTTATATTTGTGTGTGCGTACACGAAAGCGCAAAAATAAAGAAAAAATCAACAATCAAAACTTATGAGTAAAGTAATTGTTTTAACAGGAGCAGGAGGCGTTATTTGTGGCGCATTAGCAAAAGCATTAGCAAAAGAAGGCCATAAAATAGCCGTTCTCGATTTGCGTAAAGAAGCCGCAGATATTATTGCTAAAGAAATTATTGATAACGGAGGGATAGCAGTAGGTGTTGCAGCCAACGTTTTGGAAAAAGAATCTTTAGAAGCTGCCAAGAGCGAAGTACATGCTAAACTAGGAGCTTGCGATATTTTAATAAATGGAGCTGGAGGAAACCATCCTTTAGGAACAACCTCTAACCCACATTTTTCTGAAGCCGATTTAGAAAATAAAACAGAAGGTTTTAAGTCTTTTTTCGATTTAGATCCAACAGGAATTAAATTTGTATTCGATTTAAATTTTCTAGGAACCTTATTACCAACTCAAGTTTTTGCCAAAGATATGGTAGGTAAAGAAGGCTGTAGTATTTTAAATATTTCATCTATGAATGCCTTTACACCATTAACAAAAATACCTGCATATAGTGGAGCCAAAGCAGCGGTATCTAACTTTACGCAATGGTTAGCTGTTCACTTTTCTAAAGTGGGCATTCGTGTAAATGCCCTAGCACCCGGTTTCTTTTTAACCGATCAAAATAGAAGTTTACTTACCGAAAGCGATGGTAGTTTAACCCCTCGTGGTAATCAAATTATAGAACAAACGCCAATGGGGAAATTTGGTGAGCCAGAAGATTTAGTTGGTACAACGTTGTGGTTATGTGGTGAAGGTGCATCATTTGTAACAGGGGTTGTTATTCCTATTGATGGTGGATTTAGTGCTTATAGTGGTGTTTAAAATAAAACAACAAGCAGCGGAGACTTTAAAAATCTAGTTGTTTAAAAAAATATAAAATTATGGAACAAACATGGCGTTGGTACGGACCAAATGATCCCGTATCTTTAACCGATATTAAACAAGCAGGAGCAACAGGAATTGTTTCGGCATTACATCACATTCCAAATGGACAAGTTTGGACAGTAGATGAAATTGAAAAAAGAAAATCTATCATTGAAAAAACGGGGTTAACTTGGAGTGTTGTAGAAAGTATTCCTGTACACGAAACCATTAAAACACGAACAGGGAATTTTCAAGAATATATTGAAAATTATAAAACCAGTATTAAAAACTTAGCTAGTTGTGGGATACATATTGTATGTTACAATTTTATGCCTGTGTTAGATTGGACACGTACAGATTTAGCCTTTGAAGTAGAAGATGGTTCTAAAGCCCTTCGTTTTGATGTAGTTGCTTTTGCAGCTTTCGAATTGTTTTTATTAAAGCGTCCAGGTGCAGAACAAGATTATTCTTCAGAATTACAAGCCGAAGCTAAAGTTTACGCCGATAAACTTTCCGAAGAAGAAAAAACACAATTAATTAATAATATTATTGCAGGATTGCCAGGTGCTGAAGAAGGGTATACCCTAGAGCAATTTCAAACCATATTGGATACTTATGCCGATATTGATGCGCAAAAATTAAGAGAAAATTTAGCTGCATTTTTAAAAGAAATTATTCCTGTAGCTTCACAAAACGAGGTGCTAATGTGTATTCATCCAGATGATCCGCCTTATCCAATTTTAGGATTGCCAAGAGTGGTGAGTACCGAGGAAGATTATGCTTATTTATTTGAACAAGTGCCAGATAGAGCTAATGGAATTACTTTTTGCACGGGATCTTTAGGCGTGCGTGCCGATAATAATTTGGTGCAAATATTCGAGCGTTTTGCCGATCGAGTTCATTTTTTACACTTTAGAAGTACCCAACGTGATGCGAAAGGGAATTTTTATGAAGCAAACCATTTAGAAGGCGATGTGGATATGTATAGCGTAGTAAAAGCGGTTGTTTTAGAAGAAAGACGCCGGAAAGCTGCGGGTATGAAAGATGCCTTAATTCCAGTACGACCAGATCACGGACATCAAATGTTAGACGATTTACATAAGAAAACAAATCCGGGGTATTCTGGAATTGGAAGATTACGTGGTTTGGCTGAGTTGAGAGGTTTAGAGTTTGGTATATCTAAAAGTATATAATTATGAGTACAATAAATTCAAAAAATTTAATAACAGATCATTTTTTATTGAATTCTGAAGTTGCTGAAACCTTATATCATCAGTACGCTAAAGATTTACCTATAATAGATTATCACAATCATTTATCAGCTAAACAAATTGCCGAAAATAAACCTGTAAAAAATATAACAGAAGTTTGGTTAAAAGGCGATCATTATAAATGGCGAGGTATGCGAGCTAATGGTATTCAAGAATTTAATATCACTGGAGCAGCATCTTCAAAAGATAAATTTTTGAGCTGGGCAGAAACCGTGCCTTATACTTTAAGAAACCCTTTGTTTCATTGGACGCAACTAGAGTTAAAACGTTATTTTGATATCGATGATATTCTGCAACCTAGTACGGCAGAAGCTATTTATGAAAAAGCAAATAGCATTTTAGAGCACAAAACACCGGCACAGCTTTTAGAAGATATGAAAGTGGAGGTGGTTTGTACAACTGATGATCCTGCCGATGATTTAATATATCACAAAGAAATTTCAGAGCGCGGTTTTTATACTAAAGTATTGCCAACATTTAGATCCGATAATTTATTTTGGATAGGTAAACCAAGCTTTTCTAATTATTTAATTCGTTTAGGAAATGCATCAGAAATTACAATTGATTCTTTTGATAGTTTCTTAAAAGCTATAGACCAACGTATAGTTTATTTTGATAGTTTAGGTTGTCGTTTATCAGATTTTGGATTGGGCGAATATCTAGAAATAGTAGATTATACTTATGAAGATGTAGCCTTTATTTTTAATAAAAAATTAAAAGGAGAAACACTATTTCCAAATGAAATAACAGTATATCGCTCATTTTTATTTGTGTATTTAGGAAAAAAATATCACGAATTTGATTGGGCGCAACAATATCATTTAGGGTCACTTCGAAATAATAATACCAGATTAGAAGCCCAAATTGGGTTAGATGCAGGGTGCGATTCTATTGGCGATTTTCCTGCAGCAGAATTTATGTCGGCTTTATTTAAGACCTTAGAGTCTACAAATCAATTAGCAAAAACTATTACCTATAATTTAAATCCGTCGCAAAATGAAGTATTTGCCACCATGATGGGGAATTTTCAAAGTGCCGATACTCCAGGAAAAATGCAATGGGGATCAGGTTGGTGGTTCTTAGACCAAAAAGATGGTATGGAAAAACAACTCAATACACTCTCAAACATGGGGCTATTAAGTCGTTTTGTGGGTATGCTAACCGATAGTAGAAGTTTTTTATCTTTTCCAAGACATGAATATTTTAGACGAATTTTATGCGATTTAATGGCAGAAGATGTTAAAAAAGGATTAATTCCAAATGATTTAGAATTTATAGGAAAAATAATTCAAAACATTTGTTATTTTAACGCTGTTAATTATTTTAACTTTAAAAAATAGACTAAAAACCACTAAACTAAATAGGAATGATGAATAAAATAATATGTGCCTTTTTAATTTTGTTCGTTTTGCAGGGATGCAAGAAAAACGAAGAAGTTAAATTGATGTACTTGGCACATACATTACCGCAAACACACCCTGTTCATAAAGGAATTTTGGAATTTCAAAAAGCTTTAAATGAAAAATCGGGAGGAAAAATAAAAATTAAAATTTTTCCCGATGGCCAATTAGGCTCCGAACGTGAAGTTTTAGAATTGCTTCAAATAGGAAGTGTGGCTGTAACTAAAGTAAGTGCCGCAACCTTGTCTAATTTTGTGCCAGAATATCACATTTTAGGAATCCCTTATTTGTTTAGAGATAAACAACATCAATTTGAGGTGCTAGAAGGAGAAGTGGGAAAAGCTATTTTGCAAAAAGGTAGTAAGTTTTGGTTAAGAGGATTGTGTTATTATGATGCAGGAAGCCGCAGTTTTTATACGTCTAATAAAGCTATTCGTACCCCTAAAGATTTAAAAGGTTTAAAAATTAGGGTGATGAATAATCAAATGGCTATTAATATGGTTGAAGCTTTAGGAGGTTCGCCAACACCAATGGCTTATGGTGAATTGTATACGGCTATACAACAAGGTGTGGTAGATGGTGCTGAAAATAATCCACCATCATTTGTGTCGTCAAATCATTACGAGGTGAGTAAATATTACACTTTGGATCAGCACTCATCCGTTCCAGATGTACTGTTAATTGGTACAAAATTTTGGGATAAATTAAACGATCAAGAAAAACAATGGGTGCAAGAAGCTGCAGATGAATCGTCTCAGGCAGAAAAAGTGTTTTGGCAACAATCTGTAGACGCATCTATGGCTAAAGCTAAAGAAGCTGGGGTAGAAATTATTATTCCAGAAAAATCGTTGTTTCAAGAGCAATCAAAATCGGTGTTAGAAGGTTTCCTAAAAGAACACCCAGAAATGAGCGAAATGATTAACAAAATTAAAAATCAATAAGTATGAAAAAAGCAGATATTCTTTTTAATAAAGTGTGTCGGATCATGGAAGTTATTTTAGTTTTCATATTCGGTTTATTGGTTATAGATGTATTAAGTCAGGTGTTTTCAAGATATTTATTTAATACCTCGTTTGCATTTACCGAAGAGTTAGCACGATTTTCATTAATATGGTTATCCATTCTTGGAGCAGCTTATCTTAGTGGAAAACGAGAACATTTGTCTATGGATTTTTTGTATCAAAAATTTTCGTCCAAGACTAAGAAAAAAGCACTCCTTTTTATAGAGGTTTGTATTTTTTTATTCGCATTAATAATTATGGTTATTGGTGGTTTTAATTTGGTTTACACCACGTTGCACTTAGGTCAATTATCTGGGACATTGCGTATTCCGCTAGGATATATATATGCCATTTTACCTATTAGTGGCCTTTTCATGATGTGTTTTTCCGTGTATCACTTAGGGAAAATAAATGCTAACAAAATAACCGAATAAACAAAATAACCGAATAATTATGAGTATTGAAGTAATAAGTATTATCGTTTTATTTGCGAGTTTTTTTACACTATTAATGTTGAAAGTACCCGTAGCTTATAGTATTGGCATTTCTACAACACTAAGTTTATTGTTAAATATTGATAAAATGCCTGGGTTAACCACCATTGCACAACGAATGACAACCGGTATTGATAGTTTTGCCCTTTTGGCCATTCCATTTTTTGTATTGGCTGGTGAAATTATGAAACGTGGTGGTATAGCCAACCGATTAATAAACTTTGCAAAATCACTAGTGGCGAGTTTACCAGGAGGTTTGGCCTATGTAAATGTATTAGCATCTATGTTATTTGGTGCTATTTCGGGGTCGGCTATTGCTGCAACTTCTGCTATTGGGAGTATTATGACGGATAGAATGGAAGAGGAAGGTTACCCTAGACAATTTAGTGCTTCTGTAAATATTACATCGTCAACCACAGGTTTATTGATTCCACCAAGTAATATTCTTATTGTATATGCATTAGCAAGTGGCGGTACAGCATCGGTAGCAGCGTTATTTATAGCGGGGTATTTACCAGGTATTTTGTTGGGGATTGCTATTATGGGGTATATCGCGTTTGTGTCTATTACCAAAAAGTTTTCTAAAGGAGAGCGCGTACCATTAGCTTTAATTTGGACCTATTTTAGACAAGCCTTTTTTAGTTTGTTATTATTGGTTATTGTTGTTGGAGGTATTGTTGCCGGGGTTTTTACTGCAACCGAAGCATCGGCTATAGCAGTGCTTTATGCAGCTGTTTTAGCTTTAATTTATGGGGATGTTAAACCTAAAGATTTTCCAGATATTTTATTAGCTAGTGCTAAAACAACAGCGGTAGTTATGTTTTTAATTTGTACATCAATGGCTATGTCATGGTTGTTTTCTTTTGAAGGTATTCCGGAATTAATTAGTAGTTTTTTATTGGAGCAATTCAGTAATAAAATAGTAATCTTTTTGGTGATTAATTTAGTATTATTAATTATTGGAACGTTTATGGATATCACGCCAGCAGTTTTAATTTTTACACCAATATTTTTACCGGTTGTAGTAGCATTAGGTATGGATCCTGTGCATTTCGGGATTGTATTAGTACTTAATCTATGTATTGGTTTATGTACACCACCAGTGGGAACCATACTCTTTGTGGGTAGTGGTGTGGCCAATGTGTCGGTTTCGCAAGTTATAAAACCATTAATTCCATTTTTATTAATTATGGTTTTAGTACTTCTTTTAATTACTTATATCCCAGCCATTTCAATGTATTTACCACGATTGTTAGGGTTATAGCAAGAAGATAAATTATAAAATAAATAAGGTTGAATTCCTATAATGAGGGAGTTCAACCTTTTTTGTTAGGAGTGTTCTGTCTATGTGATTACTTTTTTATAAAAATAGGGTTTATGCGAACATAGGTTTTATCCTTAAATGAAATATGATAATCACTGTTAAAAAATGAGCTTGGTAAATAATAATCGGTAGTTATAATTTGCGCGCCAGATTTTTTAGCATCCTTAAAATGAGTATAATCATTTGCTCGAGCTTCTTTTGTTCCGGCATCGGCACGGGTTCTAATAATATAGCCTTTAGAGACTAAACCCTTTATGGTTTCATCTTCAGGATTATTTCTAATTAAGGTTGCGGCTTCGGGTGTTCCTGGTTCTGCATTTACAAATAAAACACGACCTTTTAATGAAGGATGATTTTTTATATATAGGCTACGTTTGCTTTTCGAATCATCTAAAATAAATAAAAATTTTCCCCGAGCATTTTTTAGTGTTGGCCAGTTGTTGTTTAAAATGGCTTCTTCTAAAGTGTTATAATTACCTCGAACACTATCTGGAGTTATAAGTTTATCTGCTCCTAAACCATTAATTAATGCGTTGTCTAAATTTACAAAAAATTCATCAGTAACTTGGTCTGCCGTTGTTCCGTATTTGTTTTCACCTCCGTCTTTAGCTTCTAAAGTAATAAAAACAGGTTCATGAGTTGGGTGTGCATCCGACCATTTTTTTATAGCATTTAAGCAAGATTTTAACGTGTAATAATGTGTTCTAAAATCAATATCTGGAATGTGTAAAACTTTAAATCCAGGTTTTAGCATTTCTCCGTTAGGATCGTAATTTTCCTTGGGTTCAACAAATTGTAAGCCCTTTGGTTTGGCAAATTTACCTCCCTTAATATCGCTATAAACATCAATTTCTAAATTTCGTAATCCTAATTCCAGTTGTTCCGGAATCGATATATGGTCGTATTGTAACGATTGCATTTTATCACTTTGTGTTTCTAAAAAAGTATACAAATCTGCTTCAATAGCTTTTTTATAACTGTTGTGGGAACCTATAACCTGTAGCTTATTAATGGGGATACTGTCGGGCTGAGAAAATAGATTCAAACTAAAAAATAGAACAAGTAAAATAGAATAGGTTTTCATAAATAGCATCAGTTTTTAAGACCTCAAAAATAGAAGGTGAGTTTTAAATTTGTGTTAATAAATTAAAAATAAAACATAAATATTTTTGTGACTATTTATCTTTTAATTAAGTTTTAATGTATTGATTTTTTATGTTTTAAGGTTATTTGGTTAAATTTTGTAATTCTATTTTATTTAATAATGACATAACAGTAAGGTAAAACATAACGGTTTAATATTTCATTTTTTTGCAATCTCTAAGTTCATAAATAAATGTTAAATGTTAAAACTTCAATTTTATGTAATAACTAAAAAGCAACCTAATTTATAAATAAAAACCGCAGTTGCTCGAACAACTACGGTTAAATTATTAAGCATTGTAAAATCAATAACTTAAAAAAATGTACACTAAAAATAATTTATTTACTCTAAAAAACATAGCTTTTTTAGTTTTATCTATATTGGTATATCAAGTTGGATATGCAAATAATATATATTCTAAAAATTTAAATGTTTCAAAAAATAATATTCAACAAGCAATAACGGGAGTTGTTTTAGACGAATTAGGAGTGCCTTTACCTGGCGCAACTATTGTTTTAAAAGGAACATCTACCGGAGCCTCAACAAATTTTGATGGCGAATTTTCTATTCAAGCAATAATGGGGCAAACGCTTCAAGTATCTTTTGTGGGTTATGAAACTTTAGATGTTGTAATTACATCTGAAACTTTAAAAATAACTTTAAAACCGTTAAATGCCATGTTAGACGAAGTTCTAATTGTTGGATACGGAGAGCAAACAAAAAAGGATTTAACAGGAGCGGTGAGCCAGTTGTCTAGCGATGATTTTAAAAAAGGTGTTAACGTATCTCCCGATAACCTTATACAAGGTAAAGTGGCAGGTGTAAGGGTTGTGCAAACAAATGGAGAGCCTGGTGCAGGGGTTAATGTTTCTATACGTGGTGTTGGATCTATTCGAAGTGGGAGTTCGCCACTATTTGTGGTAGATGGAATTCCTTTAAGTAATGAGAATGTTAGTGCTGCTAGCCCTAATGTAGGTTTGGGGAGTTCTAGCGCAAAAAATCCGTTAAACTTTTTAAACACGAGCGATATTGCTTCTATTACCGTATTAAAAGATGCATCAGCAGCAGCCATTTATGGGGCTAGAGGTTCCAACGGGGTGGTTATTATTACTACTAAAAAAGGAAGAACTGGCGATGCAACCATTACAGTAGATTCTTATTTAAGTGTGGCTTCTGTAATTAAAAAAACGAATGTGTTATCGGCTAGTGAATATAGAAATGCTATTACAGATGCTTCTTATGATCATGGAGGAAATACCGATTGGCAAGACGAATTATTGCGTAATGCCGTAACAAGTAATAACAATTTCTCTTTCGCTAAAAAAACAGAAAGCGGAAATTATTATACCTCTTTATCTTTTATGGATCAAGAAGGGATTGTTGAAACTAGTGATTTTAAAAGAACTACGGCGCGTTTAAATGCTGAAGAATCTTTTTTAGATAACAAACGTTTAAAAGTAAAAGTGAATTTAACAGCGAGTCAAATTAACGAATCTGGTGTGCCTAATGGGGCTAATGCAGGTTCAGATGGCCAGTTAATTATTCACGCTTTAATGGCAAATCCAACTCAACCTGTTTTTACTGAAGATGGCGATTATACCAACTTCAACTTAAACCAGAATTACAACCCGATGTATTTGCTGCATATTTATAACGATCATACGAAAACATTACGTGTTTTAGGAAATCTAGAAACTACTTTTAGAATTATTGATGGCTTAGATTATAAATTTAATTATGGTATAGATCGATCGGTTTCCGAACGAAATTCTACAATATATCCTAATGCTACAGATAGAACACCAGACGGTGCTTATGTTCAAAATAACTTAGATTCGGAAAGCGTTCTCATGGAACATTATTTAACATACCGTTTTGGTTTCGATAAAAGTAAGTTTGAAATTTTAGGCGGTTTTTCTTATCAGCAATTCGATTTTTCAGGAACTACATTTGCTTTATCTGGTATCGATGAACAAGGTACAGGTGTTGCTCCAGAATACAATCCAGGGTATTCCGGTGAGCAATCTGGTGTAAGTGGTTATGCTCAAAAAAATGAATTACAATCTTATTTTGGTAGAGTAAACTATAATTTTGACGATAAATATTTGCTTACAGCATCGTTAAGAGCTGATGGGTCTACACGTTTTGGTGAAAATAATAAATATGGTTATTTTCCTTCATTTGCCTTAGGATGGAATTTAGATAATGAAGATTTTATTACTCAAGTGGATGATATTGACCAATTAAAATTAAGAATGAGTTGGGGACAAACTGGTAACCAAGAGGTGCAAAATAAAATTACACAAGCAAGTTATTCGCAGTCTGCCTCTGGTGGGTATTATTTGTATAATGACTATAATTTAATCAATGGTATTGTCGTAAACCGTACGGCAAACCCAGATTTAAAATGGGAAGTGGTAACACAACTTAATATTGGTGTCGATTTTAGTTTATGGAACAATAAACTATATGGTTCTTTAGATTATTACAATAAAACAACCACAGATGCTATTTTAAATATACCATCGGAACCTTTAAGTCCAACCACAACCGTTTGGAAAAATATAGCCGGAAAAATTGTAAACAAAGGGTTTGAGTTTTCTTTAGGAACTAACCTAGTAAAAACCGATGATTTTTCATGGAATCTCGATGTTAACGGGGCAACTCTTAATAATGAAATTCAAGATTTACCTGTATCAGAATTATACTCAGGAAGTGTTGCAGGACCTGGTTTATCTGGGGTTTTTGCTAATATCTATAAAAGCGGATACGAGGCAGGTTCATTCTTCATGTTAAAACACTTAGGTTTTGATGCTGATGGAAACGATATTTTTGAAGATTTTAATGAAGATACGGTAATCAATAGTGACGATCGTCAAATATTTGAAGGTGCGCTTCCAAACTTCACCTTTGGTTTAAATACTAACTTAAATTATAAACGTTGGGATTTAAGTCTTGCTTTTATTGGTCAAACAGGAGGCTTACTGGTTAATAATACTAATCTAGCATTAAATATTAACAATATTGTTTCGGATAGAAACGTATTGTCGGAGTTTTATAACGATGGTGCTAGTTTTACTAACCAACCACAACTGTCAACATTATATCTGGAAAAATCAGATTTTATTCGTTTAAATAATGCAAGAATAGGGTATTCTGTAGATACCGAAGCGCTTAAAATTAACTGGTTACAAGGTTTAAATATTTATGTTAGCGGACAAAACATTTTTACAATCACCAATTATTCAGGGTTCGATCCTTTAATTAATAGTCCAAGAGCTTCCGGAGGAAATCAATCTATTGGTATTGATTACACGACTTACCCATCTTCAAGATCGTTTTTACTTGGTGCAACTTTAAAACTTTAATTTATGAAAATTTCAAATAAAATATTAAAAGTAGCTTCCGTTTTCATGTTTAGTACACTTGTTTTTAGTTGTACAGATTTAAATGAAGAAGTGATAGACGAAGTGATTGGAGGGGAAAGCTCCAATCCAGAAAGTGCCATGGCAGCAGCTTATGGGCAATTAGCAAATGGAACATTTACCGATCACGGTAACGTATTTGGTTTACAAGAATATCCAACCGATGAATGTATGTTACCAACCCGCGGTAGCGATTGGGGCGATGGCGGAAAATGGCGCGCTTTAACAGAGTTTACTTGGGGAACTAATAATGCTACAGTAGCAGGAACTTGGAATAGTTTAACAAGTGGAATTACTAAAACTTTAACAGCCATAGAGTCTATAGAAGAAAATCCAGAGTACGCTAATTACGATTTGTTTTTAGCAGAAGCTCGTGGCTTATTAGCTCTCTATGTTTATAATACGCTAGATTTATTTAATCAGGCACCATACAGGGATCCGTTTACTAAAGGTGCTGCTTTAGAAATTCTTCAAGCTGAAACAGAAATTGATAACTTGATTTCTGAAGTGGAAAGTATAATTCCTAACTTGCTTAATTTAGGCGATCAACAAACCTATAATGGTCGGTTTACAAAACAGGCAGCTTATGCTTTATTGGCCGATATGTATTTAAATAGAGCAGTTTTTAAAGATCGTTATAACAAAACTTCTAGTTTTAATTTTACTGAAGCCGCGCTTGATAATAATGGTAGTGATATGGATAAGGTGATTTATTATACCTCACTTCTTATCGATGGTGGCTTTAGTTTAGAGAGCAACTACTTTGATAATTTCGCAATAGATAACACCAACGGTACCGAAATTATTTTTGCAGTAGCTCAAGAAAATGATAATACAAGACGCAGTGATAACGATTTTGCATACATGTCTACCGGACGTGCACAAAAGCAAACTCCAGACAATCGTGGTACAAATGGATCTTGTGTAGAACCAGAGTTTTACTATACTTGGGATGGTAATCACGATGATCCACGTTTTCACCGTTACTACCAATATAGCGATGGTACTTGGTTTATGAACGACGGGACTACAGGAAGTGTGCCAGCAGAGGATACAAGAACCGATACAGGTAAATTGCGTGTGCATTTTAACAGAGGTTTGCAAGTTGGACAGCAATACGGACCAACATTAGATGGAAAAGGTGGTTTTAACATGACCGATGATGGACGCATTGCAATTAGCAAACTTTACATGGAAAAAAATACCACAACACCTATGGATTATACACCAGATTTAAACTTTAATAATCCTGTAGAAGCGGTGTTTTCACAGGATCAAATTAATCGTGGTGTTCGTAACTTTAAATGGGAATTTGATCCAAATTATGGAAACGGAAATTCTGCGGTCGATGTGCCATTATACCGTTTAGGAGGAATGTATTGTATGCGTGCCGAGGCGTATTTCCGCAAAGGAGAAACAGCTTTAGCGCTTGCCGACATTAATATGTTAAGAACCAGTAGAACTCGTGAAGCACTTTTTGAAAATGCACCAGGTAAACCTATTTTAGCTTTAGATGAAACCACGCTATACAACGAAATTGGTTTCGAAATGTACTGGGAAATGTACCGAAGAAAACAAATGATACGTTTTGGAACTTTTGATGACGCTTATACGGCTAAATCGGCTACAGAACCTTATTTAAGAGTTTTTGCTATTCCACAAGCTACTATTGATGTTACTGAAGAAATTAACCAAAATTTCGGATATATTAAATAAGCATCAATTTTTATATATTGATAATGATAAAAATCTCAGACTTTGGTCTGAGATTTTTTTATGCCCTAAATATCCTATAAAGAGCATTAAATAATACCAGTTATTAATTGAAATTACTGTAAAAGTTACCGCTTGAAAATGAATTTTACTTGCCGCTTTATTTAATAGTTTCGAAATATTTATTTCAACTTATATCAAAAACTTATAACACCACTTTACGAGTTACAAGTACCACTTTATTATCTTCTAAATCTGTAGTAAAAAACAAATACAGTTCGCCACCATCCTTTATATTGAATTTTTTTCTAATATTTTGTACCGTTTCCGGGAAGTTACGCGTGGTAATATTGGCTTTTGTAATTCGATGTTTCTTGAGCTCTTTTTTATTGTATGGAATCTTATTTTCTATTTGAAAAGCGCGTCCAGGGAAGTTTATAAGTGCGTCACTAGTGTATAAATGAGAATGTTTATGAAGTTTAGATACTTGTAATTGATTAGAAATAGAATCGAAAGCTCCAGATTTTAAAATAGCCACATTAGGCTCATACAAATAGTTTAATGGTTTACTGTAAAAGGAATTGGCTGTTTTTTCTTCATTTAAAATGAAATTAAACGACTCTGTGTTTTCTTTTTTTAAGTTAGAAGTTTCAATGCTAATTTGGCCATTAAAACCAGCTTCTAAAATCCAAAGCAATTCTTTTACTTCATTGTTTACAGCAATAACATGAATGGTTTTTACCTGTTTTAATTCACCAATACCCACCGAAAAATCGAGTAGAGGGGAGGTTTTTATCATAATGTTTTTACTGTGTGAAAAAAGTAAATCTAAATGTTCGGGCACATTGGGTAAACAGTCGTTTAAAAAAAACACTTTGCCTTTGCTGTCGTGGCGACGGGATGGGTCGATATAAATCCAATCGAAATTTGAATCAGTATTTTTTAAAAAGTCAATGCCGTCAACTTGCTGTGTTTTAATATTTTCAACTTCAAGTTGTTTGTAATTATGACTAACTATTTGTGATAATTTTGGATTTATTTCGCAATGGGTAACTTGTTTAAAACGTTTTGAAAAGTAGAAACAATCAACTCCAAAGCCACCAGTTACATCAATTATGGTGTCACCATTCATTAATCCAGCTTTGTGCTTTGCGGTAATTTCCGAAGAGGTTTGCTCGATATTTAGCTTGTTTGGGAAATAGATGTTTTTACATTGATACCAAGTTGGTAGCTTAGTTTTACTTCGTTTTTTGGCTTCAATTTGTTCTATAATTTCGGTGGTTTCAACATCGGTAAATGCGGTACCTTTTAATAAAATCGATGTAATATCCGATGCTAAATGCGCATCAATATAAGCTTGGATTTCGGTATTTAAAACAGCGGTATTCAAACTAAAATTATAAGCCTTTAGTGAGTTTTTTTACAATTTTATTTTCAGCTAAAAATGTTTTTAAAATCACTTTTATAACGGTATATGCAGGCACGGCTAGTATTAAACCAATAACGCCAAACAGGATTCCGGTAATTAAAATGACCAAAAATATTTCTAAGGGATGCGATTTGACACTTTTTGAAAATATAATCGGTTGGCTGCCAAAATTATCAACCAATTGGCCAATCATAAACACGACAAACACCCACAATGTTTTTGGTAAAATAACGTCGCTAAAGCTTTCGTCTAAATTGCTCGTCATAGTTAATGTCAGCATTAAAACCGCTCCAATTAAAGGACCAACGTAAGGAATTAAATTAAGTAAAGCGCATAAAAAAGCGATTACAATAGGGTTTTCTACGCCAATGATGAGTAAGCCAATGGTGTAAATAATAAATAGAATAAGGATTTGAAAAATAAGTCCAACGAAATAGCGAGAGAGTAAATCTTTAATTTTAGTTGAAGAATTTTGCCAACGCGATTCTTTGTCGTCTGGAATAAAAGTAAGGATTCCATTTTCGAACAAGCGGCTATCTTTTAAAAAGAAAAAGGAAATAAATAGCACCGAGAATAAACCAATGCTAAAGCTTCCTAAACCACTTATGATAGCGTTTAAAAAATCGGGAATCATAGCGAAATTAATTTTTGAAAGCAGGTCGGAATCTTTTAAAGATTGCTCAACATCAATTTGATGTAAATTAAAATAGGTGATAATTTCTCCGTACAAATGTTCGATATTACCTTGTAATTGATTAATATCCAAAAGTGCTAAATTTTGCCCCTGTTTAATAACTAAAGGAATAAAAAGACCAGCCAAACCTACAAATAAGCCAAGTAAAACGACCATGGTGACAATGACAGCCATGGTGTTTTTAAATTTTAATTTGCGTTCTAAAAATAAAACAATTGGACGGCCAATAAGGGATATAACGGCGGCAATAGCAATATAACCTATAACCGATTGTATTTTATATAGAAAATATAAAACCAAAGCAAAGCCTAAAACAATGGCAATGGCTTTTAAAATACCTTTTGAAATAGTGCTTGAATTCATGTAGTAAATATAATAATATTTTGGGCTAAATTATTCAACCTTCTTAGCTTTTAAAACAGTTGTTTGGTAATTTCATAAACAGCAATATTAGTCGCTTGTACCACATTCATACTACTGTTTTGTCCAAACATATCAATATGAATCACTCGGTCCGAAAGCTTTAAAATGGCTTCGGAAACACCAAAATTTTCATCACCGATAATTAAAACTATAGGTTTTTCTGTTGAAAATTTAACCCTGTGAATGGGTTCACTTTTATCGGTTATTTCCAAAGAAATAATATGATGATTGTTTTCTTTTAATTGTTTAACAACTTCAATTGCCGAATTACAAATGTCGTAATTCACGACTTTTTCTGTGGCTCGCGATGTTTTTGATGTTTTACGTCCCAACTGAATATTTTCGCCACAAAGCACAAGCTTTTCAATTCCAAAAGCATCGGCAATTCTAAATAAACTACCAATATTTGGTGCGTTGGTAACATGATCGCAAACCAGTGTTATTGGGAATGTACGTTTTTCGAAATTGGTGGTATAGTGGGTGAGTTGCAATGTGGAGTATGTTTGTTTAATTGTTTAAGTGTGTATGCGTTTGGCTGAAAGTTACCTTTTTTATTTTTCTCTATTCTTAAAAGATTAATTTTCAAAAACATATTTTACAATATTAGCACCCATTTTCAAGGCTTTTTCTCTAACATCGGCCGGATCGTTATGGACTTCGGGATCTTCCCAGCCATCGCCTAAATCACTTTCATAAGTAAATAATAAAATGAGTCTGTCTTTTTCAAAAAGTCCAAAAGCTTGTGGACGTTTACCGTTATGTTCGTGTATTTTAGGAAGTCCTTTTGGAAAGCTAAAAGCAGTGCTGAAAATAGGATGACTTGCCGGTAATTCAATTAATTCTTTATTCGGAAACACTTTTTTTAGTTCCTTAACGAGGTAAGGTTGCATGCCGTAATTATCATCGATATGTAAAAAACCGCCTGAAATTAAATAGTTTCTTAGGTTTTCAATATCGGTATCGCTAAAAAACACATTGCCGTGCCCCGTCATGTGTATAAAAGGGTATTGAAAAATATCGGGACTGCTAACTTCAACCGTCTCAATTTTAGGGTTTATTTTGGTATCAATATTTTCGTTACAAAAACTAATTAAATTAGGTAAAGCCGTCGGGTTGCCGTACCAATCGCCGCCACCTTGATATTTTAAAATGGCCAAGTCTTGCGAAAAACTTATTAGAGTGTATAGACAAAATAAACAAGTAGAAAGGATTTTCATATAACGCTTAGTTTCATTAAATTTCATTGGTAAACGCTACGGAATGGCAGGCCACAATAGCCGCTGTTTCTGTGCGTAAACGTGTTTCTCCCAAAGTTACAGGAATAAATTTGTTCTGTAAGGCTAATTCAATTTCTTTCACAGAAAAATCACCTTCCGGACCAATTAAAATCGTGATATTTTGTTTTGGTTGCAATTCGTTTTTAAGTGATTTTTTATCGGTTTCTTCGCAATGTGCAATATAAACACTTCCTTTAAAGTCTTGTTTTATAAAGGATTTAAAGGAAACGGCCTCGTTTAATTTCGGTAAATAACAGGATAGGGATTGTTTGGCAGCCGATTGAATAATGCGCTCGAAACGTTCGGGTTTAATTATTTTACGTTCGCTATGGTCGCAAATAATAGGGGTAATGCTATCGATACCTATTTCGGTGGCTTTTTCTAAAAACCACTCGTAACGGTCGTTCATTTTTGTTGGCGCCACAGCTAAATGTAAGTTGTATTTGCGTTTGGATTGTAGGGTTTTAGAAACAATTTCTGCCGTACATTTGTTAATGTTTGGTATAGAAATTTCGGCTAAAAATAACCAACCATCCCCATTTGTTATGTGTAAAGTGTCGCCAACTTGTTTACGTAATACTTTTACAATATGCCTGCTTTCTTCTTTTTCGAAAGAGAATTGCGTGGTATTTTCGTTTATATTGGCGTTGTAAAATAACTGCATGTTTGTTATATTTTTAATCGTGCCGATGCTACAACATCTTGTAGGGCAAAATCACCTTCTAAATATTTTAAATAGCCCACAATAGCAATCATGGCGGCATTATCTGTGGTGAATTCAAATTTAGGCACATAAGTGGTCCAATCAAATTTTTGCTCACCATCTTTTAAAGCTTGGCGTATTCCTGAATTTGCCGATACACCACCGCCAATGGCAATATGCGTAATTCCGGTTTCTTTAGTGGCCAGTTTCAATTTATCTATTAAAATTCCAATAATGGTGTATTGAATCGAGGCGCAAATATCGTTTAAGTTTTCGGCTATAAAGTTTGGATTGGCTTTAACTTCGCGTTGAATAAAATAGAGAACGGCTGTTTTAAACCCCGAAAAACTAAAGTTTAATCCGTCAACTTTCGGTTTGGTGAATTTAAAGGCTTTTGGGTTTCCTAATTTAGCCCGTCTATCAATTTCTGGACCGGCAGGATAACCTAACCCTAAAATTTTCCCACTTTTATCAAAGGCTTCACCTACGGCATCATCAATAGTTTCACCAATAACTGTCATTTTAAAATAAGAATCGACACGAACAATTTGCGTATGTCCGCCCGAAATAGTCATGGCTAAAAATGGAAAAGGCGGTTTTTTAAAGCCGTCTTCATCTATAAAATGAGCCAAAATATGGGCTTGCATGTGGTTGACATCAATTAATGGAATATCTAATCCATAGGCCAAAGATTTTGCAAAAGAAGTCCCTACCAATAAGCTCCCCATTAATCCGGGACCACGTGTAAAGGCAATGGCATGAAGCTGTTCTTTAGAAATGTTAGCTTTTTTTAGAGCTTGGTGAACAACAGGAACTATGTTTTGTTGGTGGGCTCGCGATGCCAATTCTGGCACAACACCACCGAACGCTTCGTGTATTTTTTGAGTGGCGACAACATTACTTAAAATTTTACCGTTGTGTATTACGGAAGCCGCAGTATCATCGCAAGATGATTCAATTCCGAGGATATAAATATTTTGTTCCTTCATTAGTGAATATTAGGCACAATAATTGTTAATTTTGAATTCGAATAAACGAATTAAAAGATTCTATTTGTATGTTATTGCAAAAATAGTTTATTCTAAATAAAGTTATAAGTTTACAGCTATCAAAAAAATTCTAAAAATACTATTTAAAATAGCAAGTGTTTTACTGCTGTTGTTCATCATTTTGGTGTTGTTTTTGTCTATTCCTGCCATACAAACAGGACTTGGGAATTACGTAACTAAGCGCATTAACAACGATTTTAAAACCAATATAAATGTTGATAAAGTCAGCTTGCATTTTAATGGCGATGTAGCGCTTAAACATATTTACATAGAAGATTATAAACAAGATACTTTAATTAGTATTGCAGAACTAAACACGTCTATTTTAGGGGTGAGGAATTTAGTTAACGGACAACTTGTTTTTGGTGATATCGATATTGAGAATCTCAATTTTAATATTACAACCTATAAAGGTGAGTCGGAAACAAACTTAGATGTATTTGTAGCTCGGTTTGATAGCGATAACCCAAGAACCAAAAAAAGTAATTTCTTGTTATCCAGTAGCGATGTATCTATTTATAATAGTGTTTTTAGGCTTGTAGACGAAAATAAAGAGACTGCTAAAGTACTTCATTTTGAAGATTTAAATATTAATGCCACCAATTTTTTAATTAATGGTAGTAATGTAAATGCCAGGATAAATACATTAAGTTTTGAAGATAGTAGAGGGGTTGTTGTTAAAAATATGATGACAGATTTTAGTTATACCCTTACGGATATGACATTTGCTAATCTTAATATTAAAACACCAAAGTCCGAATTAAAAGGCGATTTAAAGTTTTCCTATAATCGTGCCGATTTTAAATATTTCACAGATAAAGTTTTAGTAGATGCCGTGTTTAAAGATTCTAAAGTGCAGTTAGATGAATTGAATACGTTTTATAATGAGTTTGGAGTAAACCAAACGGCTAATTTTAGTACGGAAGTTTCAGGAACGTTGAACGATTTAACAACGTCTAATTTAAAATTAAATACCAATAGAAATACGCGGATTTACGGGGATATCAATTTTAAAAATCTTTTTAATAAAGAAGAAGGAAACTTCTCAATGAATGGGAAATTCAGTAATCTTTCATCCACTTATAAAGATTTAACAAGGCTATTGCCTAATGTTTTGGGCGCAGCCATACCAACGTCTTTTGATAGATTAGGGTATTTTACAGTGGTTGGAAATTCGCAAATAACAGCCTCGACCGTAGTTGCAGATATTAAAATAGATACCGAATTGGGATTTGTAGATTCTAACTTAAAAATTAATAAAGTTAACGATATCGATAATGCTACGTACAAGGGAAATATTATTTTTAGTGAATTCGATTTTGGAACGTTTTTAAATGCGCCAGATGTTGGTAGAGCCTCTTTAAATTTTGATGTCGATGGCAAAGGTTTTGTAACTAAAACCGTTAACACACAAGTTAAAGGCGAGGTGTTTGAGGTTGAATATAATAATTATAAGTATCAACGCGTAAAGGTAGCTGGGAATGTGAAAAATAACATTTTTGATGGGAACTTAATTGCGAACGATAGAAATTTAAAATTAAACTTTAACGGACTGGTTGATTTTTCGGAAACCGTAAATAAATACGATTTCGAAGCCCAAGTAGATTATGCCAATTTAAACGCCCTAAACTTTATAAAACGAGATAGCATTTCCATTTTTGAAAGTACCGTAAAAATGAATATGAATGCAAGTAATTATGATGATGCTTACGGTAAAATTTCATTTAGAAAAACCAAATATAAAAATGAAAATGACACTTATTATTTTGATGCTTTTGATATTTCATCAAGTTTTAGTGGGGATTTACGTTCTATAGAAATTAACTCGCCAGACATTATTGAAGGTGACTTAAAAGGAAAATTTAAATTTAAGGAACTTAAGAAATTATTCGAGAATTCTATAGGGTATATTTATACCAATTACATTCCTAGTAAAGTAGAAAAAAATCAAAGTGTCGATTTTAATTTCACCATTTATAATAAAATTGTGGAAGTGCTTTTCCCCGAGCTAGAATTAGCAAAAAACACCTTTATTCGAGGGCAAGTTGAAAGTGATGAAAGTCAGTTTAAACTCACCTTTAAATCTCCAGAAATAAAGCTGTCTAATTACTTCGCAAGTAATATAGAATTGCAGGTAGATAATGGTAATCCCGTTTTTAATACGTTTGTAGAAATAGATAGTTTAAACACCAAACTTTACAATGTTTCCAATTTTAGTTTAATTAATGTTACCGTAAATGATACCTTGTTTATGAGGTCGGAATTTACGGGAGGTAAACGAAACAGGGATAAATACAACTTAAGTTTTTATCATACTATAAATGAAGAAAACGAGTCGGTTATAGGGTTTAAGCAATCGGATATTACTCTAAAAGATAATGTTTGGAACATTAATGAGCTGCAAGATAAATTTCATAAAATATCATTTGATAAAAAACTCACGAAATTCACAATCGATAAATTTAGGATTAATCATAATAATGAAGAAATTAAACTATCTGGATTTTTAAGAGATTCCACCGAAAAGGATTTTAAGCTTAATTTTCACAATGTCGATTTAGCTAAAATTACACCAGATATAGATAGTTTATCGCTGTCCGGAAATGTTAACGGAAAACTAGATGTATTGCAACAAAATGGAAGTTATCTACCAAATTCTAGCATCATAGTTGATAATTTTAGAGTAAACAACTTTCTGCTCGGTTCCTTCGACGCAAACATTATAGGAAATGAATCGTTAACAAATTATACAGTAAATGCCACTATTAAAAACTCTCAAGCTAACTCATTTACTGCAAAGGGCGATATTTCTGTGGCAGGAAAACAATCTAAAATAGATGTCGGCTTAAATTTTGACAATTTCGATTTATACCCTTTGAATCCATTATTAAGAGACGTTTTAAGCAATATAAGAGGTAAGGCTACTGGAAATGTTAATGTGGTGGGCGAGTTAAACAAACCAAGTTTTAATGGTGAACTAGAATTAAAAAGTGGCGGACTAGGGATTCCTTTCTTAAATGTAGATTACGCTTTCGCGGAAAAATCGCTGGTGAGCTTAAAAAATCAAAGTTTTATATTTAATAATATAAAACTTACAGATACAAAGTATAATACGAAAGGCGTATTGAAAGGCGATTTAAGTCATGTTAATTTTTCCAAATGGAGTTTAGGGCTTGAAATATCTACTAAAAACTTATTGGTTTTAGATACTAAAGAAACCGAAGATGCTCTATATTATGGCACTGGCTATATAGGAGGTGTAGCTAGTATTTCTGGGCCAACCGACGAGCTTCGAATTAACGTCATTGGAGAAACTAAACCTGGAACGGTGTTTAAAATTCCTTTAAACGATTCCGAATCTTTTGGTGATAATTCCTTTATTCATTTTATTACAAAAGAAGAAAAAGAAGCAAGAAACAAAGGCGTAGAGCTTGTTTTTGATGAAATAAAGGGATTAGAACTCGATTTCGATTTAGATATTACAGAAGATGCCGAAGTAGAAATTATTATTGATAAAACTACAGGCCATTCTTTAAAAGGAAAAGGGCGTGGGGGGCTTTTGGTTGAAATAAACACCAACGGTAAGTTTGATATGTGGGGCGATTTTATTGTATTCGAGGGAGTTTATAATTTTGCTTACGGCGGTTTTATACAAAAGCAATTTACAGTAAAACCAGGTGGATCCCTAGCTTGGGAAGGCGATCCGCTAGATGCACTTATTAATATGAATGCGGTGTATAAAACACAAGCCAATCCTTCGCCGTTGTTAGATAATCCTATTAATAGAACCATTCCGGTAGAATTAAATATTGCTTTAACAGGTAATTTAGAAAAACTTAACCCTGAATTTTCCTTTGAGTTCCCTAATGTAAATTCAACCATAAAATCCGAGTTAAATTATCGTTTAGAATCCGATAGCGATCGCCAAGATCAAGCCTTGTATTTGGTGTCTACAGGATCTTTTTCCGGAGGAATAGATGAGCTTAATTTTTCGGGCACTATTGCAGAACGTTTAAATGGGATTATTAATAGTGTTTTTTCTAATGGAGATGGGAAGCTTAATTTGGGCTTGAATTATGAAGCCGGACAAAACACACCAGACTACCAAACCGATGACAGGGTTGGGGTAACCCTTCAAACACAAATAAGCGACCGGGTGCTTATTAATGGTAAAGTAGGGGTACCTGTTGGTGGAGCAAGCGATACTGTTATTGCAGGTGATGTCGAGGTGTCTTTTCTGTTAAATGAAGATGGAAGTTTAACGGCTAAAGTGTTTAATAGAGAAAATAGTATTCGAAATTTTGGTGAAGATATTGGGTATACTCAGGGTATTGGCCTCTCGTATAATGTAGATTTCGATACGTTTAAAGAATTGCTCCGTAAAATATTTAAAAAAGAAACTGAAGCGCAAAACGATGTTTTGGAGCAATCCGTAAAAGAAGAAGAAAGTGCTTTACCCAATTATATTTCAGTAAAATCTACTTCAAAAAACTAAAGCTTTTCGTTATTTCGCAATTTAATGACGTTAAATTATTTTTAATGAAATTTTATAAGCATTAAATACCACATTATTTACTTATTTTTACTAAAACGTTATAGTGTAAAACTATGAATAAAACATTGCAAATGCTATGATTATATTCTTTTTGTTTATTAAATTTACGTTTTAATTAAATGAAATACATGCCTGAAAAAATAAAAAAAATTGGTGTTTTTACTTCTGGAGGAGATGCTCCAGGTATGAATGCAGCTATACGTTCGGTAGTTAGAGCATGTGCTTACTATAATATTGAATGTGTTGGAATATATAGAGGTTACGAAGGGTTAATGGAAGGCGATTTTAAGCCTATGGATGCCCGTAGCGTAAGAGGAATTATTAATAAAGGAGGAACGATACTTAAATCGGCAAGATCCAAAGAATTCCGTACTAAAGAAGGCCGTCAAAAAGCTTTCGAAAAATTAAACGAAGCCGGTGTTGATGCTTTAGTAGCCATTGGTGGCGATGGCACATTTACAGGGGCACTAGTTTTTAATGAAGAATATGGTTTTCCTGTTATGGGAATTCCTGGTACCATTGATAATGATATTGTTGGTACATCTCATACTTTAGGGTTTGATACAGCCCAAAATACCGTGGTGGAAGCAATAGATAAAATTCGTGATACAGCAAGTTCTCATAACCGCTTATTTTTTATTGAAGTTATGGGGCGAGATGTTGGGCATATTGCTTTAAATACGGGTATTGCAGGGGGAGCTGAAGAGATTTTAATACCAGAAGAAGATTTAGGATTAGATCGTTTAGTTGATTCGCTAAATAAAAGTAGAAAATCAGGAAAATCATCCAGTATTGTTATAGTTGCTGAAGGTGATAAAATAGGTAAAAATATTTTCGAACTCAAGGACTATGTGGATGAAAACATGGAAGGTTATGATGTTAGAGTATCGGTATTAGGCCACATGCAACGTGGGGGATCTCCATCTTGCTTCGACCGTGTTCTTGCAAGTAGAATGGGGGTAAAAGCTGTCGATTCATTATTAGAAGGTAAATCTGGATATATGGTCGGTCTAATTAATAATGCTATGGAACTTACACCTTTGGATAATGCCATAAAAGGAAAAACTAAAATAAATTTAGAATTATTGCGTGTCTCAGATATCATGAGCACTTAACATTTATATTATTAAGAATATGTCAAAATTAAAAATTGGAATTAACGGATTTGGTAGAATAGGTAGAATTGCTTTTAGAGTAGCAGCCTCTAGACCAGATATTCAAGTTGTTGGAATTAACGATTTGTTAGATGTAGATCATTTAGCGTATTTATTAAAATACGATTCAGTTCACGGAAAATTCGATGGAACTATCGAGACTAAAGATGGAAATTTAATAGTAAACGGTAACGAAATAAGAGTATCTGCAGAACGTAACCCAGAAGATTTAAAATGGGATGCTGTTGGAGCAGAAGTTGTATTAGATTGTACAGGTATCTTCACAAATTTAGAAGGTGCTCAAAAACACATTACTGCAGGAGCTAAAAAGGTTGCAATTTCTGCACCATCTGCCGATGCGCCAATGTTTGTTATGGGAGTAAACCATAAAGAAATTAATGCAGAACATACGATTGTATCTAACGCATCTTGTACTACTAACTGTTTAGCGCCATTAGCTAAAGTAATTAACGATAAATTCGGAATTGCTGAAGGTTTAATGACTACAGTTCATGCGGCAACTGCAACACAATCTACTGTTGATGGTGTGTCTAGAAAAGATTACCGTTTAGGTCGTGCTTCTTTAAACAATATCGTACCTGCTTCAACTGGAGCTGCTAAGGCTGTTGGAAAAGTAATTCCTGAATTAAACGGAAAATTAACTGGTATGGCTTTTAGAATCCCTACGGTTGATGTATCTGTAGTAGATTTAACTTGTCGTTTAGAAAAACCAGCGCCTTGGGCTGAAGTTAAAGCGGCTTTAAAAGAAGCTTCTGAAGGAGAATTAGCTGGTGTTTTAGGATATACTGAAGAAGGTGTAGTATCTCAAGATTTCGTGTCAGAACCTAAAACTAGTACATTCGATGCTAACGCAAGTATGGCATTAAATGATGGTTTTGTAAAATTAGTTTCTTGGTATGATAATGAGTTTGGTTACTCAACTAAATTAGTTGATTTAGCACAACATATCGGATCACTATAATAAATAATTTATTTAGATCCACAGTATTATTTCATTCTGAATAATGCTGTGGATTTTTTTATTCTAAGAACTTATGATTTTAATTGTAGACAGCGGTTCTACTAAGTCCGATTGGCTTGCGGTAGATAAAGATGGAAATAGATTAATGGATAAAATCCGAACTAAAGGATTAAACCCAGCTATTTTAAATGAGAAAAAACTTAATAAATTAATTAAGAAAAGTAAAGCGTTAAAATCGAATGCCGAAAATGTAACTCACGTGTTTTTTTATGGCGCGGGTTGTGGTACCGACAATGCAAAGGATTTATTAAGCACTGTTTTAAAAGATATTTTTATTAATGCCCATGTTGAAGTTAATGAAGATACTTTAGCTGCCGTTTACGCTACTATTAACAATCCAAAAGAAGCTGCTGTAGTTTGTATTATGGGTACTGGTTCTAATTGTAGTTATTATGATGGAGAATCACTGCATCAACGTGTTATATCTCTAGGTTATACGTTAATGGACGATGCTTCGGGTAACTATTACGGAAAGCAATTAATTAGAGATTATTACTTCGGTCACATGCCAGAAAATGTTAGAATAGCCTTTGGAGCTAAGTTTAATATGGATGCCGATTATATTAAATACAACTTATACAAGCAGCCAAGTCCTAATGCTTATTTAGCAGGATTTGCAGAATTTATGTTTTTACACAAAGATTCGGAATACACTATAAATTTAATTAAAACAGGGATCCGTTTGTTTGCAAAAAATATGATTTTGCAGTTTAAAGAAGAGCTAAAAACAGCTCCTGTTCATTTTGCGGGATCTATAGCCTTTTTTGCACAAAAAGAAATTAGAGAAGTTGGTCTCGAAATGGGATTTAAAGTAGGTAATTTTGAACGTAGACCTATTGATGGTTTAGTGCCATTTCATACTAAAAACCTATAATTTAAATTAGAGCATAATTGCAACAACATTTAGCAATTTATATATCAAATAGTTTTGATAAGGAAGGCCTTATCAAAACTATTTTTTTAGGAAAACTTATCCCCAGTTTTTCCAGTTTAAAAGGTGCGCTTTTTTCTGAAATAATTTTAAATAAATTTATAGATGAAGAAATGCGTCACGGAAAAATGGATGTGGTAACCAAAACCAAAAATAGTTTGCTTCATTCTTCTGAAGGTGAACGAAAAAAAGCGCTGTTAGATCATATAATAGCTCAAGAACCAGATTATATAGTGATCGATAATGTGTTCGGTAATTTAGATATTGCTACACAAGCGCATATTGAAAAGCAGTTGGAAACTTTAAGTAAAACAACGTCGATTGTTCAAATAGCCAATAGAAAAGGAGATATTCTTCCTTTTATAAAAAACATATATCAGATAGAAGACGATAAACTAGTTGCTTTTTCAAATACGGAAAATAAAACGGAGGTTTTTCATTTTGAAGAAACTCTACCATCGGCAGCGTATCATAATTCCAAAAAGTTTTTAAACCCATTAATAAAGTTTAATAATGTTTCCATAAACTATGGTGAACGGCCAATTTTAAATGCCGTTTCTTGGGAAATAAAATCGGGTCAGTTTTGGCAGTTAATGGGGCCTAACGGATCGGGTAAAAGTACCATATTAAGTATGATATTTGGCGATAATCCAAAAGCGTACGGACAAGATATTATTTTGTTTGGCGTAAAAAAGGGAAGTGGGGAAAGTATTTGGGATATTAAACAAAAAATAGGTTATTTTTCTTCGGAAATGTTGCGTGGTTTTACACGTCATGAGACCATTGGAAACATGATTGCTTCTGGTTTCTTTGATACGGTTGGTTTATATAAAACTCCCACCAATGCGCAAATTAAAATAGCACAGCAATGGTTACGTGTGCTAAATATGTTCGATATTAAAAAGCAAAGTTTCTTGTCGCTTTCTCGTGGGCATCAGCGTTTGGTTTTAATAGCCAGAGCTATGGTTAAAAACCCACCATTACTTATTTTAGATGAACCTACCAATGGTTTGGACGATAATGATGCGGCTTTGTTTTGCGAATTAATAAATAAAATTGCAACAGAAACTAATACCGCTATAATATATGTTTCACATAGAAAAGAAGCCAATTTAAACCCTGATTTTATTTATCAATTGATACCAACAGAAAAGGGATCTAAAGGGCAGGTTGTAAATTAATCTACCGCAGGCCTAATATCTACGGCTACTTTCATTTTGTTTTCACCCGAACTATAAATTACGCCTTTAAGAGGTGGTACATCGTAATAATCGCGGCCATAGGCTACAATAATGTGTTGGTTTTTTGGGATTTGATCATTTGTGGGGTCAAAATCTACCCAGCCAAATTTAGGAATATATAATGAAAACCAGGCATGTGAAGCATCGGTTCCAATTAGTTTTTCTTTTCCTGGAGGCGGTAAGGTTTCAATATACCCGCTTACATAGCGTGCTGGTAAACCTATAGACCGAATACAAGCTATGGCTATTTGAGCAAAATCTTGACAAACCCCTTTTTTCTTTTCCATAACTTCGCAAATAGGTGTTGCTACGTTGGTGGCATTAGGATTGAATTCAAAATCGGTAAAAATGCGATGCATAAGTTCCGAAGCTGCTTCGAAAATAGAACGGTCTGGCTTAAATGAAACTAAGGCGTAGTCTCTGATGTTTTTAGAAATTTTAGCAATTAATATCGATTCTAAAACAAACTGTTTTACTTCTAATATTTCAGGGGTTATAGCTTTTAATTCCTTTTTGGCTTCCTCTAGCGTTATAGCCATTCCAATAGCGGATTTATGTATATCAGGAGCTAAAGTATAATCGCGAAGCACTTTGCTTTTAGCGATAACTTTTAATTCTTTATGGTATTGCTGAATGGAAAATCTTGTAATGGTATTTCCAAAAAAGTCTACACGTTCTGATATTTCAGTAGGTTTCGGACTTATTTCTAATTCGTAACTTAAAATGGTTTGCCCTAAAAAATCTCTAGGTTTTAGGGTTGCTATGTTATGGCAAAATGTTACGCCATTTCCATATTTGTAGCTCGTAGTATGTGATAATTGAAAAACCATTATTGTAGTGGGAAGTTTTGATTAACCAATTGACTTTGTTGATAAGAGTGATTAAAATACGTGTCGGAAATGGATAGAGATATTTTATGTAATAGGTCGCTTAGCTCTTCAAGCATAGCGTCTAAATGAATTCTAATAGCTTCACTTTCATCCAATTCTAATAAATCTTCTATTTTAGCATTTGAAATAAGCTCTGTGGCTTTATTAATTAAATTGAAACATTCAGAATTGTTTTCAGCACCTTTTGGAATAGGTAGTTTACCTATATCTTTTAAAATACGGTTAAGCTGATAGGTTAGCGAACGGCTGTATTTATCGTTGAGTAAAACAAGTTTTATAACATTTTCAACACTTAAATACGAACGGTAGCTATAGCGGTAAATATTTAAACTTTCATGACTAGAGAGCAAGGCTTCTAACATTTCATATTCTAAATCGTCATCATAATTTGCTACAATTAAGGCTCTAGATTTAGCTATGGTTAAGCTAGCTTGTTCCGTTTGCATACCAATAAAGTACAGTAGTAAACCTTGATCTACAAGAATACTTTCCTCTATTAGCCCCATAAAAGCAATGAGTCGTGTTACGGTGCTATCGAGTAATTTAAGTAAGGATGACACCGAATATTCTTTGGTTTTATCATGTTTGTCCCATAATTTTTTTATACCGTCAAAAACGCGCCACATATCTTTAGACCATAAGTTTCTTAGGGTATAGTATGAATTGGTAAAACTACCTAAGGTTTGTGCTAAGGACCCCATTTTCGTATCATCTAAAATAATGGAGTTTAGTTCTTTTAAAGCGTTTTCAAAGATTTTTTCTTTTCCTTCACCAACAAAACCAGGGAATGTATGGGTAATACTTGTGATGGCTTCGAAAATGATATGTAAACTCTCTGAAGGGGCTTTGCTTTTATGGTATTGTGAACTTTGCATTCTATTTAAACACATACGCAATAAACGTGAGATGATTAATGCTCGTCCTAAATAGCGACCAGACCAGAATAAATTTTCTGCCGTATGGCTGGGTAAATCGTTAATGTCTGAAACCGGATTTCTAAAAGTGCTATCCCAAGAGTAGTTGTTGAAATGATTTTGAGGTTCATCACTAATAATCCAAAAATCTTTACTTACACCACCTCTTTGGTTTGAGACTCTTAAATTTTCACGTTCTGCGGCTACACGAACTAATCCACCTGGCATAATGCTATAACTGTCTTTTTTAGCAACAGCAAAGGTTCTGCACATAATTTTTCTAGGCTCTAATTTTCCATTAATAAAATCTGGAGCTGTAGAGAATTTTATTTTTTCTTGAGCTACAAATCGATAAGGATTTGCTAATATTTCATCTTTTAATTTATTTATTTCATCTTCATTTAAAAATTCGCAGAAATAGATACTTTCTCTATTCGAACGATCAATACGTTTTACAACATATTTTTGAATATTTTTTAAAACGTGGTTACGTTCTTTTTCTTGTCCGCACCACCAAGATCCAATTTGAGGCAGTATTAATTCTTCATTTAAAAAATACTTAGAAATTGCATTCATAAAAGGAATAAGTCCAGAGTTTTCTAAAACACCGCTACCTATTGGGTTTACAATAGTTACGTTTTGTTGTCTAATAACATCTAAAATCCCAGCTACGCCTAAATAAGAATCTTCACGAAGTTCTAAAGGATCCATATAGATATCGTCTACACGTCTTAAAATAACATGAATAGGTTTTAATTCTTTTAACGATTTCATCCAAACTCTTCCGTTTCTAACCACTAAATCATTTCCTTTAACTAATGGATAGCCAAGAAAGGAGGACATGTAAGCATGTTCGAAATAGGTTTCGTTATGCGGACCAGGTGTGATGATAACAATATTTGGATTATCAATACCTTTTGGTGCAGCATCAATGAGCATTTGGTTATAATCTTGAAAAAAATCGCTCGATTGTTTTACGTGAATGCCGTTAAACAAACCTGGTGCCGCTTTGGTGATGGCAAATCTATTTTCTAAAGCATAACCAAGGCCAGAAGGGGCTTGCGTTCTATCGTTAACCACCCACATACGGCCGTCTGGGCCACGAGCTAAATCTGTAGCGTGGACTAATAGGTTTTTAGTGGTGTTGTAGTTTATTTGATCGCATTGACGTAAAAAACCACGGTGTGCAAATAAAACTTCGTGAGGAACAATACCATTTTTAATAAGTTCCCGTTTGCCATAGATGTCTTTTAAAATTAAATTGAGCAATTCGGCACGTTGTTTTAACCCTTTTTCAATGGTTTGCTGCCATTCTTTCTCGTGAATTAAAAAAGGAACAATGCTTAAATCCCAAGCGCGATGTAAGCCCTTGGGATCGTTATAAACATTGTAAGTTACGCCGTTTTCATCCATTAGCCAATCAATTTCTGTTTGTCTAGAAACTAATTCTTTTGGACCTATTTCTATTAAATTGGATAGTAAATTAGCCCATTCTGGGTTAATATCCATATTAGATTTTAATACTTCATCATAATTTTTATGATTGGTAAAATAATTTTGAAATAACGTATTTAAATCTATAGTCATTTAATGTTTTAATTACTTTTTTCTTAAATCTGTGGTGTTCGGAAATTCGTTGTTAACGGGTAATTCCTTGTAATTAAACTTTTTAGAGCTGCCTTTCTTTTGTACAGTTATATTAGAATTAGCATCGTCGATTATCGTTTCTTGCGTAGGATTAATGTCTCCTTGTGTATGTCCCGATTCCCAAAAACGACTAATGCGTCTAGATTCAGCCTCGTAACTATTTACAGGATAGGTTTCATAAGAACGCCCTCCTGGGTGCGATACAAAATACGTACAGCCACCAATAGAACGTTTGTTCCACGTATCAACAATATCGAAAACTAACGGTGTATCTACTCCAATTGTTGGGTGTAGTGCAGAATAAGGATCCCATGCTTTATAACGTATACCGGCAACAAACTCACCTTTTACAGCAGTAGCTTTTAAGTTTACTTTAACACCGTTGCAAGTTACAACATATCTTTCTTCTGTAAAATTGGTTACTTTAATTTGGATTCGTTCCAAAGAAGAATCGACGTATCGGGCTGTTCCTCCTCCGGTCATTTCTTCACCTAAAACATTCCAAGGTTCGATAGCCGCACGAAGTTCAATATGAATATTGTTTATTGTAACCATACCATGCAGTGGAAATCTAAATTCGAAAAATGGATTAAACCATTCTTCTTTAAAACGGTATCCAGCTTTATTTAATGATGTTACAATATCTTTAATATCTTCTCTAACAAAATGTTCTATTAAAAATTTATCATGTAATTCGGTTCCCCAACGGACTAAATCGTGCTCGTATGGTTTTTTCCAAAACCAAGCCACTAAAGTACGTACTAATAGGTTTTGCATTAAACTCATTTGTGGATGTGGTGGCATATCGAAAGCCCGAAGCTCTAAAATTCCTAAACGCCCCGAAGATGAATCTGGGGAATATAGTTTATCGATACAAAACTCGGCACGGTGTGTATTTCCTGTTAAATCGGTTAATAAATGTCTGAACAATCTATCGGTTAACCAGAAAGGAACATCGCCGTCTTTTGGTATTTGGCTAAAGGCAATTTCAAGTTCGTATAGGTTTTCCATACGGGCTTCATCTATTCTTGGCGCCTGACTAGTGGCTCCAATAAAAGAGCCTGAGAATAAATAAGATAAACCTGGATGATGTTGCCAAAACGTCAATAAACTTCGTAATAAACTTGGTTTACGTAATAACGGACTATCAGCAGGTGTTAAACCTCCTAATGTTACGTGATTTCCACCACCGGTTCCTGTATGTTTTCCGTCGAGCATAAACTTTTCGGTACCAAGTCGGGATTGTTTGGCTTCTTCATAAAGGGTAAAGGTGTTTTTTGTAAGCTCGTCCCAGTTTTTTGCAGGATGTACGTTAATTTCAATAACACCTGGATCTGGTGTGATTTTTAGAGATTCTAAACGGTTGTCTTTTGGAGCCGCGTAACCCTCTAAAATTACCGGAATATTTAAGGCTTTTGCGGTAGCTTCAATAGATGCGAGTAGATCTAAATAAAATTCGGCACAGTCTAAAGGTGGTAAAAATAAGTATAGTTTTTGATCTCTAACTTCGGCACAAAGTGCGGTTCTAATAAAATAATTGGTTTTCGGACTTTCAAGTTCTCCATTAGTAAAAGCCGTGTATCTATTGGTTGCAATTTTTTTATAACTTGGAAACCTACCTCGTTTGGTAAATTGATCGGGTTCGAATTTTGGAAATTCTTCATATTCCGATTTATGAACTAATGATGACAAAGGCAAACGTAAACCAACTGGCGAATTTCCAGGGGTTAAAAACAAATGGTTACGTCTAAATTGCCATTGACAAGTATGCCATTGCCCAAAACTATTGTTTAAAGGCATTAAATACCCAACGACTTTAGAGGTGCCTTGTTCTAAAATTTCGCCTAATTTTTTCTGAATTAACGAGCCGTCTTTATCGGTTTTAGGGTCTATATCTGTTGGTAAATTACCTTCTTCCCAAAGGAAATAAAAGGCATCTTCAAAAGCAGGCGTTATGGTTTTATTGGTAACACCTAAATACTGAGTTAGGGTTTCTAAAAATAATTTATCGGCGTTTTCAGGTACAATTTTATTATCAGCAAAGGTTGATAATAATTTTTCATTATGCCAAATTACGCGACCATCTTTACGCCAGCAAAGCTCCGTTCCCCAACGTGGTAAAGGTTCGCCGGGATACCATTTTCCTTGTGCACGGTGTAAAAAACCGCCTTTTGCAAACTTATAAAACAAGCGTTTAGTAAGGTCGTCTGCTAGTTGTCTTTTATGTGGCCCATCGGCATCGGTATTCCATTCTGGAGCTTCCATATCATCTATAGAAACAAAGGTAGGTTCGCCTCCCATAGTTAATCGAACATCTCCTTTTTGAAGTTCTTTTTCAACTTTAAAACCAAGTTTGTATATGTCGTTCCATTGCTTTTCGGTGTATGGTTTTGTAACACGAGGCGATTCGAAAATTCGGGTTACCGAGTTTTCAAATTCAAATTCGGTTTCACAAACATCAGACATTCCTGTTACTGGTGCCGCACTTTCAAATGAAGGCGTACAAGCTAATGGAATATGACCTTCTCCGGCTAATAATCCAGAGGTTGCATCGAAACCAATCCATCCAGCTCCAGGTAAATAGACTTCTGCCCAAGCGTGTAAATCTGTAAAATCTTCTTCGGGACCAGAAGGGCCATCCAATGATTTTTCGTCAGATTTTAATTGAACTAAATATCCCGAAACAAATCGTGCTCCAAAACCTAAATGTCTTAAAACTTGAACAAACAACCATGCATAATCACGGCATGATCCATTTCTTTGAGAAAGAGATTCTTCGCAAGTTTGCACACCAGGATCGAGACGGATGTTATAGCTTAAGTATTCGTATATTTTTTTATTAATATCAATTAAAAAGTATATAGATTTTCTAGGCGTATAATCTATAGTTTTAATAAACTCTTTTATTAGTGGGCCATCATCTGTGATTTCCAAATAAGTTAATAGCTCTTTTTTTATGGTATCACTATATTCAAAAGGAAATTCCTCGGCAGATTCTTCAACAAAAAAATCGAATGGATTTATGGTTTTTAAATCGGCTATAATTTCAACTTCAACAGATAGTTCGGTTGTTTTTTCAGGAAAAATTAATCGGGCTAAATAATTTCCAAAGGCATCTTGTTGCCAGTTAAAAAAGTTGTTTTCCGGTTTAATTTTTATTGAATAAGCTTCAATTGGCGTTCTGCTGTGAGGAGCAGGGCGTAATCTGAAAATATGTGGCGATAGATTAATAGGTCTATCATATTTGTATTTTGTTTTGTGTGAGATTACAATTTTTAACGCCATAAATTTTGTTGTTTAATTTTTTAATGAATTTGAAAGAAAAAAGATGCTTATAAAAATACACTAATTTTCCACGTAAAATAGTGGTTTTGAATAAAACTGAGGGAATTAGTTAAACTATTAAAACATTAAAACATAATATTGATTAAAAATGATAATTTGATGAATTTAGTGATTGTTTATTTTTTTTTTGATAACCACTAAAATTTGTGATTAATGAGGTTATGGCCGTTTTTACTGGTTATAAAACCTATTTTCTTGCTCATTAACTCGAATAAAAGTAGTGCGTTTAGTGAGTTCTTTTAATCGGGATGCTCCAACATAAGTACAAGTACTTCGTAAACCGCCTAGAATATCTTGCAGCGTGTTTTCTACGGGGCCTCTATATGGTACTTCTACAGTTTTGCCTTCGCTAGCTCTATATTCTGCCACGCCTCCCACATGTTTTTCCATGGCTGTAGAGGAGCTCATGCCATAAAATTTACGGTATGGTTTACCATGTTTTTCTATGAGTTCGCCACCACTCTCGTTGTGGCCAGCTAGCATACCACCAAGCATAACAAAATCGGCACCAGCTCCAAAAGCTTTAGCGATATCGCCAGGTGTTGTGCAACCACCATCACTAATAATATGCCCGCCTAAACCATGAGCCGCATCGGCACATTCTATAATGGCTGAAAGTTGTGGGTAACCAACACCTGTTTTTACTCGGGTTGTGCATACAGAGCCTGGGCCTATTCCTACTTTAATAATGTCGGCTCCAGAGAGCAATAGTTCTTCAACCATTTCTCCGGTAACTACATTTCCAGCAATAATTACTTTATCGGGATATTGTTGTCTTGTGCTTTTTACAAATTCAGCAAAATATTCCGAATATCCATTGGCAACATCAATACAAATAAAATTTAGGTTTGGATTTAGTTTGAGAATTTGAGCTAATTTCTCCGAATCTTGCTCGCCAATACCCGTGCTAACAGCTATATGATTTAAGTCGTTTTTTGAAATTGAAGCTAAAAAATCTTCCCATTCGGTTAAAGTATAATGTTTATGAATTGCCGAAAAAAGACCTTTGTTAGCTAGGGCTTTCGCCATTTCGAACGTGCCAACGGTATCCATATTAGCAGCCATTATGGGAACGCCTTGCCAGATTTTTGTACTGTGTAAAAATTTGAATTCACGGTTTAAGCTAACTTCTGATCGGCTTCTTAAAGTGGATCGTTTTGGACGAAACATAACATCTTTAAACCCTAATTTTATTTCGTTTTCTATGCGCATGTGTAGAGGTTCTAATTTTGAAGAATTAAGTTTTATTAAAATTAAAAAAAAGAATAGAAACTAAGGCAGGTATAGGTGTTATTATTTTCTCCACAGGTGTCCATTTTAAATGAATGTCTATTGGTTTTTTTACATGTTTTTGGGCCCATTCATATTTTTAACTAAATGTAATCTTATAAATTTTTGGGGCTTTATTCTATTTAGATGACGGGAATCTTTTCTTTTTCTTTCCAAATTTGAGCATCGTAAAAAGTAATCGCCCAAATGCAGGCTGTTATATTTTTAATAAGTAATTTAAAGGGGCTGTTTTTATGAATTTCAGAACTATTTAGTGCTTTAGAAAATATAGGCAATGGTTGTTTAAGAATTTTAATTTTCTAAACTTAATAGTTAATTTATAGAGTTTAAAGATGTTTGGTATATCACTTAGCGTATTATGTTATTGAAATTTTAGTATATGTTTTTATAATTAGAAAAAGCTAAACACCAATAAACTTAGCGCTTTTAAGGTCTAAGTTATTTCACAGCAATAACACTAATTTCAACATTTACATTTTTTGGTAATTTGGCAACTTGCACGGTTTCGCGGGCTGGGGCAGTGGCATCGTTAAAAAAGCTTCCGTAAACTTCATTAATAGTACCAAAATCATCCATGTTACTAATAAAAATAGTGGATTTAATTACATTTTCAAAAGTCATATCTGCGGCTTTTAAAACGGCTTTTATGTTGTGCATAACCTGTGTGGTTTCAGTTTTAATATTATCTAAAATTAAATCGCCTGTTTTAGGGTTTATAGCGATTTGTCCAGAGGTATATAATGTGTTTCCTGTTAAAACAGCTTGGTTGTAAGGCCCAATTGGAGCAGGAGCATCGGTTGTTGTTATTATTTTTTTCATTTAAAATTTATTTTTTGTAGGTCATAGGGTTACTTAATATTTCAATAAAAATAATTAATTTAAAGGAGAGCAAAAAAATAAATACTGAATCTTAAAGTTGTACATCGGCAGATTTACGTTTTTCGTATTTAAGATCTTGCAATAAGCTCGATTTTATTCCGATAAAGAAATTCCAAGAGGTATACGTTCCAAAAGGCACCCAACTAAAATTCATACGCCAGCTTTCTAAATCACGTTCAAAACGTAGTTGTGTAGAAGTAAAGGCATTGTTTTTAACATCGTAACCCGATGAGGCTCCAATAGACCATTTTTCAGATAAATTGATGTCTCCAGAAAACATTAAGGAATGCGATGATATTTCATTCTGTCTTGCGGAATTGGAATAATTTACCGCATAGGCTAAACGTAAACTCCAGGGGATTTTATAATTATAGAATGCAGTTTTAGTTTCTTCATCCTTTTTATCTTCTTTATTTTGATTTTTTGAAAAATCTTGAGATACTCCAAACATATCGTCATCTCGACCACCGCCACGTAAGTTTTCTTCTCGGTTTCGGTCATCATCTTTCGAGTCTTTTTTACCTTTTTTATCACTGGATAAAGACCAACTTGCCGTCATGTTTGCACTAGTTAGTCTAAATAAACTCCCATTATTATCAATATTAAATGTATTAATTCTCTTATTGTTATTATCTAAAGCATATGGATCTAACGTTGCTCCAAAATTCAGGCTTAATTTATTATCGAATAACTGTGTTCCACCGCTCACTCTTACTGGACTCCATTGCAAAGAGTCGCCAGCAAAATTATACGAGGTAGAAAAGTTTAAATTATTTAATAGCACCACTTTTTTAGGTTCGGTGGCCGTACTGTCTTTATCACGTACTTTAGCTTCTAGGTTGTTGGATAATGAAATTCCCATAGAACTTGAAAAGGTTTGTCCTGGTGTACCAAAAATACTTTCTTCAAATCGGGTAAAGGATACATCTTCTTTGGTTTCTCCATCGGCACTTACTACTTCGAAGGTGTCGTAATATTTATCAAAAGCGGGATTAATATTATAACTAATAGACGGACGCATCACGTGTCTAATTTTTTGGAATTTAGGGTCTTTGCCTTCTTTTTCAAAGTTAAACATTCCGTAAATAGTAGTTCCAATACTGGTGCTAAAATTATAGGTTCTAAAGGCATCAAAACCATTTACGGTTTCCGTTACGGTTTCTCTTGTAGCGGTGTCAAAATACTTGTTTATGGTTTTAAAAGTCCAAACTTCATTAAAATTAGTACTCGCACTCACGCTAAGGTATTTAAATAACTTAAAGTTTGTGGTTAACGGAATAGTATGTTGGAGTCCAGTTTTAGCGTCATCAAACATTTCCTTTTTAAAGAATAAAGAATCGGTCGTGGTAATTCTATTTTCTCCACGTAAATTATACTGTAAATTTATATTTTGAATAATCCCTTTTTTAGAACCTGTTTTTGGAGCAAACGGATACATTCTACCAATGCTACCGGTTAAAGTAGGTAGTGTCATGCTTATTGTTTGTGTTTGTGTGTTTTGCGAATGCGTGGCTGTTAAACTCATGTTAACTTGCGGTTCACCTTGAAAGGTTTTTGAGTAGGATACAGACGACGATAAGGTATTGTTAAATCTATTCGCAATATTAACTTGATTTAACGATCCACTGTAATAATTACTACTACCAAGGTTTACAGATGCCGAAAATCTAGAATTCGGGTTCGCTTTAGCATCTTGGCTATGAGACCATCGTAAATTGTATAAGGTATTTTTTGCGTAATCGGAAAATCCAAGTTCGCTAGTAATCAAACTTTCGTATCTAAAACTTAAATTCCCTCTAAATTTATAACGTTTAGCATAGGTGTTTTCTAGTCTTAAACCATAACTCCCGTTGGTATAATAATCGCCTAAAACTGTTAAATCTACATTATTATTAATAGCAAAATAGTAACCACCATTTTGCAAAAAGAAACCTCGGTCGCCCTGTTCACCAAAACTCGGTAAAATTATACCTGAAGTTTGTGTTTCTGTTTGCGGAAAAAAAGCAAAAGGTAAGCCTACAGGCGTAGGCACATCATAGATAAATAAGTTCGCTAAGCCTGTTACAATTTTTTTACCAGGTACAATTTTAGCTTTCCTAAGTTTTATATAATAATCAGGATCTTCAAGATTTGTTGCTGTGGTGTATTTTGCATTTTTTAAAAAGTAGACCGAATCGTTTTCTTTTTTTGTGATACTAGCAATTACCGTACCTTCACCTTGCTCGGTTTTGGAATTGTAAATAAGGGCTTTTTTCGACTTGGTATTAAAAACAATAGAGTCTGGCTCTACCACACTACTCCCTTGGGTAAATACAGGTTTTTGTGTGTAAACGCCTGTAGAGTCAAGAATACCTTGGGCATAAACCGTGTTGGTAGTATAATCTACTGTAATCTTTCCGGCCGTAATATTCATATCACCGTAATCAATTTTCGCTTCATTATACAAGTATAGCTTATGGAGTATTTGATTGAATTTAGTATAATCGGTAGCACTATAAACTACCTTATGTTCTAAAAATCCTTTTTTAGGTTTTATAGAATCTGTAAGTGTCGAGTCTGTAACTTTTTCGTCAATTAATGGTGCTACCAAACTGTCGGTTTGTTTTAAAACCCGATTTTCAACAACAGGCTTAATGGAATCCTGTTTTTTTTTGATGTCTTGCCCAAAGCTTACCATGTTAATAAACATGAAAAAACTTAGAGTAAAAAGTATATTAAAGTTGTTTGTCTGCAACGCTTTTAAATGTATTTTTGTAAAAGTATGGCTCGGTTTTTGAAATGCCAAAATTACATATATTTTTCTGTGAATTTTTTATATTCTGTAAAAAATTTAAAATTAAACGAAACCGAGTATTTTACTCGTTACAATATTAAAAATAGCTATATATTTCTGATATATCGGTTTAAAAGACAATCTTATTTTATCTCATGAAAACGAACTCATTATTACTTTTCGTATCTTTTATATTAGTATTAACATTTTCTTCATTTACAAATCCAGATAATAATGATGCGGATCAATTTGTAGTGGTACTAGATGCAGGCCACGGCGGAAAAGACCCAGGTAATTTAGGTAATGGCTACAAAGAAAAAGATATTGCCTTAAAAGTGGTTTTAGAAATAGGTAAAGCTTTGGCGAAAAACCCTAATATAAAAGTAATTTACACGCGTAAAACTGATAAGTTTGTCGATTTATTTGTGAGAGGGAAAATTGCAAACAAAGCTAAAGCCGATTTATTTGTGTCTGTACATTGCGATTCGCATACTTCTCAAGCTTATGGTGCTGGTACTTTTGTTTTAGGTTTACACCGAAATAAAACCAACTTTGAAGTGGCTAAAAAGGAAAACTCCGTAATTCTTATGGAAGATAATTACCATCAAAACTACGCCGGATACGATCCTAATTCACCAGAATCGGCCATTAGTATTATGATGGGGATGGAAGATTATTTAGACCAAAGTATTGAATTGGCTAGTTTAATTCAGAAAAATTTTGTTGGAAAATTAAAACGAAAAGACCGCAGTGTTAAACAAGCCGGTTTTATTGTATTGCACCAAACTGTTATGCCTAGTGTTTTGGTAGAACTTGGTTTTTTAACTAATAATAAGGAAGGGGCTTATTTAAACTCTAAAAAGGGGCAACAAGATATGGGGAAAGCCATAACCGATGCTATTTTACAGTATAAAGCATCTTTAGATAAAAGTGTAGTGCACGGTGTTTTTGCAGAGGAAGTAACCGAAACAACAACGGCTAGCGCCTCTAATTATGAAAATATAACATTTAAAGTTCAAATTGCGGCAAGCTCAAAATCCTTGGCTACTAAAGCTTATAATTTTAAAGGCTTAAGCCCAGTATCAAAAGAGAAAGTAGGGAACCTCTATAAATACTATTACGGTGCCACATCAAATTATAATGAAACAACACAACTTGTTAGCGAGGCTAAACGTAAGGGATATAAGTCTTGTTTTATTGTAGCTTTTAAAAACGGAAAACAAGTTAATTTAACAGAAGCTTTAAAAAGGTAATTAAAGAATTAGTTCTATTCTTTTTAAAATTATCTTAAATTTGTCTTTGTTATCTAAAGCATAAATAATTTGAAAATATCTAGAGAAGTAAAAACAGGCATATTAGTTATATTAGGAATTATCCTTTTCATTTTTGGTTTTAATTATTTGAAAGGCCAAAATTTGTTAGATAGCTCTAAAACCTATTACGCAGTTTACGATAATGTTGAGGGTTTAGTACCATCAACCCCGGTAACCATTAACGGATTAACCGTTGGAAAAGTTATTAGCATCAGTTTTAAGGATGATGCTTCTGGGCAATTATTAGTAGAATTATTAGTCGATAACGATTTTGAATTTTCTAAAAACAGTACAGCCCAAGTTTATGATACTGGTTTAATAGGAGGCAAAGCAGTTGCTATTGTTCCTGCTTTTGATAACGCAGGTCCTGCAGAAGATAAATCAACATTAAAGGGCGCAGTAAAAGAAGGCATGGTAGGAGCGCTATCCAATCAATTATCACCACTACAAAGTAAAATTGAAAAAATGCTGACTAGTGCCGATGCCTTAATTTCGAACCTAAACGATGTTTTAGACGAAAAAGGAAAAGCCAACTTAAAATCGAGTTTAGCCAGTTTAAGCGTAACACTGAAATCTTTCGAAGGCACATCAAAATCGTTAAATCAAATCATGCAAACTAACCAGTCTAAAATCAATACGGTTTTAAGCAATGCGGAAACGGCGAGTAACGATTTAGCAAAAATGACGAGAGAACTTTCTAAAGCAGATTTAGCAGCCACCATGAAAAACCTTGAAACTACCTTAGCGAGTTTCGATAATATTATGGCAAACCTAGAAAAAGGCGAAGGCTCTATGGGAAAACTCTTAAAAGACGATGCTTTATACAATAATTTAGAGGGGGCAACGGCAGAGTTAGAATCCTTATTATTAGATTTTAAATTACATCCAAATCGATATACTCGAATTTTATCTAAAAAAGAAATTCCGTACGAAGAACCGGAAACTAACTAAATTTAAATGAGCTATTTACCAAACATACTATTCGCCATTATTTTAATTGGTGGCATTGGCTATTTTGTAAAAAATGTAAAAAAATTATTCCGAAACATTAACCTCGGTCAAGATGTTGATGTTAGCGATAATAAACCCGAGCGTTGGAAAAACATGGCGCGCATTGCCCTTGGGCAAAGTAAAATGGTACGCCGTCCCGTTTCTGGATTTCTACACGTGGTAGTTTATGTTGGTTTTGTTATCATAAATATAGAAGTGCTTGAGATTATAATCGACGGCCTTTTCGGTACACACCGTATCGGTTTAAGTATCCTGCCAACATCGGTTTATGGCTTTTTAATTGGTACTTTCGAGCTTTTGGCTATTCTAGTTTTAATAGCCGTAACCGTCTTTTGGATTCGTAGAAACGTAATAAAATTGCAACGTTTTTGGAAAAGCGAAATGACGGGCTGGCCAAAAAAAGACGGGAATTTCATCCTATATTTCGAAATGGTTTTAATGACTCTGTTTTTAGTTATGAATGCTACAGATCTGCATTTTCAATCTTTAAATTCAGGAAATATTATCAGTCAATTTATAGCACCAATCTTTTCTAAATTACCAGAAACAACCTTGCATGTTATCGAGCGTAGCGCATGGTGGATTCATATTATCGGTATTTTAATATTCCTAAATTACCTCTATTTTTCAAAACATTTACACATATTATTAGCGTTCCCAAATACATATTATGGCAAATTAACACCAAAAGGGCAATTCAATAATTTAGAATCCGTAACCAACGAGGTAAAACTCATGATGGATCCCAATGCCGATCCATTTGCTGCACCTGCAGAAGGCGAAGCCGACGAAGTGCCTGCAAAATTTGGCGCCAGCGATGTGCAAGATTTAAGTTGGGTAAGTTTACTAAACGCCTATACTTGTACCGAGTGCGGACGCTGTACAAGCGAGTGCCCAGCCAATTTAACCGGTAAAAAATTATCGCCACGAAAAATCATGATGGACACCCGTGACCGTCTCGAAGAAGTGGGGAAAAATATCGATGCCAATAATGGCGAATTTAAAGACGACGGTAAACAACTCCTTGGCGATTACATTACAAACGAAGAAATTTGGGCCTGCACCAGTTGCAACGCCTGTGTAGAAGCCTGCCCGGTAAGCATCGATCCATTGTCAATCATCATCGAAATGCGTCGCTACCTCGTTATGGAGCAAAGCGCCGCACCAAGCGAACTTAACAACATGATGACCAACATCGAGAACAACGGCGCACCATGGCCATACAACCAAATGGACCGTTTAAACTGGAAAAACGAATAAATAAATATATTTTGGGCGTTACCCGAAAAGGGTCGGGCTTTCGGCAGTCGCTCTCTTCGAGGAGCTCCAACAAAGCCTCAATCCCTAACGCAAAACCCCATTAGGTTAAGTTCATTTAAGTTTTTGGAATTCGTTTAAAGTGTAAAGCTTTTAAACCAAACAAAAAACAGAACAACCTCATAAAATTAAAAGAAATGAGCGAACAACTAAACGTACCCACCATGGAAGAACTCATGGCTCAAGGCAAACAACCCGATATTTTATTTTGGGTAGGTTCTGCTGGAAGTTATGATGATAGAGCCAAAAAAATTACACGTGCTTTTGTTAAAATATTAAACAAAGCCAACGTGAATTTTGCTGTTTTAGGAACCGAAGAAACCTGTACTGGCGATGTGGCAAAACGCGCCGGAAACGAATTCTTGTTTCAAATGCAAGCCATGATGAATATTGAGGTGCTAAACGCTTACGAGGTAAAACGTATTGTAACCTGCGATCCGCATTCTTTCAACTGCCTAAAAAACGAATACCCAGGTTTAGGCGGAAATTACGAGGTTTTGCACCACACGCAATTTATAAAAGAATTAATTGAAACTAAAAAACTCGACATAAAAGACGGTGTGTTTAACGGCAAACGCATCACCTTTCACGATCCGTGTTATTTAGGACGCGCCAATTCAGAATACAATGCACCGCGTGATGTTTTAGCGACATTAAACGCGAATCTTCTTGAAATGAAACGCAGCAAAGCCACCGCATTATGCTGTGGAGCAGGAGGGGCACAAATGTTTAAAGACGCCGAAAAAGGGGATAAGGAAATTAATGAACTTCGTACCGAAGATGCTCTAAAAACCAACCCAGAAATTATAGCAACCGCTTGCCCGTATTGTATGACCATGATGAGCGATGGCGTAAAAGTGAAAGAAAAAGAAAGTGATATAACTGTTTTGGATATTGCTGAATTAATTGCGCAATCTCAAAATTTGTAATCATAATTATACAATATATTAGGGCTTTGGGCAAAATTAAAACTGAACATTAATAACAAATGGAATTACCGAAATATCACGAAACTTTTATGCCAATTTTGGAAATGCTGAATACGGTTGAAGTTATAAGCAGTAGAGAATTAGCTAGAAAAGTTAGAGATAATTATTATTCCGAACTTCCTAAAGAACTTTTAGATAAAAAGACAAGTTCAGGTGCGAATGTGTTAATAGACAGAATACTTTGGGGGAAATCCTATCTGAAAATGGGGAAATTTGTTTTTTATCCTAAGAGAGGTTTAGTTCAATTAGCAGACAAAGGGAAAGAAACTCTAATGAGCGGAAAACTTTTGTTATCCGACCTAAAGAATGACCCTGATTTTATAAACCATCGTTCTTCGGTACAAAATAAAAAGGAAAATCACTTAGAAATAGAAACAATCGATGTAGACAATGCATCTCCACAAGACTTAATTGACAATGGATTTTCTACTATAGAAACTGAAGTAAAAACAGAATTACTAGATAAACTAAAAGAAATTGATCCATACTTTTTCGAAAAGGTAATTTTAATATTACTAAAAAAAATGGGCTATGGAGATTTTATTGAGACTTCAAAATCAGGAGATGGAGGAATTGATGGTATTATAAATGAAGACAAACTCGGTCTTGAAAAAATATATACTCAAGCGAAAAGATATACAGAGAACAAAGTTAGAGAAAAAGATATTAGAAATTTCATTGGAGCAATGAGTGGAGATACTACTAAAGGAGTATTTATTACAACTTCGACTTTTGATGATGCAGCAATAAAGAAGGCCAGAGAAGCTCATCATTCGATAATTTTGATAGATGGTTCAAAACTAGTTGACTTAATGCATCAATATAATGTTGGAGTTCAAGTAAAAATAACTTACGAGGTTAAGGAGCTTGATAATGACTTTTTCGAAGGAGAATAATTAAGCTCACTACCATATATATGATTTGGTTTGCCTATTTATTTGATTTCTATTTGCTAAATTAGGTACTTAAAACACATATTAAACCATATACAAACTTATTATAAATAATTAATCCCAGTTTAAAAAAAAATAAACATGCTAGTAGATTTCAATACATTACCCGAAGAATCACGCGTTTGGATATACCAAGCCAACCGTTCATTTAATGAAGCAGAGCTTGAAGATATTCAAAACAAACTAAATGTATTTTTAGAAAACTGGACGGCTCACGGAAGCGATTTACAAGCCGGTTTTACCATTAAATATAAACGCTTTATTGTAATAGGTGTAAATGAAACTATGGCACATGCCTCAGGATGTTCTATAGATGCTTCGGTGAAATTTATTCAGCAATTAGAACAAGATTATAATGTCGATTTAATGGATAAAATGAACGTATCCTACAAACAAGGCGAATACGTCGCTTATAAATCTTTAACCGATTTTCGTAAAATGGCAAAGGATAAAGCCGTTTCTAAAAATACCATTGTTTTTAATAACCTAGTCGCCAATGTGGGCGAATTTAAAGAAAATTGGGAAGTGCCTGCAAGCGAAAGCTGGCATGGCCGATTTGTGAAGTAGGGATGGGTTTTAGTTGAGTATAATTAAATAAATAACCCGAAAATTGGCTGAATTACATTATAAAGAAAAATTCCTAATTGAAAAATTATTCGAAATGCCTTCAGGTTATGTAATGGATTTTTCTAATAGAACCTTTGAGGAATTCATCTACGAAAGCATCCGAATCAATATTTATGATGACAAATACTTTTATGAGAGTGGTTCTAAAGCAAATAGACTTAGAGGTTTTTTTAGTGAAGAGCCGAGCTATAAAGTGGGAGAACTATTGACTGCACTTTTAGATTATTGGCATACTAAGGCAATAGCGAAAGAATATGGATTCGATTTTGAGAAAGATGAAAACATTTATAGAGAATGTTTAAAAATAGCAAGTAGATTAAAAGAAGAAACAATAGTAGAAGAAATTGATGTAATAAAGGATATTGAAGATGATAGAGATTTCAGTTTACTAGCGAAGTCTATCCGTGAAAGCATTAATAAAAATGAGCCTGAAGTTGCTTTAGATAGATTGCATACGTACTTTATGAAATTCATTAGGCAATTATGTGTAAATCACAAAATTGAAATTAAAAAAGAGGAATCTCTTAATGCTGTATTTGGCAAGTACGTTAAGTTCATTGTAGTAAATGAAAAAATTGAATCTGAAATGACTGAAAGAATTTTAAAATATTCTATCCACGTCATAGAAGCTTTTAATGATATTAGAAACAACAGAAGTTTTGCTCACGATAATCAAATTTTGAATTATTCCGAGAGTATTCTTATTTTCAATAATATCACAAACTCGATAAAATTTATTGAGACTATTGAAAAAACAATAGAACAGGAAAACAAAAAAAGCGTGGAAGATAGTGCTGATTGGGAAGATTTACCGTTTTAAAAACATCTAAGCTTTCTTGCTAACGCGAGCGTCCCGCTCGCGCCGACAAGAGTAAGAAAATCATAAATTTTAAGATTAAACCGTTAAATAAATGTAGTTTGTTTAACGTCACAAGCAAGATGCCTGCGCTAGCAGGCGATTTTTGTTAAAATAATTTAGACTTAATCTATAAAATCAAACAATAGATTTGGGTAATGTTGAGATACAAAACCAGCAACAAACAGTAAACTTGTAATAAGTAATGCTGTAAGGACTCCATCCTTTCTGCCAGGTTCTAAAGTTGATATTTTGGGGTTAGAAGGATTATAAAAAACCTTCATCTGTTTTCCTTCGGGATATTTTTCGATTAAATCATGCATTCTTTTTCCTTTTAAATTCTTGAACGAATTCGCGAAAAATGGTTTTTTACCTTCATAAACCGTTCCTTTAATGTCATAAGAATATAAAAATTCTAAAGTCTTAGAAATGGAATTATTTAAAGCTTTAACTACAACGCCATTTGTGTTTGGCCATTGCAAGGATTGATTTGCTAACCACCATTTTCGAGCGGACATTATAATAAATGGCAGTGCTATAATTTGAGCAATTACTCCGGCTATTTCGTGTTGCTGTAAATTAAACATCAGTTCTTTTCCTTTGGCTTATATATCACAATAATTTGAATGAGAATAGCAAGAAATACTAAAATATAGATTTCCATTTGGGTAAATAATTCAACCGAATCTATGGCTTTTTTACTCATTAAAGTTTGACGTTCGCCTTCGCTTAATTGAATTTTAGACAACTTAGAAAGGTTGTCTTTTACATTTTTAATAGGGTTTGTAAATGCTGTGTTTTTAGTGAATTTAGACTGAACAAAAGCAGTTTCAGAAAGCTGTAATGTTTTTAAATTGTCTTTTAAATCATTAAATATATTACCTTCTTCCGTAGTAAGTTTGGTTTTTTCAAACCTTGAAATTAAACCTTCAATATCATGATTCACCTGCTTATTTCGTTCTAAAAAGAAAATAGAATCTAGCTTAGCAATGGCAATTTCTTTTTCTTGAATGGCTATAGACATTTCAAAAATTAAATCGTTCGCAACTAGTCGGTCTTCATAAATGGTTATTACCGCATCTTTAACGCGCAAAAAATTGTTTCTATCTATTAGGTTTGTGGCAAGAATTAAAACAAAAACCATTAAAATACCAAGAACCCATTTAATTTTATTGTAGAATGCCATAATTATTGTGTTTGCGTAAAAACAACAAATATACATAAAACCAAATGTGATACCATATCTAAAATGTGTGACATTAGGGTTTTAATAAAGTTTTAAGAGTATTATAAAAATAAAACGGATATTGTTTTTACGCTTAGTTTTTATTAATTATTGCTATGGTGGTTTTCTAATATTTTTTAATAATAAATAGTAAAGCTTTATGATGCAAAGGACGCACTACTTCTAAGAATTATTGTATTTTTATAGCGTAATCAAAAAAAGATAAATAGCATATTAATGATTTTAAAATTACTGCCCTCTAAAGTTAAATTAAAAAAAAAGTATATATATAAAACTTCATTATTATTTCTCTTTTTATTCGTCTTATTTTTAGGATGCAAACCAGAAACATTTAATGAGCGTCCCATCGATCTTAGTTCATATCAAATAGAAGATGGATTCGAATTACAAGCTGTAGTTTCCGAACCATTAATAGAAGCGCCTGTAGCAATTGATTTTGACAATCAAGGACGAATGTGGGTTGTAGAAATGAAAGGATATATGCGCAACTTACAAGGGACAGGAGAAGAGATGCCAAACGGGGTAATTTCCATTATAGAAGATCACGATAAGGATGGTGTAGCCGACCATTCTAAAATATTTTTAGACAGTTTGGTGTTGCCTCGTGCTATTGCGCACGTTTATGGTGGATTGTTGTATGCCGAGCCACCAAATTTATGGTTTGTAACTATAGAAAATGATAAGCCTGGCGCTAGAGTTTTGGTCGATTCTATGTATACTGATGGTGGTAATGTAGAGCATCAACCCAATGGTTTAATGATGCATTTGGATAATTGGATTTACAATGCAAAATCTAGTAGTAGGTATCAAAGAAAAGGAGGGAAATGGATTAAGGAGCATACAACTTTTAGAGGGCAGTGGGGGATTACCAAAGATAACTTTGGACGCCTGTATTACAATACCAATTCGGTACAGTTGATAGGAGATTATGTATTGCCCAATGCCACAAATAAAAACCCGTATTTTAAAGGGGGGGGCGCAGAGAATATAAAAATGACACCTAATCAGCGTGTGTTTCCTTTGCATCCTACCTCGGTGAATCGGGGCTATGTTCCGGGAGTGCTAGATAAGGATAGTTTATTGTTAAAAGTAACTTCGGCTTGTGGGCCATTAATTTATACGGGTGAAAATTTTGGAGCAGCATATTTAGAAAATGCCTTTGTATGTGCACCAGAAGCCAACGTGGTTAAACGTAATATATTAATTTTTGAACCGAACAAGGTTTCAGCTAAACAAGCCATTCCTGCCCATGAGTTTATAGCGTCTACCGATGAGGGTTTTAGACCTGTAAACTTGAATAATGGTCCCGATGGTACAATGTATGTAGTTGATATGCACCGTGGTATTTTGCAAGATAAAGTGTATTTAACCAATTATTTAAAAAATCACTACGCTGAAAAAAAATTGGATACTATTGTTGGTATGGGACGCGTATTGCGGGTGGTAAATAAAAATCAAAAGCCGAATGCTATTATAGATATTGAAAAATTACCTATTTCAGAATTGGTAGCTTTGTTGAGTCACAAAAATGGCTGGTTGCGAGATAGAGCACAGCAGCTACTTATATTTAAAAAGAACAAGGAGGCTATTCCGCTTTTAGAACATTTGGTTTTGGAAACTTCTAATGCGATTGCAAAAATACATGCATTGCATGCGTTAGATGGTATGCAAGCATTACGTTTTAATACTTTAGAAAAGGTGTTGAAATTAGAGCAGGATTCACGCGTTATTAATCATGCGTTGGTATTGGTGGAAGGACACGCTACTAAAAGTCGTTTACCAATCATGTTGGAAATTATAAACGCTTTAATGCAAATAAACAACCCGGAAATAGATTTGTATTTAGCAAATACTTTAAACGGTTGGGCTCAAATTTCAAATAAAGATGTGTTTCCTATATTCTCAAAACTTTCAAATAAATATGTTAACGAAACACTTTTTCAGGAGGCTATAATTAGTAGTTTACGAGGAATAGAGGAAGCTTATAAGGTGTATTTGAAGCAGCATAAACTTGATAGTTCAGAAAATAAATTAAATACTATTTTAGAGCAAACTTTGCAAAACAAGCATATTGAAATCGAGAAAGCTAAATTGGCTACTAAAAAGAAAACAGCCAATATTTTAGGACATAAAATATTTAAAAACATCTGTGCTGCTTGCCATGGTATGAATGGTGAAGGGGTTGAAGCGCTTGCGCCTCCATTAAAAAATTCAGAATACATAAGTGGTAATCCTAAACGCTTAGCATTAGTGTTATTGCATGGTTTAGCCGGTCCTATTTATGTAAATGGAAAATTGTATGAGTTAAATGGAACCATGCCCGGTTTAGTAAATAACCCCGATTTTACCGATGCAGATATTCAACATATTATTGAATATTTACAAAGTACTTTTTCTAAATCCTCAGAAGGGTTAACCTTAGAAGAAATAAAAGCTTTACGAGACATAACGCCTAATGAAGGTGGTGTTTATAGCGAAAAAGAACTGAATGGTTTAGGATACAAATAGCTTGAAATACTAATTTAGTTATAGCGTGTTTTTCTAGATTTTAACAAAAAAAACAGTTTGTAGTCCATTATGGATTAATACAGCTTTGCACACTTCTATTTAACGCAAATTAAACATTAATTATTCAGACTTGGTTTTTCAGGCTTAGAGAAATTTATTACGCTTTATTACGTGTTTGGTTTTCTTTTTATCACGATTTTAAATGTGGTTTTTTAGAAGAAGAAATAACTTCAGAAGTCACAAGGCTTGCTGTTGTTGTCCTTAAATTAAAAGGCGTGTTTTTACCTTTTAATGATTACAATTTAAAAGTAAAATAATAAATATGATGTGGTAACATATATTTTCGTTGTTATTTTTAAACCAATTAAAAGCTTAAAAAACATGTTGTTTTGGGTATTTATTGGTTTGTAATTTATTGTAATATAACTTCATATTCAAAATAATTTATCAAAATGAGAGTTCTGTTTTAAAAGGAAACTTACATTTACTTAATAATTTATATGTTATGAATAATAGGTTTAAACTGGTTTATATGATACTTGTTTTATTTTCAAATACCTTTTTGCAAGCCCAACAAAAGAATCTAGGGGTTGGTATAAACTTAACTGGTTATGAAAGGTTTTGGGACGAAAAAACTATAGATTATAAAAGTGTTATTACCGATATTGATATGCTATACCGTGAAGGTATTCGGGATATTAGATTGCCAATTGCTTTCGAATATCAATTTAAAAGCAACTCTAAAAAACGTTTTCTAAAAGATTTAAAAAAAATAGTAAAGCATATTAAGAAAAAAAATATGAACCTTATTATTTGTTATTTCGATTCTAGTTTGGATAAAGATTCTAATTATACTAATGTGGATATCATAAAAAGTAACTGGAAATCGATAAGTAAGAAATTAAAAAAATATTCTAAATATATTTATTATGAATTGGTAAATGAACCGAATTTATATCCGGTTCAATGGGATGCTATGGTTCATGAAGTGGTTTCAGAAATAAGAAAAGAAGATCAAGACACTAAAATACTTATTGGGGCTACCAATTATAATAGTATTTACGAATTGTCTAGAAAAACACCTTTTCTGTATAAAAATATAGTTTATATATTTCATTTTTATGAGCCTTTTATTTTTACACATCAAGGCGCCGATTGGGTAGGAAATCAAACAAAAACGGTAAATATTCCTTATCCTTACAATGCAGCTAAAATGCCTAGTATGGATTTAAAAACATCGGGAACGCCAGGAGAAATTAATTATAAAGATTATAAGGATATGGCTAATAAAACAGCCTTAGGCCACAAAATAGATATTGTTGCGAATTGGGCTAAACAGCATCAAGTAGAATTATGGTGTACAGAATTTGGATGTATTAATTCTATTGATCCAGAATACAGACGTCAATATTTTAAAGATGTAATAGGGGTTTTTAAAGACCGTAATATAAAATGTTATTTATGGGAATACAAAGGTAATTTTGGGGTGTATAAAAGCGATGTTTTTTTTAATTAAACCAACAGATATCAAACCTTTTTTATAGCCGCAGGCTTTTTTTGCGCTTATATTATTTTATAATTTTAATAATTCTAAAAGCATCACAATAATAGATGGTGTTATTTGTAAAACGGTTCGTGTTAAGGTCTTTATTTTCTATATTTTTAAAATTAGTTTCTACCTTATCTAAAAAATAAAAAGGTGATTTTTTGTTTGAAATTATAAGATAATCGCAATATTTTTTAGGGTTGTAAAGTGCTTGTTTAAATTCAGCGGAAGCATTAGATATAAAAAAATTATTCTTTTTATTGTACGCAACTAGGGGATACATGATAGATCTATCGCATAAAACTACAGAATTTTTAGGCGTGTTAAAAGCCAAGAACCGTCCGCCATTTTTATATTGGTTTAAAGCATTGTTTTGTTCATTTTCCATCACACTTTTATAAAAAACTTGTTCGGATGTAAAAGTGGAGTTTTTTAAATATAAATATTCACCATAAATGCATACTATAAATAAACAGGCATAACTTATATAGCTTATTTTATTAGATGTAAAATACTTACCTGGTTTTGCAGCAATAGATGCTATACCGGCTGCTATAAAAATTATGTAATATTGCAAGCTCATATAGTCAATGTGGCTATCTCTAACCAAAATGCCCAATAGTATAGGAACCAGTAATAATATAAAAAGTTTTAGAGCTCTGTTATAATATGAAATTAATTCAAAAACATAAATGGGTATTATAAACAAAACAATATTAAGGAAAGAAAAATCGTTTACAGCTTTATTCTTTAAGCCTGTAATGGTATCATAATCTAATAAACTAAAAAAACTATTACCATTCCATTTTGTGTCTAAGGCGTTATTAAAATAAAAAGAATCGTTCCCCATTAAATAATTTATAAATAAAAATAAGAGTAAGCTGGCTACGGGAAAAAAACCAATAATAAATATCATAGAACTTAAATGGCCTCTAAACTTTCGTCTTAAAGCATGGTGTTGGGTAATTTTTATATACTTAACAATAAAATTTTTTGAAGACAAACCTTTTACACCATATACACTAAATACAAAGAGGTAAAAAATTAAAGGTAGAAGCCCCCATAAAACCCTATAATCTAAAAAAATAGCTAAACTTAATACAATACTTAGTATGGTAATATGGTAAGTAGTAAACTTTTTGATATAATGAAATAAGTAATAGAAAATTGAAAAATAAAGGACATAAAAAGCATATAACGATGTTCCTGAAGTTGCGGCATAAAATGTAATTGGGCTAAACAAGAAATACAAAAACACTAAAGCTTTAATTATATGGTTTTTTCCTTGGCCTATAATGGTAACTACCTTAGTTAAAAATAGCGAGGTGTAAAATATAGAAGCAAAAAAAGGCGCATCCTCTGCGCCAAATATAGAGAACGGGTAGGTTAGTAAATTAGTTAATAGTGGGTAGGATAAAAAAAAGTTTTTAACCAGTTCTCCGCTATCAAATAACGTATTTATATGGCTTGTAATAAATAAAGGCTCAAAGTTTAAATAACCATCTTCACGTATTACTATAGTTATAAAACTATAGCTAGCCATGTAAACAAACCATATTATAAAAAATGTTAATGTAGAACTTTTAGGTTTAATTGTATCCATACCTTTTTGTTAGTTCTTTTTTTTGGTTAAACCATGATTGGTTTTTTCCCAATAAAAAGGTTTGGTTATTAATTGATGTAATCCTTTATATGCCGAAATAGAGTGCATTAACCAATACACAGGGTTGGCTAAAGCGTATATTATTAAGGCGTATGAGCTTCTTTTAAAAATAGCAATCATGTTGGTGTAAATCATAATTAAATTGCCTATCGTGAAGTTAACTATGGAAATAATAATTAACCAATCTGGAAATAGTAGTTCAATCCATCGGCTTTTAAAACACATATAAATAATTAAAAAGAGCAGAAGAATAGGGTAGCTTAAAAATGTAAATACCGTTCCTCCAATAAAAAATTGAAAACCAAAAAAGCCTCGTGCACCAATAGATTTGTATAATTTGAACGGGTGTCTCATGTGCACCAAATAGGTTTGCATGTAGCCTTTAATCCATCGAGAACGCTGTCTAATCCAATTAAAAAAATCGTTATTTGCTTCTTCGTAAGTAGTGGAATCTAATACTGTAATTTTATAGTCTTTTGCATAACAACGCAATCCTAAATCGGCATCTTCGGTTACATTAAAGCCGTCCCAACCTCCAAGTTCCATTAGTTTATCAAATTTAAAATGATTACTTGTGCCTCCCAATGGGATAGGGATTCTTAGGCTATCGAGTCCAGGTAACATATAATCAAACCAATAAGAATACTCTAGGGTAAACATTTTAGTTAAAAAGTTTTCACTTTTATTAAAATAATTTAAGGCACATTGTATTGCAATATAATCGTCTGGAAGTTTTTGAAATAGTTTGTATGTTTGTTTTAATTGATCGCTATCTGGGATGTCTTCAGCATCATAAATGGTTAGGTATTTTCCTCTAGAAAAGTATAAACCGTAGTTACAAGCTTTTGGTTTTGTTTTAGGTTGTGCATATGGAATTATTATGGGTTCGAAGTTTGTTGGAAACTTCATGTTTTTAATTGCATTGTAGGTCATCTCGTCATCCGACTCAATTAATAATTTGGCATCTAGTTTTTCAATGGGGTAATCTAGATTGTTTAAATTCCAAACTAATTTCTGAATCACTTCAGATTCCTTAAATACAGGTAAATGGATGGTATATATTGGTAGTTCTTCATCCTTAATTAAATCTATTTCTTCTTTACTTACTTTACTTTCTAATTCGGTTTTAGAGCCGTGAATAGTAAGCATGAATTTAAAGAGAATAGAGAATAATAAAAATAAATTTAATAAGAGATTCACACCAATTAAGGTGTTAAAAAAATTAAAGTATAAAAAGATTAAAAAGATTAAAAATAGAATACCTAATGAAACCACTTGTTTCATGGTAAAGGTTTCTATAGCACAACTATTAGGGTCTTTTTCAAATAAATTAAAAACAGATTTATGTAGTGTTTCTCCACCATATTTTAAATGTAGAGCTTTATTTAAGTCTAGCTCATTGGTGACAAAAATCTCGGAAACGGTAACTTGTAACTCATCTTCAACCAGTCTAATGTTATTAATATCAGACGGATCGGCCACAACAAAAGCGACTTTGTTGTTGTGTTCTATTGGGAAAATTAATGTGTTTAAAAATAGGTTAAATCGTTCGTGAGTAGTAGAGAACGATTTGTAGTTTTCTATATTATCAAAATCAATATTATAAGTAGGGAGTTTAAATGCTTCTAAAACTTTATTGAAATGAAAACGGGAAATAAACCCGTGATTAAGGGCTGTTTTAAGAAAGGATTTATTAAGAGGTATTTTTATTCGTTCAATTTCAGCAACCTGTCGGTTTGTAAGTAATTTGCTTTCTATAAATAGTTCTTTTCTATAAATGATAATATTAAGATTCGCCATAACATTTATAGTTTAATTACGCTAAAAATTTGCCATCCTTTACCAATAGAAACATTTCTATTCCATAAATCTTTAAATCCTCCAGCGTATAAAGCAAATTTTGGAGAAAACTCGTATCCTAAATTTAGAGTTGTTTTTAAGATATCAAAATCGGGAGTTATTTGAATGTTTTCTTGAGAAACCGAAAAATCGTCACCTCTAGAAAGAAGCACTTCCATATCGCCCATAACAAGAAACTTATGGGTAATTCTATAGGCTTGTGAGCCATAGAGTTTAAATTGATAAGGGCCTCCAGAAAAAAACTTTTTAACTCCAAGTTCTAACTGATGATAATTATCATTCACACCCATCCATTTAGAATTTCCAGAAAGGTTAATTTTTAATTCGGTTCCAAATTTATCAAAACCAACAAATGGCCCATTATCATTGTTATACATGGGGATTATGGTGTTTACTGTTCCCATTAAATAATGAAATTCACCTATTTTTTTTAAATGCATTTTTACGCCTAATTCTACATCGCCTAATTGATTGTTTTCATTAAGTGTATTGTCGGCGCCATAGGTGCTTTCTACGTATGGAATGTTTACTATTAAGCTGAGTTTGTTTCCTATTATAGCAGTTGCAAAATAGAGTTTGTAAACATTGTTTTTATAATAACCATTGTTGCTAAAATCTGATTTTTCTCCAGACTCATCTCGAGTAGTATCTGTATAATAATGTGTTATAGACGGCGATAGTAATACATCTCCTTGCCCTTGTAACCAAGGATTTTGAGCATAACATACGCATACATTAAGATATAAAAAAAGAAGAATAATCTTATTTTGCATTTTCAATTTTTTCTTTAGATTCTTTAGATTTTTGAAAAATAAACACCAATATTAGTATGCCTAATATTAACAATACGCATACAATAAATAATCTGTATTTTACCCAAAAATCATCGAGCAAATAGCTTAATTGGTTTTTATCATGGTCGTCATTTAATAATCTTAAATCAAAAAAGTTAGCATTGTCGTTGTTAGAAACAATTACGTTTCCTGTATCGGATATGGTTTGCTCTCTAATGTTTGAAATTAATGATAGCAAGGTGCTTTCATTATAATCTTTAGGAATGTTAACCAGCATAATTGGTGTATCCTTATGATAAAAAAGCTGGTTGAAGCCTAAGTTTTTTTCATATTCTACATTAAAGAACGGGTTAATTTCTTCAGATTTATATGCGACTTCATTGTTTTTAAATTTTATAAAAGGTGATTCACCAAAGAAATCTGAAAATTTGTCGCTATTGGTGCTAATAATAATTTTAGAGCTTACTAAATCGGTTTGAATATCTGTTAATTTCGCGTTTTTAATTGGTGGATATATAAACCCAGATAGTCCGGTTTCACCTGGGTTAATAATATCTATTAATTCAGAGATGCTGCTTATTAATTTATGCTCCGCTTCTAAATCTGTATAAATCGTTATAGGTTTAGATTGAAAGTTTTCTGGAAATCTAAAAAATGATAGGGAAGAAGACGTTTCATAGCCTACAGGTTTAAAATAGGAGTTTACAATATCTATTTGTCCATAAAAATTAGCAGCAGCAGTATTACATAAACCACCTTTAGGAACAAAATAGAACTCGTATTTAAAGTTGTTATCTTGTTGCATAACAATGTCATCAAAATCAAAATCAAAGTTTAATTCACCAGTAGTATTTAGTTTATAAGAACTTAAAAAATTATCATTAAAGTATAAGTTGAAATAGCCCTGCTCGCCTTCAGCTAAGGGTCTGTATTTACCATTTATTTTAACCTCTATTTTTTTTACGTTAGATCCAAAATTAGACCTTGGCATAGCAATATTGGACTGCAAATAGCCCACGCCTTGTAAAACGCGGTTTTGTGCTCCTAATTCTTTAAAATAAATGGGCTCGTAATCTTTTCTTTTAGGAATATCTAATAATTTAGATTGCTCGTTAACAAACACATAATCAACAAACGAAGAGTTAAGCAACTGTTTTTGTAATAAAAAATGCGCCGCTTTACTAAATCCTAATTTTGTTTTTCCTGTAACTACAATATTTTGTCCGGTTTGAATATCGACAAGGGTTGAGTCTTGATATTGATCGCGGTACACACTTACCAATCCGACATCTTTGTTTTTTATAGCCGGAAGTTTGTCGGTAATTTTTTTGCTTAATTTATCAAAAGGCATTAATATAATAGCTCGGTCTAAAACAGCATTATCAAAATCTGTAGTACTTTTAATTTTAGTGTCTAAACCGTAAACACGCTTTAAATAAAACTTAATGTATGACGCATATTCTATGTCTTCAAGATCATTCTTTTTAGATAGCACAATGTGTTTAATATCTGGAATTGTAAAACTAATGGTTTTTTTTATTAGCGTTTTCTTTGTGGGTAGAATGTTGTAAGAGAAAAAAGAGTTTTCGGTTAATTTTACCCAAAAGCCACCTTCAGAATATATTTCACAAATATCATTACCAATTCTTAAATTAGTTTTTACAGTAAGTTTTATAAAACCAGAAACAATATACTTTTCTTTTAAAGGAATTTTAAAGTTAATTAACTGGTTTTGGTTTTTAAGAAAGCGGGTTTCTATTGGAGTATCTGCCAATAATATAGAGAGGTGACTTTTGTTAAAATCGATAACACTAGAGCACATGACCTCTAAATTGATGAAGCTGTTTAAAATATCAATATCCTCGTCAACAGGAATGTAAATATCTTGCATGCCTTTAGCGCCGTTAATGGTAATTTCATCGCCGTAATCGTAGGTGCTAAAGGGGGCAATGATTTGGCTAAAACCCTTAGTTGGACATCCTAACAAAATGGTTAATACAATAAAATAAAATGTTTTCATCATTTCTTAGTTTTGTTTATATGTTTTGAACTCTATTTTTAGCTCGAATCCCATTTTTTCCGAGGATACATAACTAAAATAGCCATTCATTTTTTCTGTTAATTGTTTGGAAATTCTTAAGCCAATTTTTAAACTATCACTGTGTTTTTTATAATCGTAATTAACAAACTCAATATCTCGGAAATAAGATTCTATTTCTTCGGTTTTTATGCCTTGAGTTTTGTTGGCTACACTAAACACCACATCTTCTTTTATGTTATCTAAGGTCACTTCAATTTTTTCATCTTCATTAGAAAAAACAACCATAAAATTTAATATATTGTATATAATTGTTTTAAATATTCGTTCATTACCAGCAATTAAGGTGTTGGTAGCAATTAATCGATCTATGCCAGTGATGTTTTTCTCTTTAATTTTATTGGAGAAAGCACTAAAAACCTCCAAATACACTTGTTTAATATCTACATAATCTGATAAATAACTTGCGTTTTCGGTGTTTAGATTAGTTGGTTTAAAATAAATAGAACTTTGGTTTCTTAAATTTTGAATTAAAGCCACTAAATCTTTCTTTTTTTCTTCTGAACCTTGGGTATCAATATTGTTAATAGCGTTATTAAGGTTATTTAAATCATTGCTAAGTTGTTGAAAAAGAAATTTAGATTCATTTTCTTTTTTTTCAACTTTTTTTTGCAAACTATTGTATTGGTTTTGGGTTTTATAAAGTTTATCCTCTAGGTATTTAACCTTTGTATGAGTAGCCAGGTTGGATTCAATTTTTTCTATAAGTACTTTTTTTCGAATTTTAGGGAAAAATAAACTAATTAACCCTAATATTAAAAACAGGTAACCGCCTTCTTTTAAAATTAGAAAAGGATCGTTAATGATACCTATAAAAACCAAAGTCGTAAAGGTTAAAATAACTAATCCATATTGAATTACGCTATTTAAAATAGACCAAATAACCATAGTGTTGAACGCTACAAACAAAGCAATAAGTAGGGACGTATAGATAATCCGGTTGGTTATTCCAGAATGTGAAATAGAAATTAGGGCTAAAAAATTAAAACTAAATAGTATTAAGTGTATTAGAATATTAGGTGTTGCGTATTTTTTTTTAAAGACGTTGTAAGTTACATAAAAGAGCAGGAGTAAAACTAGTTTTAGTAGTACAAAATCTAACCAGTCCTTGCTTAGTAAAATAACATCTAAAATAACTGAGAACAAAATGACCACGTTTAAACTCCAAAATAGGGTGTTACCAACCTTCCAAAATTCTTTTTGTAACTCTTTTTTGTTTTGTAGCTTTTTTCTCAAAATTGGCAATATGTTAGTTATGGAGATGTCATAAAAAATATTTTAAGTTTAAAAGTATCGATTATTTGTATTATTTAATAGATTAAATGTGTTTTTTTGGATAAAATTGTTATTTTAATAATTTACAAGATGGTCTGTTGGGTAATCAATAAAAAAAAATAAGTTATTTGGTTGATTAGTAAATAATTGGGTTTTTCACTGGGTTGTATGGTTTTGTTATTTATTTTAGCTAATAAATGAATTGTATGTTATGAAAATATTAATTGTAGAGGATGATCTTGTACTAAGGCAGGTGCTTGAGTATAATTTGCAAAACGCCGATAATGTTATAACTCTAGCTACAGATGGAGGCGATGCTCTTGAAAAAATTAAGTTAGACACGCCAGATTTGGTGATAACCGATGTTATGATGCCTTTTGTAAGTGGTTTAGAATTGGTAACTTGGATAAAAGAAAACTATCAAGACCAGATAAAAATTATTGTATTAACTTCCTTAGGACAAGAAGATGTAGTGCTTGAGGCGTTTTCACTTGGAGTTGATGATTTTCTTACTAAACCATTTGATCCTAAAGAGTTAGCTTTAAGAATTAAAAGATTTAAATAATTTAGTACAGTAATTAATTACCTCCTCATAAAAGGTGTTGCGTTTTCAGAATTAACAATGTCTATAGGGAGTAGTAATTCTTTAGGTATTTCTTTTTCAAAAAGTAAATGTTCTGCTAAAAATTTTAGGCCTATATAGGTTTGTTCTTTTGGGTTTTGATGAATTAAAAAATCTATGGATCCGGTTTTTAAGTGTGTTACATTTTCATTTAATAAATCATACCCCACTAAACTGATGGTTTTATGGTTGTTTTTTTCAAGAAAATCTGCAACTAAGTACGTTTTGGAAGTGGTTACAAAAATACTGGTTAAATTAGGGTGATCTTTTAAAAAGGCAGTCAAAACCAATTCAAAATCTTCTTGGTTTAATTTGCATTGCAGCACGCTATAATTAAAAGAAACTAACTCATTAAAAAAGCTTTTAAAGCCCCTTTCTTTTTCTTGCATAAATACGGCATTTTCATACTGTTCATTAATATGTACAATAGCAAGATCTCCTGTTTTGCTAACACTATGTAATAATTTTGCAGCAACACGACCACTTTGAAATAAATCTTGCCCGATAAAACTTTTTACAGCTTTAGACTCTATATCGTTATTAAAAGTTGAAACAATGATGCCTAAATTCTCGTAATCCTGCATAACAATTCGTGCCTCTTTAAAAAATAAAGGAGCTAGTAATACCGCGTCTGGTGCATTGTTTTGAATAACTAAATTGGCAGCTGTAAAAGATTTCGACTTTGTAGGATCAAAAAACGAGGTTTCAATTTTAATTCCAAAGTGCGATAATTCCAAAACAACCTCATTAACACCCTTTACACAAGGAATCCAATACGGGTCTTTAATAGGATCTGGTAATAAAACACAAATATGATAGGTTTTATTTGTCTTTAAATTTCTAGCAATAAGGTTGGGCTTAAAGTCAATTTCCTTAAGAATGGTTGTTACTTTCTTTGCAGCTGTTTCAGAAACTTTCCCTCTTTTATGGATAACTCGGTCAACAGTTCCTTTAGAAACACCGGCCATTTCTGCAATATCTCGAATGGTATATTTTTTAATCATTACAGCAAATATATTAAAAGATTTTAATTGAAGTTTTGTGCTCGAACACAAAACATTTTTGTGTTCGAGCACAAATTGTTTAAAAAATACATATATTTGAAAAAAATATGCCAGTTTTATAATGAATTGTATTTGCTAACAGTATGTTATGAGTTACTTAAAGTATAGAATTATTAAATAAAATAATAGTTAAGTATGGGTAAACCTGCACTTGAGAATGTTGGTAGTCCGAAAGGGAAGTTGTTATGGCAGATTAAACCAATTATCTTGTGTATAATTTAGATCGAGCAAAAAATCAATTCAAATTAATAGAGAGTTTAACTAAACAATACGATAAAATTCAGCAACTATAATCCTAACCAATAATACTATGACAAAAACACAAAACACAACAGGTAAAAACAGTACGTTAGTACCTATAATTATTATTGCAGGACTCTTCTTTATTTTCGGATTTGTTACCTGGATAAATGGGGCCTTAATTCCGTTTATGAAAACCATAAACGAACTTACCGATGCACAATCTTATTTAGTAGCGTCGGCCTCTTATATTTCATTTGTTGTTATGGCGCTTCCGGCCTCTTATATTCTAAATAAAATAGGATATAGAAAAGGGATGTCTTTAGGTTTAATCATTATGGGGGGTGGAGCCTTAGTTTTTATTCCTGCTGCCGAAGCAAGAACCTATTGGGTGTTTTTATCCGGGATATTTATTCAAGGTGTTGGTATGACGTTGTTACAAACGGCATCCAATCCATATATTACCATTTTAGGTCCTATAGAAAGTGGTGCCAAACGTATCGCTATTATGGGGATTGCCAATAAAACAGCCGGAGCATTAGGGGCGTTAATTTTTGGAGCACTTTTGTTATCGGGTATAGATGAGGTTAAAGAACAATTAGGAACAGCATCTGTTGAAGAAAAAGGACAGCTTTTAGATACCATGGCCGATAGTGTTTTTATGCCTTATTTAGTCATGGCTATTGTGCTTTTTGTACTAGGAGTTTTAATAAGAAAAGCACCATTACCACATGTTGAGCCAGTAGAGTCTGTAGAAGAAACTTCAGGTAAAAGCACAAAAACAAGCATCTTTCAATTTCCACATTTATGGTTGGGAGTAATAGCTTTATTTGTTTACGTAGGTGCCGAGGTTATTGCTGGAGATACTATTATTTCTTACGGTATTTCTCTTGGTTTTACAGGTGAAGAAGCTAAATATTTTACAACTTATACGCTAATGGCTATGGTTGCTACATACGCTTTAGGTGTTATTTTAATTCCAAAATATGTAAGCCAAACAAAAGCTTTAATAACAAGTGCTATTTTAGGTATCATCTTTAGTTTTTGCATATTAAATACCACCGGTTTTACATCTGTTTTATTTGTAGCAGCTCTAGGTATTTCAAACGCATTAGTTTGGCCTGCAATATGGCCGTTAACCTTAGATGGTTTAGGGAAGTTTACCAAAACAGCATCGGCATTATTAATTATGGCCATTTCAGGGGGAGCTATTATTCCACCTTTATATGGTAGGATGGTAGATGCTAATAAATTACAATTAATAGCTGATGGTTTATCAAAAGCCGATGCGACAGCTTCTGCCGCAACAAGTAGCTACTGGATTTTAATTCCTTGTTATGCTTTTATTCTTTTTTATGCGGTTCGGGGACATAAAATAAAAAGTTGGACCAAAAAATAATTGTACGTAAAAAACATAGTTAAAAAAACATTATAATAATTAAACGTTATGTTAAAAAGTAGTATTGATAAAGCCACTGGATTCGAAAAGCGATTTGAGAATATTGGCACCGTAGTTTTTGAAAATTCAACAGAGGCTTCTAAAGCTGTGGCTAAAGAAATTGCAGCGCTTATTAGAGTTAAACAATCCCAAAAACAACCTTGTATTTTAGGGTTAGCAACAGGCTCTTCTCCAAAAGGTTTATATGCGGAATTGGTACGTTTACATAAAGAAGAAGATTTAAGCTTTAAAAACGTGATTTCTTTTAATTTAGATGAATATTATCCTATGGAGCCAGACTCTGTAAATAGTTATGTTCGTTTTATGAAAGAGCAATTATTTAATCATGTTGATATTTTACCTGAAAATTATCATGTGCCAGATGGTTTGCTATCCAAAGAAGCTATTGCCGATTATTGTAATGCTTACGAAGCAAAAATTGAAGCTTTAGGAGGTATCGATTTACAAATTTTAGGTATTGGAGGTAACGGTCATATTGGTTTTAACGAGTCTGGGTCGCTTCAAAATTCAAAAACGCGTTTAGTGGCTTTAGATCATATCACGAGATTAGCGGCTAGTGGTGATTTTTCTGGTTTAGGAAATACGCCAAGAACGGCTATTACTTTAGGTGTGAAAAAAATTATGGAAGCTAAAAGAGTTATTTTGTTAGCTTGGGGAGAGGGTAAATCAAATGTTATAAAGGCTTCAGCTGAAGGAGAAGTAACGAGTCGTGTGCCTGCTTCATATTTGCAAGAGCATAATAATGCAACATTTATTTTAGATCAAGCGGCAGCTTCTAAGTTAACGAGAATTAACTCGCCTTGGTTGGTAGAAAAAATTGAATGGACCGATAAACTTATTAGAAAAGCAGTTTTAAATTTAGCGCTAGATTTAAAGAAACCTATTTTAATGCTTACCGATGACGATTATATTGAAAACGGTATGAGTGATTTATTGGCCGATTCGGGACCAGCTTACGATATTAATATAAAAATATTCAACAAGCTACAAAACACCATTACCGGTTGGCCAGGTGGAAAACCAAATGCCGATGATAGTAAACGTCCAGAACGTGCTAAGCCAGCAAAAAAACGTGTCCTACTTTTTAGTCCGCATCCTGATGATGACGTTATTAGTATGGGAGGAACGTTTAAAAGATTGCATGAGCAAGGTCACGAAGTACATTTGGGGTATCAAACTTCAGGAAATATTGCCGTAGCTGATGATGAAGCGCTTCGATTTGCACGTTTTGTTTGCGATTATAATGAGAAGTTTGGAATTTCAAGTGATGAAGCCGACGCTATTTACAAAAAAGCAGTGGCATTTCTTGTAAACAAAAAATCTAGTGAAATAGATATTCCAGAAGTACGCTATATAAAAGGGGTGATTAGAAAAGGAGAAGCACGTGCGGCTTGTCATTTTATAGGTATTCCAGATGAGCAAATTCACTTTATGGAATTACCGTTTTATGAAACAGGCGCCGTAAAGAAAAATCCTATTGGTGTTGCTGATGTTCAAATTACTAAGGATTTAATAGAGAAAATTAAGCCACATCAAATTTATGCAGCTGGAGATTTAGCCGATCCGCACGGAACCCATAAGGTGTGTTTAGATGCTGTTTTTCAGGCTGTAAAAGAGTTGAAGCCTAAGGCGTTTATGAAAGATTGCTGGGTTTGGTTATATCGTGGTGCATGGCAAGAATGGGGTGTCGATGAAATAGAAATGGCTGTGCCAATGGGGCCAGATCAAGTTTTAGAAAAGCGTAAAAGTATTTTTAAACATCAGTCGCAAAAAGATGGTGTTGTTTTTCAAGGTACAGATAGTAGAGAGTTTTGGCAACGAGCCGAAGATAGAAATAAAGAAACCGCAGACTTATACGATCGGTTAGGTATGGCGCAATATGCGGCTATGGAAGCTTTTGTAAGATGGCATTATTAAGTTGTTTAGGTGTATTTAATAAGGAGTTAAAAAAACTGAAAGTTTACTTCCAAACTGATGGTTATTTGGTGCTTTAAAATGAAAATGAGTAGAATGAGGTTGTGGTAATTGTAAATGGAAAATCTGAAACAACTTGTTTAAAGATTAAGGGGTGTTTAAGTGTGATTTTTAGTCATGCTGTTTGGTTTGTCTATTTTATTCGAAAAATAAGCATTTAAACGTTTTTGTGTTGTAAGTATTGGTTTATAAAATGATGTTTTAAAACTCAGGATTGCATTCAATTCTGAGTTTTTTTTTAACTGTAAAATATCTAAAAGATTTAAAGTAGCGTGTTTAGTATATAAAATTTAACTTCATAAAACATGATATTATTTAGGTTTTGGGTTCATAAAATTAGTTATTTTTAAAGCTTAAAACTCGATAATTTTGAAATCTACATATACAACCGTTCTCATTTTATTAGTGCTATTTGGTCTTTTTTCTTGTAAAGAAAAGGAGTCTAAGTATGTGGAAGCATCTAGTGAAACTAAAAATGTTTTTGCATCTACAGCACAGATTCCCGACGATCATTTTTTAGGGGATCAAACTTGTAAAGAATGTCATGCCGATCAATTTAAGGACTGGCAAGGGTCAGATCATGACAAGGCCATGCAAGAGGTCTCGGATTCTACTATTTTAGCCGATTTTAATAATGTGAAATTTACAAGTCAAGGGGTAACGTCTCACTTTTATAAAAAAGGAGGCGATTTTTATGTGAATACCGAAGGCCCAGAAGGCACTTACCAAGATTATAAAATTGTGTATACCTTCGGGATAAAACCATTACAGCAATATATTGTGCAATTTCCAAATGGGCATTATCAATGTTTAAGAACGGCTTGGGATACGGTAAAAGGCAAATGGTTCGACTTGTATCCCGATTTTAAAGTCGTGCATTCCGAATGGTTGCATTGGTCTAGAGGTGGGTTAAATTGGAATACCATGTGTTCGGACTGCCATTCGACCAATGTTAGAAAAAATTATGACTATAAAACGGATAGTTATGATACCAAATATGCCATTATTAATGTGAATTGTGAAGCGTGCCATGGGCCAGGAAAAACACATGTAGAGCAAGCTAAGTTAGAAGGGGAAGACTATACGTTTTCGGGAGATTTAAAAATGACGGTTGGTACAGATTCTCAAGATTTGGTCGATCAATGTGCCAGATGTCACATGCGGCGAGAACAAGTTTCGGAATATTTTAATTTTGAAGGGACTATGTTGGATCATTATTTTCCTGAGTTAATTAATTTAAATACTTATCATCCCGACGGACAAATTTTAGATGAGGATTATGTGTATGGCTCTTTTGTGCAAAGTAAAATGTATCACAATGGCGTGACTTGTATTAATTGTCACGATTCACATTCATACAAACTTAAATTTGAAGGGAATTTATTATGTGCACAATGCCATGTTCCTGATACATACGATACGCCTGCGCATCATTTTCATGAGAAAGATACCGAGGGTGCTCAATGTATTAATTGCCACATGACGGGTAAATATTATATGGGGAATGATTTTAGAAGAGATCATAGTTTTAGAATTCCAAGACCAGATTTAAGTATAAAATACGCTACGCCAAATGCGTGTATTCAATGTCACAAGGATAAAGATAATGAGTGGGCTTGGGAAAATTTTAAAAAACAATATGGTAAGCCAGATTATAAACATTTTTCCGATCTGCTAGCGCCTGGATTGTTGGGGCATGCAAATGGGGTAAACGATTTGATGGAGTTAGCTAAAGATTCTGTGTATCCAGATATTGCAAGAGCATCCGCGGTTAGTGGGCTTAGAAATTATTTCGATGCCGATGCGGTTGATAATCTTATTCGTTTTTTAGATGATGATTCACCATTAGTTAGAGCAGCTACTTTAGATGTTGTTAGTAGTATGAACTCGAGTGATTATGTAAACGACTTACTGCCGTTATTAAATGATGAAAAACGAGCTGTAAGGGTTAGAGCTTATTTTGCTTTGGGGTATTTAGATGAAATCCAAATACCTAAACATTATAAAGTAGTCTATGAGAAGGTGAAAAAAGAATTTGAAACACAGTTGGAAGTAACATCAGATTTTGTAGGCGGACGAGTGAAAAAAGGTGATTATTATCTTAATAAAGGGAATTTAAAAGCTGCAATTAAATGTTATGAAAGTGCTTTAGAGATTGATAATATCAATAATATGGTAAGAACAAATTTAGCTAATTTGTACTATAGAGATGGTGATTTTGAAAAATCAGAAATAGCCTATAAAAAAATTATAGCATTAGAGCCTGATTATGCTCCAACTTATTATTCTTATGGGCTTTTGTTGGCTGAGTTAAACCGGATAAATGAAGCGATAGAACAGCTGAATCTTGCTATTAAAAAAGGACCAGAGCATATAAGGTTTTATTATAATTTAAGTTTACTTTATGATAAAGTGGACAACGCAAAGCAAGCCGAAACTATAGCGGTAAAAGGTTTAAAATTGGATCCTAATAATGAGAGTTTGTTGTATGTATTAGCTTATATTTATAATAAAGGGAGTCAAATAAATAAAGCCAGAAATATTGTGGCTAGGTTAGTGCAATTGTTTCCTAATAATGTGGAGTATGCTAATTTTTATAAACAGCTTAATCTTAGTAATTAAAAAGAATACGTTGTAAATTATGGTAATTTATTAGTTTTAAATATATAATTTTATGTAAAATAAATATTAAATTTTTTTGTTAACTTTTTTATGTTAGTAAGTTTTTAAATAGTTCTTTTTTAGTGTTTTATATTTTATTTGTGATAACTTTATTTTATTTTGTATTATTTAATTGTTTATTTTTGAGTATAAATTACACTTCAAAACAAATTAAAACCTTATTTAGTAATGAAATCCAAAACAATACGTCCTCCACAAAAAACTTATTCCAGAGATGAAGCTTTAAAAGCGGCTCTTAACTATTTTAAAGGCGATGAATTAGCGGCATCTGTGTGGTTAAATAAATACGCTTTAAAAGATTCTGCTGATAATATTTATGAAAGCACTCCTGATGAGATGCATCAAAGAATAGCTTCCGAAATAGCTAGAGTAGAGCAGAAGTATGTAAATCCGTTAACGACATCTGAAATATTTGAAGTGATTAAAAATTTTAAATATGTTGTGCCTCAAGGTAGTCCAATGGCAGGAATTGGAAATCCTTTTCAAATTGCTTCTTTATCCAATTGTTTTGTGATTGGTAATAACGGTGAGTCAGATTCTTATGGGGGTATCATGAAAATAGATCAAGAACAAGTCCAGTTAATGAAGCGAAGAGGAGGTGTTGGTCACGATTTATCTCACATTCGTCCCAAGGGGTCTCCTGTAAAAAATTCAGCATTAACTTCTACGGGGATTGTGCCGTTTATGGAGCGTTATTCAAACTCAACTCGGGAAGTTGCGCAAGATGGAAGACGAGGCGCACTCATGCTGTCGGTATCTATTAATCATCCCGATGCGGAAGATTTCATCGATGCTAAATTAGCTCAAGGAAAAGTTACTGGCGCCAATGTTTCTGTGCGAATAGATAATAGGTTTATGGAAGCTGTAAAAAGGGGAGAAAATTATACGCAAAAATATCCAACATTTAGTGAAAATCCTGTTTATAGCAAAACTATAGATGCTACTAAAATTTGGAAGAAAATTGTGCATAATGCTTGGAAATCGGCGGAACCTGGGATTTTATTTTGGGATACTATCATTAATGAATCTGTGCCAGATTGTTATGCCGATTTAGGGTATAAAACAGTGTCTACAAACCCATGTGGAGAAATCCCTTTATGTCCGTATGATTCTTGTAGATTGTTGGCTATTAACTTGTATTCTTATGTAGAAAATCCGTTTACAAAACAAGCTAAATTCAATTTTGAATTATTCAAAAAACATATAATTATCGCTCAAAGAATGATGGATGACATTATTGATTTGGAGTTGGAAAAAATAGATGGAATTTTAGCAAAAATTGATGCCGATCCGGAAGAGGATGTTGTAAAAGCAACAGAAAGAAACCTGTGGTTAAATATTAAACAAAAAGCTTTTGAAGGTAGAAGAACGGGTATTGGTATTACAGCAGAAGGCGATATGTTAGCCGCTTTAGGTATTCGTTACGGAAGTGAAGAAGGGAATGCTTTTTCTACGGAAGTGCATAAAGTTTTAGGGATTGAAACCTATAGAGCTTCTGTAAATTTGGCTAAAGAAAGAGGGGCTTTTGCTATTTTTGACGCCGATCGCGAAAAGGAAAATCCGTTTATTTTGCGCTTAAAAGAAGCGGATAGTAAGTTGTATTACGAAATGTTAGAGCATGGGCGTAGAAATATTGCTTTATTAACTATTGCTCCAACGGGAACTACGAGTTTAATGACGCAAACATCTTCTGGAATTGAGCCTGTGTTTATGCCTGTTTATAAACGAAGAAAAAAGGTGAATCCAAGTGATAAGGATGCGCGTGTTGATTTTGTAGATGAAGTAGGAGATTCTTGGGAAGAGTATATTGTTTTTCATCATCGATTTAAAGAGTGGATGGAAGTTAATAATATCGATTCTTCAAAGAATTTTTCGGAAGATGAGTTAAGTGATTTAGTAAAACAATCGCCATATTATAAAGCAACATCTAATGATATTGATTGGAATAGTAAAGTAGAAATGCAAGGCGCTATTCAAAAATGGGTAGATCATTCTATTAGTGTTACGGTTAATTTGCCGCAGGATGTTACAGAAGAATTGGTAGGTGAATTGTATTTAAAAGCCTGGGAAGTGGGCTGTAAAGGTGTAACGGTTTATAGAGATGGTTCGCGTTCTGGAGTTTTAATTTCTGCGGAAGAAAAGAAAGACGATAAAATCACCTCTAGTTTTCCTAAGAAACGCCCTCAGGTTTTAGAGGCGGATGTGGTGCGTTTTCAAAATCAAAAAGAAAAATGGATTGCTTTTGTTGGTTTAGTAGATAATAGGCCTTATGAGATTTTTACAGGATTAGCAGATGATGAAGATGGTATTTTAATTCCGCGTTGGGTTGATAAAGGACTTATTATTAAAAGCAGAAATGAAGATGGGTCGTCGCGTTACGATTTTCAATATCAAAATAAACGAGGGTATAAAACTACTATTGAAGGCTTATCTCATAAATTTAATCCGGAATTTTGGAATTATGCTAAGTTAATTTCCGGAACCTTACGTCACGGTATGCCGATTGATAAAATTGTAGATCTAATTCAGAGTTTACAGTTAGATTCAGAATCTATTAATACTTGGAAAAATGGCGTACAAAGGGCTTTAAAACGTTATGTTGAAGATGGTACCAAAGTAAAAGGTCAAACTTGTGAAAACTGTAATTCTACAGATTTAATTTACCAAGAAGGCTGTTTAACCTGTCAGGAATGTGGTTCTTCTAAGTGTGGATAGAATCAAAAAAATAAGCCATATTTCATTAATGAAATATGGCTTATTTTTTTTAGTATAATATTATGATTAAATATTTTTGTAATGAACGTACGTTCATTATCTTTATTTAAAATTAATACCATGCCGCGTCCTAAAAAAAAGAGAAAAATTAATGGCCCGCCTAAAATGCTTGGGTTTAAGCCATTCGGAATTCGATGTTGTGAAACCGATCATGTGGTTATGCAATATGAAGAATATGAAGCGCTCAAATTAGTGGTGTATGATGATCTTTCTCAAGATGACGCCGCTGAAAAGATTGAAGTTTCCAGACCAACACTTACCCGTATTTATAATAGTGCTTTAAAAAAAATAGGACAAGCCTTCGTAGAAGGAAAAGCTATAATAATTAAAGGAGGAGATTTCGAGTTTGAAAAAGATTGGTACAAATGCAAAAGGTGTTTCAAACTTATTGATAATGTTGAAAACTCCAAAACTTGTGGTGATTGTGCTACCAATGATGAAGAGGAACTCGTGAAATTAAACGAATAAATTATGCCAAATTTTAATCATAAAGGTCCAGAGAATTTAGGGCCACGAACAGGAATGAGGTTAGGTAAATGCAAAAAGTCAAAATTTGAAGATTTTGAATATCTAGACAATCGCCCTTTTAGGAAAGGGAGACGGAAAAAAATTACTAGTAATAAATTGAAACTGCTAGATTACAGAAAAATGAAAAGGATAGCCATACCAATAACAAAAAATAATACTGTTGAAAATCATTTTGGACAAAGTGAATTTTATGAAATTTACACCTTTTCTAGTGAAAATGATATTATAGATTTACAATTATTAGAACCACAAACTGGTAGCGGATGTAAATCGAATATAATAGATGTTTTTGTTGAAGAAGGTGTTGGGGCTATCATATCAGATTGTATAGGCGATAAGTTTTTAATTAAATTAAAAGAAGCGGGAATTAACGTTATACGCGGGTATTCTGGAAATTCTGCCGATATCATTTTAGAGTTTATTGAAAATAAACTTTCAGATAAAGAAGGACATGGTTTTAGTTGTAATCAAAAAAATAACAAAAAACATTCATGTCAACACAGGTAAAAAAAGTAGTTAGCTAACAGTTGGTTATACTGTTTAAAATTATAACGCAAAATTAAATTAATCAAGAAACATGACATCGTGATTACGGATATATTTAAATTAAGACCACGTTATGGTGAGGTGGACAAAATGGGCTATGTGTATCATGCTAATTATGTAACGTACTGCCATCAAGCACGTAACGAACTTTTACGAAAATTAGGTTTAGATGAGGTTAAGCTTGAAAAGAATAACATTATACTTCCCGTGATTTCTTTTGATATTCAATATAAAAAACCAGCGCATTATGATGAGCTTTTAACTATTAAAACCTTAATTAAAAGTATGCCAAAGGTGCGATTTAGTTTAGAATTTGAAATAAAAAATGAGCAACATGAACTTTTAAGTAAAGCTGAATCAACTGTTGTTTTTGTGGATGATAAATCGCGTTTACCAAAGCAGATTCCAAATTTTATTAAAGAAATACTTGAAAATGAGTTTAAACTGCCCGCTAAGTAAAAAACAACAGAATTAACTAAAATTTTATTAAATAATAACGGTTAACCTACTCAGATTTTAAATTTTAATTAAAAATTAGGTGTGTTGTGGTGTTATAGAATTTTTATTGTGCAATTTTATAATATAAACACGTTATTTGCACTGTTTAAAAAATAATTGATACTAATCTTTACAGGTTAGATTGTTAGTAAAATAGGTTCTTGATAGAACATTAAATTAAAGTACATATGACAAATAATATACTTATAGAGGATCAATATAAAAGAACAAGTTTATTTGAAAAGGAAAATGTAAATTATCTAGTTCATGTTCTAAAACGATTTAATACTGTACCCAAGATAAATAATATAAATATAATTACCTCTACTAGTGTACCTAACGTTTTTAAAATTGTACCAAATGAATCTATTATAATAGGGGCATTGTATTTAAAAAACCCTGTTTTAGCACTAGTTTATTTAAGGTATGGTATAGAATGGCAACTTTGGTATAAAGCTTTAGAGCGTAAAAATGAGGATATCGCTCTTTGTGATGTTGCTGCTTTTGAAGTTACCCGGATATTCTATAAATTATTACGAAAAGAGGATAAAGAAAAGTTGGAAGGGGTGAATTACGTTTTAATTAATTTAATTAAAGATAGCGAAGATTTAAGTGTAAAATCACTATTAAATCAAAAAGAATTACAGGCCTTTCATGGTATAAATAATGTTAATAAAGTATTTAAAGATACATGGAAACCAATTATTGAAAATTTAGCAAAACCAACGGAATATTTATTAATGGCCGGAGGCGATCTTAGATTGAATATTGATGAGGTTGAGTTGTTAAATAAATATGGTTGCAGACCATTTCCAAGACCAGATGCCTTTACTTTTGCTTCTTCTACAGCAACTAGCGTCTCTAATTTTGCTTTTGATAAAACAGATAAGGCAAGAAGTATATTAATTAAAAATAGTTTAAAACATGGCTTTAAGCAGAGTACCATTGAGTTTTCGGAATTATTAAAGCAGAATTTAAGAAAAATATTTGGAATAAATGAGGCTTGTGAAATCATTTTCTCCCCATCAGGAACCGATTCTTCACTTCAAGTAGCGGCTATTACTCAAATTATTACAAATAAAGAAATCACACATGTGTTAGTCGCGTCAGACGAAACAGGAAGTGGGGTACCCGCCGCATTAAAAGGTTGTCATTTTGAAAATAATACGGCATTAAATTATCCCATTACAAAAGGAGATAAACTGGAGGGTTTTAGAGATGTCGATTTAATTAAAGTTCCGTTTAGAGACGAAAATGGGCAATTAAAAACCACAGATCAATTGGATGATGAGGTGTTTAAAGCTATTTCTGAAACTAATAAATTAGGAAAGCATATCGTCTTGCATGTTATGGATCATTCAAAATTAGGCTATCAATCGCCTAGTGAGAAAATGATGAAGAATTTAGATACGCTCAAAGATTTATCTATACAAGTTATTATAGACGCCGCCCAATTAAGGTTAGATCCAACCGATGTGCAGTGTTATCTAGATAACGGGTATATTGTAAGTATAACAGGAAGTAAATATTTTACAGGACCTCCATATTCGGGAGCATTAATTTTTCCAAAAAATGTAACTAAAACCATAGTTTCTACTAAAAAAATGTTGCCAGAGGGCTTAACGAAATATTACAATTATTCTGATTGGCCAACATCCTGGGTTTGTTCAACAGGTTTGTCTGATGGATTTAATTACGGGTCTTATATGCGTTGGAATGCGGCCATAGTTGAAATGGATCGCTATTTTAAAACACCAATTTTATATAGAAATATGGGAATTGAAATGTTCTGTAATTTTGTTGAAGACTCTATAAAAGAAGCTGTTTTTTTAGAACCTGTTTATGCTAATGAAATCCGTACCAATACTTATAATGATAAAGAATTTGGAATAAGAAATATTCGTACTATTTTTCCTTTTTTCATTCTTAAAGATAATGAAGCATTACCTATAAATCAAGTTAAAAAACTTTATACGTTATTAAACTCAGATTTGTCTGCTAAGTTTGAAGGTGCTCCATTAGAAATTATTAGACTTGCTGGTCAAAAATGTCATATTGGCCAAGCCGTTAGTGTAAAATATGGTAATAATTTACAAAGTGCTGTTTTAAGAATTAGTTTAGGGGCACGTGTTATTTCAGAAAGTTGGGTAAATAGAGATATTAGTTTGTTTTTTAGAAATATAGAAACACAAATGGATCAAATTACCGTTATTATTAAAAAAATAGAGTTGATTCTCGCGCATTCAGAATTAATGAATTAAAATAAGATCGATTGAGGTTATTTAAAAAATAATTATGTCTTTTATTTTTTATGAAATAATGAGAACAAATTTCTGTAGCTATACCTGTTAAAAGCTATTGGTCTAGAAAAGCGATTTCTTTTGGAAAACTTAGTTTAAATGTTGTTCCAATATTTAATGCGCTATCAATGGTAATTTGTCCTCCTAAATCTTCCATTTGAACTTTTGTTAAGTAAAGCCCAATGCCTTCAGAGTCTTTTCTGTCACTTTCATGAAAGGTATTGTACATACCAAATATTTGCGATTTGTATTTCTTTAAATCAATGCCAATCCCATTATCTGCAACCAAAATTTCGAAGCTGTCTTTAGTTTGAATACTTTTTATATCAATTACCGGAGTTTTACTTGGGTGCACGTACTTTAGGGCGTTAGATATTAAATTATGAAAAATACTTTCTATATATGCCGAATTTCCGGTAACAAATAAATTGGAGTCTATATCTATATTTATGACGGCTTTTTTTGTGGTAATATCCATGTCAAGGTTTTGTAGTATAGTTGAAATGGAACGATTTATGTTGATATTTCTATTGGTGTTATTGTATTCGGGGCTCACACTAATAACCTCGTTTAAATTGGTAATTGTAGTGGTTAAAGCAGATGAAATGGTTTTTAAATAATTAAACATTTCATCCTTTTCCTCTTCAGATGTTGAAGATTCATAAAACTCTAAAACGCTAGTTAAATTGCCAATATGTGTTCTTAAATTATGAGAAACAATGTGGGTAAAATTATAAAGTCTTTTGTTTTGATCTGTAATGATTTTAAAATTTTCATTTAAAAGCATTTCATTTTTTTTTCGCTGTGTAATGTCTACGTGGGTACCTATAATACGTAAGGGCTTACCAGTTTTATCTTTCCTTACAATTTTTCCGCGGTCTAAAACCCATTTGTAATTTCCATCTTTGCATAATACGCGATGTTCGTTTTTATAGGTATCTATGTTTCCTAATAAATGATTTTGTAAGTCTTTATGGTAGGTGTCTCGGTCTTCTGGGTGTACCCGTTTATGCCATTCTTCTGGAATGTTTTTTATTTCATTATTTTTATACCCTAAAATATTTTTAGATTCTTTGCTATAGAAAATTTTATTTGTTTTAGCATTCCAGTCCCAAACCCCTATTTTGGAGTTTTCTACAGCAAATTTCCATTTCATTTTTTTGGGTTTAAAAAACTGACGTATAGTTGAAATTACATACATACTATTTTTAGGGATTTAATGCGGTTGGTTTATAATAAATAGATGTTGTAATTGAGACACAAGTATTTAAAGTAAGTCACTTTTAAAACCTGTTTTTTTAACTTATTTCTTACATGAATCTTTTTTCCTCGGATGAAATTGCTCTATTACCTTAGAAAGGTGTGTGTTATCCAAATGCACGTAAATTTCGGTAGTGGTAATACTTTCATGGCCTAACATAAGTTGTATGGAACGTAAATCGGCATTATTTTCCAACAGATGTGTTGCAAAAGAGTGTCTAAAAGTATGTGGAGAAATACGTTTTTTTAAATCAATTTTTACAGCTAATTGTTTAATTATAGTAAAAATCATGGCGCGCGTTAATTGTTTTCCTCGTCGGTTTAAAAATAAGGTGTCTTCAAAGCCAGCCTGAATATTCATGTGGTTTCTAATGTTTTTTCTATAGATGTTGATGTATTTTTTAGTAACATCCACAATAGGAACAAAGCGTTGTTTATCGCCTTTTCCGGTAACTTTTATAAAGCCTTCATCAAAAAATAAATCTGATAGTTTTAAATTTACCAATTCACTCACCCGTAAACCGCAACCGTATAAGGTTTCTAGCATGGCACGATTGCGTTCGCCTTCTGGTTTGCTTAAATCTATGGCTTTTATTAGGCGGTCAATTTCTTCTTCCGATAAGGTATCTGGAAGTTTACGCCCTATTTTAGGTGATTCTATAAGTTCTAAAGGATTATTTACACGGTAATCTTCAAAAACCAAGTAATTGAAAAAACTTCGTAATCCCGAAATTAAACGAGATTGCGAGCGTTCGTTAATTTTTTTAGACGCACTATATATAAATTCACGGATGGTAACTTCAGAAATAGAAATAGGAGTCTCGTTAATTTCTTTTTCTTCAAGGAAAGATATTAATTTCTCAACATCTAGCACATAACTATGTATTGAGTTTTCTGATAATCCACGCTCTATTTTTAGGTAGAAAACATAATCCTTTATAGCTTGATTCCATTTCATTAGGATAAAAGTAAAGAAAATATGTGGAGTTATTTCAATTAAAATAAAACTTAAAAATTAAAAGAAAGAACTAATTTTTATTTGGTTAAAAGTTGTTTGTTTTAAAAAGGGTGTGGATTTATTTTTATGTAAAAATTAAATATATTTACCGTATGAAAAAATTAATGATTATCAACGGGCCAAATTTAAATTTATTAGGAAAAAGAGAGCCTGAAATTTATGGAAGCCTAACTTTTGAAGACTTTTTTAGCCAATTAAAAGCACAATATCCAACGGTAAGTTTGGAGTATTTTCAATCTAATATAGAAGGCGAACTTATTGATAAGTTACACGAAGTAGGCTTTAGTTATGACGGTGTTATTTTAAATGCTGGTGCTTATACCCATACTTCTATTGGTATTGGCGATGCTATAAAAGGGATTACAACCCCGGTAGTAGAAGTGCATATTTCTAACACGTTTTCTCGCGAAGAATTTCGTCATCAATCATATATTTCGCCAAATGCTAAAGGCGTAATTTTAGGCTTTGGTATGGCAAGTTACGGATTAGCTATACAGAGTTTTTTGTAATTTAATTTAAGGAGAACACTTAGTTTCTTTTAAGTTTAAATTATAAAATTTTTATGAAAGATTAACAGCTATTAAAGTTAGCTTTGTGTAGTATTATTTACAAGCATTTAACTATGAAGGAAACTTTACTTATTCTATGTATAATTTATCCTGCTTATTTTGTGTTAAATGCACAAGACAAAACAAAAGAAAAAGAAGATTCGTTTGAGATAAGCGATCAAGTTAATATAAATAAAACGGTATTACCTTTCTCCAGTTACTTCTCGGAATATAGATTAAATGATAATTGGATTATTCGAGCCGAAAATATTGAAACTAACTTTGGAGGTTTTGGTGAGAGCTATGGGGTAAAAGAATTTCCATTATTAGCGAAATATAGTTTTGCTGAAAAGTTTAGTGTGCTCTTTGGAGCAACAACAAATTTGCTTTTTAAAAATGGAACTATAGAGGATGTATCAACTTCAGCAACTTTAGGCGTGCAATACGATGTTAACGAATCATTATTGATGGAAGCTCGGTTTAATTATAATTTAAGCAACGATAGTCCATTTAAACAAAGTTTACCAAGTACAAACTCGCTTTTTAAATTAGGAGCCAAATATAAGTTTTAAAAAAAAATGCGATTCAAAATTTTTTGAATCGCATTTTTTATATTTCTAACGTTTAAAAACGTTTTATATTAGATATGAATCACTTCATCATAAGCCGCTGCAACAGCTTCCATAACAGCCTCACTCATGGTTGGGTGTGGGTGAATGGTTTTTAATACTTCATGACCTGTAGTTTCTAGTTTTCTACCTAAAACAGCCTCAGCAATCATATCGGTAACACCAGCTCCAACCATGTGGCATCCTAACCATTCGCCATATTTAGCATCGAAAATTACTTTTACAAAACCTTCTTTATTTCCGCCAGCACTAGCTTTTCCAGACGCAGAGAATGGGAATTTACCAATCTTAACATCTAAACCTTTTTCCTTAGCTTGTTTTTCAGTAATACCAACAGAGGCAATCTCAGGTGTACAGTAAGTACAACCAGGAATGTTTCCGTAGTCTAAAGCTTGAACATGTTGTCCGGCTAATTTTTCAACACAAAGTATCCCTTCAGCAGAAGCAACGTGGGCTAAAGCTGGACCAGGAGTAATATCGCCAATTGCAAAATATCCAGGGATATTAGTTTGGTAAAAATCGTTAACTATAACTTTATCTCTATCTACAACAATTCCAACATCTTCTAATCCAATGTTTTCAATGTTTGTTTTAATTCCAACAGCACTTAAAATAATATCAGCTTCAAGAACTTCTTCACCTTTACTAGTTTTAACCGTTGCTTTTACACCCTTGCCAGAAGTATCAATAGAAGTTACTTCAGAAGAAGTCATCACTTTAATACCTCCTTTTTTGAAAGAGCGTTCTACTAATTTAGATACATCCTCGTCTTCAACAGGAACAATATTAGGTAAATATTCTACAATAGTAACATCGGTTCCCATAGAGTTGTAAAAGTATGCAAACTCAACACCAATAGCTCCAGAACCAACCACAATCATTTTTTTAGGTTGTTTCTTTAAAGTTAAGGCTTGTCTGTATCCAATTACTTTTTCACCATCCTGTGGTAAATTTGGTAACTCACGCGAGCGAGCTCCAGTAGCAATGATAATATTATCGGCACTATATTCAGTACCATCAACATCAATTTTTTTGCCAGGTTTAAGTTTTCCGTAACCGTTTATAACGTCTACTTTGTTTTTCTTTAATAAAAACTGTACACCTTTGCTCATACCATCAGCAACACTACGGCTACGTTTTACAACAGCATCAAAATCGTGCTCTGCATCTTTAACTTTTAAACCGTAATCTTCAGCATGTTTAAGATATTCAAAAACTTGAGCAGATTTTAATAAGGCTTTCGTAGGGATACATCCCCAGTTTAAGCAAACTCCACCAAGGTTTTCTTTTTCAACAATAGCAGTTTTAAAACCTAATTGTGACGCTCTAATAGCAGTTACATAACCACCAGGTCCACTTCCAAGAACAATAATATCGTATTTACTCATTTGTTAAATTTTAGGTTACGAATTTACAAAATCGAATTGTAATAATGAATTAACTTGGCCTTAAATCGAAAAAAAATAGCCAATAAATATTTATAAAGTTTCCATTGCTTTTTAGGAGATTTAGCTATAATATAATCTGTCATTTAATCTGTTATTGTTTTATTATCTTTGCATGGCAAGTTATTATTTATGAACATACCTAAAACAAGTTTCTCACGAATTGTAATTATTGGTGGTGGTTTTGCAGGAGTGGCATTAGCCAAAAAATTATCGAAACAAGAAGTCCAAGTGGTATTATTGGATAAGCATAATTACCACACATTTCAGCCTTTGTTATATCAAGTATCTACGGGTGGGTTAGAGCCAGACTCTATTGCCTATCCTATAAGAAAGATTTTAAAAGACTTTCCAAACTTTCATTTCAGACTTGCAGAAGTAAATGAAATTGATACCACTTGCAACACCATAAAAACGAATATAGGCGATTTAAAATTCGATTATTTAGTTGTAGCATCGGGTTCTAAAACCAACTATTTTGGAAATTCCGAAATAGAAAAGCACAGTATGGCCATGAAAACCATACCGCAATCCTTAAATTTAAGAAGTTTAATTCTAGAAAATTTTGAGGAGGCGCTATTAACGTCAGATTTAAACGAGCGTATCGCGCTTATGAGTTTTGTAATTGTAGGCGGAGGACCAACAGGCGTAGAGCTTGCCGGAGCATTGGCCGAAATAAAAAAAGGTATTCTACCTAAAGATTATCCCGATCTCGATACCCGTTTGGCGCAAATAAATATCATTCAATCCGGAGATGTTTTGTTAAAAAGGATGAGTGCCAATGCCTCAGCAAAAGCCGAAGATTTTCTCGAAAAACTAGGCGTACACGTTTGGAAAAATGTTCGTGTAACTAATTACGATGGCAAAACGGTTACAACTAATTCCGATTTAACCTTCGATACCGCCACCGTAGTTTGGGCTGCAGGTGTACAAGGCGCAACCATTAAAGGGTTGGATGCCAAAGATTTTGTAACTCGTGGAAATCGGTTGTTGGTAAACCAGTACAACCAAGTAAAAGGTTTCGAACATATTTTTGCCATCGGTGATATTGCCTGTATGGCCACCGAAGCATACCCGAATGGTTTACCTATGATGGCGCAACCAGCCATTCAACAAGGCCAGCAATTGGGCGAAAATCTTCTTAATCTTATTGAAGAAAAACCTCTAAAACCCTTTAGTTATAAAGATAAAGGAGCCATGGCAACCATAGGTAGAAACAAAGCAGTAGTCGATTTAAAAAACATTAGATTTCAAGGTGTTTTTGCTTGGTATGTTTGGATGTTTGTGCATTTATTCTTCCTAATTGGTTTCCGAAATCGTATGGTTGTTTTCGTAAATTGGGTCTATAATTATATCCGTTTCGACCGCGAAGCCCGCTTAATTATACGTCCGTTTAAAAAGAAATTTAAAGTATAACCATCTATTGTTTTTTAAGGGCGAGTTGCCATGAAAAATGGCAAACAGGCTTTCCGCTATATCTTTTTTTGCAGGTAGGTATTTTTGTATTTAGTAAAAATTTAGCTAAACTAAAGTTGGAGCTATTTAAAATAGAAAAGGTAGTACAAAAAAAGGATGCCGCATCAATCCTTCTCGCGGGGCGTATTTGTTAAGGTGTTTTTACTTGTTTCTTTTTGCTGTGTGTTTGCAAGTTTAGGTTTTTTTGTCATGTCGACCAAAGGTGGCATCACATACGTGTAAGTTATTTCATCCTATAAACCATGATGCGATTTCTCCTGCGTCGAAATGACAATCGTCGATTATTTATGAAAATCAATAAATTTGAAGGTGTTGGTTTTCAACCTAAATTCCAGTAAAAAATAAGTTCTTTTTTGTCATGTCGACCAAAGGAGACATCACATATGAGTAGTAAGTTATTAGACTCTAAAAATATGATGAGATTTCTCCTCACGTCGAAATAACAATTGCTGATTGTTTTTTATTATAAATCCATTTAAAGAAGTTGCTTTTCAACCTAAATTCCAGTTAAAAATAAGTTCTTTTTTGTCATGTCGACCAAAGGAGACATCACAAATGAGTAAGTTATTTCAACCTGTAAACCATGATGCGATTTCTCCTCACGTCGAAATGACAATTGCTGATTGTTTTTTATTATAAATCCATTTAAAGAAGTTGCTTTTCAATCTAAATTCCAGTAAAAAATAAGTTCTTTTTTGTCATGTCGACCGAAGGAGACATCACATACGCGTAAGTTATTTCATCCTATAAACCATGATGCGATTTCTCCTCACGTCGAAATGACAATCGTCGATTATTTATGAAAATCAATAAATTTGAAGGTGTTGGTTTTCAACCTAAATTCCAGTTAAAAATAAGTTCTTTTTTGTCATGTCGACCAAAGGAGACATCACATATGCGTAAGTTATTTCAACCTGTAAACCATGATGCGATTTCTCCTGCGTCGAAATAACAATTGCTGATTGTTTTTTATTATAAATCCATTTAAAGAAGTTGCTTTTCAACCTAAATTCCAGTTAAAAATAAGTTCTTTTTT
>NZ_VOGY01000003.1 GCF_008033385.1 Algibacter pacificus | reverse complement strand
CCCATTAATGCGCCATAAAAGCGCTTTAATGGGGGACGCTAAAATTTTTAAAATATAAAAACCCGACAACTTGCGCTGACGGGCTTTTTATAATTAAAAAAAGATTTGACTTATTCTTCTTCTTTCTTTTTTCCTTCTAATCTGTTTATAGTATCATACATTACTGGTGTCGCTATAAATAACGATGAGTATGTACCTACTAATACACCAACGATTAAGGCAAACATAAATCCTCTAATGGAATCTCCACCAAAAATGAAGATGGCTAATAACACCACTAACGTTGTTAATGATGTATTTAATGTACGACTTAATGTACTGCTTAATGATGCGTTTACTACACGTTCGAATTTCCAGTTTGTATGTATATTGAAAAACTCACGAACTCTATCGAATACAACCACGGTATCATTCAATGAGTAACCAATTACGGTTAATATTGCTGCGATAAAGGCTTGATCAATTTCCATTGAGAATGGCATGAATTTGTATGTTAAAGAGAATACACCTAAAACGATTAATACATCGTGGAATACCGCTGTTACGGCTCCTAGTGAGTATTGCCATTTTTTAAATCTAATTAAGATATAAAGGAATACTACGATTAATGACCCCAAAACGGCCCAGAATGATTCTTGTTTGATATCATCGGCAATGGTTGGACTTACTTTATCGGTTTTTAATAACCCCACTGTTTTGGTATCGGCATCGCTAATGAATTCGTCGTAAGAAAGACCTTCGAAATATGGCTGTAACGCTTTATAAAGTGTGCTACGCAATTCTTCATCGACATCGGAACCTGTTTCTTCAACTTTATATTTTGTTGTAATTTTTACTTGGTTAGCATCTCCAAAAATTTTGGCATTTGCACTACCAAAAACTTCTGGACTTGAGAGTACGCCTGTAATTTCGGATGCACTAACATCATGATTAAAACGTACTTGGTATGTTCTACCTCCAACGAAATCTACACCTTGATCTAAACTATTTGTAAATAAAGACCCTAAACTCACTAGGATGAACGCTCCTGAAATGATATAAGCAATTTTACGTTTCGATAAGAAATCTACACGAATATCACGGAATAAGTTTTTAGTCATTCCTGTTGAGAAGGCTAAGTTTCCTCCACGGTTAGCATACCAGTCTATTAGTAAACGTGTAATGAAAATTGCTGTAAATAAAGATGTACCAATACCAATAATTAAAGTGGTTGCGAAACCTTTAATTGGTCCTGTACCAAATATGAATAAGATTAATGCTGTTAAACCAGTTGTAATATTGGCATCTAAGATTGAAGATAAGGCATTGCTAAATCCATCTTGAATGGCTTCTTTTTGACCTTTACCTTTAGCCAATTCTTCTCGAATACGCTCAAAGACCAGTACGTTTGCATCGACCGACATACCAATAGTTAATACGATACCAGCAATACCTGGTAAGGTTAATACGGCTCCTAATCCTGAAAGGATACCGAAGATTAAAAGAATATTTAATGCCATTGCAATATCGGCAAAACCACCAGCTTTACCATAATAAACAATCATCCAAACTAACACTAATGCTAATGCAATTATGAACGACATTTTACCACTATCAATAGCTTCTTGACCTAAAGATGGTCCAACAACTTCACTTTGAATAATATCTGCAGAAGCAGGTAATTTACCAGCACGTAAAACGTTGGCTAAATCGATAGCTTCGTTTAAGCTAAAATCTCCAGAGATAGAAGAGCTACCACCAGCAATTGGCCCGGTTGTTACACCTGGTGCCGAATACACCACGTTATCTAAAACAATAGCGATTTGACTCCCTTGAGTATAGGCATTACCTGTCATTTCTTCCCAGATTTTAGCACCTTTAGCATTCATTTGCATAGACACCTCAGATTTACCTGTTGGTCCAAATTGATTTCTAGCATCTGTAACTACAGCACCACTTAATTCTGGTTCATTCTCTCTATTTCCTTTTAAAGCATACAAATCTACTAACTCACTTCCTTTTTTAGGCTTCCCGAAAACAAATTTTGCATAACGTTGCTCTACGGGGAGTAAAGCGCGTACTTGAGGCATGCTTAAGTAGTTTTCTATAGTTTCTTTATCTTTCGCTTCAAACTGAGCAATAATTGGCCCGCCTTGATATCCTTGCCCTCTAATTAGGTCGAAAATTGGGTTTACTGTTGAAACCGAAGTAGAATCGGTCTCTGCTTCACCTAATAGATCATCGATAGCAGAATCTTTAGCACTTTCTTCATCTTGAGGCTCTACCTCTGCTGTTTCTGTTTTTGGAGCTACAATATCTTTTAATACTTCATTAGCTTGTGCTAAAAACGAGAAAAATTGCTCTCCTTTATAAGCATCCCAAAATTCTAATTGCGCTGTACTTTGTAATAATTTAATAGCACGCTCTTTATCTTTTACACCTGGTAACTCTACTAAAATACGACCAGAAGTTCCAATACGTTGGATAGTAGGTTGTGTTACACCAAACTCATCGATACGTTTGCGTAATACTTCGAATGCTGAAACTACAGATTCATCAATTTTAGTTGAAATAATCGTTTTAACTTCATCATCAGTCATATCACCACTAATCTCACCATCTAATGCTTTTGTATAAAAAATATCTGGTGACGCTAATTTAGTATCGCCTTTAATTTTATCGAAAGCAATAAAGAAATCTTCTAAATAGGTGTTTTGACTGTTTTTTTGAATTTCAGCAGCATCATCTAAAGCTTTATTAAAAATAGGATCTTTGGTATGATTTGCTAAACCTTTTAAGATATCTCTAATAGATATTTGAAGTGTCGCACTAATACCGCCTTTTAAGTCTAAACCTAAATTCATGGCTTTTTGTTTCACTTCATTATAAGTGAATTTTGCGATACCCATATTAAAAACGGTATCTGTAGCAATAGCTTCTAAATAAGACGTCTCTTCGGCGCTACGTTTTGCACGGTATCCTTCTTCGGTATCGGGAATTTTACTGATAGCAGCTTCTTCGGCCGCGGCTTCAATTTGATTCGCTTTAAAAGTGAATGATAATTGGTAAATACTTACCAAACCAAACAAAATTGCGAATAATTTTACTAATCCTTTGTTTTGCATTGTTGTAATTTTAATGTGTGCCAAATTTTTTTTGACGCGCAAATATATTATTTACGGTCAATATTTGACAATTTTTAAGTTGAAATTGATTGTATTTAAAATTATTTAGTAAAGTATGATGGGCTAATTAAATTTGTGAGAAAAAATTTAGCAGCGCCGAGTCATATTATTTTAGCAAGTTGGTCCTGCCCTACCTTCTGGTATTTTATGAAGATTATTATCTATAGAAATGGAAACATTTCTGTTTACTTTATAAGCTGTTTTAATTGTATTGTTTTCTAATGAAACGTTTACAACTTCAATAAAGAAGAATACATTAGGATCTGAAAAACGATCGCTTTTAGTATCGGTAGTTAATACACATTTACCATCTAAATCCCAACCCGAGTTATTTCCATTATGGATTTCAAAAACATCAAGATTATAGGCAATAGTTGGTACTTTGGAAGGTGATTCTGCTTGCTTATTGGTTTTACTAAAAATATTAGAATCTAAGTTGCGCTCTAAATCTTTAGCAAAGGTTTTCTTTATACTGGCAACATCGGCATCACTGTAGTAGGTAATTTTTAATTTTCCACTAACCGTTTGTTGTACTTTAATTTGGCTTGCACCAAGCACCTGCAATTGTTGCTTTACGTGTGCTACGGCAGATTCCGCCTCGTTTGATGTAACCTCAGCATGATTAAATTCTAGTACAATTTCCTGATTAGGCACATTGAATTCCTGCTGAGAAATAACAGCTAAGAAACTCAAAATAAAAATTATAGCACTTATGTACCTTTTTAATTGCATGTGGCAAATATAAAAAAATAAAGGCTGTATTGCTACAGCCTCTATATATTTATGTTATTTAATGATTCTATACCAAGTTAAACATGAAATGACGTATCTAAATCGTTTCTTTTTCGCTTACTTTTCTTAAAAAATTAGTACCGTAACTCAGGCTATGCTAAAAATTTTTAATTTCAATTAATCAAAAAATAATTCAATTTATTAAAACGACATTCAATATTTAAACTGGTATTTAGACTATACTTCTAATAAACCATTTGTTTTTGAAACACCTTCAGCACTAGCTTTCATGTGTGCTTTTTCAGCATCACTTAAAGGAATATCAACAATACTTTCAATACCGTTTTTACCTAACACTACAGGTACACCGATACAAATATCATTTAATCCGTATTCCCCTTCTAAATAAGTTGAACATGGGAATATTTTCTTTTGGTCGCAAGCAATAGCTTGAACTAAACCACTTACCGCAGCACCTGGTGCATACCAAGCAGAAGTTCCTAATAATTTAGTTAATGTTGCTCCACCAACTTTAGTATCTGCAGCCACTTGCTCTAAACGCTCTTCGCTTAAAAACTCTGAAACTTTAATAGAATTTCTTGTAGCGTGAGATGTTAATGGTACCATACCAGTATCACTATGTCCACCAATTACCATACCGTCTACATCACTAATAGGAGCCCCTAAAGCTTCTGCTAATCTGTATTTGAAACGTGCAGAATCTAAAGCACCACCCATACCAATAATTCTATTTTTTGGTATACCAAGCGCTTTATGTGCTAAATAAGTCATTGTATCCATTGGGTTACTTACCACAATAAGGATCATGTTTGGTGAATGCTCTAATAAACTAGTTGAAACTGTTTTTACAATACCCGCATTAATACCTATTAATTCTTCTCGTGTCATTCCTGGTTTACGTGGAATACCAGAAGTAATTACACAGATATCACTATTTGCTGTTTTACTATAATCGTTTGTTACACCTGTGATTTTAGTATCAAAACCATTTAAAGATGCACATTGCATTAAATCCATGGCTTTCCCTTCGGCATAGCCTTCTTTAATGTCTAACAATACAACTTCTGACGCGAAATTTTTGATAGCAATATATTCAGCACAACTTGCACCTACTGCTCCTGCTCCTACTACAGTAACTTTCATAATATTTTTTTATTATAGATTAATTTAATTAACTTCTATTGCAAAACTCATCATTTAACCTCATAACTTCTATGATTTTAATCATGAATTGAGTTAATCTTCAACAAAAAAATGTTTAAAAATTAACTCCTGCTAAATTACAAATTAAAATACTGTAAACGAAAAAAGCACAAGATAAATCTTGTACTTTTAAAGAAAAGTTAATCTATAAATATAAAAAACAAAAAACCTCTATTTCTTTAATTTACAGAAATAGAGGTTTAACGTAATTTGTTTTTATTTAAAACTGAACGGCGTTACGCATCAATATTTGCATAAATCGCATTTTTCTCAATAAAATCTCTACGGGGCGGCACTTCATCTCCCATTAACATAGAGAACACTCTATCGGCTTCGGTACCATTATCTATTTGAACTAAACGAAGTGTTCTAAATTCAGGATTCATTGTAGTATCCCAAAGTTGTTCTGCATTCATTTCTCCAAGACCTTTATAGCGTTGAATTTTAGAGCCATCTCCAAATTGTGAAACAATAGCATCTCGTTCTTCATCAGACCATGCATATTGTTTTTTAGCCCCACGTTTTACTAAATATAGCGGTGGTGTTGCAATATAAATGTGCCCATTTTCAATTAATTCCTTCATATATCTAAAGAAGAAGGTTAAAATTAAGGTTGCAATGTGACTACCATCAATATCGGCATCACACATAATAACGACTTTATGGTAACGCAATTTTGAAAGATTTAAGGCTTTACTATCTTCCTCCGTTCCAATAGTTACGCCTAAGGCGGTAAAAATATTTTTTATTTCTTCATTTTCAAAAACCTTGTGTGTCATGGCTTTTTCAACGTTCAAAATCTTACCTCTTAAGGGTAAAATAGCTTGAAATTCACGATCACGACCTTGTTTAGCCGTTCCACCCGCCGAATCTCCCTCGACAAGGAATACCTCACATTTTTCTGGATCTTGCTCTGAACAATCGGACAATTTACCTGGTAAACCACCAATACTCATTGCCGTTTTACGCTGCACCATATCACGAGCTTTTTGAGCGGCATGACGTGCTTGCGCAGCTAAAATTACTTTTTGAACAATTGTTTTTGCATCATCTGGATGTTCCTCTAAATAATCTGTAAGCATTTCTGAGACGGCTTGACTTACCGATGCAGAGACTTCGCGGTTTCCTAATTTAGTTTTGGTTTGCCCTTCAAATTGTGGTTCTTGTACTTTTACGGAGACTATAGCTGTTAATCCTTCACGGAAATCATCACCAGCAATATCAAATTTTAAGTTTTTTAGTAATCCGGATTCATCAGCATATTTTTTAAGGGTATGTGTTAAACCACGACGAAAACCAGAGAGGTGTGTTCCTCCTTCATGTGTATTAATATTATTTACGTAGGAATGCAAATTTTCAGCATAGGACGTATTATAAATCATGGCTACTTCAACAGGCACACCATTTTTTTCACCTTCAAAAGCAATTACATCTTTCATTAAAGGTTCGCGGGTAGCATCTAAATACTTAATAAATTCTTTTAAACCTTCATCGGAATGGAATGTTTCCCCTTCAAACTCACCATCTTCTTTTTTAGCTCTTTTATCAACTAAATGGATAGTAATCCCTTTGTTAAGGTATGCCAACTCACGTAATCTACTTGCCAAAGTATCATAACTATACTCGATAGTTTGAGTAAAAATAGTTGAATCTGGTTTAAAGGTTACAATGGTTCCTCTTTTTTCTGTTTCTCCTACTTGCTTAACAGGAAACATTGCTTTTCCGCGCTCGTATTCTTGTTCGTAAATATTTCCGTTTCTGTAAACTGTAGCTTTTAAATGTTCTGATAATGCATTAACGCAACTTACACCAACTCCGTGCAATCCTCCAGAAACTTTATAGGAATCTTTATCGAATTTACCACCAGCACCAATTTTAGTCATCACGACTTCTAATGCCGAAACACCTTCTTTTTTGTGTAAATCTACAGGAATACCACGACCGTCGTCTTCAGTGGTAATAGAATTATCCTCGTTAATAATAACTGTAATATTATTACAATGTCCTGCTAAAGCTTCATCAATCGAATTATCAACAACTTCGTAAACTAAATGGTGTAAACCACGTACCCCAACATCGCCTATATACATTGATGGACGCATACGCACGTGCTCCATGCCTTCTAAGGCTTGAATGCTGTCGGCAGAATAATTGTGCTTATTAAATTCTTCTTTTTCTTCGCTCATAAATTTATAATTCAATTTTATTATTAATAACTACATCCCTTAATTGCATGGGATTAATTTTACCAACCGAATTTATTTAACTACCATCAAATAAGTTCAGTATTGTATTGGCAAAAAAAAGATGCTATAGAGCATCCTTTTGAATACAAACAAATATACAAATTAAATTGGCTTTTTAACGATAGTTTATTGAAGGTAGCGAAAAATTATCAACATTTATAAATCATCAACAAAACCGCTTAAAACGCCTAAAAAACAGCTTAAATCAAATTTTATAAAAATTTATATTATAAAATAATTAAAAATTCTAGAAAACCTCTAAAATGGCTTTTTTATACTCTAGTTTTTCCTTAATAACAATACAGTTTCTGCTTATTTCAATCTATTTTAAAGTAAATTGCAAAAAAATGGCGATATAAAAACAGGTTAATTTTTAATAATTTATTTAAACCGATTGAAAAAAAGACGCTCCTCTAAGTTGAATAGTTTCTACATACTACTTACAATTTTAAAACTAACCTTTGTAAATAACCTACTATATTGTTTTACTTTAATTTATTTTTTTATAAAGCGCTTGGTAACTAAATCAAAATCTCCAAATTGTAATTTTAAAAAATAAACACCACTTGTTAAATGCCTCACAGAAACTTGATTAGTGTTTCGATTATTTAACACTTGTCTGCCTAAAGCATCATATATAAATATATTCGTTAATACTTTGTGAGATGTATTTTCAATATTTAAAATATCATGTGTTGGATTTGGATAAATACTAACATTACCAGCATTTATTTTATTATTAGACGATGATAATACGGGATTGAATACCACTGAATAATCTTCGATATTACCATAACCAGTTTGATAGGTACTACTAATTGTATTAACATTATTATCAAAATCTGAAATAACACGCATTCTAAGTTTTTGATTATCGTCAAAACCTGTACTTGGTGTTGTAAAAGTAAAAGATATCTCTTCTCCATTCAATTTTCCATCACCTCCTAATGTTTGGTGTATACGCTCATTAGTTGTATTAAAAACACCATCATTATTATAATCTATATAAACATCCACCAATTCATTATAATTGGTATTTCCTACTCCAACCTTAATACTCATCGTGTACTCGGTATTTGCCTCCAAAGTTGTTGCTGGTTGGGATGCTACTCTATTTAAATAAAATCCATCATAATAAGATGATAATGATTTATACACATTTCCAGCTAAGCTAACTTCATAAATACCTAACCCTGCGTTTCCTTGGATTAATTGAGGTGTTTGAGCTAAAGCTGCCGGATAATTCCCTGAAGGAGGAACATGACCAACGGCGGTTTTAAAAGCAGCTCTTGGGCCATCTATAGCTGCATGTACTCGTGTTCTTTGATCGTTAGAAAACCCAGTAAAACAAGGATCGGAAGAATAATTCATAAAATTATGAACATATTCATTTGAACCGCCCTCGGAAATACAGGTATTTCCTATAGCGCTATCTGTAGGACAAATAGAATTTGTTCTTGTGTGAGCCGGAATGTCATCACAGCCATCACTATCAACACCCACTACGGCATCTCCCGGACATACAGTTCCATCATCATCCCCCTGAAAGGTATGTAATAAATTTAAATAATGCCCCACTTCATGATCTGCAGTACCATTTCCTGAGGCATTAGCAGAGCTAGAACCATAACCAAAATCATAATCTACATACCCGGTTGGTTGCGTAACAGGAACAACATAATCTGGGTAGTAACCAAAAGCTCTTGCCTGACAAACTAAACCATCTGAACTCCCAGGGAAAGTATTAGGTAATGTAGCATAACCTAGCGTTCCGTTTCCATTGGTACCAATATCTACACCGTCAATTTTATTTACAATCCATATATTCATATAATCTTGCGAATTCCAATAAAAATCAGCAAACAAAACCGAGCTATCAACCCCTGGCCCATCGGAACTTATACCATTATTATTATATTCTGTAGCATAAGATTTACCGGTAACGTCATGTCGTGCTATTCCTGTGGTTGGAGACCCATCTTCTTTAACCTGAGCTAAAACAAACTCGATATCCATTGGACTATTATAACTTGGAGCCCCTAAAAAGGTAGACCCTGCATATACACTACCTTGATTTTTAAAAGCATCATTTAAATTGGCAATTGCACTCATTATTTGCACATCGCTTATATTTGGGTAAGTACCTACCGCTTGTCCATTATGAATGACGTGTACAACTGTTGGTATGGTAGTAATACTTGCTTTTGCAGATGTAGATTTTTTCATTTTTTTTGCGTAACGCCTTGTAAAAGCTTCTACTTTCTCTCTGTTTTGATCAAACAAAGTAGGATTTTTTAAACGCTCAAATCCCATCATTTTATCGGTAACACATTTCTCTAATTCCTGAGAAAAGGAAACCATACTAAACAAAAAAAAGATAAGTATTAAGCCCTTTAATTTTAATGTAATTTTTTTCATGTTTTTAATGTTAAATTAAGTTAGAATGACTTAAGCGCTTCTTACATTAAAATAAGCGTTTAAATGTTAGCTAGTAAATAAAGGTGATAAGGATATTTTATTGCATAACCGCTAACTAAACCATATTAAATTTATAATATCTAGAACAACAAATAGCCCCATATTTTTCTATAAATCCAATATTTAATTAGTTAGTAATTGAGACACTTTTTAAGTTCCGTTTTACAATTTCAATTTTTAAAAATCGAAAAAAAAACATCAATTTCCTTATGGACACCTACTCAAAAATAAGTATAATTTATAAGTAATTCACCATAAAAAGCATAAAACATCATTAAAAAACAAAAAAAAGAAGAAAAAAACTACATATTTAATCGTATTAAAATACTTTTAAACTGATATTTTGTAAAAACCATGAATTCTACAAATATTTCAGTTTTATAATATCGGCATGCCAAATTTCATGACCAAGTGTAATAAATGCAGTTGCCCTTGCCGACATATTTCCTCCACTAGCCGTACCAATACATTTTAAATCTTCGGAAGACAAACTGCTTAACAAAACCATGGAATTTTTACGCACTATTTGATATTCTTCAATTAAAGTATCTATAGATTTCGAGTTCGCCTTCGATGGCATGATATAATCATTTTGCTCAAAACCTGGCAACGGAGTTATATCTCGCCTAGCGATTCTAAAACAACGATGCATCATAACGCGTTCCGTATCTATAATATGCTGAAGTAATTCTTTTATAGTCCATTTATCTTCAGCGTAACGATATTCTAACTTCTCAGAAGGAATAGATTTAAAAAATTCAACCATAGCTTGCGCCCCAGTTTCAAAACCAGATTTAAGTTCCCAGGTTTGCGGCACTTTACCAATATAACTGGCGTAATATGGATGGAATTCGTCTGGCTTTAAATCGATAACTTTCATAATATTAAATTTTAGCTTGATAAGTATATAAATCAAAATAACGTCCGCCCAAAGCAATTAGCTCGTCGTGTGTACCCCGCTCTACAATATGTCCCGCTTCAATCACTAAAATCTGATCTGCTTTACGAATGGTACTTAAACGGTGAGCAATAACAATAGTGGTTCTATCTTTTATTAATTCGGATAAACTTTTCTGAATTAAGGCTTCACTTTCGGTATCTAAACTCGATGTGGCTTCGTCTAAAATAATCACTTTGGGATTTGCCAAAATAGCACGTGCAATGGCTAAACGCTGGCGCTGTCCTCCAGAAAGTTTTACACCACGCTCGCCAATTAACGTATCTAAACCATCATCAAACCTATCGGTAAACTCGTTTACATAAGCTGCTTTTACAGCGTTTTGCAACTCAGCTTCCGTGGCATTTGGTCTTGGAAACATAATGTTTTGTTTTACAGTGCCTTCAAACAAAAACTCATCTTGTAAAACCACGCCTAAATGTTGCCGGTAACTACTTAATTTAACTTGAGATAAATCTTGATTATCAATAGTAACTTGCCCCGATTTAGGCGTTAAAAACGTTGCCGAAAGTCCTGCAATTGTCGATTTTCCAGACCCCGAACTTCCCACCAATGCCGTTACCGATCCTGCTGGCGCTTTAAAATCTATGTTATGCAATACCTGCTTCCCTTCTTCATAAGAAAAAGAAACATTATTGAAAGCAATATCCCCTTTTAAAGTGTTTAATTCGATGGTTCTGGCATCATTATCTTCTTCGGCGGTCATGTTCATCAATTCTTCGGTACGGTCTAAACCGGCTAAAGCTTCGGTAAGCTGACTCCCAATATTACTCATTTGCACAATGGGCGCAATCATAAAACCGAGAACTAAGGTGAAGAAAAGAAAATCGCCCGTGGTCATTTCACCCAACATCATGTAATAACCACCAATTCCCATAATTCCAGTGGTTGCAACACCAATTAAAAAAGTGGAAGAACTCGTCATTAAAGCTGTTGCGGTTAAACTCTTTTTTACATTTTGAAACAATCTATCGACACCATCCTCGAAAACAAGATTTTCTTGCTCCTCGGCATTAAATGCTTTTATAACGCGAACACCTGCGAGGGTTTCTGTAAGTCGGCCTTTTACTTCGGCATTTATTTTGCCACGTTTTCTAAAAATAGGACGAATATATTTAAACGCTCTAAGGGCGATATACCCAAAAATAGAGATTGGAATAAACACAAAAAGCGTCATCCAAGGATTTAATTTTATTAAAATTACCAAAGACACAATGGCTGTAAAAGTTCCGCCAACCAATTGTATTAATCCCGTTCCTATTAAATTACGAACCCCTTCTACATCGCTCATAATACGAGATACTAATGCTCCAGATTTTGTGTTATCGAAAAAACTTAACGGTAAGGATAGCACTTTTTTCTGTACTTGCGCTCGCAATTCACTTATTAAATATTGGGCTTGCACACTTAAAATACGGGTTAATAAAAACGAAGTTCCCGCTTGAACGGTAATTGCAGCTATTACAATCCCGATAAGGCTATATAACATGGATGGATCTTTACTTGGAACCACCTCATCTAGCAGCACTTTACTTTGCCACGGTAATACTAACCCTGCCAAACTGCGCACGACAATTAAAATTAAACCTATAAAAACTAATTTTCGGCGTGGCCAAATAATGGTTTTAAAGGCTTGTGCCATGGTTACTTTTGATTTACTTTTATCTTTGGTTGCGGTTGGTTCTTTAAGGTGTTGCATAATTAATTTTTAGATATTGAAAATACAAGTGAACAAAGATACCATAAGTCGGGTTTATGACATATTTTTCATCTGCCTATAATTATATTTATGATTTATTTACTTTGTGTTGCTTCGACCAGCTCTGCATGACATGGAGCTGCTGAATTGTATTTGAGGTTTCTATGCTACGAACTTTCCAAAAACATTACCTTATTAACTAATAAACTTAACCTTAGCAAATATGCCCGCGCAAGGGATTGAGCGGTTTGTTTGAGCTCTTTTTGTGGGGTGGCACCTATGCCACACAAAAAAGCGAGTAGCGAAAGCCCGACCCTTGGGTTGCGCCCAAATTATTTATAGAAAAAAGGACAATATAAATCACTTATTTAGTACTTTTATTATCTATTAAACTGAATTAAAAACCTTAAAAATAAACAGATGAAAGTTATAGGAATTGGAAAGAATTACGTGAACGATAAACAGGAAATTAGCGCGATAAAAACGGGTGCTCAAGTGATTTTCACAAAACCAGATAGCAGCGTGGTTACGGGAAATGCGGATGTTGTGTTCCCGAGTATTACAAACCAACTGGCTTACGAGGTGGAATTGGTGGTGAAAATTGGAAAAGACGGGAAGGATATTGCTCTGGAAGATGCTAATGGATACATTTCGGAAATTGCCGTTGGCATTGATTATACGGCTAAAGATGTGCTTGCCGCAAGCCGTGAAAATAAAGGACCGTGGGCTTTGGCAAAGGGGTTTGATGGCGCTTCGCCTATTTCGGATTTTAAACCGGTTTCTAATTTTCCTGATTTGAATAATATTAATTTCGATTTACTGATAAATGGGGAACAAAAACAAGTGGGGAATAGCGATTTTATGATATATAACTTTGCTGAGATTATTAGTTTTGTATCTTCTTTTATGACACTTAAAGCTGGTGATATTATTTTTACAGGAACACCTGCAACTGGTGCTGGTTTAAATATTAAAGGTGACCACATACAAGCTTCTATTGAAGGGGAATTACTTTTAGATTTTAAATTGATTTAATTTTTTATACTGTAAACATAATATGAAAAACTCGATTGCTGAACGTGTTTGCGATTTCTTAAAAACCTATCCGCCATTCGATTTAATAACCTTTGAGAAATTATTAGAAATTGCGGAACAAACGGTAATTGTTTACCTAGAAAAAGGGGACACTTTATTTAAGGCCGACCAACCAGCAAACGAGTATTTCTATATGGTGAGGGCTGGCGCTATTAGTTTATTTCATACTGAAAATAACACCAAAGAACTGGTTACCATTAATGATACCGGAGATATTTTTGGCCTACGCCCACTAATTGCTCGAGAAAACTATAAACTAACAGCAACGGCAAACGAGGAAACCATAATTTATGCCTTACCTATAAAAAACTTCCAGTCGGCTACCAAAACCAACGACAAGGTTTACAAATACCTAATTACGGCTTTTGCCACCAATGCCTACGACTCTTATACTACAGAAGAAAATAATGAGATTTTTAAAGATTACCTGCCAAGCACACATCTAGATGTTGTTAATTTTCAAACGGCCAACTATACAAAAACACCTGTAACTTGCCCTGTGCAATCCACTTTACAAGAAGCGGCAAGTTTAATGTGCCAACATAAAATAGGCTGTATTATTGTAGTAGATGATACTAAAAAACCCGTTGGAATAATTACCAACAGTGATATAAAAAATAAAATTGCCACAGGGAAATTCCCGATTACAACGTTGGTTACAAATATTATGAACTCGCCAGTAATTACGGCAAAAAAAGATTTAACGGTTGCCGATGGCCAACTAAAAATGATTAAAAATAGTATAGGCCATTTATGTATTACTAAAGACGGTACTATAAATTCTCGACTTGTTGGCGTGCTTACGCACCACGATGTTTTGGTGACTTTAGGCAATACCCCATCGGTTATTTTAAAAGAAATAAAACGAGCTAAGCGTACAAAAAAATTACGCATAGCCCGATTAAAAGCCAATACGCTGCTTAAAAGTTATTTGGAACAAAACATCCCTTTAACACATATTATTAATGTAATTTCTGAAATTAACGATGCCGTAACTATCCAGGCTATTGAAATTGCTTTAAAGAAAATGCCAACACCACCGCCAGTTGCTTTTTCGTGGTTAGCTTTAGGAAGTCAAGGCCGGAGAGAGCAGTTGCTTTTTACAGACCAAGATAATGCGTTAATATTTGACGATGTTCCCGAAGATCAATATGAAGCTACGCAAGCCTATTTTTTGCAATTGGCTAAATACGTTACCAAATCGCTTAATAAAATAGGATTTGAATATTGCGAAGCCGATATGATGGCTAACAATCCAGAATGGTGTAAATCGATTTCTGAATGGAAAACGCAATTTCAGAGTTGGATTTTAAGTCCCGATAATAAAGCCATTTTACTGTCGTCTATATTTTTAGATTATTCTAATATTTATGGTGATGAAAGTTTAGTAGATTCTTTATCCGAAACTATTTTTGAAGCTTTAGAAAACTCGGCGCTATTTTATAAGTTTTTAGGAAGTGAAGCTATAAAAAGTCCTTCGCCATTAGGCATTTTTAAACAATTTGTAGTAGAACAAAATGGCGAACAAAAAGATTTATTTAACATAAAAAGTCGCGGACTAATGCCTTTAATTGATGCCGCACGCTTATTAGTGTTAAGTAACCAAATAAAAAACGTAAACAATACATACGAACGTTTTGAAAAAATGGCAGAAATAGACGCAAACAACAAAGAACTTTATGAATCCTGTTCCTATGCCTTTAAAGCTCTATCCAAATTTAAAACCAAACAAGGCTTGCTTCATCATAACTCGGGAAAATTTATAAAATTAGAAACCTTAAGTAAAGAAGAAAAACTAAAACTTAAACGCTGCTTTAAACCCATTCACGACATACAAGAGACTTTAAAATTACGTTTCGATTTAAAAAACTTTATATAAATGAATTTTAATTGGTTCCGTAAAGAAAAAACAGATTACCCAGATTTTTATTTAGCGTATTTAGAAGGTTTTAAAAAGAAACCAAAATCTAATATAGAAGAAACACGTTTTGTTGCTTTTGATACTGAAACTACGGGGTTTGATAGAAAAGAAGACCGCGTGCTATCCATTGGAGCTGTTTCTTTTGTTGGTAAATCTATACCAGTAAGTAATAGTTTTGAACTTTATATTCATCAAGATATTTTTAAATCTGAAACTGTAAAAATCCACGGCATTAGAAAAAATAGTGGATATAAAAAAGTAACCGAAATGGAAGCTATTCAAGCTTTTTTAGATTACATAAAAAACAGTGTACTTATTGCTCACCATGCTGGTTTTGATAAAAATATGATAAACGAAATGCTACGTCGTAACGGATTGGGCAAACTAAAAAACAAGTTTATAGATACTGGTGTTTTATTTAAAAAATCGAAACATAAAATTTATGAAGATACATTGCAAAAACATTATTCGCTAGACGACTTATGTAAAGAACTCAATGTTCTTAAAGTTGACAGACACACCGCAAGCGGAGATGCGTTAATTACCGCTATGATATTTCTAAAAATATTAGCCCGTTTGGATAAACAAAAACACCTAAAGTGGGGCTATTTATTGCATGGATAAACGCCCCTTTTAATACCTTTTAATCTATGAAATGGTGTTACATAAAAAACATTTTTTACTTTATACATCTAGTTTAACTACCGTTCTGCCTTTTAATTTTCCTTTAAGCATTAAATCTATTTTTTCTTTTAATTCCCCTAAAACTATTTCTGTTGATATTTCGGTTAATTTATTAGGCTTCCATTCATTCGATAATTTACTCCAAACAATTTCTCTATACTGCATAGGGTAATTTTGCGAATCTATACCAATTAAAGTAACCCCTCTTAAAATAAAAGGAAACACTGTTAAATCCAGTTTAGGAGAAGCCACATTTCCGCAGCAAGTAACCACCCCCATTGAATGAGTTGATTTAATAATATTTTCAAGAATTACGCCGCCTACGGTATCAATACCCCCAGCATAGATGGGTTTTAAAAGCGGCTTATTTGCCATGTTCTCAAAATCTTCTCTACTAATAACTTCGTCTACTCCTAAGGTTTTCAAAAATTCAATTTCGGTGTCTTTACCCGTAATTGCCACCGTGGTATAGCCTATTTTTTTTAAGATTCTTAAACTCATAGAGCCCACACCACCTGTTGCCCCCGAAACAATAATAGATCCGTCTTCTGGTTTCACAATTTCAATTAATCTTAATACAGACATCCCGGCTGTTAATCCAGCTGTACCAATAACCATAGCGTCTTTCATGGAAAGGTTTTCGGGTAGTTTAACAGCCCAATTTGCTGGAACTTTAACATACTGTGCAAAACCTCCATCTGTATTCATACCTAAATCATAACTTGTTACAATCACGGTATCCGAAACTTTAAATTTAGCCGATTTAGAAGCAACAATTATTCCAACGGCATCAATACCTGGCGTATGTGGATAGTTTTTAGTAACCCCTTTGTTTCCTGAAGCCGACAGAGCATCTTTATAATTTAAGGAGCTGTAACTTACCTTTATTAGCAACTCATCCTCAACCAAATTGGTAAAAGGCATATCTTTTATAGTAGATATATAATTATCGCCACGTTCTTCCACTCTAAAAGCTTTATATGTTGATTGCATATTCATAATTGTTATTTTTTATATGTTTTCCTTATTTTTATATCAAATTTCGTTTAAAAAATGTCACCAAACAAGCGCTTACATTTTATACCTATACGAACATTTTGTACCGTTTTAACTGTTTATAACACGTAAAAGCAATAAAAAAAATGAAAAAAAGTTATTGTCCCATAGATACTTTTATAAATACCATTAAAGGAAAAAGAAAGGGCACTATTATTTTGCACCTTTTTCAAGGAAACAAACGGTATAGCGAATTAGTAAGACTAATGCCTGATATTAGTGAACGTATGATGACCAAACAACTAAAAGAATTAGAAGTTGATGGATTAATTAACAGAACCGTATTTCCCGAAGTACCTCCCAGGGTTGAATACAGTTTATCAACATTAGGACAGGAAATTCACCCAGTATTAAAAGGCATGTTTAAAGGAGGTTTGCTTTTTGAAAAAAGTATAGACAATACATAAAATCACTTTTTGAAAAAAACAGGGTTAAGCTACACAACTTAACCCTGAAATTTTAACTTGTACATGTTATAGCATCTTGTAAAAAAAAGAAACTATTGACGGCTTACGCCTTTCATTTAAACCTACAACACATTATCCATAATTTCTTGAACAACCTCCGGGTTTAATAACGTACTTGTATCGCCTAAATTACTAGTATCATTACTAGCTATTTTACGTAAAATACGACGCATAATTTTACCAGATCGTGTTTTTGGTAACCCCACGGTAAACTGTATTTTATCGAGTTTGGCTATTGGCCCAATAGATTCAGTAATCATTTGGTTAATCTCTTTTCTTAAGTTATTCTGATCCCTGGTTTCACCAAAATCCTTCAGAATAACATATCCGTAAAGGGCATTTCCTTTAATATCGTGTGGGAATCCAACAATAGCCGATTCTGCAACCGCTGGATGTTCATTAACAGCATCTTCAATTGGAGCGGTTCCTAAATTATGTCCAGAAACAATAATAACATCATCGACTCTACCGGTAATTCTGTAATAGCCAACCTCATCACGTAAAGCACCATCTCCGGTAAAATACTTGTTTTCAAAAGCTGAAAAATAGGTATCTTTATAACGTTGATGATTTCCCCAAATAGTTCGTGCCATACTTGGCCATGGATATTTAACACATAAACGTCCTTCTACTTGGTTCCCTTTTAACTCGCAACCTTCCTCATCCACTAAAGCGGGCTGAATACCTATAAACGGTAAAGTGGCATAAGTAGGTTTTGTTGGTGTTACAAATGGTATTGGACTAATCATAATACCGCCAGTTTCTGTTTGCCACCAAGTATCAACAATGGGGCTTTTTCTTTTCCCCACGTTATCGTTATACCAGTGCCAAGCCTCTTCGTTTATCGGTTCACCAACAGAACCGAGAACTTTTAATGAAGATAAATCGTATTTTTCAACCAACTCCGGGCCTTGTTTTGCCAAAGCACGAATTGCAGTTGGTGCCGTATAAAACTGATTGACTTTATGTTTTTCAACAATTTCCCAGAAACGTCCAAAATCGGGATAACTTGGTACGCCTTCAAACATTACAGTGGTTGCTCCGTTGGCTAATGGTCCATAAACAATATAACTATGTCCTGTAATCCAACCAATATCGGCAGTACACCAATACACATCATTTTCTTTATATTGAAATATATTTTTAAACGTATATGCCGTGTAAACCATATAACCTGCAGTGGTATGCACCATCCCTTTTGGTCTGCCCGTAGAACCCGATGTGTATAAAATAAATAACGGATCTTCAGCCTTCATAAGTTCTGCTTTACAAACTGGCGATGCTTGATCTAAAAGTGGTTGCAACCATTTATCGCGTCCAGCTTCCATATGGATATCCGTATGAATACGTTTTGCAACTAACACATTTTTTACCCCCGGACAATCTTCCAAAGCTTCATCTACAATACCTTTTAAATCGATGGATTTAGAACCACGGTATGACCCATCACTGGTAATCACGATTTTACAATCGGAATCGTTTATTCTAGTTGATAAAGCGGTTGATGAAAACCCAGCAAATACTACCGAGTGAATAGCTCCAATTCTGGCACAAGCCAAAGTAGCAATGGCCAATTCGGGAATCATAGGTAAATAAATACAAACACGATCGCCTTTTTTTACGTCTTGACTTTTTAAAACATTAGCAAATTGATTGACACGTGCGTGCAACTGATTGTATGTAATATGCTCGGCGGGATCGTTCGGATTATTGGGCTCAAATAAAATTGCCGTTTTATCGCCTCGTGTTGGTAAATGTCTGTCGATACAGTTTTCGGTAATATTTAATTGCGCCCCTTCAAACCATTTTACTTCGGGTTTTGAAAAATCCCAACTAAGCACTTTATCCCACTTTTTCTGCCACATAAAATGTTCTTCCGCAATTTCTTCCCAAAAATTTTCGGGTTCGCGAACAGATTTTCTGTAAACTTGATAATATTCTTCTAAATGTTTAATGTGATAATTACTCATGGCTTATTATTTAATGGTGTTTAGTTTTGTTTGAAATCAAATGCGTTTAGACGTTATTGGAGACAACTCAATAAAGCCCTTTATTTATCTTTAATAAATATAATTTATTTCCGACTTCTAATGTATCAAAATTTTAAAGCAAATTAACTTAAGGTTTTTATAAATTTTAACTCGATAAAGTATTAATGATAATAAAATTCTTAAAAATTTACCAAAACTGTAATTTCACTTAAAATTAGACACAAAAAAGCATTCAAATTTTTTAACCGTTAAATTAATAGTTAAAAAGCTTGAATGCTTCTTTAATTTTATAAACAACAGAAATTACTAATTCCCTTTGGCTGCATTAAACATAGCCATTTGTCTGGCTTGTTCTTTATCACGTTCTTTTTTCTCTATGGCTTCAATTTGTTTAAATATATTCGCATTGTAGCGCGCTACTTTTCCTGGTATGGTAAACAAATCGATTAAAGCCCAAATTCCTAAACCACCTAAAGTAATCCAAAATAATATTTGTAAACCCCACTTCCCTAAATAAGCATAGTGCGTTCCGAATAATAAAAAATAAAGTAAATAGGCTACACCTGTAGATTTTATTTTTGATTGCAGATAGTGCTTGTTCATAATTTCTTTTATTTTAATTATTACCGGACCTTTAAGTATGCTTTTTTTGAAAACCTTAATTAGAATTAAATTCCAAATTAAGTTTTCTTCACAAATTTAGTAATAATAACAATTTGCTGCGCACCAACTTTACCTTCGATATATTCGGCATTTTCACGATCTAATCTAATATTTCTAACGGGAGTACCCTGTTTAGCAACCATGCTAGATCCTTTTACTTTTAAATCTTTAATTAAAACCACATTATCACCAGCTTCTAGAATAACGCCGTTTGCATCACGATGAATAATTTTATTAGCCGCTTCTTCATGTTCTCCAGTTGCTCTAGCCAAAGCCATGGCATCGTCATCTAGATACATCATATCTAACAAATCTTTTGGCCAACCTTCATCCCTTAACCTTTGCAACATGCGCCATGCCATAATTTGTACGGCAACGTGCTCGCTCCACATACTATCATTTAAACAACGCCAATGGTTTGGATCCATATCGACCTCTCCATTAATTTGATCTAAACAGGTTTTACAAACTAAAACATCGTTTGCTACGTTTTCATTTAACGATGGTGGAATCGTGTATTGTTTTAAATCTTCTTTAGATGTACATAATTCGCAACTAGAATTGCTTCGCTCTTGTAATGTTTGTAAAACGCTCATAAGTATATTTTTTTGATTTTGCAATAGTACAGTAAAATTCGAGAATGAACAAATTTAGAATTCCGTATTATTTTTATTACTTAAAAAAAACCGCAAAACACTAAGGAATCTTCAATTAAAATTAGTCTATTAAAGAATCCCGCATTTTTTTGCTCATTCCTTTTAAAACCATATCATAAGAATGATCTATAAGTTGAAAAATAAATGCCGCCTGTAATTCACTTTTATAAATATCTATAGTATTCCAATGCTTTTTACTCATGTGAAATCCCGGGCGAATGCTTGCATATTCGGCACGAAGTTCTTGTGCATAATCCGGATCGGCTTTTAAGTTTATAGATGCTTCGCCGTATTCCCACTTCGACAAGCTCGTTAAAACAAACATTTTTCCTAAAACTTTAAAGACTAACGCATCTTCATTAAAAGGAAAATCTTCAGTAGTGCCTTTCTTTTTAAGACAGTAATCGCGGAGTTGTTCGATATTCATTTTAAGCGGTTAGTATTGACGTTTTAAATTATTTGAAGAAGAAAAAAAACTATTTAATCAACTTTTTACTTTTCTCCTGAAGTTCCAATGCCGAATAATCTAATTTCCAACCAATGGTTTCTACAATAGTTTCCATAAGTAAAATGGTTTCTAAAGCTTCTTTTTGCGCCACTTGAATCAGTCCGCTTTCGGGCACTTTATCTTCAATATGACGTTTGGCTTCTTTATGTAACCCTGTTAAATCGGAAGCTTCAAACCTATTAAAAATTCCGTCAGATTTATCATAATAATTCAAATTGGTTTCTATCGACAAAATTTCTGGCTGTGGAAAATGCCCTAAAATAATTTTCTTGTTTTGGGTATCGGCTTCTAATTCAATTTTAGCCAAATCGTAACCTATATGCGCTTTGGCATTAATAATAACCAATGCTTTTTTTCGACTACTTACCAATTTTAAAAATCGCGCTTTCACATCTTCATAATGGTAAATTTCAGCAAAATCACCTTCAACAGTAATAAATTTACATACTTTTTTAATTTTGTCGAGTAACAAAACCGACTGCGCATTGACTACATTTTTATTATTTCGAGATTTAAAATAGGTTACCCCTGCCAAACTAAATAAAACCCCTATTATAATTCCTAAAAACGCTTCCATTAATTCATTTTTAATAGATTAAACCGACTCAACTTTATACAAAACAGGCTTACTTGGCGCGGCATCATTTTCAAAAGATGCTATTTGAAGATTTAAAAAATATTCCCCATCTTCAATAGTATTAGGAACAAAAATAAACTCTGTTATGGTGGCATCAAACCTCAATTTCCCAGAAGTATTCCAAAAGGCATTATGAGCTAAAAGTTCGCCACCATCTTGCTCTTTATCAATACTTGGCAAATCGACCAATACATGTTTTACGCCTTTTTCCTTTAAATAAATAGCCGCTTCTTCCAACAAATACGTTGGGTTTGTGTTAGAATATTGCCTAGATAATTTTTCTTTAGTATTTGGTAAAGTACGGATTACTACCGCATCACGTTTTTTATTTCCTAAGGCATATTTCAGTTGCTTTTTAGAAATCACAAAATCGTCATTTATACGTTCTGGCGCCACAGTAATCACCTCGGCCAAAAAGAAAAATTGTTTTAAACTCTGGTTTACAGAATGTACAGTTTCTGTAATATGCCCCACACATTCGGTATGTGTACCGTGCGCGTGCGGATTAAAAGAGATATTATTAAAATTAATAGCCGAACCCGCTTTTACACTTGCAATGCGCTCGCCTTCTTGAACGGGCGCAATAGTTGGCTCGCCAATATACCACGCATTTACATTTTGTTTAGAGGCATCAATTGCTATCGAAATATCAATTGGTTTTTTTAAATCTATTTGAAGTTTTCTAGAATTGTATTGAATTGTTGTTTGCATATCATCAAATATAGTTAAATCATAAACAACTCGGAAGCAATTCCATCAACAAGAAATTTTCCTTTTTGTGTCGTTTTCAAAATATCTCCCTTTACGGAAACCTCGAAAATGCTATCCTTTTTATTATGAGTTATTTGCTCTTTTTCATTTAAAATAATCAATAATTCCTCTTTTAAAAATTTATTCGAATATTTTTTTAAATGCTGAAGAAACTCGGTGCCAAATTCATTTTCAATTCTATTTAATGACACACCCCAAATGGTTCGTAAACCCGTCATAACATACTCGTTAAACCGATCGTTTTTTGATAAAATTTCAACCGTGTTCGGCAATTCATTGTTTTGAATCGCTTGAATATATTTGCTGTTGTTTGAAACATGCCAACTCCGTGTGCTATTATAAAATGAATGCGCCGACGGCCCAATACCTAAATACGGTTTTCCTTGCCAATAACTGGTATTGTGTTTCGAGAAATAATTAGGTTTTCCAAAATTTGAAATTTCGTAATGCACAAAACCGTTTTCTTCGGTTTTTTCAACCAAATGATTAAAATGTTGCAAAGCCAAACTTTCGTCTATTGGCGGATAGATTCCTTTATTTATAAAAGTATCCAAAGCCGTTTTAGGCTCTACCGTTAAGGCATAACTGGAAATATGATTAATGCCAAAACCAAAAGCGATGTCTAAATTATCATTCCATTTTTCTAAACTCATATTTGGAATGCCGTAAATTAAATCGATGGTAATATTATCAAAATACTTGGTAGCTTCCTCCAAACAATGTTTGGCTTCTTCGGCATTATGTGCCCGATTCATACTTTTCAAATCGTCTTCAAAAAAAGATTGAATCCCAATACTCAAACGGTTTATGGGACTTTTAGCAAGCTGAAGAATAACGGCATCGGATAAATCGTCCGGGTTAGCTTCCAGCGTGATTTCCGGATTTTCTACAACATGATAGTTTTTATAAACCGTATCAATTAAAAGCTGAATGTCTTCAACCGTTAACAAACTTGGTGTTCCGCCACCAAAATAAATGGTTTCAATAGTTAAATTTTTTAGCGTATTTTTTCTTAATTCCAACTCTTTTACCAAGCATTGAATTAAATCGACTTTCTTTTTTAACGAGGTTGAAAAATGAAAGTCGCAATAAAAACAAGCTTGTTTACAAAACGGAATATGAATATAAATGGCAGCTCCCATTTTTTTCGATGTCTCGGAAGGTTCACTGCTTTGAGGTTTCTTTTTATCTAACACTTTATTTTTTTAAAGTTCTTTTAGCCACACGCTTTTCATTCTGCTTAACAAAAGCATCCCAACCTGTGTAACTTTTACCAATTTCTACCCGCCCAGAATTATAAAAATGACACACAGCCGCCGCCAATCCATCGGTAGAATCTAAATTTTTAGGAAGTGTTTTTAAACCCAATAAACTTTGAAGCATTTTAGCCACCTGCTCTTTACTCGCATTTCCATTTCCGGTAATGGCCATTTTTATTTTTTTTGGCAAATATTCTGTAATAGGAATTTCGCGACTTAAACCCGCAGCCATAGCCACACCTTGAGCACGCCCTAATTTCAACATACTTTGCACATTTTTACCAAAAAACGGTGCTTCAATGGCTATTTCATCGGGATTATGGGTATCGATAAGTTCGATCGTTCTTTCAAAAATGAGTTTTAATTTTAAATAATGATCGCTGTATTTTTTTAAATCCAACTCGTTCATTTGAAGAAACTGCATGTTTTTACCCACCACTTTTATAAGTCCGAAACCCATAATAGTCGTGCCAGGATCTATCCCTAAAATAATTTTTTCTTGTTTCATTAATTACAATATCTGCAACCACTTAGCGAAACCGAAGCGCCAATTGTTATCGTTAATAAATTACCATCAAAAGATCCATAGCTATCATAAATAGGTCCGAAATTTTTTCCAAATCCAAAAACATACGACGCATCTAAATACCACGAAACTTTATACGACCTTGCATAATGAAATTCTAGCCCAGTTACGCCATTTAAAAAATCTGTTTTATTTTGCGCATAATTCCCCATAGGTTTTATCCAGGAAATCCCAGGCCCCGCATGTAAAAACATCTTCCAATCTGACGAGAAACCCAGTACATCTGAAGCATTATAAACCAATTGCGCATTAATACGGGTATAATTTGTTTTAAATTCTAATGAGTTTTCCGAATTTGAAAATTTGTTATAACCTAAATCTAGTTTTGCACCAAACAGCGGTTTAAACATATATTGCAGCCCTAAATTAATCGTGGGAAAATTAACGGAATTCGCTTCGAAACCCGTTACAAAACCATCGCTAGACGGGCTGTTAACACCTAAAGCAAACTGCGCTGTAAAATCGCTTGTCCGGCTTTGAGAAAAGCTAAACGTTGTAAAACATATAAAAACTATTGCACATAGTTTGTGTTTATAAAATTTAAAAATACAAGTCATGTAATAATATTGATTTATTTTGCACTTGGTTACTTTTAAAAACCTTCCAAAAACCATCAAGGGTTTCGAAGCGTTTATGAACAAGTTTTTTTCATTACCATGCGAACACACAAAACTAAACAATTCTTTTTTGTACTCATTAAATTGAGCCTAGTTGTTGGCGCATTTTATTTTATATACCAAAAACTAACCAATAATAGCGAACTACAATTTTCAACTTTTATTGCTATTATTACTAAAACTGAGCTTTTTTCTTTTAAAACCATTAGTTTTTTAATCCTTTTAAGTGGTTTCAATTGGTTTTTCGAAATTTTAAAATGGAAAACCTTAGTATCAACACAAGAAAAAATTAGTTTTAAGCAAGCCACAAATCAAACTTTAGGGGCTTTAACAGCCTCTTTAATTACCCCAAATCGCATTGGCGAATACGGAGCAAAAGCCCTGTATTTCGCGAAAAGTATCCGAAAACGCATCATGCTTGTTAACTTCATTGGCAACCTATTGCAAATGACAGTTACGGTTGTTTTTGGAATTATAGGTTTATCTCTCTTTGTTTCCAAATTCAGTTTAAACATTAATTATTTAAAACTACTGAAATTTATTTTTATCGGATTTTTACTCGCAGCATTACTCGTGATTGGTGTTCGAAAAAGCAAAGGATTCACTAATTGGTTTCAATTTAAAAAACTAAAAACATTCATTTTAAACTTTCAGAAAAGCGTTTTGTTTTTTGGGTTTTTACTATCGGTTTTACGCTATCTTATTTTTTCATTTCAATTTTACTTTTTATTGCAATGTTTTCAAATTGAAATCGATTATTTTAATAGTATGATGACTATAACGTCTATGTATTTATTAGCCTCCATTATTCCAACTATTTTTATATTCGATGTGGTAATTAAAGGAAGCGTGGCGGTATATTTGTTTTCGTTTTTAGATATTAATCAACTTATTATTCTAAGTATAATTACGCTAATGTGGCTACTCAATTTTGTGCTACCAAGTTTAATGGGCAGCTATTTTGTATTGCGTTTTAAACCCCCTAAACCCGAGATAATTTCATGATTTTAACCATTATCATTATCAGTATTTTATACACCGCTTTAATATGGTATTTTGCTTTTGGTTTCGATAAAGTGCCAACCTATAAACTCACCAATTTACCAGATAAAACTAGATTTTCAATATTAATTCCTTTTAGGAATGAAGCCGAAAACCTACTAGACCTATTAAAATCTATTGACCAGCTAAACTACCCCAACAGCCTTTTTGAAATTATTTTTATTGATGATGATTCAAGCGATACATCTTCAAAAATTATAACAGAATTCTTTAGCGAAAAGTCGATAAACGCTAGCGTAATTACTAATCATCGACAAACTAATTCACCTAAAAAAGATGCCATTACTACAGCCATAAAACAAGCAAAATACGACTGGATTATAACCACCGATGCCGATTGCACATTACCCAAATATTGGCTCGATAGTTTTAATGAATTTATACAAAAAACAAATGCTAATTGCATTGCAGCTCCTGTAAGCTACCACAACCAAAAAAGCTTTTTAAACCACTTTCAAACCTTGGATATTTTAAGTTTACAAGGCGCCACTATTGGTGGTTTTGGTATTAAAAAACCCTTTTTATGCAACGGCGCCAACTTGGCATACACAAAAACACTTTTTAAAACGGTTAACGGTTTTGAGGGTAACAGCAATATTGCCAGTGGCGACGATATTTTTCTACTTGAAAAAGCAGCAAAAATGTATGGCAAACAACTCCATTATTTAAAATGTGAACATGCTATAGTAAAAACAAATGCACAACCCAATTGGCGTAGTTTAATAGAACAACGCTTACGCTGGGCTTCTAAAACCAGTGCTTACAATAATAACTTTGGCAAACTAACCGGACTTGTTGTTTTACTAAGTAATGCGTTAATAATTTCCCTACTTTTACTTTCGGTTTTTGGCTATTTCTCTTTAAAAACTATGAGCTATGTTTTAGTTATTAAGTTTTCAATCGACTTTTATTTGCTGCACAAAACGGCCGTATTTTTCAACCAAAGACCTGTTTTAAAAAGCTTTATTCCTGCTTTTTTTATCTATCCTTTTTTTAGTGTTTATATTGCTTTTTTATCGATTTTTAAGACCTATACTTGGAAAGGAAGAACGTTTAAGAAATAGACGATTGGTATATATACTTCGGGTTGAATAATTAATACACCTTTCATTTCGGCATATTACTTATATAAATATTTTGCTTTTATCTTTTTTCCGTTAAATACAGAATTTTTATTAATATACACAGGCCTTTAAATTTGTTATAAACGCCCTATATTCTGTGCATCTTTATTAGGCTTCCCTTTTTTTAATTTATCAAATCAATAAAATAATGATTAAGAGTAATTGTTGTACTATTTGACTTAATGTTTTTTGATGAAAATTTACTTACTCTAAGATCCTTAAATTTACAATAATTAACAAGTAAATCATTCGTGTTCCATTTTAAAACTGATTGTAAATTTCCTGTAATTAATTGATTAATCCAGTTATTAACTTTATCAAACCAATAGACTGAGTTTTCCCTTTGCACATAACCTACAATTGCACTATTTAGTAAATCTACTCCATGAATATTGTGTTTAAATCTTTCGACACCACCTGATAGTTTTGAAGGGTCATTTCCTATTACATATTCTTTTTCTCTTGAATTAGGTAAAGTTGTTGTAAGTCTTTTAGCTTCAATAGTGAAAAAAGGGCTTGTATCCTTATAATGACAAAAAACGCCAATATCTACTTTTCTATTTTGACCTTTTTTCTGTTTTTGAATTACTTCTTGCTGAAATAAAAAGGGTGAGTTTTTTGAAAAATACGTAAATGTATTAACAAGATTTTGGTTCAACTCTTCTTCTGAAAAGTCTATTTTTCCTTTAAATTGATGTTGAAATTTAATCAAAACTTCTTCTATAAACTCAATTAGTTTTCTTGTTATAGTCCCTTTTTTAATCGAAGGATTTGGAATATTAGATATTGGGTTATGATTATCTTTTAACATAACTAAAATCCTGCGTTATAAAGATCAACAATTGTTTCATCGGCATCTCTTAATGCAATTGATTGTAACCAATATCTTAATTCCTTTGGTTTTAAAAGGTAGATACTATCCCCATCATAAATTTTTACAACTCTATTTATTCTATAACTTGTACCTAATTTATTATAAACTAACTCAGCAATATGATTTTCTATTTTTTCATTTACTAATTTATCAGACGCTATAGATTTACTATTACCATACTTAAAAATGGCACAAATAAATGATTCTGTTTGATAAATGTTTTCTTGATAATATTCTTTAGAGTCAGTTTTAAATAGTGAGTTTAAAATGTCACAGAAAATATTTCCAAAACCATTAATCTCTTTTTTAGTAGTAGTTTTTAACGCTTTTACATTTGTTTCTTTTCCTAAAAACTCTAAACCGTAATTTAATGTATCGTTAATAAGTATTTCTTCATATTTTGTTAATTCAATATCTTTCTCTTCCTCAGGAAAAGGAAGATTCATAATATCTTTTTTATATACAGGGAAAGTTGACTTTGTAATTCCTGCTCTAGAACTAGTAGCTAGTAGGTGAAATCGATATAATTGATTATTGTAAATTCGATTCTTTATTTTAAAAAGTAATTCTTTATCTTCTTCAGGAGAGTGAATGCCAATTATTTCGTCTCTATAAGTAATATAGGAGTCAGAGATAAAGACAGGTATTGTCTTCTTTCCTATACTTCTTTTTATCAATAGTAATGGAGGGCTATAAATTTCTTTATTTCTGGGAGCTTCAATGTATTCATCCTTGTCTTGTATGATAATATCATTTTTGCCAAATCCAGATTCAGTAAACTTTGAAGTGGGAATATTATTTTGCATAAAAACAATATTATCTTCATCTTTTCTTTTTTTATTACCTACTATAAACCCTACACCAAAATGCCAATTATTATTTTTTTCTTTTTCAAGTAAATAATCTTCTAGTACTGGAAATAAGCTGATTTTTCGAATTAATTCAATTAACCTTCCTCCGCCCAATAAATTAGACTTCCACACAAATGGATTATGTATAGCATCATTTTTACTTACTTTATGAAAATCATAATGATCAATTTCAAAATACTGACGCTCTTTTGCACTCTTTAATTTTTTGACCGTTATATGGTAAATTGGTTTTTTATCAGGGACTTTATTCTCAAGAAAAAAGGCTGATACAGCAACATTCTTTTCATTCCCTTTGTTCTTAAATAACACATTACTCAAGTAAGTGAAATCAATTATTTGCGGAATGTTATATTCTTTAAATAACCATTTTCTAAAATTAACTGGCTTCTGCGAATTGTTATATAATAAAGGTCCTGATGGTAAAATAAATGAAAGAAGCCCTGTTTCTTTTTTAACAAGTTTAATTCCTAAAGTAGAAAATAGTAATGCACTTTGGTTGTTAGGTATAGGTTCTGTTAATTTAATATTGGCTAATAATTGATTAATTTTAGTTTCTCTCGCACCATATTCTATAAACGGAGGATTACCAATAACTAAATCAAAATGATTTAATTTATCATCAGAATACCAATCAAAAAAATCTGAACCGACGACATTACAGCTTAAATCATCAAAACGTAGATTTTCCCAAATTACTTTAGGAGATAAAATATCACATAAAGTTAAACTTAGACTAAAAATAGCTAAATCTACGGCTTCACTTTCTATATCAACTCCAAAAATGCTGTCCTTTAGTAGCTTTTTTAACTCTTCTAAATGTTCTTTTCCTGGAGTAATCCATTCTCCTGTTTTTTCGTATTTAAAAACTCTCCACCAGTCAATAATACGCTTATATGCTGACACTAAAAAGATGCCTGAACCACAAGCAGGATCCAATATTTTAAAATGCTTTTTAGGCTTGTTAATAGGCATACATTCATCAACCATAAAGCTAACTAAATATGATGGAGTATAGGCTACTCCTTTATTATCATCTGCTTCTAAGAACATTTCGTAAATGCTACTAATCAATTCTATTGGTAGATGATTAAAAGAATATAATTTCCAGAACACGAACTGATTACCATCTAGCATTCCTGATAAAAAGTCAGCTAATGGAGATAAATCTATTTTCTTAATTTTTTCTTTGTAATCATTTGAAAGGAAAAATATTTTACCATTAAAATGTCCACTTAAATATTCAAATAGATTTAAAGCATAAGTATTTCCTTTTCTTATAGTTTCTGTAAAACTATTTGAATAACCAAATTTTTCTTGATTAAAGAAATCTGAACTAAAAACCCGAGTTTCAATTCCATTTTCATCAATATCAACTCTTTCTTCCAAATATTTTACTAATATACCTAACACAAGTAATTTACTTGCAACAGATTTATCTGATAAACCAATATCTTTTAAAAATTGCTCACGTGTATTCTTTAATTCTGATATTAGTTTTTCGTAAGCAGTTTCACTGTAACCAAAATCTATTTTTGTTTCCTCCCAAAAACTACCATTGTCAAACTTTTTAGCAGAATATTCTTTATATTTTTTTATTGCTCCCCCTGCAATTTCTAATATCTCAAAAGGTGAAATAATCAATTCACCTGTTTTTTTATGTTTAACAGGTTTTGATGAATTGAAAAACTTAATTTCAGATTTTGTTATTACAATATATAATCGAACTTCAGTACTACTCCATACATTTTTATGAATTTCAACAATATCTTTTGTTTCTGAAGTAAAATCAAAAATATATAGCTGTGGTTTTGAGGTTCTTGTTGAATCAGAAAAGTTTCTAAAATATATAGCATCTGCACCAACCTTTTTCGCTTTTTCAAGAGATAATCTTTGGTAATAATTAATTTTAGATTTTTTAAGTTCTGAAATATGAACTAAGCCAACAGAATTACCATCAGTATCAAGCATCTCTAATTGAGATAGACCACTAATATATTCTGTAGATATTGAATTCATTTGTTTTTTTGATTTTAATATACAAAAATGCGAAAAAAGCCCCTAATTTAAGGTAATTTAATGTATTATTATACAATTTAAGAATTGTTTTTAATGAAGCCAAATATTATAATAAAAGCCCTATTGAATAATAATAGGCAACACAAATTCCGTTTTCACCTGCTGACCACGTTTTGTTGCTGGAAAAATTTCGGGTAAACTATCTAAACTTTTATAAATTAAGTTTTCTATTTCTGGAATTTGATAACGGGTTACAGAATCCATATCGACATTTTGTAGTTTTAAATCACCTGTTTCCGAAACCTGAAATTTTAAAATTATGGTGTCGTTAATATCCTGAGTAACTATAATTTTTTCGCGTTTTAAAAACACCCCAATATGTCTGGTTAAAACACGCTCAAAACAGGCTTTTCTATTTTGTTTTGTTTCAATGCTATCGCAGGCCGTAAAACTAGGATAATCATCAACATCATTCCAATTAAAAGTTTGTAGTTCTTCTTTTAAAATGGCTTCGGAAGATGTTTTTTTCACATTAAAATACTCGCAAGAGCAGAGCATCAAAAAGAATAAAAAAAAACAAATTTGCTTCATATATTAAAACTAAAACTGAAAAATACGATTTTTTTGGTTTTTAAACCGTCTTTGTTCAAAATAAGGTACTTAATAAACGAAATGAATACTTTTGAATATTCATCGGGCAAGAATACTTGTAACATTTGGCATGATATTTCGTCTTATAATTATAAAACATCACACATTTTATGGATATTATTTTAATAATTATTGCAGCGCTATTTATGCTTTTGGGTATTGTTGGTAGTTTTTTACCTGTTTTACCAGGGCCGATAACCAGTTGGTTTGGACTTTTAATTGCCTATTTTACAGAAGCCGTCCCTATGAACACCTCTTTTTTAATAATCACTTTAGTGATTGCCATTGCCATTTGGGTACTCGATTATATTATTCCGGCTATTGGCACAAAACGTTTTGGAGGCACAAAATACGGTGTGATTGGCACAACCGTGGGACTTATTGTTGGGTTATTTGCTCCCATCCCTGGTGGTATTATTATAGGCCCTTTTGTTGGTGCCTTAATTGGAGAACTTATCAATAAAAACGATACCAAAACAGCCACTAAAGCCGCCTTTGGTTCGTTTATTGGTTTTTTAACATCAACATTTATAAAGTTTGTTGTTGCTATTATTTATTTAGGTCTTTTTATTGGAATTCTTATAGATTATGGCAGCGCTATTTTTTCATCTTAAAAAAACAACGATTACTTTTCCATGGTCTCGGCAACTTTTTCTAATTCAGCATACCAATCTTCCCCATATTTTCTAATAAGGGCTTCTTTTACAAATTTATAAACGGGTACTCCTAATTCTTCACCAAGGGTACAAGCATCATCACAAATGTCCCATTTATCGTAATTTACAGCTGAAAACTCCGAGTAATCTTGAATTCGAATAGGATACAAATGGCAAGATACTGGTTTTTTCCAATCGATTTCGCCCTGATTATAAGCTTCTTCAATAGCACAAAGCGCTACGTTTTTTTCATCGAAAATAACATACGCACAATCGGCACCATTAATTAATGGTGTTTCTAAATCTCCTAAATCTGAAGTAATAGATGTACCTTGGGCTTCAATAGCGTCTATCCCTTCTTGACGTAAAAATGGTTTTACCTTCGGGTAAATAGCCTCCATAATTTTAGTTTCGTCCTCCTCTAATGGAGCACCAGCATCACCATCGATACAACAAGCGCCTTTGCACGCCGAAAGGTTACACAAAAAATCTTTTTTTATTATATCTTCAGAAATAATGGTTTTACCTAATTGGAACATATTATATTATAAGTTAGAAAAATGCAAAAATAGTTAATCTTAAATTGAATTTAATAAATTTAATAATCTACTTTTGCCGGAAATTTAAGATTTACTAGTTTTGCAAACAATTAATTAAGAAAAACGCAACAAATAATACGATATACTAAATTATAAAAAATAAAAGCATGCAATTTAATTTAAAAGAAATCTTTACAGCCTTCATGGTATTATTCGCCGTAATCGATATTATTGGCAATATCCCGATTATTATTGATTTACGCAAAAAGGTAGGACATATTCAAAGTGAAAAAGCTTCCATCTATGCAGGCGTAATATTAATTGTTTTTCTGTTTTTAGGAAAAAGTATTTTAACCCTTATTGGTATCGATGTTAATTCCTTTGCCGTAGCAGGTGCATTTATCCTGTTTTTTATTGCTTTAGAAATGATACTCGGTATCACCCTTTACAAGCAAGAGGAAGAAGCATCGATGACTACCGCTGTGTTCCCACTAGCCTTCCCACTTATTGCCGGACCAGGTAGTTTAACCACTTTATTATCACTACGAGCAGAATTTAGAACAGAAAACATTATTGTTGCGGTTTTAATGAATGTTATTATTATTTTTATCGTTTTAAAAACATCTGCAAAAATTGAAAGTATTATTGGTCAAAACGGCATCAATATTATACGAAAAATATTTGGTGTTATTTTATTAGCCATTGCAGTAAAACTATTTGCGCATAATATTAAAGCGCTATTTGAAATAATATAACATATTATAATATGAAAATTTTAACCATTGTTTTTAGCATCATTGCCTTAGCTCTTATTATTTTTAATGTCACTGAAATTAATTTTGACCATCCTTTTGAAGGCCAAAGTATGATTGCAATAATCACTATTGTATCATTACTTTGTGTTATTTTAATGATGTCAATTTTAAGAATTTCTAAAAAAATTGAACAAAAAGTAAACAACCAAAAATAAAATGTACGATGCTCTAATTATTGGTGGTGGCGCAACAGGATTGTCTTGTGCCTTAGTTTTAGGTTCTGCCCAAAACAAAACATTTGCACAAGATAAACGCATTGCTATTATTATCCACCAAAAAACATCGCATTTGCAAACGGCTTTGTTTAATAACGTTTTAGGCTTGGCACCCGGAACTACGGGCGAATCTATTTTAGAAGATGGCAAAAACCAGCTATCCTCACTATACCCGAGTGTTGAGCAAATAGATTGCGAAAAGGTTTTAGAGATTGAAAAACAAAACGGATTTTATAATATCATTACAAACAAAACCACTTACACTTCAAAAATTGTAGTCGTTGCCGTAGGTTACACCAATTTATTAAACATTAAAGGATTAGAGCCTTTTGTGGAAGCTCACCCAAGAGCAGCAACAGAAAAAGACCGCATTTGGTTAAAAAACACCGACCATTTAATTGAAGAAAATCTTTATGTTGCAGGCACTTTAGCCGGATGGCGTAGCCAATTTGCCATAGCTTCAGGAAGTGGTGCACAAGTAGCTACCGATATTTTAACGCTTTGGAATGGCGGTAAACATGTTAAAGTACACGATAAAAAGATATAAAATTTATAAGAATGAAAAACTCTGATAAAGATGTCTTTATCAGAGTTTTTTAACTATCACGGTAACTTCCAGTATCAAAGTATTATTTTTGATATGGAGTTATCACTAAAAACTATAACGTTGAGGGCCACCACGTCTAATTTCTTCGCTACAATGCGCTTCAAATTGTTTAAAGTTTTCACGGAAAGCATTTGTAAGTTTAAAAGCAGTTTTGTAGTAGGCTTCATCGTCATTCCAAGTGGTTCTAGGACTTAAAACAGCACTTGGCACTCCTGGACATTCTCGCGGTTGTGCTACTCCAAATACGGAATGAATATGATACGTATCATAAGTATACAATCCTAAATCACCATTTAGCACCGCATTAATCATGGCGCGTGTATATTTTAATTTCATTCGTGTTCCAACACCGTAAGGACCACCAGTCCAGCCTGTATTTACTAACCAAACATTAACACCAGCATCAATCATTTTCTTGCTAAGCATTTCTGCATATTTTGAAGGATGCAAAGGCATAAAAGGCGCTCCAAAACAAGCCGAAAAGGATGGCGTAGGCTCCACAATACCAGCTTCAGTTCCTGCTACTTTTGCAGTATATCCAGAAATAAAATGATAAGCTGCTTGGCTTGGTGTTAACTTCGAAATTGGAGGTAATACCCCAAAAGCATCGGCGGTTAAAAAGAAAATATTTTTAGGGTTATTCCCTATTGACGGAGTTTTAATATTTTCAATATGATCGATTGGATAACTTACTCGTGTATTTTGAGTGATGGATGTGTCGGCGAAATTAACTTGGCCGTTTTCATCCAAAATCACATTTTCGAGAATGGCTCCTTTTTTAATCGCAGCGAATATTTCTGGCTCGTGCTCTTTATCTAAATTAATGACTTTAGCATAGCAACCGCCTTCAAAGTTAAACACCGAATTCTCTGCCGTCCAGCCATGCTCATCATCACCAATTAAACTCCTGTTCGGATCTGTAGAAAGCGTTGTTTTCCCAGTTCCCGAAAGCCCAAAGAAAATAGCCGTATCACCATCTTTACCAACATTAGCACTACAGTGCATTGGCAATGTCTTTTTAAACACGGGTAAAATAAAGTTTAAGGCAGAAAAAATACCCTTTTTAATTTCTCCGGTATATCCTGTTCCTCCAATTAAAGCTATTTTCTTAGTAAAGTTTAAAATGGCGAAATTGTGTTGTCGTGTTCCATCTTCATCCGGAACAGCCATAAAACTAGGAGCATTTACAATAGTCCACTCTGGAGTAAAATTCTCCAACTCCACTTCGGTTGGGCGTAAAAACATATTATAAGCAAACTGATTACTCCATGGAAATTCGTTTATAATTCTAATATTCAGTTTATAATTTTCATCGGCGCAAGCATAACTATCACGAACAAAAATTTCTTTCCCCGAAAGGTAATCGACAACTTTATTATATAATTTATCAAATTTATCGGCATCAAACGGAATATTTACCGTTCCCCACCAAATTTTATCTTTTGTAATGTCATCTTTAACAATAAATCGGTCTTTTGGTGATCGTCCTGTAAATTCTCCAGTATTAACAGCTAATGCTCCCGAAGAAGCCTCAACAGCTTGCCCTTTTTCAATAGCAATATTATGCAATTCTTCTGGTGATAATTGATAATGAACTTTGGCATTTTTTATACCATAAGTTTCTAACTCAAACGTTTTCGTAAATTGTGTGTAATTACCCATATTTTGATGTTAAATTAATTATCGGGTAAATTTAAAACAAATAAATCGAATTTTACATAAATTAAATTGACAATTAACCCTGTTTTTTTAAGAAATCAATAAACATAAACACCCAAGCCATAATTAATAACAGTCCGCCTATTGGTGTAATGATCCCAATGGTTTTAAAATCGAAACTGGTTAAAACATTAGTAGCTAGACCATAAATTGAACCCGAGAAAAAGAGGATTCCAACAACCACCAAATAGAATATTTTAGTTTTCGATGCATCGGAAATATAATTTGTACTTCCCACAAACAAAAGCAATAAGGCGTGATACATTTGATAACGCACACCAGTTTCAAAAGTTTGCACAGATTCTGCCGAAATTAAAGCTTTTAATCCATGAGCACCAAAAGCGCCTAAAATGATACTTGTACCTCCTAAAATAGCAGCGGCTAATAAAATAGTTCTGTTCATATTATTTAAAATTTATAAAGTCGAAAAACCCATTTTATCACATATCGACCATCAAACAAAACTACTCAACTAAAGTCAATATGCGAAAAATTTTAACTTTTGGTTTTTAAATAATATTCAATAAAAATATGAGTCATGTATAAAGAAATCCACTACAAAAAATAATGCCTCTAAGTTTATCACTTAAAGGCATTATTCTCATTTATATTAAAAATACTTCCGATTGAATTAAAGCATTTTTAGTGTATTCAATTCTTGCTCTGTTAGGTGTTTCCAACTTCCACGTGGAATATCTTTTTTGGTTAAGTGCCCAATGGCCACACAATCTAAACTTACAATCTCGTATTTGACATAATCAAAAATACTACGGATAATCGTGTTCCCTGTATTTTTAATTTTAAGTCCAATTTCTTTTTTAGACGCATTATCGATATAACTAATTTCTTCAACTTCGATAAGTTTTCCATCAATTTTAAACCCAGCTTGTATCTTTTTTAAATCTTCGAGTTTAAGATTTTTATCTAATTCAATATGAAATAAACGTGGTACACCATGTTTAGAATTCGTGAATTTTGCAGCTACGGCTTCATCATTCGTAAACAAAATTAACCCTTTAGAATTTCTTCCTAATCGACCAATAGGCTTTATACGAGAACTTGTGGCATTGGCAACCAAATCCATTACAGTTCGCCCTTTACCTTCGCTGGTGGTAGTTGCAAATCCTTTTGGTTTATTTAATAAAACATAGGCCTTTTTCTCTGGGTTTATACGGGCACCATCATAACGCACTTCATCTGAAATCTTCACTTTATATCCCATTTCAGTAATCACTTTACCGTTAACGGTTACCAAACCAATAGCAATATGCTCATCGGCCTCACGACGTGAACAAATTCCTGAATTAGCAATGTATTTATTCAATCTAATTTCATCAGGGTTACTCGCTTTTTTAGGTGCAGGATTTGCTTTTTTAATAGGCGCATTTCCTCTGGAAAAACTTTTGCTTTTCCCGCCTTCGCCACCTCTAGCAACACCTTTTTTAGCGCTACTTTGCTGACCTCTTCCCGATGGTTTCCCTTTTCCGCTTGTTCCTTGACTTCTACTCATAACTAATAATTTTCTGCAAAGATATATCTAAAATTATGATTGACGATTTAAGTTTTACGATTTGTTTTACTAAGACCTGCCGAAAACACTTAATAACAATGTTTTATTGATGAAACTTTGCGAAATATTCAAATTTATACTCCGTTTTTCAATCCAAATAAAAATGCACAAAAGCAATAGGCCTATATTCTATTTAAAACCACACTCACTTTAATGAGTACAATGCTGAATGCGCCTACAACAATAATAAACTTAAGAATATTATGAAGAATTAAATAATGGGTTTTGGTTTTCGACATCCATAAAATAAGCAAAAACATCAATAACAATGGAATACATAAATAAAAATACAAATACATGTAGCCAATATCGTAACGTGCTAGCAACAAACTTATAGGCAACCACGTTAAAATAGCTAAAATGGTTAGCATAACTTTTGATGCTTTTTCGCCATAAACAATAGGAATAGTTTTATAATTTTGAATTAAATCGCCTTTTATGTTTTCTAAATCTTTTGTGAGCTCACGCATAGACACTATTAAAAACAAGAAGATAGCATGTACAAAAACCACGTGTTCGAAATTTTTGTAATACATGAAAATGGCAAAAAATGGCGTAATGGTTAAAACAGCCGACGTTAAATTACCAATAAACGGCAGTTTTTTCAACTTATGTGAATAAAACCAGATCCCGAAAATATAAACAGAAAAGAACACCACCGCTTTAAACGACACATAACTCGCCATAACCGCTGCCATAAAATTAAGAACAAAATAAAAGGACAACTTTGTGTTTTGACTAATGAGTTTATCCAGTTTCGATTTTATGGGTCTATTGATTAAATCTTTTTCCGAATCGTAAAAGTTATTGATAATATAGCCTCCAGCAATAGTAGCTGCCGATGCTAAAACAAGCATGAGTAAATTTAAATCGAGAACCACTTCCTTTACTGGCTTATCATGCGCCAAAATAAAAATGGCCGCTAAATATTGCGCCATAACCACAATAAGAATATTGTAACCACGCACCACCGAAAACATGCTAAAAAACTTAAGTAAAATGTGCTTTTGTTTTCTGGATAGCATAAAATTGTGCTTTAAAAAATCTCGGAAAAGTTCAGAAAAAGATATTACAAAATTGGAAAGTTAAAAATTATAAACCACCTCTAATTTATAGTCTGAAAGGGCTTGTTTGGCTTTACTTAAATCTTCGGTAAACCCTAAAATATAACCACCACCACCAGAGCCACAAAGCTTTAAATAGTAATCATTTGTATCAATCCCACGTTTCCAAAGCTCGTGAAACTGTTGAGGAATCATAGGTTTAAAATGACTTAAAACTACTTTAGACAAGCTCTTTGTGTTTTTGAACAAGGATTTAATATCACCTTTAAGAAAATCATCCACACAAGCATCGGTATGTTTTATAAACTGATTTTTAAGCATACTTCTAAACCCTTCTTGCTTCATGTTTTCCATAAATAAGGTCACCATTGGAGCGGTTTCACCAATAATACCGCTATCAATTAAAAACACAGCGCCTTTACCGTCATTTTGCTGTGCCGGAATACCTGTGGCTTCAATATTATCTTTAGAATTAATAAGGATTGGAATACTTAAATAACTATTTAAAGGATCTAAGCCCGAAGATTTTCCGTGGAAAAAGGATTCCATTTCAGAAAAAATCGATTTCAACTTTAACAGCTTTTCACGCGTTAAATTTTCTAAAACTGTAATTTTATCTTGGGCATATTTGTCATAAATAGCAGCCACTAAAGCACCGCTACTTCCTACGCCGTAACCTTGCGGAATAGACGAATCGAAATACATACCAGCTTCAACATCTTTTTTTAGTGAAGCTACATCAAAAACAACCAATTCCGGATTAATATCCTCCAAATAACCCACATAACGTTTTAAACTTTCGTTGGAATCTATAGCTGTTTCCGAAGGATTTTCGTCTCTTTTTAACGCTCCATTATAAAAACTATAAGGTATAGATAATCCTTTGGAGTCTTTAATAATTCCATACTCGCCAAAAAGTAATATTTTTGAATAAAATAATGGTCCTTTCATATACTTCAGTTAAAAATTAAAAGTAAAAATTAATAATTACGATTCTAGGAAAGTATTACTAATTTCAACATTTAGGGCTATTTTAGACTACACAATATAGATGTTTGGTCGTAAAATAATTCATAAACTATCTGGCAAAAATAATACTTTTATTTTTAGCAGTAATTATTAGAATAAAAACCTTCAATAAGATACAACTTATTTACCAATAACCATTTAGCATTCTTTAATTAATTGCGCACCAAAGCCAATTTTATCGTTAATATATTCTCCTTTTTGGCAATAAATAACTAATTCACTTTTAATAAATTCAAGCACGGAATTAGCCTCATTTTCAGGATATAAAACATGAACATTGGCTCCCGCATCCAAAGTAAAACATAGTTTAGATCCTGTAGATGCTCTAAAAGACCAAATTTTATTTATAATTTCTAACGTGTTTGGTTTCATTAAAATAAAATACGGCATACTCGTCATCATCATGGCGTGCAGCGTTAGAGCTTCACTTTCCACTAAACCAATAAAAGCCTTTAAATCTCCCGTTTTTAAAATACTTATCATATTGGACAAGTTTTTGTTGGCTTGTTCAAAACGTTGTTTTGCAAAGGGATGACCGTGCATTAAATTATGCCCCACCGTACTACTCACTTGTTTTTCACCCTTGTCTACCAACAAAATAGTATCCTGATAATTTTTAAAATTTTCATGCACTTCAAATGGGTACTTAACACCGAAAAGATTGGAACTACCCGGAATGTCATCATGACTTCCCCAAACAACCAAATCACCTTCCAAACTTCTGCAAGCACTTCCGGAACCTAAACGTGCTAAAAATGATGCTTTTTGAATAAAAAATGCTTCGGAAATCGTCTCAACAAGTTCCTTTTCAACACTCATTAAACACAGGGCCAATGCGCTCATTCCCGATGCCGAAGATGCAATACCAGAACTATGCGGAAACGAATTTGATGTTTCAATTTTAAAATAAAAATCTTTTAAAAACGGCATATAACTTTCGATACGCTTAAAAAATGTTTCTATTTTTGGTTTAAAATCATCTTTTTTCTCATGGTCTAAAAACACATCGAATGCAAAACCGTCATTATTTTCTTTTTTTGAAAAACTTAGTGTTGTAGTGGTTTTACAATAATCGAGTGTAAAACTAATAGATGGGTTTTCGGGTATTTGATCTTCTTTTTTCCCCCAATATTTCACTAAGGCAATGTTACTTGGCGAACTCCAAGTAAAGGCTCCGTTTTCAATTTGTTTTGAATATGGTTTTGGGATAAAATCGGTTTCGGTCATGATTTAATTTTCAGCTTAAAGAAAGCATGTTTCGGCAAAAATAAGAAATATATATGCTATTTATATCGAATTATAGAATTGACTATCATTTCTGAAATTCCCATTTTTAATTATATTCCGAAGCTAATTCTAACAACTTCAACATGGTTTTATAATTTCTTGCCGTTGCGGTTACTTTTAATTTACGCTCAAAAAAATTATTGTTGAATTTGGTTTTTCCGTAGCCTACAGCATAATAGAGATAAACACAATTTTGGGTGATTGCTACAACTTCATTTTGATAATCTATTTTAGAAATATCCTCCATTAAAGTTTCATTGGGGATGGCATATAATAACGAAAAATAACTCTTTTGTTTTTTTTCTTCGGAAAAGGGACAGGCATTAAAAATTTGTTGTAATTCTTGATGGGTTTTTACAAGTACTGGAACATCGAACCCAAAATGTAACCTAATAGCGCTCCTGATTTTTCCTTCTAATTTGAAAGCTTCTTCGTCTTCAGCATTAAAAATTATATTCCCACTTTGGATATAGGTTTTTATATTTTTTAGTCCCATTTCGGATAGTAAATCGCGAAGTTCGGCCATTAAAACTTTATGTTTTCCACCAACATTTATACCTCTTAATAACGCGATATAGGTTTTCATAAATTTATTTATTTTAAACTTTCAAATGGCTATGCCAACTAGACACCTATTGCGTGTAAAAACTAAGTGAAAGGGTAAATTACTTTTTTGGCGGATATTGTTTTAAAACTTTAGTAACAATAGTATTTAAACCATTTTCACGTTTTTCGGGAGTGGAATTTGGATTAAAACTAGATTCGCTTACAGCTTGCCAAAAGAGTTGTTTTATGTTTTCGTCTACAAAATCGAAAGTTATTTTTCGGGTGACTTGAGCCTGCCCAATAGGTAAACCTATAGAAATTCCGCCCCCAACATGCCTTCCAGTTCCTCCAACACCTACTCCAACAGTTTGCCGTTGTGCGCCTTTAAATTCACTGCTTTTTATATCAATAAAAAAATCGGGAGTTTCCGATAGTATAAATCCTTTTTCTTGAAGTTGGACATCTAGAATATTTAATAAACGTTTGGTATCAAGTTCACTTAACCCCGTTTTCATATCGGCATAATAATTATAACTTTTATACTTAGTGAAATCGGTTCCTTTTTCGTAATCGTAATTAACATAAATAGGCGCACATGATGCAAATAAAAACACTAGCGCAATAACTTTTGCTATTTTCATAATTTATACTTTCTATAAATTTAAACAAAAACTATTCCAACACACCCTTTATATTTATATTTTCAAAAAAATAGATTATGAGTCCTAAACTTTATAAACCCAAAAAAGCATCCTAGATTAACAGGATGCTTTTTAGTATTTTGAAAAAAATAGGTTTTATTCTTGAGCTTCTGCTGCTGGAGCTTCTGCACCTTCTTCTTCGTCGTCATCATCTGTAGCAACCGCTGTTCTAGATGTTTTAATTTGACATACAACTGTATTATCAGTATGTAAGAACGTATATTTATCGTTTGCTAATTCGCTAACAGCAACCTTATCACCAATTTTTAATGGCGTAATATCGATTTCGATAAAATCAGGAAGATTTGCAGGAAGTGCTTTAACACGTAATTTACGATTATTTCTACGTAAAATACCACCATTTTTAACACCTCTTGAATTTCCTACTAAGTTCACAGGAATATCTAAAGCGATTTCTTTATCATCAAATAATTGATAGAAATCTACGTGTAAAATTCTGTCTGTTACTGGGTGAAACTGAATATCTTGCAATACTGCGTTAAAAGTTTCGCCACCTTCTAAATTAATCACAACTGTATGCGCATTAGGTGTGTATACTAATTTTGAGAAGGCTAATTCTGCTGCTGCAAAATGTACTGGTTTGTCTCCTCCGTATAATACGCAAGGAACCTGACCAGCATTACGTAAGGCTTTTGATGCTTTTTTGCCCACGCTTTCTCTTTGAGATCCGTTGATTGTAATTGATTTCATTTTTGATTATATATTAAATTAATATTCTTGGTTATATTTCCCTTTGGGGAAAAGTTACATTACAAAATTTGAACTTATAGAACTATTATTATGCACTTTATCCATTACTTGAGCAAATAAATCTGCACAACTTAATACACGAATTTTTTTACTTTCTGTATTCACAGGAATAGAATCGGTTACGATAAGTTCTTCTAATTTCGAATTTTCTAATTTTTTATAAGCATCACCAGATAAAATAGGATGTGTACAAATAGCTCTAACACTTAATGCGCCACGCTCCATCATTAAATCGGCAGCTTTAGTTAATGTTCCTGCGGTATCGACCATATCATCGACCAAAACCACGTTTTTACCTGTTACATCCCCAATAAGTTCCATGTGCGATATAACATTGGCTTTTGCTCGTTGTTTATAACAAATAACTACATCGCTTTTTAAGGCTTTAGAATAAGCATAAGCACGTTTAGAACCTCCCATATCTGGAGAAGCAATGGTTAAATTTGGTAAATTTAAACTACGTAAGTATGGTAAAAATATGGTTGATGCAAACAAATGATCTACTGGTTTTTCGAAAAAACCTTGTATTTGATCGGCATGCAAATCCATAGTAATAATACGTGTTGCTCCTGCCGCCTCTAGCATTTTTGCTACCAGTTTTGCTGCAATTGGCACTCTTGGCTTGTCTTTTCTATCTTGTCTGGCCCATCCAAAATAAGGTAATACCGCTGTTATATGTCGTGCCGACGCCCGTTTTGCAGCATCAATCATTAACAACATTTCCATTAAATTTTGGGGACCCGGATTTGTTGAACCAATAATAAAGATACGCGCCCCGCGTATAGACTCCTCGTAAGAAGGTTGAAACTCTCCATCACTGTAGGTAGAGGTAATGACTTTACCTAACTCGGCTCCATATGCTTTCGCTATTTTTTCACCTAAAGCTTTACTTTGGGTACACGCAAAAATTTTAGCTTCTGTTACTACTATTGGCATGATAATGTGTTGTTTTTGATAGTGGTAAAATACCTCTTGTTATAAACAGGCTGCAAATTTATGGTTTTTTTTCACCTAAAATGTATATTGTTCCCTTTTTTTTGGGTTATATATCGAAAAAATATATATTTTTGCACCTCCAAACGCTCAAGTGGTGGAATTGGTAGACACGTCGGATTCAAAATCCGATTCTTCGGAGTGCGGGTTCGATTCCCGCCTTGAGTACAAATAATTCAAATAAACCCCCTATTTGCAACGTTTAAGCAAATAAGGGGTTTTTATTTTCCCCACATATTCCCCACATATTTACATATTCTATTATTGTTATTAACTAATTAACATTGTTCCTTCCTGCATAACTGAAATCTCTTTAGTTTTACATTTTATATCCTAGCCCTCTTAAAGAGTAGTTCATTATTCAATCCTTGATAAATGAAATTTATTTGATTTATTAAACATCTACTACTGTTATTAATATTCAATTACCCCCCCCTACCTAATATTTCCATTCAGTAAAATACTGACTATCAGACGATGTAAAGGCTCAAATACACTTATAGATTTTACCCCATACCCCTTTAATTCATTGTAAAAAAGCACGATTACCCCTTTTATACACTCACTTATAATATTTCTTATTTATTATATATATAATTGGTGAAACCTACTGCATAGGAGGTGTGAAACTTATAACATAGGAGGTGTGAAACTCATTGCATAGTTATTATTTTTTGCCGTAAAGATTTCGCCTAACTGCATTTACTAAATGATCATAAATATTTTTAGTATTATTATTATACCCTTGCATATCTCTTTCGTCATTGAAGTAATCACAAAACTTTTTAAAATCTTCTTTAGATTTAAAATGCGGTTCCCATTCACAAGCAAAGGCCTTCCATAATTCAGGTTTATTTTTTATTAAAAAATTAATTGGACGTGTTGAATAATCCATTTCATAACAAAGTTTAATAAGATCGGGGTTAACATGAATGAAACGATTATTTTCATCTTCAATCCAAACTTTTATAATTCCGTTATCCTTGAGCACCTTTATATAACTTTTTAACGACCTTGATTCAATGCGTAAATAAATTAAATTTTCTAGTATAAACCCAGTATTCATTAAAGCGTAATCTAAACCATTTCTTTTGATACGTGGCATATTACTGTTTTTCTGAAAATTTTCAATAATATAAGCCAACAGCACGCAATAATTTGAAGTCATATATTCGTCATCAATCCCGTGTTTTACGTGATAATCTTTAAAAGCCTTGTAATTAACATAAGAAGCAAAATTGAAGTTCTTACAGTTCTTAACAACCTTCTTTAGCGGTTTATTGTTTTTTTTCATTAAATTTACCTTGTGTTAACGATGCCTAGTTAGTACAACATTTTGAACAATTCAAAGGAGCACTTTAAAAATGCTCCTTTTTTTATCTGTATAACTTATGTTCAGCAATAAATTTATTTAATAACTCTTTGGACTGTGGGTAAAAATTCTCAAATACATCAAGCACAATAATATTTTTATTCTCTAAAAATTGAACTATTACAAAATGTTGTGGGGTTTCAAAATCTTTACCTTTTTTGTTTTTGGTTTGCAGTTCTACAACTCGCGAAATATTACCTTCGAAAACATTATTTTTTTGTGTAAATGCTAATCCAGTTTTTGAACAGCGTTTCCAGTTGGTGCAATTTCTTAAATATAAATAATGTTCAAATTTTCGGCTCCGATCATGGAAGCCGTTATCTTTTTCAATTCGTATAATATCTGTGAAAATTTCGTTTTGCTCCAGATCCGTTTTAAGTAGTGTATAATCTCTTACCGTTTCATCTTTATTGATTGATTTAAGATTATAAATTGCCCTAGTAAATTTTATGTTTGCCGTTTTCATAACCTTATTGTTTATTTGAGTTAAACATTGTTTCGGTTATTTCTTTACGTGAAAAATACGTTTTGTTCCCCATTTTATAAGGGTGCAAAATCCCCTTATTACACCAATCGTGCAAACAGACGTAAGAAATTTTTAGTAGTTCGGCCGTTTCTTTACGTGTAAGAAAATCATCAGGCTCCTTTAAAGTGAATTTTGTTTTTAGTTCATCTAATTGAGATTTAATTTTTTCATCAATTAGGTTTGCTAAAGCGTTTGGACTTGTACCGATAAATTGAATTGATTCCATAACTTATAATGTTTTATTATTAATGTTATGGCAATAATAATCTCACATCAACTCATTTAAAACTCATACAAACTCATAAATCATGAGTTTGCAAAAATTCACGATAAATATCATTTAAACGTTGTTCGTTTCTCTTTAGTTTTTCATTACAAACATCATCAAAATCTAATCTATTAAAATTACGTTTACTATAATTTGACTTTACAAACTCTAAGTATCGAGCATTTAAACCACTTACAAAACCTTGAGATTTTAAAAAATGAAATAATATTGTGTATTTAACTGTTTCGGCAGGAGCACCTTCAAAACGATCATTAAGAAACTCAAACAATTCAAAACCCCACGGTTTAAATAAATACAAATAGGTTTGATTGTATTTTACACTAGATGGTTTTAATTGCTCCAGTAAATATTTAAGATAAACTTTCTTAGTAGTATAAACAATATTACCTACCCACTGATTAAAATCATGCCCTCTGCTAAATTTGTTTTCTATTAACTCATAAGGGTTTATTAACTGACTATTAATAGCGGGTTTTATAATTTCGTCAACATCATAAATAAATTTATTATTTTCAATTTTCACACTTTCAAAAAACTTATAAGGAGGACTACTACCCCAATAAATATTTATATCCACATTTTTAAAAATAGTTTTTAGTTCTATTTTAACTTCTTTAATATCGGACGTATCAAAAACATTCTTAGTTATAAGAGTTTCAATATTCGTTTTATGCCTATCAAACAAATCATTAAATAGTTTTTTAGCATAGTTTACCAAAAAATCTAAATTTTGTTGCCTAACTTTATTTTGATCTTCTAAAATACCCATTTTGAACAATTCGAAATACTAATTTAATCAATCTTCATCACTACCGTAAAGATCTTGTCTAAAGTGTGAATAATTATAATAGAGTTTTCGACCTGCTATGTATTCCGTTTGATCATTTAAGAAATTAAAAGCATCCTCTCTTGTTTTATACACTGGTAATAAATCGAAATAAGTTAAATAAAATCCAATTGAAGTAGTAATATCTAATTTTTTATTCATGCCGTTTGGTTTTTAATTACGTTTAATTGTGGTGTTTTATTTTGTTTCTTTTGTTCTTGTACGTTCCAAAAATCGTTTAAAACATTGGCGTTATCTTTTGCAGTTTTACCAACATAATTTAAAAACATACGTTCCGTAGTGTGGCCAGTTACGGCCATTATTACTGGTGTAGGTAATTTTCCATAATGATTAGTAGCAAATGAACGCCTGCAAATATGCGTACTTACTAACTCATGTTTTGGATATTCGCCTTTAGTTTTTCTCCAAACCTTTTTTTTAATTTTCTTTTGTTTAGATCCGTAAACCAGTTGTTTAAGTCCTGCATCTTTACAAACGGTTTTTATATAATCGTTAAAACGTTGAGCCGAAATTTCCCGCGGGAACTGGTTATCATTATTTAAAAGTATTTCTTTAATGTGTGGGTGTAATGGAAGTATTATTTTTTGATCCGTTTTTTTTGCGGTGTATTCTATAAAGCCATTATTTATATTATTACTGGTGAACTGTAATAAATCACTAACACGCGCACCAGTCCAAACACCAACAATTAACCAGTTGCGCGCATTTTCCAAATATGGTGTTTTACTAAAATCGTGTTCAAAAATGGTTTGTATTTCGGTTTCTGAAAGTGTAATAAAATTTACTTTTTCTTTTGTCGCTCTAAATTCACCACTTAAAACAGCGCGGTTTATTTTAATGCCGTATTTTTCAGCATCAATACAAATAGTCTTAATATAATTTATATAACGTCCAACGGTGTTTAAACTAAGTTTTTCGACATTAAGAAGATAGTTTTTGAAATCCTTATAAAAACGTAAATCAACATTCTCAAAAGTATAGCGTTTTTTTTGTTTAGATTCAAACGCCTTAACTTTATTAATAATGGTTTTATATCGGTTTAGTGTGTTAGCAGTAACACCTGTTTTACCACTTACTAAAACTTTAGAGTTTAAATTTTCTTTGTAGTATTTCGCATAGTCCAGTAAATAATTTAAATCTGTTTTACTATCTTGATTAAAATGCTGTTTTATGGTTTGACTAAACCAATCTGAATTAATTATACCACCATTAGAATAATGATCGTTAAAACTATTTAAAATAGTTGTACGAAGCGCGTTTAAATCGTTTTGCAAATTCTTTTTATCTACAAACTCCGCAACTTGTTTAACGGTTCCTTTGGGTTTATTCCAGTACTTGGGATTTATAACTAAGGTTGTTGACTTTATAAAATCAATATTACGCCCATGACGAAAGCGGGCATAAATTGTACTTGGGTTATTATTGCCTTTTAATAAAAATCTTAGCGTAGCCATACAAAGTAATTAATTTGAACACTCAAATATAATTAAATAAAAATGTTTCCCCACATTTTCCCCACATTTTCAATATTTATATGAATTACCTCTAACTTATACTTATTTCACACCTTATTAAAAAACGCTGTAACTAGTAATAAAATCAAGTGTTCAAGGCTGTTTTTATAAGGTTTAAGAAACTATCTAAATTAAGTGGGTTTCGTTCCCGCCTTGAGTACTTTAACCGTTGTTAATCAATTGATTTTCAGCGGTTTTTTTTAATTGCTCAACAAAAATAAGGTACTACAAACACCGAACGTAAATCATAAAAAACGTTTAATAAACTACATTCAATATTTTAAAACTAAAGCAAAACCCTCAACTGAATTAAATTCAATAGAGGGTTTTAATAAAATACAAATTTGATAAACTTAGTGTTTACATCTTCATCAACCAAGAACGTACATCTACTTCATGTTTTATGATTTTTTGTAGATCAGAAATATTAACACGTTCCTGCTCCATAGTATCTCTATGGCGAATAGTTACCATGTTATCTTTTAAAGTATCGTGATCTACCGTAATACAAAACGGTGTTCCGTTAGCATCTTGCCTTCTGTAACGACGTCCTACTGCATCTTTTTCATCGTAAATTACGTTGAAATCCCATTTCAATTCTTCTACAATTTTACGCGCTACTTCAGGTAAACCGTCCTTTTTAACCAATGGTAAAATAGCCGCTTTTACAGGCGCTAATACACTTGGTAATTTTAAAACCGTTCTAGTGGTTCCGTTTTCTAATTCTTCTTCTTGTAGTGAATTAGAGAATACTGCTAAAAACATACGATCTAAACCAATAGAGGTTTCTAACACGTATGGCGTATAGCTTTTATTGTCTTCGTGATCGAAATATTGTAATTTCTTTCCAGAATGTTTTTCGTGCGCTTTTAAATCGAAATCTGTTCTTGAGTGAATTCCTTCCAATTCTTTAAATCCAAACGGGAATTTAAACTCAATATCAGCAGCAGCATCTGCATAATGCGCTAATTTATCATGGTCGTGAAAACGGTAATTATCCGCACCCATCCCTAAAGATAAATGCCATTTCATACGGGTCTCTTTCCAATGGTTGTACCACTCTACTTGCGTACCTGGTTTAATGAAAAATTGCATTTCCATTTGTTCAAACTCACGCATTCTAAAAATAAACTGTCTTGCAACAATTTCATTTCTAAAGGCTTTTCCGGTTTGTGCAATTCCAAAAGGGATTTTCATACGTCCCGTTTTCTGAACGTTTAAAAAATTCACAAAAATACCTTGAGCCGTTTCTGGACGTAAATATAAATCCATTGCCGATTCGGCAGAAGCACCAAGTTTGGTTCCAAACATCAAGTTAAATTGCTTAACATCGGTCCAGTTTTTACTTCCTGTTAATGGATCGGCAATTCCTAATTCTTCAATTAAGGCTTTAACATCTGCAAGATCTTCTTTTTCCAAAGATTGTCCCATCCGCGAAAGCGTAGCATTTATTTTTTCTTGATATCCAACAACACGTCCGTTGGTCGCTAAAAATTCTTCTTTATTAAAAGCATCACCAAAACGTTTTGCTGCTTTAGTAACTTCTTTCTCTATTTTAGCTTCAATTTTCGCACAATAATCTTCAATTAAAACATCGGCACGGTAGCGCTTTTTCGAGTCTTTATTGTCAATTAAAGGATCGTTAAACGCATCGACGTGGCCAGAAGCCTTCCAAGTAGTTGGATGCATAAATATTGCGGCATCAATACCAACAATATTTTCATTCATTTGCACCATGGCTTTCCACCAATAGTCACGTATATTTTTCTTTAACTCCGCACCATTTTGGGCGTAGTCGTAAACGGCACTTAAACCGTCGTATATTTCGCTACTTTGAAATACATACCCGTATTCCTTTGCGTGCGATATTACCTTTTTAAATTTATCATCTTGATTTGCCATCCTGCAAAAATAAAAAAGCGTTTGAAACTTTTCGTTATTATTAACTAAATTTACAGAACAACTTTAAAATTACATGTTTAAATCGGTATTAAATATATTTTTTCCCAAAGTGTGCTATGCGTGTCTTGGTCTTTTAGGTGATCATGAAGATAGCATTTGTGTGGATTGTCGTCACGATTTACCGGTTACCAATTTTCATTTTGATGGTAATGATGCCATTCAAAAAGTGTTGTACGGACGTTGTAAAATAGAAAACGGCACGGCACTTTTTAGGTTTGAAAAGAAGAGTTTGGTACAACAGCTCATTCACGGATTAAAATATAAAGGCTACCAAAATATTGGTTTTGTATTAGGAAATTGGCTTGGCGCCGAATTGCAGCAAGTAGAGGCTTACCGCGAAATTGATGTGATTATCCCAGTACCTTTACATAAAAAGAAGTTGCGATCTCGAGGGTTTAATCAAGTTGAAAAATTTGGACAACAAATAGCTGAAGCCCTAAAAGCCGATTATTTGAATGATGTACTAATTAAAATTTCCAACACAAAATCGCAAACTAAAAAAGGACGAATTGCACGTTGGGTAAATAGTGACGAACTGTTTGCTTTAAAAAACATGGAAACCATAGAAAACAAGCATATTCTAATAGTTGATGATTTGATTACTACCGGCGCCACTTTAGAAGCTTGTATTTTAGTTTTAAATCAGGCAAAAAACATAAAAATAAGTATTGCTACCATGGCAATTGCTTAACCAAATAAACGTTATAATTATAATTTTATGTAGGTTTGTGAAAATTTTTAATGGGTAATGAATAAAACACTTTCAAATTTTATTTTAGCAGCAGTTATTGGTCTCATTTTTATTAATTGTGCCAATCGTGGAACGCCCGATGGTGGGCCAAAAGATGTAACACCCCCTGTTATTGTAAAAACCGAACCCGCCAATTTAAGCACCAATTTTAAAGCTGAAGAAATAAAAATTTATTTTGACGAATATGTTAAAATGAAAGATTTAAATAAGCAACTTATTATTTCGCCACCCATGAAAGTACAGCCCGAAATTACACCTTTAAGTTCGGCAAGTAAATACATTACTATTAAAATTCACGATACACTAAAACCTAACACTACTTATGCCATAAACTTTGGTAATAGTATACAGGACAACAACGAGGGCAACCCCTACCCGTATTATCGTTATGTGTTTTCAACGGGGAGTTATATCGACTCGCTAAATGTAAAAGGAAGCGTTGTAGATGCCTTAAAAGAACAGCCAGACACCTTTGTTTCGGTTATGCTGTACGAAGTAGATTCTACCTTTACAGATTCTATTATTTATAAAGAAACACCAAAATATATAACCAACACATTGGATAGTGTCACCACCTTTTCTGTTGATAATATTAAGGCTGGGAAATACATGCTTATCGCTTTAAAGGATGAGAACACAGATAATAAATTTCAACAAAAAACGGATAAAATAGCATTTCATAAAGACATTATAACCGTTCCAAACGACTCACTTTACACCTTAAAATTATTTAATGAATCTATTGATTTTAAGGCTACACGCCCCATGATTGTTTCCGGAGAAAAAATAGCTTTTGGTTATGAAGGCCAGTATAACGGCATGAAAATTAAGTTAAATTCTAATGTTCCAAAAGATTTTGAATACCGCATTACAAAAGATTTTAAAACAGACACCCTTAATTATTGGTACAAACCGAAATTAGAAGTCGATTCTTTATTATTTACGGTTTCTAATACGGATTACGAAAAGGATTATACTGTTAGAATAAGAAAAATGGATCGAGATAGTTTAATTATACAATCGGAACCTTCTGGAGCTGTGGGTTATAATGAATCTTTTTATATTTTAGGAAGTACGCCATTTACGAATTTCGATGCTAAAAAAATGACCATTTTAGATAAGGATTCTACAAAAGTAGCGTTTACAACAAAGTTTGATACCATTAATAATACGTATCAATTCGACTTTGAAAAAACAGAAGATAACAGCTATAAAATACAAGTATTACCAGAAGCTTTTATCGATTTTTATGGTGATAAAAATGATACTTTAAATTATACGTTTAAAACAAAAAAAGAATCGGAATTTGGATATGCACGTTTCACTTTGGTAAACGCCACATTTCCTTTAATTATACAATTAACCGATGATAAAGGCGATGTTAAATATGAACAATTTGCCAAAACCAATGAACCTGTTAACTTTTTAAATTTAAAACCAGCAACCTATAAAATTAGAGTCATTCATGATGCCAACGGCAATGAGAAATACGATACGGGTAATTATTTAAAAAAGATACAGCCCGAAAAAGTGAGTCATTTTAAAGCCATTGAAATTCGTGCCGATTGGGGTTACCCAGAAACATTGACGTTTAAATAATTAAGAGATTCCCTCAATCCATGTCACTTCGAATGAAATGAGAAGCCACATAATAAAAGTAACGTAAAACAAGCCGCTTTATGCGATTTCTCTCTGCGTTCGAAATGACAGACGCAACAATAAAAAAATGACATAAAAAAAGTCTCTGATAAAATTAATCAAAGACTTTTTTTTATTTCTATAATTTGAAAATACGATCGTTTTTTTTAAACTACACGCAATACAAAATAGTTCTTTTTTCCACGTTGAAGGAGCACGAATCTATTATTGATTAAATCGGCAGTAGTAATCGAGTAATCGTCCTTTACTTTTTCTTTATTAACCGAAATAGAGTTTTCTTTTAAAGCACGACGAGCTTCACCGTTCGATTTTAAAAAGCCTCCTTTTTCAGCTAAAGCCGCGATAATATCTAAACCGTTATCAATTTCAGATTGTGATATTTCGGTTAATGGCACCCCATCAAAGACATCTAAAAAGGTTTGTTCGTTTAAGCCTTTTAAATCTTCACTAGTCGATTTTCCAAAAAGTATCGCACTTGCTTTTATAGCGTTGTCTAAATCTTCTTTAGAATGCACCATAGTGGTTATTTCTTCGGCTAAACGTTTTTGTAACACACGTAAATGTGGAGCTTCATGATGCTCTTTAATTAGCGCGTTAATTTCATCTTCGGCTAAGAATGTGAAAATTTTAATATACTTCTCTGCATCATCATCGGCAGAATTTAACCAATATTGGTAGAATTTGTAAGGTGATGTTCTATTGGCATCTAGCCAAACATTTCCTCCTTCGGATTTTCCAAATTTAGATCCATCGGACTTTGTAATTAACGGACAAGTAATAGCATAACCTTTACCGCCACCAACACGACGAATAAACTCGGTTCCTGTGGTAATGTTTCCCCATTGGTCGCTACCGCCCATTTGAAGTGAACAATTTTTTTCTTTATATAAATGAAGAAAATCGTAACCTTGAACTAGTTGATATGTAAACTCTGTAAAACTCATTCCTTCGGTAGATTCTGATGATAATCTGTTTTTCACAGAATCTTTAGCCATCATGTAATTTACGGTAATGTGTTTACCCACATCGCGAATAAATTCTAAGAATGAAAAATCTTTCATCCAATCGTAATTGTTTACTAAAAGGGCTGCGTTGTCGGCATCGCTTTCAAAATCTAAAAAATGTGCTAATTGTGCTTTTATAGATTCTTGGTTATGGCGAAGTGTTTTTTCGTCTAATAAATTACGCTCGTTAGATTTTCCAGATGGATCGCCAATCATGCCGGTTGCACCACCAACCAAAGCAACAGGTCTGTGTCCGCAACGTTGATAATGTGCGAGTAACATGATAGGCACTAAATTACCAATATGTAAAGAATCGGCTGTGGGATCGAAACCCACATAAGCACTACGCATGCTTTCCATTAAGTGTTCTTCTGCTCCTGGCATCACGGTGTGTATCATGCCTCTCCAAGTTAGTTCTTCAACAAAATTCTTTATCATTATTATGTGTATTTAGTAATCTTTGGCAAATATAAAAATACGTGTAGAATTTGTTACGCTTTATATGAAATTCTTTGTTCATTACTATTTGTTCTTTTTTGTCATTTCGACCTGAGGAGAAATCACATCCTGCTTGTGTATATTGAGCTTGTTTATGTGATATCTCTCTACGGTCGACATGACAAATAATGCGGTAAAAGGAAAAATAAAATCCTCAAGTCTTTTCGACGTGAGGAGAAATCACATCCTGTTTGCGTGTGTTGCGTTTGTTTATGTGATGTCTCTCTACGGTCGACATGACAAATACGAATAAAAAAAGAGAACTAGAATTACACAAGAAGAAACATGGGCTTCTTTGTCATTTCGACGCAAGGAGAAATCGCATTCTGCTTGCGTGTGTTGAGCTTGTTTATGTGATGTCTCTCTACGGTCGACATGACAAATGCGAATAAAAAAAGAGAACTAGAATTACACAAGAAGAAACATGGGCTTCTTTGTCATTTCGACGTGAGGAGAAATGGCATTCTGCTTGCGTGTGTTGAGTTTGTTTATGTGATGTCTCTCTACGGTCGACATGACAAATACGAATAAAAAAGGAGAACTAGAATTGCACAAGAAGAAACATGGGCTTCTTTGTCATTTCGACGTGAGGAGAAATCGCATTCTGCTTGCGTGTGTTGAGCTTGTTTATGTGATGTCTCTCTACGGTCGACATGACAAATACGAATAAAAAAAGAGAACTAGAATTACACAAGAAGAAACATGGGGTTCTTTGTCATTTCGACGCAAGGAGAAATCACATCCTGCTTTGCCGTTTCTGGTCGGTAATCTCGCGATAGGGATTGCAGCGGCATCCTTTTTTTGCTAGATAAAACTTGATTTTTTATTGATTCTTTTTTGGAATAGACAGATCTTGAAACAAGTTCCAAATGACTTTGCAAAAAAAGATATAGCGGAAAGCGCGGTTTATTTTGGCTTTTTCTGCCAAAATAAAATTGCCCAAATTAAATTAAAATTACAGCTATAGTTTAAATATTTATTACTTTAGTTGCATGATTTTAGTTACTGGTGGTACGGGGTTAGTTGGTGCACATTTGCTGTATAAATTGGCTGAGCAAAAGGAAAGGGTTAGAGCAATTTACAGAAATGAGCATAAATTACAATTGGTTAAACAATGGTTTGAATCTTTTAATAACCATACTGATGCGCTTTTTGATGCCATTGAATGGGTGAAAGCCGATATTTTAGATGTCCCAAGGTTAATAGAGGTTTTTGCGGGAGTAACTCGTGTGTATCATTGTGCTGCCTTTGTGTCTTTCGAGCCTAACAAATATCATCTTTTAAGGCGTACTAATATTGATGGTACTGCTAATATTGTTAACTTATGCTTATCGGAAAAGGTTGAAAAACTTTGCCATGTAAGTTCCATTGCTACCTTAGGTAAAGAGTTAACCAATAAACCCGTGAGCGAAGAAACTATTTGGGATACGGAAGCCGATAATAGTGATTATGCTATTACTAAGTATGGTGCCGAAATGGAAGTTTGGCGTGGTACACAAGAAGGTTTGGATGCTATAATTGTAAATCCTGGTGTTATTTTAGGTGCTGGATTTTGGGATAATGGCACGGGAGGTTTGTTTACGAAAGCGGAAAAGGGATTTCGGTTTTACACCTCGGGAACTATTGCCTTGGTTGGTGTAGAGGACGTTGTTACTGCCATGGTGGCTTTAATGAAAAGTAAGTTGAGTAATGAGCGGTTTATTTTGGTTGCAGAGCATTGGACTTATAAACATTTTTTAGAAGCATTAGCCAAAGCTGTTAATGCTAAACCTGCTAAAAAATTAGCTTCAAGTTGGGTTTTAAATTTGGGATGGAAATTAGATTGGCTTAAAACGAAACTTATAGGATCGCGCAGAGAACTAACACGAAATTTAGTAAATGTGCTATCGACAAAAACTGAATATAGTAGCGATAAAATAAAAACAGCTTTAAAGTTTGAATTTAAAGCTGTAAGTGTTGTTATTTCCGAAATAGGTCGACTTTATTTAAAGGCCTAAGTCACGCTTTTTTTATTAATTTTTGGGTTTGGATTCTATTACTTCCTGTAATTTTTTGGAGGGCTGCTCTGATAAATTTTTGGTTTTATCTATAAACTTAGCCACTTTTTTATTTAAGAATGAGCTATCCTTTAAAACTTTTTTAGTTAACTGTGTTTTTAACGAATCGGTTATTTTTAAATTAGAAATAGAGTCTTTTATTGTAGTAATTACTTGTAGCGAATCTTGCTTTCTTTTTGCTTTAGCAGCAGCTATTTCTTTTTTCTCCAAGTTTTGATAAAATACTTTTAAGACTTCTAAACTATCTTTTACTTTTTGATATATTTCGTTGTATTCCTTAATATGGAAAGTGTAATAGGTGTTACTTTCTACAAATTGCAAACTATCGATGTTATGTTTTTTAAAGACGTAGGTTTTTAAATCGACACCATGGTTTTCCATAATGCGCCTATTGGTTATATTTGAAGATCCTATTATTTTAGAATCTATTAAGATATCGACCATTTTTTCCTTAGAAATTAAATTCTTGGGTTTTTTAGGTTCTTTAAATTGATAACATGCGGTTACCAATAGTGCCATGCCTAAATAGGTTAGAAATCGTTTTAAAATCATCTGTCGAAGGTTAGTCGTTTTGCTGCTTTTGTATCGGAAAATTTACCGTTTTGATATACTAGTTTGCCATTTAAAATGGTGTGCGTTATTCGAGATTTAAAGGTTGAACCTTCAAAAGGCGACCAACCACATTTATACAAAATATTGTCTTTTTTAACAGTCCATGGGTTGTTTAAATCGACTATAACTAAATCGGCAAAATAGCCTTCTTTTATATAACCACGTTTTTCTACTTGAAACAAAATGGATGGATTGTGACACATTTTTTCCACCACCTTTTCTATAGATATTTTTCCTTTATGGTACATTTCTAGCATAGCAGGTAGCGCGTGTTGTACTAATGGTCCTCCCGATGGGGCTTTAGTATAAACGTTAGTTTTTTCATCTATAGTATGTGGGGCATGGTCCGTGGCAATAACATCGATACGACCATCGAGTAGAGCTTCCCAAAGTTGATCGCGATCGCTTTTTGTTTTAACTGCGGGATTCCATTTAATAAGGGTGCCTTTTTTCTCGTAATCCTCATCGCTAAACCAAAGGTGGTGTACACAAACTTCGGCGGTGATTTTTTTATCTTTTAAAGGAATTTTATTACTGAATAAACTAGTTTCTTTTCCTGTAGATAAATGAAAAACGTGTAATCGTGCGCCTGTTTTTTTTGCTAATTCTATCGCTTTAGATGATGACATATAGCAAGCATCTTCACTTCTAATAATTGGGTGATAGTTTATAGGAATATCATCTCCAAATTTATCAATATGCTCTTGTAGGTTCTTTTTTATAGTGGCTTCATCTTCGCAATGCACCGAAATAACCATATCGGTACTTTTAAAAATATTTTCTAAAACCGCAGGATCATCCACTAACATATTTCCGGTCGATGAGCCTAAAAACAATTTTAATCCAGCCACAGTTTTTGGATCAACCTTTAAAATTTCGTCTAAATTATCGTTGGTACCACCAAACATAAACGAGTAATTCGCGTAGGATGTCTTATCCGCAATTTCAAATTTTGCTTCAAGTTTTTCTATAGTTGTAGTTTGCGGGTTGGTATTTGGCATTTCTATAAACGATGTAATGCCTCCTGCAATTGCTGCTCTAGATTCGGTTTCAATATTGGCTTTTTGGGTTAAGCCAGGTTCTCTAAAATGCACCTGATCGTCGATAGCGCCAGGTAAAACATACTTACCTTCGGCATCAAGCACATGTACATCGGCCGATTTTGCGCTTATAGAATGGTTAATTTCTTTTATATAATGGCCTTCAATTAATATATCGCCTTTTGTTATTTTTCCATCGGTAACAATATGGGCATTTTTAATAAGTGTCGTTCTTTGTTTCATAGCTTTTCTATTTTTTAAATAGACTTTTTAATTTCATTGTAATCACTCCAAAGATAGCCTCAGAAATAATTCCGGAGCTTAATTTAGAAACTCCTTTTGTTCTATCTGTAAAAATTACAGGGACTTCAATAATTTTAAATTGTTTTAAATAAGCTTTAAATTTCATTTCAATTTGAAACGCATAGCCTATAAATTTAATAGCGTTTAAATCTATGTTTTCTAAAACTTCTCGTTTATAACAAACAAAACCTGCCGTGGTATCATGAATTTTCATTCCGGTAATAATACTAACGTATTTTGATGCAAAATAAGACATAAGCACGCGGTTCATTGGCCAATTAACAACATTTACACCTGTTTTATAACGCGACCCAATAGAGAGTTCGGCGCCTTCAATGGCACAAGCGTTGTACAATTTAATTAAATCGGTTGGATTATGAGAAAAATCGGCATCCATTTCAAAAATAAAATCATATTTTTTTGCAATAGCCCATTTAAAACCGTGTATGTATGCGGTACCTAAACCCGACTTTTCTTTTCTAATTTCTAAAAATAATCGATTAGGAAACACGTTTTGAAGTTCTTTAACTTTTGATGCTGTTAAATCTGGTGAATTATCGTCAACAATAAGGATATGAGTTAATTTCGATTGAGAAAAAACCGCCTTAATAATAGCTTCTATATTTTCTATTTCATTATATGTTGGAATAATTACCACGCTATCCTTCATCATTCTTCTTTTGAGAGCCTAAAAATTTTTAGCAAATGTACATTTTTTAAAAATTGAGTTCTTTAAAAATTCCTTAATATTTTAGGTGTATTATTAATAATTGTAATAATTTTATCCAGTGATTAGAGCTATACCATCAAACGAACTATTTACCGTCTTATTATTAATAGGCCTGGCTATTATTGCTATTGCTAAACTTATTGCACCAAAGCGTTTTACAGATTTTAGTGTTATAGTTATAAATTCCAAATACCTCAATATTTATTCTAGAGATCAAAAATTTTTTGATAGGTTCGATTTGCTTTTATTTGGGAATTTAATTCTATCAAGCTCTATATTTTGTTATATTATTTATCAAAATATGTATAATATCACCAATGTATCCATTAATATGTTTGTTAAAATAGCCGTTGGAGTGGGAACGTTTTTATTTCTCAAAGTCTTATTAGAACGTATTTTGGCAAGTATTTTTTCTATTAAAGACCTTATAGATTTATATATTTTTCAAAAAATAAGTTATAAAAATTTTTTAGGTATCATTTTATTACCCATTAATGCCTTGTTAATTTTTACGTTTTCGCTAACAATAGAGCTAATTTATGGATGTATTGGTCTGTTGGTTTTAGTTAATTTAATAGGGCTAATAACCTCATTTAAAAGACATCAAAATCGAATAAAAAACAACTTGTTTTATTTTATTTTGTATCTTTGCACACTTGAAATTGCACCTTATCTGTTTTTATATAAGGTTTTGATTTTAAAATAACAGAATAAAACTGATTACACTTATGAAAGTGAAAACCATTTTAGTATCTCAACCAGAACCTAAAATAGAGAACTCGCCTTACTTCGATTTAGAAGAAAAACAAAAGGTAAAAATAGATTTCCGCCCTTTTATTCACGTTGAAGGGGTTTCAGCCAAGGAAATAAGACATCAAAAAATAGATTTAGGACAGTACACGGCTATAATATTAACAAGTAGAAATGCCGTTGATCACTTTTTTAGAGTGGCAGACGAAATGCGTTTTAAAGTTCCAGATAGCCTAAAGTATTTTTGCCAATCTGAAGCGGTAGCTTATTATCTACAAAAATATGTAGTTTACAGAAAGCGTAAAATTTACGTTGGAAAACGAACTTTTGCCGAACTTTCGCCATTAATTAAAAAATATAAGGACGAAAAATTCCTTTTACCAACTACCGACAAAGTAAAACCAGAAGTACCAAATACTTTGAATGCTTTAGGTGTAGATTGGAAACAAGCTACATTTTACAAAACCGTAGTTAGTGATTTAACCGATTTGGCCGATGTACTTTACGATGTTTTAGTGTTTTTTAGTCCTTCGGGAATTGAATCTTTATTTAAAAATTTTCCCGATTTTAAACAAAATGACACGCGTATTGCTGTTTTTGGAAACACCACTATTAAAGCGGTTGAAGAAAAAGGGTTACGCGTAGATATTGCAGCACCAACACCGGAAACACCTTCGATGACCATGGCGTTACAAAAGTATATTGATAAAGTAAATAAAGGAAAATAGTATCCTTTTTTTTAAATAATAAAATCGCTCCATTTTAATTAAAATGGAGCGATTTTGTTTAAATAAACCCTAAATCTAAATTTTATAAGTTTTGGAATAACATGAATTAAGTGTAATTAAACCTTATAACAAAAGTTCTTACATGGTAACTATACCACATTTTGTTGCAAAAAATCTGAGCAGATAAACCGAAAACTATACAAGCGCCATATTGCAAACCTAAAAATCACCTAGCGTGCAATTTGATAAAAACGATTAACTCCTACTAATCAAAAAACACTTGCATATCATCCAGAAATAATTTTGATAAATTGATTCAAAATCAAAAAAAAAGCACACAATACCGGCGATTTTGCACAATTTTCAATAAAACACAAAGCCTAAAACTTCTAATAACATTACTAAACTATACTTAAAATAAGTTTATTCAACTAAAAAAATGGTGACATAAGTTCCTTAAAAACATGCTTTCACCTATTAAAAGCAACTATTTTATACGTGTTAAACAGATTATATCCAATAGATACATTGGTGCTTAACCCAAAATAAAACTACCTACACCCAAAAACGTTAGCAAAAATTACAGCCCAAACATATTTTTTAATTATTTATTTGCGTAACCATATGGTTACACTTATATTTGTAACCAAACAGTTATTAAAATTATGAGACGAGATGTTTTTCAAGCAATTGCCGATCCAATTAGAAGAGATATTATTGAATTACTTGCAACAGAAACTTTAAGTGTAAATGAAGTAGCAGAAAAATTTAAAATTAGCAGACCTGCTATCTCAAAACACTTAAAAATATTAAATGAATGTGGCGTAATCAAATTTAATCAAATTGGTAGAGTTCGTTTATGCCTCATGCAGCCACAAAAATTAATTCCAGCTTTTTTATGGATTAACCAATACAATAAATTATGGGAAAATAGAATAGATTCTTTTGAAAATTATATTAATGAATTACAAACCAAAAACGAAAAAAAATGAGGGATTTAACCAATAGAACTTTAACAATTGAAAAAACATTTAACGCTCCTGTACAAGTAGTTTGGGATGCTTGGACACAATCAGAACACATTTTAAAGTGGTGGGCTCCAAATGGAATGGACATTAAGGTTATTGAACATAACTTTAAAGTTGGTGGAAAATGGAAATATTCTATGCCAATGCCCGACGGAAATGAATTTATATCAGAGGGAACTTATAAAGAAATTATTAATTTAAAGAAAATTGTTTCTTCCGCAGATTTTAAACCTATGACCGAAGGTGTAGAATTACAAACCTATTTTAAAGCACATGAAGAAAAAACCAAATTTATATTTAGTGTCATTCACCCCACACCCGAATATTGTAAACAGCAAGAAGAAATGGGATTTTATAACGGTTGGGGGTCTGCACTCAATAGATTAGAAGTAGTTTTAGAATCACTATTAAAATAAATAACATTTAGAAAATCGAATATAATTATTTTACCCGAGTTTTTAACTACACCCTGGTTTAGAATAATGCTATATAGTTTCAATAATTATCACCAACACCATAAATCACTACAAACCAATCTAATAAAACACATAAACTATAAATATCTTTGCTTTTAATACCATAACGCCTTCTATAAAAAACAAACCTAATATTAGCTTTTTTATCCCTTACATCTCCAAATACACCCATTTTCTGTATATTTACGATATGAGAAGCTCAAGCTAGACCACGTTATAAAGCAAACACGACACCTCTAAAACTAATTCAAAATAAAATGTCAATAACAACAGAATCAGAATTAATAGGCATGAAAAAAATTAGTGAAGTTGTTGGAACGACACTAAAATTAATGAGGGCGTACGCCAAAGTTGGTATGTCTACCAAAGAATTAGATAATTATGGAGGCACTATTTTAAGACGCTATGGGGCTAAATCTGCACCATACGAAACTTATGGATTCCCGGGTTACTCTTGTATAAGTGTAAATGAAGAAGCAGCTCACGGAATACCATCAAATAAAAAAATACTTAAAGAAGGTGATTTAATTAATATTGACGTTTCTGCAGAACTCAATGGCTTTTGGTCGGATAATGGCGGCTCTTTTATACTTGGAAAAGACATTCATAATCATCAACCACTTGTTAATGCTTCTAAAAACATTTTACACAAAGCTATAAGCCGTATTAAAGGTGGCGTAAAAATTTCTGAAATTGGTTATTTAATAGAAACCGAAGCTAAAAAATCGGGGTTTAAAGTTATCAAAAATTTAGCAGGACATGGGGTAGGTAGAAGTTTACATGAAGAGCCAGAGAATATTTTAAATTATAGAGTTAAAAGCAACTGCGAACGCTTTAAGAAAAACACCACGGTAGCAATAGAAACTTTTATTGCTACCAAATCTACTGTAGCCGTAGAACTTAATGATGGTTGGACCTTAGTAGGAAACCAAGGTGGATATGTAACACAACACGAACAAACTATACTTGTAACTGATAATTATCCAGTAATTTTAACCGCCTCTAATGAAATCTGGAATTAAATCAGGCTCAAAAAAATGATTCTAAGTAATAGATTTCTTCTTCTAGGTTGAAAATTCTGGTAGATGATTACTTTGCGTTGTGTTTGTAATGTTAAAGCATAAATTATATAAACACCTATATAAAAAAAGAAGTCATGCAAAAACAATGTCTAGAATGTGGCGATAAAATTGTTGGGCGAATTGATAAAAAATTCTGTTCCGATGGTTGCAGAAACGCCTATAACAATAGGGTAAATAAAGATAGTAAAAATTTAATTCGCAATACAAATAACAGGCTTCGGAAAAATTATCGAATTTTAGAAAGCTTAAACCCCGATAAAAAAACACGTACCTCACGAGCTAAATTAATAGAATCTGGGTTCGATTTTAACTATTTTACAAGTATTTATACCACCAAAGCACAAACGATATACTATTTTGTGTACGACCAAGGTTACTTAGAACTAGAAGGCGGCTATTATGCTCTAGTAAAACGAGATAGTTAATTTATACATGGATAATATTTTATCACATATTCAGTAAAACGAAAGGTATTTGATTCCTTTTGGTGGACATAATTTTTAGTCTCTTAACCATCTATTTCAGTACTAAAACTCAAATAATTAGGGGGATTTATAAAAAGTAGAAAAAGAAATATTAACTCGGTTAGAAAAAAAGAATACGTTAAAATAATTGGAAGTGCTCAAGCTATTAACAAATCTCTTATTGCTCTATTAAGCCGAAGATTATGCGTTTATTATCATGTTGTAAGCAAGCTGAAAAAACTCACGAACTAATTAAGATGTTAAACTAAATAATTTTATACTTTTACCCTAAATGTAATTACAAAATAATGAAAGGAATACAAGATACTTCAAACGAGACATATAGAAAGTTAATGGGGAACGGGCTTAAATATGTTATTCCTAAATTTCAAAGAGATTACAGTTGGGAATCAGAACATTGGGATGATTTATGGCAAGACATTCAACTAATCCTAGAGAATGAAGAAAACGAACACTATATGGGTTATTTAGTTCTTCAAACAACAGACAATAAGAAGTATACTGTGATTGATGGTCAACAAAGGTTAACTACACTTACAATATTAATCTTAGCTGTTCTAAAAAGATTAAATGATTTTGTTGAAGAAGGTTCTGAAGTTGAAAATAATGAAATAAGAATAAACACCTACAGAAACAATTATATCGGAACTTTAAATACAATAACATTAATTTCTGATAATAAGTTAAAACTAAATAGAAATAGTGATGACTATTATCGAAACTACATGGTTCTTTTAAAAGAATTACCACTAAGAAATACAAATACTTCTGAAAAAAATATGAGGTCGTGTTTCGAATGGTTTTATAAAAAACTAAAAAAATATTCGACTGGTGAAGAAGTTGCTAACTTCCTTGAAACTATAGTTGATAAATTATTTTTCACAGTAATAACAGTTACAGATCAAATAAATGCATTTAAAGTATTTGAAACTCTTAACGCTAGAGGAGTTCAACTTTCCTCTTCTGATTTACTAAAAAACTATTTATTTTCAGTCATTGATGAATCCAGTCCACATCATACAGAAATAGAAGAATTAGAAAAATTATGGAGCAGAATAATTGGAAAACTAGGTAATAAAAAATTCGAAGACTACTTAAGATATTATTGGAATAGCAAAAACAAAACTGTACGTAAAAATCAACTTTTTAAAGTAATTAAAAACAATATTGGTTCAAAAAAAGACACTTTTGAACTAATAAGAGATTTAGAAGAATCAACTGATATATACATTGCAATTCAAGATCCTGGAAGTGAACTTTGGGGTGACAAGCCAGATATTATTAAAGGAGCTTAAACTATTTCAAATCAAACAAACTAATTCACTATTAATGTCTGCTTACAAGAATTTGGATATAAACTCTTTTACCAAATTAGTAAAAACTTGTTCTGTAATTTCATTTAGATATAATATTATAGGAGGCTTAAATCCGAATGAACAAGAAGATGTTTATAATAAAATTGCTAATTCTATATCCGAAAATAAAACTATTAATTTAACAGATTTCCAATCTGTTTATGTATCAGATATTAACTTTGAAAATGATTTCAAAACTAAACAATTTAAAAGGACTTCAAAAAATCATAAAATAGTAAAATATCTTTATTCAAAAATTGAGAAGCATTCCTTTAATAATGATATTAACTCAGAAAGTGACAACTATACTATTGAACATATCTTGCCCGAAAGTGCAGATGAAAATTGGGGAGATTTTAACAATGAGCAAGTAAATAGATCTATTTATAGACTAGGAAATTTAGCTTTATTGGAAAATAGATTAAATTTAGAAGCAGAAACTAAACCTTATTCTGATAAAAAGGAAATTTTCAAAAAATCTAATTGTCATACTACAAATTCTATTCCTGAGGAATACAATGATTGGAATGAAAATAAAGTTTCAGCTAGACAAAGAGAATTAGCAAAATTAGCAAAAACAATATGGAGAATTCAAGAATTGAACTAAAAGCCAGTTGCCAACAAAGTATAAAATTAATTGCTGGTTTCTAGCCTACTTAAGAAAGTCCGTGAGAACTTTCTATCTGTGATTTATTTGCTAAATTTAGTACTTAAAACAGGCAACTAATCTTATACAAAACCGTTATTGTAGAATTTAAAATAGATAAAAACTGGAAAAAAATTATAGATGATACCAAAGGGTGAGGACTTTTTTATAGATTCGAACACCGAAAAATCTATTGTAAAACTATCCTATTTAAATAAAAATTTCAAGCGCATTTATCTTACAAAGAACTACAACAAAAATTCAGGATATAAAAAGGCCTCTTCAGAGCGACTAGAAACCTATTTAAAACTAAAATACTAAAACGAGTAAAAGCATTTTTGGTATTAACAAACAATTGCGCTATCCTGAAGGTATTATAGCAATAAATGAAAATATTGCGGTAAAAGGCATTGCCGAGTAGCAAAATATTAATAGTACATTAACAGGATATTCCTGTTCAAAAACATTAAGTCTTAACGGTACAAAAAAATAAAAGCTTTTAGTTTCCAACGAACCAAAAGCCTTACACGGTTACTTAAAATTTGTAATGCAGTATATTATTTCCAGTTTTGTCCTTTTAAAGTCATAGCCGCTTTAAGGACATCTTTTTGGCTAATTTGCCCAACCAACTTACCATTCTCTACAATAGGAAATCTTCGGCGTTTAGCCTCTAAAAATTTATTAGCCGCATCAAAAATATTCATATTACCATCAATGGTTTCAACATTCATAGTTACATGTTTTTCTATAGTTTTATCATGCATAGGCATATTGTAATATCTACTTTCGCTAATTTGTTTAATACAGTCCCCTTCAGAAATAACACCAATTAATTCGTTCTTATCATTAACCACTGGCCCTCCAGAAATACGATGTTTAATTAGTTTTTGCATAACACTTTCTATAGTTTGCTGTGGGCTAAAGGTTATTAAATCTCTTGTCATATAGTCACTTACCTTAAGCGGAGTACTATCAGTTGCGCCCGCTTGCTGCTTTCGTGCGCCTTGAAAACTTTTAATTGCCATAGTTGTTTAGTTTTGGTTAAAGTAATTCTAAATATAGGGAATTTATTTCTACTTTCCTAAACAAACATAAACGTCTATACAAGTCTTTTAAAAAACAAATAATTGAGTTAACTAAATATATACGAAGTTGTTATGATGTAAAAGTTTAAATTTTACTTATTATTATATATGAAGTTTCTTGGAAATATTACCTCAAAAACATTTGATTTATATATAAAAATAAAAGGTTTTAATCTGCAAAATATCCTGAATATAACGACATCGGCACCTATTATTTTAATGATGTTATGACCTAAAAGAAAGGTAATAACAAGCTACTAAAAAAATATGGCAAATTTTTAACAATTTAAATCCTTATTTTTAATAGTTTTAGCATCTCAATTTAAAATAAATAAATGAAAAAAATTTTAATAGTTCTCATTATGGGGTTTGGGTTTCAAATTCAAGGGCAAACCAATTCTGATTTATTAAAGCACTACGAGGCTTATTATAAACAAATGCAACTTCAAGGGGATGTACAAGGCGTTATAAATGCCATGACGCATTTGAATGTTTTGTCTCCATCTGAAGCCAGAACAGATACCTTAGCTTATATTTATATGAGTGAAAACAAATACGTGCAAGCCCTAAACACTATAGGGATTGTAAGTATGTCTACCGATTCTGATATTGCTGTAGAGGTAAAAGCAGTGTCGTTAAAGGCCTTAAAAAAACCAAAGTTGGCTATCGAACATTTTAATGAAATGTTTAAAAGAACACAAAATCCTTTAATAGCTTATGAATTAGCTGAGCTTAATTTACAAATTACGAACCTTGAAGAATCTAAAAAACATATCAATTTTGGACTAGCAAACACTACCGCTGATATGAAGAAAGCTTATTATGAAACACAGCCGCCTTATGAAGTCCCCTTAAAATCGGCTTTTATGTATTTAAATGCTATTGCTACTTACAATAAAGATAAAAAAGCAAACCTTAATGCGGCTATAAGTATTTTGGATTCTATTTTAATAGATGCTCCTAATTTCAACTTAGCAAAACTTAGCAAAACAGAATTACTAAGGCAAAAACAAGCAGCAAAAACAGTTGAACCAAAAAACTAGAGTTATCTTATATATAAAAAAAGGGATTTTCTAAATTTAGAAAACCCCTTTTTTTGTAGTTTAAATTTTAGCCTTACCAAATTTTAACACGATTTTCCGGTTCAATATACATAGCATCTCCATCTTTAATATCAAAAGCAGTATAAAACGAATCGATATTTAACAATGGCTGAACCGCTCTATTCATTCCTGGAGAATGCGGATCGGTTTTTATTCTTGTTTTTAAAGCATCATCACGCATTTTAGTTCTCCAAACAGTTGCCCAACTCATAAAAAAGCGTTGTTCCGGCGTAAAACCATCAATAGCTTCAGGTCTTCCGTTAGCTTCTAAATCCATTTGTAATGCATCATAAGCGGCGTTTACCCCGCCTAAATCTCCAATATTTTCACCAAGTGTAAAGGCCCCGTTAATATGTACGTCGGGTAACACTTCAATAGCACTATATTGATCTGCTAAGTTTTTACCTAAAGCTTCAAATTGTTTTAAATCCTCATCGGTCCACCAATTATTAAGATTTCCATTTTTATCGTAACGAGCTCCCGAATCGTCGAAACAATGTGAAATTTCATGACCAATTACAGCCCCAATACCTCCGTAATTTACAGCATCATCGGCGGTAAAATTATAAAAAGGTGGTTGTAAAATAGCTGCAGGAAAAACTATTTCGTTATATCGTGGGTTAAAATAGGCATTTACAATTTGTGGTGCCATTCCCCATTTACTTTTATCTACAGGTTTCGATAAATCTTCAATAATTTTTTTATGATTCCAAGCTCTAACATTTACTATGTTTTGCATATACGATCCATTCTCCTTTGGTCCATCAATTTCCAATTCATCGTAGTTTTTCCATTGATCCGGATAGGCAATTTTCACTTTTAACGCTAATAGTTTTTCTATTGCTTTTTGCTTAGTTTCTTCCGTCATCCACGATACGTTAGAAATTCTATTTTTAAATGCCAAAATAACATTTTTAATCATGCGTTCGGCTTTAGCCTTAGCTTCTGGCGGAAAATAATTTTCTACATACAATTTCCCTAAAGCTTCACCAACGGTATTGTTTACAGTGCTTAAGGCTCGTTCATTTAATGGTTTTTGAGCTTTTGCACCACGAAGTGCTTTACTATAAAATTCCCAACTAGCTTTTTCCAAATTAGTGCTTAAAAGTTCAGCTGCGTCATTAAAAGTATTCCATCGCAAATACGCTTTCCAATCGGCTACATTATTATCTTCTAAAATAGCTTGTAAAGCATCAAAATATTTTATTTCGCTAACAATAACGGTGTCTATAGATTTTACACCAATACCTTTAAAATAGGTTTTCCAGTTTATTGCTGGAACCATTTTTTGTAAATCGGCAATCGATCTTGGGTTATAACGTTTACGTGCATCGCGACGTTCTACTTTATCCATTTTAGATTGTGCCATACGGGTTTCAAAATCTAAAATTTGTTGAGCTTCTGCCGTAGCAGCCGTTTCCGACGCTCCTAAATATTGAAGCATTTTTGTAATATACGCCACATATTTTGTTCTAATTTCCTTAGAGTTTTCATCGTCTTTAACATAGTAATCACGATCTGGCAAGCCAAGGTTACCACCACCAAGATAACCTACATTTTTATTGCTATCTTTAGGATGTGCACCCACGTAAAATCCGAGAAATCCAGATCCTCCTTTAGATTCCATATCTATCAGATAGTTCTCCAAATCGTCTATACTTTTTATATCATCAATTTTTGCTAAGTATGGTTTTAATGGTGTTATCCCTTGTTGGTTTCTAACCACGGTATCCATTATAGTTTGGTATAATTTTACAGCTTTATCTTGATCGGATCCTGGGACAATTTCTGTTTTTTTCAAATCTTTATCTGTTGACACTGCTGCTTTAAGAATAGATAGTGCATCTTGATTTGTTTTTTCTCTAAGTTCGTCAAAACTCCCCCAGCGAGTTTTATCGGATGGAATTTCATTATGGTCTAACCATTTTCCGTTAACGTATCTAAAAAAATCGCTATTTGGTTTGACTTTGGTATCCATGAATTCAATGTTAATTCCTGGAACAGATTCTACTTGGGCAACTACTTCTTTTTGGTCACTTTTACACGACACAATAGATAAAAAAGCAAGCCCACCTAAGATTGATAAATAATTCGAGTTCATTTTCATTTTTTGTATTTATAGTAATGTGTTGCTTTAATATGTAATAACAGTTGCTAAAATACATATAAATAACAGTAAATTACAGGGTTTTAATTTAAAAATGAAACCGAAAAGCAAAAACAGTATTAAGGTTTATCAATAATAATATTATCGGCCTCAATTTTTTGATTCATTTGAAAATTAAGGTTAGAAAATGATTTTAAAAAATCTTTAATGCATAAAAGCAGTTCGTTTTGGTTAGTAGTATCTAAATTTGATAGGCTTTTAAGTTTATAAAGATAGGTTTCTAATGCTGTTATCCTTGCCATAGTAGCATTGCTGTTTACGCCTTCTGGAATGTTCTTTTTTAAGTCTTTTAAAAGTGTTTTAATATTTTTATCATTATCGTAAAAAAAAGAAAGATCGGCCTTTTTTACATTATTTATTACGGTTTCTAATTGAAAATATTCCTGCCAATCTTCAATCATTTTTTCGGTTCTAGCATCTAAAGCATACTCTACGAATTTTAATTTGGAAATACTTTTTTTTGAAACTCCAAGTGTATTAGGGGCCTCGATTTGTTCTATTTGAGTGTCTACTGCTTTTTTACAAGCTAAAAATGAAAACAAAATACTTAGTACTATTAAAATCTTAAATTTCATGGTATTCAATTTAAAAAGATAAGTTACAAAGATATACTAATCCTTAATGTTTTTTAACAAAAGCTTTCCATAAAAGGCGATAAGCTAGGTAATATTATAATGAGACTAGACATATAACTATTAGTTGTGTTAAAGAACGAAGTCTTTTTAAAATATTTCCATTTAGATTGTATATTTGAACAATACCAAAAATGTTTTTAATTAACAAAACTACTTTTAACTTAAAAGGTTTAGTTTTACTTGACTACTAACTTGGTATAATCCCTAAAATTAGAATTAATTATGTTAGAAAATTTTTGGTTTAATGTAGAGTATGGTATCAATCATGTTTTGGATATAAACGCTTATGATCATGTTTTATTTTTAATTGTACTAACCATTGCCTATACCTTTCGCGATTGGAAACGTGTGTTTTTTTTAGTATCCATATTTACCTTAGGACACACCTTATCCCTAGTTTTAGCCTCTTATAATGTAATTTCTGTAAATGGGATTATTGTGGAGTTCCTAATTCCGGTTAGTATATTGCTCACCGCTATTTTTAATGTATTCACAGCAGGCAAAGGCCCACAAAAAAGCAAGGTAGGCGTTTTGTTTTTAATTACGCTAGCCTTTGGGCTAATACATGGTTTAGGCTTTGCAAGAGAGTTTAAAATGCTTTTAGGAGACACCGACAATAAAGTTTTGTTATTGCTAGAGTTTGCTTTGGGTATCGAGTTAGCTCAAGTTATTATTGTATTTGCGGTCTTATTTTTAGGCTATATATCGCAAACTATATTTAGGTTTTCTAAACGAGATTGGGTTATGGTAGTTTCGGCTATTGTAATTGGTTTGGTAATCCCTATGATAATGAACAGCGAATTTTTAGCTTAATTTTTATAAAACTTTAACCTTGCAGGGTTGAAATTAAAACACAAAGGAAGTATATTCGTTTTGTACATTTAAGCGATGCGTTAAGGATTGATGCGGCATCCTTTTTTTATTAGCATTACTGCCCTAGCAGGAAGGTTAATAAAAAAAGATATAGCGGAAAGCCTGACCCGAATAAGCCTGATGTGTGACAATTACAGCCTGAAATTTAAAATGAGGGTAACGCCATTATAAAAACAAATTCATGTCAAAAAATAAACAGAAAAAATATGATAAAGCCTATTTGCGCATTGCGAAAGAATGGGGAAAATTATCCTATTGCAAACGTCGTCAAGTAGGAGCTATTATAGTTAAGGACCGGATGATTATTTCGGACGGTTACAATGGAACGCCATCGGGTTTTGAGAATTTTTGCGAAGATGATTCGGGCTATACCAAATGGTATGTGCTACACGCCGAAGCTAATGCTATTTTAAAAGTTGCAGCTTCAACCCAGTCTTGTAAAGGTGCCACGCTGTATGTTACCTTGTCGCCTTGTAAAGATTGTAGCAAGTTAATACACCAAGCAGGAATAGTAAAAGTGGTTTATCACGAGGCTTACAAAGATGATTCGGGATTAAATTTTCTTAAAAAAGCAGGGATTAAACTTGAACAAATTGAAGATTTAACAGCTGAATGACTTATAAAAAAAAATATCTACCTTTAATTTTAGGGGTTACTATGGCTTGCGGCATTTATATTGGAGGAAGGCTAAACTTTGCCAATTCGTCAGACCGTTTGTTTTCTAAAAACAGTAAAAAAGAAAAGCTTAATAGACTTATAGATTATATTGATTACGATTATGTTGATGATATAAATACCGACAGTATTGTTGATATTACGGTGAACAATATTTTAGAAAATTTGGATCCGCATTCGGTGTACATTCCAAAAGAAAATATGGCGAGTAGTATAGAAAACATGAAAGGTGATTTTGTAGGTATTGGGGTGAGTTATTATCCATATAACGATTCCATTGCAGTAATCCGCTCTATTGAAGGAGGACCTAGCGACAAAGCCGGTATTAAAGGAGGCGACCGAATTGTAATGGCAGATGAAGACACGCTTTATGGTATTAACCTACGTACAAAAAATATGGTTAAAAAACTTAAAGGCCCTATTGATACAGAAGTTAAACTAAAAGTTTTTAGAAAAGGAGAACCCGATTTGCTAGAATTTACAGTAAAGCGAGACCATATTCCATTAAAAAGTGTTGATGCTGCATATATGCTTACCGATAAATTGGGCTATATTAAAATGAATCGTTTTGCCGAATCGACTTACAAGGAGTTTAAAGCCGGCTTAAATAAACTTCAGGATTTAGGCGCCACTGAAATGGTGTTGGATTTACGTGACAATCCTGGAGGTTTTTTAAATATTGCAGAACAAATTCTGGATGAATTTTTAGAAGACGATAAACTTTTATTGTTTACAAAAAATAAACGTGGTCAAATTCATAAAAGTTTTGCTACAGAACAAGGCGACTTTGAAGACGGTAAAATTTACGTGCTTATTAACGAAAACTCGGCTTCGGCTAGCGAAATTGTTGCGGGTGCTCTTCAAGATAACGATAAAGGTACTATTGTAGGCAGACGCTCGTACGGTAAAGGTTTAGTGCAACACGAAATGGATTTGGGCGATGGTAGCGCCGTGCGTTTAACCGTGTCTCGCTATTATACACCAACCGGACGTTCAATTCAAAGACCTTATAAGAAAAACGGTAATAAAGATTACTACGACGAATATTATGATCGTATAAAAAATGGTGAATTACTCGATCCCGATAAAATACCCGTAGTAGATTCGTTAAAATATACTACACCTGGCGGAAAAATAGTGTATGGTGGTGGTGGTATTATTCCCGATGTGTTTGTTCCTATTAATGATAGCATGCAAAATGAAACCTTAATGTTTTTAGAACGCCGCGGTTTTATTCGCTATTTTATCTTTGAAGAATTGGAAAAAGATCGCGATAAATACAATACTATTTCACGTCGAGATTTTATAGATAGTTATGAAGTAGATCAGGCTATGGTGTTATCTTTTCAAGATTACTTAAATGTAAGAACAGAGTCGAATATTACTTTCGCTGCCTACCAGCCCGAAGTGAAACAATATCTTAAAGCAACACTAGGCGAACAACTATATGGTAACGGTACATTTTACGAAATTTTTAACCAAACCGACACCATGGTTAACGAAGTTATAAAACAATCTAATAATGAATAACACACAAATTTACAGGTAATTAAAATACAGGTAATAGTTTTTGCAGTATGTCATAAACTGGGTAAGTTTTAAAATCTCAGGTCAGAATTTGATTTGAGATTTTTTTATTTCATTTTTAAAGTAAATATACTCTTAATAGTATCTAATTCTTTTTTGTATTTCAAATCTGTTCTTGATGCAAAATATAAGGTGTTTTCCGTTTTTACCTTTCCTTCCCAAACTAAATGTATTTCGTTTTTTAAAATTTGTTCTCGACATAAAAAATCTGGAACCAAAGCCAAACCATTTCCATGGTTTAAACATCTAATAATAGAAGTAATATTAGGTAAAATATAGTTTGGTTTAAAAGCAGGTTTTTTGTTAAAATTCTCAAACCAAAAGCGTCTAAAATGTTCCATTTCGTTTGATGAACTATACCAGATATGTTGAAGTAATTCTTCTTCTAATTTTTTTAAGTCTTTCGCTTTAATATGTTTTTGTATTTCACTGGTATTGGTTTTATTTCCTGCTATTAAAACGATTCTTTCTTTTGAAAACGAAGTATACTCCACCAAAGATTTTTTTTCCTGCTGTTTTTTGGGTGTAATTACTAAATCTAAAATACCATTGTTTAAATCTTTTATTAAATCGGTATGTGCTCCAAATCTGGCAACTAAATCAAAGTTTAATTTTGGTATTTCTGGTTCTATAATTAATTGAAACATTTCAGAACACATGCCAATATTTAGCGATGGCTTTTTTTCTTGCGTTGTTTTTTTAAAATGCTGCTCTGCTATTTCAAGTTTTTTTAAAGACTCTATAATATATTCATATAAAAATTTTCCATCTTCTGTTGGAATCATTTTTCTTGAAGTGCGTTCAAATAATTTTTTACCAACATAAGCCTCTAAAGCATTTAAGTGCACACTCACGCCAGGTTGTGAAACATATAAAGCAACAGAAGCTTTGGTTAAAGTGCCATTGTCATATATTTCTTTAAAGGTTCTATACCATTCTAAATTTACCATAACTATTAATTTATTAATACAAAGGTATGATTTGTATTATTTTTACAATAACAAATGTTGCTTTAGTTTTGTCGCAAATAAAATTAAAGAAACAAATGAAAAATATTTTTATAATTAATGGTGGACACCCATTTGCACATTCTGGCGGAAGATTTAACGAAACACTTTTTAATACCACTATTTCATATTTTGAATCACATAAAGGATTTAAAGTAAAAGCCACTCAAGTAGGCGACAATTATAATGCAAAAGAAGAAGTAGAAAAATTTAAATGGGCAGATTTAGTGATTTATCATACGCCAATTTGGTGGTTTCAAATTCCTTTTGGATTTAAAAAATACATAGATGAAGTGTTTACAGAAGGGCATCAAAATGGCATTTATGAAAGCGATGGAAGAAGTAGAAAAAATCCAGACATTAACTACGGAACAGGTGGTTTAATGCACGGAAAAAAATATATATTAACTACTAGCTGGAACGCCCCTAAAACTGCTTTTACTTTAGAAAATGAATTTTTTAATAAAAAAAGTGTAGACCAAGGTGTCATGTTTGGGTTTCATAGAATGAACGCGTTTACAGGTATGGAATTATTAGCTACACATCATTTTCATGATATGGAAAAAAATGCCGATGTTCATTTCGAGTTGAATAATTACAGTACTTTTTTAAATGATGTGCGGACTAGGCTGTAAATAAGAGTCTATAACTTAAACAAATATGATGCAGATTTTATAATCTGCTAACATTTACGACCATACATTTGATATTATCATTTCATTTAAATAATAAAAACTAACCGATTTTTATTAATTAAGAGAATCGAAAATTTATCCGTTTACAAACGACAACAAACACTTACAAACGATTTTAAGTAAGTAATTACCGTATAATTTTTGGGTGTTATATGATATTTGCAGAGCTGAACCACTTAAGGTTTAGTAGTATTAACTGTTTAACGAGCTTACCATAGACGGTAGGCATTAAAAATTTAAATTATGAACGCACTTAGAAACAAAGTACAGTTGATTGGTAGATTAGGTCAAGACCCAGAAATTGTAAACTTTACCAACGGTAACAAAATGGCCAAATTTTCGCTAGCTACCGATGATAGTTACAAAGACAAAGATGGAAACAAAGTGGAACGTGCTTACTGGCACAATATTGTGGTTCGAGGCGGCCTTGTAAAAGTTGTTGAGAACTATGTAACCAAAGGTAAAGAAATTGCTATAGAAGGCAAATTAACTAACCGTAGTTATGATGATAAAGATGGAAACAAACGTTATGTAACCGAAATAATTTGTAACGAGCTTTTGATGTTAAGCAAGTAGAATAGCCCTAAAGTAAAAAAAACAATGCAACCCTAATCTGGTTGCATTGTTTTTTTAAAGTACATTTAAAATTAAGGTATAAAAAAGGACCGCCTCTAAAGGCGGTCCTTTTAAATATAATAATATAACACTTAATAATTATATTTATATTATTTAGAAGTAACATTAATTGTTAATTCTGCTCTTCTGTTTAAAGATTTACCTTCTCTAGTAGCATTTGTAGTTGCTGGTTTTTCTTCACCATAACCTTCAATAGTAATGTTGTTTACAGAAACACCTCTAGATGCTAAATATTCTTTTACAACATTAGCTCTTTTTAAAGATAATGATTTATTGTAGTTAGCACCACCAACGGTATCAGTATATCCATTTACAGAGATAGAGTATTGGCTTCCATTTTCAGCAAACTTAACAATATCATTAACAATAGCTCTAGAATTATTATCTAAATCAGCTTTATCAGTATCAAAATAGATAACTTTAGCTAATGTTGTAGGTGTAACAGGAACTTCTACAGTTTTAACAGGCTCTTTACATCCTTTACCTGTTCCTGTTTGGTTATTATCACAATCATCTAAACTATCTGGCACACCATCATTATCAGCATCAGGACATCCAGCAAATTCTTTTAAACCTGCAACATCAGGACATAAATCATGGGCATCTTCAACACCATCACCATCAGTATCAACCACAGGTACAACAGGAGGAATTATTTTTCCAAGTTTATACGTTACGCTTAAGCTGTGTTGAAAATGTTTTGTCAAGTAATCTTTAAAAGAATGCTTGTACATAGCTTGAAGTTTTAATCCAAAACGTTCAGATAATGCATATTTTAAACCAACTCCTCCATTTACAGTTCCAGCGCCAACTTCGTTGTCGTTTCCTGCCGCTAAAGAATAAGTGTTAAACCTGTCTTCTCCAATCCAAGTATAACCACCACCGGCAGCAATGTAAGGTTGTAATTTACCGCTTCCAAAAGCATAGTTAATCATGGCATCTAAACCAAAGTACTCAGAGTTTCCAACAAAAGCACTTTCTTCAGTAGGAGTTTCTCCCCATTTACTAATTTCGTTAACCGAAAACGTAGCGGTAGCAGATAAATGTTTTCCAAATGCTCTTGTAGCTCCAAAGTTAAATCCACCTAAATTCCAGTGATCATTAACGTTAAAAAACTCATCAAAATAATCTCCTTGTGCTGTTGCAGCATTTTCTCCAACAGGATAAACGTCAACGGCATTTACACCACCCTCAAAAGACCATGGGCTAGTAGTTTCTTGGGCTGTTACAGCCGTATTAGCCATACCAAAAAACAATATAGCTAAAACATAAATTTGTTTCATAATAATTTCTTTTAAATTCTAAATTAGGCGCAAATATACCAAAATTTTGATTCAGAACAACGAACTTTATCACAACCCTGAAATGATTTTCTTAACCATTTAAACAACAAGGCATTATGACAATATTATTTACTGTTCTTTTTTGAAAATTTGAAATAACTACGTTAACTTATTTGTTAAAAACAAATCTAAGTAAAAAATAATCAAAAATCAAAAAAATTGTAGGAAATAGGAGTCTACGCTACGATAACATAGATTTTTAAAGTAGGTGGTTTTATTGTTAATAGCTATTCAAATATTGTTATTAAAATATATCTTAATTATTTTAAGGATAGTTCAATAATAAGATGGATTATTAGACATTATCAATATTAAAATAACCACCTTTATTTTCTTTTCGTTCTAAAGATTGGTTCACAATTAAATGAGCAACGTTTAGCATGTTGCGTAATTCACATAGTGAGGTAGTTATTTTAGATTTTTTATAAAAAGGTTCTACGTCATCATAAATTAAATTTAAACGTTTACGAGCACCGTTAAGTCTGTCGTTACTGCGAACTATACCAACATAATCACGCATTATGGCTTGTAATTGTTTTAAATTATGCTGAATAATAATATGTTCTTTTGCAATGGTTGTTCCCTTATCATCCCAATCAGGGATTTCTACATTTAAAGTTTCTAAATGATGTTCACAATGATATTTAAAAATATTGTGAGCAAAAACCATAGCTTCTAGTAAGGAGTTCGATGCTAATCTATTTGCACCATGGAGCCCTGTTTTTGTGCACTCGCCACAGGCAAAAAGGTTTTTCATAGATGTTTTTCCATCTAAATCTACATTGATCCCTCCGCATAAATAATGAGATGCAGGAACCACAGGAATCCAATCGGTTTCAATATTAATATGATTATCTAAACATTTTTGGTAAATATTTGGAAAATGGGCTTTAAACTTTTCAATATTTAAATGCGAACAATCTAAAAACACATGAGTTTCTCCGGTTTTTTTCAGTTCATTGTCAATACTTTGTGAAACAATATCTCGCGATGCTAGTTCGGCACGTTCATCATAATCCAACATAAAACGATGACCCTCTTTATTACGTAAATAAGCGCCAAAACCACGAACGGCCTCAGAGATTAAAAAAGAAGATTGATCGCCGCGTACATCATACAACGCGGTAGGATGAAACTGCACAAACTCCATATCTGAAATTTTCACTTTAGCCCGGTAAGCCATAGCAATACCGTCTCCAGTAGCAATAACAGGGTTGGTAGTATGCCCATAAACGCGTCCAATACCTCCAGATGCTAATAAGGTACTATTCCCTCTTATAGTGAAAATTTCTCCAGATTTTTGGTTTAAAACATAAGCGCCATAACATTTTTTTTGAGATGGTTTTGGATGTTTTAAATGGTGGTTTGTAATTAAATCTATAGCAAAATGATGCGGTAATAGCGTAACATTTTCTAATTGATGAACTCGCTTTAATAAAGCGGTTTCAATTTCAAAACCTGTAATATCTTTATGATGTACTATACGAAATTCTGAATGTCCTCCTTCTTTTCCTAAGTCCAAATTACCAGTGGCATCTTCATCGAAATTAGCACCCCATTCTAGTAATTCTTTTAGTCTGTTAGGGCCTTCATTAACCACCATTTCAACTACAGCCTTATTACAAAGCCCATCGCCTGCAACCAAAGTATCATCTACATGTTTTTTAAACGAATCCTTTTCGTGGTTTAAAACAATAGCAACACCACCTTGGGCATATTTAGTGTTAGATTCTTCTTCGGAAGCTTTTGTTACGATAATTATATTTTTCTTCGGAAACTTCTCGGCAATTTTGACCGAAAATGTTAATCCTGCAATCCCTGAACCAATGACTAAATAATCTGCCTTCATCCTGTTATTTTGAAAGTTCTAACATACGTTCTATTGGCAATAATGCGCGCTCACTAATTTTTTTATCAATTTCAATTTGTGGCGATTCGTTCAGTAAACAATCATACAGTTTCTGCATGGTATTCATTTTCATGAAATGACATTCACTACAGGCACAGGTATTATCATCTTTTGCCGGTGCAGGAATTAATTCCGTATTAGGTACGGCTTCTTGCATTTTGTGTAAAATACCAGCTTCGGTAGCTACAATAAATTTTTCGTTAGCATGTTCTTTTACAAAATTAATCATGCCCGAAGTTGAACCGATGTAAGTGGCAGTATCTAATATGTGAGTTTCAGATTCCGGATGCGCTATAATTTTATGTTCGGGATATTTTTTGTGTAATTCAATTAATTTATCAATTGAAAATGCTTCGTGAACAATACAGCTACCATCCCAAAGTAGCATATCTCTACCCGTTTCATTAATAATATATTGCCCGAGGTTTTTATCTGGAGCAAATATAATAGGGGTTTCTTTTGGTATAGATTGTACTATTTTCAAGGCATTGGAAGAGGTACAAACAATATCTGTTAGTGCTTTTATTTCTGCCGAACAATTTACATAAGTAATAACAACATGGTTTGGATGTTGTTTTGTAAAGGCTTCAAAATCTGCTGGCTGACAAGAATCTGCTAGAGAGCAACCAGCATTTACATCGGGTAAAAGAACGGTTTTGGATGGATTTAAAATTTTAGCAGTTTCGGCCATAAAATGTACGCCGGCAAATACAATAATATCGGCGTCGGTTTCAGCAGCTTTTTGAGATAAGCCTAAACTATCTCCAACATAATCGGCTATATCCTGAATTTCCGAATCCTGATAGTAATGAGCCAAAATAACAGCATTTTTCTCTTTCTTTAAACGATTTATTTCTTTTACTAAATCCATGGTAATATTCAATTTGAGTACAAATATCTTAATTAAAATGAGTATAAAATTCAGAATTACGTAAAAAAAGAGTGGTTATTAAAACCTGACATTCTTTTTATTAAATTATTAAATTATTGTTAAGTAAATACATAAATTAATAACAAAAATAAAAAAGCGTTTTGTTCAATTAGAACAAAACGCCTTAAATTTAAGCCTTAACCGTTAGGTTTTGCACTTCTAATTGAATTTCGTTTAAAGTTAATTCGCTTGCAAAAAGTTCAGATAAAACCGTGTCCTTTATATCCTTAAATTCGCTTTTTAGGTTATTAAAAAGTGATTGATAATAAGCTACACCCATTTTCATGTTTTTTGTAAAATTGAGCAAATATTTTTCTTCTTTTTTATTCATAGAATCTCGCGCTTCTTCTAATTTATTTTTTAAAAAATCGATATAAATCTGCAATTCTTTAATAAATAAATTTGGGCGATCTGTACGAGAAACCATATTATCACGACCGTAAATATGATCGGTGATGTTTTTTAAACTCATTACTTTAGAATAATAGGCCATATTAGGCCCTGGGCAAATGGAAACGCCTTCACCTTCTACTTTAGTGTCTAAATTATAAGCTAAAAGTGCCGATGTCCCTAAGCCAACACAAGTACAAGATTTTACAATAATTTTTTTGTATTGTTTTTGGTATTCTTCTGGCGATAAATCTTGCGCTTTTAGTGCTTTAATTTTAAAATGCTGATATTCTCGAGAAGCCGTGCAAACTCCAGTTTCTTTGAATTCTTTATTCAAGGCCACAAATTTCTTTGGGCACGAACTTCCGGGTCTTCCTTTATTTATTAAAACGTCTTTTTCTGCATCCTTTGTGTTATTTCTAAGATTATTAAAAGGCACACCTAAAGGAGAAACATCACTTAAATACAAGTCTTTTTCTTGAGCTTTAGCTAACATGTCTAAAGTTTTTTTATCTACAGCAGTAACTTCGGGTACTAGTAAAAACGGACTACCCCAGCCTATAGAATCCAAATTGTAATGATCCATTAAAAATTCATGTTCTTCAAAAGTTCCAACGCCACCTTGTGCTGTAATTTCAAAAGTTAAGTCTTCGGTTGGAATGGGTTTGTTTTGATTTGAGAGTTCTTGAGTTAAAACACTATAAATAGATTGCTGCAATGTTTCTCTGTTTTCTTTAAATTCTGCCAATACGGGACCTAGAAGATGGCCTTCGGTAGCAAACGCATGTCCTCCACAATTTAAGCCAGATTCTATTCTGTATTCCGAAACCCACAATCCTTTTTTAGCTAAAAATTTACCTTGTATTAAAGCCGATCTATAGTCGCTAACTTTTAAAATAATACGTTTTTTAAATAGCCCATTTTCATCTGGAAAAAAATCTTCAAATTGCGACATATAAGCGTACAATCTTGGGTTCATCCCCGCAGAAAGCACTACCGAAGAATTTAATTTACTGTTAGCAAAGCCACGCAATGCCGCATGAGCATCGTTAAATTCTACAGGTAGTTTTTCGTTTTTAATATAATTGTCTTTGTCGACTTTAGTCATAATATTAACATCAATAGCTCCCATTGATAAATTACTGGAAACCCAGTTTTTAAGCTTAGAGAAATCTAAATCTGTAGCTGTTAATTTTTCGAATTCAGATTTTATTTTAGATCCGTCCGGCAACATGCTGATGTAATTAAAAAGTTCTTCACTTTTTTCTGCCGATACGTTTTTTAAATCTTCAAATTTTTTACTAGCTAAGTCACTAATTAGATTTAAATAAGAGGTAATGCGTTTGGCTCTAAAATCTTCTATTTTATCTGAAATTTCGTGGTAAGGCACCTCAAATTTTTCGCTGTACATTTTTCTTAATTTTTCTAGTAGAATATCATCTACCAAAGAAATTACAGAATCCATACCGTATTGCGCTACTTTTAAAGGGGTATCTATTGTAAATCCTATTCCCATGACAGGAATATGAAATGAATGTGTTTTTTTCATATTAATCGAATTAATCAACAAAAGTAGGGCGCAAATAGATTGATAAAGATGATAAATATCATGTTTTAAATAGATATAAATGTTAATTTCATATTTTAAATTATTCAGAAAAATCAGCGATTTTAAGTTTCTTCATTGTAAACAATATGGCATAAGTATTGTTTTTTTAAATTATTCATAACAAGAAATCTACAAACAACAAAAATTAATAAAACTTTAAACAGCCTGCTATCTTTAAAGATAGCTTTAGTATTTTTATGTTTTAATTTTAGAATAGAAAAAGAAAATATGTCTGTAGAGCCAAAATTAACACGATTTAATCAAAGTGTATTGTCTAAATACCAAATTTACAATAGTATTTTTATGACATTACCTTTTGATACTATCACAAAAACGGGAGTATTACTACCATTGTTTCATGAAACTTGTGAAAAAGGTTTTGCTAAGGGTGATAACCCGACAACGATAGTGAATACGTTTTTCGAAAAATATCAAGCGCGCCGATCGGAAGAAAGCCAAATAAATTTATTATTTCGTTTTATTCAATATATAGAACGTCAAGTCGTTTTGTTTGATGCGGTTGAAGATGCTGCTTTCCCTATTGTAAATAATATGGAAGGTATTGGAACCCTTAGAAACCTTAAAGAAGCGGCTATTTCGGTAAATCAATTAGAAGACCTTCAAAATTATCTTGAAGAATTTAAAGTACGTATTGTTTTAACCGCGCACCCAACGCAGTTTTACCCCGGATCGGTTTTAGGAATTATTACAGATTTGGCTAAAGCCGTTAAAGAAAACAACCTAAATGGTATAAACGACCTATTTGCCCAGTTAGGAAAAACACCATTTTTTAAACGTGCAAAACCAACACCTTACGACGAGGCTAAAAGTTTAATTTGGTACTTAGAAAATGTGTTTTATCAGTCCTTTGGAGATATTTACAACTATATTCAAGCTAATATTTACGACGATACAAAAAAACATAACGAGATTATAAATATTGGTTTTTGGCCAGGAGGTGATAGAGATGGAAACCCATTTGTAAAACCAAATACAACTATTAAAGTTGCTAATAAATTAAAGCAAGCCATACTTAAAAAATATCATGCAGATATTAAAAACTTAAGACGTAAGCTTACCTTTAGAGGTGTGGAAGAGCGTATTATTAAATTAGAAAAAATCCTTTATAATTATAGTATAAATTTAAAGACCGAAAAAACAATAACCGCTAAGGAATTACTTCAAGAATTATTAAATATTAGAAGTATTATTGAAACCGATCACCAATCGCTTTATGTTAATGAAATTAATAGCTTAATAAACAAAATTCACCTTTTCGGATTCAATTTCGCAACCTTAGATATTCGACAAGATAGTCGTATTCACCATAGTGTATTTACAACAGTAATTAATCACTTAATTGAAAATAACCACCCATCGTTCCCAAAAAATTATCACGATTTATCAGATACTGAACAAGTTAAAATTCTATCAGAAGTAAGTGGAGACAAAATAGATATCGATGTTTTTGAAGACGAAATGGTAAGCAACACGCTAAAAACCATTAAGGCTATTAAAAAAATTCAGAAATCTAATGGCGAGCGTGGTGCAAACCGTTACATTATTAGTAACAACCAAACCGCTTTAAACGTGATGCAACTTTTCGCTATGCTTAAATTAGTTGCATTTAAAGATGATTTAACCGTAGATGTAGCACCACTTTTTGAAACCATTCCAGATTTAGAAAATGCACCAGATGTAATGGAGCAATTGTACAGCAATCCTGTTTACCGTGCCCATTTAGAAAAACGAGGCAATAAACAAACTATTATGTTAGGGTTTTCAGATGGTACCAAAGATGGTGGTTACCTTATGGCAAACTGGGGAATTTACAAAGCCAAAGAACGCTTAACAGCCATTTCTAGAAAATACGATATTACAGCTATTTTCTTCGATGGTCGCGGTGGACCTCCAGCACGTGGTGGTGGAAAAACACACCAATTTTACTCATCTTTAGGACCTACAATCGAGGATAAAGAAGTACAATTAACCATACAAGGGCAAACTATTAGTTCTAATTTTGGAACTTTAGAATCATCGCAATATAATTTAGAACAATTAATAAGTTCTGGAATCTCTAATCGAATTGGCAAAAATAACGAACCCATGAGCGAGGAAGATAAAATTGTAATGAACGACCTTGCTGAAATGAGCTATACCGCTTATAAAGACTTTAAAAGTCACGAGATGTTTATTCCGTACTTAGAGCGTATGAGTACGTTAAAGTTTTATGCAAAAACAAATATTGGATCGCGTCCATCAAAACGTGGCTCATCAGATAAATTGGTGTTTTCAGATTTAAGAGCTATTCCTTTTGTGGGATCTTGGAGCCAGTTAAAACAAAACGTACCAGGATTTTTCGGAGTAGGAAAAGCATTAAAAGCTTACGAAGATCGTGGCGAGTTTCATAAAGTTGAACAACTATACAACAACTCGAAATTCTTTAAAACACTGCTAGAAAACAGTATGATGTCTTTAACAAAATCGTTTTTCGATTTAACAAAATACATGTCCAACGACGAAGAGTTTGGGGCCTTTTGGGATATTATTTATAACGAATACAAATCGACCAAAGCCCTATTATTAAAACTAACAGGCTATAAAGAACTTATGGAAAACGAGCCCGCAGGCCGCGCCTCTATTCAAGTTCGCGAATCTATTGTGTTGCCGTTGTTAACCATACAACAATATGCGCTTAAAAAGATTCAAGAATTAGAAAAAGCCGAAGTGCGTGATGAAGAACAAATTAAAATTTTCGAAAAAATTGTAACCCGATCACTTTTCGGAAACATTAATGCTAGTAGAAACTCAGCATAATATTTTAATAAAATTGTAAAGTAAAAGCCTCCATTTTTTTTTGGAGGCTTTTTTAGTTTTGGGCGCAACCCTGCGGGTCGGGCTATCCGCTGCAAGTCCGCGCTACACCAATTATCATTGGTATAGCTGTGGGCTTTCCACTACTATCCCTTGCGCACAGTTCGTAGCAATAGTTGGTGTTAGCCGCGTTTCGTTTTTTACCAGTGTTCTGCTTTAAAAAATAGAATACCACAAACGCTATACTTAATTAAAAATTATACCGTTATTAAAGATAAATTTTCATCTATATTTGAATCCCGAAATAGCATTTATATTTCGTTTAACTAAAGCATCCCTTGGGACTAATTAAATTTTAAAACACATGCGATATACATTTCTTTTTTTAGTCTCTTTTGTTTTTATCGCATGCAGTGATAACTCAAATTACAATAATGATAATCCCTATCTTTTAAATGTACCTGTAAATGTGTCTATTAATTTAACCCTTCCAGAATATAGTCAATTAAAATTTACTGGAAATTCCATTTATATACCAAATGAAGGCAATAAAGGGATTATTGTAATTAAAGTGGGTACGGGTTATTTTGCTTGGGATGCGGCAGATCCAAACCACCAACAAGCCGATTGTTCTGTTTTGGTTAATTCTGGTTTTAACGCTACTTGTGGTTGTAGTGATAAAAACACATATAATTTAGCAACTGGAGAACCCGTAAGAATAGAGGAAGATGTAGATATTTCTAACTTAGAATATACACTTAAGTTTTACCCAGTGAGAAAAAACGGGAGTATCTTAACCATTTCAAATTAACATCTTTCTAAATCTTAGCAGTGTGAGATTTAGAAAGATGTATAATCATGCTTTTAATTAAAATTTAAAGGTAGCACCAACCAAAAAGTTAGCAGGAGCTTGTGGGAAATAATAGATGTAACCACCACCGTAATCTACAGCATTAGAAACATATTCTACGTTAAAAATATTGTTTACTAAACCAGATAATACAATCGATTTAAAAATCGATTTTGGCTTTATTTCATATTGAATATTTAAATCGTTTATAAAATAACTATCCAATCTTGAGTTTTTATCATCAATATTATTTAAATATTGTTTGCCAACAAATTTGCTTAATAATGCTAATTGTAAACGCTCTACGGGCGAATAATTAATAGCATTACCAACAACCAAATTAGGAGAATACGAAATGTTAGTATTTCCTAGGTTTTCTAATGTTCCCGATACCTCCGAATTAAAGTTTCTGTTTTTATTGTCGCTTACAGAAACATTCGTCGACGTGCTAAATTGTTTACTAAATTGAATGTTAGCATCAACCTCTAATCCTAAACGATAGCTTTTTCCACTAGTGGCTCTAATTGGGCTACCAACGTCATCAAGTTCTCCTGTTAAAACCAATTGATTTTTGTAAAACATGTAGTATAAATTAGAATTCACACTTACTTTATTTTTATTAAATCGCCAGCCTAACTCAATATCATTAAGAGTTTCATTTTTGGTAACTCCCGCTTCAAAATCATCACGATTAGGTTCTCTATTTGCTACTGCAAACGATCCATAAAAGCTACTAAATTGCGAGTTTTTATAGGTTAACCCTACTTTAGGATTAAAGAAACTAAAATTAGCATCGGTAATAAAATCCACACGATCTGAGTTTAACCCGTTCGTTTTATAATCTACAAAACGCCCTTGTAAATCTACAAAACCCGTTAATTTTTTGTTTAGTTTAAAGGTGGCTTTCGAGAATAGGCTAAAATCATTTTTAGTGGCATCGCCATCATAATAATGATCACGAATGTTTCCTTCTTCAGAAAACGCTTTTGCCCAAATAACTTCTCCAAAATGATCACCATCATAAGAACTATAAGATAATCCCGAAATAACCTCTAACGTATTATTTTTATAAGTAACGTTAGCGTTTACAACATAAAAATTATTATCTAGCCAACGTCTTCTAATAACATCAGTAATCGGAACTATTTCGTTGTCATCGTTAACGTATGAATCTGTTGCCTCTACTATACCATTATACAAGCTAATTTCGTCAGTATCATCTTCAAACTGTTCATAATACCCTTTTCCTTTGGTATAGTTTAAACCTAAATTAGTCGACCAGTTATTATCAAAACGTTGATTCCAATGTAATTGATAATGATCTTGCCAATAGTTATCGGTTTCATTCTCGTAAGTATATGGGTTTTGTCTACGGTTTTCTTTCAGTTCTTCGGCTGTTAAGCCATACCAAGCTTGGTAGGTGCGTTCTTCGTTTCCAAAAGTTAAGGCTTTAATTAAAGTGTTTCCATCTTTGTAAACCCCTTGTAAAAAATAAGATTTTAAATCGGTAAAAGCGCGATCTACATAGCCATCGGATTCTAGTTTTGAGAAACGTCCAGAAATTTCAAAATGGTCATTTAATAAGCCTGTGCTTAATTTTACGGTGTGTTTACGGGTGCCGTAACTTCCAAAACTGTTAGAAATTTCACCCGAAGCTTCGTCGCTATTGGCATCGGTAAGTAAGTTTAAACTTGCTCCAAATGCACTAGACCCATTGGTTGATGTTCCTACACCACGTTGCAATTGTATGCTTTCTGTAGAAGAAGCAAAATCGCCTAAATTTACAAAAAACGAGCCTTGACTTTCGGGGTCATTATATGGAATTCCATTAATAGTTACATTCACTCGTGTACCATCGGTACCACGCACACGAAAACCTGTATAACCCACACCTGCACCAGCATCACTTGTAGTAACTACTGAGGGTAAAAAGTTTATAAGGGTAGGTATATCTTGTCCTAAATTACGTTTTTCAAGTTCTTCCTTTGAAAGATTAGAATGGGTAATGGGCGAATCGGCATTAACACGAACCGCTTTTACTAAAACTTCATCAAGGATTTCTGTAGTAGTCGAATCTTTTTGAACTTGATTTTGTTGTGCATTTGCACAGAGTGATAGCACAAATAGTGCTAAAAAAAGAAAGTTATTTTTCATTACGATTATGTTTATAATCGAATAAAAAGAGGTCATTATTCTTTAAAATTAAAAATTATGTTTTTGAAGTATAGACTTCGTTTTTCCACACGCCATTAGAATTGGTGTTCAGACTTGATAAGTCTTTTTACACTAACTAAAAACGTTATTTTCCTAAACAGCATTACCTGTTCTAGGTTCAATGGGTATGATCTCAGCCGATATTAGGCACCCCTTTTTTGAGAACGGTGCAAATTTAGGTAACAATTTAGAATTTTAAAGTAAGAAAGTTGAAAATTTTTTAATCTAAGTCTGGCTTGCGTCTATTGGCTTTTTTATCGGCAAGGTTACGTTTGTTTTTTAAACGTTTTCTAATCACAGATTTTGGAATTTTAGTAGGAATACGCTTTTTAGGAATGATAAGTGATGATTTTATCAATGCTAAAAAGCGTTTAATTATGATATCCTTGTTTTTATGCTGACTTCTACTTTCTCCGCATTGCATCAATAACACGCCGTTATTCGTTAAACGAGGCTGTAACTTTGCTAACAAACGCGCTTTTTTTGCTTCGGAAAAGGCTTGAGAGTTTAATAAATCAAAACTCAACTCTATTTTAGAAGCTACTTTGTTTACATGTTGTCCGCCTGCACCAGAGCTTCTTACAGCTTTAAATTGTAATTCTTGAATTAATGCGGCTTCACTAAACATATTACCCTTGGTGTTCCGGTTTTAAAAGGTCGTTTACCGTTTTCACAGGGCTAAAGGTGTTTAAAGGTACTTCTACAAAAATAGAAATCCAATCGGCCATACTCCCGTTCCATAAACCGGGAAGCTCTAAGGCTTGAATATCGGTTCCGTTTTGGGTTTTCATAGTAATAAAAGCGGCTTCCGGATCTACATAATTCAATAAATTAAACTTTTCACCTTTATAATTTTTAATACCACAAACTAAATCTGTTGGGTTAAAATGCGATGCGTTTTTTACAATGTCTGCCTGTGCTGTATTATCAATATCAATTTGAGCAAACTCTACAATTTGTAAAGACACGTCACCATTTTTATCTTTTACATAAAAAGGACCACCGCCAGGTTCACCAACATTTTCAACCATACCACAAACACGAATAGGTTTGTTTAATTTGGTTTTTAGGTAGTTTTTCTTGTCTTCGGAAGCTAAATCGTCAAAATCATCACCAATAGATACATTCATTTTAGAAGTAATAAACTGTGCTATTTCTAACAGCTCAGCTTCTGAAACATCGGTATCATCTAATCGTTTTAAGAAATTAAAAACCCGTTCTTGCGCTTCAACTAAAACACCTCCAAGCATTTTTTTGTATTCCGAGACATCTTTATTTTTTTCGAAAACAACAATATTATCGATGTTTTTAATAAAAACGATGTCGTGATCTAAATCGTTTAAGTTCTCTATTAAAGCACCGTGACCTGCCGGACGAAAAAGAATAGAACCATCTTCGTTTCTATAAATTTGGTTATCGGTAGTTAAAGCTAACGTTTCGGTTTCTTCTTTTTGATAAGAAAAAGAGACGTTGAATGTTGTATTTGTTTTTTCCTCTAATTCCGATTTAATTTTACTTAATTCAGCATTAAAATACTTATGATGTTTTTCGGAAACTGTAAAATGAAGATTCGCTTTATTATTTGATGATGCGTATAAGGTTGACTCTAACAAATGCTCTCTAAAAGCGGTTACAGCAACGTTATTGTAGGTATGAAAAGGTAATAGTCCTTTTGGGAAAAAGCTATAATTTAAAGCATTTTCATCTAGCATCGTTTTTACAAACGCTGTACAAGCTTCACTTTTACTGAAGTTATCATAATTTGGATATATCGCTTTTGCTTTTGTTAAAACTTCTGTATAAAATGGAAAGTTTTCTAATCCAGCAACAAAGGTTTTTATAAGCTTATCATTTTTGTTTTCAATGTATGCGTCAATTGTTTCGTTATTCGAATCAAAGTTTTTTAGAAATTGAAAAAGAAACTTAAACATCCTAGATGCTGCACCAGATGCTGGAACAAATTTTACAATATCGAGTTCGTTTTGTTTGTCTTCAAACCGTTTTATAAACTCTTGACTCTTGTAGCTATTATAGCTTTCAATACCTTTTCCTATGTTTGCAGCGGCAATTAAATTAGAATAGGTCATCCCGTTTTTTATACGGGAAACTTGTGCTTCAACTTGTTTTAGTGCAATACCTTTACTGTTAATTTGTCTGGTGTCTTTTTCAGAAAACATCATTTTTTGTTTTAATTAGGTTAATCTTTATATTTCAAAATGTGCCTAGTGTTTTTTTCACTTTATAACACATCTGGTTGGTCGTTATTTATAAATTTATTTTAAAAAGCTATAAGCATAATTTAAACGGTTCTGAATTACCTACTCAGGCACCCATCCTTAATGTGTGTCAATATAGGATAAAAAACATAAACTGTAGGTGTTTTCTAGTTTATATTTTTCAACTTTAGAAACATAAATCTCTAAACAATAGGTTATAGAGCATCGCTTGGTTTCTAATAGATAGTTGTGAGAACTTAGCACAGTACCCGTGTTTTTAGTTCTATTATTGTTTCTCTTTATTTGGTATTTGACACTAGATAACAAACTGCCTATTTTATATGTTTTACATATATCTTGCATATAATGGCAAGCTAATTGTTTAGAAAGTGTTGATTTTTAATAAAATTTAGATCGAACAAAACTATTTTTATACAGTTTGAAGGTTCTTGTTTATAGTGTTCTTCCATGCTAAATATCCAAAAATGGCAATAAATGTAAATCCGAAATATTGTAAACTTGTAAAGGTGAACCCTTTGTAAAAATAGAGTGGAACTGAAATAATATCTCCAATAATCCAAAAAATCCAATTTTCTATTTTTCTTCGTGCCATGAGCCACATACCAACAAAAAATATGGCGGTGGTAAGGGTGTCTACATAAGCCATCCAACTGGTCCATTTATCGAACGCTTTGTATACCACAAAAACAAATATAAGTGTAGAAATAAAGATAATAACACTTGTTTTTTTCTCTTTTAGAGTCGTTCTAGAAACAGGGTTTAAAACGGTGTCTCCGGTTTTCCGGGTCCAAATATACCAACCATAAACGCTCATTATAAAATAATACGCATTTATCATCATATCGCCTAAAAGTTCCCATTTTAATAATAAGTACACAAAAATAAGTGTGCTAATCATGCCGGTTGGAAATACTAAAAGCTTATTTTGTTTAGAATACCAAACGGAAAGAAAGCCGAAAACTACCGCTATTATTTCGAGAATAATATCAATAGTTTCGTAATCTGAATATTGTTTAAAGAAAAACTCAAAGATTGCGTTCATAAAAATTAGTGTTTTTTTATTGATTCAAAGAATAATTCATCTTCTTCAAAAGCGGTACCAATAACTACTAAATCGGCTCCCGATTGATAGGCTTTTTCTAACTGTTCTAAAGTTCTAATACCACCACCAACAAGTAACGGAATATTTAGTTCTTTTTTTACTTTTGAAATAATATGCGTGGAAACAGGAAAATCTGCGCCACTTCCAGCTTCTAAATATATAAGTTTCATGCCTAATAATTCACCAGCCTTGGCGGTATTTACAATATTTTGAATGTCGTTTTCTGGCATAGGGAGTGTTTCGGTAACCTGTTGTACAGCAGTTTTTTTTCCGCTTTCAATTAAAATATACCCTGTTGGAATAACTTCTAAATTCGAGTTTTTTAATTTTGAAACAGCCTCAACATGTTTCCCAATTAAATACTCCGGGTTTCTCCCTGAAATTAAAGACAAAAACAAAATAGCATCTGCTTTTTTAGTAATTTGAGTAACATCGCCCGGAAATAAAACAATAGGTATTGTGGTGTGTTTCTTTATTTCTTCAACTAAAATATCGGTTAAAAAATCGTCAACTATACTGCCGCCAACAAAAATATGCGTCGCTATCGAGTGGTTTACCTTTTCAATAAAAGCAGCCGTTTTTTCAACTAAAAATTTATCAGGATCTATTAAAATCGCAAGTTGCCTATTCCCTTTTTGTATGTTTTTATAAACAATCATTATGCTCCAATAGCAAAAGCACACACAAAACCCTCAAACTCAAAAAAGTGCACTAAATAACGGTGTTTTTTTTCTTTATAATCAATCCAAGCCATGGTTTCTTCATCTTGTATTTCAAACGGAATCACCAAAAAGCACTGTTTAAAACTCGTGCCCGGTGTTGCAAAAAGTTTGTAAAGCGATTCTTTTACGCACCAAACGGTGGTTAGTTTTTTTATATAATCGGGGGCTGTTTTATCTAAATAATCATCCTCATACCCAATAAATTTATGAGCAATCAAGGTAATTTTATCCCGCTGTTTTTCAATATCAATTCCAATAATGTGATCACTAATAATTACAGCAGAAAAATTAAAAGAATGTGTAATCGAAATTTGTTTCCCATCTTTTAAATGTGGCTTACCATTTTCATCATAAAACAAATCGGCATCCTCATAGCCAAACGCTGCAAGTAAATGACGAACACTTAAAAAACCACGCTGGTGCAGCTCACTTTTCATTCCCGAAACCCGTTTTAAGGTTTCCGGCTTTAAGGTTATTTCCGACATTAAATCATTAAAAGACTCGGTAATCTTCCAGATTTTAACAACAGTTTGTGAATTTGGTGTAATGGTTTTATAAAGTGGCATTTAATATTCTGAATGTTATTGATTACCTTTGCACAATCTTAAACAAATTATACAATTTCGACGAGCGAATTTAACTATTTTAAGTGCTATTCGCAATCCTTGTTTAAGTTTTAAATAAAAAAGAAAACTAATATGAGCACAAAAACAATTCCTTACGTAGCTAACAAAGTTAAAGATATCTCTCTTGCAGCTTGGGGACGAAAAGAAATAGAATTAGCCCAAGCAGAGATGCCAGGTTTAATGAGCCTTCGTGAAGAGTATGGTGAAGCACAACCATTAAAAGGCGCACGAATTGCTGGATGTTTACACATGACCATACAAACCGCAGTTTTAATAGAAACTTTACAAGCTTTAGGTGCTGAGGTAACTTGGAGTTCTTGTAATATTTTCTCTACGCAAGATCAAGCAGCAGCAGCCATTGCAGCAGCAGGAACAGCCGTATATGCGTGGAAAGGATTAACAGAAGAAGAATTTGATTGGTGTATAGAACAAACCCTTTTCTTTGGAGAAGATAGAAAACCATTAAACATGATTCTTGATGATGGTGGCGATTTAACCAACATGGTTTTAGATAAATACCCAGAATTAGCAGCAGGAATTAACGGACTTTCAGAAGAAACAACAACTGGAGTGCACCGTCTTTACGAGCGTGTAAAAAACGGAACATTACCAATGCCTGCCATTAATGTGAATGATTCGGTAACAAAATCTAAATTCGATAACAAATACGGATGTCGTGAATCTGCAGTAGATGCTATTCGTCGTGCAACCGATATTATGCTTGCTGGTAAACGTGTAACCGTTTGTGGTTATGGGGATGTTGGTAAAGGTACAGCAGCCTCTTTTAAAGGAGCTGGATCTATTGTAACCATTACAGAAATAGACCCAATTTGCGCACTTCAAGCAGCTATGGATGGTTTTGAAGTTAAAAAATTAGAAACCGTTATTGCAAATTCAGATATCATTATCACCACTACAGGAAATAAAGATATCATCCAAGGGCGTCATTTCGAAGCCATGAAAGACAAAGTTATTGTATGTAATATTGGGCATTTCGATAACGAAATCGATATGGCATGGTTAAATAAAAACTACGGTAACACAAAAGATACTATTAAACCACAAGTAGATAAATATAACATTAACGGAAACGATATTATTGTTCTTGCAGAAGGGCGTTTAGTAAACTTAGGTTGTGCTACAGGACACCCTAGTTTTGTAATGTCTAACTCATTTACAAACCAAACATTAGCGCAAATTGAACTTTGGACCAATGCCGATGCATACGAAAACAAAGTATATATGTTGCCAAAACACTTAGACGAAAAAGTAGCAAAATTACACCTAGCAAAAATAGGCGTAGAACTAACCGAACTTCGTGAAGACCAAGCCACATATATCGGAGTAACCGTAGAGGGGCCATACAAACCAGAACATTACAGATACTAAAAAAACGACCGTTTTGTTATGCTGAACTTGTTTCAGCATCTCAATTATAAATTAAATCCCAAGCAGATATGTTTGGGATTTTTTTATTATAACATGAATGCGCATTTGCCATGTCGACAGTAGAAGACACCACACAAGAGGCAAAGCAGAATGTAATTTCTATTAGCGCCTAAAAAGAATCGGGAACACTGGTTTTATATGTTTTTGGCAATTTTATTTTGGCCGAAAAAAGCCAAAATAAACCGGGCTTTCCGCTATATCTTTTTTTGCAAAGTCATTCGGAACTTGTTTCAAGATCTGTCCATTTCAAACAAAATTCAGTAAAAAATCAAGTTTTGGCTAGCAAAAAAAGGATGCCTCTGCAATCCCTATCGCGAGATTACCGACCAGTAACGGCAAAGCAGGATGTGATTTCTCCTTACGTCGAAATGACAGAAAACCGCATATTTCTTCTTCTGTAATTCTAGTTCTCTTTTTTTATAGCATTATTTGTCATGTCGACCGTAGAGAGACATCACATAAACAGACTCAACAGTCGCAAGTTAGGATGCGATTTCTCCTTACGTCGAAATAACTCCGGCATTTTCTTTTTATAGCATCATCAATCATGTCGACCGAAGAGATACAGCACTTAAACAACTGATACTTGTAAAAATTAATCCAAATGCCCTTCCTCAAATTACCGACTAGCAACGGCAAAGCAGGATGTGATTTCTCCTCACGTCGAAATGACAAAGAAGCCCATGTTTCTTCTTCTGTAATTCTAGTTCTCTTTTTTTATAGCATTATTTGTCATGTCGACCGTAGAGAGACATCACATAAACAGACTCAACAGTCGCAAGTTAGGATGCGATTTCTCCTTACGTCGAAATAACTCCGGCATTTTCTTTTTATAGCATCATCAATCATGTCGACCGAAGAGAGACAGCACTTAAACAACTGATACTTGTAAAAATTAATCCAAATGCCCTTCTTCAAAATACCACCACAAACTAGAATCTATAGAAGATTTCATTTTTGCGATGTCTATATCATCCTTTAAAAACACAGTAAGATTCTTTGCTACTCGGTTCTGACCAATACTTTCTCTCGTTTCAACGAGTTCTATTTCATTAAAGTGTTTCAAATGCTTTTTAATTCTAGAATCTAACGATTGATCACTTAAATAAATCTTAATCGTTTGTTTGCTTGGGGAATTTCTAATTTCAGATCTAAAAGGTAACATAGGCATAAGAATTAAGTTAAACATTATATAAATACAACAAGTCTAAATTTAATCAATTATTCAATATAATTTGCAAAAAATTATCAAATTAATAATTTAAAAATATATTTTCAACAATATAACAATTATATTAACATCTATACTAAAACAAAAAAGGTTGTTCAAAAAAGTAACTCAATCTAAAATTGATATTACCGTTCAAACAACCTTTTTAATAAAATTATTAATTATCTATTCTAACAATTTCAGTTTTGCCAAATCATGAAAATAAAAATTCTGTTCATCATTCATAGATACAAAAACACCATTAGGAAATTTATCACCTAAAGCAACCGTAGTAACATCGCAACCATCGGTTTCTAAAGTTCCCAAATTAAGCTCTTTTATAAATGCGTTGGTTTTTAAATCGAAAATACAAAAGGTGTGTGCTTGTTGGTTGGACACTATTAAAAACGATTTGTCATCATATTTTGCAATGGCAATACCTTCAATATCACGTTTAAAATATTCACCTCCAAAAACATAAATTTCTTTATCACCTTGAGACGGCTCTGCGTGATATTTACGAATACCGTGCATTTCATCCGAATAATAAACTATGCCATTTTCGTTATCTACAGCAATAGCTTCAATTTCCTTTTTACCACTAAAAGCACCAAAAGCTCTAACAAATTTAGCATGTACGCCTAAACTATCCGCCGTTAATAAATACTGGTGTAAATAGCCTTCTTTCGGTCCATTTTTCCGACCAACAATAGCATAAATATCATTGGTTTTTGGCGATTTGTAAAGTGCAATCCCCATTGGTGCATCAAATTCTAATTCCGTTTCATTTTCAAAAACAGGAAACCCACCGTTGTCCAAAGGTTTCATATCTGGCACCGAATACAGGCGCATGGTTTTATTTTCACGCTCCGTAAAAGCAATAATATCTGTTTTGGTTGAATCGTTAAGTTTAAAACCATATTCCAAATCCACATTATTTGGTCGTTTAATATTTCTAATGGTTTTGTCTTCAATAATTTTTCCGTCTAAATCAAAGGCATAAATAGCACCATCGGTTTCTTTATCGGTTCCAAAAATAATACTTTTTGACGCATCGGTCGGGTTCACCCAAATAGCAGGATCATCGGTGTCATGCAAAGTGTTTTCTGTAATAACATCCGGCGCTATTTCAGGAAACTTATTGCCACAAGACGCTAATAATACTAAACCGCTAATTGCTACAATTTTACTGTAGTTTATCATAATTATTTTCTTTTAAACAAATCGTATTTTAAACCAAAGGTTAAACGTTGCCCGTAATATTCAGATTGCATGGTTCTCGATTTTTCACCTTGATAATAACGTAACGGCTGGTCGGTAATATTGTTTAAACTTAAGTAAACACTTAAGTTGCTGCTAAATTTATAGCCTGCATTAAAATCTAAGAAAAATTGTTTGTCGTAATAACGATCTTCAAAAGCACGCCCACCAATTTCATCCACATAGGCCGCAGAATAATTACCAGAAAGTCTTGCATTAAATTTTCTGTCGGCGTAAGCTAACGATGTGTTAAACATATTTGGAGCTGTATTTGGTAAATCTAAATCGGTACGCACATCACCATCTTCATTTCTAATACCATCGGCTGAAGATGATAAATGCGTGTAATTTAAGTAAACACTTAGATTTCTAGCAAAACTAGGTAAGAAATCTAACTGACGTTGAAAAGCAAATTCAAACCCTAAAATAGATGCCTTATCACCATTAAATGGTTGGTAAACATCATAATCATTTTCATCTTCATATTGAAAAACATAAATAAAATCTTGAATATCCTTATAGAAAACACCGCCTGAAATAAGCCCAACAGATTTAAAATAATGCTCGGCCATAACATCAAAATTCATAGATGTTGTAGGGTTTAACTCGGAGTTTCCTAACTTAATTTCTTCATCTTCATTATTCACTTCTCTAAAAGGAACCAGGTCGATATAGTTTGGTCTCGCTAAAGTGTTTGTCCATGCAAAACGCAATATAGTTTGATCTGTTAAGTTGTATTTTAAATGTACACCAGGTAAAATGTTAGTATACGAGTTTTTGTCTGTTACGCTATTACTTCCTGCAAAATCACCATCTTCATCAAAAATAATTTCATTACCTGTACTGTTAATGCTAGTATGCTCTAATCTAACACCTAATAAAATGTTTAATTTTTCGCTCACCTGTTGGTTTGTCATAGCATATCCCGAAAACACATTTTCATCTACATCAAAATTGGCTGTTAAGTATTCATCAGGTAAATCTTCTGCTTCAAATTTTGCGACGTCATTTAAATCTAACCCTCCTAAAAATTCTTTTGAAGCAAACGATCCCACCGCATATTGGCTTCCAGCTAAAAAATCTGGGTTACTATAGTCTTGGGTTGGAATACCCCCAAGTAAATCGAATGCAGAATCTTCTGGACTGTATTCTATAAAATTGTTGTCTCTATTTTTGTTTTTTAATCTTGTTTTTACTCCAAATTTTAACGATCCATTATCATCATTAAACAAATTTAAAGGCAATTTAAAGTTTGCTAGTATATTAAAATCTTTTTCTTCGGTATATTGATTTTCTTCCGTTAGCTCGCCAAATTCAAAATTGTTATAAAGCGCATCATTAGCATTTACAGGTGTAAATAAAGGAAATCTAGAATCATTATTATAGTTAATACTATATTCGCTTTCGTACTCTAAATAACGCTCGTTTAAACGCTCTTCTGAAGCTTTTGAATATGATGCCATCCAATCCATTTGGAGCTTATTAAGCAAATGTTTACCTCCAATATTGTAATTTTGCATACGTTGATCTTCCAGTCTTGTATTTTTATTTCTACTGTTATCAATACCGCCTTTTGTTTGGCGTTTTGCTTCAACTGGAAACATGCTTAAATTTCCATTGGCATCTATAGTAAAATCTCCTGTTGCAATATCTTCACCATCTAAAATTTCACTTTCTAATCTAAATCTATTTTCACGATCATCTCTCCAGTTGTAAATAGATTTAAAATAAATACTATTGTTTGCATTAAATTCATAATCCACATTAGCCGAAAAACTACGTCGTACACGTTGAACGACATAATCTCTAATTTCAAAAGCTTTCACGTACGGATTAACGTTTTCTTCAACTAAGTTATCTTCATCGTCATTAGCATTATACTCAAATTCATCTTCCCATTCAGATTCAAAGTTATGACTTCCAAAATCATTGTCGTTAACCGAAGCCGAAAGCATCCATCCAAATTTTCCATTATCACTTCTATTCCCTAATAAAAAAGATCCGTTAAGTATTTTTTTGTTTGAAATATAATTAACTCCCGACCCTGCAGTTGCTGATACACGGAACCCATTGGGAGATGTACGTGTTACTAAGTTAACAGACCCCCCTAAAGCGTCGGCATCCATATCGGGAGTTACCGCTTTACTGACTTCTATAAGCTGAATCATATCGGCCGGAATTAAATCCATTTGCACGTTACGGTTATCTCCTTCAGCCGAAGGAATACGACTACCGTTTAGAGTTACCGAATTTAATTGCGGTGCTAAACCACGAACAATAATATTTCTTGCTTCACCTTGATCGACTTGCATAGTAATACCAGGAATACGCTTAATAGCATCCCCAATATTGGCATCAGGAAATTTCCCGATTTGATCGGTGGAAACTACGTTAGTAATGTTCTGCTTGTTTTTTTGAGCATTTAAAGCTTTTGCTTGTCCACTAGCATAACTCGTTATAGTTACGCCGTCGAGCTCTAAAGCCTTTGGAACAATTGTAAAATTCTGCGTTACGGTTGCATTTGAAGATACCATAACTTCTGCATTAGCGTCATCGTAACCTATATATCGTACTGTTACGGTATGGTTACCAACAGGAACATCTACAAGCACAAAATTACCATCTACATCGGAAATTGCTCCTTTTTTTAATGATTCGATAATAATGTTGCAAAACGGAACTTTTAATCCGTCGTTATCGGTAATAACCCCTTGTATATTACCTTCTTGAGACATTCCTATAAAGGAAAATAATAGTGCAATTAATAAAAATGCGTTGTTCTTTTTCATAATGTGTTAATAGTTATTTTATCTGCACGAAATAATAAAACTACACACCAAACTAGATTACGTGTTTTTTAAATTAATGTTAATAATGCTTCATATATTATCTATATTTAACACGTTGATAACATAAAAAAAACATTAATTTTAATAAACACAAAAACCCTTTCTGTTAACAGAAAGGGTTTTAAATTATTAAGAATTTAGTTTCTAAGCTTCGAAAGGCTCTATAGAAACGTAAGATTTGTTATCTTTTTTCTTAGTAAATTTTACAAGACCATCAACTTTAGCATGTAAAGTATGATCTTTTCCTTGGTACACATTTTCACCTGGGTGATGTGTGTTACCACGTTGTCTTATGATAATGTTGCCAGCAATAGCAGCTTGACCACCAAAAATTTTAACGCCTAAACGTTTCGATTCTGATTCTCTACCATTCTTCGAACTACCAACTCCTTTTTTATGAGCCATGATCTTAAGGTTTTTATATTGTTATACTTAAGTAGTTAAGCAATTAAGCTTTACCACCATCTAATTCGTCTTGCCATTTTTTCAACTCATCCCATTTACCATCAGCAGCTAATTGAGCTTGTGCTGGCCATGTATCTGTTACGTGATTTCCACGAACATCAGCGATGATTTCAGAAATTTTAGCGGCATCTGTTTTTGCTAATTCAGCAAAAGTACTAATACCTGCATTAGCTAAAGTTTCTGCAATTTTTGGTCCAATACCTTCAACTTTTTTCAAGTCATCGGCTTTTGCTTTTTTAGCAGTAGCTTTTTTTGCTGGTGCAGCTTTTTTAGCTCCAGAAGCAGCAATACTTTCAATTACAATTTCGGTTAAAGCTTGACGGTGACCATTTTTAACACGGTAACCTTTACGTCTTTTCTTTTTGAAAACTATAACTTTATCACCTTTAAGGTGTCTTAAGATTTTTGCACTTACTTGTGCTCCATCTATAGCTGGGGCGCCTACAGTTACATTGTCACCATCACCAACTAGAAGTACGTTATCGAAAGAAACTTCCTTACCTTCTTCTGTTGCTAAACGGTTAACAAAAACTTTTTGGTCTTTTTCAACTTTAAATTGATGCCCTGCTATCTCTACAATTGCGTACATAGCGTAACGTTTTTATTAATTAATTTGTTTATAAAATGTGCTTATTTTACCCATAAGCGGGTGCAAATATACTGCTAATTAATTAATTTACAAACGTTTTATCTATTTTCGGAAATATTTTGACTTATTTTAAATCGTTGCATAACCACTAGTGTTGAAATTAAAGTAGTAGTGAAGCCCATAACAGCCACAATAAAAGTGATTAAACCCGCATTAATATTGAAATTTCCATTCATAGAATTCACAAGTTTAGGCAGGTATTCTAAATTAATTTCAGTTGAATAAATTAAGAAAAATACCGAAAAAACAACAGTAGCAAAACTACCTGTAAATAATCCAGTTTTAAAACCTTCACTATAACTGAAGGTTTCTATATCTTGAAGTTTACGCAACCGCACGACCTCATAAACACCAAGCCCAATAATTACAAAATTAAATAAGCTATAAAGCGGATTTATATGCAAATTAAACAGCCCCAACACTAAAAAATATGCTATTAATATGGCACTTGTAGCCAGCCCGAACCGAAGTGAAAGCGCTATTTTTTTCATGTCTTATTTGGGTTTAGTTCATTTAAAATTAACAGGAAATAATAAATTCCTATTAATATCTAATGCATTTTTAACTAAAATTATTGCATAAAAGATGTTATAAGATTCATAAAAAATCAAAATTTGAGACGCTAAGCAACAAGTATTTAGTAATTTTGTGTTTAATTAAATTTAAAAGCTTTTTATGAAAACAATAAAACATATTTTAATGCTTGCCGTAATGGCAACCTTTGCATTTAGCTGTAAGAATGAAGCCAAAACAGAAGTAAAAACAGTTGAACACGCTAGTGAGTCTGTAGCTAAATTGGATCCAAATGCAACTTATGCGAAAGCGGAGTTTACTATTGAAGGTATGACTTGTGCTATTGGATGCGCTGCAACGATTGAGAAAAAAATCTCAAAAATGGAAGGTGTAAAATCGTCTAAAGTTGATTTTGATAAAAAATTAGCTATGGTAGAGTATGATGAAGCTAAAGTGTCTCCTGAATCTCTTACCAAAACAGTTACAAGTGTTGCCGATTTATATACTGTAAAAAATATGAAAGTTGTTGACGCCTTCTCTACTGTAAAATAAAACACAAAAGCTTGTGAGCCAGGATGCGAAAAAGCATGCTGCAAAGCTGGAGTAAAAGAAGGTAAAAAAATGGAATGCGCTGTAGATTGTAAAGACGCTTGTTGCGCTAAAAAAGCTTAATATCTTTTTACTTTAAAAATAAATTATAACGCTTTGGTTTAATAAACTGAAGCGTTTTTTTTATTTCCATTTAATGGTTTCCATAAGGTGCTTCATATCCTTTTGGATATATTGTGATGCAGGAAGTATAGAATCGTAATTTGGTTTTGTATTAAAATACAAAGAGGCTGTAATAAAATGATTTATACTATCTGTAACATAAAATTGCACTTGAGAAGCTACATTTCCTTTTACTTCCGATAATAAACCGTAAACTTTATTCGCATTATTTTCATAAGGATACACCGGTATTTCATCGGCTTTTTTAGTGTGTTCTAAAGTGAGTTTTTGGGCATCTTCTATAAAATCGTATAATCTTTTTTTATCATTTTCAACCGCTTTATAAGTTAAAAAAATAGTCCCATTTAACGTAGAGTACTCAATATTTACGCCATAACTCTTAGTTACTTGTTGCAAGGGCTTTACCTTAATATCTTGAGCTATCGTATTGCCTTGAAATGTAAAAGGTAACGCTTTAAAATGAACCTCGGAATAGTTAGCTTCTGGATATTCTAACCTTAAAAACCCCTTTGGTTTTGGCACATAATCTTCATGGCATGCTAAACATGATACCGCTAATAAAAATATACAGAACCTTTTCATAAATTATGTTATAGTAAACTTAACGAGTCTTATTCTTTTTTTATCTAAGGCTTCAATAGTAAAAACGTAATTTTTAAAATTTATTTTACTGTTTAGTTTAGGAAAACTTCTCGAAATCTCTAAAACAAAACCTGCAATGGTTTCTGCCTCCCCTTTGTTATCTTCAAAAGTGGTTTCATCTTCAATTTTTATAATCTTATAAAAATCTTTTAAAGCTGTTTTTCCTTCAAAAACAAAATTATTATTGTCGAGCTTGGAGTACTTTAAATCCTCATCATCAAATTCATCACTAATATCTCCTACTATTTCTTCTATAATATCTTCTAAAGAAATTAACCCTGAAGTTCCACCATATTCATCTACAACAACAGCTAAATGGACTTTTTTTTCTTGAAATTCGGTCATTAAATCGTCTAATTTTTTATTCTCAGGAACAAAAAATGGTTCACGAATTAGTGTACTCCAATCAAATTGTTTTCTATCAATATAGGGTAGTAAATCCTTCACGTATAAAATACCTTTAATATGATCAATGTTATCTTCATAAACCGGAATTCTAGAATAGCCATTTTCTACAATTTCGGGCATAATATCCATATATTTTTGCTCGATATTAAGAGCAAAAATATCAATTCGTGGGCGCATAACCTGCTTTGTATCCGTATTACCAAACGATACAATACCTTGCAAAATTCTTTGTTCTTCTTTGGAAGTATCATCATCACTAGTAAGCTCGAGAGCCTGAGATAATTGATCGACACTTAAATTCGATTTTTGTTTACCAAGTTTACTATGTATAGCCAAGGTTACACTGCGCATTGGCAAACTTATTGGAGATAGTAAAACGTCTAGCACTTTAAGCGGATAGGCCATAAAACTGGCAAATTTTAAATTGTTACGACTGGCATAAATTTTAGGTAAAATTTCACCAAACAATAAAATTAAAAAAGTAACAATAACAACTTCTAAGGTGAACTTAATAATAGGATTTGTAATACCCGAAAACAAGTTACTACTTAAATAAGCAAATAAGATAACAACAGCTATATTTATAAAATTATTAGCCACTAAAATGGTTGCTAGCAACTTTTTTGGGCGCTCTAACAACTGAAGTACAATTTGAATACGTTTAGATTTAGCTTCCAAATCGGGCTCAATATCAGCTTTCGATAATGAAAACATAGCCACTTCTGCACCAGAAATAAGTGCCGAGCAGAACAATAGCAAAAATAATAATAGGTATCCTAAAGCAACTGAAACATCGATTGCTACAAATAAACTAAATAAACTGGTGGGATCAGGATCCAATAGCTTGGGTTTTAGTTAAACACAGAGGTCTCGAAAAAATCGATAACACTTTTAAAATGGTAAGTCGTCATCAGTATCCTCAATAGATTTGCTTTCTGCTTGCGAACTAGCGGCAGCTGGCTTGGATTGCTCTGACGCTTTAGCTGTATTATTTTCGCTTTCTTTTTTTGTAGAAAGAAAAGTGAAATCGGAACATTGAATTTCCGTAGAATATCTATCGTTACCCTTATCGTCTTGCCATTTTCTGGTTTTTAAACGTCCTTCGATATATACCTTATCACCTTTACTTAAATATTTTTCGCAAATTTCAGCACCTTTATTTCGCACAACAATATTATGCCATTCGGTATTTGTTACCCGTTCATTGGTTTGCTTGCTAACATAAGTCTCGTTAGTAGCCAAAGGAAAACGACCAACACAGCCACCTCCTTCAAAGTAGTGCATTTTTACTTCATCACCCAAATGCCCTATTAGCATAACTTTATTTAATGTTCCAGACATAAATATTAAATTTAACAGAATGCAAAAATAGACAAATAATTCCTATTTATATCCAATCGAAATAGATTGTTCTTTTTAAAAAAAGCATTCTAAATTCTTTCTCTAAATTAACAAAAAAATATTATTTGCAAGTGTTAATTATTTAAAAATTAAAGGCTTCAATAAAATCACCTATTAATATAGGTACCGCAAAATCACGAATATTTTCAGTAGAAACACCATCTACAGGGAGCTTTGCCACTTTAACAATCCAGAATTGTGTATAAAGATGCTGGTGGGATAATTTATGCACAATAGCATCTTTATTATATAAGAGTAATTTAAAATTTTGTTTAATCAATAATTCATGACTTTCAATTAATGATTTAAACGCACTAAAATCTACTGCGTTTTCCGTTTCAACTAAAGGAAATTGATACAAATTTTGCCAAATACCTTTACCTTTCCGCTGTTGTAAAATGGTTTTTTCATCATCAGAAATAAAAACTAAAAAATTAAAATGCTTCTTTTTAGCCTTGGCCGATTTAATTTTAACTGGTAACTCCCCAATAATGCGTTTATTAAAAGCAATACAACTCGTATTGAATGGACACACCGTACAATCTGGGTTTTTAGGCTTACACTGTGTGGCGCCAAATTCCATAATGGCTTGATTAAATTCTGCCGGCTGCTTTTTATCAATTAATTTTTGAGCCAGTAATTTAAACTCTTTAGCGCCTTTACTAGAGTTTATAGCTGTAGAAATTCCAAAATATCGAGATAACACCCGGTACACATTTCCATCAACCACGGCAGTATCTTCGTTAAAACAAATAGAAGCTATGGCACTGGCTGTATAATCGCCCACCCCCTTTAATTTTAACAGCTCTTTATAGGTGTTTGGAAATTCTCCGTTTAAATTGCTCGCTATATGTTTAGCTGTTGCATGTAAATTTCGCGCCCGAGAGTAATATCCTAAACCTTGCCAAAGTTTTAAAACTTCGTCTTCATGTGCGTTAGCCAAATCGAAAACACTAGGATATTTAGTGATAAAATCATCATAATATGGTAACCCTTGTTTAACTTGAGTCTGCTGCAAAATAATTTCCGAGAGCCATATATAATAAGGGTTTGCGGTTTTTCGCCAAGGTAATTCCCGCTTATTTACTGAGTACCAATGGATTAAAATTTTAGAAAATATCATAGTTGAATTTATAGCGGTTGCAAAAATAAACGTTTATAATCTTAAATTTTAATGAATTAGGTTTGAAATATTGAATATTTAATCCCTATATTTGCATCCCTTTTAGAATTTATAGAAACATTAAAAATAATAGCAATAATGACAAAGGCTGATATAGTAGCAAAAATTTCTGAGAAATTAGGGATTGAAAAAGGAGATGTTCAAGCAACTGTTGAAACATTTATGGAAGAGGTTAAAACTTCTTTAGAAGGTGGAGACAATGTATATTTAAGAGGTTTTGGTAGCTTTATTATAAAAACTAGAGCAGAAAAAACAGGTAGAAATATTTCAAAAAACACTACCATTAAAATACCTGCACACAATATCCCTGCATTTAAGCCTGCAAAAGTATTTGTAGAAGGCGTTAAAACAAATGTAGACGTAAAATAAAAACACAGGTACTGAAATCGATTCAGTATTAAACGGAATTATTAATTTTAAAACACTTTATTTATGCCAAGTGGTAAAAAACGTAAGAGACATAAGGTAGCAACTCACAAACGTAAGAAACGTAGACGCGCTAACCGTCACAAGAAGAAAAAATAAACCAAAAAAAGTAGTTAGTTTAGCTACTTTTTTTGGTTTTAAAAAACAAACAAAGTTCTTTGAAATGAGTTCGTTCAATTAAAATAATGAACTCCACAGATTTATTAAAAAAATCCTGTGAGGTTTAGCAAAGCAATTTACTAAACCAAAATATTGTATAATCCATCTGTCTCGATTTTTCGAGGTGGATAAAAATTAACAAAATGGATAAAGAATTGATTATTCGATCTAGTCCCGAGCATGTTGATTTTGCCTTATTAAAAGATGGAAAACTTATTGAATTACAGAAAGATGAAGACGATAACAATTTTTCGGTTGGCGATGTGTTTATTGCCAAAATAAGAAAAACGGTTCCTGGTCTAAATGCCTCATTTGTTAATGTAGGTTACGAGAAAGATGCATTTTTGCACTATCACGATTTAGGTCCAAAATTACCTTCTCTTCTAAAATTCACAAAACGTGTAAGCACAGGTAAACTTAAAGATTTTTCTTTAAAAAATTTCCCATTTGAAAAAGACATCGATAAAGACGGTAAAATTGTCGATGCCTTAAAATCAAACCAATCACTATTAGTACAAATAGTAAAAGAACCCATTTCTACCAAAGGCCCTAGAATAAGCTCCGAGCTCTCTATTGCCGGTAGATATATTGTTTTAGTTCCTTTTTCAAACCGAATTTCTATTTCTCAAAAAATAGAAGATCGGGAAGAGAAAGATCGACTAAAACGACTGGTAAAAAGCATTACCCCTGCGGGTTTTGGTATTATTGTTCGTACAGTAGCACAAGGCAAAAAAGTAGCCGAACTAGATAAAGATTTACAAACATTGCTTAGTCGTTGGACCGCAATGTGTAAAAAATTACCAAAAGCGCATCACCCCAGTAAAGTATTAGGCGAAATGAATAAAGCTTCCTCTATTTTAAGAGACATATTCAACGACACCTTTACCGGAATTACAGTTGATGATGAAACGCTTTTTGAACAAATTAAAGACTATTTGCAAGAAATTGCACCTAAAAAAGAATCAATCGTTAAATTGCATCAGTCCAAAACCCCGATTTTCGAAAAATTCGGTATCGAACGACAAATTAAAACCTCGTTTGGTAAAACCGTATCTATGGCAAAAGGCGCCTATTTAGTAATAGAACATACTGAAGCTCTTCATGTTATAGATGTAAACAGCGGAAACCGATCTAATAAAGCCAATAGTCAAGAAGACACCGCATTGGAAGTCAATTTAATTGCAGCTACCGAAATGGCCCGCCAATTGCGTTTACGCGATATGGGAGGTATTATTGTAGTCGATTTTATTGATATGACTTCTGCTGAAAACAGGCAAAAACTCTTCAATCACTTACGTGATGAAATGAAGGACGACAGAGCAAAACACAAAATATTGCCGCCAAGTAAATTTGGACTTATTCAAATAACGAGACAACGCGTTCGACCAGAAATGAACATTAAAACACGTGAGGAAAATCCAGACGTTATTATTAATGGTTCCGAGGTAGAAGCACCAATAGGTATTGTAGAAAAAATTGCAAACGACCTAGAAAGATTACTAAAAAAAGACTATAAAAAGTTGACTTTAAACACACATCCTTTTATAGCAGCCTTTCTTACCAAAGGCTTTCCATCTATACGTTCAAAATGGTTTTTTGAACATAAAAAATGGGTTAAAATTTTACCAAGAGATGCTTACACGTATCTAGAATACCATTTTTTCGATCAAGATGGTAATCAAATTAAATAACACACAACCCCTTTCTAATTAATTAGTTAGGGGTTTGTTTTTTTTGGAAAATATACAACTTAAAAATTAGCAAAATATTACTTAAATTAGCTTTACGCAAACTAGCTAAATCTATAAACATGATAACCTTCATTTTTAATGAAACATTAAGAATAGTTGAAACCGAATTTAAAGGTGACATTAGCGAAGAAGATATTCTTGAATATATGGACGTTTTTAAAGACAATAAAACATACCCAAGACATTTGAAAACCCTTGTAGATATGACTCAAACCAAGTTTTCATTCTCTTACCGCTCTTTAAAAACCTTTAATCTAGCTAAAACAGAATCGTTAAAACATTACCACATCGTAGCATCGGCGATCATTGTCAATAACCCAGCAACAGCCGCGATAGCCACATTATATCAAGCCATTGCCTCTAACAAAAAATACAAATCTAAGGTGTTTTCTACTCGAAGTGCCGCAATAAGGTGGCTCGAAGCGTTTAATTTTACCGACAACTAGACTATTATGGTGCTGGGTTAGGAATTGCTACTTGTACTGCATTTATTTCATCCAAAACTACATCGCTTAACACCATATAGATACTTGCTATATTATCTTTTAGCTGCTTTAAATTTGTTGCCCCTATAATGTTACTAGTTACAAAAGGCTGCTGATTTACAAAAGCCAAAGCCATTTGTGCTAAATTTAAACCATGAGCTTCTGCTATTTTAAAATAAGCTTTTACAGCTTGGTTTGCTTGTGGGCTACTATAGCGCCCAGAAAACCTTGGAAACAAATCGAATCTCGAATTTTTAGGCATTCTACCATCCATATATTTACCAGATAAAGACCCAGAAGCCATTGGGGAATATGCCAATAAACCAATACGTTCTCGCATTGAAACCTCGGCTAAATCACTTTCAAAAGTTCTATTTAATAAAGAATATGGATTTTGAATGGTGGCCATTCTAGGTAAATTATGAGTTTTAGACTCTTCTAAATAACGCATTACACCCCAAGATCTTTCATTAGAAACTCCAACATGTCTTACTTTTCCAGACTTGATAATTCCGTTTAAGGTATTTAAAACCTCATTAAAATTATCTTGCCATGCATCGTTTGGATTGTGCTTGTAATCGCGTACTCCAAAATAATTGGTTTCGCGTTCCGGCCAATGTAATTGAAATAGATCGATATAATCCGTTTGCAATCGTTTTAACTCGTTGTTTACAGCCTCATTAATAGCCTCTGCACTAAACCCTGTTGTTCTAATATGAGCCGTATAGTCGCCAACTCCAGCTATTTTAGAGGCTAAAACTATTTTATCTCTTTGTCCTGTTTTTTTTAACCAAGTCCCAATAATTTTACTAGTTCGTCCTTGTGTAGCTGCATCGGCTGGAACAGGATATAACTCGGCCGTATCTACAAAATTAACTCCATTTTCTAAGGCATAATCTAATTGAGCATGTCCTTCTTGCTCTGTATTTTGATTTCCCCAAGTCATGGAGCCTAAACATATTTTACTAACTTCTATATTGGTGTTAGGGAGGGTTGTATATTTCATTACGCTTTTTTTTGGGGGTAAAGATAAAAAACCTAACAAATATAGCATTATCCTTAACCCGCTTTATAACCTATTACTCTTAAAACACCAACCCAACCTAAAGACAAAGATGCTTAATTGAAACAAATATAACTAATTAACACCCTAAACAAACACTCCATAAAAACGGTTTAACCCCTGTAAATACTGATAATCCCGCGTTAGGGATTGAGCGGCCTGTTTGAGCTCTTTTTGTGTTGTTGCACCTATGCAACACAAAAAAGCGAGTAGCGAAAGCCCGACCTTTAGGGAACGCAAAAAATATTTGAAAAATAAATTGAAAAAAAGTTGGAAATTCAATTTTTTGTATTTCATTTGCAACATTATTAGCTGAACGATTTGAACTCTGTTTCTGTGTTCGGGCTTTTGGACATTAGGAAGTCATTTCCAAAAGCTGCTTACCGATTAAGCGACCGAATTTTAAAGCTAACTTCCGTTTCTGCCATATATGCTATCCAGTATAAATACGGCTTTGTGCCTACTACTCAACGGGAAATCCAGATTTGATAGTATTTATTTTTTATTGACTTAACATGTAGTTAATCTGCATAGTACATCTTTAACTTTTTAAAATAAATACATTGAATACTAAATATATTGATTTAATAAATCAGACATTTGATTTTCCACAAGAGGAATTTACATTAGAAAACAAAACTTTACAATTCCACGGCATCGACCTTATGGAATTGGTTGAAACCTACAGTGCACCACTAAAGTTTACGTATTTACCACAAATTTCGAACAATATAAATCGCGCAAAAAAATGGTTTGCCGATGCTATTGAAAAAACGGGATATCAGGGGAATTACAACTATTGCTACTGTACAAAAAGCTCGCATTTTAAGCATGTTTTAAATGAAGCTTTAAAGAATGATATCCATATTGAAACCTCATCGGCTTTTGATCTTGATATTGTTGAAAACCTAAAAAAAGAGGGCAAAATTACCGATGATACTTTTGTAATTAGCAATGGTTTTAAGCGTGCGCAATATGTGACTAATATTGCTAGATTAATTAATAACGGACATAAAAATGCCATTCCGATTATTGATAATTATGAAGAAATCGAGTTACTCTCTAATGAGATTAATGGCAATTTTAATGTTGGGATTAGAATAGCGTCGGAAGAGGAACCTAAATTTGAATTTTACACTTCGCGTTTAGGAATTGGATACAAAAACATTGTGCCTTTTTACAAAGCTCAAATTCAAAATAACGAAAAGGTGAACTTAAAAATGCTTCACTTTTTTATAAACACAGGTATTCGGGATAACGCATACTATTGGAACGAGTTAACTAAATGCTTACGTGTTTACACCAACTTGAAAAAGATTTGTCCAACCTTAGACAGCTTGAATATTGGTGGTGGTTTCCCTATTAAAAACTCTTTGGTTTTTGATTATGATTACGCTTATATGGTGGAAGAAATTGTAAACCAAATTAAAATTGTTTGCGATGAAGAAGGGGTTGATGTTCCAAATATTTTTACAGAATTTGGAAGTTTTACCGTAGGTGAAAGTGGTGGTGCTATTTATGAAATTTTGTACCAAAAACAACAAAACGATCGTGAAAAATGGAACATGATAAACTCATCGTTTATAACCACTTTACCTGATACTTGGGCCATTAATAAACGCTTTGTGATGTTGCCTTTAAACCGCTGGAACGATAGTTACGAGCGTGTTTTACTGGGCGGTTTAACTTGCGATAGTGATGATTATTACAATAGCGAACAGCACATGAACGCCATTTATTTACCAAAATACGATAAAGAAAAACCATTATACATTGGCTTTTTTAATACGGGCGCTTATCAAGAAACCATTGGTGGTTTTGGCGGTTTGCAGCACTGTTTAATTCCGTCGCCAAAACATATATTAATAGATCGTGATGAAAATGGAAACATCACAAAGAAAATATTTAGTGAACAACAAAAAAGTGAAGACTTACTTAAAATTTTAGGTTATGAGCAATAATACCTACGCTGGAATAGAAGAAGAGTTTGCGAAAAAAGGAACCGCAAAAATTGTTTTAATCCCTGTACCTTATGATGGTACAAGCACTTGGCAAAAAGGAGCAGATAAAGGACCGAAAGCTTTTTTAGAAGCATCGGAAAATATGGAGCTTTACGATATTGAAACAGGAACGGAAGTATACCGACAAGGGGTATATTTAGCCGATGCTGTAACCGAAAATGAATCGCCGGAAGCCATGGTGGAAGCCGTGCATAAAGCGACAAAAAAATATATTAAAAAGAATAAGTTTGTTACCATTTTTGGTGGCGAGCATTCGGTTTCTATAGGAACTATTCGTGCGTTTAACGAGATGTACCCAAGTTTAACGGTTTTGCATATTGATGCACATGCCGATTTGCGTAAGGAATATCACGGTTCTAAATGTAATCACGCTTGTGCGGTTTACGAGGCGAGCCAAACCACGAACTTAATTCAAGTGGGTATTCGCTCTATGGACGTGATGGAAAAAACCGTAATGGACGAAGAGAAAACCTATTTTGCTCATGATATGGCTATGGATGATACTTGGGTAGATTCTGCAATAGACCAAATGACGGATAATGTGTTTATCACTTTCGATTTGGATGCTTTCGATCCATCGATAATGCCAAGCACAGGCACGCCAGAACCAGGTGGTTTATTATGGTACGAAACACTAGACTTTTTAAAGCAGGTGTTTGAAGAAAAAAATGTGGTAGGTTTCGATATTGTGGAACTTTGCCCTAATAAAAAAGAAAAATCGTCGGACTTTTTAGCAGCTAAATTGTATTACAAAATGCTAAGCTATAAATTTATGAACGACGACGCAGGCGAAGATTACGATAACGCCTACAACAATACAAAACAAAAAACTAACACAACTAAATTCAGTGACAACGATGAGTACTAAAGGACCAATTTCGCAATTTATAGAAAAACATTATTTACACTTTAACGCCGCAGCTTTAGTGGATGCCGCTAAAGGATACGAAGCTCAATTAGAGTCTGGTGCAAAAATGTTAGTGTCTTTGGCTGGTGCGATGAGTACGGCTGAATTAGGTATTAGTTTTGCAGAAATGATTCGTCAGGATAAAGTACAAATCATTTCTTGTACGGGAGCGAATTTAGAAGAAGATATTATGAATTTGGTAGCACATTCGCATTACAAACGGGTGCCAAATTACCGCGATTTAACACCACAAGAAGAGTGGGGTTTACTTGAAAAAGGTTTAAACCGCGTTACCGATACTTGTATTCCAGAAGAAGAAGCGTTTAGAAGACTACAAAAACATATTGTTAAAATTTGGAAACAAGCAGAAGCTGATGGCGAACGTTTTTTACCACATGAGTATATGTACAAAATGTTGCTTTCTGGTGTTCTTGAGGAATATTATGAAATTGATTTAAAAAACTCTTGGATGTACGCTGCTGCGGAAAAAAACCTACCTATTGTTTGCCCAGGTTGGGAAGATAGTACTATGGGAAATATATTCGCAAGCTACGTACTTAAAGGCGAATTAAAAGCAAGCACCGTAAAATCGGGTATTGAATACATGACCTTTTTAGCAGATTGGTATACCGAAAATTCTAAAAATAATATTGGTTTTTTTCAAATTGGCGGTGGTATTGCTGGCGATTTTCCAATATGCGTAGTGCCTATGTTATACCAAGATATGGAACGTACAGACACACCGTTTTGGAGTTATTTTTGTCAAATTAGCGACTCTACAACCAGTTACGGATCCTATTCTGGAGCGGTACCAAATGAGAAAATTACTTGGGGTAAATTAGATATCGATACACCAAAATTCATTATAGAAAGTGACGCCACTATTGTTGCACCATTAATATTTGCTTACCTTTTAGGTCAGTAGCCATGGATATCAACAACATAGAAAATATAGAATTAAAGTACCTTACGGTAGACGATTTTGAAGAGCTGAAAGCAGCCACTTTAGAATCTTACGGCGGTGTGCTTGATTCATATTGGAAAAAAGACCACATACAAAAATTAACCACCATGTTCCCAGAAGGACAGGTAGTTATTAAAATAGATGGAAATCTTGCGGGTTGTGCCTTATCACTTATTGTAGATTACGATAAAATAGACGACAACCATACTTATAATGATATTATTTCGGGAGAATCTTTTAAAAATCACGATCCCGATGGCGATGTGCTTTATGGTATTGATGTATTTATAAAACCAGAATACCGAGGTTTACGCTTAGGCCGACGCCTTTACGATTATAGAAAAGAAGTTTGTGAAACATTAAACTTAAAAAGTATTGTGTTTGGTGGACGTATGCCAAACTATCATAAACATAAATATTTATCGCCTAAGGAGTATATTGAAAAAGTGAAACGCAAAGAAATTCACGATCCCGTTTTAAACTTTCAAATTTCCAATGATTTTCACCCAGTAAGGGTTTTAAAAAATTATTTAGAAGGTGATACCGCTTCAAGCGAATATGCGGTTTTAATGGAATGGGATAATATTTTTTATACCAAACCCAATAAAAAAGCGAGCAGCGTAAAAACGGTAGTTAGACTAGGCCTAATACAATGGCAAATGCGCCCCTATAAAGGTTTAGACGATTTAATGCAGCAAGTAGAATATTTTATCGATAGTGTTTCGGCATATCGATCGGATTTTGCGGTGTTTCCAGAGTTTTTCAATGCGCCATTAATGGCAGAGTTCAATCATTTACACGAGCCCGATGCTATTAGAGAATTGGCTAAATTCACAGAAACCATTGTTGATAGAATGAAACAGTTATCTATTTCGTATAATATCAATATTATTTCGGGGAGTATGCCAGAATTGGTAGGCGATAAACTTTATAATGTGGGCTATTTATGCCGGAGAGATGGTAGTTTTGAACGTTACGAAAAAATCCACGTTACACCAGACGAAGCTAAAGTTTGGGGTATGCAGTGCGGAAACAAATTACATACTTTTGAAACCGATTGCGGTAAAATAGGTATTTTAATTTGTTACGATTCTGAATTTCCAGAATTGTCTAGATTATTGGCCGATGAAGGTATGGACATTCTATTTGTACCCTTTTTAACCGATACACAAAATGGGTATTCTCGGGTGCGTTTATGTGCGCAAGCTCGTGCTGTAGAAAACGAATGTTACGTCGCTATTGCTGGAAGCGTTGGTAATTTACCCAATGTAAATAATATGGATATTCAATACGCACAATCGGCTGTATTTACACCATGTGATTTTTCATTTCCGAGCAACGGCATAAAAGCAGAAGCAACAACCAATACCGAAATGATTTTGGTTGCCGATGTCGATTTAAGCTTGTTACGTGAACTACATTCTTTTGGAGCTGTAAAAAACCTAAAAGATAGACGAAAAGATTTTTACGATGTTATTCGTATTAAGTAATCATAAATAATTATATTTAGCTTTTGGCTAGATTTTGAATTAAAACCAATTAATCCAATTAGAGGACTATTAATTTTCATCTAAATAGGATACATGTGAAACCCAATAACCAAACAATAACCAACACATGAAAAATAGAAACGATAATTTAAAACGTGTCATTGTTGATTTTAAAAAATTGACACCAGAAATATTAGCACTATTAGTAGAACGCTACCCTGACGGTTATGATGAAGATCAAATTATTTCATTTAAAAATCAGCATAACGAAATTATAGAAGCCGTAGAAGTTACGACTGAAGACACTAAATATTTAGTAAAAGTAAGTTCGAAGTTAGCCGTAACTATGGAGAATTACGACGAAGATGATTATGAAGATTTTGATGATAATGACCCAGAGGCTGTGCAAGCGCCAGACTTAGAAGACGACGATAACGATTAACAAATAATATATTATGAGAACCGCTGTTTTTAAATCTTTCGAAAACGGTTATTTTAATTTTTGGTTTGAAAACGGTGAGGAAATGGCCTTTGAAGAAGTTCACCCTCGCGTTTTAAAACATTTTGATTTAAAGAATGATAAATCTTTAGTTGATAAAGAATTCAGAATTACATTTGTAGAAGATGCAGATGGTGACGATGCCATTTATCGGGTTCAGAGTTTAAAACCTTTAGAGTAAAATTATACTTAAATAGGTTATTAACCTTTGTCTGGTTTTTTTAAACCTGACAGGATTAAAACACACTAAATTTAAATAAATTAGGCTTCCAATTTGGGGGCCTTTTTCTTAAAAAACACTTCCCAGAAAAACACGGCGTACACCACAATATACTCGATAGCAATCACCCATAAATTTTCCGATTTATCGGCTTTATCAACATTTACATAAGCCAAATAGCTTAAAATAATAACAAAACTCCAAACCAAAGGAAACTTATATTTTGTAAATACACTCAAAATTAAAAGCGTGGCAATATACCAAGGATGTACCGTTGTAGCCGTAAAAAAATAAAAAGATAAAACTAATAACATAGCCGAAATTAATTCAACCATGGTTTTATTTTTTCTAAAAAAAGTAATGATTAAAAGAAACAAAACCACCAAAACGGGAGTAACTTTTCCAATAATTCCAATTTCATTATAGCCTCTAAAGGAGTAACCAATCTCGCGCGCTATATAATACAAGCTAGCATTAAATTCAAAATTCTGAAACCACAACCCTACGGTTTTAGCATAATTGTTTACAAATTCATTCGAAATAAACCCTGCAAAAAGTAAAAATGTCGTCAGTAAAACAATACTATAAAAACCAATAAGCTTCCATAAGCCTGTAAATAAATTTGGTTGTTCAGGATTACTTTTCGTTTTATTCAGTAAAAACCATTTAAAAAATAGGGGTAAAAATATTAGAGGGATTAACTTCACCGAAATCGATAAAGCCAAAACCACGCCAGCCCATTTCCATTTTCCACAATGCAGCAAATACAAACTCCAAATTAGGAAGCAAATCATAACGCCTTCAAAATGTAAATTACCCGTGAGTTCGATAATGATAAAAGGATTTAACAGATACCAAAAGATAGTATACTGCGGAATATTCAGCCGTTTTAACAACTTACTCCCATAAAAAAAGGTTCCAAAATCGGCAGCAATAATAAGCAGTTTAAATACCACAACCGAACCCAAAATACTTGTGCCAGCAAAGACCGAAGCAATAAAAAAACACAACTGATTAATAGGCGGATAATTCGTAAAATGACTCCCGTTAAGCGTTCCCATGCCTGCGTATAACGCCTCCGCCTGAGCAACAGGGTACACTCCAGAATTTATAAAAGATTCCGGTGTAAACAGATAGGGATTAAACCCTGCGAAAAGCATCCGGCCATCCCAAATAAACCGATAAAAATCTTGCGATAAATTGGGAATCGCCAAAATAAACACCGCCCGAAACCCAAAAGCGACATAGGTTAAAAGCTTAATATTATTTTTTAAAAGACTTACCAATCGGTAAAACAAGGCAAATAGCGCCACATACAAGCCTACTAAATTTACATAATCTGTACGGACTAATTGATAGGCAAATAACCAGTACAAAACAATGCTTAACAGCACTAAAAGTAAGGGCTGTTTGTTCATTTTAAAAAATGCTAAATTTAAAAACATGCAGTAAATATATTCTATTTAGTCGTATCCTATTTCTAATAATAACAAATAAAAAAAGGCTTAGTTTTTCAAATTATGAAATAACTAAGCCTTTGCTTTATTGTTGTATATTTCTTTTAGGAACTTCTCCTAAAGCCATTATGCCGTTTCTAATTCTAAATCGAAAGCTTCAGCAATTTCTTTATATACTATTTTTCCTTTTACAATATTTAAACCTCTAGCCAATGGTGCACTACTGTCGCAAGCTGCTTCCCAACCTTCATTTGCTAATTTAATAACATAAGGTAACGTTACATTTGTTAACCCCATGGTAGAGGTATAAGGTACTGCTCCAGGCATATTGGCTACAGTATAATGCACAACTTCATCTATAATATAAGTAGGATCTTGGTGTGTTGTTGGTCGAGTTGTTTCAAAACACCCACCTTGATCTACTGCTACATCAACCATAACAGTTCCTGGACGCATATCTTTTAGCATATCGCGTGTAATTAATTTAGGTGCTTTTGCCCCTTTTATTAATACACCACCAATAATTAAATCGGCATCTACAATATGTTTACGGATGTTATATTCACTAGAAAACTCACTAATAACATTGTTTGGCATAGAATCACTTACGTAACGTAAAGCTTTCATATTAATATCCATAATAGTCACTTGAGCTCCTAAACCGGAGGCCATTTTTGCGGCTTGATATCCTACAATTCCGGCGCCTAAAATTAGTACTTTTGCTGGTGGCACTCCTGGAATTCCACCCAATAAAATACCCCGACCTTTTATCGGTTTCTCTAAGTATTTAGCTCCTTGTTGAACAGACATACGTCCTGCAACCTCGGACATTGGAATTAAAAGTGGTAAAGCGCCATCGTTATCTTCAACAGTTTCGTAAGCAATACAGATAGACTTACTTTCTATCATGGCCATCGTTAATGGCTCACTAGATGCAAAATGGAAATAAGTAAACACCACTTGGTTTTCCTTAATTAACTTATATTCTGGCTCGATAGGTTCTTTTACTTTCACTATCATATCCGCAATATCATAAACAGCTTCTATGCTATCTAAAATAGTGGCGCCCGCTTCAATATAATCTTCATCAAGAAAACCACTATTAAAACCTGCATTTGTTTGAATATAAACGTCGTGGTTTCTCTTTGTTAATTCGAAAACTCCAGAAGGCGTCATACCTACTCTATTCTCGCTGTTCTTTATCTCAATAGGAACTCCAATTTTCATGTATTAAGCTTTTTTTATAAATTTAAACTAAAGCAAAATTAATACAAAAAATTTAATATTATAATCAAAACCCGCTTATTGTTAATATATTTTCACCTAAAACACGTTAACACCAAAAAATATGTAATTCACATCAATTTAATAGGAACACGCTTTTTTGATTAAAACAGTTCTAAAAACACTCATTTTAATTCTAATTGATAAAAAAAGACTCGTTTTTTTGAAAATACAGAAAAATTGAATGATTTTACATTACCTGATTTTAAGCTTATTTTGACTCGTTTTATATTACTTTTTTTTATGTTTAATTTTAAGAATTAAAATCATTAAACACAATACCGAGGTAATTATATTAGCAATTACCATAGATAAACTTTTTAAGTAAAACCCATAAACCAACCAGAGTAATACCCCAACAAACATGGCTAAAAACATGGTTAAGGACACTCCTTCAACATCTTTGGTTTTCCAAGCTTTATAAACCTGCGGAATAAACGATGCGGTGGTTAAGGTGGCCGCAACCAAACCTACTATTTCCATGGGTTGAATTTCGAACATAATACAAGGTATAAAACTAAAATAAGCCATCTCTTATAATTAACAAGATGGCTTATTTACTTATTTTTTAATAATTTAGGCTTTAGCCTACTATATTTACAATTTTCCCAGGGACCACAATCACTTTTTTAGGGGTACGCCCAGCAAGTTGCTCTTGTGTTTTTTCGTTTGCCATAACAGCGGCTTCAATATCGTCCTTGCTCATATCCATAGGTAATTCCATTGTAAAGCGCATTTTCCCGTTAAAAGAAATGGGGTAATTTTTACTGCTTTCTACCAAATGGCTGGCATCGAATTCTGGAAAAGCTGCCGTAGAAATAGATGCGCTATTTCCTAATTGGTTCCATAACTCTTCTGCAATATGTGGCGCATAAGGGGATAATAAAACCAATAACGGCTCTAATACTTCTTTTGATGTACATTTTTGCGTAGTGAACTCATTAACAGCAATCATAAAGGTTGAAACCGATGTGTTGAACGAGAAATTCTCGATATCTTCTTGAACCTTTTTAATGGTTTTATGAAGTGTTTTTAAGTTATCTTTTGTTGCTGCTGCTTCTGAAACTTTCAGTCCGTTATCATCCACATACAATTTCCATAGTTTTTTAAGGAAGTTGTGCACACCTGTAATTCCGGCTGTATTCCATGGTTTGTATTGCTCCAATGGCCCCAAGAACATTTCGTATAAACGCAGACTGTCTGCACCGTAATCTGAAACAATATCGTCTGGATTTACGACGTTGTATTTGGATTTGGACATTTTTTCGACTTCGCGACCTACTTTGTATGTCCCATCATCTTCATTTATAAACTTAGAATTTGTATAATCTGTTCTCCAGTTTTTGAATTGCTCAATATCTAATTCATCCGATGAGTTTACAAAAGAAACATCAACATGTGTTGGAACCAATTGTAATGATATTTCATCACCTAGTTTAATATCAGAATCAGGAAAAATTTCATTTAAGGTACTCAAGAAAAATTCCTTAGCATTTTTGATCTCTTCAACATCACCACTCTTCATTTTTTCAAACTTCGATTTCGTAATGAAAAAAGAAGGCATTTTAGGATCTAAAATATCAAAAGCTTCATCTGTATTTGATACAATCATCCAAGAAAATCTATATACAAAAGCACTAGTCCCCAAAATCATCCCTTGATTAATCAGTTTTTTAGCAAACTCATCAACAGGGACAACACCTTTATCGAACAAGAATTTTTGCCAAAAACGAGAATACAGTAAATGTCCTGTAGCATGCTCGCTTCCACCAATGTATAAATCCACATCTTTCCAGTAGTTTAAAGCCTCTTTACTCGCAAATTCTTCGGTGTTTGTAGAATCCATGTAGCGGTTAAAATACCAAGAACTTCCTGCCCAACCTGGCATGGTGTTAAGTTCTAATGGATGGATGGTTTCATTATCGATTAAATCGTTAGAAACGACTTCGTTTTTAGTGGTATCCCAAGCCCAAACGGTAGCATTCCCCAATGGCGGCTCGCCGGTTTCGGTTGGTAAATATTTTTCTACTTCGGGTAATGTAATTGGTAAATGTTCGGCAGCAATCATTTGAGGCATACCATCTACATAATACACCGGGAATGGCTCTCCCCAATAACGCTGACGACTAAAAACAGCATCGCGCAAACGGTAATTGGTTTTTCCTTCACCTTGCCCTATTTTTTCTAATTCGAAAATAGCACGTTTGGTGGCTTTTTTATAATTCATACCATTAAGGAAATCACTGTTCCCGATAACGGTTTTTTCTTTATCTGTAAAGGCTGCTTCTGAAATATCAACGCCCTCAAAAATATTTATAATTGGAATATTGAAATGCTTCGCAAAGGCATAATCTCTTTCATCGCCACAAGGCACAGACATCACTGCTCCCGTTCCATAACCCGCTAAAACGTAATCGCCAATCCAAACTGGAATGGGTTCTTTTGTAAAAGGATGCTCGGCATAAGCTCCAGTAAAAGCACCAGAAATGGTTTTTACATCAGCCATTCTATCGCGTTCGCTACGTTTTGCCGTTGCTAAAATATAAGCCTCTACCTCAGCTTTTTGCTCTGGCGTTGTTAATTGAGACACCAAGTCGTGTTCTGGAGCAAGCGTCATGAAGCTTACACCAAAAATAGTATCTGGTCTAGTTGTAAACACATCGATAACGGCATCACTGTCTTTCACTTTAAATGTAACAGCTGCACCAACCGATTTTCCAATCCAATTACGCTGACTTTCCTTTAAAGAATCGGTCCAATCCACTTTATCTAAACCTTGAAGCAAACGTTCCGCATAAGCAGAAATACGCATACTCCATTGGGTCATTTTTTTACGAATAACCGGGTGACCTCCACGTTCGGAAACCCCGTTAACGATTTCATCATTTGCTAAAACCGTTCCTAATGCAGGACACCAGTTTACTTCCGTTTCAGCTAAATAAGTCAATCTATATTGTAATAAAATAGCTTGTTGTTCTTTGCTTGTATACCCCTTCCATTCGGCTGCTGTAAATGCAGCGATGTTATCATCGCAAACCGCATTTACTGTGGCATTACCTTCCGTTTCAAAAATGGAAATTAAAGTCGAAATATCTTCAGCTTTATTCGTATCGTTATTGTACCAAGAGTTGAATAATTGAATAAAAATCCATTGGGTCCACTTGTAATATTGAGGATCGGAGGTTCTGACTTCACGCGACCAATCGAATGAAAATCCAATTTGATCGAGTTGACGACGATACGTTGCAATATTCTCCTTAGTGGTTACCGCCGGATGCTGCCCCGTTTGTATAGCGTACTGCTCGGCAGGCAAACCAAAACTATCGTACCCTTGCGGATGCAATACATTAAAGCCTTGGTGGCGTTTGTAACGCGCATAAATATCGGATGCGATATAACCCAACGGATGCCCAACATGCAAGCCCGCTCCACTTGGGTAAGGGAACATATCTAACACATAATATTTTGGTTTTTCGCTTTGGTTTTCGGCTTTAAACGTTTGGTTATCTGCCCAATATTTTTGCCACTTTTCTTCGATTTTATTGAAATCGTATATCATCCTTATTTATTATTTTCGAATTACTACCCGGCTGTTTTTAAAACGGCCATATTCGGCGCAAATTTACGGTTTATAAATCAACTTAAAAATCTTTTATTTTTATAAGTTAAAACCCCTAAAAAACATGCTATTTTAACGAGATACTTTTACTTTTGCGCATTAAAACACAACGTATTGAATTCTAATATTTACAAAGCACACTTTGCTCTTTTTGGTGCTAACCTTATTTATGGTGCAAACTACATTATTGCCAAAGGGATTATGCCACATAAAATAGGCCCAACAGCTTTTGTGTTTATACGCCTAGCATGTTGCGCTGTGTTGTTCTGGGCAATAAAATTTTTATTTGTTAAAGAAAAAGTAGAATCTAAAGATTTTGTTCGTTTAGCCCTTTGTGGATTGCTTGGAGCTGCCGCAAACATGATGTTCTTTTTTCATGGTATTAATTTAACATCGCCCGTAGATGCTTCCATAATTATGACGGTTACCCCGGTTTTGGTTTTTATTTTTAGCTTCTTTATTTTAAAAGAACGAATGACAAAAAACAAACTTATTGGTATCGTGGTTGCCGGCATAGGAGCTTTGTTTTTAATCGCTTACGGAAACAAAGCCTCTGGTACAAGTTCTTTATTGGGAAATTGTTTGGTATTCCTAAATGCCTCAAGCTACGGGCTGTACCTTGTAATAGCTAAAACTTTAATGAAAAAATACCATGCCATAACGGTTATTAGCTGGATGTTTTTATTTGGATTTATTTTTATTTTACCATTTAGTTTCCAGTCTATAATGAAAACAAGTTTTGATACCTTTAGCACAAACACCTATTTCGTTATTGGCTATGTGGTCCTGTTTACAACCTTCTTTGCTTATATACTGAATGTATTTGCGCTAAACCACGTGATGCCATCGGTTACTAGCAGTTACATTTATTTACAACCCGTAATTAGTTTTTTAATGGTCACTATTTACGCCTTTGTTTTAATGAAAGAAGAATACGCACAAGACATTAATTTGGTTAAAATACTAAGCTGCGTAATGGTTGTTATAGGGGTTTATATTATTAGTAAACCGCCTAAAAAAATTAGCATCAACTTGAAAGATTAAAACAGCTTTATTGTTTTTAAGTGAAAATACCGTCTTTTTGGATAATTAATGACAAAGAAATTATAGCCATTAACAACAATTTCAATATGTTTCAGTTTATTTAAATGAAGATTCACTATTCTTTATTATTTTTACAATATTAATCCACATCTTTTATGAGTTCATCTTTTGAAAAACATCAAAAACGTAGACTAATTTCATCGTATTTTTCGGTGGTTTTAAGTATTGCTTTAGTCTTATTTTTACTAGGCTTGTTGGGTATGTTGGTGTTAAATGCTAAAAAAGTTTCCGATCACTTTAAAGAGCAAGTAGTAGTTACCATTTATTTGAAAGATTCTGCAAAAGATGTTGAAACCAAGCAGCTTGAAAAAAGCTTGGCCATGGCCGATTATGTAAAAACTACCGAATACGTCTCCAAAGAACAGGCGGCCGAATTTATGAAAGCCGAAAACGGCGAAGATTTTATGGATTTTGTGGGCTATAACCCGTTGCAAAACTCGATTGATGTCCATTTAAAAGCCGATTTTGTTACTTCGGAACATCTTGAAAAAATTTCAGCGGAAGCGTTAAATAAAAACTTTGTAGAAGAAGTTACTTATGATAACGACTTAGTAAACCTGATGAACGATAACGTAAGAAAAATTAGTTTTTGGGTTTTGGTTATTAGCGGAATTTTTACACTTATTGCTGTATTATTAATAAACAGTTCTATCCGATTGGCTGTATATTCTAAACGATTCACCATTAAAACCATGCAAATGGTTGGTGCTACAAAACGCTTTATTCGTCGCCCGTTTGTTTGGCAAAGTGTCCGTTTAGGTATTATTGGCGCAATCTTAGCATTAATAGGCATGGCCGTAGTTTTATATTATTTAGATAAAACGTTTACCGAATTAGGCCTGCTGAGCAACCCCATTTTAGTCGCAATTTTGTTCGGTGTTATTTTTGGTTTAGGTATTTTAATCACTTGGATAAGCACCCATTTTGCAACACAACGTTTTTTGAATTTAAAAACAGACGAACTGTATTATTAAATTCAATAATAAAAAACTTATATTTAGTACTTCAAAAAAATCATACCAATGTCTAAAAATTATTTCAAAAACAATCCTGATAAAGATGGATTTTTCGGAACATACGGAGGCGCATTTATTCCACCTAATTTAGAGGAAGAAATGAAAAAAATTAATGATGCTTATTTCTCTATAAGTAAGTCTCATAAATTTATTACCGAATTACGAAACATAAGAAAACATTTTCAAGGCAGACCAACACCTGTTTATCATTGCAGTAGGTTATCTCAAAAATATGGTGGTCAAATTTATTTAAAACGCGAAGATTTAAACCATACCGGCGCACATAAATTAAACCATTGTATGGGTGAAGCTTTACTTGCAAAATATATGGGCAAGACAAAGCTAATTGCCGAAACTGGAGCTGGTCAACACGGTGTAGCCTTAGCAACTGCGGCAGCCTATTTTGGATTGGAGTGCGAAATACACATGGGTGAAGTGGATATTGCTAAAGAGTATCCAAATGTACAACGTATGAAAATTTTAGGCACTACTGTTGTACCCGTGACTCATGGTTTAAAAACCTTAAAAGAAGCCGTAGATAGCGCTTTTGAAGCCTATTTAAAAGACCCAATAAATTCTATTTACTGTATTGGTTCTGTTGTGGGGCCACACCCTTTCCCAATGATGGTGAGAGATTTTCAACGTGTTGTAGGGATTGAAGCTAAAGATCAATTTTTTGAAATGACCGGTGAATTACCCGACAATGTAGTGGCTTGTGTTGGCGGCGGTAGTAATGCTATGGGTATATTTTCTGCATTTTTATTTGATGATGAATGTACACTTTATGGCATTGAGCCCGGCGGAACATCTTTTAAAATGGGAGATCACGCCGCAACCATGACTTTAGGAAAACCTGGTATGATCCATGGTTTTAAATGCTATGTGTTACAAGATGAAAATGGCGAACCAGCACCCGTACACTCGGTTGCTAGTGGATTAGACTACCCAGGCGTTGGACCAGAACACAGTATGCTAAAAGATTTAGAAAAAGTAACTTACGATTCTATTACAGATAAAGAATGTATTGATGCCTTTTTTGAATTAAGCCGTTTGGAAGGTATTATTCCTGCTTTAGAAAGTTCGCATGCCGTTGCTTACGCTTTAAAACTTGCTCAAAAAAAACCAAAACAATCCATTTTAGTCAATTTAAGTGGTCGTGGTGATAAAGATTTAGATTATGTTATTGACACCTATGGCATACCAGATTAAAAAAAGTAAATACACTTAACAAAATTTAAGAAATAAAAACTGTTACTTTGCTTTTTGGTTATAAAAAAGAGCAATATCTATAATATTATGGGAGAGAAAAAACAAAAAGAAGCCGCAAAAGCGACCTTTGTATTTGGTAAAAAGAACTATAAATTTATGTTTATTGGTCTCGCTATTATTGCGCTTGGTTTTATTTTAATGTCTGGCGGTGGAAGTGACGATCCTGCGGTTTTTAACCCAGAAATTTTTAGCTGGAGACGTATTCGTTTGGCTCCCATGCTTATTATAATTGGATTTGGTATTCAGATTTATGCTATTTTGTTAAATCCTGATAAGAAGTAAGGCGGTTTTAGATGAGCTCACTGTTATGTGATTTCTCCTTCTTACCAAAAATTATGACGTTGCAATGACTGCTTATTTTTACCCAATTTATCATGTCGATCGAAGTGAGACATCACATAAACAAACGTAAGCAAAGTGTGATTTCTCCTTACGTTGAAAAGACTAAACCATAAATTTTTACTTGATAATTAAGTTTATAATCCTCTATTGAAGTTGCGTAAAACTTAACTTCCTCTATACTGGCATACACTCAAGGTGATGTGATTTCTCCTATCGTCGAAATGACAGGGACAATATAATTACACATCATGTTTATACTATTTGTCATGTCTATCGAAGTGAGATATCACATAAACAAACTCAACATACACAAGCAGAGTGTGATTTCTCCTATCGCCGAAATGACTCAGGATTTAAAACAAATTTTTATAATTGCTTAGTAAATAGCTTAGCCATTTTTTCTACGTAAATTTTAGAGTTTTTCATAGCATCTTCTAAATTTTCAGCGTAATTCATAACAGCATCGGTGTATTCTATCCCGATTGCTTTGGCTTCATTTTCGTCCAAATCTATAGCGCCGCAAAAAGCAGCAACTTTTATCTGTTTCGCTTTCGCGGAAGATAACACGCCTTGTATCGTTTTCCCAGACATGGTTTGTGTATCAAGCTTCCCTTCTCCTGTAATAATCCAATCGGTATCATTCAAGTGTTCATCAAAATTTGCTAAATCCTTAATAAGCTGAATACCGGATTCTAAAGTCGCATTTAAAAATACTTTTGATGCTATCCCCATCCCGCCAGCAGCACCCGCACCTTCAATGCTTTGCGCATTGATACCAAATACAGCATTTAAAATTTCGGAAAAAGACGTTAAACCAGCATCTAACATTTTAATATCGGCCGTAGTAGCCCCCTTTTGAGCCGCATAAACCTGAGCCGCCCCATGTTTCCCGTATAACGGATTGGTAACATCGCAAGCCACTTTAAAACTGACGTCACCCATTTTGGGATGTACATGGGTTGCTTCAATCGATTTGATTTTTGATAAATTAGCACCAATAGGCTTAACCTCCTGTTCATTTTCATCTAAAAAACGATATCCCAACGCGGTTGCCATGCCAATACCACAATCGTTGGTGGCACTCCCTCCAATACCCAAAATAATGGTTTCGGCTCCTATATCTAAGGCATCCAAAATCATATCGCCTGTACCACATGTAGTGGCATTTTTACAATCGAATTGTTCGGGCTGTAATAATTTTACTCCCGATGCTTCAGCCATTTCAATAAAAGCTGTTTTAGAATCTTCAGCATATAAATAATTCGCTTTGATAAGTTTAAAAAACGGATTATGAACTTCAACCGAAACAATATCACCTTTCAAATAAAAATTTACAACATCAATAGTACCATCTCCTCCATCGGCAAGTGGTAATTTTAAAATATCAATATCCGGATTTACAGCATGGATCCCTGCTTCAACAGCCTTACAAAACGCCAAACCGGTTAAGGAATTTTTAAATTTATCGGGGGCTAGTACAATTTTCATCTCTATTTAATTATCAAGAATATTTAATAATTCTGCCTTGTTTTTCTAGAATTAGCAATTCCACTTTGAAAGTATCAAATTTTTATAAGATTAACATGACGTTAGTAACTCAATTTTAATATTTTTGCCCTATGGAAATAATAGATGCAATTATACTCGGTATTATTCAAGGACTTACTGAATTTTTACCGGTGTCGTCCAGTGGACATTTAGAAATAGGAAAAGCTATTTTAGGCGATACTCAAGTCGCAGAACAAAGTTTACTTTTTACTGTAGTACTACACTTTGCAACAGCGCTGAGTACTATGGTTATTTTTAGAAAAGATATTTTCGATCTTTTAAAAGGAGCCTTAAAATTTGAATGGAATGAAGATTTACAATTCATTTCAAAAATTGCTATTTCTATGATTCCGGCTGTAATTGTTGGTTTATTTTTTGAAGAACAATTAGAGTCACTTTTTGGTGGAAACATTTTATTGGTAGGCTGCATGCTTATTGTAACCGCAGTTTTATTGTATTTAGCCGATAAAGCCAAGGACACCAATAAAAACGTAACCTTTAAAGATGCTTTTATTATTGGTATTTCTCAAGCTATTGCCATGTTACCAGGTATTTCTAGATCGGGCGCTACAATTTCCACATCGGTTTTATTAGGAAACGATAAAACAAAAGCTGCTCGTTTTTCATTTTTAATGGTCGTACCATTAATCTTCGGGAAAATAGCTAAAGATGTTTTAAGTGGTGATTTAGCTTACGATAGCGGAAATTTCACTACCCTTTCCATTGGTTTTGTTGCCGCTTTTGTTGCTGGTTTATTTGCGTGTACTTGGATGATTTCTTTGGTGAAGAAAAGCAAACTATCTTACTTTGCTATTTATTGCTTAGTGGTTGGTGTTATTGCCATTGCCTATTCTTTATTAAGTTAATATGAAAACAGCCGAGGATTATCAAGCAGGCCAAGTTCTATTAATTGACAAACCACTAACTTGGACCTCTTTTCAGGTAGTGAACAAACTGCGTTGGGAAATCCGACAGGCGTTCAACATAAAGAAAATAAAAGTTGGTCATGCAGGAACTTTAGACCCTTTGGCCACAGGTTTATTGGTGATTTGTACCGGAAAAATGACCAAGCAAATTGATACGTTCCAAGGACAAATAAAAGAATATACTGGTACGTTTGTTTTAGGCGGCACTACACCGTCTTATGATTTGGAAACAGAAGTCAACGAAACCTTTGAAACCAAACATATTACCGAAGATTTAATTCATAAAACCACAGAGCAATTTACAGGAGATATTGAACAATTTCCGCCCATATTTTCAGCACTAAAAAAAGACGGAAAACGCTTATATGAATATGCTCGCGCTGGTGAAACCGTAGATATTAAATCGAGAACCGTTCATGTTTCAGAATTTGAAATCACGAAAATCGATGGTTTAAATATTGATTTTAGAATTGTTTGTAGCAAAGGCACTTACATTCGCTCACTAGCGCAGGATTTTGGAAAGGCTTTAGAATCTGGTGCTTACTTATCCGCTTTACGAAGAACAAAAATTGGTGATTTTGATGTAAAAAACGGAGTTTCTGTCGAGGAGTTCATAACATCACTAAACGTCTAAACTCAACGTTTTCACGTATATTTACTAAATATTTGCCCGTTAATTTATCGATTTGAACCTAACCGATCAACATAAAGCTTTGCTTGTTACGCTTCTCATTTCGGGAACCGTATTACTTGTTATGTTCAATATTAATATAAAACAGCAAATTAAATTAGCCGCTGAAAGCTACTACGAATTAGAGCCTGAAAAACCACTTACCGAAGAAGAAATAAAACAGCTTCAAATTTTAGAAAAACTAAATAACGCGAAGGCCGAAACCAATGCTGCTTTTAATGAAGCTCAAAAAAATAAGCATTTTGCACCTGCTTATAAAAGAGTGGCGCCTCCGGAAGATTATGTGCCTCAAAATGAAAATAGCCCGCTAAATGCTGTGGAATCTTACTCTAAAAAACATGAACCTATAGATTCTAAACTTGATGAAGATCAATTATCATCTTTCAATAAAATAAACGATTTACTTGAAAAACAAAACGAGGAATCTAACAACTCTAAAAGTACAATAAGCTACTCGTTATCAAACCGGAAAAAAATCTATATTCCTGTGCCAGTTTACCTTTGTGAAGTGGATGGCAAAGTGGTTATAAATATTACTGTTGATGCTAAGGGAAACGTTACAGATACTTATGTAAACAGCTCCTCTAACACGTCCAATGCTTGTTTAATAAAACATGCCTTGGAATACGCCAAAAAATCTAAATTTAGTAGCGAAGGCTCCAAGGCATCTCAAATTGGAAGTATTACCTTCAATTTTATAGGAAAAAATTAAACCACAGAAACCGGGCTTACTTCCGAAAGAATTTTAGTGATATCTTTTATAATATTCTGTCCTTTATCTTTATTGTACCAGTGTTGTAAATCTTCCTTAAATTCTGCTGTTAATGCTCCATTTTCAGCTTTAAATCTATTAACTAAATTCGTGGCTTCACTTGGTCGTGGTCCAAAGGTGTTATAAACATCTCCCGTAGCATCATCAATCATAATTAGTTTAGGAATAGCACGACCGCCATTGGTTAAAAAAGCATCCATAAGTTCTAAATTCTCATCACGAAGTACGACCTTCATATCAATATTATCGTTTAATTCGGCTATTTTATTAATCGCTGGTAACACATGAGCTGCATCGCCACACCAGCTTTCGGTAATTACAAGCCAGGTGGTTTTTTTTTCAAAAGCCTCAATTTGCTTTTTATCGCCTTCAGAAATTTTAATCGTTTTATCCCAACGTTTCATGCGCTTATCATTGAGCTTCGTATAATTTGCCAAATCCTCCTTTTGCTCAGGACCTGTATTTCCGTTTTTTTCAACTAACTGTTTTACCAAATCTCTATAAACTTGGTAAGTAAAACTATTTTTTAATCCTGAATTTATAATAGAGTCGCTCATAATGTTATTATTTAACTTATACAAAATTAGCATCTTGTATTTTGATTTACGCTGACTTTTGTCATGTTTTTATTGCTAAACTTACACTCCTAGCAAAAGAATAAAAATTCATCCCCTTTTAAAGTCTCTTTTTATTCCATTTTTATGATATTTTTTTTAGATTCAACGCTATTAATAAATTGAAATTATAGCTTTCATCCTTTTTTGTTAGAGGTTAACAACAAAAATATAGATTACAATGACGAAACACAGATGCGGCTGGTGCCAAGGCGATGCTTTATATGAAGCTTACCATGATGAAGAATGGGGTGTTCCTGTTTATGATGATGCTACTATTTTTGAATTCCTAATATTAGAAACATTTCAGGCTGGACTGAGTTGGATTACTATTTTACGAAAACGTGAAAATTTCAGGAAAGCTTTTGATGGTTTTGATTATAAAAAAATAGCGACATACAATCAAACCAAAATGGACGAATTACTTTTAGACGCCGGCATTATTCGTAATAAATTAAAAATAAAAGCCACAGTTAGCAATGCCCAAGCTTTTATAGAAATCCAAAAAGAGTTTGGTAGTTTTAGTAAATATATTTGGAGTTTTGTAGATGGCAAACCTATTAAAAATAGTGTTAAACATTATAAAAGCGCTCCTGCAAACACAGCACTTAGCGATACTTTAAGTAAAGACTTAAAAAAACGTGGTTTTAAATTTGTAGGTTCTACTGTAGTTTACGCCCACATGCAAGCCACAGGTATGGTAAACGATCACGAAGTTGGGTGTTTTAGATATGCCGAAGTGTAACCTTTTTAAAAACCAGTCACAACATTACAAGTATGCCCTATTTACAAAAGTCAATCTTTATTTTTTTCATTTTTATAAGCTTTAAATCTTTAGCTCAAGACCATTTTTCTACTTTAGGTGAAACAAGATTCGCGATAAATAAAAAGGTTTCGCAGAGTTATGAGATGAATTTCACTCTCAGATCTCGATATTTTTTATATCAAGACAGACATTTTCAATACCAGCAACAACAAGTAGATTTCTATCATCTTTCAAAATTAAAAATGGATAAACGTCATGCCTTAAGCTTAGGTGTTTATTATAGAACGCGAGATCCTTTTGATAGCGGTAGCGATGAATTACGATTTATAGAACAATTTACTTATAAACCGCAAAAACAAAGAACACAATTTATCCACAGATTTAGAGCAGAACAGCGCTTTTTAAAGGCTAAAACTATTTTTAGACAACGCTATCGGTTTTCCATGAATCTACCATTAAAAGGGGATAAACTCGATATTGGCGAAGCCTATTTTACTGGTGCTTTGGAAGGGCTTCAAAGCCTAAGCGAAAAAAGCAAACCAGAATTAGACGAACGCACGACTGCACAAATTGGCTGGAAATTAAGCGATTCGTTAAAACTACAAACGGGTTTAGAACATCGGGGAGAAGCTCTTAATATTGAAACTAAACATTACTTATTTGTTTTAACTAAGGCGGTTTTGAGTATTTAACAAACAAATTATAAATACCCCAAAAATCTATCTCTAGAAACCTCTTCTGCTCCCAAACTTTCTAAATGATTGGTGTAAACCTGACAATCAATTAGTTTATAATTGGTGTTTTGTACAAATGTAATAAAGCCCACTTTGCTGGCATTACTCACTTTAGTAAACATACTCTCTCCGCAAAACACACCATTACCCAAATCTACACCATAAAGTCCGGCAACAAGTTTATTATTTTGCCAAACTTCTACAGATTTCGCATAACCTTGTTCATGTAAATCTACATAAGCCTTAATCATACTTTCGGTTATCCAGGTGCCTGCTTGTCCGTTGCGTTTCACTTTAGAGCATTCGGCAATTACTGTTTTAAAATCTCTGTTTACAGTAACTTCAAAATCACCATTTCTAAGAACCTGTTTCATACTTTTCGAAACTTTCAAACGCTCTGGAAACAGTACAAAACGAGGGTCGGGCGACCACCATACAATGGGTTCTTCAGCATCAAACCAAGGAAATATACCCGATTTATAGGCGAGTAATAATCGATCTACGGACAAATCGCCACCAATAGCCAAAACACCTTCGGGAGATGCTTCCGAGACATCGGGGAATTGTAAATTATCATTTAAATACTGCATATAATTTTTTTAATTAACCGTACCAATAAAACAGGTTTAAGCGAAGTAAAAATAAAAAACCTCAACATTTTTATAAAAATATTGAGGTTTAATTTATAAGACTCCCACTTTCGCGGAAACACAAAGTCTTTTATTAGAAAGGTAAATCGTCATGATCATCCTCTTTTAAATCCGTTGCTGGAGCAAAAGCATCTGCAGGTGGCACTGGAGGTAAGCTTGGATCAGCAGAACCTTCTGGTTGTATCGCTTCAATTCTCCATCCTTGAATAGAGTTAAAATATTTAGTTTCACCTTGTGGATTAACCCATTCTCTACCACGTAAGTTAATGCTAATTTTTACTTGTTGCCCCTCTTTATAACTATTTAATAATTCGGTTTTATCTTGCACAAATTCCACCATAATATGTTGTGGGTATTGCTCGTCTGTAGTGACTACAATTTCTCTTTTTCTAAACCCATTACTTCCAAAAGTTTGAGTTTCTCCAACCATTTTTACTCGTCCCTGAACTTCCATTTAATCTATATATTTATTAGTATTCGTAAATTTAAAAGGCCTTTAAGCCAAAACTTCTTCTTAGACATCAATGCTGTAAAATACAACATAACAACAAGTTAATTGCATAATACACTTATATTTTTATTTTTTTATTGAAATCCTCTAAGTTTATAGAGGCCACATTAAGTTCTAAACTTTTGCAAAGGTAACTATTATAAGGTTTAACTAAAAACAGATTTACTAACAACTTTGAACAATAATATTAACAGATTTACATTATATTAATCCACAATTAATTACAATATGAATTTCACCAAATATAATACAGCATTCCGCTGGGTAATGATAGGTATATCCTTTATTATTGTCTCGCTAATTCTATGGAATACTTACGAATTCTTTCAACATTTTAAGAAAGAAGAAAGTATAAAAATGGAAAATTGGTCGTTTGCCCAAACCGATTTTATAAATGATGATACTAACGGCAATTTAGAACTTACCTTAAAAATTTTAAGCAGCAACAAAACCACTCCAATGCTTGTTATTAATGAAGATGGTAGTCTAGGAAGCTACAACAATATTGATGAAGCAAAAGTTACCGATTCTATTTATGTGCAAAAATTAATAGCAAAATTTAAGCAAGAAAACACACCCAAACACGTAAAAATGGGCGATACTATTGTAAGCACTATTTACTACGGCAACTCGCCGCTGCTTAATAAACTAAAATATTATCCGCTGGCATTATTGCTTATAATATTTCTATTTGCTGCATTAATTTACTTTTTCTATACCAGCAACAAAAATGCGGTGCAAAACAAATTATGGTCGGGTATGGCCAAGGAAACAGCACATCAAATAGGCACACCGCTATCCTCATTAATTGGTTGGACTGAAATTTTAAAAACTGAAGAAGTAAACCCAGAATACATTTTAGAAATTGAAAAAGATATTAACCGGCTACAAACCATTACCGAACGTTTTAGTAAAATAGGGTCTGTACCTACCTTGGATACGGCCGATATTATTAAAGAAACTATTGATGCTTTTGATTATTTAAAGTCACGCTCATCAAAATTAATCGATTTTGAAATAAAAACGCCAGTAGATCCTATTCCGGTAAAACTAAACAAACAACTCTATAGCTGGACCATTGAAAATCTGGTTAAAAATGCGATTGATGCTATGAAAGGCCGCGGCAAACTTCAAATTAAAATTTCGCAATTAGAGCAACAGGTAAGTATTAGCATTACTGATACCGGAAAAGGGATTGCAAAAAAAGACTTTAATAAAATTTTTGAACCGGGTTACACAACAAAAAAACGTGGATGGGGTTTGGGTTTGTCGCTCACAAAACGTATTATTGAAGATTTCCACAACGGAAAAATAAAAGTTTTACAATCGGAAATAGGAAAAGGCACCATCTTTTTAATCACGCTGAAATGCGCTTAGCATGAAACAAGACAAATTAATAACCGTAAAAGAAGTCGTTTTAAAAAACAACTGTCCAGAATGTTATAGCAACGCTGGCATGCAACTCACCTTTAAGCAACGTTTTATTGAAACCACATTTTACAAACGTATCACCACAGACATTGAGCACGTACTTACGTGTAAAACTTGCCATTCTATAATATATCCCGTACAGTGGGACACCGACATAGAACGCGTTTTAGAATATCAGAAAAAAGCCTTTGTACCCAAAAAAGCATCGCTACGATTAAAAAAACCAGCCTATGTTATTGGTGGAATTGCATCCTTTATAATAGTATCTGCTATTATTAGTATTTTAATTTATAATGGTATTATAAATTTGCCTTAATAGACTCGGCAATAGCAACAAACTCTTCAGGGCTTAGCGTTTGTTTTTTAATAAAGCGAGCATCTTCCATAGATTGTAAAGGAATTAAATGCACGTGAGCATGAGGCACCTCTAAACCAATAACAGAAACTCCAATACGGTTACATGGCACGGCCTTTTCTAAGGCTAAAGCTACCGTTCTAGAAAAAGCCATTAAACCACTATAAGTCGTTTCATCTAAATCGAAAATTTTATCAACTTCCACTTTAGGAATACAAAGGGTATGACCTTTTGTATTAGGATTAACATCTAAAAAAGCTAAAAAATCTTCGGTTTCTGCAACTTTATAACATGGAATTTCTCCGTTTATAATTTTAGTGAAAATAGATGCCATAATCTGTGTTTTTATATATCGTTTTTACTTTTTTAATCTTATTATGCCCTAGACATTAAAACAACGCACTGTTTTTACTATCTAGTAATTTCAACAATATCAAATTTTATTACACCATTTGGCACTTGAATTTCGGCTACATCTCCAACAGATTTACCTAACAACCCTTTCCCTATTGGTGAATTTACCGATATTTTTCCGGTAGCCAAATCGGCTTCACCATCGGCTACCAAGGTATAATTCATTTCCATACCATTGGTTTGATTTTTAATTTTAACTTTAGATAACACCAAAATTTTAGAATTATCTAATTGCGATTCGTCAATAACACGAGCTCCTGCCAATGCGTCTTCCAACTTAGAAATTCGCATTTCTAGCATACCTTGTGCTTCTTTTGCTGCATCATATTCAGCATTTTCACTTAAATCACCTTTATCTCTTGCTTCGGCAATTGCTCTGGATGCTTTTACGCGCTCCACGTCTTTTAATTGTTTAAGCTCTGCTCTTAATTTTTTTAATCCTTCAGGTGTATAGTATGATACTTTACTCATAACTTCATTGTTTACTTAATAAAAAAATATTCCGAAACATGATTCAATAATAAGTATTAAAGCATTCGGAATAAAAAAATCCCGTTCACACGAGATTATATGAACAAAGATACAAAATTATTAACTCAATTTACTTTTTGTATTATTTGCTAATTAATTTTTATAATGGTTTCCGGCTTTTAGTGAACCAAACACCTTAAATAAAAAGGTGCTCTACTTAAAGCAAAACACCTTTTTTGAAACAAAACATATGGTTAATTAGTCAAATAGTTCTCTTTATTAATGATCATTAGATCTAAAATCTGGATAAGCTTCCATTCCATGTTCATGCGCGTCTAATCCTTCAAGCTCTTCGGTTTCAGAAACTCTAATACCCACTACTTTCTTTAAAGTAAAAATAATAATAAATGAAGTCACTATACAAAATACAGCATAACAAACAACACCTATTAATTGTGTCAAAAATGTATGCTCTGGGTTTGTAGAAAATATACCTACAGCCAAAGTCCCCCAAACACCACAAACTAAATGCACAGCTATCGCACCAACAGGATCATCTAATTTTAAAGCATCTACCAAGTTAACAGCTAAAACAATAAGTATACCTGCAACAGCTCCTATTAAAATAGCACTCGTTGGCGTCATAACATCGGCTCCTGCGGTAATACCAACTAAACCACCTAAGATACCATTTAAAAACATGGTTAAATCGAGGTTTTTATATTTTATAAATGTAAACATAGCAGCAACCACTCCTCCTGCAGCAGCAGCTAAACAAGTGGTTACTAAAGTTATAGAGGTTAATTCTGGATCGGCAGAAAGCACAGAACCTCCGTTAAATCCAAACCATCCTAACCACAGTATTAAAACACCTGCAGTTGCTAATGGAATATTATGACCAGGAATAGCCTGAGCGATTCCATTTTTAAATTTACCTATACGAGGGCCTAATAAACATACAGCAACTAATGCTGCCCATCCACCAACAGAGTGTACTAAGGTAGATCCGGCAAAATCGTAAAAACCTAATTGATCTAAAAACCCGCCTCCCCATTTCCATGAACCAGCAATTGGATATACAACACCAACATAGATTACAGTAAACATCATGAATGGTCCTATTTTCATACGCTCAGCAACAGCTCCAGACACAATAGTAGCAGCAGTAGCAGCAAACATACCTTGGAATAAGAAGTCTGTCCAGTAGGTATACCCCTGATTATATGTTAAATCTAAAACACCTTCGGCAGTTAGAGGGGCTTCTAATCCAAATCCAGCAAAACCAAAAATCCCTGCAGATCCTTCAGCGAAATCGGGATACATTAAATTAAAGCCTACCAAGCAATATAACAGCAAGCCAATAGTAATAATTAGAATATTTTTAAATAATATGTTTAATGTGTTTTTTTGTCTAGTTAGTCCAATTTCCAAAAATGCAAAACCTGTATGCATAAAGAAAACCAATGCCGTACAGATCATCATCCATACATTATTTATTGTAAGTAATTCCATGTTATTAGTTTAATTATATATTTATTTTAATGTGTCACTGCCTTTTTCACCGGTTCTAATTCTGTAACATTCTTCAACATTGGACACAAATATTTTACCATCGCCAACTTCTCCTGTTCCAGCAGAATCGATAATAGCTTTTATGGTTGCTTCTGCAAAATCATCGTTTACTACAATGGACAGGTATCTACGTTGTATATCGCTAGTACTATAACTAACACCGCGATAGACATGGCCTTTTTTCTCATTACCTAAACCGGTTACGTCCCAGTAAGAGAAAAATATTACCCCAACATCATGTAAAGCTTCTTTCACTACACGATATTTTGACTTTCTAATAATTGCTTCAATTTTTTTCATAATTTTAATTCTTAATAGTTTAGTTTGTTAAATTATAAAATATTTAAGTGGTATAAACCCTAAGATCAAATGTTTCTCAAAAAGTTATAAAATCTAAAAAGACGCCATTTTCAGGCACCTTTTTAGATTTAATAATAATTAAATATATATTTTATTCTTCTTCAATTTCTCTTTGTCTCTTACCTGGGTAAGCAATAGAACCATGCTCGTACCAATCAAGACCATCTATTTCTTCTTTTTCAGAAACTCTTAGCCCCCAAATCTTTTTCATAATCCCTAAGAAAACGAAAGATAATACAATAGCCCATACCGCATAAGCTATAACTCCAATAGCTTGTGCACCCAATTGGGCAGCACCACCACCGTTAAATATTCCTATTCCAGCATCACCATCGATACCCCAAAGACCTATAACTAAAGTTCCCCAAGCACCACAAATACCGTGTACCGAAATAGCGCCTACTGCATCATCAATTTTTAATGTTTTTTCTACAAAACCAATAGCGAATACTACAAGTATACCACCAATAAGACCTGCTAATACAGCACCTACCTCGCTCATGTTTCCACAACCAGCAGTTATACTTACTAAACCACCAAGCGCACCATTTAAAGTCATTCCTAAATTTGGTTTTCCATTTTTAAACCAAGTTAACAATAAAGCTCCTAATGCACCTGCAGCAGCAGCTAGGTTAGTTACTAACACAACTTGAGAAGCAGCAGTAGCATCGTCACCACCCCAAGCTAATTGAGAACCACCATTAAAACCGAACCATCCTAACCAAAGAATAAATACACCTAAAGTAGCGTACATTTGGTTGTGACCGTGCATTTCAACAGGTTTACCATCTAAGAATTTTCCAATTCTAGGACCTACCATCCAAGCAGCAACAAGCGCTGCCCATCCACCAACAGAGTGAACAATAGACGATCCTGCAAAATCGATAAATTCAGCTGGCATAATACCATCGGTATTGTTTAACCAACCACCATTCCATTCCCAACCCCCAGCGATAGGGTAAATGAAAGCCGTTAAAATAAGACTAAAAACAGCATAGGTTGTAAATTTTGTTCTCCCAGCTATAGCTCCAGAAACAATAGTTGCAGCAGTTGCAGCAAATACGGTTTGGAAGAATAAATCGGCAGCACCTTGAGAAAATGCAAAACCTCCCCAGTGGAAAAACCCTCCACCTTGATCTGCTCCATACATTAAAGAATAACCTATAAACCAGAACGCTAATGAGCCTACTGCAATATCTAGGAAATTTTTCATAGCAATATTTACAGCATTCTTAGAATCTGTCATTCCAGACTCTACTAGAAAAAACCCTGCTTGCATAAAGAACACTAGAATACCCGATATAAGCATCCAGAGCATTCCCATATCGCCTTCAATAGCGGCGGTATCTTGAATTAATAATGGTAAATTTAATATTGACATCATATTATATTTTTTTTTGGTTAGTTAATACTAGTGTTTTAAATCCCTGCGCGTTAAAACAGGGATTTATAATATTTTATTAGTCTTAGAAAGAATAAATAGCAGCCAAAGTAAAAGCAGCTAAGCTTTTAGTAGCCGCAGCATCACCATCTAAATACACTTCCTGACTATTACTATCTAAACGTAATTCTGGTTTAATAATTAAGTTTTCTAAAGTATAACTACCTGTTAAAGTAAGAGCAAGAACATCTTGATCATCAATAGCACTATCACTATCACTTAACCAGTCAAAATACTCCCCTCTTAATCCTAAAGAAAAGCTATCAGAAACAGCAACTTGAGGATATAAGGCTGCTCCTGTAAATCCTTCCCCATCATTATCAGCATAAGCGGCGTTAATTCCTAAGAAAAAAGAATCAGATAAATCAAATCCACCGGTGTAATCAATTTCAAAACCAAGACCTACAGCAGCATAGTATAAGTTTAAATATTGACCTGCATATCCTAACTGCGCACCAAATGAATAATCTCCACTCATGTTATCATAAACATCAGTTTCATTCATAATGGCTAACATTAAGCTAAAATCATCAGACAAAGAAAAATCGGCTTTTAAACCTAAGTGAGAAAATGGCCCACTAGAGAATAAATAAGATGTACTATAGTTAAAGTTTGCTACTGGAGAAATCACTTCATAACCTAAGAATGTATTAAAACGCCCCATAGTTAAGGTAGTACCCTCTGAAACATTCCAGTAAGCATATAACTGGTTTACATAAAGATCACTACCAGCACCTGCTGCATCAACACCTCTTGGACCAAATACTAAATCGGCAACCATTCCTGTTTTTTCTCCCTCATAAGAAGTTACAATATTAGCCATACCTAAAGCAAATCCTTCTCGATCAGCAAATGAAGTACCAAAAGATTGACCTAAATTATCTGAAGCACTTAAATTAGTTTGGTAATAAGCATCAATACTACCACTAATAGATATTTTTTTTGTTTCTTCCTCTTGAGCAAATATTGCAGTTGCCATAAAGAGCATTGAAAGTGTGAAAATTTTTTTCATAATTGTAATCGTTTTAATAGTTATTAGTTATTGTTTATCAGTTAAGAACACGTCAAAACTATACTAAATTATTTTAACCCCCATAAAAATAAGGGTTATTTAAACCATTTTTATTGAATACTTAATTTTAACCCTAATTTTTTAGGGGTATTGTTTCTAATAAATTTATTTTTTGGTTTTTCAACAACACTTTCCTTGAACAATTATTAGTTTTTTATGAATTTTAATATCATTCCATCTAAGAAAACAACCAAATATTACCATTAATTCACACATCCGTAATTATGGCAAAAAACCCAATTGAGTATTTATTAAAAAACTGTCATATTATTGATATATACTTATTTTAATCTTCGCTTCGCCTAAAAAATCGAAATAATGAAACAGTAATATTGTATTTTAAATCGTAGTACATATCTTTACGATTCAACTCAAGTTTTTAAACGATTATGCTGAAGAAACAAGGACTCTATTTACCAGAATTTGAACACGAAAACTGTGGCGCTGGTTTTATTTGTAATCTTAAAGGAGAAAAAACAAATCAAATCATACACGACGCATTAGAAATTCTAGTAAAATTAGAACACCGTGGTGGCGTTAGTGCCGACGGAAAAACTGGTGATGGTGCTGGTTTATTAATTGATATTCCACACGATTATTTTAAACGCGTATGCGATTTTAATATTCCAGAACAAAGAGAATATGCTGTTGGTATGGTATTCTTACCTAAAGTAAAAAACCAATACGATTTTTGTAAAACAACTTTCGAAAACGAAGTTATAGCACAAGGGCTTTCTATTTTAGGATGGCGAGAAGTCCCTGTAGATTCTTCTCAATTAGGCCCTATTGCTGCAGCTTCTGAACCTAACATTGAACAACTATTTATTGGAAAAACCGATGATATTAGCGATGCGGATTTTAAAGCAAAACTATACGCGGCCAGAAAAATAACAGAGCACACTATTAGTCAATCTAAAATCTCTGAAAGCACCTATTTCTACGTTCCTAGTTTATCAACAAGTACCTTAATATATAAAGGTATTATTATGCCTGAAGATATTGGGCCATACTACACCGATTTACAACAAATAGATTTAGTAACACGCCTTGCGCTGGTGCACCAACGGTTCTCAACCAACACCATGCCTACATGGGAATTAGCACAACCATTCCGATACATGTGCCAGAACGGTGAAATTAACACCCTGAGAGGAAATGTAAGCAGAATGCGTGTACGTGAAGAAATCATGAAATCTGATGTTTTCGGTCCACAAATAGAAAAATTATTCCCAATTATACTTCCAGGAAAATCCGATTCGGCTTCTATGGACATGGTTGTAGAACTATTAACACATACAGGCAGATCATTACCAGAAATCATGATGATGATGATTCCTGAAGCTTGGGAAAAACACGCTACCATGTCGGAAGAGCGTAAAGCTTTTTACGAGTACAACGCTTGTATCATGGAACCTTGGGATGGTCCAGCATCGGTACCATTTACAGATGGCGATTATATTGGTGCCTTATTAGATAGAAACGGTTTAAGACCATCTCGATATACCGTAACTAAAAGTGGAAAATTAATCATGTCATCAGAAATTGGTGTGGTTGATATTGCTCCAGAAGATATTGAAAGACACGGACGTTTAGAACCAGGAAAAATGTTCTTGGTAGACATGAACGAAGGTCGTATTATTGAAGATGAAGAAATAAAAAGTAAAATTGTTTCAGAAAGACCATATAAAGAATGGTTAGATAATACAAGATTACATTTAAAAGACGTTCCTTACAACAATGAAACTTGCCCAATAGAAACTATTGATATCAAAACAAGACAACGTTTATTTAACTATACGTTTGAAGATATTCAAGAAGTTATTACACCAATGGCTCAAGTTGGAAAAGAAGCTTTAGGATCTATGGGAATAGACACACCCTTAGCGGTGTTATCCGATAGACCTCAACTAATTTCAAACTACTTTAAACAATTATTCGCCCAAGTAACCAACCCGCCTTTAGATGGTATTCGCGAAGAAATTGTTACAGATATTAGCTTAAATCTTGGTAAAGACAGAAACATTTTCAGTATTACCGATAGGCAATGTAGAAAACTTAGAATTCAAAACCCGGTAATTTCTAATGCCGATTTAGAAAAAATAAGAAATATTTCAGTTGAAGGTTTTAAAGCTGAAACTATTCAAATGTTATATCCAAAAGCACAAGGGCTTAATGGCCTAGAAGATGCTATGGAAGATATTATAGCGCAAATAGAAAAAGCCTTAGATCGCAAAACAAACATCATTATTCTTTCAGATAGAGGTGTCAATCAAGAATTTGCTCCTATTCCATGTCTATTAGCTTGTTCTTATGTAAATCACCAATTAAACCGTTTACGTAAGCGTTCTTATTTCGATATTATTATCGAATCTGCAGAACCACGTGAACCACATCATTTTGCTACTTTATTTGGTTATGGCGCCTCTGCTATAAACCCTTATATGGTTAATGAAATTATTAGAATACAGGTTAAAGAAGGCTTTATTACAGGTATGGATGAGCAAAAAGCCGTTGATAATTTTAACAAAGCCATTGGAAAAGGTATTTTAAAAGTCATGAACAAAATTGGAATCTCAACATTACACTCGTATAGAGGTTCTCAAATTTTCGAAATTGTTGGTTTCAACTCTCAATTTGTTGAAAAATATTTCCCATATACCGCTTCTCGAATTGAAGGTATTGGTTTATATGAAATTGAAAAAGAAATTACCGAACGTTATAAACAAGCCTACCCAGACAATACTATTGATAAAAACTTAGGATTAAATATTGGAGGCGACTACCGATGGAGACGAAATGGCGAACGCCATTTATTCAACCCAACAACGGTGGCCAAACTACAACAAGCCGTTCGTCTAAGCGATCAAGCGAGTTATGATGTTTATGCAAAAGCTATAAACGAACAATCGAAAAATTTAATGACCATTCGTGGTTTATTTGAATTCGATAATTTAGATCCCATTCCTTTAGATGAAGTAGAACCATGGACTGAAATCGTTAAACGATTCAAAACGGGTGCGATGTCTTACGGATCTATTTCTCGTGAAGCACACGAAAACTTAGCGATTGCCATGAACCGCATTGGAGGAAAATCTAATTCTGGTGAAGGTGGAGAAGATCGCAGACGTTTCCAAAAAGACAGCAATGGCGATAGCAGAAACTCGGCCATTAAGCAAGTCGCTTCTGGACGTTTCGGCGTAACTTCGCATTACTTAACTAATGCAAAGGAAATTCAAATAAAAATGGCTCAAGGTGCAAAACCGGGTGAAGGAGGGCAACTACCAGGACACAAAGTTTTACCTTGGATTGCTTCTACTAGAAATTCGACACCATTTGTTGGTTTAATTTCACCACCACCGCATCACGATATTTATTCCATCGAAGATTTAGCACAACTTATATACGATTTGAAAAATGCCAATCGTGAAGCTCGAGTTAATGTAAAATTAGTATCCGAAGTTGGTGTAGGTACTATTGCTGCTGGTGTTTCTAAAGCAAAAGCCGATGTTGTTCTTATTTCAGGATACGACGGCGGAACAGGAGCATCGCCACTTACCTCTCTAAAACACGCTGGTTTACCTTGGGAACTTGGTTTAGCTGAAGCACAACAAACCTTAGTACTAAACAACCTTAGAAGTCGTATTGTTGTTGAATGTGATGGCCAATTAAAAACAGGTCGTGATGTTGCAATAGCAGCTTTATTAGGGGCAGAAGAATTCGGGTTTGCAACCGCACCATTAGTAGCCTCTGGTTGTATCATGATGCGTAAATGCCATTTAAACACCTGCCCTGTAGGTATTGCTACTCAAGATAAAGAGTTACGTAAAAACTTTAAAGGCACACCAGAACATGTTATTAACTTCTTCTATTATATTGCGGAAGAATTAAGAATAATTATGGCGCAATTAGGCTTTAGAACGTTAGGAGAAATGGTTGGCCAAACGCATAAAATTAATACCAACAAAGCTATAAACCATTATAAAGCTAAAGGTTTAGATTTATCGGCTATTTTACACAGACCAGAAGTATACAAACAAATGTCGGTTAAAAACACCGAACAACAAGATCATAATTTAGATAACGTTATAGATTTCAGAATTCTTAAAGACTCACATCGCGCACTTTACAGAAAAGAAAAAATGAACTTATCGTACCCTGTTAAAAATACAGACCGTTCAGTTGGTGCCATTGTAAGTAACGAAGTTTCTAAAATTTACGGACACCTTGGTCTACCAGAAGACACTTTAAATATTAAATTCACAGGTTCTGCCGGACAAAGTTTTGGTGCTTTTGGAGCTCATGGTTTAACCTTTATGGTCGATGGAAATACAAACGATTATTTAGGAAAAGGTTTATCTGGAGCGAAATTAATTGTAAAGAAACCAGAAAAGGCAGATTTCTTAGCAGAAAAGAATATTATAGTTGGTAACGTTTGTTTATTTGGAGCTGTACAAGGTGAAGCTTATATAAACGGAATTGCAGGCGAACGTTTTGCTGTAAGAAACTCCGGAGCAACCGCAGTAGTTGAAGGCGTAGGAGACCACTGTTGTGAATATATGACAGGTGGTAAAGTTATTGTTCTTGGTTCTACCGGAAGAAACTTTGCTGCAGGTATGAGTGGCGGTATCGCTTACGTTTACGATCCAGAAAATAAATTTGTAAACGGACTTTGTAATACTGAAACTATCGAGTTTGAAGATATTACAACAGAAGACGCAGCCGATTTAAAAGCAATTATTCAAAATCACGTAACATATACCGAAAGTAAATTAGGTAAACGATTATTAGAGGATTGGGAAACAAGTATAGACAACTTTGTTCGTGTAATGCCAACCGAATATAAAAATGCTTTAATACGCTTAGAAACTGAAGAACCAATGGTAGAAGAATTAACAATAGGATAGGCAATGGGAAAAGTAACAGGATTTAAAGAAATTGAAAGACAAGACGAGACTTACACACCCGTAAAAGACCGTGTAAAAAACTATAAAGAATTTACAATACCATTAACCGAAAAAGAGAAAGAACTCCAGGGTTCTAGATGTATGGATTGTGGTATCCCTTTTTGTCATAGTGGTTGCCCACTTGGTAATTTAATACCAGATTTTAATCACATGGTACACCAAGGCGAATGGAAAAAAGCCTCTTGGTTGTTACACTCCACAAACAACTTCCCAGAGTTTACGGGTCGCTTATGCCCTGCTCCATGTGAAAAAGCGTGTGTATTAGGTATCATTGAAGACCCTATTTCAATTGAAAATATTGAAAAAAACATTGTAGAACGTGCTTTTAAAGAAGGCTGGATTAAACCACATCCTCCAAAAAGAAGAACTGGAAAAACAGTTGCTATTGTGGGCTCTGGACCGTCTGGTTTAGCCACAGCGCAACAATTAAACAGAGCTGGGCACACCGTTACTGTTTTTGAACGTGATGATGAAGTTGGTGGCTTATTACGCTACGGAATTCCTAATTTCAAAATGGAAAAAGGCATTATTGATCGTCGTGTAAAAATACTAGAAGCCGAAGGCATTACCTTTAAAACGAATGTAAATGTTGGCGTAAACTACGATGTTAAAGATTTAAAAGCATTTGATGCTGTAGTATTATGTGGTGGTGCAACTGAAAGACGAAGCTTACCAACGCCAGGTATCGATGCCGACGGTGTAGTACAAGCTATGGATTTTTTAACCCAACAAACAAAAGTACTTTATGGTAAAGATGTTAAAGATCAAGTATTAGCAACCGACAAAAACGTTATTGTTATTGGTGGAGGTGATACAGGATCGGATTGTGTAGGAACTTCTAATCGCCATGGAGCAAAATCGGTAGTTAATTTTGAAATTATGCCGAAACCACCAGGACACCGTTCACCAACTACTCCTTGGCCATATTGGCCATTACAATTAAAAACATCCTCTTCTCATGAGGAAGGTGTCGAACGTAACTGGCTAATTAACACCCAAGAATTCATAAAAGATGACAGTGGTAAACTAACAGCTTTAAAAACAGTAAATGTGGAATGGAAAATGGTTCCTGGCCAACGTCCACAACTAATTGAAATTGCAGGTACAGAAAAAACATGGCCTTGTGATTTAGCTTTATTAGCCTTAGGTTTTACAGGTCCAGAAAGTACTTTAGCAGATAAATTAGGTATTAAAAAAGATGCTCGTTCTAATTACAAAGCAGAATACGGCAAATACCAAACCAACGTTCCTAACATATTTGCTGCTGGCGATATGCGTCGTGGACAATCGTTAATTGTATGGGCTATTTCTGAAGGTCGAGAAGCTGCCAGACAAGTAGACATCTATTTAATGGGTAAATCTAACTTACCAACTAAAGATGTATCTGGCGATTTAGTTGCTATGTAATATTAATATAGTTTTAGTGTATAAAAAAATGCGAGCCCAAAAGCTCGCATTTTTTATTATAATATATTTAGCTCAATTAGCCTTTCTTCATAAACTCCTCGGCCTTTTTAACCATATTTTTACTTCCACAAATAAACGGCACACGTTGATGAAGTTCTGTAGGCACAACATCTAAAGTTCTAATAAGTCCATCGCTCGCAAAACCATTAGCCTGTTCTGCTAAAAACGCCATAGGATTACACTCATAAAGCAAACGTAATTTTCCTTCTGGATTTTTAGAGCTCTGTGGATAAAGATATATACCACCTTTTATCATATTTCTATGAAAATCTGAAACTAGCGATCCAATATATCTAGCTGTATACGGCCTATCATCCTCTTCCTGCTGACAATATTTAATATAATTTTTTATCCCTTGCGGAAAATGAATATAGTTTCCTTCATTTACAGAATAAATACTACCATCTTCTGGAAATTCCATATTAGGATGCGACAAATAAAACGAGCCGATAGCAGGGTTTAATGTAAACCCATTAACACCCGCACCTGTAGTGTAAACCAACATGGTCGAGGTTCCATAAACCACATAACCAGCCGCAACTTGATCACTCCCTTTTTGTAAAAAATCAGCTGCAGTTACTGGAGTTCCCACAGGAGTTATACGTCTATAAATTGAAAAAATAGTTCCAACTGATACGTTTACATCAATATTAGAAGACCCATCAAGCGGGTCTATTAGCACAATATACTTATTTTGATGGTTCTCATCAATACTGTTTATAGCTATAAAATCATCTTCTTCCTCACTAGCAATTCCACAAACAATATTTCTTTTAGTCAAGGTTTGAATGAATTTATCATTCGCATATACATCTAGTTTTTGCTGATCTTCTCCTTGAATATTAGTGTCCCCGGCCGCGCCAATAATATCAACCAAACCTGCCTTATTTACTTCGTGATTAACCACTTTTGCAGCCAAACGAATAGAATTCAAAAGACTAGACAATTCTCCTGAAGAATATTTAAACGACGATTGATTTTCAATAATAAATTCACCTAAAGTTTGTTTCTTATGAGCCATAAAAATGATTTGTTTTGTTTCTACAAATATCAATAAAAATATGTAAACTACATCGATTTCGTAAAACTTATCTGCCATAAATTATGAAGTTTAAAGTATCTTTGAAAAACAACAATAATATTTATGAATTTTACAATAAGAAATGCCCGCATTGACGACATGCCAAGAGTACTACAACTAATTAATGAGTTAGCTATATTCGAAAAGGAACCAGAAGCTGTAGAAATAACCATTGAAGATTTAAAAAATGATGGTTTTGGGGCCCAACCTGCATTTAAATGTTTTATTGCCGAAATTAACCAAACCATCGAAGGAATTGCTTTAATTTACCATAGATATTCTACATGGAAAGGTAAAACCATTCACCTAGAAGATTTAATTGTTAGTAAAAACATGAGAGGTTCGGGTATTGGAACCGCCCTTTTGGACGAAGTTGTAAAGTACGGACACCAATTAGGTGTTAGACGCATAAATTGGGAAGTACTAGATTGGAATGAACCAGCGATTGCTTTTTACGAAAAACAAGGCGCTAATGTTATGAGAGATTGGAATGTTGTACAATTGGACCAAGTTGGCATACAGAACTACATTAAAAATATAAAATAAGATCGTTTAAAATACTTTGAACAAAATGCAAGTCTATAAATTTGGTGGTGCTTCAGTAAAAGATGCTCAAAGCATAAAAAACGTAGCCTCTATTTTACAAAAAATGGGTTATAAAAACACCCTAATTGTAATTTCTGCAATAGGTAAAACCACCAATGCATTGGAACTTGTTATTCACAACTATTTCGAAAATAAATCCCAACTACAAAGCAGTTTACAAGAAATTAAAAAGTTTCATAACGAAATTATTTTAGATTTATTCACAAATGAAAACCATGACGTTTTTAAAAAAGTGAATGTTTTTTTTAGAGAATTAAATCAGTTTCTAATAAGTAACAAATCGCCCGATTACAATTTTGTTTACGATCAAATTATCGGATTTGGCGAACTCCTTTCAACCATAATAATTAGTGAATACTTAAATTTAAGAGGGCTTAACAATAATTGGGTTGATGTTCGCGAACACATAAAAACCGATAATTATTACCGTCGAGCTCAAGTAAATTGGAACAAGACCCAACAACTGATATCAAGTACATTTAACACATCAGTTTTAAATATTACCCAAGGTTTCATAGGTAGCGATTCTAATAATTTCACTACAACTTTAGGTCGCGAGGGCAGCGACTATACGGCTGCTATTTATGCGTATTGTTTAAATGCAGAACAGGTTACTATTTGGAAAGATGTTCCTGGCGTATTAAATGCCGATCCGCGTTACTTTGAAAATGCACAATTACTAAATAATATGTCCTATAGAGAAGCGATAGAATTGGCATTTTATGGTGCCTCTGTAATTCACCCAAAAACCTTACAACCCTTACAGGGAAAGGAAATTCCTTTGTACGTAAAATCGTTTTTAAATCCACAAGACAACGGGACAAAAATTAGTAAAAACAGCCTTTTAAATCCTATAATTCCATGTTTTATAGTAAAGAGGAACCAGGTTTTAATTTCGCTTTCATCTGTAAATTTTTCATATATTGTTGAAGAAAACATCAGTACTATTTTCAGTCTTTTACATCAGTATAAAATGAAAGTAGGTGTTATCCAAAACTCGGCTATAAGTTTTTCTGTTTGTATAGAAAACAACTACAATACTCTCGAAGAATTATTACATCAATTAAAATCGAAATTTAAGGTTGTTTGTAATCAAAATGTCTCGCTTTACACCATTCGCCATTATAACCAAATGGCCATAAATAAAATTGAAACCGATAAAACGGTGTTACTAAAACAATTAACTCAAGAAACCGTTCAAATAGTAACTATTTAATTAAATAGTATATTTTAGTACATTTACAGCCATGACCAAAGTAACAAATACAAGCTTAGTTACTCCCAAAGAAGTAGCAAAAGCAATAAAACTAGATAGGTATGGTTTTATTGGAACTTTTATTGGATGGACACTAATGAAGCTGCTTAAAATATCGACTTTAAATACGTTTTATAAGCGCAATAATCATCTTGAAGGAGTTGAATTTTTAGATAAAATTTTAGAGGAATTTCAAATTAAATTCGAAATACCAGAAGAAGATTTAAAACGTCTCCCAAAAAGCGGTGCGTATATCACCGTTTCCAATCATCCCCTTGGTGGTATCGATGGTATTTTACTTTTAAAATTAATGCTAGAGCAACGTGAGGATTTTAAAATTATAGCGAATTTTTTACTTCATCGCATAGAACCGATGAAACCTTACATTATGCCCGTAAACCCTTTTGAAGACAGAAAGGATGCCAAGTCTAGCATAGCGGGTTTTAAAAATGCTATTTTACATTTACGCAATGGATATCCGTTAGGTTTGTTTCCTGCCGGTGAAGTTTCAACCTATAGAGATGGTAAACTGGTTATAGACAAACCTTGGGAGGAACCTGCACTTAAACTTATAAAACGCGCCGAAGTTCCTGTGGTGCCTATTTATTTTCATGCTAAAAATAGTAAGTTGTTTTACAAGCTTTCTAAAATTAGTGATACGTTCCGAACGGCAAAATTACCTTCTGAACTTTTAAGTCAAAAACGACGGGTTATAAAAGTTAGAATAGGTAAACCTATTTCGGTTGCCGACCAAAAAGAACATGTTTCATTAGAAGATTTTTCAAATTTCTTAAGAAAAAAAACATACATGCTGTCTAATATTTTTGAAAAGAAATCAAAAATACTAGACAATATCTCTTCAACTTTAAAAACGCCAAAAGCACCTAAAAACATTGTAACTCCGGTAGATTCCGAAATTATGATGAAAGAAGTTGAAAGCCTTAGAGCAAGTAACTCTAGACTTCTAGAAAGTAAAAATTACGAAGTGTTTTTAGCACAAGCCGAAACCGTACCTAATATACTTCTTGAAATTGGGCGTTTGCGTGAAATTACCTTTCGCGAAGTTGGAGAAGGCACGAATGAAGCTACTGATTTAGATGAATTCGATCAATATTACCACCACATGTTTTTATGGGACCGTGAAAGAAACATTCTTGCTGGGGCCTATAGAATGGGCTTAGGATCTCAAATATTTAAAAAATACGGAATAAATGGATTTTATCTTCAAGATTTATTTCGTTTTGAACCCGAATTACACAAAATGATGAGCCAATCTATAGAAATGGGTAGAGCCTTCATTATTAAAGAATATCAACAAAAACCAATGCCGTTATTTTTACTTTGGAAAGGTATTGTACACACTACTTTACGCTTTCCAGAACATTCATTTTTAATTGGTGGGGTAAGCATTAGTAACCAGTTTTCAAATTTCTCAAAATCGTTAATGATTGAGTTTATGAAATCGCATTATTATGATCCTTATATAGCACAATATGTACACCCTAAAAAAGAATTTAAAGTAAAACTGAAAGACGCTGATAAAGATTTTGTTTTAGATGAAACTGCAGCAGATTTAAATAAATTTGATAAACTTATTGACGAAATAGAGCCAGGTGCTTTACGCATGCCTGTACTTCTTAAAAAATATATTAAACAAAATGCACGCTTAGTAGCATTTAACGTAGATCCATTATTTAACAATGCTGTAGATGGGCTAATGTACATTAAAATAGCCGACTTACCAGAAAGTACTGTTAGACCCGTAATGGAAGAATTTCAAGCAGAATTGGAACGAAAATTTACAGGAAATAACCCTGCAACTTAAATCATTTTTATAAATATAAAAAAACTGAAACGTAAATGTTTCAGCTTTTTTATATTTATTCTATGTTCTAAATTAGAACCAACCTTTTTTACCTACTTGGTATGTATTGTAGAATTCTTCGTCAGATTTTGTTAAATAGATAATCCCTTCTATAAAAGGAATAATACCAGCAATACCACAAGTAACAAATGTTGCTACAATTTGAATAATACCTTCTTTAGTATAACCCAAAATAAATTTATGTATTCCTAATGAACCAATTAAAATAGCAACAATCCCTGCAACCATTTTTTTGTTTTCACTCGCTAATACTTCATTAGCTCCTTTAGTAAAACTAGAAGCTGCCTCTTTTGCTTCTCCTGCAAATTCATTCGTTTTTTCGTTTACTGTATTTGCTGCCTTTTTAGCACCATCCTTAAGGTCATTGCCTAAATTTTTTTCGTCTGCCATTTTAAATATTAAATTTTTATTCCGTAAAGATAACAAAAAATCGAATCAATTAAGGAATTGATAATTAACTAAATAACATAGTAAAACCACCAATAGCGGTCACTATTAATATAAACCGACGGTAACTAACGTTAGAAATAAGTTTTACAATATAGGCTCCTAAGAAAAAACCAATAATAACGGCTGGAATTAAAACAGAATTCAGTACCAAAGTTTCTTTTGTTATGGTGCCCCAAACAAAAATATGAAAAGGCAGTTTAAACACATTTATTATAAAAAACAACCACGCGGCGGTGCCTATAAATTCGTTTTTGGGAAAACGCATGGTCATAAAATAAATATTTGAAATCGGTCCAGCTAAATTCCCAATCATCGTTGTAAATCCTGTTAAAAACCCGGTTCCATAAGAAAACCATTTATTGGTTGGAATACTATCCGACTTTTTACGTTCGGTATAGAACATAATAAACACCGAACAAATAATAATGATAGCCATAAGTCGTTTAAAAAATAACTCCGAAATATCATTACCAATCCACACGCCAACAAGTACACCGGCAATCATCCAAGGAATTAATTTTTTAATAATATCCCATTGCGCATGCCTATTATAATAAATAACAGCAAAAATATCGGCACAAACAAGTAACGGTAACAATACACCTGTAGAAGCTTTTTCGCCAAATACAAAAGCCATGATAACCACAATAATAATTCCGATACCTTTAATACCTGATTTGGACATGCCTAGTAAAAATACAGCACAGCCAATGGCAATCCATTGTAAAAGGGATAAATTATAAGCTTGAAGGATTTCTAAGTAAGTCAATTAAAATGAAGTTGTTGAGTTGTACCGCGAATTTACAAAAAAGCACTATCCTTAGGCTCCCAAAGTTCAACTTTATTACCATCATTCTCTAAAATCCATCCAAATTTACCGTACTCATATTCTTCAACTTCACCAACTATAGTAACACCTTCTTCTTTTAAAACTTTTAGTAATTCGTGTAAATTTTCTACACGATAATTAAACATAAAATCTTTTTTTGAGGGCTCGTAATATTTAGTATCCTCCGGAAATGGGCTCCACTGGGTAGAACAATCTTTACCTTCTTTATCTTTCCACCAAAAGGTACTCCCATAATCGTCGGTATTAAATCCTAAATGTTTTTTGTACCAATCTTTAGATGCTTTTGGGTCTTTACTTTTAAAAAACAGACCGCCAATTCCTGTAACACGTTTCATAATTTATTTTTTTATTGAATGTTCATAAAGTGCAATCCATTCCTCTGCGGTTACTTTCGCTGTTAATTCGCCGATAAGTTCAAACGGAATATCGTTCATTTTTTTAAACCGAATACAACTTTTGCCCATATCTAGCTTATATTTACAACGTTTAGCGTACTCGGAAACAAACCAATCCTTAAGACCTGGTTTTGCGTAAAGCACCATGCTATATACCGCAATAAAGTTTTTTTGAGAGGCCACATTCATAAATGGCAAGGGCAATTTAGAATTGCAATGGTAACCACTCGGGTAAACCGTATGAGGCAAAACATAGCCGAGCATACCATAACTCATGGTTTCTTCAACCCCTTTTGGTAGATTTTTTAGAATTTGCTCACGGAGTTGGTTTACGCTTTCTTTTCGATCTTCGGGTAATTCGTTTAAATAGTGTTCAACGCTTATGGCTTTAGCTGGCATGGTTTTATTTTGAAAACATAAAGTTAACAAAATTTAGCTAGAATTTTATCGACTATAGTTTGCGCCAATTTTTCTTTGCTTTCAATAGTCCAACCAGCAACATGTGGTGTTAATAATACGTTTTCCGCATCTATTAAATATTGAAAAGCTTCAGGCATGGTATTAGAAAACAGATTCTCGAATGATGCTTTTTCATATTCCAGAACATCGAGTCCGGCACCTAAAATTTTTCCGGATTTTAAAGCTTTCATTAAATCTATGGTCACTACACTTTTTCCGCGGGCCGTATTTATTAACCAAAATGGTTTTTTAACAGCATTGATAAATTCTGAATTAATCATGTTTACCGTTAGTGGTGTTTGCGGGGTGTGCAAACTGATAACCTCTACTTTGTCTTGAAATTCTTGTAAAGATACTTGCTTGGCGTTAGCATCACCAACATTGGCTTTTATATCGTAACATAGCACCTCAACATCAAAACCTCGAAGTTTTTTAGCAAAGGCTTTTCCCATATTGCCGTAGCCTATTAAACCAACTGTTTTTCCGTCGAGCTCAATACCTCGGTTCGCTTCACGCAACCACTGTCCCTGTCGTACTTCGGCGTCAGCCTTATTCAATTTATTAAATAAAGACAGTAGCATGCCTAAACTATGCTCGCCAACGGCATTTCTATTACCTTCGGGTGCGGAAATTAAATACACGCCCTTTTCTTTGGCGTACTCACAATCTATATTTTCTAATCCTGCACCTACTCTTCCTATAAATTTAAGACGAGTTGCCGCATCGAGAAATTGTTTATCTATGGTGAAACGACTTCGTAAAACAATACCATCATATTCACTAATTTTGGCTTCAATTATAGCTTTTGAGGACGTATAATCTTCATGATTTATAAATCCCGCTTGTGCTAATTGATTAATTAACAACTCATGATTAGTATCTAAATGTAGAATTTTCATACTATAAATTTACAATGTTTTTTTATTTAATTGCTATGTTTTATACAATGAAATAGCGAAAAACAGTTTAAAAACCGAGTATCATTTTTGCTATAAGAAAATAAATTAATATCCCAAATATATCATTACTCGTTGTTATAAATGGTCCTGTTGCAATGGCAGGATCCACACCGCGTTTATCTAAAATAATAGGCACAAAGGTACCAATTAAGGCGGCCATAATAATTACTGTAATAAGCGCAACACCAATAGTCATAGAAACAAAGTAGGTGGTTTTAAACCCAAAATGACTAATAAGTAATACTATTAACGCAATGGCTGCACCATTTACCAACCCAAGCGCAGATTCTTTTAATAAACGTTTTAATAATTTACCTTTTATGGTGTTGTTTGCAAGCCCTTGAACTACAATAGCTGAGGATTGTACACCAACATTTCCAGCGGTAGCTTGAATAAGAGGAATAAACATTAATAATTCTGGAAAACTTTTCATCGCACCGCTAAACCCCCCAATAATACTTGCAGCACCAATACCGCCAAACATACCAATTAATAGCCACGGTAAACGGGCTTTGGTAAGTTCCCAAATATTATCATCGGCCTCCACATCTTGCGATATACCGGCGGCTAATTGGTAATCTTTTTCAGCTTCTTCTTTAATTACATCTACAACATCATCGATGGTAATACGTCCTAACAGTATTTGGTTGTTATCGACTACAGGAATAGCTTCTAAATCGTATTTTGCCATTACTTTAGCAACATCTTCCACATCATCGTGTACATTTACTGAATCGACATTTGATATATAAATATCGGCAATTTTTTTATCGTTTTTGGCTACAATTAAATCTTTCAACGATAGACGACCTACAAGCTTATTTTGCCTATTCACTACATAAACAGAGTGCACACGGGTAACTTCTTCGGCTTGGCCGCGAATACGACGTAAACAACCTGCAACCGTCCAGGTATCGTATACTTTTACAAGCTCCTTTGCCATAAGCCCACCAGCAGTATCTTCATCGTAGGCTAAAAGTTCGGTAATTTCTGCTTTATGTTCTAAATCTTCAATATGGGCTATAACTTCTTGCTGGCGTTCTTCTGGAAGTTCGGCAATAATATCGGCAGCATCATCGGTATCTAAAGCCTCAATTTCATCGGCAATTTCTTTGGCGGAAAGATTTTGTAATACTTTTTCTCGATTATCTTCATCGAGTTCCATTAAAATATCGGCCGTAGTGTCAGAATCTAATAATTTAATAACATACATAGCCTGTTCTAGATTTAACTCATCTAGAATTTCGGCAATATCGGCATGGTGAAACTCGTCTAAAAGTAATTTTAATTGCTTATCATCTTTAGCCGCAATAAGCTGTTCTGCTTGCTGGAGGAGTTCTTTTGTTAACTCGAACTGTATGTTTTCATTTTCTTCAAACAAATTCAGAAAATTTAAAAGGTTCTACTGATCGTTTTCTAACAATTGCGTAAGCTCTATAAAAGAAGCGACGCTTAATTGCTCTGGGCGTTGGCCAAAGATACTATTTGCTTTTAAATTATCGGACAAATCGAATGTTTTTAAACTGTTACGAAGTGTTTTTCTACGTTGCTGAAAAGCTGTTTTCACCACTTTATAAAACATTTTTTCGTTACAAGGCAATGAATAATTTTCTTTACGGATAAGTCGTAACACACCAGAATCTACCTTTGGTGGCGGATTAAACACGTTTGGTGGCACCGTAAACAAGTATTCGGCATCATAAAAAGCTTGTACCAAAACCGAAAGGATTCCATAAACCTTAGAACCTTCTTTAGAACAAATACGTGCGGCTACTTCTTTTTGGAACATCCCTGAAAATTCAGGAATTTGATCACGCATTTCTAAGGTTTTAAAAACAATTTGTGTTGAAATATTATAGGGAAAATTACCAATAATAGCAAAGGGTTCGCCATTTAAAGATTCATTTAAATCGTACTTTAAAAAATCTTTTTCTATTATTCTAGGCGCTAAATTGAGATAGTTAGCCTGCAGATATTCCACCGATTCTGTATCAATTTCTACCACATAAGTCGTTACTGGTTTTTTTAGCAAATACTTAGTAAGCACGCCCATACCTGGACCTATTTCTAAAACGGTTTTATAATTATTTAATGTTAATGTATCAGCTATGCGTTCTGCAACCGATTCGTCATTTAAAAAATGCTGACCCAGATGCTTTTTTGCTTTTACTTGATTATGATTTGGTTTATACGCCACGACATAGATGTTTTAGGAAAGGACGAAGATATGAAACTTAAAAACAATACATCTGCCATGGTAGAAGTATTGTGTTTTCCCCAATAAATTATTGACTATGTAATGTTTTTAAAAATGATAAGACTAAGATTTTATGGAACAAACTTTCACCGAATTTTCGACTAACGCAATTTTAAAAATTGGTAACGAAGCCTTATTAAATAGCTATAAAGTATCTACTCAAGCCGGGTTATATACCTTCATTAGAACTAACGCAACCAAAGCCGAAATTGTTGTGGATAGTATTCCTTACACCATTGAACCCAATAGTTTACTAGTTTTAACACCTGTACAATATATACAGTTTGTTACAGGTGAAAATTTAGTGGTCTATCAATTTAACCAGGAATTTTATTGCATTAAAGATCACGACCAAGAAGTAAGTTGCGCTGGATTATTATTTTTTGGAAATGTGCATGTCCCTGTTATAGGTCTAAGCCAAGAAGAAGCCCATAAATTCTCTATTCTCCACGAAGTTTTTATGGACGAATTTGAAACAAAAGACAGCATACAAGCCGAAATGTTACGTATGCTCATGGCGCGTTTCATTATAATAAGTACCCGATTGCTAAAAGCAAAAGAAGGTTTTGTGGAAACTACTAAAAACACCAAAATAGAATTATTGCGTGAATTTAATATGTTAGTAGAAACTCATTTTAAAACAGAGCACAGCGTCTCTTATTATGCCGACAAACTTTTTAAATCGCCTAAAACATTATCAAATACCTTTTCTAAATTAAATACGAGTCCGTTACAAATTATTCACGAGCGTATTATCCTTGAAGCAAAACGCTTATTAATCTATACCGATAAAACGGCTAAAGAAATAGCTTATGAAGTTGGCTTTGAAGACGCCTCGCATTTAAGCCGATTATTTAAAAAACACACCTCTTTTTCACCTTCCGACTTCAAAAAACAGCTAAAAACTACAGTTTAGGGAAAAATCGACAACGCTTCGGGTAATCTATCCCTTCTATAGCATCTGGTTATGTTTCATCTTTGCAGTGTATAATTAAAACATCAAAGTCATGAAAACAAAAAACATATCCATTTTCAATTTAATTGAAATATTCAGAAGCAACAAGAAAGTAGTATTAAACACTATTAGCCCTAAAACACATTGCGAGCAAAATCACTTATCCGATTTTTATTGCGATGCTGAAAAACCACATATTTCCCAATAATTCAACACAAAAAACAAAAGGGCAAAATTGACAATCTAAAAGGAAAAACCTACATGGTATAACCTTTATAACCGTCGCACCTTTGTACCAAGAAATTAAAACCTAAAATTTAACAATAAAAATATTAAACATGAGCACATTTAATGTACCAACAAGAGAAGAAGTAAGCGAAAACAACCAAGCCATTTTCGATAACCTAAAAAAAGCAGTGGGTTTTGTACCAAACTTATATGCCACTTACGCACACAGTGACACAGCCTTAGAAAACTATTTAGGCTTTGCCAATGCAAAAACATCCTTATCTGCTAAAGAAAAAGAAGTAGTAAACTTAGCCGTTAGCGAAGTTAACAACTGTATTTACTGTTTATCTGCGCATACCGCTATTGGGAAAATGAATGGTTTTACCGACGCCCAAATTCTTGAGTTACGCGCAGGATATTCTACAGTAAACGATAAACTAAATGCTCTAGCAGCATTAGCTAAAAACATAACTGAAAACCGTGGAAAAACCGATGCAAACGTTCTGGAAAACTATTTTAATGCAGGATATACCAAAGCAAATTTAATAGATACCATTTCATTGGTTGGCGATAAAACCATATCGAATTATGTACACAGCACCACACAAGTTCCTGTAGATTTTCCAGTGGCACAACCACTAGCAAACGCAGAAGTTTCAGCATAATAAAACCAAAATTTAACAGCCTTAATAATTAATAATAACGCTTCTTGAAAACTCGAAGCACAAACAAATTTAAACATGAAAAAAGTAGTAGCCATTTTAGTATTCGCATTAGCATTTGTAGTAAATTCTAACGCACAAGATGTAAAAACAGTAGCTTTAGAACAAACCAAAGGCGAGTTTACACAAAAGCATTTAACCCTAAGCGAAGGATCGTATATTTTCGAAATCGCAAACAACCACTCGGGAGTCGATGTTGGATTTGTATTAATAGAAAAAGGAAAAGACGCCTCGAACCCAGAAAACCACATTAAAACAGCATACGTAACCCAAGTGGTTGCCGAAGGTAAAACAGAAAAATCTAATGTAACCACATTAGCCAAAGGCGAGTACACTTATTTTTGCCCGCTAAATAAAACCCCACAATATACCCTAACTGTGGAGTAATTAATAGTGTTATTTTTTAAAAAAAGGCTATCCATTAATTTGGGTAGCCTTCTTTTATTTTATTAAAAAACCATATAGTTTTAATCTAAAGCTCATTTCTATTATAAGAAAAACCACGTCCATTACACTCCAATTTTATAGAACTTTATTACATTCGCCTTTATATTTTTTAGAGCTTATGAAATCACTTATTTCCTATATTATTTCAAACACCAATTTACCAGAATCATCCATAAAAAACACGGTAAATTTATTGAATGAAGATTGCACTATTCCTTTTATTTCGAGATATAGAAAAGAACTTACCGGAAATTTAGATGAAGTACAAATAGGCGATATTGTAAAATTCAAAGAACAATTTGAAGCTTTAGAAAAACGAAAAAAAGCCATTTTAAAAGCTTTAGAAGAACAAGATGTTCTTACGACTGAATTAAAACAAAAAATTGAAAATACAACAGACTTAACCACGCTTGAAGATTTATACTTGCCTTTTAAAAAGAGCCGGAAAACCAAAGCTGAAAAAGCACGACTTAACGGCTTAGAACCTTTGGCAAAAATAATAATGAGTCAGAATGCAAATGATGTAGAATCCATTGCCTTTAAATATGTAAGAGGCACAGTAGCATCGGTTGACGATGCACTGGAAGGTGCCAGACACATTATTGCCGAATGGATTAACGAGCGAACCGATATTAGGAATAACATCCGTCGCCAGCTAGAGCGTTTCGCTATGATTTCCACGAAAGTGGTAAAAACAAAATCGAGTGACGAGCATGCTCAAAAATTCCGTGATTACTTCGATTGGGAAGAAAACCTGAGCAGAATTCCATCCCACAGATTATTAGCCATTTTACGTGCCGAAAAAGAAGGTTTTATCCGTGTAAAAATTGAAATTGATAACGATCGCGCCATCGATAATATAGAACGCCGCGTTATAAAAAGTAATAACGCTTGCGCGGAAAACATACAGCTTGCTATTAAAGATGCTTACAAACGTTTGTTATTGCCGTCTTTAAGTAACGAGGCGATGCAAATAGCAAAAGATAAAGCCGATGAAGCTGCCATTAGTGTGTTTGCGAAAAACTTAAAACAACTTTTATTAGGTTCGCCACTTGGTGAAAAACGTGTTTTAGCGATTGACCCTGGTTTTAGATCGGGTTGTAAATTAGTATGTTTAGATGCGCAAGGTCAATTAAAATACAACGAAACCATTTACCCACACCCTCCAAAAAGCGATAGTATTGGCGCGATGAAAAAAATAAGTTCACTTTGCGAGGCGCATAAAATTGAAGCCATTGCTATTGGTAACGGCACGGCATCACGAGAAACAGAAGCGCTAGTACGTAAAATTTATTTTAAAAACGATATGCAGGTTTTTGTGGTTAGCGAGGCTGGAGCCAGTATTTATTCGGCCTCTAAAATAGCCCGCGAAGAATTTCCGGATTACGATGTTACTGTTCGTGGCTCGATTTCTATTGGGCGCCGTTTGCAGGATCCGTTGGCCGAGTTGGTTAAAATTGATGCACAGTCTATTGGTGTTGGACAATATCAGCACGATGTAGATCAAAATAAGCTACAAAAACAATTGGATGTTGTAGTGGAAAACTGTGTGAATTCCGTTGGTGTAAATATTAATTCGGCCAGTAAAAGTTTACTGAGTTATGTATCAGGCATTGGTCCAAAATTAGCTGAAAATATTTTTAACTACCGAAATGAAAACGGCGTTTTTAAATCTAGAGCAGCCATAAAAAAAGTACCTCGCTTAGGCGGAAAAGCTTTTGAGCAAGGTGCTGCTTTTTTACGTATTAAGGATGCAGAAAATCCGTTGGATGATTCTGCAGTGCATCCGGAAAGTTATGCTATTGTTACAAAAATGGCTAAAGATTTAAAAACATCGGTAGCCGAATTAATTGGCAATAAAGCCCTTCTTCAAAAGATAAATTTAAAAAATTATTGCACCGATACGGTTGGTTTATTAACCCTAGAAGACATTGTAAAAGAACTTGAAAAACCAGGTTTAGATATTCGTGAGCAAGCCAAAGTGTTTACCTTCAACCAAAACATAAAAACCATTAACGATTTACGCGAAGGTCAATTACTACCGGGCATTGTAAACAATATTACCAATTTTGGTTGTTTTGTAGATGTTGGTATTAAAGAAAGTGGTTTAATTCATGTCTCAAACCTTTCCGATAGCTTTGTAAAAGATGTTAATGAGCACGTGAGTTTACATCAACAAATTATTGTAAAAGTTCTGGAAGTGGATGTTCCGCGAAAGCGTATACAGTTGAAGCTGCATAAGTAACACTTCTATTTTTTACGTGCAGTTTTATTGTTTTAACCATTTGGCTATTTCCTTGTTTGTCATTACGATTGAAGAGAGAAATCACTTAATATTTTTGGTCGTTTGAGCTACTGAGCTACTTTATGGGACTTCTCAATACTTCGAAGTGACAAAAGGTTAGTGTTTTTTTCGTAGAGCTTGTCATTTCGACGCTAGGAGAAATCGCATAAAGAAACTCTAGTTGGCGTGCTCACGGTTATGAGACTTCTCAATACTTCGAAGAGATAAAAGGTTTGTGTTTTTTTCGTAGAGCTTGTCATTTCGACGCTAGGAGAAATCACACAAAGAAACTCTAGTTGGCGTGCTCACTGTTATGAGACTTCTCAATACTTCGAAGTGACAAAAGGTTAGTGTTTTTTTCGTAGAGCTTGTCATTTCGACGCTAGGAGAAATCTCATAAAGAAACTCTAGCTGAGTGCTCACGGTTATGAGACTTCTCAATACTTCGAAGTGACAAAGGTTAGTGTTTTTTTCGTAGAGCTTGTCATTTCGACGCTAGGAGAAATCGCACAAAGAAACTCTAGTTGGCGTGCTCACTGTTATGAGACTTCTCAATACTTCGAAGTGACAAAGGTTAGTGTTTTTTGGTAGAACTTGTCATTTCGACGCTAGGAGAAATCGCATAAACGAGCTCATAATTTGTATTCTCACTAAGTTTGAAGTACCAATTTATATAAATATTTTTTCTTACCTTTTTAAACAAAATGCTAAACCCACAAAAAGGATTTCACACTTATTATGTTTACATAATTACAAATAAATACCGTTCTACATTTTATATTGGAGTAACAAATAATTTAAAAGAACGCTTACAACAACATAAAACAAATATCATTGAAAAGAAGAAAACATTTGCAGCAAAATATAATATTGAATTTTTAGTGTATTACGAAAAACATACTTGGATTCAATTAGCCATTACCAGAGAAAAGGAATTAAAAAAATGGAGACGTGAGAAGAAATTAGCACTTATAAAAGAAAAGAACCCTTCTTTTAATTTTTTAAATAGTGAATTTGAATAGATTCCCACACAGTTTTGTCTTTTCGAATTTTTGGAAGAAATCACATAAAAGAAACTCTAGTTGTGTGCTCACGGTTATGAGACTTCTCAATACTTCGAAGTGACAAAAGGCTAGTGTTTTTTCGTAGAGCTTGTCATTTCGACGCTAGGAGAAATCTCATAAAGAAACTCTAGCTGAGTGCTCACGGCTATGAGACTTCTCAATACTTCGAAGTGACAAAGGTTAGTGTTTTTTTCGTAGAGCTTGTCATTTCGACGCTAGGAGAAATCGCATAAAGAAACTCTAGTTGGCGTGCTCACGGTTATGAGACTTCTCAATACTTCGAAGAGATAAAAGGTTTGTGTTTTTTTCGTAGAGCTTGTCATTTCGACGCTAGGAGAAATCTCATAAAGAAACTCTAGCTGAGTGCTCACGGCTATGAGACTTCTCAATACTTCGAAGTGACAAAGGTTAGTGTTTTTTTCGTAGAGCTTGTCATTTCGACTCTAGGAGAAATCGCATAAAGAAACTCTAGTTGGCGTGCTCACTGTTATGAGATTTCTCAATACTTCGAAGTGACAAAGGTTAGTGTTTTTTTCGTAGAGCTTGTCATTTCGACGCTAGGAGAAATCGCATAAAGAAACTCTAGCTGAGTGCTCACGGCTATGAGACTTCTCAATACTTCGAAGTGACAAAGGCTAGTGTTTTTTCGTAGAGCTTGTCATTTCGACGCTAGGAGAAATCTCATAAAGAAACTCTGGCTGAGTGCTCACGGCTATGAGACTTCTCAATACTTCGAAGTGACAAAGGTTAGTGTTTTTTTCGTAGAGCTTGTCATTTCGACGCTAGGAGAAATCGCATAAAGAAACTCTAGTTGGCGTGCTCACTGTTATGAGACTTCTCAATACTTCGAAGAGATAAAAGGTTTGTGTTTTTTTCGTAGAGCTTGTCATTTCGACGCTAGGAGAAATCGCACAAAGAAACTCTAGTTGGCGCGCTCACTGTTATGAGACTTCTCAATACTTCGAAGAGATAAAAGGTTTGTGTTTTTTTCGTAGAGCTTGTCATTTCGACGCTAGGAGAAATCGCATAAAGAAACTCTAGTTGGCGTGCTCACGGTTATGAGACTTCTCAATACTTCGAAGTGACAAAAGGCTAGTGTTTTTTCGTAGAGCTTGTCATTTCGACGCTAGGAGAAATCTCATAAAGAAACTCTAGTTGGCGTGCTCACGGTTATGAGACTTCTCAATACTTCGAAGTGACAAAAGGTTAGTGTTTTTTCGTAGAGCTTGTCATTTCGACTCTAGGAGAAATCGCATAAAGAAACTCTAGTTGGCGTGCTCACTGTTATGAGATTTCTCAATACTTCGAAGTGACAAAGGTTAGTGTTTTTTTCGTAGAGCTTGTCATTTCGACGCTAGGAGAAATCGCATAAAGAAACTCTGGTTTGTATGTTCACTGTTATGGTGACTTCTCTAAAAATTGAAGTGACAAAAATTTGATGAGTATGCTCTCTGAGCCTTTAGCTAAACAACGATACCAAAAAAGATTAACAAAACTTAATCCCGTTTTTGTTTTAAATAAATATTATAAAGCAGTCCGAACATGATTAGAAACACCCCAAATAAAGTCCATAAGGTATAAATTTCATCAAACCAAAAAGCGCCAATAACAATCATAAAAATAACCTCTAAATATTTTAAAGGCACAACAACGTTGGTTTCTCCAGATTGCAAGGATTTCGTCATAAAAATCTGACCAACATATCCAAAAACACCCAAGCTTAATAAAAGTAACCACTCGGTTAAATTAGGGGTTTTCCAATATTTTATAGACATAATTCCACCAATAACAAATGCAAAAACCATAAAATAATTAATAATGACTAAAGGGTTTTCGGAATCTCCTAATTTTCGAATTACCACAAATATTAGCCCTAAAAAAATGGCCGATAAAATAGCAAAAATAACGCCCAAAGAATTTACATCTGCTCCAAAACCTTTAATCACTAAAACACCAAGAAAAGCTATTAAAAACAACAGCCATTGTATTGGTTTAATCCGTTCTCTTAAATAATATAAAGCAAACAATGCAGCAAAAATAGGCGATGTATATCGTAATGAAACCGCTGTACCTAAGGACATGTAATTTAAAGATTGAAAAAAACAAGTTAAAGAAATAACCCCAAAAATGCCGCGTAAAACCAATAGCTTTTTGTTATTTCCTAAAACAGGAATCTTAGCTTTTACAATTAATGGCACCGTAAAAAACAAGGTTCCTATAGATCTAAAAAACACAATTTGATAGGCACCAAAATCATCTAAATATTTTACTACCGTATTCATTAATGAAAAGGCAATAACACTAAAAATCATATAAAAAATAGGCGTTGAGCTTTTCATAAAAAAACAATAGTTTTTGTTAAATTTTAGAGAAAAATAAAATATAAGGAGTATCTCTTCTAATTAAAAAGGATTTTACTTTACCAAAACACCTTTTACTTGCATAAGCGGCAAGGGTTGTAAAGCTTTTAAATTAATGGTGTTTTCACGGAATAAGTAAGTTTTATCGAACATTTTATTGCCTTCGAAGAAAGAGACTTTAAACGTGTTATTTATCTTAAATAAGTCGTCATGCATTAATTCTATTTTGGCATAACTCTTTTTAGGAAGCTTGTCGAGTTTCTTTCTAAAAGTAGATGTTATTTTATCTTTAGAATAGCCACTGGTCACAATAAGTATCATTTCTAAATCAACGTCTTTATCATTTATAATGTATGCATTCCAGTCTTGCGTTTTATAAATAGCATTGTATTCGTTAACTATAGCAACGTAAACGTCTTCAACTTCTGGGATGGTGATATCTTCTTTCATTTGGCAAAAATACAAATCTATTCAAAATAAGGGTTAGAATATGTGCTGGAAATAATAACCATTAAATTATAAATTTCCATGTGTTTAAATAAAATATCTTACTCATATAAAGTGATGAGGTTATTTTTTTAAGGCCAGCCGACTACAAATTACTATTATACAAAGGAACAAATAATTTTACCGTTTTTTTAAATCAAAAATTTTAGGAACACCCAATAATTGGAACTCTAAATACATGATAACAATGAAAAACTATTTTTATAGAGCGTTAAATAATAGCTTATATTTTATGTATTTTTGGCACACATAATAATTATACTTGTGCTTGATTTTAAAATTGAAAAGAATTAAAATATGCTATTTTTCATGAAGGTAAAATTTCTAAAACATTAACAGATACGCTAGATTAATATATCTAAAAAAACAAGCTTTACTTAAAAAGATAAAGCTTCCAACTTTTCTAATGACAAAATATTTTTTTTTTCTTCTATTAGTTTTTATTCTAACTCCAGTTAGTGCTTCTTGCCAAGAAACACAAGCTATTCAACAAGAAATAGACAACTACATTTCGCAAGCCAAGTTAGACTCGGCTAAAATATACATTAAAAACCAAACGGCTAAACAACATAAAAGTGAAGTTAAAAATGCTCTAAACTACCAGTTAGTAAAAGTGCTTTTTATGCAATCTGCTTACAACGAAGCTTTAACTGAAGCCTTTTATTCTTTAGATACTATAGATAACGAACAAGAAAAGGTGAAATTTAATTTTATGATTGGTGTAATATATTCGGTTATTTCGGATTACGATAAATCTATAGAGTACTTTGATTTAGTTATAAAAAACAACCAAGCCCCCCCTCTATCCGTTCAAACTTTTTTATTATTATCTAATCTTCACTTAAGTAAAAACGATTCTCTTAATGCTGGAAACTCTTTAACAAAAGCTTACAAACTAACAAAAACCTCTACATTAGACAACAAAACAAAGAACCACGTTGCAATGCAATACAGTTTTTATACCAAAAACTATGAGCGCTGTAAGGAACTTAATTTAAAAGCTATAAGAGATACTACAAGTTTTTTAAACACCAAAAGCTATGCGTATTCAATGTTAGGAGATTGCTTAGTAAAACAAGACTCTTTAATAAGTGCAACTACTTATTATGATGAGTTTTTAAAACTTACATTAGAAACAAAAGACCCTGAACAAATTAAAGTAGCAGCAAGTAAATTAATAGAGGTATACGAAAAATTAGGCTATCAAGAAAAAGCAAATGCCTATCATAAAATTTATAACGAAGCTGTAAATGATTCATTAAGTTTTTCGGTAGAAAAATATAGAGATTTATACAATATTGAGAAAAACAGAGAATTAAAAAGTGTTAAAACCAAAAATATAGTAAGGACTCTTCTTTTCGGTTTAATAATCTTGTTATTGTTTATAATTGGAGTTTACCATTACAAGAAACTTAAAAAAGAAAACAATGAACTATTTGAGTCTTTTAAAAGAACTCCAAGTAAAAAAATAAGTATTAGTGATAGCGAAATAGCAAAAATAAAAGCAGCAATTAGCAAGTTAAAAAAGGAACAATTATTTCTAAAACCTAACATTACAAGAAAATCTTTTTGTGAAGAAAGTAGCATAAAATCCGAACGTTACTTAAGCCAATTTATAAATGAAAATTACCAAAATTCTTTTTCAGTCTTCATAAATAATTTAAGAATAGAATACGCATACAACCGTATATTAAAAGACAATAAATTTAGAAATTACAAGGTTGAAGAGATCGCCAAAGAGAGCGGTTTTGGATCTAAAAAAAGTTTTGAACGAGCCTTTTTAGCAAAATACAACCAAACTCCTTTTAAACTAATTTCTAATCTAAAAGACTAACTTTATTACACTTACACAAGGTCAATTCGCGAAATGACGCAACAAATCTGGTAATCATTATCCACACACACCCTTTTTGGGATATCCTTTAAGTAAGTTTGACATAGTAATTATTTCATGCTTCTATTGCATGGCAAACTATTAAAATTATACTTTTAAAAATTATCAGAAATGAAAAAAACAACTTTTATTATCCTAACCTTTTTCTGTTTTTCAGGATTAGCTAATGCACAATTTTTCAAAAAATTAGGAGATAAAATTGAAAAAGCAGCAGAAAAATCTGTGGAACAAAGGGTAGAGCAAAAAACAAGAAAAGCAACCGAAAAAGCCTTTGACTCTACGTTTAACAAAAAAATAAAAAATAAAAAAGGTAGCACAAATATATCAACGATATCCAAAGTAAATTCTCCAGAAAATTACAGCTTTAAACATAAAGCTGTTATGAAAATGCAATCCGGAAAACAGATTCAAGATTTTGAATATTATTTACCTGAAACCAACACTTTTTTTGGGGTTAAAATAAAAGATGAAAAAATGAAGGACGAACTTACAATTGTGTACGATTCACAACTTGAAACTATATTTACTTTTATGGAAAACAACGGTCAAAAATTTAAAATGGGAGTTGAGTTTAAAACCAATACCACATCTGATGAAACTGCTTTTTACGAGATTAAAGCCACCGGAAACAGTAAAACAATTATAGGTTATCATTCTAAGGAATACAAAATAAAAGGAGAAAAAGTAACAGCTACTATTTGGGTAACTAAAGATGTAGATTTTCATTTTCCGAGCACATTTCAATCTCATAAAAAAGGAGAAAACATTAACCAAGCATGGATGAAGGATATTGAAGGCTGGGTTATGGAGATGGACATGATAGACACATCTAAACGTAAACCACAAACTATAACCATGCAGTGTTTATCCATTACACAATCCAACCTTGAAATAAACTCAAGTAATTATAACAATTTGAGGTATTAATTTTATAAAAAAACGCACAACACTAGTAATCATGCTAATATGACTAATTAGCTGTTCCGGTTTAACTGGAAAAGAAATAGCAAGATTAGCCATTAACAAAGTAAGTACTAAGGGGCATGTTACAACTAAAGAAGCCATACTATATTTTAAAAAAGGAGAAGAAATAGTGTTTTGGTCTGATATGGATTTTTGAGTATGAAGGCGATTTAAAAATTCTATTTAACGTAAAAATATTTAAGGGAGATGCCAAAATTGTTACTTTAAATATAGACCCAACTAATAAAAAACTAATATTAAACGAGTTAAAGTCTAATGTTATTGGTAAAACCAAATGGCGTTTTTCTGGTAAAAACCACATATTAACTATTGAGGAAGATGCTAATTATAGAATTTCAAGTATTCTAGTTGCTTCAGAAAACCCTAGTCTAAAAATTAATAAAGCCGAATTAGTTCTCTAAAAATAACTAGAAATGAAAAACATAACCCTTGCTTTAATTTGCTTAACGCTATTGTTTAGTTGTAAAAAAGCCCCTAATAAAACTATAAAGCAAAACAAAAGCGCAACACGAATAACGAATTATAATTGCGCCAATTTTTTTACTAAAGGAGACTACTCAACATTATGTATTAGCGATGGTAAGTTACCTTACACCACTACAAAAGATAATAGAGCCAACGAGATTCACTGTACTTACCTTTTAACCAAAGATAGTGTTCCGTCTCTAAATGCGGTAAAAGTTTCATTTTCGTCTTATGCAACTGCAAAAGACGCTTCTAGAACTTTTAAAGCAATTAGAGAAAAGACCAAAGAAAATAAAACAGAATTTAAAATACGAGACGCAGAAGCTTACTTAGTATCCGCGTCTTCCAATAATAAAAAAAACAATGTAAAATATTTAAGGTTTTATTATAAAAATGTAATGATAAACATAGGTATTACCTATTACAAACCTTGGATTAAAAAAACCCCTTGTTTTTATGACGATAAAGAACTTAAAAAGCTAGCTGAACTTGTTTACGACAATATTAAGGAACAATAAAAATTAATTATTTTAGAATACATTTATGAAAACATATAATTTAGGCCATATTTTTCTCGTCTTATGTTTAAGTTTAAATTTAAACGCGCAAGACACTCCAAGTAATAACAACTGTTCCGGAGCCAGAAATATTGTATTAGGAAACCAAATATTTGGTAGTTTAGATTTTGCAACAAACTCTGGAGAAAACACTTCATGTAGTCTTAATACAAGAGATCTTTGGTATTCTTTTTCTGCTCCGGCATCTGGAGAAGTTAAAATTAATTTATCTGGCGGAGGTATAATGCGCTACTCTATAGTTAAAGATTGCACTAACTACACAGAAGTTGCATGTGGTAACCAAGGCGAAACAACAGTTAACAATTTACAATCAGGAGATTTTTACTTTATTTTCATAGAAAAATACACCTTAGCCTGTAGAGGGGATTGCGATTTAGAATTTGCACTTACAATAACAGCACACACACTATCTACAAACAATGCTGTAATAAATGCGCTAAATTATTATCCAAATCCAATTAAAAATGAGTTGATAATTAATGCAAACACAAAAATAACTAGTGTAAAAATCTTTAATGTTTTAGGAGAACAATTAATAAACACTAAAGAAAATGCAAATAATACTAAAATAGATTTTAAAAACCAACCTTCCGGAATTTACTTTGTTAAAGTGTACTCTAATAATAGTGTAGAAGATTTTAAAGTTTTTAAACAATAAATTGGTTAAAAGCCATACTCATGAAAATAAAAAACCTAGTTTCAACTATAGTTGTAGTTTTGTTCTTTTTCTTGTAAAAATAAAACGTTAGATACTAAAATTGAAACTCTAAAAAACGATACTACCCCCTTAATTCCTTTGGACAATAAAAAGGAATTAGAAAAAATTAATAATACAGTACAAAATTTTAACACGGTTTTAAAAAAAAGAGAAGCATAACCATACAGAAACAACCAAATTCTCTGTCTTTAGATAAAGAAGAAATAGTAAAGCTATATATAAATTAATGTTTCTTATTATTAAATACCATCTGTTTTTTATAAAATTTAAGGCGTATTTTACTCTAAGTATAACTTTAGACTACTAGGCCATTTCTTAATATACCGCTTTATTGATAATTATTTATACACCCATTTTGGGTTTTAAAAATAACGTTGTATTCGTTTACTGCAGCAACGTGAACACCTTGAATTTGCGAAATTTTAATATCTTTTTTTCATCTGGCAAAAACACGAATCTATTCAAAATAAGAATTAGAATATTGCTTTGTTATTAAACCTTTTAAATTATAAACTACTAGGTGCTTAAATAAAGTCTCTTTCCCATATAAATCGAATAAATTATGTTTCTTGAAAGCCAGGTTATCAATTCTTAAAAAGTAAATTTTTACAGCTAATCTTAAATTTACATCTGGCTTAATATCGCCTTGTTCTTGCGCACTTTTCAGCAAATTAAACACAGTTGAAAAAGCCAATTCTTCTGTAAAATCCAGAAATAATTTATAAGCTTTTGGGTAGTATTTTTCTAGTCCAAAAATAAAAGAGGGCTTGAAGTATTTTAAATACTCAAACCCTCTTTCGTAAATTAAAACAACACAAAAAACAGGATCGTTGCTGTTGCAAGCAACAATCCTATTAATTTCTTCTTTATAATCATTCAATAAATTCTCTAAACTAGAGGACACTAAATCTGCTTTAGTTTTATAGAATGTATAAATTGTTTTTTTAGAAATGCCTAAAGTTTGTGCTATTTCATCTAGTGAAACATGTTTACTTCCCTGTTTTGTAAACTTGGTAATAGCACAACGTAGCAAGTCTTTTTTGGTTATCATTTCATATTATTTCCATCCGCCACCAAGTGCTTCGTATAAATTCACAATAGAAACTAACTGTTGTAATTTTGAATCTATTACATTAAGTTCTGCACTTAAAGCACTTTGTCTGGCTGTTAATAAATCTAGATAATTAGCATAACCGTTTTTAAGTAACTCTTCGGAGTTTGCTTCGGCGGTGCGTAAAGCTTCAACTTCATTTTTTCTAAATTGAAATTTTTCCGTTTCAGCTTGATAAGAATATAAGGCGTTAGAAACTTCGTTTCCTGCAACCAATAGTGTTTTCTTAAAATTTAATAAAGCACTTTCTTGATTGGCAAGCGCCACTTCTTTTTGAGTTTTAAGTTTTCTTTGGTTTAATAACGGTTGTGTTAATCCACCAACTACCGTTGCAAATAATGAACTGGTGCTAAATAAATTATCCAACTCTAAACTTTGTAAACCTCCAGAAGCGGTTAAGGTTAACGATGGATAAAAGTTGCTATTTGCTACATTGGTTAGCTCGAAAGCATTAATTAAACCGTACTCGGCCGCCATAACATCGGGGCGATTATTTAATAAGTTTGCAGGAACACCAAGAGTAATATCTTGTTGAATGTTTTGAGCATCTAAACTACTGCGTTCAAAATGTTGCGCCGTTCTACCTAATAAAATACTTAATGTATTTTCTGCTTTAAAAATAGCAGTTTCAATATCTATCAATAAAGCTCTGGCACTGTTGTATTGTGCTATATTTTGGTCTACAGCTACTTGGGTAACTTGCCCTGCATCTTTAAGTGCTTTTATAGTTTCTACACCACTTTTTCTAGTGGCAATAGTTTCTTTAGTCACTTCCAATTGTGCGTCTAAAGCTAACAAGTTGTAATAGGTGCTTGCGATACTAGCAATCAGTTGTGTTTTTACGGCTTGATGCCCAGCAACACTTTGCAAATATGCAGCTTGAGTAGCGCGTTTATTACTTCTTATTTTTCCCCAAATATCGGCCTCCCAAGATAAGTTTGCAGTCACATCATAAGTATCTAAACCACCACTGAATATTGAACCAAACTGACTGTTTTCTGAAAACTCTTGACGTGTATAATTAGATCCCACACTTAATGTTGGAAAATAGCCTGTTTTCCCTTGTTTAGCATAAGCATTGGCAGCTGCCATTTGCTGAATAGCAATACGGACATCCATGTTATTTTCTAGACCTTCTGCGATGTATTGGTTTAGAAATGAATCTGTAAATAGGTTTTTCCAAGATACGTCGGCCATAGACATACTGTCGGTTGGCAAATTATCCGTACGATAAAGTGCTTCGGTTGTTGCTGCTTCTGGTCGGTTGTATTCTTTAGCTACAAAACAACTTTGCAGAGTTACCAAAACCAGGCCTAAGAGCATAGTTTTAGTAACATTTTTATGATTTATAATCGATTTCATAGTTTTTATTCTTCAATAGTTTGTATTGCTGGTTTACTAGAAATTTTTTCTTGTAACCATTGAAATAATATAAATAAAATAGGAATGACGAAGACTCCTAAAAGTGTTCCAATTAACATACCTCCTGCTGCGCCGGTACCAATGGAGTTGTTACCTTCCGATCCTACACCTTTTGCTAAAACTAAAGGCATTAATCCTAAAATAAAAGCAAACGAGGTCATTAAAATTGGACGCAAACGTGCTTTGGCTCCATGGATGGCTGCATCAACTATAGGTTCACCATTTTTTCGTCGTTGTAAAGCAAACTCAACAATAAGAATGGCATTTTTAGCGAGTAGACCAATAAGCATGATTAAGGCAATTTGGAAGTATATATTGTTTTCTAAACCAAAAAATTTAGTGCTTATGTAAGCTCCAAATACACCAAATGGTAATGAGAATATCACAGCAAATGGCAATAAGTAACTTTCGTATTGTGCACTTAATAAAAAGTAAACAAACAGAATACTTAATATAAAAATAAAGGTAGTTTGGTTACCTGCATTTACCTCTTCACGTGTTAAACCAGAATAAGCTACCGTATAATTGCTAGGTAATTTTGCGACTTCTTCTTCTATAACTTTAATAGCATCACCAGTACTGTAACCAGCGTTTGTAGCACCTGTTATGGTTGTAGAATTAAAAAGATTAAAACGTGTTACCGATTGTGGTCCATACACGCGCTTTAACTTAACAAACTGTGTAATTGGTGTCATGGCTCCGCTATCTGTTCTTACATACATACTGTTCAATGCGCTCTCATTAGCTCTATCTTCTGGCAAAGCCTGGATGTAAACTCTAAATTGCTTTCCAAATTTCGAAAAATCTGAAGCATAAATCCCACCAATATAACCTTGTAATGTTGAAAATATACTACTTACCGATACACCTTTTTCTTTTGCTAACGGTACATTAACTTCCATTTCGTATTGCGGATAATTTGTACTAAAAGAAGATTGTGCGTATTTAATTTCTGGATGACTCATTAAAGCCATAGAAAAATCTTTATTGGCTTTATCTAAATCTGTAAACTCGCCACCAAACTTATCTAATAAATTAATTTCGAAACCTGATGAGTTACCAAAACCACGAATACTAGGAGGTGAAAAGAATATAATATTAGCATCAGGTATTCCTGCTGCTATACCAAATAATTTTCCTGTAATGGCTTGTGCAGATAAGGACTCGTCTTCACGTTCATCCCAGTTTTTAAGTTTTATAATACCAAAACTATAATTGCTACCAGCTCCACTTATTAAACTTCTACCTTTAATAAAGTTTACAGCTTCAATGCCTTCTATGCCTTCAATTTGAGCATATAATTTTCTTGAAACAGCATCTGTTCTATCTAATGATGCTCCTGGCGGTAATTCGATGTTAGCAAAAACAATCCCTCTATCTTCATTAGGTACAAAGCCTGTTGGTGTTGTGGTTGAAGCCCAATAAATACCAACTCCTGCAATAATTAATAATAATACCGAAACAAATTTTCTTTTGTATAAAAACTGTAGCGATCTTCCATATTTTTCGATAGTGGCATTAAAACCACGATTGAATACAGTATAGAATCGCTTAAGCGGTCCTTTTCCTTTTAACTCCTCATCGCCTTTATGTTCTTTTAATAATAAAGCACATAAAGCCGGACTCAGTGTTAAGGCATTTACTGCCGAAATTAAAATGGCTATAATTAATGTAACACCAAACTGCTCATAAAAAACCCCTGTTGGCCCCGTTACAAATGTTACAGGAATAAATACCGCCGCCATAACTAAAGTAATCGAGATAATAGCACCAGAAATCTCATTCATTGCTGTTAACGTTGCTTTTTTAGGGTTGTGTTCCCCTTCGTCCATTTTAGCATGAACCGCTTCTACAACTACAATGGCGTCATCTACCACAATACCAATGGCTAACACTAATGCAAATAGCGTTAATAGGTTAATAGAATATCCAAAAACACTCAAGAAAAAGAAAGTACCAATAATAGATACTGGTACTGCAATTGCAGGAATTAGTGTAGAACGAAAATCTTGTAAAAAGATAAATACTACCAAAAACACTAATAAAAAAGCTTCTAATAAAGTACTAATTACCTTTTCGATAGAAGCGTTTAAAAATAAACTTGTATCATAAGGAACAAAAATGTCTAAACCTTCTGGAAGATCTGCTTTGACATCTTCTAAAGTAGACTTAATGTTTTCAATAATTTCTTGTGCGTTAGACCCTTTGGTTTGAAAAATCCCCATAAAAACTGCGGGATTCCCTTTACTCATAGCATTAGATGAGTAAGATTGAGCATCTAACTCAATAGTAGCTACATCTTTTAAACGTAAAAATTCTCCGTTTCCTAAAGCTTTAATAACGATGTCGCTATATTGACTTTCATCTTTAAAACGACCACTATAGGTTAAGGTATATGAAAAGGATTCACCATTATTTTCACCTAACGAACCTGCTGCTGCTTCTAAATTCTGCTCAGCTAAAGCCGCAGTAATATCTGAAGGTATTAAATTATAGGCTGCTAACTTTTCTGGGTTTAACCAAACTCGCATGGCATAATCTTGTTGCGAAAACACACTAACATCTCCAACACCACTAATACGCTGCATGGCAGGAATAACGTTAATTTTTAAATAATTCTGAATAAACGTGGCATCGTAGTTTTCACTTTCAGAATACATTGAAATAAACATCAACGCACTAGTTTCCTGTTTTTGTGTTACTACACCTGTTTGTGTTACCTCTTGCGGTAATAATGGAGTTGCTCTAGAAACACGGTTTTGCACATTTACAGCTGCAATATCTGCATCTGTTTCTTGATCAAAATACACGGTTATAGAAGCTGTACCATTGTTTGATGCTGTAGAAGTCATGTATGTCATACCTTCTACACCATTTATTTGTTCTTCTATAGGAATAATTACACTTTCTAAAACCGTTTCGGCGTTGGCTCCTGTATAGTTTGCAGACACCTGAATTGTTGGAGGTGCTATATCTGGATATTCCTCTATGGGTAGGGTTGTTATACTAATAATACCTAGCATAACTATGATAATAGATATTACGGTTGAAAGCACGGGTCTTTCAATAAATGTTTTTAACATGATTATAAAATTTCTAGGTTTTTAATTTTTGAAAAGTGTTGGCACTGGTTTTATAGCTTCTTCAAACGGTGTTTTTTGTGGCGAAATAACCATACCATTTCTTAATTTACCTACACCGGAAACTACAATAGTATCTGTTTTATCTACTCCAGATTCTATAACATATAAATTATCTACCGTTGCTTTTACTTTAACAATAGCCGTTTTAATGGTATTATTTTCATCTAGCTTAAAGACCATAATATTCCCTTGTTGCTCATAAGTAGCATCTTGAGGAATTACAATAGCATTTTCATAAACTTTTGGAATTTGAATTTTACCACTATTCCCATTAGTCAATAATTGATTCGGATTATTAAAAACAGCTCTAAAACTTACCGTACCTGTATTTTGATTAATTTGACCTGAGCTGGTTTCAATTTTTCCTTTTTCAGCATACATAGTTCCGTTTGCCAGAATCAAGCTTACTTCAGCAAAATTAGCTAGTTTTTCTTGCAGATTTTTGCCTTCTGTATTTTGTAAAAAATCTAAATATGCAGTTTCATTTAAACTAAAAAAAGCATATACTTTACTTATGTCACTTACTGTAGTTAATGCCAAAGCAGTAGTTGGGCTTACTAACGCACCTTCTCTAAAGTTAATAGCACCTACAAAACCATCGACCGGACTTTTAATAGTTGCGTAACCAATATTAGCAGAAACACTACTATAATTAGCTTTTGCTTGTGCCAAATTAGCTTTGGCTGTTTCTAATTGTACTGGGCTAATAATGTTTTTTTCTACAAGCGGAATTAATTTATTAACCTCTACTTGAGCTACATTAATACGAGCTTTTGCAGCACCAGCATCTTGACTTAAAGACTGTGTTTCTAATTTAAATAAAGCCTGTCCTTTACGCACTTTTTGGCCTTCGTCTACTAATACACTTTGGATATATCCAGAAACTTTCGCTCTCACATCCGAGTTTATAATACCTTCTAAATTTGTTGGATATTCTGCATAACCTATGACTGTTTTTTGTTCCAATTGCGACACCGGAAATGCCGGAGGTGGTGCTTGTTGTGTGGCAGCTGCTTGCTCTGCTTTATTACCACAGCTAAAAACAAGTAACATAACGCTTAGCGTTAATATGGAGTATAAATTATTCTTTTTCATTTTTTTTAACTTTAAATATGGAATTGGTTGTTGATTAATTTTTCTCTTAATTCTTTTACTGAAAATGTGGCTTCATCTATAAATTTGACATAATCGTTATGAAAACTTAAATCGAATTTATCTTCCTCTTTTTCAATTTTTAATTTGTTCTGTTTTTCTTTGTAATCTTTAATTTCTAAATGAATAGCTCGTTCTTCATCCCAATGGCTAATCATTCTATCTACATGTTGTATAATGGTGTTTTTATTAATGATAAAATATTTTTTACGATCGCCGGTTTTTGTGAAATATTCAATTTTATTTAAATCTTGCAAATGGTTTAAGTGGGTTGATATGGTACTTTTACTTGCACAAAGAATAGAAACCATATCTTCAAAAGTAACCCCTCTTTTTCCTGTAAGGATAACGTAAGCCAAAATACGTGCAGCAACTGGCGCCAATTGTTCTCTAGCCTCTAAATGCACACCTAGCTTTTCAACTAAGCTCATTTTTTTTTGACAAATTTCATCTTTCATTTTTAATATTTTTATATCTGTTTGTTTAAAACAAATGATTTATCTTTATAAAATTCTTTGCAAATATATGTTTAGTTCGGAACTAACCGAACTAAACGAAGTTAAAAAACTGTTAAATAAAAAAAGCCCGAAGGCTTTTTAAAAATTATTAAAAAAAAAGAGATTAAACTCAAGATACACTATTAGAACTGACCCGTAGGATAACATAACCAATAATCGCCGAAATAAAAGAACCTATAAGGATGCCTATTTTTGCAGAATCTATAAATTCTGGTGCAGAAACAAATGCCAAACTAGCAATAAATATAGCCATAGTAAAACCAATACCTGCTAAAAAAGCAACGCCTATAATTTGTTTAAAACTAATATCCTTAGGAATCTCTATCCATTTTAATTTTTGAGCAGCAAATACAATAGTAGTAATACCAATACCTTTTCCTAAAACCAAACATATGATAATATTAACCACTAAGCCTATATCTAGATGTTCTGAACCTGAAATTAATACTCCCGCATTAGCAAACGCAAAAATTGGAATGATAAAATAAGCTACCCACCCGTGTAAATTATGTTCTAAATGCTGTAATGGAGACTGAAACTTATAAGACCAATCATCCAAATTATCAACATATCTTATCTGTTCATGCGAAAGAATAGGCTTTTTAAGCACACTAGCTTGCTTAATATTCCGATATACATTTTCTAATTCAACTAAAAACGTAGACGTGTCAATTTTTTGCCTAATAGGCACAGAAAAAGCTAATAAAATACCGGCTATAGTAGGATGAATACCCGATTTTAAGAATAAAACCCAAATAACTACCCCAAAAATAAACATTAAAAACTTAGAGTAAATACCTTTATAAGACAACACATACAAAATTGTCAACATAGTTAACGCTAATAATAATAATGTTAAATTTATAGTTCCACTATAAAAAATGGCAATGACCAAAACAGCCCCAATATCATCCACAATGGCAAATGCGGTTAAAAATATTTTAAGACTTAAAGGTACCCGTTTACCAAGTACATTTAAAATAGCTAAAGAAAACGCAATATCAGTTGCCATGGGTATACCCCAACCTTTGGCCGTTTCTGGGCTTTCATTTAAAACTAAAAAGAACATTACGGGTACTAGCATACCGCCCAAAGCTCCAACCAAAGGAAAGGCAATTTTTTTAGGCGAATTGAGCTCCCCTATTAACAGTTCGCGTTTAATTTCTAGTCCAATTAAAAAAAAGAAAATAGCCATTAATCCATCGTTAATCCATAGAATTAAAGGCTTCTTAAACTCAAAAGTTTCTGTTATAATTCCTAAGTCATATTGCCAGAGTTCTCGATAAGTATCTCCATAAGGTGAGTTTGCCCAAACCAATGCCAACACGGTAGCAAACATGAGTAAAATACCACTAAAGCTTTCAATTTTTACAAATTTTTGAAAGGGTGTAAGAAAGACTCTTTTAATCATATAAATTAGCTTTTTAGAAATAAAATCAATACCAAATATAAGATTCAGAAGTCATAAAAACACTACAATTTTGTTCACTTTAATGAATATTTAACATAAAAAAACCACTAAAACCAACCTTCTAATCTAACGAAGTGTACTTGCTTTTTACGACACTTTTTTTAAGAAAACAAACCATGATACGTTAGCATAAGCTAAATGTATTAAACAGCAAAAAAAACACTTTAAATAGTTTTTTATTTTTACTTTAAAGTTTCACTAAAATGCACCAATAATGCATTTATGTTTTTCTATTAGAAAGCCATAAAAGCAAAGAAGCCACCTATTAATTCTATGAATACCGAAGAATTTTTAAACTATTCCAAGACACGCTTAACTAATAAAAAAAGCCGACTGCTTAGTAGCAGTCGGCTTTTTTATATATTTTTTATTGCTATTATAGTGCAGATTTAAACTGCTCTAAAAAACGCACATCGTTTTCGCTTAACAATCTAATATCTCCAATTTGATGTAATAACATCGCAATTCTATCTATTCCAACACCAAAAGCAAAACCAGAATATTGGGTAGAATCTATTTTACAGTTTTCCAAAACATTTGGATCTACCATACCACACCCCCCAATTTCTAACCATCCGGTGCCTTTGGTAATTTTATAATCGGTTTCGGTTTCTAATCCCCAATACACATCAATCTCGGCACTTGGTTCCGTAAATGGAAAGTACGACGGACGCAAACGAATTTCACTTTTACCAAACATTTCGCTTGTAAAGTGTTGTAAAGTTTGTTTTAAATCGGCAAAACTCACGTCTTTATCAATATACAATCCTTCCAATTGGTGGAAAAAACAGTGCGAACGTGCCGAAATAGCTTCGTTTCTATACACACGGCCCGGAGAAATAGTTCTAATAGGCGGCTGGTTATTTTCCATATAGCGCACTTGTACCGAACTGGTGTGGGTACGCAACAAAATATCCGGATCGGTCTGAATAAAAAAGGTATCCTGCATATCGCGTGCCGGATGATATTCTGGCAAGTTTAATGCGGTAAAGTTATGCCAATCGTCTTCAATTTCTGGGCCTTCACTTACATTGAAACCAATGCGTGAAAAAATATCGATAATTTGATTTTTTACAATAGAAATAGGATGACGTGCACCAATTTGAATAGGCTCCCCAGGACGAGATAAATCGCCGTAAACACCTTGTTCTTCCTCGCTGTTTTCAAGTTCTGCTTTTAGAGCGTTTACTTTATCTTCAGCAGTTTTTTTAAGTTTGTTTATGGTTTGACCAAATTCTTTTTTCTGGTCGTTTGCCACATTTTTAAACTCTGCAAAAAAATCGTTTAGCAATCCTTTTTTACCTAAATATTTTATACGAAATGTCTCTACTTCTTCCTTAGATTGGGCTGTAAAAGCTTCGGCTTCGGCTATAAGTTCTTTTATTTTATCTATCATGACCTGTTCAAAATGTCCGCAAATTTAATGAATTTATCGAAATTTGCGTTAGGGATTATGCATTGGTTTTAATTTTTCATTAATGAAATCCTGAATGCAAAGCATTTGAGGTATTTGTTGAAGCTTTTTTTGTGTGATTACACCTATGCAACACAAAAAAAGCGACTGCCGAAATATTTATATTCAAGACTACTTTAATTTAAAATAATATGTTAGGAACAAAGTCCGACCCCAACTCCTGAACTTGTTTCGCGATAAAGATAACGCCCTAAAAAAACAAACTATGCCGATATTTTTAGAATAAATGGCGTTCTATTAAGTTTAAATAAAGCCTTTTGTGGTTTGTGTTTTAAGAAAATATTTTTCTGATTTTTCAAAAATATTATTGTTATTCGATAATTTTAGTATATTTATTATCGAATAACAATAATTTTATTATGACTAAGAATAGACTTTTAAACATCGCCACGGTACTTTGTAAATTTACCAAAGGCCTTTTTGTTTTAGCTTTTATAGGCTTAACCTTTCTTTTTATTCATATCCAAATACATCGGGATTACTATAAAGACAAGAAAGTAGATTTTGATACGAAAGATTTTACATATTCTATGACGCATAAAGTAAAAACTAAAACAGCCGATAACGCTATTTTTACGGTTGAAAACATAAAAACCTACTCGTTATACATTACTTATTTTCAATTAACAGGGCTATTAGCTGTCTTGTTTTTAGGTACCAAGGAATTTCAAAAAGTATTGGAATCTGTAAAAAAAGTAACGACTTTTGAAGCAGACAACGTAACAGCTTTTAGACGTATTGGCAAACTAATTTTTATTTACGCACTGTTAACTAGTTTTTCGATTTTAGAATTTAATGAAGGTGGTTTTCGAGGTTTTAGCATCCCTTTAAAACCTTTAATTTTAATTTTATTGGCCTTTATAATGGCTGAGGTTTTTAAAGAAGGTCATGCCTTAAAACAAGAAAACGATTTAACAATTTAAGCTATGTCGATTATTGTAAACTTAGATGCCGTACTTGTCAAACGTAACATGAAAAGCAAGGATTTAGCCGAAATTATTGGGATTACCACAGCCAATTTATCCATACTAAAATCGGGAAAAGCCAAAGCAGTTCGTTTTTCGACTTTGGAAGCCATTTGTAAAGCTTTGGATTGTCAGCCTGCGGATATTTTGGAATATGTTGAAGATTAAAATTGTATTTTTGAGAAACGTTGAATGCTAATTTTTTAATATGAAACTATACTTTCTTTTTATTTGTTTTTTAATTACAAGCTTATCTTTTGCTCAAAAAGGTGAAATTATAAAAACAGAAGACGGTCGCCGTGTATTGCTGAAAGCCGATTATACTTGGAAATACATTGATATGGAAACCCCAAATGCCACATCGATAATTGAAGAAAAAACAGAATCAATCGATGAAAACACCTGCCAATTAGACGCCAACTTTGAAGAGCCAAAATTGGATAGCAAAATTCAAGGAAAGTTAAAGCGTGGACACTCTACAATGGAGTACGTAAAGAAGAAAGTTGCCAAAGATAATAACTGCACCGTGGATGATGTTTTACTGATGTCGTTTAGCGAACAACTCAAAAAAGGCGTTTATCATTTTTGCGCCAATGGCACTAAAGTCACTTACAAACGCTTGGGAAATATGATTATAAAAGCATCTTCCCTTTTTTAAAATAAGCATTGTTCTGCTCCTCAAAACCTATAATCTTTTAAGGAGCAGTAGTTATATTAACTAAAATTAACCGTGTACTCGTCAACAATTTCAAGTTCGGTACGGAAACTCAGCATTTTATCTGCAAATTTTTTCATGCCTTCTATGCGTAATTTATCGGCATCTTCTCGATGAAAAGCATTTAAAGCTTCGCGAGAATGCGACCGGTATTGTACGGAATAGGTAACGCCACCCATCTCTTCTTCAACCAAAACTTTAGTTAACGTCGCTTTTTCAAATTTACCAGTAGCCAGCACTTTTGGGATATGTGCTTTAATCCAAATTAACCATTCGGCTTCAATAGATTCGTCAATGTTTGAAGTTACGTTGTATATAATCATAATATATTTTTAAATTTAATAGAAAACACTTGGCTTTTCGGTTGGCAAAATTCTAAAGATAATTAGGACTTAGCAAACCTTTTTTGCTTTTTCACCCGAGTTAGATTAATTGATGGTATCACCACGCAAGGCCCTATATTTTTTTCGAGCTTCAACAAAATAAATACTATCGGGATGATTAAATATAATCTGTTCGTAAAGTGCTTTTGCTTTTTCAGGCTGCTCCAATTGGTTGGCGTAGAGTTCAGCCAATTTATACAAAGCATTATCAATTAAAATGCCATCTCTATAATTTTCAATGATGCGGTTATAATTTGCTTCGGCTTTCTGGAATTCTTGTTTGCCTTCAAATAATTCGGCTTGTTTGTATAAAGCTTGTGGAATGATAGGTTCCGTTTTATGCTTATTTAGCACTTTATCCAATAAATCAATAGCTGCATCATTTTTATTCTGAAAAGCTAACAAATCGGCTTTGGCATATATTTTTAATGCCGTTTGCAGGGAATCTTCGTATTTATTATCACTTATTAATAATTTTAAATCCAACGCATCGTTTGCCGTAAGTTGCGAAGTTGAAGATTTTAAAATTTTAAGTTGCGATTCTGCCCATTTAAAATCGCCTTTATAATAACTGGTTTTTGCTACTTTAAATCGAGCAGTTTGAGAAATAGTACTGTTTTTTAAATTCCGCTGAATTTGAGTATAATAAATTAAGGCTTGATTGAATTTTTCTTGAAGCACTAAAATATCACCCAATTCTAATTTCACCTCCGCTTTTTGTTGCTCACTAAGCTGAAGTTCTAACGTTTTTTCTAAAAACGACGTTGCCTTTTGAGGTTCATCTAAATAAAAAGCTAAAAAATGAGCGTAAGCGATTTGAAGCCTTAAGGTTTGTGAAAAAACTCCAAATTGCTCAAACAACTCCAAATATTTAGACTGAATAGTTTTATAATTAGCCGCTGTACTTTCTTTAGTTTCTATTTGAAGCAAATAATAATGTGCCTGTAGTTGTACATCCAAATCTTGCGATTTTTCTATGATATATTCATAAATAGATTTCGCCGTTTCGTTATCATTTTCATTAATAGCAATTCCGGCTAAATCGATGATTCGGTTTAAGTTTTCGGGTTCTCGATTAAAAATAGCTTTCTCTTGCACAAAGGCTTTGTTAACTTCCTTTTGCTGAATAAACAACCAGCTTAACAGCTCGTTCCACAGTATATTAGGTGCTTGCTGTGCTTTTTTAAGTAAAATTTTTCGGAACAGTATATTGTTAGGGTTTGCGCTATTTTCACTGATAAAATCGTTGATATAACGCTTTACATTATTTACAATTAAAGGGTTAGTCTCGACGTAATTGATATAGTTTGTAAACATTTTTTCAATATTGCCTTGCTCTCCATAAAGCTGTGCCAATTGTAAATTGAAATTATATTTTGAGTCTAAAGCCATACTTTTTTGATAGGCTGCTATGGCTTCGTTTAATAAACTATGGTTTCTAAAACCTTGCCCTACGGGATACACATTGCTCAATCTTAAATCGATACTTTCAAGGGCTTTATCGTAGTACAACTTTGCGTTTACTGAATCCTTTTTAAGCTGATAATTATAGCCTAATTCTACTAAAAAACCAACAAAGTTAAATTTAGCCATCACCTTTAATAAAAAAGCTTCAGCTTCATCGTATTGCTCTAATTGCTGATGGGTTTCAACTATAGCATTAATGTAGTTTATATTTACTTCTGATTTTGCATATAGTTTTTCGTACTCGAATAAGGCCTTTTTAAAATCACCGTTTTTAAAATATTCTTTAGCAAGAATATCACTTTGCGCAAACAAGGTTGTGCTTAAAAACAGACTTAAAATTAAAAACATTCTCATGTGGTAAATATAACAAATGTCGGTTTTAGATTATGGTATGTTTAATTATTTTTTAAAACCGGCTAAAGCCTTGAGGAAACTATTAAAAACAAAAAAGTCCAACATTTCTGCTGGACTTTGTTTTGCTCCTTCTCTTGGGCTCGAACCAAGGACCCTCTGATTAACAGTCAGATGCTCTAACCAACTGAGCTAAGAAGGAGTGTATATTATATTTTTTAAGTTTTTGTGTTATTTTTAATAGTTCAAAAATAATACTTTTTCTTAAAATTTTCTATTCAAAAGAACTTAATTCGCTTTGCTTTTATCTTTAACTAACTCCCTAAGAAGTGGGTTATTTGGCTTAGCGGTTGCAAATATAAAACTTATTTTGAATGCCACAAACTTTTTTTAAAAAAATTTAATCAAAAAGTGCTTTATAAATATCATTACCGTTCGCAAACAGCACTAATGCTATTAAAAGAAAGAATCCAACCATTTGTGCATACTCCATAAATTTGTCGCCTGGCTTTCTTCCAGAAATCATTTCGTATAATAAAAACATCACATGTCCACCATCTAAAGCAGGAATAGGTAATAAGTTTAAAACCCCCAACATAATTGATAAAAAGGCTGTAATACCCCAAAATACTTGCCAGCTCCAAAAACTAGGGAATATATCGTAAATAGCTTTAAAGCCACCTACGCCTTTATATGCACCCGTACTTGGTGTAAAAATGGCTTTAAACTGTGTAATATACGAGGTGATTTTATCGCCTGTTTTTTCTAAACCTACAGGAATAGCTTCAAAAAAGCCATAGTCTTTAGTTTCAAACTTATAATAATTTAAAGCTTCCAATGTAGCAAATGTCGATTGTGGTGCATAAACTAAACCTAGCTTACTATCCGCACTAATACTTAAAGGTAACGTGGTTTCTTTTCCATCTCTAAGTACGATAGCCGTAACATTTTGTCCTTTAAATTTATCTAAACCTTCAATAACTTGATCGACATACTTGGTTTTATAATCGTTTAAGCCCACTATAATATCACCTTTTAAAAGTCCGCTATTTTTATTTGCAGACGAATCTGGTACTTCAACCACCACGAAAGGCATTCTTAAATTTATAAAACTTTTTTCTTTAGAGTCTATTAATTGTGCTAAAAAATCTTCAGGAAATGTAATGGTTTTCTGTTGGCCGTTGCGTTCAATGGTAATTTCTTTTCCAAACAGGACTTTCTCCGAAACTTCAGAATAGTTTTCAATTTTAGCCCCATCAACAGCAATAACATTATCACCAGTTAAAAGTCCTGCTTTATTGGCAACCGTACTTTCTACTAATAAACCATCTTGAATATTTTGAACAGGTAGAAATTTATCACCATAAAAATAACTCATTCCAATATAGATCACAATGGCTAAAACAAAGTTTACAGTAACACCACCAAGCATAATAATTAATCGTTGCCAAGCCGGTTTAGATCGAAATTCCCAAGGTTGCGGTTCTTTTTCCATTTGTTCGGTATCCATACTTTCGTCTATCATGCCAGAAATTTTCACATAACCACCAAGGGGCAACCAACCAATACCGTAAACGGTTTCGCCTATTTTCTTTTTAAATAAAGAAAACTTGACATCAAAAAATAAGTAAAATTTTTCTACTCGTGTTTTAAAAAGTTTTGCAGGTATAAAATGCCCTAATTCGTGTAAAATAATTAACAACGAAAGACTTAGCAAAAACTGCGATATTTTAATTACAAACTCCATATACTATTCAATCAATTTTTTAGAATCGCACAAAAGTAAGCTTTTAAACCAACTTTAAAAAGACAATTAAATAAAGCCAAAGGTTTTAACAGGAATTTAGGGTATCATGGCGGGGAGCAATTCTAAAATATCTTGTATTTTTGCATAAATTAATAAGTAATGGGTTCTATTTTTAAAGAATATAAGATTTTCTTCATTGTTTTCGGTGTACTTTCTGTAATTATTGTGAGTTTAATTTATAACACTTTAAATGTTTATCAGCCTTTACCTATTTACCAACCCGCTTCGGTAAGTGCCGAATTGGTTGACAGTACTCTTCAATACAAAAAAAAATATCATAAAATTGCCGATTTCGCATTATTGAATCAAAACGGAAAAACCATCACCCAAGAGGATTATAAAAATAAAATTTACGTGGCCGATTTCTTTTTTACCACCTGCCAAACCATTTGCCCGATTATGACAGACCACATGGTGAAAATTCAAAAAGAAATAATGAATGACGATGAAGTGATGCTATTGTCCCATTCCGTAACGCCTGAAATTGATACCGTAGCCCAACTAAAAAGCTATGCGATAAAAAAAGGAGTGAATGATAAAAAATGGAATTTAGTTACAGGTGATAAAAAAGAAATTTACGACTTGGCAAGAAAAAGCTATTTGGCAGTAAAAGACGCCGAATACGGAGGGCCTTTTGATATGGTACACACCGAAAATTTTATGCTTATTGATAAAAAACGTCAAATTCGCGGATTTTATGATGGAACCAAAGAAGACGATATCGATAGGTTGCTAAGTGATATCGCCATTTTAAAACAAGAGTAACGGAATCTAAAAAACTTAATATGACGCGATTTTTTATGCTGAAATAAAAGCGAAAATGTTAAACTTACCACAAAGCATACGACTACGGCAAACTATTTTCGCAATAAACTTTTATACTTCTAAACATTTATATTACTTTTGCTTCTTTAAAATCAATCTAAATAAGCTTGCAACACACTATAGCACATTTAAAACGTGGCGAACGCGCTGTTATCACCGATGTTTCGTCGAAAAACATTCCATTGAAATTATTAGAAATGGGCTGTTTGCCAGGGAATTTTGTGGAGCTCATTCAGCTTGCACCTTTTCAAGATCCCATGTATTTAAATATAAATGGTTCGCATGTGGCTATTAGAAAAGAAACGGCCTCGTATATTTTAATTGAAAAAATAACACATGAGTAAGCAAATAAACGTTGCCTTAATTGGAAATCCAAACACCGGTAAAACCTCTGTATTTAATGCCTTAACCGGTTTAAATCAAAAAGTTGGAAACTACCCAGGTATTACGGTAGAAAAAAAAGAAGGCGTTTGTAAATTACCTCGAGGCGTAAAGGCACATATTATTGATTTACCGGGAACCTATAGTTTAAATGCTTCTTCCCTAGATGAAAATGTAGTTATTGAATTGCTTTTAAATAAAAACGATAAAGATTACCCCGATGTTGCCGTTGTGGTTAGCGATGTTGAAAATTTAAAGCGAAATCTTTTAATTTTTACTCAAATTAAAGATTTAGAAATCCCCACTATTTTAGCCATCAACATGTCCGACAGAATGAAATACAAAGGTATTTCTTTGGATATTGACTACTTAGAAGAACAACTTCAAACCAAAATAGCATTAATAAGTACGCGTAAAAACGATGGTATCGATCGCTTAAAAGAACTTATAGCTAACTATAGAGATCTCTCTGTATCAGCTTGTTTAGACCCATCGGAAATTGATAAACCGTATTTTGATGCTTTAAGAAAAGCATTTCCAAACCAATTAATATACAAACTTTGGCTGGTAATTACCCAAGATGTAAATTTTGGAAAAACAGACCGAAAAGAAATAGACGCTATTGCCAGTTTTAAAACAAAAACTAGTGGCGATTTAAAACGATTACAGCAACGCGAAACCATAAAACGCTACCAGTTTATAAATAATGTTCTTAAAAAAGGAAAAACTATAGACGTTACGCAAGCCAAAGATTTGCGTGCCAAATTGGATAAAGTTCTAACCCATAAAGTTTGGGGTTATCTTATTTTCTTTTTCATTTTACTACTTATTTTTCAAGCTATTTACGATTGGTCCAGCGTGCCCATGGATTTTATAGACGAAACTTTTGCTGCCTTAAGCGAATGGGTAAAAAACACCTTGCCATCTGGGGCTTTTACTAATTTATTAGCTGAAGGTATCATTGCTGGGCTTGGCGGGATTGTTATTTTTATTCCTCAAATCGCTTTTTTATTCCTCTTTATTTCTGTGCTCGAAGAAAGTGGTTATATGAGTCGTGTAGTATTTTTAATGGATAATATTATGAAACGCTTTGGCCTTAGCGGAAAAAGCGTTGTACCCCTAATTTCTGGAACAGCTTGTGCCATTCCAGCTATTATGGCTACTAGAAATATAGAAAGCTGGAAAGAACGCTTAATTACTATTTTAGTGACACCGTTTACAACATGTTCGGCACGATTACCCGTGTATCTAATTATCATCTCGTTAGTCATTCCCGAAGGTCGTTTTTTAGGTTTAAGCTATCAAGCGCTAACTTTAATGCTATTGTATTTACTTGGTTTTGTGTCTGCAGTAGTTTCAGCATATATTTTAAATAAAATTCTTAAAATAAAGAGTAAGTCCTTTTTTGTGGTAGAAATGCCCAATTACAAGCTGCCACTTTTTAAAAATGTAGCCTTAACCGTAATCGAAAAAACTAAATCTTTTGTATTTGGTGCTGGTAAAATTATTTTAGCCATCTCCATTATACTTTGGTTTTTGGCGTCTTATGGACCGGGAGATAATTTTAATAAAGCTGAAGATATTGTTACAAAAGCAAATGTTTCTAATAATTTATCCGATGAAGCTTTACAACAAAAAATAGCATCGCATAAACTTAAACATTCTTTTATTGGTATTGCTGGACACGCCATTGAACCGGCTATTAGACCTTTAGGTTACGATTGGAAAATTGGTATCGCCATTGTAAGTAGTTTTGCTGCTCGTGAAGTTTTTGTTGGCACACTAGCAACCATCTACAGTGTTGGAAATGATGATGAAGACACTATTAAAAATAGAATGGCGAAAGAAACAAACCCTGTTTTAGGCGGACCTCTTTTCACTTTAGCATCAGGGATTTCACTACTTTTATTTTATGCATTCGCTATGCAATGTATGAGTACTTTAGCTATCGTAAAACGAGAAACAAACAGCTGGAAATGGCCAGTGTATCAACTAGTAATTATGACGGCAATTGCATATATTACGGCGTTAATAGCGTTTCAATTATTGAAATAAAAAACAAAAAAAATGAATACCATTATTCAAAATATACTCGTATTTACAACCATGGGTTTTGCCGTATTATTTTTGTTAAAAAAATATTTCGGGAAAAAACCCAAATCTAAAAAGGCATGTGGTGGCGATGATGGCTGCGGTTGCCATTAAAACACATTCACACAAAAAACAGCGCTTATTTTTTAGGAATATCTCTATATTTGGATAAACTAAATAAGCCATTCCATGCATTCAAAATTCAAGTACCTTTCCCTATTTTTAATTTTAACAAGTTTAATAGTAACAGCTCAAAAAAAATCAAAAACCATTTATTTACTGGATGAAGATTTAAGCCAGTTTGAAAAATGGCTAGGTGTTCCACACGAAACCGTTACCAATTTACCAGCAGGCACATACCAGTCCGATAACGTACACAAAGGAACCGCATTAGGACTAAACAATGACATTAAAGACGTGTTTACAGTTACTAATGAAAACGGTGAAATTATCTTAAATATTAGTGGTGAAATTCTAGGCTGTATCAGCACAAAAAAAGATTACGAAAATTATCACCTAAGCACACTGTTTAAATGGGGTGATAAAAAATGGGAACCAAGGTTAGAAGACAAACGCGATAGCGGCATCCTATACCACTGCTACGGTGAGCACGGTGCCTTCTGGAAAACATGGAAAACATCACTAGAATATCAAGTACAAGAAACCGATTTAGGAGATTTTATTCCTTTAGGCGGCGGAACAGCGCAGCCTAAACGAGGAAAACCAACTTCAGTAGTTAGAGGTGAATCTAAAAAATACAACCCAAATTCCGATGCCTATTTTGAAGCCAATACCTATATTAATGCCGGATCGGAACACGACGCGCCTCATGGCGAATGGAATCTTTTAGAAATTTATGTATTAGGAAATAATGCCGTACATGTAGTTAATGGCCATGTGGTTATGGTTGTTGAAAACGCAAAAAATGATAAAGGTGACATTTTAAACAAAGGACAAATCCAAATCCAATCGGAAGCTGCCGAATGCTATTATAAAGCACTCACCTTAACGCCTATTAAAAAATTCCCTAAACGCATTAGAAAACAAATTAAACTTCAATCTTAAGTTAAGTTTTAGATCATTATATTTTATCAATACCTCTAATTTCAATATTAATACCGTTTGAAATTGAGCCCTTTTCAGAATGAATTGAATGCTAATTAGCGCACTCAATTCATTCTGCTTTTTTATGGGTTTTCTCTACTAAACCCCAGTTCATCGCCATTCCGAATCCCTTAAAACACATACTACACACTTTATTTTTTAAATAAGAAACAGCTCATACTTAGCTCTGTTACGCAATAATGCGTGCAATTTTAATGATACAAAAATATTTTAAAACTATTTTTAGCCTTATCTAAAAATAGTTTTATATTTGTTGAAAAAATAAATAATGAGAACACTAATAACTGGAATATTAAGCGTGCTGAGTTTATACGTAAACGCACAAAGCATAACAGGAAAAACAACCACGGATGGCGACGCACTACCTTATGTCAATATTTACTTAAAAGGGACACAAAAAGGAGCCGTTTCTCTTGACGATGGTACCTTTAGCATTAAAAACGTAACCCCTGGAACTTATACCGTTATGGCTTCTTTTACGGGATATAAAACACAAAAGAAAACAGTAACCGTGTCATCAAAAGACATCGCTCTTAATTTCGATTTACCAGAATCTGAAATACTAGATGAAGTTGTGGTTACTGGAACATTAAAAGCAGTGTCACGCCTAGAAAGCCCTGTACCGGTTGAGGTATATTCCACCGAATTTTTAAAAAAGAATCCCACTCCAAATATTTTTGAAGCTTTACAGAATGTAAACGGCGTCCGCCCACAAATTAATTGTAATGTTTGCAACACTGGAGACATACATATTAACGGTTTAGAAGGTCCATACACACTAGTATTAATAGACGGTATGCCCATTGTAAGTGGTTTATCCACCGTTTATGGTTTATCCGGAATACCGAATTCTTTAATTGAACAAATTGAAATTGTTAAAGGCCCCGCTTCATCACTTTACGGAAGTGAAGCTGTTGGCGGACTTATCAATATCATTACTAAATTACCAGAACATGCCCCGCGATTATTTGTTGATAGTTACGCTACAGGCTGGGGAGAACTCAATCTAGATTTAGGTTTTAACACCAAAGTTGGAGACAAAGCCAATCTGCTTTTTGGTGTAAATTATTTTAATTATAATAATCCCATTGATAATAACGGTGATAATTTTACCGATTTAACACTTCAAAATAGAATCTCCATTTTTCAGAAATGGAATTTCAAAAGAAAAGAAAACAGGATTTTTTCTTTAGTTGGTCGGGTGTTTTATGAAGACCGTTGGGGTGGAGAAATGCAATGGGATTCTTCTTTTAGAGGCGGTGATGACATTTACGGAGAAAGCATATATACAAAGCGCGGGGAGTTTATAGGGAAATACCAACTCCCCATTAAAGAAAAAGTATTATTTCAATTTTCATATACCGATCACGACCAAAATTCAGTGTATGGGGACACCAAATATTTAGCCCAACAAAAAATAGGTTTCGGGCAATTCACTTGGGATAAACCTCTTAACAATCACGATTTACTTTTTGGAGCAGCCGCTCGATATAATTATTATAACGATAATACTCCAGCAACAACAACGGCTGACGAGGTTGTAATTCCATCCCTTTTTGCGCAAGACGAAATAACACTAAGCCCAAAACAAACCCTACTTTTAGGAGCTCGTTACGATTATGATAAAAGACACGGTAATATTTTCACACCCAGAATAGCATACAAATTTAAGCCCACTTCCGATGATATTTTTAGAATAAATGCCGGAACAGGTTTCCGTGTGGTTAATATTTTTACCGAAGAACATGCAGCGCTTACCGGTGCTCGAGATGTTATAATTACAGAAGCCTTAAAACCAGAACGTTCTTTTAACGTAAACGTGAATTATCTTAAAAAAATCTACACCAAATCGGGTGTTATTTTAGGTCTCGATGCCTCGGCATGGTACACCCATTTTTCAAACTTAATTACCCCAGATTACGACACCAATCCAAGTCAAATTATATACGACAATCTCGATGGAACTGCTGTAACAAAAGGACTAAGTTTAAACTTAGACGCTATGATAGCCAGTGGTGTTAAACTACTTATTGGCGGGACACTTCAAGATGTATCACAAACCGAAAATGATATAAAACAACGTCAAATACTTACCGAACGCTTTACAGGAACTTGGGCAGCAACCTACAAAATTTACAAATACAACCTATCGATAGATTACACCGGAAATATTTACGGTCCTATGCGATTACCATTATTAAGCGATTTGGATCCAAGAAGCGAATACTCTCCAACTTGGAGCATTCAAAACATACAATTTACTTATGATGGTATCAATAATTTAGAAATTTACGGAGGCGTTAAAAACCTTTTAAATTGGACACCGAATAAAGGTAACCCATTTATTATAGCACGAGCAAATGATCCTTTTGATGAAAATGTAAGCTTTGACAACGAAGGAAATGCTCAAGTTACAGAAAACAACCCATATGGATTAACCTTCGATCCTTCTTATGTTTATGCACCAAACCAAGGCATTCGCGCATTTTTAGGCTTACGATATTCTATTAAATAAACTTAAAGTGCATAGATTTATGTGCCTGACTGAAAAAGTCTGATTCGTGAAATTTTATGCAAAACAATCCTAAAAGAGTGTATTCGTGTTAATAGGTGTAATTCGTGGCTAAAAGAAATCATAATCACATCTCTTAAAATTCATTTGAATCCAAAAACAATTAATTCGAAATTTCAAATCGCCGTTTAATTTCATTTCCTAATTCATCAACCACGGTAATTATGTGCTTCCCAATTTTGGGGAGCACTGCCATTTCGTGAATATCTTTTGTGCTTCCAACATAGGTTTCATCAATATACCAAAACACGGTAGTTTCAGGTTTAGAGTGGGCAATTTTCAGAATTAATTCGTTTGTTTTTCCATCAAAACTTTTAGGAAGAAAAATACTGTTGTTTTCCTTCGGATAAATAAACTCAATAGACACATTATTTTGCATCAAACAACCTGCTCTAAATTTTGGTAACGGTTTGTAAAACGGATTTTTAGTTTTATAATAAAAGGCCATTAAAGGCGGCAATACAAACCAAGATTCATGCCTGATATTCGCTAAATCCTCACAAGAGGAATTCACTTGAACAGTTTCATTTTTATCCAAATGAATTAACAGATGATACGGACAAGGCTTCGTTTTTAAACCCGCGAGTTGAATGTATTTTTCCTCTACATCATCACAATTTGGCGACGCCCGGTGGCCACTTTGCTTACAAATTGTAACCGCTTGCATTTCATCAAAAGGTTTTAAAAACCAAGGACTATTGGGCAAGGCATCAAAAACATCGAACATAATAGGGGCAGCAGTTTGCACACCCACCAAACCTGGGCGCCCTTCGCCGTCGGCATTACCAACCCAAACACCAACCACATAATCTTTAGTGGCCCCAATAGCCCAAGCGTCACGAAAACCAAAACTCGTCCCCGTTTTCCAAGCTATTTGTTTAGAGCCGTCAAAAAACTCCCAACTCTCATCACTTTCAGGACGATTTACCTCTTTTAAACTTTCGAAAGTTAAATAAATAGAAGCCGCATCAAACAAGGTTTTATCGGCTGTTTTCTTTCCAAATTCAATCTTATCCGAAGCTAAAAAAGTAGGCTCACAAAATTCATTTGAAAAATAGGTGCTTGAATTTTCAGAAAAATGATTTAAGGTTGAAGACAGACCGGCATAACTTTTACATAAATCCCACAGATTACTTTCGGCACCGCCCAAAATAAGCGACAAACCGTAATGATTGGCATTATATTTTAAATCTTTCAATTTTAAAAACTTCAAATATTGATAAAACCGATCCAGGCCAAATTCTTGCAACATTCTAACGGCGGGCACATTTAGCGATCTGGATAATGCGCGACTTGCAAACACAGCGCCATCGTAAGTTTTATTATAATTTTCAGGGTTATAACTACCGTATTGTGTGGGCACATCGGCCACTAAAGTATTGGGAAGTAAATCGCCGGCATCCAACATAGCCGCATACAAAAATGGTTTTAAAACACTCCCTGTACTTCGTGGTTTATCGATAATATCAACATCTTTTTGGTGGGCTTTATCGGTTGGCGTATTCCCAACATAAGCCAAAACTTGGCGTGTTTTTACATCTAAAACCAAAACTGCCGCATTATAAATTTCATTTTGACTTAGCTTATTATAATGTGTGTTTACAATATAATTTACACGATTTTGTAACTTAACATCTACAGTAGTTTGCACATGTTTTCCGAACTGTTCCTGTGCCACTTTTTGTAATAAATGTGGTGCCGTTTGTGGTAATGGATACGGTTTTTGTGGTAATCCTTCTGCAATAGATAATTGATACGTTAAGGTATCTATAGTTCTATTTTCTAAGAGTTTTTTTAGTAATCTATTCCGTTTTTTTAATAATTGCTCTTGATTTTTCCCCGGATAAATTAAACTTGGCGCGTTGGGTAATACCGCTAAAGTGGCACTTTCTGCCCAAGAAAGCGCATTAGGGTTTCGATTAAAATAACGCCAAGATGCCGCATCGAGCCCCACAACATTTCCTCCAAAAGGCGCATGACTGGCGTAATAAGTTAGAATTTTATGTTTAGAAGCCGCTAATTCTAATCGCGTTGCCAGAATAATTTCAATAATTTTCTCGAAATACGTTCGCTTTTGCCCCTGCCGTGCTAAACGAATAACCTGTTGAGTAATGGTACTTCCACCACGTTTTATACCGCCGTTTTTTAAATTCGCTTTTAAAGCCTTAAAAATAGAAACGGGATTAAAACCCGGATGTTTATAGAAATATTCGTCTTCGAATTGAACGATACAAGTTTTAAATTTATTGGGAACAGAATCATTATACGGAAACCGCCATTGCCCATCTTTTGCAATTTGAGCTCCCAATAATGTGTTGTTGGAACTTGTAATTACCGTTGCGGTTGGATCTTTAAAGAGGGGGTTGGGCAGACAAAAGTAATAAGCTATAATCACGACTGAAATTATAACCGTTTTAATTTTATTTCGCTTTATATAATTGACTAGTCTTGCCACTTAATAGGTATTACAATAGGTGATTTTAAGAAATGATCTTATCAATTTAATGACCTTTAACGCTTTAAAAAATCATATTCCCGCTCTACTTTACAAATTCTTACATGGTACCAACTATACCAATCTGCCGTGCCTTTATGCTGAGCCTGTAAATGTTCACTTTGCTGTTTCCAGTTTTTTATGGCGTCCAAATTTTCCCAATAGCTTACTGTAATACCAACAACCTCTCTTGCGCTCTCTATTCCAATAAAACCTTGTTGTTGTTTGGCCAAATCTTCCATTTTGCAAGCCATTTCCGAATAACCTTCCACATTTTCACTTAAGGTTGAAGTAAAAATTACAGCATAATAAGGTTTAAAATCCTTCATAATTTATAGTTTTATTCGTTTCACACAAGAAAAAGAATTTGTTTTCTAATCCGATTAAAAATAGTTCTAATAATACTTATAACATAACTTTTGTTTCCAAAACAAAAAAATGCCTTTAGCAAAGATAAATTTACTAAAGGCATTTTTTTAAGGCTAACAACCTAAATGGCTATTAATTCTCGTTTAAAAGTTTTGAAAGCTCATCTAATTTTGGTGTTAAAATCACCTCAATTCGACGGTTTTTTGCTCTGCCTTCTGCCGTTTCGTTTGAGGCTACAGGAGCATATTCACCACGACCCGCAGCGGTTAAGTTTTCAGCATTTATATCAGCATTTTCACGTAAAATATTCACGATAGATGTGGCACGTTTTGTAGATAAATCCCAGTTACTTGTTAAAACACCGTTTCCTTTATAAGGCACGTTATCTGTGTGTCCTTCAATTAAAACTGCAATATCTGGATTATCACCAAGTACTGCGCCTAATTGCTTTACAGCACGTCGACCTTCCGAACCAACAGCCCAACTACCCGAGCTAAATAACAGTTTGTTTTCCATAGACACATATACCTTTCCATCACGTTGTTCTACCGTTAAACCTTTCCCTTCAAAATCAGTTAACGCTTTAGAAATAGCGTCTTTTAAAGTGGTCATGGCAGCATCTTTAGCAGCGATGACACTTTCTAATTCCGCAACACGATTAGAACGCTCTTCTAGTTCCGATTTCAGTTTTTCTAAACGCGCATTCTCTGCAGATAACGCTTGTTCTTTCGCTTCCAATTGCGCTAATAATTCTCTGTTTTTTTGAGAATTAGCAGCTATAGAAGCCGAGCTATTTTTCTCTAAAGCATCATACGAATTCTTTAAATTATCGTAATTCGATTTTGTAGAATCATAATCCGATTGTAATTGATCGCGCTGCGCAACAGCCTCATCATAAGCCGATTTAAGTTGTTTTAACTCATTTTCGGCTATTGTTTTTTGCTGTAAAAGTATATCGTTTGCATCGGTAACCTTTCTATTTTCCTTTTTTAGTTCGGCGTACTTCGCTTCTAATTCTTTGTAAACTTTAGGAGATACACAGCTGGTTAAAACTACCAGTGTTAATAACGTGAGTGCGGTTTTTTTAATCATTTTTTATAAAATTCTAATTTTTGTTCTTTAACTAATGTTCTATTTCTACTAAAATGGGGCAATGATCGCTATGTACGGCTTCGGTAAGTATAACGGCTCTTTTTATGTTTTCTTGTAGCGGTTGCGAAACTAAGGCATAATCTAAACGCCAACCTTTATTATTGGCACGCGAATTAGCACGGTAACTCCACCAACTAAAGGTTTGTTTTTCTGGGTGCAAATAGCGAAAAGAATCTATAAAACCACTATCAATAAAATTCCCCAACCACTCACGTTCTTCGGGTAAAAAACCAGAAACACCTTTCATTTTAGGGTTATGGATATCTATTTCTTCGTGACAAATATTATAATCGCCACAAATTACAAGATTCGGGATGTCTTTTTTTAAATTGTTTATATAGTCTTGAAACAGATCCATGTATTCAAATTTATGATTCAATCGAGCACTATTTGTTCCCGAAGGTAAATATAAGCTCATTACAGAAACGCCATCGAAATCTGCTCTAATATTTCGACCTTCGAAGTCCATGGACTCAATTCCTGTGCCAAACTCAACATGATTTGGCTTTATTTTGCTTAAAATAGCAACCCCACTATAGCCTTTTTTTTGCGCGCTATACCAATAGTTATAAATGTATCCAGCGTCCTCAAAAACCTCTAAATCCAATTGCTCTTTCATCGCCTTGGTTTCTTGCAAACAAATCACATCTGGATTTGCACTTTTTAACCAACCTATAAAATCTTTCTTTAATGCCGCACGGATGCCGTTTACGTTATATGATATTATTTTCATGCTTCTTATTTACCCAATCTAAATTATTGGAAATAGTTTTTATTATGTTCTTATTTTCAAAAGATTAAGATTGGCAGTAGAACGGATTTGTTAGCCAACAAATCTAATTTCAACAAAAATAAATAATACGCTACTTTTACACTATGTTTACGGCAAGAGTTTTTACGAAGCTATCAACAAAATATTTTAAAGTTTTAGGAGTTTAAGTGTCTGAATGAAGTTTTACATAAGCATAATGATGGTTTTAACAGGTTTTTGCATGTTTTCGCAAGAGCAAACTTCATTATATAAAACTAAAAAAGTTGCCCTAAAGCAAACTATACAAATTGATAGTGTGAGTATTAATTCTAGTTTTTTCTCGATAAGACAAACAGATAGCACAGGTATAGATTCTAGTTTTTACAGCGTAGATTTCCCAAAAGCCTTACTCACTTTTAAAAAACCGATAGACACGGACTCTATTATTATCAGTTATTTAAAATTTCCAGATTTTTTAACGAAAACCTACCGACAGTTAGATGAACATATTATTGTAAAAAACAGCGATAACCTGAATAGATTATACCAATTATCGCAACCAAATACAGAAAAAGAAACAATTCCTTTTGATGGTTTAACCACTTCGGGAAGCATTTCGCGTGGTGTCACTATTGGGAACAATCAAAATTCGGTTTTAAACAGCGAATTAGATCTTCAAATTACAGGAAAATTAAATAATAAAGTCTCTTTACGAGCCTCCATCCAAGATGCGAATATTCCGTTACAGGAAAGTGGTTATAGCCAACGTTTGGACGAATTCGATCAAGTTTTTATAGAATTATTCACCAACGATTGGAATATTAGAGCGGGTGATATTGATTTAACAAATACCGATTCTTATTTTTCGAGTTTTTCTAAACGCGTGCAAGGTTTAAATTTTAATTTGAAACTGGGCGATGACAGTGCTAAAACCAATGTATTTGCTGCCGGTGCACTTGTTCGAGGTCAGTTTACAACCAGTCAATTTACCGCCCAAGAAGGTAACCAAGGGCCGTATAAATTACAAGGGTCCAATGGCGAATTATTCGTACTTATTGTTTCTGGGAGTGAAACTGTATATGTGAATGGCACAGCCATAAAACGTGGAGAAGATCAAGATTATATTATTGATTATAATGCTGGTGAAATTATTTTTAACTCTACATTCCCTATGACTTCCGAAATGCGAATTACCGTAGATTATCAATTTAGTGATAGAAATTATTCGCGTTTTGTTGCTTATGGCGGTGGCAGATTTGAAAGTGAAAAATTAAAAATTGGAGTTTCGGTGTATTCTGAAAATGATGCAAAAAATCAACCCTTACAGCAAAACTTATCGGAAGAACAAGTGCAAATTTTAGCCGATGCAGGAGATGATCAATCGTTAATGGTAGCGCCATCGAGCGTACAAGAAACTTTAAACGAGAACCGAATTTTATATAAAAAAGAGCTTATTGATGGCGCTGAAGTTTTTGTGTTTTCTAATAATGAAGCCGATGAGTTGTACCGGGTAACATTCTCTCAGGTTGGGGACAATTTGGGCGATTATATATTAAGCAGCAGCAATGCCATTAATAATATTTACGAATATGCTGGTGTTTTAAAGGGTAATTACGCACCAATAACTCAGTTAATAGCGCCCACTAAATTACAATTAGCAGTTGTAAATGGTGCTTATACCCCTTCGGAAAAAACAAATATTAATTTTGAATTGGCTGGCAGTAAAAACGATTTGAATTTATTTTCTAATGCAGACGACGACAATAATGATGGCTTTGCAGGAAAACTACATATTGAACAGCAACTGATAAAAACGGATAGCCTTTGGAATTTAAACGCCCTATTCGATTCGGATTATGTTAGTTCAAATTTTAGAAATATTGAAGGGCTTTACAACCCCGAATTTAATCGGGATTGGAATTTAGACTTAACCAATCTCTATGGTATTGGCGGAAATTTAGGAGACCAAGTCTTAGTAAACTCAGGTTTTAGTGTATTTCATCCGGAAAAAGGACAGTTTAATTATCAATTTGAACATTTAAATTTTTCCGAAGGATTTAATGGAAATCGCCACGTAGCCTATGCCGAATTGGTTTTTAATAAACTTAGATTGTCTTCGACTTCTAGTTTTTTAAATACAGATTCTAATAATGATACTTCTACTTTTTTACGGTCGTACAACAAAATATCTTATAGTTTAAAATCGAGTTGGGTGGGTGCCAAATTAGCCCTTGAAGACAACCAACAAACTGACATAGCCACGCAACAATTAACCGATTTAAGCCAGAGACATAAATCATACGAGGTATTTTTTGGAATAGGAGATAGCACACAAGTTTTTGCCCAAATAGGTTACAAAAATCGTGTAAATGATAGTATTAGAAATAACGCATTGCAAAAAGTAAATACCTCGAACACTTTTTATTTAGATTCGAAATTGGTTCAAAATAAAAAAACCACATTATCGTTATTTGCTAATTATCGTACTTTAAAAAATGAAGATATTGGTATTGAAGACGAACAATCATTGAATTCTCGGTTACAATTCAATCAAAAATTATTTAAAAACCTCATCCTTTGGAACACTATTTTTGAAACCAATTCGGGCACTTTACCTCAACAAGATTTCACTTACGTGGAAGTAGAATCAGGCCAGGGCACATACACTTGGGTGGATTATAATAATAATGGTATACAGGAGCTTAATGAGTTTGAAGTAGCACAATTTCAAGATCAAGGAAAATATGTTCGGGTATTATTGCCAAATCAAGTTTATATTAAAACGCACCAAAATCGTTTAAGTCAAACCTTAATTATTAACCCTTCAAAATGGACGGTTTCTGAAAATAAAACTGAAAAATTCTGGTCGAATTTCTATAATCAAACCGCGTATTTAATTGATAGAAAAACGAAGCGCGAGGGAAATAAATTCAATTTAAATCCTTTTAAAAAAAATCCAGATGATCAATTAGGTTTACAACTTAATTTTAGAAATGTGCTGTTCTTTAATCGCGGCAAACAGCATTACACCACATCGTACACTTTTTTAGATAATACTACGCGAAGTGTTTTATCTATTGGTTATATTGAGGGTCACATTACAAGTCATCAATTTAATTTCAACCATAAAATATCGGGAAATTGGCTCATAAATATGCTTTCTACTTTTGAAAACAATGAAAGTGAGAGTGAGAATTATTCTAGTAGAAATTACAATTTTGAAGAAACCCGATTCAACCCAAAATTATCCTATTTATTCAATGATAATTCTAGCTTCGATATCTTTTATCAATATGAAGATAAAACAAACACCATAGGCAATTTTGAAGCTTTACATCAGCAAAAATACGGCGCCTCGTTTACATTAAACAATAAAGATAAAGGGGCTTTAAATGGCGAGTTTAATTTTTTATCTAATACGTTTAACGGTTCTACAAATACGCCGGTAGCGTACCAAATGCTTGAAGGTTTACAACCTGGAAAAAACTTTACTTGGACACTGCTTGCGCAGAAAAAACTAACGAATTTCTTAGATTTAAACTTTAGTTATTTTGGTAGAAAATCGGAAACGAGTAAAACTATTCATACGGGTTCTTTTCAACTAAAAGCTTATTTTTAGTAATTTAAAAGCCTCTTCAACAAGCTCAAACTGACAATTCTTTAGAGTAATTTCAAAATAGAGTTAAACATTACTATTTATCGTAATAAAATAGTATCACTCCGCATTAAAACACCAATCTTTATTAAAAAATGACAACAAAAAAATCGTCTAAAATTAAATTTTAGACGATTTTAAAATAAATATATTTTTCTGCAATTAAATATTAGCTTTCATAAGCTCTCTATTCATTCTTGCAATATTCTCTAATGTTATTCCTTTAGGACATTCCACTTCGCAAGCCCCTGTATTTGTACAGTTTCCAAAACCTTCTAAATCCATTTGAGCGACCATGTTTTTAACGCGTTCTGGCGCTTCAACTTGACCTTGAGGTAATAAAGCATATTGTGATACTTTGGCACCAACAAATAACATAGCAGAAGAGTTTTTACAAGTAGCTACACAAGCACCACACCCAATACATGTTGCGGCATCCATAGCTTCATCGGCAGCAATTTTAGAAATAGGCAATGAATTGGCATCCTGTGTATTTCCAGATGTATTTACCGAAATAAACCCACCAGCTTGTTGAATACGCTCGAAAGCCATTCTATCTACAATTAAATCTTTTATTACCGGAAATGCTGCTGCTCTCCATGGCTCTATGGTAATAGTATCACCATCTTTAAACATACGCATATGTAACTGGCAGGTAGTAATACCTCTATCCGGTCCGTGAGCTTCACCGTTAATGTATAAAGAGCACATGCCGCAAATACCTTCACGACAATCGTGATCGAAGGCTACAGGCTCTTCTCCTGTATTCACTAATTGCTCATTCAAAACATCCATCATTTCTAAAAAAGACATATGTTCTGAAATATCAGTCACTTTGTAATCTACCATTTGACCCTTTGCTTTCGAGTCTTTTTGTCTCCAAATTTTAAGTGTTAAATTCATAATGTCTTTTTATTATTTGTATGAACGTTGTTTAAGTTCAATATCTTTAAATTCTAATTGTTCTTTATGTAAAACAGCATCAGCAGGCTCTCCTTTATATTCCCAAGCCGATACAAAAGCAAAATCCTTATCGTTACGTTTTGCTTCTCCTTTTTGAGGTCCATCTAACTCTGCCGATTCTTCTCTAAAGTGTCCACCGCAAGATTCTTCTCTAACTAAAGCATCTTTTGCAAACAACTCTCCAAGTTCTAAAAAGTCTGCTACTCTACCCGCTTTTTCTAATTCTACATTCATTTCGTTTGCAGATCCAGGTACTTTAACATCCTTCCAGAATTCTTCACGAATCGCTTTAATCTCAGCCATAGCAGCGGTTAAGTCTTTTGCATTTCTAGACATTCCTACTTTATCCCACATCACTTTACCAAGACGTTTGTGGAAATGATCTACAGATTTTGTTCCTTTATTATTAATAAAGAAATCTATTCTATCTTTAACTTCTTTTTCTACCTCGTCAAACTCCTTAGTATCTGTTGGTATTTTACCTGTTCTAATATCATGAGACAAATAATCTCCAATAGTATAAGGCAACACGAAATATCCATCGGCTAAACCTTGCATTAATGCAGAAGCACCAAGCCTGTTTGCACCGTGATCTGAGAAGTTTGCTTCACCAATACAGTATAAACCTTCTACGGTAGTCATTAAGTTATAATCTACCCAAATACCACCCATAGTATAATGCGTTGCAGGGTAAATCATCATTGGTGTTTTGTATGGATTCTCGTCAACGATTTTCTCATACATTTGAAATAAGTTTCCGTATTTCGCTTCAACTACAGCTTGACCTAATTCGTATATTTTAGCTTCCGAAGGATTTTTTATATTATGAATTTTAGCTTGCTCTGTTCCATAACGTTGTATAGCCGATGCAAAATCTAAATACACCGCCTCACCAGTTGCATTTACACCGTAACCAGCATCACAACGTTCTTTTGCAGCTCTAGATGCCACATCTCGAGGCACCAAGTTACCAAATGCAGGATAACGACGCTCTAAGTAATAATCTCTATCTTCTTCAGCTAAATCGGTAGGTTTTAATTTACCTTGCTGAATGGCTTTAGCATCTTCTATTTTTGCTGGTACCCAAATACGACCATCGTTACGTAAAGACTCAGACATCAATGTTAATTTAGATTGATAATCTCCAGAACGCGGAATACATGTTGGGTGAATTTGTGTAAAACAAGGATTTGCAAAATACGCGCCTTTTTTATGAATCTTCCATGCAGCAGTAGCATTAGACCCCATGGCATTGGTAGATAAGAAATATACATTTCCGTAACCTCCAGTTGCAATAACAACAGCATGTGCAGAATGTCGTTCTAATTCTCCAGTAATTAAATCGCGGGCTATAATCCCTCTTGCTTTGCCATCAATTTTTACAACATCTAGCATTTCATGACGGTTATACATTTGAATTTTACCACGAGCAATTTGGCGGTTCATTGCCGAGTAAGCTCCTAATAACAATTGCTGTCCGGTTTGTCCTTTAGCATAAAATGTTCTCGATACTAATACACCACCGAAAGAACGGTTATCTAGTAACCCACCATAATCACGTGCAAAAGGAACCCCTTGTGCTACACATTGATCGATAATGTTACCAGACACCTCAGCTAAACGATATACGTTAGCTTCACGCGAACGATAATCGCCACCCTTTACAGTATCGTAAAATAATCTATAATTAGAATCCCCATCACCTTGATAGTTTTTCGCTGCATTAATCCCCCCTTGTGCTGCAATAGAGTGAGCACGACGCGGAGAATCTTGATAAGCAAATGCTTTTACGTTATATCCTAATTCGGCCAACGTTGCGGCTGCCGAACCACCTGCTAAACCAGTTCCAACAACAATAATATCGATATTACGTTTGTTCGCTGGGTTTACAAGGTTAATATTATTTTTATAATCTGTCCATTTATCTTTAATTGGACCTTTTGGTACTTTTGAATCTAAAGCCATACTATAATCAGATTAATGGTTGAAAAAATGAAAAACTGCTACAATAACAAATCCTAATGGAATGATAATAGAATAAGCCTTCCCAATACTTTGAAGTGTTTTTTTACGTCCAGCAGTAATACCCATAGATTGGAACGCTGAAGTAAAGCCATGTGCTAAGTGCAATCCTAAAAGGACAAAAGCAACCACATAAGCAACCACTCTTGCAGGGTTATGGAACTTTTCAACGAGTTCATGATAATATCTAAAGTTACCATCATGCATTCCAGACATATCTCCAACGACATATTTAGTGTTTAATTCTGGAATCCAGAAATCGATAAAGTGTAATGCAATAAATGCTAAAATAGCAAGGCCACTATAAATCATGTTTCTACTCATCCAGGTAGAATTAGCTGCTCCATTATTTCTAACATAAGCAACTCCATTTGCTTTTTTGTTTTTCAATTCTAATACAAACCCCATAACAAAGTGAAATACAACACCAAAAATTAAAACGGGCTGCAAAGCAAATTGAATTAACGGATTGGTTCCCATAAAATGAGACATCTCGTTAAAAAGGTTTTCACTGAATAAAGAAGTAATATTTACCGCTAAATGTATAATTAAGAAAAACATGAGGAAGAATGCTGAAAGTGCCATAGCAACCTTCCTTCCTACTGAAGATTTGAAAAATCCGCTCATTATTTATTAAGTTAAAATTGTTGTTAACAAATGTACTATTTAGATATTCTTTTTTGAAACAAAACGCTTTTTTTTTAGTTATTTAGAATCGTTTTAACAAAGCCATTATTTTTATAATTTATTCAATTATTCTCAGGCATTTTACCTAAAATAATCCTGCAAACCAAATCGTTTTTTTATATAGTTTTTACTTATTTATAAGGCCAAATCATTGGCACCATAACAATACTCACAATAAAAAATATTAACAATAAAACAGCGCCACTTTTCATATAATCTGTAAATTTATACCCTCCCGCATTCATAACCATTGTATTTGTGGGTGTACCAAAAGGTGTTAAAAACGCCGTGGATGCACTCACTGCTAATATCATCATAAAAGGATAAGGCGAATACCCTAATTCCAAGGATGCCGCCAAAACAATGGGTGCCATTAAAATTGCTGTTGCCGTATTACTCATCACCTGACTTAAAAACGAGGTTATCAAGAAAATTCCTGCTAAAAAATAAGTTGGGTGCTTTTGTCCTATTAAGGCAATCATAGAATCTGCAATAAATTTTGCTCCTCCTGTTTTTTGAAGCGCTACTCCCATAGGAATCATCCCCGCCATAATGATAATAACATTCCAGTTAATAGCTCTATAAGATTGATTCATATTAATACAACCCCCTAAAATCATGATAAACGCGGTAAGCATGACAGTAATAGCCGACGAAAACGGCCCCCAAATAAACATACAAACCATAAACACCATGGCCAAAATAGAGATTACAGCCTTTCTTGTTATTTTTCCAATTTCCTTAGAAAGCTCTTCAGGCGAACCAATAATTAAGAAATCTCTACTTTGCTCTTGAATTTCCTTAATATCCTCCCACTTAGCTCTAACTAAAATAGCATCACCTTCTTGTAAATCGAATTCTCTCCCCCTAATTCGTTTATTATACCGACTTACAGCAATAACTTGCAGATTGTAATGTTTTCCAAATCGGCCAGTATTAATATGTCTTCCTTTATAACTTGATTTTGGAGCTACAATTAATTCGCATATTCCAATTTCATCAGATAGCACATTCTCTTTCATGAATTCACCATCTATATTATCTAACTTAGTAGCAGCTACATTATATTTCTCAATAAATCTATGAATTCTATTTTCACTACAATTCACAATAAGCTCATCGCCAACATTCATGGCGCGATTTAAATCTGGAAACTCGTCTAAATCACTTTTTTTAAAACCTACTTTTTTCAGAAAAGACGTTGTAACATCTTCCTTAGAAATCATTTTAATAACCGTAACTCCCATTAAAGATCCTAGCTTCAATTCCTTCATTGTTTTTCCAACTGCTGAAGAATTTGGTCTTATTCTTACTCGCCAAAACGCATCAAATAATTGGTATGATTCTTCGATACTTTGTATAGATTCATCAATATCCTCTACCCGTCTCGATTTATTACTTGGCAGTAATTTTGTGCCAAAATATCGCATATAAATTACAGTTAACACCAACAAAGGCACGCCTATATAAGCAAATTCAAAAAAACCAAACTCTGGAATTCCTGCATCTACCATAGCTTGGTTGGCAATAATATTGGTAGGTGTCCCTGTTAAAGTTAGCAAACCACCAGTAGCAGCAGCAAAAGACAATGGAATTAGCATTTTTGATGCTGGCATTTTTAACCGCCAAGATGCTGCAATTACAACAGGCATTAAAGAAGCCACTGTACCGGTATTACTCATAAAAGCAGACAAAATAGCCGAACCAATAATAACTAAAACCAATAATCTATTAGAGTTACTTTTTGATAGGGTAATAATTTTATTCCCAAGCCAAGAAGTTAATCCGGTTCTACTCATGGCTTCACCAACTATAAACAAACCCGCAATTAAAATAATACTGGTATTACTAAACCCTGAAAATGTTTCATTTACAGTTAAAACCCCCGTCATACTCAAGGCCATCATACTGGTAACTGCTACAATATCCGGTCTTATTTTTCCCGATACAAACAAAATAATTGTAATTGCTAAAATGATAAATGTAATCGTCATAATTTCTTGGTTTGGTCTCGGCAAATTTAAACTGAACAAAAAATAGAAACCATGATATTGCTCACATTTTTCTTATTACTTGCCCTGCTATCTATTATTTTAAAACAAATTAGTATAGAGTAATTTTTTTAAGTTGATTACAAAATAGCCATAATTTCAGCAACAATTATTATAAGTACTAATGAAAAAGGATATACCGCAGCATAAGCTATTTGTGGCGCCTCAGATTCGGTCATAGAGTCCGTTGCACTTAACCCGGGAGTTGAGGTCATTCCTCCTGTTAACGCCCCTAAAATTGACAAAAAGTTAATTTTTAACAAAAATCGCCCAGTAAGAACCGTAGCAATCATAGGCATCAAAGTGATAAGTGCTCCATATACAAACAAAATAGCACCATGTTCCTGAATAGCTAAAACTAAATGTTGTCCAGCACTTAACCCCACAGGTGTTAAAAATAACAAAAGCCCAAACTGACGCAATATTTGATTAGCAGGGCCAGGCAGATTCCAAATAATACGCCCCATTTTCCCTTTCCAACTTAAAAATATTGAAGCTAAAAGCACCCCACCTGTAAGCCCTAATTTAATATGTATACCCCCTAACGGAATAGCAACAACCCCAACAAGAACACCAATAACTATCCCAAAGGCTACCGGTAAAAAACTAGTTTGCCCAATTCTTTTAAGGCTATCGCCAAAGAGTTGAGTTACCGCAGAAACATTCCCTTTAGATGAAGATACTAAAATTTTATCACCATATTTTATACGCGTTGTTGGATGTGGCACCAAATCAATACCCGATCTTCTAATGCGAGTAATAGTAGCCGAATAGTTTTCTAAAAGATTTAATTCTCTAATGGTTTTATTTACTACCGTATCATTACTCACCACATACCATTTTACATCATAGGTACCACTTCTAGGAATTTCTGTATCAGTAACCTTTCCTAATAATAATTCAATTCTCTCCAAGGCATTTACAGTACCAACAGCTTTTATAAGATCTCCTGTTTCTAAAACCGTATCCTTAGTAGGAGAAATAGGCAATTGATTAGGTTTCATTATACGTGAAATATTAGCCTGTGTCATAAAACGAATCCTTAACTCTTTAATGGTTTTCCCATTTACATTTTCATTAGAAATAATCAAATTTCTATTTATAATTAAAGGCGTATTAGAATGCGACTCCTCTTCATATTTATTTTCTTCATGTTTAATATTTACTCGAAACAAAGCTGGCCCTAATTTTACAAATAAAATAACACCCAAAACCCCAAAAGGATAAGCAATTCCGTAACCTATAGACGCCATGGTAGACTGAGAAGCCTCAATAGAAGCTGCCAAACCCGGAGTTGATGTTAACGCCCCTGTTAACAAACCACTCATCATATTCATATCAACATCATAAATATAAGCTATAGATACCGCCGTTATACCACCAGTAATTACCGCAATCCCTGCAAGAATAATTAATTTAGCACCTTGCTCTTTAAACGAACTAAAAAACGACGGCCCAGCTTGCATGCCAATAGTATATATAAACAATACTAACCCCACACTTTGTATAATAGACGGAATACTAAAATTTACACCATACAAATTATACAAATAACCAAAAAAGATAGCTACAAAAATTACTGCTGAAGTATCAAAACTTATCCCCTTTATTTGAACGTTTCCAAGAGCAATTCCCAAACCAATAACTAGAAATAACACAAAGTAATCTTTAGTGAGTAATTCTAAAATAAGTTCCATATGACATAGTATTTTCTTCAGATTTTATTAAAATCTAAGTTTTATTTAGATGAACAAAAGTATAAGTTTCCTATATTCAATTTCATGACAATTATCACTTAAAACACCAACAAAACTTAGCATAGCCAAAACCAACCCTCTGTTAACCCCTATGGATATTGAACGAATACGTTGTAGTAAATTTATGTTTTATTAAAAACAAATTTTCAAACCCTTTTCTCTAATTGATTGATAACCATATTTTTTCCTATAAAACATAAATAAAATATTTTACCCTTATGGAAACCTTCTTTAATTAAACTTTTAAAAGTAATGGTTTTTCTATTCTCAACACCTCTTTACGAAGTCGTTTTCTAAAAAACTAATAAAATGTTAAAAACAAAAGATCCGATTACTGTATTATAAGTATTCCCTAAATAAAGTATTAAATTTGTAACTTAAATAACACTTTCAAATATGAAATACGAACAAATAAATCCCGCTCTATTTATAAAAAACAGAAAAAACTTCGCCAAAAACATGGCTCCTAAAAGTTTAGCTGTTTTTAATTCTAATGATATTTACCCAATTAGCGCCGATAGCACCATGCCATTCGAGCAGCATCGTGATATTTTTTACCTGAGTGGTGTAGATCAAGAAGAAAGTATATTAGTTATTTTCCCCGATTGTCCGAAAGAAAAACATCGTGAAATTCTTTTTTTAAAAGAAACCAACGAACACATTGCTATTTGGGAAGGCGAAAAGCTAACCAAAGAAAAAGCCTTTGAAACCAGTGGCATAAAAACAGTATACTGGCTGCAAGACATGGAAAAAGTGATGTTTGAAATTATGACACAATGTGATACCGTTTACCTAAACACTAACGAACATTACCGCGCTAATGTAGAAACAGAAACTCGTGAAGATCGTTTTTCAAAATGGTTAAAAAATAAATACCCCGCACATCGTGTTGCTAAAAGCGCTCCTATTTTACAACGCTTACGTTCCGTAAAAGATTCCATAGAAATCGATTTAATTCAACAAGCTTGCGATATTACCGAAAAAGGATTTCGCCGTGTTTTAAATTTTGTAAAACCAGACGTTTGGGAATACGAAATTGAAGCCGAATTTATGCACGAATTTTTAAGAAACCGTTCTAAAAAATTCGCTTACACCCCAATTATAGCATCCGGAAATAACGCCAATGTTTTACATTATATTGAAAACAACCAACAATGCAAAGCAGGCGATTTAATTTTAATGGACGTAGGCGCAGAATATGCTAATTATTCGAGCGATATGACACGAACTATCCCTGTTTCTGGACGTTTTACCGACAGACAAAAAGCAGTTTACAATGCTGTAATTCGTGTGAAAAATGAAGCCACTAAAATGCTTATCCCAGGAACCGATTGGACAGACTACCATGCTGAAGTTGGAAAGATAATGACGAGTGAATTACTTGATCTTAATCTTCTAGACAAAGCCGATGTTCAAAATGAAAATCCAGAATGGCCCGCTTATAAAAAATATTTTATGCACGGCACCAGCCACCACATGGGATTAGATACTCATGATTACGGTATTTTAACCGAACCTATGCAAGAAAATATGGTATGGACCGTAGAACCAGGAATTTATATTCCAGAAGAAGGTTTCGGTATTCGATTAGAAGATGATGTTGTGATTCAAAAAACAGGAGAACCTTTTAATTTAATGCGAAACATTCCTTTAGAAGCCGATGAGATTGAAGATATTATGAATTCGTAACACTTGATTAAAAACAAAAAAATGGACTGAAATTTAAAACTTCAGTCCATTTTTTTATTCTACTATCTACTTACTAAACAGCAGCCATTTCAAATAAATAACTATTTAGTTTTTGAAGCGTTTTTATTTTATCTTGAGAATCAATTAACAGAGAAATATTATTATTACTACCTCCGTAAGAAATCATTCTAATTTTTACATCCTGTAAAATCTGGAACAATCTAAAAGTATCTTGATGGTTCACAACAGCATGCCCTACTAAACACACAATACTTTGGTTTACATCCACTTCAATAGACGCTATTTTATCTAGCTCTGCTAAAATTTTATCTAAGTTCTTATCATCATCAATAGTTAAGCTTACCGCGACTTCCGAGGTGGTAATCATATCAATAGATGTTTGGTAGGTTTCAAAAATTTCGAATACTTTTTTTAAGAAGCCATACGCCTGTAACATATGTGCCGATTTAATCTTAATAGCCGTTATACCATCTTTTGCAGCAATAGCTTTAATACCTGTTTCCGAAGTTTTACTAGAAATTAAAGTGCCGTGTGCCTCTGGATTCATCGTATTTTTTAATCGTACTGGAATACTATCTTTACGAACAGGATTTACCGTTTGTGGATGCAATATTTTTGCGCCAAAATAAGCCAACTCGGCAGCTTCATCAAACGACAAATCTGATATTGGATTCGTGTGTTCTACAAATCTTGGATCGTTATTATGCATACCATCGATATCTGTCCAAATCTGAACTTCTTCAGCTTTTATAGCAGCACCAATAATAGTGGCTGTATAATCACTTCCACCACGTTGTAAATTTGAAATCTCACCAGCATCGTCCAAACAAATAAAACCTTGTGTAATATATATATCGGCAGGTCCAGATTCACTTAAAACCACCTGAAGATTTTCTTCAATATACTGAACATCCGGTTCCTTAAAACCATCAATTTTCATAAAGTTTAACGCCGGTAATAAAACAGAATTCACACCTTCTTGTTGTAAAAAACTATTAAACATATACGTAGACATTAACTCGCCTTGCGCTACAATTTGGTTTTCCACTAATTCTGCCGTCCATTTTGAAGTACAACCTAGTAAAAAATTAAAAACACCAGAAACGTATGTTTTTGTTTTAGCGTTTAAGGCAGCATCTGTTAACAACTCATCAATAACCTGATTATAAGTTACATGCAAAGCATTAACCTTTTCCGCAGCAACATCTCCTCGGTGTTCAGTAATATCTTTTGCAATAGCAACTAATTGGTTTGTGGTTCCAGACATTGCCGAAAGCACCACAACCTTCTCACTACCATCATTAATAATGTTTTTCACATTAAGCATATTCTCAACCGAGCCAACCGAAGTGCCTCCAAATTTTAAAACTTTCATACGCTAATACTTCTTAATTATTTTTATTTCTTCAACAAAAATAAAACTCTTATTAACAATAATACCTTTTTTTAAAAATTATGTTTATTTTTACACAAATTGTTAAATATTTAACATGAAAACGGTATCTAACTGTGTAGAAGACATTTTAATTGCGCAACCTTATTTGGAAGAAGCGCTATCGAGAAACATCATTAACTTTAGCGCATTAGCTTTGGAACTTACCGAACCTATTAGTAAAATGCTAAAAAAGGACGTAAAACCCGGAGCAATTATGATGGCTTTACGCCGTTATAATCCGCCAACCACTTTAACCAATTCGGTTAAAATGAAACGCGCCATTCAAAATTTAGGCGATATTACGGTACGATCAAATCTTACCGATTATACCGTTAAAAACTCGAAAACACTCATTGATAATCATGCCAAAATTTTGGATCGTATCAACCAAGAATCCAAATTATTTTACACCTTCACCCGAGGAATACACGAAAGTAATATTATAATTTCCAGCAGCTTAAACAGCTTTATAAAAACATCGTTACAAAACGAATATTTTTTAGCCGTGCAAAAAGGACTTACAGCGATTAGCATTAATTTACCTCAAGACAATTCTAAAATTGCGGGGCTTTATTATCACTTCTTTAAACGCTTAGCCTGGGAAGGCATCGTACTTTATGAAGTTATTTCAACCACAAACGAATTTACTATTTTAGTTGAAGATGAATATGTAGACCAAGCTTTCGCTGCTATAAAACGCGTGAAATCTTAGTCTTTTTTTTAATGATAGAGTATCTTTGCCTGAGATATTAAACCCATGATTTTACAATACAAAGGCATCAATATATTCTACACCGACCAAGGCAAAGGGAGCGCTGTTGTTTTACTACACGGCTTTTTAGAAAACACCTCTATGTGGAATGAAATTACACCAACGTTAACAAAAAAAAATAGAATAATCTGCATTGATTTATTAGGACACGGTAACACAGAATGCTTAGGCTATGTGCACAGCATGGAACTTATGGCCGAAGCCGTTGCCGCGGTTTTAAAACATTTAAAAATACGCCGATCAACATTTGTTGGGCATTCCATGGGTGGCTATGTTGCACTCGCTTTCGCGGAAGAAAACCCAGACGCTTTAAAAGGTCTCTGTCTAATGAATTCCACAGCAAGTGCCGATACTCCAGAGAAAAAAGAAAATCGAGATCGCGCTATTTTAGCCGTAAAACAAAACCACAAAAGCTTTATTAGAGTGGCCATTACAAATTTGTTTAGACCTAAAAACCGTAAAATATTTTCTGATAAAATAAAGCAAATTAGAAAAGAAGCGCAAGAAACGCCACTCCAAGGTATCGTTGCCGCTTTGGAAGGTATGAAAATTAGAAACGACCGCGAAGCATTGCTTCATTTTACACCGTTTAAAAAAATGATGATTGCCGGAAAAAAAGACCCCGTGCTAAACTACAACTTGCTGGTAGAACAAACCGAAAACACCGAAGTTGAACTGATTACGCTTCCCGACGGGCACATGTCTCATATTGAAAATAAAGACGCGCTGATATTAGAAATTATGCGCTTTGTAGAAAACCTTAAATAAACAAAAACAGCTTAAAAATAAAGATTTTTAAGCTGTCATTATATTTTTTAAGCAAAGGGAATTAATCGAAATTTTTCCAACCTTGTGCTATTAACGGAATTCTACTGTTTGCACGCGTTATTAAATGCGCACCTTCATTTTCATCTTTCATATGCCCAATAATACTTAAATGCGGATTGGCTTTTATTTTAGGAAAATCGTTTTGAGAAATTGTAAAAAGCAACTCATAATCCTCTCCGCCATTTAATGCCACGGTAGTACTATCAATATTAAACTCTTCACAAACGGTTATTACTGTAGGATCTAACGGGATTTTTTCTTCATATAAATCACACCCTACTTTGCTACTTTTACATAAATGAATAATTTCCGAAGATAAACCATCGCTAACATCAATCATAGCCGTAGGTTTCACATCTAAATCTTTTAATAATTTAAAGACATCTTTTCGAGCTTCAGGTTTTAACTGGCGCTCAATAATATACGTATAAGCCTCTAAATCTGGCTGAGTATTTGGATTCACTTTAAAAACCTCTTTTTCACGTTCCAAAACCTGCAAACCCATATACGCAGCACCCAAATCTCCAGTCACGACTAATAAATCGCCTGGTTTTGCTGTATTTCTGTAAACTTCATCGCCTTTAGCAACCTGTCCAATAGCTGTTACAGAAATTAACAACCCTTTAGTAGACGATGTGGTATCGCCACCAACAACATCAATATTATAAATTTTAGCGGCCGTTTCAATACCTGCGTATAATGCTTCCACAGCCTCTAAAGGAAAACGATTTGAAACCGCAATAGATACCGTAACTTGTGTTGCCTCGGCGTTCATAGCATAAACATCCGATAAATTAACAATTACCGCCTTATATCCTAAATGCTTTAAAGGCATGTAACTTAAATCGAAATGCACATTTTCAACCAGCAAATCGGTAGTAACCACTATGTTTTTATCATCAAAATTTAAAACAGCAGCATCATCACCAATCCCTTTAACGGTAGATGTATGGGTAATTTCAAAGTTTTTGGTTAGGTGCTCAATAAGGGCAAATTCACCTAAAGCACTCAAAGGTGTACGTTCTTGATTGTTATCTTCTATCATGCTGCAAAAATAAGAAGCTATTTTTGTTTTTAATAGAAAATCCATCGCAAACGTGACAGATATAGCAAATTAAGTTTTCAAATTTAAAAGAATATCAATAAAACTGAAACCTTATACTGCCGGTGATACATCATTTTTTTCAAAAAAAATAAGACAAATATCATATTTTAAATTCTTTCATAAAAAAAACCTATCACACAATATCCTAATATAATGTTAGGTTCTATGGTAATGCATGACATATATTGTATATTTGCACTCTATTTAGAGCAAATCTAAATTCAATAATTATGATAAAAGTTTCTGAAACAGCTAAAAAGAAAGTTATCGAACTTATGACAGACGATGGCTATAACCCTAACGAAGATTTTGTTCGTGTTGGGGTAAAAAGTGGTGGTTGTTCTGGTTTATCCTACGATTTAAAGTTTGATAAAGAAAATCGAGAAGACGATAAAATTTTTGTAGATAATGGTGTAAAAATTATTGTTGACAAAAAGAGTTTCTTGTATTTAATTGGAACCACACTTGAATATTCAGGAGGATTAAACGGCACAGGTTTCGTTTTTAATAATCCTAACGCAAACCGTACTTGCGGTTGTGGCGAATCGTTTTCATTATAAAAAATTAAGAAAAGAATTATGTCGAAGTATACCGAGGATGATTTACGCGAAGAGCTTAAAACCAAAGAATACGAATACGGATTTTTTACAGATATAGAATCTGATACGTTTCCTATTGGTTTAAATGAAGACATTGTGCGCGCTATTTCTAAAAAGAAAGATGAACCACAATGGATGACCGATTGGAGATTAGAGGCGTTTAAAATTTGGAAAGACATGACGGAGCCTGAATGGGCCAATGTTAACTATAAAAAACCAGATTTTCAATCTATAGCGTATTACTCTGCTCCAACTTCTGTAGATCCTAATAAAACATTGGATGATGTAGATCCGGATTTACTTGCTATGTACAAGAAGTTAGGAATTTCTGTTGATGAACAGAAAAAAATGAACAATGTTGCTATGGATATTGTTGTAGATTCCGTTTCGGTAGCTACAACTTTTAAGAAAACATTAGCCGAAAAAGGCATTATTTTTATGAGTATTTCTGAAGCTATTAAAGAGCATCCAGAACTTGTAAAAAAATACATAGGCACTATTGTTCCTATAAAAGATAACTTTTACGCAGCTTTAAACTCTGCCGTTTTTAGTGACGGATCGTTTTGCTATATCCCAAAAGGCGTAAAATGCCCGATGGAATTGTCTACTTATTTTAGAATAAACCAAGGAGGAACCGGACAATTTGAGCGTACATTATTAGTTGCCGACGAAGGCAGTTATGTAAGTTACCTAGAAGGTTGCACCGCACCAAGTCGTGACGAAAATCAATTACACGCCGCCGTAGTAGAGCTTATTGCTTTAGACGATGCCGAAATAAAATACTCTACTGTACAAAATTGGTTTCCAGGAAACTCCGAAGGAAAAGGAGGGGTTTACAACTTTGTAACCAAAAGAGGTTTATGCGAGAAAAACGCTAAAATTTCTTGGACACAAGTGGAGACTGGATCGGCTGTAACTTGGAAATACCCAAGTTGTATATTAAAAGGTGATAACTCGGTAGGTGAGTTTTACTCTATTGCTGTTACCAATAATTTTCAACAAGCCGATACCGGTACAAAAATGATTCATATTGGTAAAAACACAAAATCGACTATTATTTCTAAAGGAATATCGGCAGGGAAATCGCAAAACAGTTACCGTGGTTTGGTTCAAATAAACTCTAGAGCCGATAATGCACGTAACTTTTCGCAATGCGATAGTTTATTAATGGGTAATGAATGTGGCGCACACACCTTCCCATATATTGAAGCTAAAAACAAAACAGCCAAAGTAGAACACGAAGCGACGACAAGTAAAATTGGCGAAGATCAAATTTTCTACTGCAACCAACGTGGAATAGATACCGAAAAAGCCATTGCACTAATTGTAAATGGTTTTAGTAAAGAAGTTTTAAACAAACTACCTATGGAGTTTGCTATTGAAGCTCAAAAATTATTGGAAATTAGTTTAGAAGGTTCTGTAGGATAACATCTATAAATCGATATAAATGAAAAATTTAGGCGTCTTAATTCTTTGTATTTCACTATTTGTAAGTTGTAAAAACAATAACAAATCGAATGAAACCAAACATCAAGATGATAATTTAACCGTATTAAAAGGTGAATTTGTTTATTATGATGGTGCCGCTGTTTTACAAACAGACAATGAGATTTATGGTGTTTTTATTACCGATAAACTAGAAGAATTAAACAAACAAGCTGAAACCTTGAAAAACAACAAAACCGACATGGTAACTGTTGAAATACAAGGCAGAGTAACGCAAGAAAAAGATGAAAATATTCTTTGGGATAACAAAGTTGAAATTTTAAAAATTTTAAGCGTAACACCAGCAAAAAACGAAAACGAAGGCCTTATAAAACGAGGCAGTTAATAATATAATTAAACACCGAATTCTAATTTGAAAAGAATTTTCTAATCAAACACAGGATTTAAAATATAAAGTATGTTAAAAATAAATAATTTACACGCAAGCGTAGAAGATAAAGGCATTCTAAAAGGTATTAACCTAGAGGTAAAAGCAGGAGAAGTTCACGCTATTATGGGCCCAAACGGTTCTGGTAAAAGTACATTAGCTTCAGTTATCGCTGGAAAAGAAGAATATGAAGTTACCGATGGTAGCATTATTTTTGAAGGTGAAGATATTGAAGAATTAGCAGCTGAAGAGCGTGCTCACAAAGGGGTGTTTTTATCGTTTCAATACCCAGTAGAAATCCCTGGAGTATCGGTAACTAACTTTATAAAAACAGCCATTAACGAATCGCGTAAAGCCAAAGGTTTAGAAGATATGCCTGCTAAAGACATGCTGAAACTTATTCGTGACAAAGCCGATTTATTAGAAATGGATCGTAAGTTTTTATCACGCTCATTAAACGAAGGTTTTTCTGGTGGTGAAAAGAAACGTAACGAAATTTTCCAAATGGCCATGTTAGAACCAAAATTAGCGATTCTTGATGAAACCGATTCTGGTTTAGATATCGATGCTTTACGTATTGTGGCTAATGGTGTTAACAAACTTAAAAGTAAAGACAACGCTGTAGTTGTAATTACCCACTACCAACGACTTTTAGATTATATCGTTCCAGATTTTGTACACGTTTTATACAACGGGAAAATCGTAAAATCGGGAGGAAAAGAACTTGCTCACGAGCTTGAAGAAAAAGGATACGATTGGATTAAAGAAGAAGTGAACGCTTAAAAATAGTCACAGTATTCAGTCACGGTTTGCAGTTGCTTACTCAAAACTGATTACTCAAAAGTTTTAAAAATAGTAAACAGTACTTTATTAGTTTTTATTTTTTTTAAAAACTAGGACTACTACTGAAAACTGAAAACAATGGATTTAAAAGAAAAATTAGTATCATCTTTTCTAGCATTTGAGAACAACGTAGATGTTGACACTGAAATACACAGTATTAGAAACGAAGCTATAAAGACATTTGAAGAAAAAGGATTTCCTACCAAAAAAGAAGAGGCTTGGAAATACACATCTTTAAATAAAATTTTAAAAGAAGACTATAGTGTTTTTTCAAAACATGAAAGTTCTATCGATTATAAAGACGTAAAAAAGTATTTTATTCACGATATCGATTCTTATAAAATAATTTTTATTGACGGAAAATATTCTTCTTACCTATCTGAAACCACTCACGATGGTATCGATGTTTGTTTAATGTCCGCTGCCTTAGCTAAGCCCAAATACCGCTTAGTTGTTGAGAATTACTTTAACAAAGCAGCTACTAAAGATAGTTTACCATCTTTAAACACTGCATTTTCTCAAGAAGGGGCTTATATCCATATTCCAAAAAATAAATTGGTTGCAAAACCAATTCAAATTATACATTTATCAACAGGAAGTGAAGCAGCAACTTTAGCACAACCACGTAATTTAATTGTGGTGGACGAAAATAGCCATGTTCAAATTATTGAGCGTCACCAAAGTTTAACAGATAACCCGGTACTTACAAATAGTGTTACCGAAATTTTTGCTAACAAACGTGCCATTGTAGATTATTATAAAATTCAGAATGATAATGCCAATGCATCACTTATCGACAATACATTCATTGAACAAAAACGAGAAAGTGTAGCATCGGTACACACCTTTGCTTTTGGTGGAAAATTAACACGTAACAACCTTAATTTTTATCAAAACGGCGAACGCATTAATTCGATATTAAAAGGCGTTACTATTATTGGTGAAAAACAACACGTAGACCACAACACGCTTGTTCACCATATAGAACCAAATTGCGAAAGTCACCAAGATTACAAAGGTATTTTTGGAGATAGCGCTACAGGCGTTTTTAATGGTAAAATTATTGTAGATAAAGAAGCGCAAAAAACAAATGCATTTCAATCTAACAACAATATATTAGTAAGTGATAAGGCAACAATAAACAGTAAACCACAGTTAGAAATTTTTGCAGACGATGTAAAATGTTCTCACGGTTGTACTATTGGACAATTAGACGAAAGCGCTATGTTCTATATGCAATCGCGCGGAATTCCTAAAAAAGAAGCTAAAGCCCTTTTAATGTATGCTTTTAGCAACAATGTATTAAGCTCGGTTAAAATCCCAGAACTTAAACAACGTATTACTAAAATTATTGCAAAAAAATTAGGCGTAAATATCGGATTCGATTTATAGTCCATAAATTAAACCAATACTTTAAAAGTAATATTAGAAAAGTTCGTCTTTTGTAATATTACTTTTTTGTTTAAATCAAACTCAAATAGAGCGCGATTTCAATAAAAAAAACAATAAACCCAATACTAAAAGTATGAGTTAGTACTTTTGTATAAAATGAAAAAAATATGCTTGACGTATCTAAAATAAGAGCCGATTTCCCAATTCTTTCCCGACAAGTAAACAACAAACCTTTGGTATATTTTGATAATGCCGCAACATCGCAAACACCGGAAGTTGTTATCGATACAATTGTAGATTATTACAGCAATTACAACGCCAATATCCACAGAGGTGTACATACTTTAAGTCAGGAAGCTACGGACAAATACGAAATCGCCCGCCAGAAAATACAAGCCCATTTTAACGCGAAATTTTCTCATGAAATCATTTTTACTTCGGGTACAACCCATAGTATAAATTTGGTAGCCAACGGCTTTTCTGCCCTTTTAAAAGCAGGCGATGAAATTATTGTTTCAGCCTTAGAACACCATAGTAATATTGTGCCATGGCAAATGCTTTGCGAACGCACGGGCGCTATTTTAAAAGTGATTCCCATGAACCAGGAAGGCGAACTTATTATGGAGACTTATGACAAGTTACTTTCCAATAAAACAAAACTGGTTTTTGTAAATCATATTTCAAACGCTTTAGGCACCATAAATCCTATTGAATATATTATAGAAAAAGCACATGCTGTTGGTGCAGCCGTTTTAATTGATGGCGCTCAATCCTGCCCACATATAAAACCAGATGTACAAGCTTTGGATGTTGATTTTTATGTAGCATCGGCTCACAAAGTTTGTGGCCCAACAGGTGTTGGTATGCTTTACGGAAAAGAAGCATGGCTAAACAAACTACCGCCTTATCAAGGAGGCGGAGAAATGATTGCTGAAGTTTCTTTTGAAAAAACAACCTACGCCGATTTACCCCATAAATTTGAAGCTGGAACCCCAAATATTTGTGGAGGCATCGCTTTTGGGGCTGCACTCGATTATATGAATGCTATTGGTTTTGATAATATAGCAACCTACGAAAATGAATTATTGGCTTATGCTACCGAAAAATTATCGACCATAGAAGGTTTAAAAATTTACGGAACTGCAAAGCATAAAACATCTGTAATTTCCTTTAATTTAGAAGGTATTCATCCGTATGATGTAGGAACCATTCTAGATAAATTAGGTATTGCCGTACGTACGGGACACCACTGTGCGCAACCTATCATGGATTTTTTCTGTATTCCAGGAACCATTCGTGCATCCTTTGCATTTTACAATACCAAAGAAGAAATTGATATTTTGGTTGCAGGTGTAAAAAAAGCAAAAATGATGCTTTCATAACATAGTTTGGCTTCATTTTTGAAAATCAAATTAAAAAATTAAAATCATGAAATTATTTAGTATTCTTTTAGTCCTTATTCTTTCGCTAAAATCATGCGGAGACGTATCAAATTCCAACAATTCTGAAAAACTTTCAGGTGAATTTCATATCGTAACGTTAAAAGAAAATTCAAATTTACCAGACAATTTAACCATAAACTTTGATACCGAAACCAAGAAAATTTCAGGATTTTCTGGCTGTAATAATTTCTTCGGAGGTTTTACTTTAGAAGACGGTGTTTTAAGCTTTGGCCAAATGGGATCCACTCGAAAAATGTGTTTTAGTGAAGCGAATAATATTGAATCTGAGATTCTAAAAGCACTTTCAGAAATCAATGGGTTTTCATTTAAAGACAACGCGTTACAACTAAAAACAAACGACACTATTTTAATAACAGCAAAACAATAATTTAACAGACAGCGTCTTTTCAGCTTAAAAAAGAGCTTCTTATCTTTTTATAAAATATTGAAAAGCAACTTCTATTATTGTATTTTTGTATAAAACATATTACTGTGACTATAGAAGACATTCAAAACGAAATAATTGACGAATTTTCCATGTTTGAAGACTGGGAAGAACGTTACCAATATATGATTGATTTAGGGAAAGATTTACCCATAATTAACGACGAATATAAAACCGACAGCAACATTATTAAAGGTTGCCAAAGTAAAGTTTGGGTACATGCCGAATTAAACAACGATAAAATTGAATTTACTGCCGATAGTGATGCTATCATTACTAAAGGTATTATTGCTATTTTAATTCGTGTGTTTAACAACCAGCATCCTAAAGATATTATTGAAGCCAATACCGATTTTATTGATAAAATTGGATTAAAAGAACATTTGTCTCCAACACGAGCAAACGGTTTGGTAAGCATGATAAAACAATTAAAATTGTACGCTATTGCTTATCAAACGCAGATAAAGTAATTTATTGAATTTTCCTCAATAAAACGGGACTATAAATTAATAAGATTTCCGCCTTCGCGGAAATAAAAAAACATTTTATAATATGAGCGAAACAACCATAGACACTGCCGATTTAGGCGAAAAAATAGTAAATGTTTTAAAAACCATTTACGATCCAGAAATTCCTGTTGATATTTACGAACTTGGTTTAATTTACGATGTATTTGTAAATGAAGATTACGACGTAAAAATATTAATGACCCTTACAACGCCTAACTGTCCGGTAGCTGAAACTTTGCCTTTAGAGGTTGAAGAAAAAGTAAAATCCTTAAACGATGTTAAAGGTGCTGAAGTTGAAATTACTTTCGATCCACCATGGACACAAGAATTAATGAGCGAAGAGGCTAAGTTAGAATTGGGGATGCTTTAAAAACAGAATTAAGTTTCTTAAATAATTATGGCAGACGAAATAATAAATCGCGTTGCGAATAGTAAATTAATCACGGTTAATCTTGAAGATTATTATCCGCAAGGCCACCGTGTACTTTTTGATATCAAAGATTGGCTTTTTGAAGGCTTTGTGCTGCGCGAAAAAGATTTTAGAACTCAGGTTTCAGAGTTCGATTGGTCGCAATATCAAGATGCTTACGTGGCTCTAACTTGCAGTAGCGACGCTATAATTCCAGGCTGGGCTTATATGCTTTTAAGTATTCAGCTAGAACCTTTTGCAAAAAAAATAATTATTGGTACCCTTGACAACTTGGAAACAGCCATTTATCAAGATATTATCAATGATTTAGATATTTCGGATTTTAAAGATAAGCCTATTATTATAAAAGGCTGCTCAAAAAAACCCGTACCACAAAACGCCTATATTATGTTGGCGAATAAATTGCAACCTTTTGCAAAATCTATTATGTACGGAGAAGCCTGCTCTTCGGTGCCACTTTATAAAAAGAAATAAATTTATTGTGACTATTTAATCAAAATTGTGTCTAAAAAATTGATGTTAATAGGAAAGTAATAATATAAAACAAATACATTACAACCTTAAAAACACGCTATATTTACACGAAATTTTAAAATAAACTAAAATGAAGAAAACCTTATTATTGGTAGCTCTATTTTTGGGGCTAGTATCAGTAAATGCACAAACTAAAGAAGAGTTACACAGTCAAAAAGCAGAAAAACAAGCTATAGCAGATGCTGCACAAGCTGAAGCCGATGCGTTACAAGCAAAAATTGATGCGCTTCCAGGCTGGAGAACAGGAGCTTTTGGTACTATTGGAGGTAGTTTATCTAACTTTAATAACTGGTATTCTCAAGACACACCAAACAATGCTTCGGGTAATATTGGCTTTACTTTAAATGCTTTTGCTAATTTAATTGAAGATAAATTCTTTTGGAGAAATGCTTTAACAACCAATTTAAACTGGGTAAAATTAGACGATAAAGATAGCTCTATAGATGATGATAGCTTCCGTCCAACAACTGATGTTTTTAACATTTCTTCTTTATATGGTAGAAACATTACTAAAACATTAGCTGCTTCTGGATTATTGGAATATAGAACCACTTTATTGGATAACTTTAACGATCCTGGATATTTAGACCTTGGTATTGGTGCTACGTGGACACCTATTGAGAATTTAATAGTGGTGATACACCCATTAAACTACAACTTTGTATTTGCCGATGGTGACTCTGTTTTCGATTCATCTTTAGGTGCTAAAATAGTTGCAGATTATACCAGACAAATTGGAGCTATTAACTTTAAAACAAACTTCTCTACGTTCCAAAGCTATAAATCTAGCGATTTATCGAACTTTACTTGGACCAACTCGTTTAGCTACACGCTTTGGAAAATGATTGGTGTTGGTTTCGACTTTGGATTGAGAAGTAACAAACAGGAGGCTTTGAATTATATCCAAAATTTACCAACAGATCAAGGAGGTAATCCTAGTGAAACTTTTGATACTGTAGATAACGATTTACAAACCTATTATACTATTGGTTTAAGCTATAAATTTTAAGCCTAAATAAAAATAACACTTAATATTAATAAACCCGACTTGTTTTAAAACGAGTCGGGTTTATTATTTGTTTTATACTAAAAATGAGTATTTTAGCGTATGAAAAATTTTATTTTACTAAGCTTTATTTTTTGTTTCTCCATGTTAAGTATGGCACAAAAAGTCACTAAACTTAAAACAGGAAACAAAATAAACATTGTTAAGGATGTAAAAATTGAATATACTCCTGAAAAATTTAACAGATACAGAACACCACTATTTACCGATGTAAATTCTAGAGGGTTAGGGCTTTTAAGTGTGTACGAAGCAAAACAAAATACATTTAATTCTCGGTTTGCTAAAATTTATGTTTACAAAGAAGCCAATGCTAATTTTCTAGGTCACGATTATTATATTGAAAATAGAGACATGAACTTTATTAGTAGCTTTTATCTATATAGTTACTTCATAGAATTTAAAGAAAATAACGAAATAGTTTTTCTTCTTTATGGTGATGAAGACCATGATAAAGTTATAGACATTGTTAATAATAGCTACCATAGAATGGAAAATGTACTGGTGTTAAAAGTTGATAGTACCGATAAAATGGAGTATATACAGTCTATTTTAAATAAATCTAACGAAGGTGATATTTTAATTTATGCCGCAGAGAAAAAATTTAGAGTTTTTCCTGCTGGTTTACCCGTTATTAGAGATTAGTACTTAGTAAACCTCAACTGTTATTAGTACAAAAACCTTAACATAGCAAATAGGTGCGTTAGGGATTGAGGCATTGTTGGAGCTCCTCGAAGAGAGCGACTGCCGAAAGCCCGACCGTGAGCGTTTCCTGCAAGGTTTTTTCAACCTGGCAGGTATTTAGCGAGGGGTAACGCCCAAAATTTACTCCATATCTTCGTAATTGTAATCGGGATATAAAAATTGATTGTACGGAAAACGGGTGACGTGAATTTCACGAACCTCATCGTAAACGCGCTTTTTAAAATCTTCTAAATTCTTTTTATTTAGGGCAGAAATAAAGAGGGCGTTATTGCCCACTTTACTCATCCAAGTACTTTTCCACTCGTCTAGGCTATAGTGTTTTTCGCTACGTTCGGTTTCTAAATCGTCATCGTCTAAATGTTCGGCCGTGTAAGCATCAATTTTATTGAACACCATAATGGTGGGCTTATCGCCACTTTTAATTTCACCTAAAATTTTCTCTACAGAGGCAATATGCTCTTCAAAATTAGGGTGCGATATATCGACCACGTGCAACAGTAAATCGGCTTCGCGAACTTCATCGAGGGTACTTTTAAAACTATCGACTAATTGGGTTGGTAGCTTTCTAATAAATCCAACGGTATCGGATAGCAAAAATGGTAAATTTTGAATAACCACCTTGCGCACCGTAGTATCTAGCGTAGCAAAAAGTTTATTTTCGGCAAAAACCTCACTTTTACTAATCACGTTCATTAGTGTAGATTTCCCCACGTTTGTATAGCCCACAAGCGCCACACGTACCATTTTACCACGGTTACCGCGTTGTACAGCCATTTGCTTGTCTATGGTTTTTATACGTGCTTTAAGTAAGGCTATTTTATCGCGTACTATACGTCTATCGGTTTCAATTTCTGTTTCACCAGGTCCGCGCATACCAATCCCCCCTTTTTGGCGTTCAAGGTGCGTCCACATACCACGTAAACGGGGTAGTAAATATTCGCATTGTGCCAATTCTACTTGGGTTCGCGCGTAACTAGTTTGCGCGCGTTGTGCAAAAATATCGAGTATTAAGTTGGTTCTATCTAATACTTTTACCTCTAAAATTTTACTGATATTACGCTCTTGAGCCGACGATAATTCGTCGTCAAAAATAGCGGTGGTTATATCGTTAGCGTCTATAAAAGCACGTACTTCTTCCATTTTTCCTGTACCAATAAAAGTTTTTGGGTTAGGCATCTCCATTTTTTGCGTAAAACGCTTAATGGCATATCCGCCCGCGGTATAGGTTAAAAACTCTAACTCGTCTAAATATTCTTTAGACTTTTCTTCATTTTGGTCTTTAGTTATAACGCCTATTAAGACAGCGCGTTCTAAAGAAATATCTTTCTCTTCTATCATGCTACAAAGTTACACAATTGCAATGATTTTATTTTTAATATTTTTAAGCCTATTTTTGAATTATGATAGCACCTTTTGATGATATTCCCGTTCGAAACGATTTACAAACTATTGCGTTTTACAATACTGAAAATTTATTTGATATTTATGATGATAAACGCACGTACGACAACGAGTTTTTACCGAAATCGATTAAAAAATGGACCAAAAAACGGTATGATAACAAACTTAAGAAACTAGGTTTTGTTATGTCTAACATAGGAAGGCGAGAAACTGGAAAACACCCAGCTATTATAGGTTTGGCCGAAGTAGAAAACGCCAAAGTGATTAAAGATTTAATACATTCGAAACATTTAAAATCTTACAATTACGGTTATGTGCATTACAATTCTCCGGACGAACGTGGGATTGATGTGGCTTTAATGTATGATAAAGATGTATTTGAAGTTTTACATTCCGAACCTTTTGAAGTTGCATTAAAAAACGACGAAGGTTTTCCCGATTATACGCGAGATATTTTACTCGTTACCGGAAATTTAGATGGCGAAAAAATACATGTTATTGTAAATCACTGGTCGTCTAGGCGTGAAGGTGAAAAGGAAACGGAGCATAAACGCATAACATCATCTGATAAAGTTGGCGACATTATTTCTGCTTTAACATTAGAAAATCCGGAGGCTAAAATTGTAGTTATTGGCGATTTTAACGATGATCCTCATAATAAAAGTATAAAACGTTTGGTTGAAAATTATGGTTTATTTAACCCGATGGAAACCTTACGATCTTTTAATCGAGGCAGCACAAAACACAACAGACAGTGGAATTTATTCGATCAAATTTTAATTTCAACTAATTTTTTTAAGACTTCCAGTAATTTATTCGAATACAGCCTTGCCAATATTTTTGATGAAAATTTTCTAAAAACATTTAAGGGCAGGTACAAAGGAACGCCCTACAGAACTTATGCGGGTAAACGCTACAATGGCGGTTATAGCGACCACTTTCCGGTGTACGCTATTTTTAAGAAGTAGGATTTTTTAATTAACTATTTTTTATGTATCTTAATAAAAATTAAACCGTAAATTTGCATAACCTTATTTTTATTTAATAAAATGAAAGACTCTAATTTCCTTAAAGATTTATTCTCATTATCTGTTGTGATTGTTGCAAGTAAGCTTGTGTATGATTTACTTGAAAATACTTTTTCTAAAGATGATGGCATAATAAACAAGGGGTCCGCTGAAATACTTTCTAATTCAGATGATAAAAATAATATTCTTGATGCAGCTCAAACTTCAAGAGATAATAATGGAGAAATACAAAATGTTATTTTGTCCAACAATAAAACAGTAAGGATAAGCTCTTAAAAAATTCGGTTTATGGAAATACCGGAAGTTGATTTTACTTTTGTTTATTTATTTCTATTTTTAGCAATACCAGGATTAGTTTTCCGAAAATTTTATTATCAAGGAGAATTTTCAAAACAATTTATTTCTAAAAATTGGGCATATACTTTAACAACTTCTTTCTTGATTGGAATAATTATCCAACTAATATCATTCTATAGTATAAAGGGTTTTTTTCAAGTATTTGGTAAACCTGCTTCAGAAAAGTATATTATTAAATTATCTGATTTTAAAAATCTAAAACATATACTTGATGGATTAAACCTATATGAATTCACCCATTATGATAAAAAAATATTCATAATAGTTGCCTATATCTTAATTACATGCCTTGTCGCATTTATTGCCGCATTAATATGTTGGCACTTTGTCAGACGCCTAAAACTAGACAGGAAATTTAAACTTTTAAGATTTGGTAATTTATGGAACTACTACCTGCGGGGAGAAATAATTGATTTTAAAGATTTCTCTACAATTAAAGAAAGTAAAAAAGTTATCTTGACACTAATTGATATTGTAATATCTGATGGATTTAAGGAGAACAAACTGTTTTCTGGTATTCTTAGTCAATATACAATCGATTCAAACAGCACTAACTTAGAAACAATAACACTTACTGATGCGCATGTCTGGAAAGAAGACAAAAACTCTAAAAGCCAAACTTTTGGAAGAAACATAAAAAAAAGAGTTAAAGGACATTGCCTAATATTAGATGTAAAAAAGTCAATAGATCTGAATTTGACATATGTATTTGAAAATGACAATGAAAGTAAATTTAGAAGTAACTTATTTAGTTTTCTTAACCTTATAATTATTTTAGGTTACTTATTTTTCTTTATTATTACCATAATTTCATCATCATCACTATTTATTATAGAATCAAGTATAATAAACACAATTATATTAAAAATATATTTAATTTTTCTATTAACTTTAATTATGTCGATATTTTTTAACATGATTCAATATTTAGAATCAGGAAACGAATGGACAGACAATGAAAAATCAGAAAAATTAAAGGGAGTAGTTATAATTGTTATTTTCACTTTAATATTAATGATTATATATAGATTAATAAGATTTGGAGATTTTAGTTTTTGGTATTTACATTAATTACACTACACCGCTTGTAACAGCACCAGAGTTAAGCCTAAAATGATAATAGGTAAAAAGCCTAAAAACCAAATATTATAAGTTAGCTTTTTGTTTTTAATCATTTTAGCGTTTAGCACTTTACGTTTACGCCCACCATAATACATCCAATTTTTAAATAAAATAAATATAGCTACAAGTATAAAAATAGTCCAAGCTTTTCCAGACGACATGGTATCCATGTGCATTTTTCTAAAAAATTTAGCAAAAAACACGCCTAAAAGCAACAACAAACTGCATTGTAAAAAAGACACATAAAAGGTAGCAATACGGTTAGCCTTTTTGTTTTTCTTCTGTTTGAAGTGATTAAAAAAATGATAGAATAAAATATCGAATGTGTCCATGGGGCGAAATTAGACTTTTTATTTGAAATTTACAGCTATCCGATTTTAAAAACGCAATAGGTATTTAAAACCTTTTTTATTGCACAAAATCCACACTAATTTCATCTAACTCATAAATACCATCGAAGGTATCTTGGCCACTTCCTGTAAATTTAAAAGCAATATACATGGTTCCGCTAGCGCAAGATAAATCGACCGCACCAGAGTTAAACCAAGGCACAAACGAGTCGGTATCTTTCACTACATAAGCATTGGATAAAGTGCCCCAAGTAGCGGTTGTAATAGTTTCTTCGGTGCCATCCCAATCTAAAGAATATAATATTTCCAAAAAACTACTATCTGCCAAACTATTCGAGGTTTTAAAACGAAGCGTTTCACCTTCTTGTGCATCTAAATTAATGGCAGGGGTAATTAACCAGCCAATATTAGAATCGTCTCCCGAACTGGAACATTGAAACCGTGCCGAACGCCCTAAAGACGCATTTGATGATGTTGAAGAATACCCTTCCCAAGCTTCTGTGCCTGCTTCAATATAATTAGTCCAACCCTCAATTTCAATGGGTTTGTTGTTTTTTTGAGATTCAAAATCTTCATACAATAAATTGTGTGTTCCTAAGGTTGAAGCAATGCCACAACTTAATTCCATCGGGTCGCAACGGACATCGGAATCAAAATGAATATCCGAAGAACTATTTAAAACCAATACATTAAAATCATCGCCATAATCTCGACTAAAAACACCAGTTACTGTCCCTTTGCCTTGCGGAATAATTAAGGATTTAAAATCGGAAAATGTGCTGGTTTGCATTCTTATAGAAACGCCAGTATCACAACTTACCAACGTGCGAATACCATCATACTCATCAATAGATTCGCTTGCAAATGTAGCTCCTAATTCAAACCGATTTAATTGCATATTTTCGAGCTGAATTAACGTGTTATAATCCATAGCATTCAAATCTGCAATACTTGATATTTTAGGTTGAATTTCAACAATATCGTTACTTCTAATAATAATATTTTTATATTCTGAAGGTTGAATTTGTTCTACCTGTGCACCATCGCCTTTTCCAATAACAATAATCCCGCTCCTTTCTCCAACGGTTAACCCTGTCATTTTTATATATACTTTTTGACCAAATTGATAAGTATCCGATAAACTCGACACATTAATAGCCACCTGAAAACCCAATCTCGGGTCGCTTTCGGGATTGGTATCATCTATTTTATTTTGAATAATTAACTCTTCAAAAAAGTTTCCCGATTTATCGGAAGACACCACATAACCTTCAATATATAATTCTGAATCTTCATCGATTCTCGCTGTAGAATTTCCATTGTTTACCGCTTGTTCGTAAAGTGATTTTATAGTTTTAAAAGTTGTTATTTTATCTTGTGGAATATCGGGTTCTGTGAATGATATATCTGGAATACCATAATCGCTATCTTTTACACAGGATGTTATTACTATTTGTATCAGAAAAATAACGGTTAGTATTTTAAAATTTTTCATGATTTGTGTTTTTATATGGTTTGGTGTTTCGACAAGATGAGTTTGGCATTTGGCTGGTTAATTTCCTTTGAGCTTATATGTCAATTCTAACTTTTTTCTTTTTTTTTATTTAAAACCTCACATTCAAATTCAGAAAATAGGTGGTACCACGACCATACCAATATTTCGATCCAAAAACGGGTGTATTTAATGCTTTATCGTCCCTAAGTTCTCGGTAGTTGGCATTTCGTCCTTGTTCGAACCCTCCAGATTTATAAACTTGATCTAATAAATTATTAATGCTTCCAAAAAAACCAATATAATATTCACCCAGCTTCCAGGATTTTCCGCCAATTAAATTCACCACCATATAATCATCAAAACGCTCTTGTTTTAAAAGTGCTCTTGCCAAATTTTCATCGTAATCGTTAAATACATTACCATCAAAATCGGTTGAAAAATTTGATGATCGCGTTAACGGACTCACATCGACATAGGTATTTGCGAAGAAATTTACCGTCGCACCAAACCACCAATAACCGGGATCGCTATATTCAAAGCCAACGGAATATGCGTTTTGTGGCCCCGAAGCGAGCTTATAATTTTTAAGTTTCGATTGCCCAAAATCTTTAAAACCATCTATAAAACCAGCCGCTAAAGCGTCATCGTCAGGCTCGGTAGATAGATATAAATTGGGGTTATTATTATAAGTGAATTGACCAATAGCCGCAGCGCCTTTCAACTTTATAGTTGGGGTAACTTGAGCTTCAATACCAAATTCGGAACCCAGATGTTGTTTTTCAACACCCTGAAGAATTTCTTGAACAAAAGCTAAATTATCGCCACCAATACCATCTGCAAAAAAGAATGAAATTTCGTTAGCATTCGAAACCTTGGTGTAATACCCTGTTAATCGTGCTTTAATAATAGACGAACGATAAATATAACTAGCATCGGCCGACATTATTTTTTCTTCAGTAATATTTGGAACAACATCGTGGTTTTCTCTAGAATTAGAAAATGTGTTTTGTATTGTTGGTGCTCTAGTAATATAAGCGGTATTGATATCAAACAGATGCTTACCCGTTAATTTATACGTAAACCCCGCTTTTGCGCCCAAGCCCATAAAACTTATTTTATCACCTTTACCCAACGAATTATCTGGAAATCCGCCATTTTGATAAATACCTTCACGCTGATAGGTTGTGTTTTTGATGCTAGCAGCGATATAAAATTCTGTTTTACTATATGAAAAATGAGTTTGTGCATAGCCACCAATTTCGTTCGCAAAAATGTTATAATCGTATTTAAATTTATCGCCAACCCCAACGGTACGATTTGGATTTAATAAATTGTTTTGGGCTTCGTTAATATTAGTAGCAAAACCATCGATATCCAAATAGGTTTTAGCCCCTAAAAGATCTATAACCTCAGCAAAATTTTCAGAATTTAAATTTTTAAAATGAACGCCAGTATTGAAAAGAATATGATCGTTTATTTCTTTATTTAAAATGGAATTAACGGTGAGTAATTTATCATCTACCCGATCTTCATATAAAGCATAAGTGGCATTCCCGCCATTTTGAGTATTGGCTATATTTGTACTGTACATCGCATCCCAATCTATTTGTCCGTTACTTTGAAAAGTCTGCAATGCTTGATACGCAAAACCTAATTGATCTGGGTAATTACGCTCAAAATAACTTGGTAGTTTTTGATAATAAGCAGCACTTGGATTTGCACCACCTCCTTGTGGGAAACCATCGATTAAATCTTTGCCGTTATAATCCAATCGGCTATTTCCCATTTTACCGAATTGGTAACCTATGTTTGTATTTAACTTGGTTTTACTATTCAAATCCCAATAATGATTAAGCATTACAATAGGTTCATTAACTTCTTTTATTCTCGAATTTCGTTTTTCACCATCTTGCCAACCCCAATATTCGTTATATTTTATATCTTTTAAATCGAAAATCTCCTGTGTATTGGGAGACGACTTGCCTCGGCGATTTGGGGTATAAATCGCAGAAAAACTCAAACTATGGTTTTTGTTTATTATTTTTTCCACGGAAGTGAAAAAGGAATTTGAATTATAACTGGTTCCATCTTGATAGCCTTCATTTCCCCACCGACGACCAATAGTTACCGTATAAGCCCAATTATTTTTTAACAAACCCGAAGCGTACATAGCCATAAGCCGATTGCTATAACTTCGGTTAGACGACGAATACGTTAAGCGCCCGCCTGCTCTAGCTTCCGATGCCCGAATATTGATATTATTGGTTCCTAAAATACCTCCAAAATTATAGTTTGAAGGGGTTAATCCTGTGGTTAATTCTTGGTTTCGCAACACATCGTTTATACCGCCCCAATTACTCCATTGTGGTCGGCCGTTATAGATTTTATTCATTTCGATACCATTAATTAAAACAGTACTGTTTTTTGAATCTAAACCACGAAGCCGAAAAAAAGACGCACTAAACTCGAAGGCGGCTGTGCGTTGAAAAACATCGAGTGATGCCGCTAAAAGTCCGGAAATATTATCGGCGCCGCTAGTATCGTCATTCAATTCATCATCCGATAATGTAATGGTAAATAAATCACTGGTTGCATTCTCATCACGATCTAAAGTGATATCAGAAATATTCACGATTTCCCCTTCATTTATAACAATTGGGAAACGTTTTGAAATATAACCCGTTTTTGAAACTTGCAACATTTGCTCGCCTAAAGGCAAGTTTTTATCAAATAAAAATACACCCGAAGCATTGGTTTGCGTTTTTAAAGGACTCCCTTCAATAGTGACGGAAACGTTTTCTAAAGGTTGAAAAGAGCGCCCATCGAGCAAGCTTCCTTTCACTAAGGTTTGTTGAGCATTGCTGTTTATTGAAAGACCTAAGCATAGAAACAAAAGCATTATCTTACTCATAATTAGTGCTTTAATTTGTTTAAATATAAGAAAAAACAACAAAAACAAAATGCTTTTCATTGAATTTTAATAACTTTGAAGAATTCCAACCTACTGAAAATGAATCCTTTTTAAACTTTAGGCACATGAATTTTCTAAAATTGATTATATGCTTTCTTGCAGCAAACACCTTTATTTTTACCCATGCCCAAGAAAGAAAATTTAAAATTCATACGGTAGCATTTTATAATTTAGAAAATTTATTCGATACCATAAACGATCCTCAAAAACTTGATGAATACAGCCCCATGATGGCATTAAAACGCGATAGAAGTGCGGTTTATAAACAAAAAATTCATAACATGGCTCGTGTTCTTTCAGATATTGGAAAAGATGTTTCTAAAAACGCACCAAGTATTATTGGAGTTTCTGAAGTTGAAAATAAAGCCGTTTTAGAAGATTTAGTGAACGATTCGCTACTTATTGATACAGATTATGGTATTGTGCATTACAACTCCACAGACCTGCGTGGCATTGATGTAGCTTTACTCTATCAAAAAAAAGCTTTTACATCTATACACACCAGCACGCATGAACTAAAAATTTATGATGCCGACACCAATAAACGTATTTATACCCGTGAACAATTACTGGTAAGCGGTATTTTGGAAGATGAAACTATCCATATTATTGTAAACCATTGGCCTTCCCGGCGAGGTGGTGAAGCAAAAAGCAGATCGAAACGTGTGGCTGCTGCTAAATTAACCAAACGTCTTTTAGATTCTTTACAATCTATAGACCCGTATGCCAAAGTATGTATTATGGGAGATTTAAATGACAATCCAAATAATGCAAGTGTTAAAAAGGTTTTAAAAGCAAAACCAACCAAAAAGGTGGGGTTAAAAGGTGTTTATAATCCTTTTGAAAATTTCTATAAAAACGGTGTTGGCACAACAGCCTATCGCGATGCTTGGAGTTTATTCGATCAAATTATGGTTACAAAACCGTTGCTTGAAAAAGATTATAGCTCTTTTCAATTTTATAAAGCTGGTATTTATAATAAGAATTTTATCATTACTAAAACCGGTCCTTATAAAGGTTATCCGCTACGGAGTTTTGGCTATAGTGGGTTTAACAATGGCTTTAGCGATCACTTTCCTGTTTATGTTTATTTGATTAAAAGGGTGGCTGAAAAATAAAAATCCTCCAAGTTTTTAAACCTGAAGGATTTTTAAATATTTTATAAAACCTTAATTTCTATCCAATCCAAGTACTCCAAGGAATTCTCGATAAAAACAATACTAAAGCAATACTGTAAAAAATGGCTATGGTTTTTAATTTACTTTTTGAAGTTAATTTCTTTTTGTGTTTAGAGTAGCCAATTGTAATTAATGCTATAGCTATAATATTAACAAACGGATGTTCTACAAGATATAGTCTAGCAATAGAGTTGCTCATTACTTTTCCTCCTAACTCCCCCCATAATGCTAAACGAGGCGATACAACATATAATATTAAACCAATAGTTAATTGAATATGAGAAACAATTAAAGTGAATAATGATATTCTAAAATCGTTGTTTTCGTATTCTTTGTCGCCTACCGTTTTAATAATGGCGTTACCTGCCGCAATGATTAAAACTAATAGAACTAAATAGGCCCAATAGGAATGAAGTGATAATACCGTGTTGTACATGTTTCTTTAATTTTGTTTACGGTTTCAAAAATAGTGATTTTAATTCATAAAAAAACCGCTTCGAGTGAAGCGGTTTTAAAAGTTATATTAAAATAAGCTTAGAAACTATATCTTAAACCTACTTGCATTTGCCATCTTGATGATTGGAAACCAGAGTTGTCAATAAGATTTTTAGTATCTGTAGATTCTGGATCGAAAGAAAACTGAGGTGTAGTATTATCCGCAGCATATCCTTCAAATTCTAACAAGGTTACTTGATTGTAGTTAGTATACGTTCTAACTCCCCAATCCTTATTCAATAGATTTGTGAAGTTAAAAATATCGCAAGTAACTTCGAACTTGTGTACTTTGTCTCCAAAGTTAATTCCAAATTCTTGAGCTACTTTTAAATCAATAATATGTGTCCAATCAGAACGGTCTGCATTTCTTTCCGCAAATGTTCCTTTTCTACTTCTTAAATAATCATCTCCTTCAATATATGCGCTTAATAAAGCATATTGTTCTGAAGCTGTTAAATCTCCAGTATCCACAAGATTTGCCTCAGATTCTGAACTTGGTACATACATTAATGCCGAAGCATAACCGCCTGTATCACCTAATAAATTACTACTGTTTGCATAGGTATAACTAAAAGGTTGTCCATTGGCACCTTCATAAAACAATCCAATTCTTGTTTTAACATTATCTGTCCATTTATATTCAAACGTAGAATTGGCTATAACACGATGTCCTGCAGAAAAATCTGAAGTCGAAACAACAGGCTTGTTAGATCCGTTAACCGTTTCTAAATTTTCCCATTGTGAACTGTTTTGAGAACTTGTAGCATCAATTAAAACATCCGAATCACCATAAGAATAAGATACTTGGTTTCTTACCACCACTCTATCACTTATAAAGTTTTTAGATAAAGTACCACTAACATTATATGAACTACCCTCTCCTGTATTGTATCCCAAAAAGATGTCACTATAATTGTTATCTATTGATCCAAATTTATACATTGGTCTAGAACCAGCACCAGTAGTAAAAGATTGAGGTTCTACTCTATTTAAGTTTTCATAAGCAATAGCTGTAATGTTATCATTCCAAACAAAATCAGCTGAGAATACAAAACCGTAAGGTAATTTTTGATCTATAGCGATATTTGTTTTAAATACTTGCGGAAGTTTAAAATCTTTTGCAAATAAATCTACTTTTCCTCCTAATGTACCAGAACCTGGAGCAGGATCTTTAAATTGAGAATTTACATCTGGGTTAAAAAATTCTGGAGTTTCACCTTTAAAAAAGCGTTGTCTTGTTTCTCCAGCCGTTAATCCATTATTATTGTATGTACCACCTGGCCATACTAAAGGCACGCGAGATGTAAAGATACCTAATCCACCACGAATTTGAGTAGATTTATCGCCATTAACATCCCAGTTAAAACCAATTCTAGGAGAAACATGTACACTAGAAGAAATACCTTGACCAACTCTAGCTCCTTGTAAATCTTTACCCGCAGCTTCTAATAAACCAACGGTACGTGTATTAAAATCGTCATTTACTAAGCCATCATTCCAATAAGGAATATCGAAACGCAAACCTGCTGTAAGTTTAAAGTTTTCAGTAAAATCAACTTCATCTTGTACATAAAAACCTAATTGTGAATAATCAAATTCAGCAGCTCCTAAAGAATTATCTCCAGATCCACCTAATAAAGAATATCCAATTCTGTATTCAATTGGACGATTATTGTCTAAGAAGTCTGATAAATTATCAAAATTATAATACCCGTAATTTCTTCCAAAAAACACATTTAACGCCGATGTAAATTCACCATTAACACCAAAGGTTACTGTATGTGCTCCTGTATAGATTTCAAAATTATCAGTAACAGTTAATACGTTTTGCTCCAATAAATTCGCTGTAGAAAATGCTTCCGAACCAAAATTAATACGGCCAGAACCATCAGTAATAGCTACCGATGGGAATGCACTACCATTAGGATCTCTGTTATCATTAACAGATGTATATCCAATAACTAAATTATTTGCAAATTTTTGACCAAACGTAGAGTTCAGTTCTAATGCAGTTGAATTTGTAATTGACTCAAAATTAATAGCCCCGTTCAAGAAATTAATTGATCTAGCACTTGAACCAGAAGCATTCACTTGTGTTGCTTTAACGTAACTGTGTTTTAAAGATAATTTATGGTTATCATTGATATTCCAGTCAATCTTAGCAATAAGTTTATCACTATTTAAAGATGAAACATTGTTAGTATAACCACCTGGATTATAACCATAATTAGATACTAAAAAATCTGAAAGACCTTGAATATCTGAAACTGACGAATCACCAATATAATTTTCACCATTAAAAGGTTGAGGCGTTTCTCTTTTTTCATTTTCATAATTCACAAAGAAAAATAATTTATCTTTTACAATAGCACCACCTAATCTCGCACCATAAATATTAGAAGAAAAATCATCTAATTTTTCTCTTACTCCGTCAGAACCTACTAATCCAACAGGTGTTTTACCTGCAAGATCTTCATTTCTCATAAAAGTATAAGCAGAACCTTCAAAGGTGTTTGTTCCAGATTTAGTTATCGCATTAATACTACCACCAGCAAAACCTGATTGTCTGACATCAAAAGGTGCAACATTTATTTGAAAAGCTTCAATAGCATCTAACGATATTGGGCTCACTCCTGTTTGCCCTCCATTTGTTCCACTAGATGATAAACCAAAAACATCGTTATTAACTGCTCCATCAATATAAATAGCATTATATCTATTATTTTGACCTGCTATTGAAACATTATCATCACCAGAAATACGTGCTTGAGGTGTTAATCGCGCAAAATCTGCAATGTTCCTAGATATAGACGGCAATCCTGTTACTTGTCTATTAGAAACTTTATTTCCTGTTCCATTTTTCCCTGAGTCAAAAACACCATCTCTTTCTGCAGAAATAACCACTTCTTGCAATGCATTAGAATCTTCAGATAACCCTACACTTATTCTCTTAGAGTCCCCCAATTGTAAATAAATATTTTGATCAACAAAATTACCATAACCAACAAATGAGATAGAAACCTTATAAGGTCCGCCTGTTCTCATATTTGATATTCTGTAAAATCCATCAAAGTTTGTTGCAGCTCCATACTTAGTCCCAGATGGTGTGTGAACCGCTATAACATTTGCACCAGGTAAAGGCTGCCCATTAGCATCAGTTACCTGTCCATTAATGGATGATGTAGTCACCCCTTGTCCAAATGAACACATTGAAACAACAAATAATATTGTTATCAATAAATTTTGTGTAATTCTTTTCATAATTCTAATTATGTATTAATTATTTGAAAATTAGTCCTTGCAAAAATACGGATAATAAGAGTGTCAACATTACCTAAATGTTAATAAATTTAACATAACACAAAAAAAACAAGACCTTAATATTAACAATATTAAGGTCTTTTTACGCATTAAATAAAAATACTGTAATGTTTTATCTTATTTCTTTGTAATAGCTCAACAAATTCTGAGTTGAAGAATCATGTTCATTATTAACATTACCGTTAAATTCGTTTAAAATTTTGGATGCTAACTGTTTTCCAAGCTCCACGCCAAACTGGTCGTAGCTAAATATATTCCAGATAATACCTTGAACAAATATTTTATGCTCGTACATCGCGATAAGTTTTCCTAAACTTTCAGGCGATAGTTTATTTATAAAAATTGTATTTGTTGGCTTGTTACCTTTAAAAATTTTGAAAGGCGTTATGGTTTCATTAGTACCTTCTGCAACAACTTCGGCTTCTGTTTTACCATTTAATAACGCTTCTGTTTGTGCTAAAAAGTTAGACATTAATTTATCTTGGTGGTCTTGATTCCCGTGTAACGCCTGTGTAAACCCAATAAAATCGGCAGGAATTAATTTTGTTCCTTGATGAATTAATTGAAAAAAGGCATGCTGCGCGTTTGTCCCTGGCTCACCCCAAATAATGGTGCCTGTTTGATAATCTATTGGATTGCCATTTCTATCAACACTTTTCCCGTTGCTTTCCATAATACCTTGTTGTAAATAGGTTGCAAACTGGTTTAGGTATTGAGAATAAGGAATTACGGCTTCACTTTCTGCCTTAAAGAAATTATTATACCAAACGGTTAATAGCGCTAAAACTACAGGAATATTCGATTTAAAATCTTCATTTTTAAAATGCTCGTCCATTTTGTTAGCCCCTTTTAATAAGCTATCAAAATTTTCATAACCCACAGCTAAACTCACGGTTAAACCTACAGCGCTCCAAAGTGAAAAACGACCGCCAACCCAATCCCACATTGGGAAGATGTTGTTTCCATCGATTCCAAAACCTTTTACTTTTTCAATATTAGTAGAAACCGCAACAAAGTGTTTTGCAATAGCCTCATTATCGGCAGATTTTAAAAACCAGTCCTTTAATGTATTGGCATTAGACAGGGTTTCTTGTGTAGTAAAGGTTTTAGATACAATAACAAATAATGTGGTTTCAGGATCTAGTTTTTTAATCACTTCATTAACGTGATCGCCATCTACATTACTCACAAAATGCGTTGTTAAATGATTTTTATAATACTGAAGTGCATCGACTACCATCGCTGGTCCTAAATCCGACCCACCAATACCAATGTTTACCACATCAGTAAATGCTTTTCCTGTATATCCTTTTCTTTCACCGTTTACAACTTCGTTAGTAAACCCTTCAATTTTTTGTTTTACTTGGTAAATTTCAGGCATGACGTTAACACCATCTACTTTAAAATCGGCATCTTTTGGTGCACGTAAAGCGGTGTGTAATACAGCTCTGCCTTCAGTTTCATTTATTATTTCACCAGAAAACTGACTTTTAATGGCGTCTTTCAGCTTCACATCATCAGCTAATTCTAATAAATACTTAAGCGTTTCTTCAGTAATTCTATTTTTAGAAAAATCGACATAAAAATCATCCCATTTAATGGTGAAGTTATTCGCTCTCGTTTTATCTTGAGCAAATAAATCTTTCATATGCACATCTTTTACAGATTCAAAATGCGCTTGCAGTTTTTTCCACGATGCCGTAGTTGTCGGATTTACGTTTGGTAGTGCCATAGATTAATTATTAAATGATATTGCGTTAGTATTTTGTTTTATTGTTGGTTCTATTGGTTTTTGATCTTCGAAAACATCTTCCAAGAAATCAATTGCATCAAGCTGTTTCTTTATTGGTTTAATAAATTCTAAATAGCGAACTTTTAAAGAATCGGAAATGCCTTTAGCTTCGGGTAACTTTTGTTTAAACGGATCGACTTGCACACCATTTTTCCAAAAACGGTAACACACATGGTTTCCAGAAGAGCTCCCTGTACTACCCACAAAACCAATAATATCGCCTTGTTTTACAAATTGTCCGACTTTTACATTTCGACGAGACATGTGTAAGTATTGTGTTTCGTAGGTGGCATTGTGACGAATTTTTACATATTTCCCATTTCCACTAGTATAAGACGACTTTGTAACCGTACCATTTGCCGTTGCCATAATAGGTGTACCATTCGGCGCTGCAAAATCTGTTCCTCGATGTGCCTTAACACGAAAACCATAATGTGCAATGCGGCGTTTTAAATTATAGCGTGAGGATATTCTACTAAACTTAACAGGGGCTTTTAAAAAGGCACGACGTAAGTTTTTTGCTTCTTCGCTAAAATAATCTTTAACACCTTTTACGGAGTCTGTTACAAATTCAAAGGCATAAAAAGGCTCATTATTATGTTCAAAATAAGCCGCTTTAACATCCTGAACTCCGGCATAAATTGTATCGTCTATATACTTATCGGTATAAATAACTTTAAACCGATCGCCTTTTTGTAAACGTCTAAAATCTATAGTCCAAGCATAAATTTCATCAGCCATTTTATAAGCTAAACGCTGACTTAAGCCTTGCGCTTCTAAAGTTTGTGAAATATTACTATTTATAATACCTGTAGCCGTTTTTTGAATATATTTTATGGGCTTTCGGTTGGTATAAGCATGAATGGAATCTTCAAAATTAATAACTACATACTCTTCTACATTAGGCTGATAGATAAAGCATTTGGGGGTTTCCAAAGAATCCTTAGCACATAAAAGCGTGTATGGTTTTCCTATTTGAAGTTTTCTAATATCGAAACTATCTTTGGTTTGCTCTGCAATATTAAATATTTTAGGATAACCTACATGGTTTCTATCCAAAATTTCTCCAAAACTATCACCACTTTTAATGGTATCCCGCTTCACAATAAAATCGTCCAGATTGAAACCAAATTCTATGTTTTTTTCTGGTATTTCAATCGCAGCTATATTTTCTAATGTGTCTTCTTTTTTGTCTTCTTTACACCCCATGAAAGCCATGGTACACACTAACAATATTATATATTTATTCCCCACGTTTCTTTTTCTTTCTCTGTCCATAAATCTGGAAAAAATATTCTTTTTTGATATTTTGGGTGCATATACTTCACCCACTCACTTCCACCGGTTGCCTCGGCGGTTTTTCCGTTAATATTTAAATAATGATTTGCGGTGTTATAATGCGCCATAACCCATTTAATATTCACCGTATAATCGTAATGCTTCATAGCATTTATCAATTCTTGATCTTCTTGTGATGCTTTAGGAAGACTTTTAAATTTACTCCATAAATTGTTGTTTTGATAAAATTTAGCAAATCTTATAAACTCATCTTTATAGCGTGCTTCAAAATCGGATAAAGTATAGGTTTTTTTCCCTGTTTTATAGTCCTTTCCTGCGGCTTGCCAATATAAAAACTCAAAGGCTTCTTCGTAGGATGCATTTCTATCAAACGTATCTCTAAAGCGTTTATCAATCAAATTAATTAACTCTGTAGAAGCAAATTCAATTTTACGATATTGTGCGCTTTGAAAGCCACTCGCAGGCGTTAAAGTTGTTCTAAATTTATTGTATTGATCCACATCCATTCCATCTTTCATAATACTAAAAGAAGACGTTAACACATCAAAATAACGACTAATTCGCATTATTTTAGTGGTAAATGTTTTGGTATCAATAATGTCATTTTTTGCTATTTGATTCATTTCTGAAAGCACCATTTTAAACAGCAGTTCGTTTACTTGGTGGTACATTATAAACACCAACTCGTCTGGAAAAACAGTACGCTGTACTTGCAAATTCAGCAACGCATCGGTTTGGATATAATCCCAATAATTAATAGGCTTACTATGCAATAAGCCTTCTAAATGCGCATCAACATCTTGATTAATGGCTTCAAATTTATCTTTTATTTGATCGGTAATTTTGGAATTCAATATCTATTTAGTTTTTAACTACAATATTAAAAGGATGTTTTAAACCTTTAAACGCGTCTAAATCTGCTCTAAGCGAACCTACAGCCAAATCTGCCTTGATACGCAAAGGTAATTTATTTTTATCTTTTGAAACCCATAGCGTTAAACTTTCTTCCTCTTTAAAAACGCGCCCTGCCATAACATACGGCCTAAATTTTAACGACATGACATCTCCAAAATCGGTATCAATAATTTCTTCACCTAAATATTGTAATTTAAAACCATAATTTTCTTCATCAAAAAACATATCAATCTTAACCTCATCACCCACGTTCAAATTTTCTGTGTCCAAATTATTACGCAAATAGTAAAAAGTAGACACCATATCTTGGATGTTAGGTTTGGTATCCACAACTACTTTTCGCTTATGCTTTTTATCGTGCACATGAGCTTTATTGTTGTCTTGATCAAATTCGATTTCTAAATCTTTAGTATGCCCTCCTTCATCAATATTTCTAACAAACTTGTATGGTAAATTAGTCGTTTTATCAAAATAACTCTCGTATCTATCGGTAACTTTAAAAAACCATTTAATCATACCTGTGGTCCAACCTTTACCCACAACATGGTACACTGGTTTTTCATTTAAAACTTCATCTTTTACTAACAACGTGGCGTTACCAGCTTTAAGCCAATTACTGTAACTCATCCTAAATTTAAACCATTCACCATCACCAAAGGCGGGTTCCTGCTGCGAAAATCCGGCGTGATAAACAAAAATTAGCGATAATATAAGAAGTGTTTTTTTCATTTGTATTTTAGTCATAATCATGTAACTTTTTAAATGTACAATTATTGTAACACACAAGAAATTACAATTACTATTCCAAAAATAGAAAAATTATAATTACTGCTCTTGTTTATACGAATCTCTTAACATTAATTTGTTACATCATCATGCAACAAAAAAAACCAACAAAAAGCAAACACCTTAAAAAAGGTGATACGTTAATCTCTTTAGTTTATATTAAAATAAGTTATATTTACGCCATGCAAATTCCCAAAGGAAAAAAAATATATTTTGCCTCCGACAATCATTTAGGAGCGCCAACAAAAGAAGCTTCTTTACCCCGAGAAAAAAAATTTGTAGCTTGGTTAGACACCATAAAACAAGATGCGGCCGCAATATTTTTGGTTGGAGATTTATTCGATTTTTGGTTTGAATACAAAACTGTTGTACCTAAAGGTTTTACCCGAACTTTAGGAAAACTCGCCGAAATATCCGATTCAGGAATCCCCATCCATTTTTTTGTTGGAAATCATGACCTTTGGATGAATGGTTATTTTGAAGACGAACTCAATATTCCTGTATATAATACCCCCAAAGAATTTACCTTTAACAATAAAACGTTTTTTATTGGCCATGGCGACGGCTTAGGCCCATACGACAAAGGGTATAAACGCATGAAAAAAGTGTTTACAAACCCTGTTTTTAAATGGTTATTTAAATGGGTACATCCCGATATTGGCGTAGGAATTGCGCAATATTTATCGGTAAAAAACAAATTAATTTCTGGTGATGATGACGCCAAATTTTTAGGCGAAGAAAACGAATGGTTGGTAAAATATGCCAAAAGAAAACTAGATAATAAACACCGTGATTATTTTGTATTTGGCCACCGCCACTTACCAATGGAAATTAATTTAGGGAACCATTCTCAATACATAAACCTTGGCGATTGGATTCAATATTTCACCTATGGCGTTTTTGATGGCAAAAAGTTAGAACTAAAAACTTATAATAATATCTAAAAAACCCGCTATTAACCACAGAATACCCTATTTTAAAACTCAAATAAAAACAACCTATATTATCAAAAAATAAGCCGTTTCTGGTTTTTACACCATATTAATTAAAAAACCTTAATTTTGCCAAAAAAATAAATCCACTTGGTAAAAATAGATCACATAGAACTGCCCGATTTCCCATTGCTTTTAGCACCCATGGAAGATGTTAGCGACCCACCCTTTCGCGCACTTTGCAAAGAACAAGGCGCCGATGTGGTTTACACCGAATTTGTATCCAGCGAAGGCCTTATCCGTAACGCCGCAAAAAGCGTTATGAAACTCGATATTTACGAAAAAGAACGCCCCGTAGGCATTCAAATTTTTGGCGCCAATTTAGATAGTATGCTGCAAACCATAGATATTGTAGCCGAGTCTAAACCCGATATTATCGATATTAATTTTGGTTGTCCGGTAAAAAAAGTAGTGAGTAAAGGCGCAGGCGCAGGCATTCTAAAAGACGTCTGTTTAATGGAGCAACTTACTGCCGAAATGGTAAAACGCACCAACATCCCCATTACAGTGAAAACCCGTTTAGGCTGGGATCACGATTCTATTCGTATTGTGGAAGTAGCCGAGCGTTTGCAAGACGTGGGCTGTAAAGCCATTGCCATCCACGGCCGCACCCGCGCACAAATGTACAAAGGCGATGCCAATTGGAAACCCATTGCACAAGTAAAAAACAACCCGCGCATGCATATTCCTGTCTTCGGAAACGGAGATGTTACCACTCCCGAACGCGCTATGGAAATGCGTGACGATTACGGATTAGACGGTTGCATGATTGGCCGAGCAAGCATTGGAAACCCCTGGTTTTTCAAACAAGTAAAACACTTTTTTAAAACCGGCGAGCATTTGGCACCCATAAGTTTGGAGGAACGTGTTGAGGCTGCCCGTCGCCATTTACAAATGGCCATCGATTGGAAAGGCGAAACCTTAGGCGTTTTCGAAACTCGTCGTCATTACACCAATTATTTTAAAGGCATTCCCCACTTTAAAGAATACCGTATGAAAATGGTAACATCCGATCATTCCGAAGATGTTTTCGCCGCTTTCAACGAAGTTTCAGAAAAATTTGCAGGTTACCAATTCACCCAATAAAAGAGATATTTCATTTCTAATAATTTGGGCAAATGGCAAGCCACCGCGCTATCCGCTATATCTTTTTGCGAAAAAACAAAAAGGATGCCGCTACTATCGCTTTTGCACAAGTTTGCTAAAGGCTGTTTGCATCACTAACGTAGTGAAAATCTGCTTTTATCACTTCCAAAAACAAGAAGCTACATAACCATGAGAACATCAAACCCGAGTTTCTTTATATGATTTCTCCTAACATCGAAAAAACAAACTACACGAAAAAACCATCTCACTTTGTCACTTCGAAGCATGAGAAGTCACATAACCGTGAGAACATCAAACCCCGAGTTTCTTTATATGATTTCTCCTAGCATCGAAAAAAACAAACTACATGAATAAACCATCTCACTTTGTCACTTCGAAGCATGAGAAATCACATAACCGTGAGAACATCAAACCCCGAATTTCTTTATGTGATTTCTCCCAAATGGTCGAAATGACAAAAAAAAACTAAAAAAAATTTACACCAAAGCACCATTAGCACCAATAACCTGACCAGAAATCCATTTCGATTCATCGCTAGCCAAAAACACAATAACATTAGCAATATCAATAGGTTTTGCTAATCTGTTAAACGCATTCATACTGCTCAATTTATCAATAAACTCTTGCGATTTTCCTTTTAAAAACAACTCAGTTTCCGTAGCACCCGGAGCAATAGCATTCACCGAAATGCCACGACCAATTTCTTTAGAAAACACACGTGTCATTTGTTCAACAGCCGCTTTAGTAGATGAGTAAATACCATAAGTTGGAAACATCAATTTTGCCGTACTCGATGATACATTAATAATGTTTCCGTTATCGGCTAATTTACTATCCGCTTCTTGCAGAGTATTAAAAACACCACGTACATTAACATCGAATTGATTTGTAAAATCATCGTCTGTACAATCTTTTATCAATTTAGAAGTCATAATCCCGGCATTATTTACCAAAACATCTACTTTGCCATAAGTTTCAATAGCCTTATCGAAGAGATTTACAACATCCAATTTCTGACTCACATCGGCCTTTACAGCAATGGCGGTACCACCATTTTCAACAATAGCATCTACAGTCGCTTGTGCTTCTGCCTCACTATTGGAATGATTAACAACCACTTTTGCACCATTATTTGCCAATTGAATAGCCACTTCTTTCCCGATACCTTTAGAAGATCCAGTTACTATAATGACTTTATTTTCTAATTTCATAGCTTTAAATTTATTGAGTAATTGTAAAACTACTAAAAAGCATTTGAGCTTTCTGTTTTTTATTAAAACCTTAACCTTTTTAAAATATATGGTTCTGGCAAATAAAAACAAATGTGTTGCACCTAAATACTCTTGGCAGATTTGCCCCGCGAGAAGGATTGATGCGGCATCCTTTTTTTGTGCTTTTAATTGAAAAACCTAAATATTCGAGCTAAAACGTGCTATTATTTAACAGACATAAACTGAAATAAGTACAGCACAAAAAAAGATATAGCGGAAAGCCTGTTTGCCATTTTTTCATGGCAACTCGCCCAAATAATTTAAACCGTTTTTACCATGTTTTTTGTGATTCGAACCGAAGCTATTTTTGATGCAATAATTCCTAAAACGGAAATAGTAAGGAATACAATAAAAAAGTTTTCTGTTCGCAAAGCGACTGGATATGCCAGTGATGGCGTAATCATAATGAGGTTAAAATGCTGTTGAAGCAGCACAATTATTAACGCTAAAAGTAAACCAATAAGTCCGCCTACAATACTCATTAAACTGCCTTGGTAGAAAAATATTTTTCGAATATCTTTTACCGTAGCGCCAATGTTAAAAAGCGTGCTTAGACTTTTCTTTTTGTCGAGCATCATCATGATTAATGAGCCGATAACGTTGAAAAATGCAATGATGAGTACGAGGGTAAAAATGAGGTATACTGCTAAGTTTTCGGTGTTTAGCATTTTGTACAGCGCGTCGTTTAATTGTGCCCGGTTTTTTACAACAATATTACTCCCTAAAATGGCTTGTATGCTTTGTTTAGCTTGGGTTTCGTCGGCATTTGGAGCCAATTTAAACTCGATAGCCGATATTTGATTGTCTTGGTAATTTAGTAATTTTTTTGCTAAATTTATGGGTGCATAAATGTAGCCATCATTCAAGGTTTCGTTTATGTAGAATACGCCAACATTTACCGCTCTAACGGTGCTAAAGGCATCTTTTGTAGATGTTATTTGTCCTTTTCCGGGCTTGGGAACGTAAATATTTATAGTTTTTGTAAAGTCTAAAACACCTAATGACAAATGGCTTGCAATGCCCCAACCTACCACTATTTCGTTTGTATTTTGCGAAACCCAACTGCCCGTATCCATGGCAGAATCTATATTTACAATGTTTTGAAAATACCCATCGACTCCTTTTATTTTGGCAATAGTGGTTTTGTTATTACTGGTGATAAAAATACGCTCTTCAATAATTTTAGAATACTCGGCAACAGACTCTAAATTATCGAGTTTTTGAGCTATATCTTCAGTAAGCACAAAGCTTTTGCCAACCGTAGTTTCAGCCTTTAAATCTGGATCTATTTCTGTAGAAAACTGTAGTGTAAAATCTTTTAATCCGGCAAAACCAGACAATACAATAAATAAAGACGCAGCCCCAAGAATAACACCAATAATAGCAATGTTGGTAATAAAATTAATGGCGTTATTCGTGCTTTTAGAACGTAAATAACGTTTTGCTATATATAGTGAAAAACTCAATCTACGATTTTTTTCTTTTGTCCAACATATTTGGATCCTTTATCGGGTTTTCTTCGCCTTTTAATGATTTTTCAATCTGATCGATATACTCTAAAGAATCGTCTATAAAAAACTCTAAATTTGGCATACGACGCAATTGGTGCTTGGTGCGTTGTGCTAATTCGTGACGAATTAAAGGGGTATTCGATTTTATCCCCTTGAGTAATTCTGCCGCTTTATCGTTAGGAAAAATGCTTAAATAAATCTTTGCAACCGATAAATCTACAGTCACTTTTACTTTAGATACCGATATTAAAACACCGCGCATTCCGCCTTGTGTGGCAGCTCCTTGTAGAACTTCTACTAAATCTTGCTGCAAAACACCAGCTATTTTTTTTTGTCTTTGACTTTCTACTTCTTCCACGTTATAAAATACTTTTAGACTGCAAAAATAACGGATATTTAAAGATTATCTTGCTTTTAGTAGTGTATTTTAATATTTTCAAGTTAATATTAATGGTATTATCGCTTTCGCGGAAGCAATACAGGCTCTTTTATTCTTTTAATCTGAAGTGGTTTATTTGGTAATATTCCAGTACAGATGATGCAAAATAGATGGGACAGCAACAAATTTATTACTGATTAAGAACACTTATTGTTGGGAAAGTGTTGAGTTTTACGCCTTCGTGAAAATAAAAAAAAGGACATTTTGATGAAAAAAATAGAACATATTGGGATTGCCGTAAAAAATTTAGAGGTTTCTAACATTTTATATTCAAAACTTTTTGGAGTGCCTCCGTATAAAACCGAAACGGTGGAAAGCGAGCATGTAAATACCTCCTTTTTTAAGATTGGTAAAAATAAAATTGAACTAATAGAAGCTACTGATAAAAATAGCCCAATAGCCCGTTTTATTGATAAAAACGGCGAAGGCATTCATCACATCGCTTTTGAAGTGAATGATATTAAAGCCGAAATTAAACGATTAAAACATGAAGGTTTTAAGATAATAAATGAGGTTCCAAAGCGAGGAGCCGACCATAAATTAGTAGCTTTTTTACACCCAAAATCAACTAACGGTGTATTAATTGAACTTTGCCAAGAGATAAAGTAATATTTTTTTGGTAACATCTAAAATAAATAGTAATATTGCACTCCGATTTCGGTCCCATAGCTCAGTTGGTTAGAGCACCTGACTCATAATCAGGTGGTCCTTGGTTCGAGCCCAAGTGGGACCACTTTTAGAAATTGTAAAGCCTTTACAGTAATGTAGAGGCTTTTTTGTTTTTTAACTAAGGACATGCACAAAAAACATACAAACTTCTTATACACGACAATACCCCCACAAACCTATTTTTAACACGCAAAATACTTTACAAAAAAACAATAAAACACATAGCAACACGCATTTAATCTGCTTTTTAAAACGTTTTATCGATAAACATCTATAATAACTATTTTCTAACATTTTTTAAGTGCAATTTTAATACTTTTGCCACACCATGACGATACACAACAAAAAAATATCTACGCTAATCTTGCTGTTTATAGTAGGTTTAGTTTGTAACGCCCAAGGAGGAATGCCACCAGCTCCTGTGCCTCCGCCAAAACCAGTGGGTTTACCTATAGACGGAGGTGTTCTTGTCGCTGCATTTTTTGCATTAGTCTATGGTGTAAAAAAAAGTTTAAAAACAAACTAATTTTTTAAACTATTAAGTTTAGCAACATATTTCCCTAAAACATCAAATTCTAAATTCACTATAGTACCTTTTTCAAACGCATTAAAATTGGTATGCTCAAAAGTGTAGGGTATAATAGCGACACTAAAACTATCTTTTTTAGAATTTACAACCGTTAAACTTGTTCCGTTTACAGTTATCGATCCTTTTTCAATAGTTAAATTATTATTTACATCAAAATCGTAACTAAAAGTAAAAACCCAACTTCCATTTGCTTGTTCCACTTGAGTACAAACCGCTGTTTGATCTACATGCCCCTGCACAATATGTCCATCTAAACGGGCTCCAAGTAACATGGCACGTTCCAAATTTACCTTATCATTTATTTTTAAGGTTTTTAAATTGGTTTTATCCAGCGTTTCTTTAATTGCGGTAACGGTATATTCATCGTTATTTATTGCAACAACCGTTAAGCAAACACCGTTGTGTGCCACGCTTTGATCTATTTTTAATTCCGAAGTTATTCCACTTTTAATGGTTATATGAAGATTGTCTAATTCTTCTTTTAAATTTGAAACTTCGCCTATATCTTCAATTATTCCGGTAAACATAGTATTATCTGTTTATTTAGTTAAATTTGCAACAGCAATTGAATTTCAAAATTACAAACAAAAGTTGTCTTTTTTAATGAAGCAAGCAGAAAATATAATAGTAGGAATATCCATAGGAGACCTTAACGGCATAGGCGGAGAGATTGTTTTAAAAACTTTTGAAGACGGAAGAATTTTAGACTTCTGCACCCCAGTTATTTTTGCATCTATTAAAGTTATGAGTTTTTTAAAAACGCATTTTAACTCGAGCATAAATTTCCATAGTATAAACAGCATCAACCAAATAGCTATTGGGAAAGTTAATGTTTTTAATGTATGGAAGGAACCGGTTAAAATTAATTTTGGTCAAGAAGATTTAAAAATTGGTGAGTATGCCATAAAATCTTTAGCTTCGGCAACCAAAGCTTTAAAAGAAGGCGATGTTGATGTATTGATCACTGCACCTATTAATAAACATAATATCCAGTCTGAAGAATTTAAATTCCCTGGACACACCGATTATTTAGCCCAAGAATTGGGAGGTGAAAGCCTCATGTTTATGATTACTGACACGTTAAGAGTTGGATTACTAACCGACCATGTACCAGTAAAAGACGTTTCAACCCATATTACCCCCGAATTAATCCAACAAAAAATTAATACCGTTTACAAATCACTTATTACAGATTTCAATATTCAAAAACCCAAAATAGCCGTTTTAGGCATTAATCCGCATACAGGAGATCATGGTGTTATTGGCAATGAGGATGATAATGTATTACGGCCAACACTTAAAAAAATTAAAGAATCCGGCAAACTCGTTTACGGACCTTATGCTGCAGATAGCTTTTTTGGTTCGGATAATTATAAAAATTTCGACGCCATTATTGCATCCTACCACGATCAAGGCCTAATCCCTTTTAAAACTTTATCGTTCGGGCAAGGCGTAAACTACACGGCAGGACTAAATAAAATTAGAACGTCTCCCGACCATGGCACCGCCTATGAAATAGCTGGGAAAAGAGAAGCCAATGAAAGTTCGTTTAAAGAAGCCCTATTTAGTGCTTTACATATCTATAAAAACAGAAGGGAATTTGAAGAATTAACCTCAAATCCATTAAAAAAAGCACCTAGAAATGAGCGAAGTAAAAATTATAAAGACCGCTAACACCTACTAAACAGGCTATATCTTACTAAAACAGAAAGATATAAACAAAAAAATGTTTATAAGTAATGCCACGTAAATAAAAAAATTATATATTTGCAGGCTCAAATTAGAAGTGATAATGAAGCCATTAAAAGAGTTTACAATTCCATTTGTAGGGTTAAAAATCGGTAAACATCAGTTTGAATTTGATATTACACAAGCGTTCTTTGAACATTTTGAGTATGAAGATTTTAATAATGTTAATGTAAAAGTTAATGTGACTTTAGAAAAAAAGACCACATTGCTAGAATTAAATTTTAAAATCTCGGGATTTGTTAACATCAATTGCGATTTAACAAATGAACCTTACAATCAAACCATTGAAAACGATTTTCATTTGGTTGTTAATTTTGGAGATGAATATAACGATGAAAACATTGATATTCTCATATTGCCTCACGGCGAATACGAAATTAACATACAGCAATACATTTATGAATTAATTGTGTTAGCTGTACCAATTAAACGCGTTCATCCTGGTGTAGAAGACGGAACATTAGACTCCGACATACTTGATAAATTAGAACAATTAAGCCCTGGGCTTAAAGAAAAAAACGAACAAAACGAGGATGATATAGACCCTCGATGGAATACATTAAAGAAATTATTAACGGATAAATAAACATATAAAATGGCACATCCTAAAAGAAAAATCTCGAAAACAAGAAGAGATAAAAGAAGAACACATTACAAAGCAACTGCGCCACAAATTGCTACTTGCCCAACAACAGGCGAGCCTCATTTATACCACAGAGCACACTGGCATGAAGGTAAATTATACTATAGAGGTCAAGTATTAATTGACAATTCAGAAGTAGAAAACGTAGCGTAACAATTATGCACGCATATAATAAAACACTCATTTATGAGTGTTTTTTTTATGAAATTACTTTTCCAATAGCAAAAAAACGTAAATTGCGTAAAATTCCACTCAATTTTAGTGGTTTCAACACAATGTTGATCGTTTTTGTTCAATTTTAATGATTTTTCAGTCAAACCAACTAAAAAGTTATGAGTAAAATCTCTGCAGCCATAACCGCTGTTGGCGCTTATGTGCCAGAATACGTATTAACCAACCAAATCCTTGAGACCATGGTTGATACAAACGATGAATGGATTACCACTAGAACAGGAATAAAAGAACGTCGTATCCTTAAAGACGATGGCAAAGGCACATCATACCTAGCAATAAAAGCTGCGCAAGACCTCATCAATAAAAAAGGCATTGATCCAAAAGACATAGAACTCGTTATTGTTGCAACAGCAACACCAGATATGAAAGCAGCCTCAACCGCATCATTTACAGCATCAGAAATTGGAGCAATAAATGCTTTTTCTTTCGACATGGATGCAGCATGCTCTAGTTTTTTATTCGGAATGTCTGTTGCCGCTAGTTATATTGAATCTGGTCGTTATAAAAACGTTTTATTAATTGGAGCCGATAAAATGTCTTCAATTATTAATTATAAAGATAGAGCAACCTGTATAATTTTTGGAGATGGAGCTGGAGCCGTTCTTTTCGAGTCGAATGAAGAAAATTTAGGACTTCAAGACGAATATTTAAGAAGTGATGGCACCGGTCGTGAGTTTTTGCAAGCTACCTATGGGGGATCATCATACGCTTTAACCAAAGAAATTATGGAACAAGGCGGACAGTATGCTTTTCAAGAAGGGCGAACTGTTTTTAAAAATGCTGTTTTTAATATGGCCGATGCTGCAGAAAAAATTCTAAAAAGAAACAACCTTGATAAAGATACTGTAGATTGGTTAGCTGCACATCAAGCTAATAAACGTATTATTGATGCCACAGCCAACCGTATGAATTTACCTCCCGAAAAGGTTATGATTAACATAGAAAAATATGGAAACACCACATCAGCAACGTTACCATTACTAATAAACGATTATGAATCCCAACTAAAAAAGGGAGATAATGTTATCTTTGCTGCCTTTGGCGGTGGATTTAATTGGGGATCTATTTATTTAAAATGGGCATATAATTCAAAGTAACCACCAATCTTAAAAAATTTAAAATTATGGATATAAAAGAGATTCAAAACTTAATCAAATTTGTTGCAAAATCTGGAGCAAGCGAGGTTAAACTAGAAATGGATGATATTAAAATCACCATTAGAACAGGCTCAGAGTCCGATACTACTATCGTACACCAAGTACCTGCGGCTCACCAAATACCACAAATAGCACAACCGGTAGCAGCGCCTGTACAAACCGAAGCCGCAGCGCCTGTAGCAGCAGCTCCTGCTGCAGACGATAATTCAAAATATATCACCATTAAGTCTCCAATTATTGGTACCTTCTACAGAAAACCATCACCAGACAAACCATTATTTGTTGAAGTTGGACAAACCATTGCAGAAGGTGATGTACTTTGTATCATAGAAGCCATGAAACTTTTCAATGAAATTGAATCTGAAGTTTCAGGAAAAATTGTTAAAATATTAGTAGACGATTCTTCTCCGGTAGAATTTGACCAACCATTATTTCTGGTTGATCCATCTTAATTTAAAGTTTAAAGTTTAAAGTCTATAGTTTAGCTCAACATACTAAACTTATACTCTAATAAACCATAAACTCTTAAACTCATAAAGAAAGATATGTTTAAAAAAATATTAATAGCAAATAGAGGTGAAATAGCGCTACGTGTTATTAGAACCTGTAAAGAAATGGGCATAAAAACAGTAGCTGTTTACTCTACTGCTGATGCTGAGAGTTTGCATGTAAAATTTGCTGATGAAGCCGTGTGCATTGGCCCGCCATCAAGTAGCGAATCTTACCTAAAAATGTCTAATATTATATCTGCAGCAGAAATTACAAATGCAGATGCCATACACCCAGGATACGGTTTCTTATCAGAAAACGCAAAGTTTTCTAAAATATGTGAAGAACACGGTATTAAATTTATCGGTGCATCACCAGAGATGATCGATAGAATGGGAGACAAAGCAAACGCCAAAGAAACCATGAAAGCGGCCGGTGTACCTTGTGTACCAGGAAGTGATGGTGTTATTGAAACCTTTGAAGATTGTAAGCGTATTGCCGAAGAAACAGGATACCCTGTAATGCTTAAAGCCTCTGCTGGAGGTGGCGGTAAAGGTATGCGAGGTGTTTTTAAACCGGAAGATTTAAAAGATGCCTGGGATTCTGCTAGACAAGAATCTAAAGCAGCCTTTGGAAACGATGATATGTACATGGAAAAACTTATCGTTGAACCACGCCATATTGAAATCCAAATTGTTGGAGATTCAAATGGTAAAGCTTGCCATCTATCTGAAAGAGATTGTTCTATACAACGACGTCACCAAAAACTAACAGAAGAGGTACCATCGCCTTTTATGACAACCGCATTACGTAAAAAAATGGGAGAGGCTGCAGTAAGAGCTGCCGAATTCATTAAATACGAAGGAGCAGGAACCATTGAATTCTTGGTTGACAAAGACCGTAACTTCTACTTTATGGAAATGAACACCCGCATACAAGTAGAACACCCTATTACAGAGCAAGTAATCGATTTCGATTTAATACGAGAACAAATTTTAGTAGCAGCAGGTATACCAATTTCTGGTAAAAACTACATACCTAAATTACACTCTATAGAATGTCGGATTAACGCAGAAGACCCTTTTAATGGCTTTAGACCTTCGCCAGGTGTCATTACAACTTTACATGCTCCAGGTGGTCATGGGGTGCGTTTAGATACTCACGTTTATGCTGGTTATGCCATTCCTCCAAACTACGATTCTATGATCGCTAAGTTAATTACAACAGCTCAAACTAGAGAGGAAGCCATTAGTAAAATGAAACGTGCATTAGACGAATTTGTTATTGAAGGTATTAAAACAACTATCCCGTTCCATAGACAACTAATGGATAACCCAGATTATTTATCTGGTAATTATACCACAAAATTTATGGAAGATTTTGTTATAGATAAACAAATTGAAGAATAAATTAAAAAAAAACTCCGAAATGTATTTTCGGAGTTTTTTTTTATATCGTTATTTATTCAAATATGAAATAACAATTAAATTCTAGCCCATTGTAACCAAAAACACATAAATTACTTATTTTTAAAACTAAATTAGTATTTTTACCTTTTAAACCGAAATAAAACTAATGAAACCAAAAACTAAAATAAGCATTGACGGTATTGATAAAAAAATACTTAGAACATTAATGGAAGACGCTAGAATTCCTATTTTGGAAATTGCAAGAAACGTAGATATTTCTGGAGCCGCTATCCACCAACGTTTACGAAAACTGGAAAAATCGGGAATTATCTCAGGATCAAAATTTGTAATAAACCCAAAAATGCTAGGATATGAAACCGTTGCTTTTATAGGAGTCTATTTGGATAAAGCCATCCAAAATCCAGAAGCTATAAAACAATTAAAAAAAGTGCCCGAAGTTTTAGAATGTCATTATACAACAGGCAACTGGAATGTATTAATTAAAATTCTATGTAAAGATAATGCGCATTTAATGCACTTACTTAATAATGAGATACAAACCATTTCTGGTGTGTCCCGTACAGAAACTTTTATTTCTTTAGACCAACAAATAGATAGACAAATTTCTATTTAAATAAAACTATAATATTTTATTCTAATAAAGAAATCATAAATAAATAACATATATTTATTTATGATTTTTTTATTAATCTAGTATTACTTCCCTAACATATCGACAGTAGCTACCGTTCTAAAGCCAACATGCTCCGCCGAAGAATCTAAACTAGTTCCCATACGCGATGATATTCTATAACTTGCACAATACGAATCGCTGCATAAAAACGAACCTCCCTTAATTACTTTTTCTTGTATATAAGGATTATTAGGATTATAAGCTTTATCTGCTCCTTGAGGGTTTACAGCCGTAGTATTTGCTGCCGCTAGTTCATGATAATAATTCAAATTATACCAGTCACTAGTCATCTCCCAAACATTTCCAGCCATATCGTATAAACCAAAATTATTTGACGGATATGATTTTACAGGGGCCGTACGCTCAAACCCATCTTCTAAAGTATTGTTCACAGGAAACTCTCCTTCCCAACTATTCGCTTGTTTTGATAATACCGAACGATCATCACCCCAAAAATAAGTTGTATTTTCTTGGTTTCCTCTTGCTGCAAATTCCCATTCAGCTTCGGTAGGTAACCGTCGACCAGCCCACGCACAGTAAGCTTGCGCATCTTCATAACACACATGAACTACTGGATGGTTATCTTTTCCGTTAATGCTACTATCTGGTCCACTTGGATGTTTCCAATTTGTTCCAATAGACCAACGCCACCACTGCGAAAAATCATATAAATTAGGAACGGAAGCTTTTGTTTTCTTAAACATTAAAGAGCCTGGTTGCAAAATAGAATCGTGTGGTTTTGGTGTGCCTTCCGGAAGTTGTTTTTTCATCTCTTCCCAATCAATTTCACGTTCCGCTATTGTAACATAACCTGTAGCGTTTACAAACTCGGCAAACTTAGCATTCGTTACTTCTGTAATATCCATAAAAAATCCATCCACCGATACAGGGTGCTGTGGTTTTTCGTGGTCCATAGCTATTTGATCTTGTGGAACAGCTCCTTGTAAAAAAGCCCCTCCAGGAATCCAAACCATACCTTTTGGCGGATTATTTATTAGACTATCCTTTGCAGCTTTTTTGGCAATTATAGCTTCGGTCTTGGCCGAAACCTCAATTGTTTCATTAGCTTTCTCTTTACACCCAAAAAAAACAGCAACAGTTAATAGCGTTAAAAAAGAACCTATGTTAAATTTCATTAAAGTTGGTTTTATATTATTTAAGAACGGTAAAAATATTGATAATAAATTCAATAATTCGCCAAGATTATATTAAAAGAATTCAATTTAACATTTTAAAAAACGGTTTTCTATCCATTTGGTTTTAATTACCTTTGCGCAACTTATATAATTTGGTCTATGATTTATTCAATGACAGGTTACGGAAAATCTGTATTACAATTACCTACGAAAAAAATAACAATTGAACTAAAATCTTTAAATAGTAAAAGTTTAGATTTAAACGCGAGAATGCCTGCTATTTATAGAGAAAAAGAACTTTCTATTAGAAAACTTCTAGCCGATAAACTGGTGCGTGGTAAAGTAGATTTTTCTATTTACATTGAAGCTACTGCAGAAGATACATCTACACAAATTAACACGCCAGTTGTTAAACAATATATGGAGCAGTTACGCCATGTTGTTGATGGAAACGAATTGGAATTATTAAAAATGGCTGTTAAATTTCCCGATGCACTAAACACCGTTCGCGAAGAAATTGACGAAAACGAATGGGCCACCATTACCAACGAAATTAATACCGCAGTTGCCGATTTAAATAGCTATAGATTAAACGAAGGTAAAGTACTGGAACAAGACTTTATTAATCGCGTAAATTCTATTGATAGCATTTTAGAACAGGTTATCCAAATGGATCCAGAACGTGTTGAAGGTGTTCGCGAACGTTTACACAAAGGTGTTGCCGAACTTAAAGAAAAATACGATGAAAATCGTTTTGAACAAGAATTAGTATATTACATTGAAAAATTTGATATTACTGAAGAAAAGGTAAGACTAAAAAACCACCTAAATTATTTTATTGAATCGATAAATTCGGAAGAATCTAACGGTAAAAAATTAGGTTTTATTAGTCAAGAAATGGGACGAGAAATAAATACCATTGGTTCTAAAAGTAATTATGCGCCTATGCAACAATTAGTCGTGCAAATGAAAGATGAATTAGAAAAAATTAAGGAACAATTATTAAACGTACTTTAAAAAACTATCATTCGTTATGGCAGCAACAAACAAAAAACAAGGGAAACTTATTGTGTTTTCTGCACCTTCGGGATCTGGAAAAACAACCATAGTAAGGCACTTATTGGGTCTAGATAAATTAAACTTAGAATTTTCTATTTCGGCAACGTCCAGAGAAAGTCGCGGTAACGAAATTGATGGCACCGATTACTATTTTCTTTCCGCTAGCGATTTTAAATCTAAAATTAAAAACGATGAGTTTTTAGAATGGGAAGAAGTCTATCGTGATAATTTCTACGGAACTTTAAAAACTGAAGTAGAACGCATTTGGGCCAAAGGTAAAAATGTAATTTTTGATATTGATGTTTCTGGAGGATTACGAATTAAACGCAAATTCCCCGATGAAACCCTCGCTATTTTTGTTAAGCCACCAAGCATAGACGCCCTTAAAATTAGACTTAAAAAACGTAAAACAGAAAGTGAAGACAAAATAAATATGCGTGTAGCAAAAGCATCTGCCGAGCTAGCTACAGCTCCCCTTTTTGATGTTATTGTAGTCAATGATACTTTAGAACATGCCCTAGAAGAAGCAGAAACTTTAGTAAGTAACTTTGTAAATTCTTAAAACAAACTATCAATGAAAATTGGATTGTATTTTGGGTCCTTTAACCCAGTGCATGTTGGCCATTTGGTTATTGCAAACCACATGGCAGAACATAGCGATTTAGATCAAGTTTGGTTTGTAGTTACGCCACACAATCCATTTAAAAAAAAGACATCTTTACTCGATAATTACCAACGACTAGAGCTTGTATACCTAGCTACTAAAGATTACGACAAGCTTAGCGTAAGTAATATTGAATTTAATTTACCTCAACCAAGCTACACCATAAACACCCTTGTCCATATTCAAGAAAAACATCCAAATCATGAGTTTTCATTAATTATGGGGGAGGATAATTTAAATCACTTCCATAAATGGAAAAACAGCGATGTTATTCTAGAAAACCATGAAATTTATGTGTACCCACGTCTTTCAAAAAACAAAGTAGAAGACACGCCTTTTACTGGTCACCCAAAAATTCATGTGATTAACGCTCCAATCATGGAATTATCATCCACATTTATTAGAAACTGTATAAAAACAGGAAAAAATGTAAAACCCATGTTACCAGAAAACGTTTGGGACTATATAGATAAAATGAATTTTTACCGCTAATAAAATAAAAAAAGCCAACCTGAAACAGTTGGCTTTTTTGCTTATAACAAAACCTTTGTAGCTAATTTTAATCTAAAACAAGAAAACGTAATACTTATCCTAAATACATTTTATCAGGATCTGTAAGCATAAACTTATTAGCTTCTTTTACTTTCTCTTGGGTTCTCAACACGTTCGCTTTTAAACTTTCGCATTTTATCAACTTCTATATTGGTTGTTTCACCTTTAGAATTATCTTCTTTTAAATATTGAATATAGCCACGCCCTTCAAATTGATATACGGTTCCAGATGCTGCGTGATACAATTCTATTTTACCATCGTTAATTACACTTAGTTCAAATTGTTCATTTTCAAAATAATCGTAATCTAAAGTTAAGATCTTCAAATACATATCGTTAGTAACATTGCCCACACCGTAAAGCCCAGTATAATCCCAATATAAATGGTTTACATTTTTACCAGTATCATCTTGAGAACTTTTAAATTCCGAATCGTTTCCACCAGCTAAAAACTGTAAATAGTTTTCATTATCAAACTCGTTTATAGCACCATAATTACTAGTATATACTTTTTCCCAAGCATTATACTCTTGCAAGAAATAATGAATATTATCATAAAATACAAAATCGTAATCAAAATTATTACGTTGGTACCCATCTAAAAAGTACGAGGTATCATTATTCGGGTTGTACAATTCAATGGTATTGTTATCAATTCTATAAACATCAAAAGTTTCAAAACCATCTACATCATGGGTTACATCCAAAATCATATCATATGCATCATAACTAGCCACATCAATACCGTAACCATTGCCGGTATCACCAATACCAACAATGTTATTATTTGCATACATCACACCATTTATAAACGAAATAGTAAAGGCTTTTTGCAAAAATGGGGTTTCTCCATAACCTTTAGTTGCATTAATATCCACATACCATAATTCGTAAGCATTAAGCAATTGATTTACCGATATTGTAGGTTCATCGATATAATCGTCCACAATAACTTCAGTATAACAAGACGTAAAAAGTGTTGCAAGTAGCGCAAAGCTCGAAAGTAATTTTATAGTTTTCATATCATTATGTTTTAGTAAAAATGTCTCATGTTTTCAATGGTAAAACAATCATTTTTAGTGTTTCTATAAAATACATTCCAAAACGCGTGCCAAAAAAAATTTTCATTCTAGTTTATCCTTCTATCTAAGATTAAAATTTTCCGTATTTTTGACCCCATAAATCGAATCAACCTCATGGATAAACCTTTAAAATATGCGGTTTTTGGCGCAGGAAGTTGGGCTACAGCCATTGTAAAAATGCTTAGCGAAAATCTTGACGAAATAGGCTGGTATATGCGCAGTGTTTACACAAAAGAGCATTTAATACGCGAACAACATAACCCTAATTATTTAAGTTCGGTAGAGTTTCGCTTAGACCAACTTAAACTAAGTAACGACATCAACGAAATGGCAGAATATGCCGATGTTCTCATTTTTGTAATTCCCTCCGCCTTTATACACAGCGAACTAGAAAAACTTAATATTAACATAGAAAACAAAACCATAGTTTCTGCCGTAAAAGGCATTATGCCCGAAACTGGATTATTAGTTGGCCAGCATTTTCACGATACCTACAAAGTACCCTACGATAATATCGCAATAATTGCAGGCCCATGCCACGCCGAGGAAGTAGCTTTAGAGCGCCTTTCATACTTAACCATTTCCTGTTCCAACCAAGTAAAAGCTAAACATATTGCTAATAATTTATCATCCGATTATATAAAAACAACTACTAGCGACGATATTATTGGTATAGAATACGCTGTAATGCTTAAAAATATTTACGCCATAGCAGCCGGAATAGCGCATGGTTTGGGATATGGCGATAATTTCCAAAGTGTACTAATGAGTAATTCCATTCGCGAAATGAAACGTTTCATTAAAAAAATGCATAAAATGAAACGCAACATCAATAACTCGGCTTATTTAGGCGATTTGCTAGTAACCGGCTACTCCGTATTTTCCCGAAACCGCATGTTTGGAAACATGATTGGCAAGGGCTACACCGTAAAATCGGCACAAATGGAAATGAGCATGGTGGCCGAAGGCTATTACGCCACAAAATCGGCACATTTACTAAACTCCAAAAACACTAAAAAAACGCAATTACCCATAATAAATGCCGTTTACGAAATACTATACGAAAATAAAAACCCTAAAAAAGTATTTAAAAAATTAACCGATAAGTTAGATTAAAATACCAATTTGGGCGTTCCCCAAAAAAGGGTCGGGCTTTCCGCTATATCTTTTTTATAGAAAAGGTATTTCGATACCCAAAAGAACTAGCTTTAAAACAAAGGTTATTTTTGTTAAAAAATTTAAAGACTAAGTATAAAAAAGGATGCCGCATCAATCCCTAACGCAAAAGTCCGCTAACCATAGTTTTAAACTGTTGTTAGCGGACTTTTCTATATAAAGCTAAGCTACCAAAAACTGATTTTATTAAGCTATTTACCCCTTTTTATTAGCCCTTTCATTCCGTTCAATTTTATGAGTTGGTCGCGTCCATTTTGGTTTTTCACCTAAAGATTTAAATTGAGAGGCTTGAGCTTCCACCGTTTGTGGCTGGTCTTTTTTTGTAAAAGGTTTTTGCAAATTCAACCCTAATAATTCAAACATTTCTATATCCTCATTTACATCAGGATTTGGAGTAGTTAATAATTTATCCCCAGCAAAAACAGAATTCGCACCAGCAAAAAAGCACATCGCCTGCCCTTCCCTACTCATTTGAGTCCTACCCGCACTTAAACGAATCTGTGTTTTCGGCATAACAATTCTTGTTGTTGCTACCATTCTAATCATGTCCCAAATAGAAACTGGTTTCTCATCTTCAAGAGGTGTGCCTTCAACAGCAACAAGCGCATTAATTGGTGTCGATTCTGGCTGTGGATTTAATGTAGAAAGCGCAACTAGCATACCGGCACGATCTTCAATATTTTCACCCATACCTATAATACCACCACTACAAACCGTTACATTAGTTTTACGTACATTAGCAATAGTATCCAATCGATCTTGGTAACCACGTGTAGAAATAATTTTTTTATAATACGCTTCCGAAGCATCCAAATTATGGTTATACGCATATAAACCAGCCTCTGCTAAACGTTGTGCTTGGTTTTCGGTAATCATACCTAAAGTACAGCAAACCTCCATATCGAGCTTATTAATGGTGCGTACCATTTCTAAAACGGCATCAAATTCTACACCATCTTTTACATTTCGCCATGCAGCCCCCATACAAACACGAGAACTTCCACGGGCCTTAGCCCGTAAAGCTTGTGCTTTTACTTGTTGCACAGACATTAAATCGTTGCCTTCAATATTGGTATGGTATCGTGCCGCTTGTGGACAATACCCGCAATCTTCACTACAACCACCTGTTTTAATAGAAAGCAAGGTTGATACTTGCACCACATTAGGATCGTGATTTAAACGGTGTACAATTGCTGCTTCGTAAAGCAACTCCATTAATGGCTTATTGTATATACCTAGAATATCTTCCTTTGTCCAGTTATGCTTTGTACCGCTCATAGCTTCCTCTTTTTTTCTCTATTACAGAAAATGCCCAATTAATTTAAACTATACCTCAACCCAAATAATATATTACTTGGAGGCATGGGCACATAGCCTGTTTCAATATAATCGGCATTAAAAATATTACTCGCTGTAATAGTAAATTCTAGTTGTTTTAAGTTTACGCCAACCGAAGCATCCCAAACATTATAAGTATCTCCAGTGGTGCGCTGTGCATGTTTGTAAATAATATTCTGACTCACATTTTTAAAAAATTGCGTACTTAAACGTGTTGTAAAATGATGCTTTAAGGTATTTAAAGAATAGCGCGATAATTCTTTATTCTGATTTAAAATGTCATCCTCTAAAAAATTATAACCCACAGCCAATGTTTGATTAAACGTATTTAGTTTGAAATTATAAGCGGCATCAACCTCAACACCCTTAGTGTTTACATCTGTAATATTGGTTGCTGTATAAACAGTTTCCGTAGTATTCGGACGAATAAAATCAATTAAATTTTGTGCATCTCTATTATAAATTGCCACAGAACCAGAAAATCTTGGTGAAAAATATTTAATTCCAATTTCTTGAGCAAAGGCTTCTTCAACTTCCAAATCGGGATTACCAGCAGTATCTGGACTGGTATAAAATAAATCGGTATAAGTAGGGACTCTGTAAGTGTACCCTATATTTCCATAAGCTTTTAAAGCATCGCTTATTTTGTAGCCAACATCTAAACCTGGAAAAGCATAAAAATCGAAATCGGAATAATACGTCACGGCAACTCCCGGTGTAATATCTAGCTTGTCATTAAAAATCTTAAATCTATGTTCCAGAAATAGAGTCGTCATAAATCTATTACGGCTTCCTAAATTGTTACTCTCAAGATAAATTTTAGACAAATCGACACCAAAACCTGTAATTCCAGCACTAGACGTATAACTCCCATTAAGTTCTGCTCCAATCTTATTAGAAATGTGTAGGTTTCTATATCCGGTAGGATTACTTCTTGTGTAAAGAAATTCCCCTTGGTTTCGTCTCCAATACACTTTTGGTTTAAGTGTTAATTTTTCTCCTTTAAATTCTGTAGAAAAACCAATTAAACTGTTTTGTGTTGCTACATATTGATCTACTGCACTTGCTCTTGCATAAAAACCATTGGCCCCTAACTTTCTATCTTGAAACGATGTAATCATTTCAATGGCTTGTTTATTTTTATTAAAAATACTTTTTATAAAATAACTGCTATTATCATAATCTGTATTGTATCGGTAACCCGATGAAGTCACTTTTTCAATATGTACAAGGTGCGACGAGTTTTCTAAATCTGTACCAATAGTAACCCCACCATTTAACTGTCCGAAGGAACCCGTTTCAGCTTTAATAGTAATCTTATTCTTTAGGTCTTTTTTAGTCACAATATTAATAGCACCAGTAAAAGCATTTTGCCCAAATACACGTGCGGCAGGACCTTTAATTATTTCAATACGCTCAATAACTTCTATGGGTAAAGCGGCATTCATGGTGTGGTGACCCGTTTGCGCATCGTCCATTTTAATGCCATCAATTAAAAGTAATGTTTGGTCGAAACCGCCTCCTCTAATATATAAATCGGCTTGACCTCCAGCAGTTCCTCGACGTCTAATATCGACACCTGCAACTTGTTGCAGTAAATCGGCTATATTGTTAGCGGCACTATTTTTAATAGCTTCAGATGAAATAATATTTATAGTCCTTGAATTTTCTTTAAAAGGAAGATCTATTCTTGTGGACGTAACAACTATAGTGTCTAAATCCTGTTTTTGCTGCTCTTGTTGTGCATGAGACATAAATGCACATAAAATAAATGCAGTTAAAGCGTATGTAGTTTTCATAAAATGATTTGTTTATAACACTGCAAAAGTCGTAACTTTCCGGACGAGTAACATAGTCCAGTTTTAAAACAATGAATAGTCCGGTTAGAAATCTATTAAAACAGTTAATTCATTTTGATAAAAACACGTCGCAACCCGTATATATTCAAATATCCCAGCAAATAATAAATGCCATTCAACGGGGCTATTTATCTATGGGTGCTGTGTTGCCTGGAAGTCGGGTTTTAAGTCAAACCTTAAAAATCCATAGAAATACGGTTGTCGCTGTTTACGATGAATTAGCCTCTCAAGGTTGGGTAGAAATAATCCCCAATAAAGGAACCTTTATTTTGGTTCCAGAGCAAACCACAGCGACTATTAAAGCCACGGCTCACCAAATAGATCAGGTGTATGAATATCCTAAAATTACAGGGTTTCCCTTTCAATCGTCGTTCAATTTAGCATCTACACTGCAAACCTCAACGGCAAAATATAGTATAAATGAAGGCAATCCCGACTTAAGATTGCACCCCGTACATGAGTTTTCTAAATGGTATAGTGCCGCCATGAAACGAAAATCACTAATTTCAAAATGGGACAAAACAACACCGTTATTAGGTTCAAAATTTGAAACTCAACTCTCTAATTATCTAAATGCCACCAGAGGGTTTCATATAAAACCAAGCAACCTAATAAGTACGCGAAGTACAGAAATGAGTTTATATATTGTTTCTCGGCTTTTAATACAACCAAACGACGTGGTTTTGGTTGGACATTTAAGCAATTATGCCGCCAACATGATATTTCAGCAAGCCGGTGCTAGCATTAAAACGATTCCTGTGGACGAAAATGGCTTAGATATAGATTATATACAAACCCATTTTATAAAAGGCAGTATTCGCTGTGTGTATGTTTGTGCACATCGGCATTACCCAACAACTGCAACGTTAAATGCAGAACGTCGCCTAAAATTATTAGAATTAGCCAAAACATTTAAATTTGCTATTATTGAAGATGATTACGATTACGATTTTCAATATAAAGGCTCAGCCATGTTACCTATGGCTAGTGCCGACGCCCATGGTGTTGTGGTTTATTTAGGAAAATTAGGGCAATCGCTATTTCCAAGTTTCCAAACCGGATTTGTTGTGGCTCCCGAAAGTTTAATTTCTGAAGCTAAAAACTACCTGCAATTATTAGATAAACAAGGTGACGTAATACAAGAACAAATCCTTGCTGAGCTCATTTATGAAGGTGAAATATACCGTCTCATTAAAAAAAACATCATCCTGTATAAGCAACGTTGCAATTGTTTATGTCAATATTTAACAACCTATTTTGAAGATATTATTAATTGGAAAAAACCATCGGGAGGGTTAGCCATTTGGTTGCAGTTTAAGCAAAATATATCACTGGTTAAATTAGCCGAAGAAGCCGAAAACCACAACCTTTTTCTTCCAAAAACAATACTTTATCAAGACAGAGATACTTGTGCTATTCGTTTTGGTTTTGGGCATTTAAATGAAGAAGAAATTAAAAGCGCCATTAAAAATTTAAAAAAGGCTTATACTGTTGTGGCTTTGGGTACTTAAAACGATAACAAGCGCAGCATGACACTTGACTAATACATTGATTGTAATATTTATTTAAATTTATCCTTTCATTTTATATCAAATTCCGTTTTACAATCCTCACACCTATATTTATGCTTGGTGTAAATAGGCAATGCCGTTGTGACAATATTAACTATGAAGGCAAAAATAAAAGCAAAAAGAGCTTTAGCATCCTTTATTGTAGAATACAGTTCCACTTTTTCACTTTTGCAATTTGGGCAATGTATAGCGTGGCCTTCATTATCTAAAGAGAATTTGTTTATCGAATTTAAAATAGCTTTTGCTTCTTCTGCTTGATACGATAAGACTTTTAGTTTTACCCCACCAATAGCATTGCTAACCAAAGGATCTGTATCAATAGTAAGGTTATCCGATAGAAAAACTGTAATACCATCGGCTTCCAAACGTCCTTTTATAATTTGTGCTTCGGCAGAATACTGAAATCTGGCTATGGTTTTAAAAGTGTCTCTCATTTTAATAATTATTTAAGATAAAAAAGTTTTTACGTCTAACATATTATAAGATACAACTTATAAATTTAACTTTAAAACCAACGTTTATATCCTGAACCGATACCACTGTAACATCATTTTTAGGATAATTGAAGCTATCAATAACTCATAAAAAAAAGCCCAAAATTAAAACAAACATTTGGGCTTTTAGTTTAAACTATATGTGCTTCAACAAGCTCAGTAAGGCATTTCATGGGTTGTATTCTTATCTATTATTTCATTCAAAAAAACCATTAAAACTATCCATGTCAGTCTGAGCTTATTGAAAACGATCTTTAATTATTTCTCACTAGTATCAGAAGTATCATTTTTTTCAGAAACCACCTCAGCAGCTTCAGTAACATTTTTCCCCTTTAAATACTCTGGCAATTGCATTCCAGCCATATCGAACATTTCTTGCAACGGCGGCACCGATTTGTACATTCCCGATAGGAAATTAGCTGTAGACGATTTTCCATCTTTTCCGCCACCATTTTCCCAAACCGTAACCTTATCAATTTTAATATTTTTAATCGCTTCAGATTGCATTTTCACCAGTTCTGGTAATTTATCAGCAACTAAAAGCAACACGGCATCTTTAGAATTATTTCCAGCAGCTTTCACAATTTGTTCCAAACCTGCTGCTTGTTTTGTTAATACTTCATATAAACCTTGTGCCTCGGCTTGTGCTTTAAAAAGAATAGCATCGGCTTCACCTTTTGCACGTCTTCTTATTTTTTCAGCTTCCGCTTCAGCATCAATTTCAACTTTCTTTTTATCAATTTCGGCAGGCACAATAATATCGGCCATTTGAGACGAACGCTCACGCTCTGCTCTTGCTGTTTCCGCTAATTGCTCCGCAGCATAAGATTCTTCTAAAGCTTTTGCACTTTGTACCTTTTCTGATGCATTAGCAACACGTTCTGCTTCTGCTTCACGTTGACGACGTAAAGAATCGGAATTAGCAACAGCAATTTTAGCGGTATTTTCACCCTCAACTGCTTGCGCATTGGCAGCAGCAACCTGAGTTCTTTCATCTTGTACCGCATTAGCCTCACCAATAGAACCGTCTCTGTTTTTTTCTGCAACCGATTTACGTGCGGCATTTATAGCGTGCGCTGCAGCTTCTTTACCTAAAGCTTCAATATATCCAGACTCGTCAACAATATCCGTAATATTTACGTTTATCAATTTTAAACCTACTTTCTTTAATTCTGTTTCTACAGATTGCGAAATATTTGTTAAAAACTTATCACGGTCATTATTAATTTCTTCAATATCCATAGAAGCCACCACTAAACGCAACTGACCGAATATGATTTCTTTTGCCAACTCTTGAATATCTGGCAATCCTAAGCCAAGTAAGCGTTCTGCGGCATTTTGCATAACACCAGGTTCTGTAGATACCCCAATAGTAAATCGAGACGGTACATTAACACGAATATTTTGTTTAGACAATGCATTTACTAAATTAACCTCAATAGACATGGGAGTTAAATCTAGAAACTCGTAATCTTGAATTACAGGAAGAATAAAAGCCGCTCCTCCATGAATACATCTGGCTGATTGTCCTCCACCAACTTTACCATAAACCACCAAAATACGATCTGACGGACAACGTTTGTAGCGCCTAATTAATACGATAAAAAATAAAAAGACGAATAAAATGGCTGCAATTACAGCAATTGGTAAACCTAATTGAAGGTTCTCCTGTACAAATAGTGATAGCATATGTTATTTATTTAGTTGTTCTACAATTAATATTCCGTTTGAGGTAACCTCTTTTACCGATATTACTGAACCAGATTTAAGATCTGTTTCCGAATCGGTTAAAGCTTCTAATTCTCTTAAAGCCCCTTGCACTCTAACTTGAGCCTTGCCTATAGTTGAGCGTTTAGCACCAATAGTTAAGTAAACCTCTCCAACACTACCAATAGCATTTTTCATTTTTAAAGTGCCGCTATGGTTTAGTTTTTGCATAAAATAAAACATGGCAGCCATAATAGCCATCATAATTAAACCGCATATAATGGAAACAATAATGGTTATTGGTTTGGAAAAACCTGCATCAATACAAGCAATACCACTCCAACCGAAAAGCGTAAAAAATCCAACAAGGTTTTTAAAGGTTATAAATTGAAACCCAATACCTGTATCGGCTTCAATTTCAGCATCGGTATCCAAATCTCCCGAATCGCCACCTAAAAATGTTGTGATAATGGTAATAAAAAAAACAAACGATCCAATTAACGATATACCCCAGTAAATTTGCTGGAAAAACGTTAAACTTGAAAACCACTCCATAGTTTTAGATTTAAAAAATTAATAAATAATTTGATTTAAAAGTAAGACCTTTTTTACGATCGAACAATTTATTTTGAAAGTAAATAAAACCATATTTATACCAAATCGCTATATAGTAACAATATGCTTTGTAACCTGTTAGTAGTTATTTTAAACGATTTGTTACAATCTATTTTTTAGATTGTTCGTGTTATTTTTTTACAGAAACTAAAACAGACATACGGTTTATATCCATTAATATGAAAAGCTTTATCATTATTTTGATAAATACATTGCCAAACAGAATTAAAACCGACAGGTAAAACCATTTTATTTTGCAAATAAACCCGGGTTAGGGATTGATGCGGTAGCTTTTGGCGAGGCGCGCATCGAGGCAAAACTTTTAGCGGAAAGCCCGAACCAGTTCCTGAACTTGTTTCAGGATAAAGGGTAACGCCCAAAACATTTTAAGCATCGGGATTTTTACTACGAATATTTTTATAAATTTTGAAGCCAAGCATAATTAAAATACCCAAAACAAGGATTCCGACAATACCCCAAACCCAGTTAATGGCACTTTTTAAAATAACCAAAAACACCACAGCAAAAAGGATGAAGGTAGCGCCCTCGTTCCAAATACGCATAAAACTAGATGTTTTTTTTACATCATCATTTTGTAATTGTTTAAAATATTGATGCGTTTTTAAATGGTAAATAAATAGGAGTACTACAAAAGATAATTTAACATGCATCCACGGTTGTTGCAACCAAAAGGGCTGTAAAATTAAAAGCCAAACAGCAAAAATGGTGCATAATATAGCCGATGGCCAAGTAATAATATACCACAAACGTTTGGCCATAATTTTGAGTTGCTTACCAAGAATTTCCTTGTCTGGCGATGGTTTATGGAATGCTTCAATTTGATAAACAAAGAGGCGAGGAATGTAAAACAAACCTGCAAACCAAGTGACCACAAATATGAGGTGAAAGGATTTTATATAATTGTAATATTCCATGTTTAAACTAATTTATAAGGTTTTTGTTATTAAATTCTTTCTAATCTCCCGGTTTAAAAAATAAGCTGTAACCAGTGTTGAAAGCACATCGGAAATTGGAAACGACATCCACACACCTAACGCACCATAAAATTTTGGTAATATTAATATTAACGGAATAAAGAAAAACCCTTGTCGGGATAAGGTGAGTAACAACGCTGGCGTAGCTTTACCAATAGCCTGAAAATAGGCCGCACCAATAAGCTGTAAGGCTATAATAGGTGTGGCTGCAAATACCCAACGCATAGCGCCAGATGTTTCTTTTATAACCTCGGTATCGGTAGTAAAAGCCTTGGTTATAGCTTCCGGAAAAATCATAAGTATTACAAATATGAGCGTTGCTAAAATAGCGGCATATTTTATAGCTGTGTTAATACTTGCTCTTACTCTATCGTATTTTTGTGCGCCATAATTAAAGCCGGCAATCGGCAAAAACCCTTGGGTAACGCCTAAAACAGGAAATAAAGCAAACATAAGCATTCGGCCAACTATGGCGTAAGCGGTAACTGAAGATTCACCCCCTAAATCGAACAAAATATTATTCATAAATAAGTAGGTAATACTTACTACGGCTTGCCTTGCTAGGGTAACAAATCCTAAAGCTCCTATTTCTTTTACAATAGGAATATGCAATCCAAAATGAGGAATGCTTATTTTTAATTCGGAATTTTTAGACGTAAAAAACCAAAAAATAAATGTAAATGAAAAGCCATAAGAAACGGTTGTTGCCCAGGCTGCTCCTGCCATTCCTAAATCCATAAGATTAATAAAAAGATAATCTAAAACCAGATTCCCAATAGACGGAATCATCATGGAATACATGGCAAACTTAGGCTTCCCTTCTGCTCTAATAACATTGTTTCCAAGCATAGAAAAAGCCAAAAGTGGGATACCATAAAGCACAATTTTATAGTATATTTTTGCTGGAGCAAAAATAGCGCCTTTACCACCAAATAGTAATATAATATCGTCTACAAAAAACAGCCCAAGCGAAACAATACTGGTGGTAAGGACTAAAACTAATGTAATTTGATTTCCAAAAGTTTTTAAAGCCTTTTCGTAATTTGAAGCACCAAGTGCTCGTGAAATAATTGATGCACCACCAATACCAATACTCATACCTAATGCCGCAATAAAAAACGACACAGGCAATACAATATTTATAGCGGCAATAGCAATAGCTCCAATCCAGTGTCCAACAAAAATAGTGTCCACCAAAATGTTAAGCGACATCACTAAAACGCCAATAGATGCAGGAACAGCCTGCTTTATTAACAGTTTACTAATGGGTTGTGAGCCCAATTCTTCCGACGACACTTTAGCCATTGTCAATCATTATTTTTAGCACCCCAGGTATTTATCCATTTAGAAAGTAGCGATACAAAGGCATCATCATCATTTAAACAAGGTACGGTTGTATAATTATCGCCTCCCATTTCGTGAAAAATTTCCTGACCTTCCATCGCGATTTCTTCAAGAGTTTCTAAACAATCGCTCACAAATGCCGGCGTAATAATTGCCATATTTTTTACACCACTTTTACCTAAGCGCTCAATAGTTCTGTCGGTGTATGGTAACAACCAAGGATCGAAACCTAAACGCGATTGAAAGGACGTTGAAAATGCACCTTCTTTAAACTGAAGTTTTTCGGCTACTAAACGGGTAACTTCTAAACATTGATGTCTGTAACAAAACTCGTGTGCTTTACTTGGCGTAGTACAACAACTTTTATCTATTTTACAATGCGATTTTGTAACATCACTTTTTCGAATATGGCGTTCCGGAACTCCGTGATAGGAAAACAATACATGATCGTATTTTTTATCCTTCAAATGGTTTTTAATAGAATTTGAAAGCACTTCGATATAATCTGGCTTGTTATAAAATGCGGGAACCGACTCTATTTTTAACTTCGGAAAAAATTCTTGACGCAACTCTTCAGCTAAAACCGTAATAGTTTCAGTTGTTGCCATTGCAAATTGTGGATACAACGGAAAAAGTAAAACCTCTTCCACGCCTTGATCTACTAATTCTTGAAGTCCTTTTTTAATAGTCATACTACCATAACGCATAGCAAGCGCCACAGGATATTCTACTTGTTTCTGCATTTTATTCTGAAGTCTTTCGGAAATTACAATAAGCGGAGAACCTTCATCCCACCATATTTTTTTATAGGCTGCTGCCGATGCTTTAGGGCGTGTTTTTAAAATAATACCTTTTACTAGAGCTGCTCGCGCTACATAAGGCAGATCGATAACACGCTCGTCCATTAAAAACTCTCCTAAATATTTTTTTACGTCTTTTGGCTCAGGACTTTCGGGAGAACCTAAGTTTACTAATAATATACCTTTTTTCATTTATTTTATTTATCTAAACAATACAAGATGCCTCCTAATAGATGCTGTTGAAATTTAGGATCTGAATACGATTCTATAGTGTGTCCCATTCCGGTGTAAAACATACGTCCGCCATCAAATTCTTGATACCAAGCGATAGGATGAAAATCGCCGTTTTTACCACCTTTATAGCTCGACTCATCGAGAGCCAAAAGTACTTGAATATCTCCACTTATCGATTTAAAATTATACCATTCGTCGAAATGCATCCATGTATTTGACAAATGCTGGGTTGATTTATGATTCTTGTCAACCACATTAATTGTCGCCTGAGTTTGTTTTGGATGGTTTATAAAATAAGCTCCTACTAATTTACCATACCACTCCCACTCAAACTCCGTATCGGTAGCGGCATGCACTCCTAAAAAGCTTCCGCCTTTGTTAATGTATTTTTTAAAAGCCGCTTCTTCTTCTGAATTTAAAATATCACCTGTGGTATTTAGGAAAATTATTAAATCGTAGCGTTTTAATTTTTTGCTTAAAAATATTTGGGCATCTTCACTATGAGTGACATTAAAATTATGCTTCAAACCTAAAGCTTGAATGGTTTTTACGCCAACTTCTATAGATTTATGTCTAAATCCCGCGGTTTTAGAAAAAACTAAAACGTTGTCTGCCGCGTTACTAGTTAACGTGAAAAATGCTAATACTACAATTAATAATGCCTTCATGTTTGTGTTTATTTAATTTTGGTTTGTTGTTGTTCGTGATATAATTTTGGACGTTCTTCCGTATAATCGCAATCTTGAAAAATACCGCAAGACGTACTGGATCTCGCTAAAGATTTTGTGTTTTCATACTTAGCCAGTGCTGCTATTTCTGGTGTTAAATATTTCATATACTCTCATTTTAAGGTGTTAGCGACATCACATATTTTTTAGGGGTGGTGCCATATTTCTTTTTAAAGGCCGCAATAAAATGACTCGATGTACTGTAACCCACTTTAAGACCTACTTCATTTACATTGTCGTTTCCTGCCTCTAATAACTTACGAGAAAACTCCATTTTATAGTCGAATAAAAAACTAAAAACCGAATCGCCATAAATTTGCTTAAAACCTTCTTTTAATTTTTTAATATTTAAACCTATTTCATCGGCTAGTTCTTGTAAAGTTGGAGGCTCTGCCATTCTAGAAACCATGATATCTTTAGCTTTTCTAATTTTTATCACATTGGTTTCATCTACCAAAAACGGGCATTGTTCCACATTAGCATCTTCGCTTCTGTTAAAATACAAACTTAAAAGTTCATAAGCTTTTCCTTTAAAATATAATTTTTTTATAGATTGATTTAAGTTAAAACTAATCAATTGGTTTAATACAATTGCCATAGATGGCGAAATTACGCCATCCTTATAATACTTTTTGTCTTTATTATCGCCGCTTAAAAAAGTAATGTACCCCGCTTCTTGAGAAAACAACCCATGGAATTTTTTAATAGAAATTAAAATAGAAACCATCCAAGAATGTGGTTCCACTTTTAAATTTATTGGTAAATTACGTTGCGGGTTATACAAAAGCAAAGAATTTTCTTCGAGAATATTTAACGTGTATCGCCCTTCATTGAATATAAATTGGCTAGAGCCTTTAATGCAGAAATGAAATTGTATAAAATCACTATGTATATCTTTTACAATGTTTTGCGCCTCATAGTCGTCGTTTTTATAGGTTAAAATAAAAAATCCTTCACCTACTTCTGTTTCTAAAAAAGACCTTTGAGCGTTATTTTTTGGAGCATTTACAGTATTCATTCACCTTAATTATTTAGATTAATTCTAAATTAAACAATTAAAAACCGTTAATTTCCTTGTAAAAATAAGATATTTATCACTTACTAAGAAAAAACAACGCTAAAAAACCACAAACGACACTAAAAGTTCATTGAGCGTTACTTTTTAAGTTATCATCCCTATACTTTTGCCTCACATTTTAATTAACGCATGCAAGAGTACAATATTTCGAAAAGTAATTACTTTTACGCTATTGGTTTAAGTTATAAAAAAGCCGATGCAGATATTCGCGGACACTTTAGTCTTAGCGAAGAAGGCAAAGTTGCGCTTTTAAATCAGGCTAAAGCTAATCATATTGAAAGTTTAGTAGTAACCTCTACGTGTAACCGAACCGAAATTTATGGTTTTGCTCAGCACCCTTTTCAACTTATAAAATTACTTTGCGATAATACCAAAGGAACCGTTGATGAGTTTCAAGAAGTGGCCTATGTCTATAAAAACAAGGATGCTATATCGCATATGTTTCGTGTAGGCTCTGGTTTAGACAGCCAAATTTTAGGTGATTTTGAAATTATTAGTCAGTTAAAAATTAGTGCCAAACTATCAAGAAAGCACGGTTTACTTAATCCGTTTTCAGAACGTTTGGTGAACGCCGTAATTCAAGCTAGTAAACGTATTAAAAATGAAACCGAAATTTCATCGGGTGCCACATCGGTATCTTTTGCTTCGGTACAATATATTTTTAATGCCGTTGAAGATATTACAAACAAGAACATCCTACTCTTCGGAACAGGTAAAATTGGTCGTAATACTTGTGAAAACTTGGTAAAACACACCAAAAACGAACATATTACTTTAATAAATAGAACTAAAGATAAAGCCGAGCAAGTTGCGGGAAAATTTAATTTAGTTGTAAAAGATTATTCGAATTTACAAGAAGAAATTAGCGAATCGGATATTTTAATTGTCGCCACCGGTGCACAACGTCCAACGATAGACAAACATATTATTCAAAGTAATAAACCACTTTTAATTTTAGATTTATCGATTCCTAAAAATGTCGATGAAAATGTTTTAGAATTAGAAGGTGTGAAATTGGTGCATTTAGATGATTTATCTCAAATTACCGACCGAACACTTGAAGCTAGAAAACAACATATTCCTTCCGCGGAAGCGATAATAGAAGAAGTAAAAACAGAATTTAATAATTGGTTAGAAACTCGAAAGTTTGCACCAACTATTAAAGCTTTAAAACATAAACTGAACGATTTTGCTTTAGCCGAATTAGATACGCAACGTAAAAAAATGGCCGATTTTAACGAAGTACAAGCCGAAATAATTAGCAATAATATCATTCAGAAAATAACAAACCATTTTGCGCATCATTTAAAAGATGATGACGTTCCTACAGACGAAAGTCTTGAACTTATTAAAAAAGTGTTCCAATTAGAACCTTCTACAAAAAATGTCTAAAATTATAAGAATTGGTACTCGTGATAGCGAATTAGCGTTATGGCAAGCCAAAATAGTACAAAGTCAACTTGAGCATTTAGGTCATAAAACAAAATTAGTGCCTGTAAAATCTACAGGCGATTTAGTTTTAGATAAACCCCTTTACGAGTTAGGCATCACGGGTGTTTTTACCCGAACACTAGATATCGCAATGCTTAATAACGATATTGATATTGCTGTGCATTCCTTAAAAGATGTGCCAACACTTTTACCAAAAGGTATTGTGCAAGCTGCCGTTATAAAACGTGGAAATGTAAAAGATACTTTAGTTTTTAAAGACAATGAAGAGTTTTTAGGATCGAAAGATGCCGTAATTGCAACCGGTAGTTTACGCAGACGGGCACAATGGCTAAACCGTTTTCCTACACACACCATTACAGATATACGTGGTAACGTAAATTCTCGTTTACAAAAGCTTAAAGATAGTAATTGGAATGGCGCCATTTTTGCCGCTGCTGGTATTGGACGAATAGGCGTAAGACCCGAAGAAGCCATTAATTTAGATTGGATGATTCCGGCTCCAGCTCAAGGTGCTATTATGATTACTGCTTTGGAAGAAGATGAAGAAGTAAGAGCGATTTGTACAGAACTAAACGACAAAGAAACCGAAATTTGCACCACTATTGAGCGCGATTTTTTAAATAAATTAGAAGGTGGTTGTACAGCCCCTATTGGTGCTTTAGCCGTACTAAAAGACGAAGAAATAACTTTTACAGGTGTTTTATTAAGTCCGGATGGAACAAAACGTATTGATGTTACCCGTGTTAAAAAACTAGGAGAGCACAACGATATAGCACAATATTGCGCCGATTTTGTAATTGAACGCGGCGGAAAACGTTTAATGGATAACATTAAAGATGCGGACAGACAAACGAATGTGTATTCTACAAAATCGTTAACTGAAGATCAACGTATGTTGTTTCATGAAAAAATAAAGTCTGAAAGTACCGATGTGGTTAAAATTAGTTTAAACCGTATCCAACCAAGGTTGTTAAAAAATGAAATTCAAAATGTAGTGATTACCAGTAAAAATACGGTAGAATCACTAACTACAAACTATTCGGCTTTAGAATTACAGTTTAAAAATATTTATTGTGTTGGCCGCAGAACGAAACGTTTAGTTGAAAACAGAATTGGAAAAGTTACACATACCGAAAATAATGCTAAAAAATTAGCAGCGTATTTAGTGGAATATATGGAAGGGGCAGAAGTAACCTATTTTTGTAGCGACATTAGATTAGATGCTCTACCAACAATTTTAAGCGAAAACAATATTAAAGTTACCGAAATAGAAGCTTACCAAACTAAATATGATAGCGTAAAAGTTAACGATTCGGTTGAAGCCGTGATGTTTTACAGTCCATCTACCGTGGAGAGCTTTACTCAGAAAAACAAAAAGGAAATTATCGCTTTTTGTATAGGCGAAACAACTGCTGCTGAGGCTAGAAAACATTTTAAAGATGTTCGTGTAGCAAAAGTACCAACGGTAGAAAGTGTTATTGAATTAGTAAACGAACACTATATTTAATACCTTTATAGCCTATAGTTTAAAGCAGGTTTTCGTTATAAATCATTAGATTTAAAATGCCTAAATTAAAGAAACAATCCTTATTAAATTACGTGTATCGTTTTTTCGATATTATCGTACTATTTTTTATTGTCTTTGATTTTGGTTACGACCATGCCGACAACTATACATCACCACATGTTTTTGGTTTAATTACATTATCCATTCTATTATTAGTTTTTAATACGGTAAAACTTTTTATTTACAAGTATAAAAACAATAAACGCGTTGCGATAGTTAATATATCAATCATCTCTATTTTACTCATAAGTTCTATAGTAGTTTCGTTAACGCATATACAATACGACTACCATTATATTTTACAAAAAATAAAGCCCATACTAGAACTTGGGCTTATTTTGTATTTCCTTTTAAGGTTACTGGTATTGGTGCGGTATATTTATGAAGTGTATTTTAACCCCGCCATTGTTTTTGTAGGTAGTTTTGTAATTTTGGCCATTCTAGGAGCCTTTTTACTTATGTTACCAAGTGCTACTTTAAATGGTATTACATTTACAAATGCACTTTTTACAGCAACAAGTGCCGTTTGTGTAACGGGCTTAGCTGTTTTAGATACGAGTCACGATTTTACCATTGTAGGACAATCTATCATACTGGTTTTAATTCAATTGGGCGGATTAGGAATTTTAACGTTTACCTCCTTTTTCGCATTTTTTTTTAGAGGAAGCTCTTCTTTTAAAGAAGGTTTAAACACCAAAGATTTTATAGCCCAAGATGGCTTAAAAGATGTCTTTAGAGCCGCGCTAAACGTGGTAACCTTCACCATGTCTTTAGAACTTGTAGGAGCTATCTTTATTTATTTTACTGTACAAGATAATGCGGTCATTGAGGACACCTTATTCTTTTCAGTTTTCCATTCTATTTCTGCATTTTGTAATGCCGGATTCTCGATTTTACCGTCTGGATTATTTGAACAAAGCATCCGTTTTAACTACGGTTTTCAATGGATTATTATGATGCTTATCATCTTTGGTGGTCTGGGACATAATATTATGTTTAACTTCTACAAAAAAATTAAAGTCTTATTTATAGAAATATTTGATAGAAATGCTATTCATAAACGCGTTCCTATAATTACCTTAAACACCAAAATAGTAATTTATACCACCTCTATTTTATTATTTGTAGGCTGGGTGTTTTTCTTTATTTCAGAATACAACAACACCATGTTGGAGCACTCCACCATTATTGGCAAACTAACTAATGCCGCTTTTAGCTCGGTAACACCAAGAACAGCAGGGTTTAACGTTATCGATTACAGTGAAATGACCATACCTTCACTGCTTTTCGTTATATTTTTAATGTGGATTGGTGCCTCTCCAGCATCTACCGGTGGTGGTATAAAAACCAGTACCTTTGCTTTAGCAACTTTAAATATTATTGCCACTGCAAAAGGTAAAAGCCGTATTGAAATTTTTGGAAAACGATTCTCGGCAGAATCCACATCGCGAGCCTTTGCTATTTTATCAATTTCCCTTATAGTGATTGGTTTTTCTATTATGGCGCTTTTAATTTTCGAACCTAAAGGCACCGCATTACTAACCGTGGCTTTCGAGTGTTTTTCGGCATATAGCACCGTGGGGTTAAGTTTAAATTTCACACCAACATTAACCGAACCTAGTAAATATGTTATAATTTTAGTCATGTTTATTGGACGGATAGGAATGCTCAACTTAATGATTGGATTAATGCGTCAAGTTAATCATCAGTTTTATGAGTATCCAAAAGAAAATATTTTGATTAACTAATAGTTACTCTAAAAAAATTAACAGATGAAAATAATAGTTATTGGACTCGGGAATTTCGGAAACGCCTTAGCATTAAGCCTTACCGAAACAGGCAATGAAGTTATTGCTATAGACAAGGATATGGAGAAAATAAACCGGCTTAAAGACCAAATTTCTCATACCATTTGCATGGACTCCACCAACGAATTGGCCTATAATGCCGTGCCATTAAAAGATGCCGACAAAGTTATTGTTGCCATTGGCGAAAACGAAGGTGCCGCTATAATTACCACCGCAATTATTAAAAAACTATGCGATGTAAAAATTATTAGCCGGGCACTTTCTCCTATTCACGATACGGTTTTAGAAGCCATGGGCGTACATAGTATTATTCACCCAGAACTCGATTCAGCAAACAGATTAACCAAACAAATCAACTTTAAATCCACCTTAGAAAATTATCAATTAGATAATAATTTCACGATTTCCGAAGTCAAAGCCAAAAAAGATTTCTTCGGAAAAACCTTAAAGGAACTCGATACCACAAACAAATTTCAGTTGACATTAATTACCATTATCCGCGAAATAGAAAAACGCAATATCATTGGTAAAAAACATATTATAAAAGAAAGTATTGGCCGTGTAAATTCCGAAACAAAAGTACTAGAAAACGATATTTTAGTCGTTTACGGAAACAACAAAGACATTGAAAATTATTGCATGGGCCAAGAAGAATACGATTTAAGAAATAAAAATATATAACATGATAAAGAACGATTTATTTTTACGAGCATTAAAAGGTGAAACTGTAGAGCGTCCTCCAGTTTGGATGATGCGTCAAGCAGGGCGATACTTGCCAGAATTCATGGAAATTAAAGCCAAATACGACTTTTTTACACGTTGCCAAACACCCGAACTTGCCAGTGAAATAACCGTACAACCCATAAAACGTTTTGGTATGGATGCCGCTATTTTATTCAGCGATATCTTGGTCATTCCACAAGCCATGAACATCGAAGTGCAAATGAAACCTAATTTTGGGCCCTATTTGCCAAACCCAATCCGTACACAAAAAGATGTCGATAATGTTATTGTTCCCGATGTTACCGTAGAATTAGACTACGTTTACCAAGCCATAAAAGCTACTAAAGAAAAACTAAACGACGAGATTCCGCTTATTGGTTTCGCAGGATCGCCATGGACTATTTTATGCTATTGCGTACAAGGCCAAGGCAGCAAAACTTTCGATAAAGCCAAAGAATTTTGTTTCACAAACCCTATTGCGGCACACGGATTATTGCAAAAAATTACAGACACCACTATTGCCTATTTAAAAGAAAAAGTAAAAGCTGGCGTTAACGCGGTTCAGGTTTTCGATTCTTGGGGTGGCATGCTTTCTCCCGTAGATTATCAAGAATTTTCTTGGCAATATATCCAACAAATTATCGATGCTTTAAAAGATGAAACTCCAGTGATCACCTTCGGTAAAGGCTGCTGGTTTGCCCTTAACGAAATGGCAAATTCTGGTGCTTCGGCACTTGGAATCGACTGGACTTGTTCTCCACAAAACGCCCGTTATTTAACCGGCGGAAACATCACATTACAAGGTAATTTCGACCCAACACGCCTGTTTTCGCCTCCAGCCGAAATCAAGAAAATGGTACATCAAATGATTAACGAATTTGGTAAAGACAAATACATTGTAAACCTTGGGCACGGTATTTTACCAAACATCCCAATAGACCATGCACGCGCATTTATCGATGCCGTAAAAGAATATAAAAGTTAAAACCTTTTGGGCGTTACCTACTTTTTTAAGTAACTTTTGGGCTTAACATGCTACAAATAGTTATAAAAAAGTAGGTCGGGCTTTACGCTGTATCTTTTTTGCGAAAAAACAAAAAAGGATGCCGCTACAATCCCTAACGCAAAGCCAACATCATGATTAAAAACATAATTTTAGGCATTAAAGCATACTTCGGTGCTTTCAGTTTAATATCAAAACTCAAACTCTGGAAATACTTTGCTATTCCTATGCTTATTAGCGTAGTTACAGCAGTCCTTATTTTTGGTTCCGCCTATGGGCTATCCGATAATATTGGAAACTTCATTTCCAAAATTTGGCTTTGGGATTGGGGTAAAAACACCTTTAACACCGTTAGTAAGTTTATTGGCGGTCTCGTTATTCTAGTTATTGGACTTATTCTCTTTAAACACATCATTATGGCCTTATCAGCGCCATTTATGAGTCCAGTTTCCGAGAAAATCGAAGCACATCTTACAGGGAATCCACCCAACTCGAATAGAAACACCACATTTTTCCAACAATTAATGCGCGGTATTAAAATTAACGCACGTAATTTAATTATGGAATTACTCTTAACCATACCGTTACTTGTTTTAAAATTCATTCCCGTTGTAAATATTTTTTCCGCGGTATTACTGTTTCTTTTACAAGCCTATTATGCTGGTTTTGGTAATATGGATTACACCTTAGAACGCCATTTTCAATACAAAAAAAGCACACAGTTTGTTCGTAAACATCGTGGTTTAGCCATAGGAAACGGTATCATTTTTATTCTATTTTTATTAATTCCTATAATTGGTGTTATTTTAGTTTTACCTTTATCAGTAACTGCGGCAACTATAAAAACGGTTAATGCTTTAGAATTAAAAACCAACAAAATTCATGCAGCTTAGCTTTAATAACTTCAACATACAACCACTAAAACCTTCCGACGCTTGGCCGTTATGCAACTTTATTTCAGCAAACGACGACCGGTTAAAACGGTATTTTCCAAAAACATTACAAGAAAATTTAACACCCGATTTAGCCAAACGTTTTACCGATAAAAAAGTGAAACAATCGCAATTAAAAGAGGAATTTCTATTCACCATAAAAGAAAAAGAATCTAATGATATTGCTGGTTTAGTTTACATCAAAGAACTTAATTGGATTACAAAAAAAGCCGAATTCGCCTATTGTATTGGCTATCAATTTGAAGGTAAAGGCATCACCACAAAATCAGTAGAACTATTATCCAATTACGCGTTTGACGTTTTAGGTTTAAAAACCCTAGAAATCATTGTGCATAAAGATAATTTAGCAAGTGTTGCAGTTGCAAAAAATAACAATTTCACTTGGATAAAAACATTAAAAAACGAACATACACCTCCAAACGAAGCGCCTTTAGACATGGAACTTTATGAGTTGTATGATGAAGTAGAGTAAGATGTACCGTAAACCTGTCAGGTTTTCAAAACCTGACAGGTCTTAAATGCCCAAAACAGTAATATATGGCGCTAGAAAAATTAGAAAAAGGCCACTTTTATCACATATTCAACAGAGGAATTAACAGTACCGTTATTTTCAAAACTGATGATAATATGTCTTATTTTTTAAAACTCATTGAAAAACATCTAAATAATAAAGCGGATATTTTAGCCTATTGTTTAATGAACAATCATTTTCATTTTATTGTAAAAATAATTGAAGATGATAAAACTGTTACCCAAGCATTTTCAAACTTATTTAATGCTTACGCAAAAGCCTTTAATAGGCAACAAAATAGAACAGGAAGTTTGTTTGAAAGACCATACAAAAGGATTAAAATACATAATGAAAGGTATTTAAAAAACCTCGTTCTTTATGTTCATAAAAATCCAGAAAATCATAAAATTGTTCGAAATTTTTACACTTATAAATTTACGTCCTACCATACTTATATTAAAAACACAATCCTTTCAAAAAACAAAAAATACATTTTAAACCTTTTTGATAATAAAAATAATTTCAAACTATCTCATGAATCAGACCTGTCAGGTTTCCAAAACCTGACAGGTCTTAATAAAAACCCAGAAACTATCAAAAATAAATTCTACCAATACATACAAAACCTTCAAGACCGTATCACCTCAAAACTTGAGGAAGTTGACGGTAAAGCAACCTTTCAAGAAGATACCTGGGAACGTCCCGAAGGCGGCGGCGGACGCACACGTGTTATAGAAAACGGCGCTGTTTTCGAAAAAGGCGGTGTGAATATTTCTGCTGTTCATGGCGAATTGCCAGAAACCATGCAAAAGCATTTTAACGTAAAAGACGCTAATTTTTTCGCCTGCGGATTAAGTTTAGTTCTTCACCCCAAAAACCCCATGGTACCAACCGTACACGCCAATTGGAGGTACTTTGAAATGTATGATGATACAGGCGCAATTGTGGATAGCTGGTTTGGTGGCGGACAAGATTTAACGCCTTATTATTTATTTGAAGACGATGCCAAGCATTTTCATCAAACTTGTAAAACAGCCTGCGACAAACACAACCCTGAGTTTTACCCAAAATACAAAGCCCGTTGCGATGAGTATTTCTATAATGCACACCGTAATGAAGGTCGTGGTTTAGGTGGTTTATTTTTCGATTATTGTAAAGCGACAGAATCTATGAGCATGGAAAACTGGTATAACTTTGTTAGCGAAGTTGGTGATAGCTTTTTAGAAGCCTATGCTCCCATAGTAGAAAAAAGAAAAGATTTACCGTATACTGAAGCCCAACGCAAATGGCAAGAAATTCGTCGTGGACGCTATGTAGAATTCAATTTAGTACACGATAAAGGCACCCTTTTCGGATTAAAAACCAACGGTCGCATAGAAAGTATTTTAATGAGTTTACCACCCCATGTGCAGTGGGTTTACGATCATCATCCCGAAGCTGGAAGTGAAGAAGAAAAATTAATTGAAGTTTTACAAAACCCAATAGATTGGGTTTAAAAAAGGAATACAATATCGCACAAAACACAAACCAAATTCCTGCAAGGTTTTCAAAACCTTGTAGGTATAATTTATAAGCTATGAACTGCTACTGCGGAACCCAAAAACCATATTCCGAATGTTGCGAAAAAGCACATAAAAATTTAGCCGATGCCCAAACGGCCGAACAACTTATGCGCTCAAGATATTCGGCTTTTGTTTTGGCAAACGGCGATTATTTAATGGCAAGTCACCACAGTTCCACCAGACCCATTAAAGAGAAAAAAGCTATTGTCGATTGGGCAAAATCTGTAAAATGGATAAAACTAGAAATTATTGAAACTTCCGAAGGTAAAAAAACCGATACCAAAGGCACAGTAACCTTTAACGCTTACTTTTTCGAGAACGGAAAAGTTGATATTATCCATGAAAAATCGGCTTTTATAAAAGAGAATGACCACTGGACTTATTTAGGTTACAGCAAGTAATTCAAAAATTAACAGTTGAAAAATTGTTTATGCTTCATCCATTTTTATTAAAATTCAGAACACCGAAAAACTTTCCCAATTAAAGTTAAATTCTAAAAATCGAAACCCTTCAAACCTTATAAAAGGGTATAAATTCTTAACTTTGTATGACATTAAAAGTAATAAAACAATGTATCCATTACGAAGAAATAGACGATTGAGAACCAACGAAGCCATTAGAAGCTTAGTTAGAGAAACTACAATAACGCCAAACGATTTTTTAGTACCTCTTTTTGTGGTTGAAGGCAAAAGTATTAAGGATGAAATCCCGTCGATGCCAAACTATTTTAGGTACAGTTTAGATTTGCTTGAAGGTGAAATAAAAGAATTATGGAGCCTTGGATTAAAATCAGTTTTACTTTTTGTAAAAGTGCCTGACAACTTAAAAGATAATAAAGGTACAGAAGCCTTAAATCCAAACGGGTTAATGCAACGCGCCATTAAAACCATAAAAAATGTTTGTCCGGATATGTTAGTGATGACGGATGTTGCGCTAGATCCTTATTCTTCTTTTGGGCATGATGGTATTGTACAAAACGGGATGATAATAAACGACGAGTCGGCTGCAGTATTATCGCAAATGGCTTTAACACACGCACAAGCTGGTGCCGATTTTGTAGCGCCTAGTGATATGAATGATGGACGAACGTTACAAATCCGTCAATTATTAGAAAACGAAGGCTTTAAAAACACCGGGATTATGAGTTATTCGGCAAAATACGCCTCGGCTTTTTACGGGCCTTTTCGTGATGCGCTAGACTCTGCTCCTGTTGATTTGGTTGATGTGCCAAAAGATAAAAAAACCTATCAAATGGATTGCGGCAATAGAATAGAAGCGATACGCGAAACCCTAATGGATATTGATGAAGGTTCGGATATTGTTATGGTAAAACCAGGACTTTCCTATTTAGATATTTTACGAGATATAAAAAATGAAGTAGACGTTCCTGTGGCGGTATATCAAGTTTCTGGAGAGTATGCTATGATAAAAGCTGCTGCTGAAAAAGGCTGGTTAAACCACGATCAAGTGATGATGGAAACCACCATGGCTTTTAAACGCGCTGGCGCTGATATTATCGCGAGTTACTTTGCTAAAGATGTGGTGAAAATTTTAAACGGTTAAATTGACCTCAACTTAATTATCCCTCAACAGTATAAATAACAAGATTGATAGCGACTACTTTTCAATCTTTTTATCAACGGTAAAATAGGTTTCAACATACCCTATTTTACCGTTTTTTTTGTTATCCCCTCCTACTATTTCAATAGATATAGAAACGTAAAAAGCAATCAAAACTATTGCTCTATCCACTATAAGGCACAACGGAAACTCATAGTAGATATATCATCTTTTAAGATAAAAAACGAGGTGTACATTTTTCTATTTAAAAAGGAGCCTATCAACAAGATTCACAATATAAAATAAATTCTTACAAACATGGTGTTGTTTGATTTTGTAAATTAGCGGTTAATTAAATCACCATTAATGAGCGCATTAATTTTCTGGGCAACCATATCCGTTTTCTTTTCTTTTTTATGTTCTATACTCGAGGCCGTTTTACTCAGTGTAACACCCACTTTTTTAAATGTTAAAAAACAGGAAGGCAAAGATTACGCCTTAACTTTAGAATCCTTAAAAAAGGATGTCGATCAACCGCTAATTGCTATTTTAACTTTAAACACCATTGCTCATACTTTAGGTGCGATGATGGTTGGAATTCAAGCCGAAAGTTTACCTTATAAAATTGAATTTTGGGGTATAAACACCGTAGGAGTTGTTTCGGCAATTATGACCTTGCTAATTTTAGTAGCTTCGGAAATAATCCCGAAAACCATTGGTGCAACCTATTGGAAACAATTGGCAAATTTCACCGCAAAAACTTTAGTTGTTTTAATTTTTCCGTTAAAATGGACGGGGATTTTATGGATTCTTCAACTTACCACCAAACTTATTGGCGGTAAAGGTCACGGTAGTGTTTTAAGTCGCGAAGGTTTTTTAGTTATGGCCGATATGGCGCAGGAGGAAGGTGTTTTTCAAGAAAACGAAAGTAAAATAATCAAGAATTTATTAACTTTTAAAGAGGTCTTTGCTAAAAACGTCATGACGCCACGAACAGTCATGTTAACCGAAGATGAAAACGCCACCGTTGAAGATTTTTTTAATAGAAATTTGAATTTACGTTTTTCAAGAATTCCTATTTATTCTAATAATCCTGATAATATAACAGGTCTGGTTTTAAAGGATGAAGTTTTTAGAGAAATGGCCTTAGGAAATGGCACTAAAAAACTATCGGAACTACAACGAACCATTATTATTGTAGACCGAAATTTACCCATCCCAAAACTATTTGAACAACTTGTAGAAACTAGAAACCACATGGCTTTAGTGGTCGATGAATACGGCTCCGTAAGTGGTTTGGTAACCATGGAAGATGTGATAGAAACCCTTTTAGGTTTAGAAATTATGGACGAAAGCGATCACGTGTCGGACTTGCAACATCTGGCCAGAAAAAGCTGGGAATCGCGCGCTAAAAAGCTTGGTATTTTTGATGATGAATCTAATCCTAAAAAATAGTGGAAACCTGCATCATCAAATCGCCTTTAGGATGCACTAAAATTGTTGGTGATGCCGATGGTATTTCGCAGGTTACGGTTTTAAATTCTGAAGAAAAAGTAACCGATATTATCCCGGTAGTATTGGAAGATTGCGTCATGCAACTCCAAGAATATTTTGAAGGGTTTCGCACACAATTCAACCTAAAATTAAATGCCCAAGGCACCGATTTTCAAAAACGAGTTTGGGAGGCTTTAGAGAAAATTCCGTACGGAAAAACCACATCATACTTAGCACTTTCAAAACAATTGGGCGACGTAAAAGCTATTAGAGCCGTAGCCAATGCCAACGGTAAAAATCCACTTTGGATTATTGTGCCTTGTCATCGTGTTATTGGCAGCAATGGAAGTTTAACCGGTTATGCTGGTGGATTAAGCCGAAAGCAATGGCTTTTAAATCACGAAAACACGACCAAACAATTATCGCTATTCTAAATTATAAAGCAAGACTAAAAAACCCACAATAAAAGTTTATTGCGGGTTTAAATTTTTATGCTGAAAACAAGTGTTTTAAAGTCCTATTTTCTTTGCAATATCAGAAGGAATTCCTGCTTTGTTAACCATAAATGCTGTTGTTTTATATTTCACGAAGTTTTTCGTTACAAATAAAAACCCTTTATAATCGTTGCTTTCCCCCCAAGAATTTTTAACAATGTAATATTCTTTTCCTAATTGATCTTTTACAATACCAACAATATGCATCCCATGATCGTCTGTTGTTTGATAATTATCAAAAGCTTCTTGACGCATTTCTGGAGTAATTTCAAGTTCTGGTTTTGGACCATTAAACATGGTTTTTCGCTCTTGCTCAGTCATATCCTTATATTCTACAGCAGGAACATAGGCTATTCCATTTTTCCAACTAAAACTCTTTTCACTAACATCTGTTGCCCATGCTACGGTATAACCTTTTTTCAAAGCATTATCAATAACATCGGTCATTTCATCCATTTTTATATTATAAAGCTGATTATAAGCCCAGTTATCTGGTACCATTAAAGTCGTTTTTTCATAATATGGAACGTTTGTAAATGAAGACATTTGTATGTAATCGTCTGGATTAACCCCTACGACTTCTTTAGCAAAAGACTTAGGTGTGTATGTTTTGCCTTCGTAATTAAATTTCTCAGGAATATCGCCTAAATACGAATCAATAACAGCGGCATATGCTGTTTTCCAATTTGGTGTTAATGTGCCATTTGGATTTTTAATAACAGCATCTAAAACAGATTTTAAAATAGTAGACATTTCTGCTAATTTATTTTTATCCGTTCCGTAGTTTAAACCTGTATAAACCGATCTTGGAACAGCTCCATATTCGCGATACATATTAATAACATCATGTAATGCACCTCCTTCACCTAAGGTAAGGGCACCGTGCATACGCACATAGTTTATCCCTTTTTCTAAATACACATTTCTTGCCGTAAAAAGTTGAGATAATTGTACTGGATCTTTACCCATTCTAATCATTTCAGACTCTAAATACGAATTGGTAGCATAACTCCAACACGTTCCTGAAGACCCTTGGTTTTTAATAGATGTTGCCCCTAAATTAATTACTTCAGTAAAATTAAAATTATCTTTGCTATTTTCACTTGCATTAAATTTAAGTGAATTCACTAAAACATCTTGTGCAGAAACCGTATTCATCCCTGTCAAAAAAAGAACAGCAAAACCTAACGATTGGATTAAAGTTTTTTTCATAAAATATATTAAAATTAAGTATACAACAATATTAATCAAATTTGTTTTTTCCAAACAGTTTATTATAGAGTTTAACACCAAAATTTGCAATATTTAAACTATTTTCAAAATGAACACTAATTTTATTATCTTTAGTTTCAACTATTAAACGAAACAAATGAAATTCCTGAAAAAACTCATTAAATCGCTTATCGTAATATTCGGTTTACTCATTTTAACACTCTATATCACAGATACCGATTATTTAATAAAAGCGGTTAGAACCATATATTTAAAAGGCCACACTACTGCCTATTTGGAAGATTACAAAGAATTTGACAACCAAGTTATTGAAAACGGAACACCGCAACCTTGGCCAGAACATAAAGATTATAATACCGTAAAAGAAACCGAAACTTTAAACAACATTAATAAAACAAATGGCACCATTGCCTATGTGATTATAAAAAACGATAGCATTTGGTTCGAGAATTATTACGATGGTTTTAATGAAAACGCCCAAACCAATTCCTTTTCTATGGCAAAAAGTTATGTGTCTGGACTTATGGGAAAAGCCATTCAAGAGGGCTATATTAAGAGTTTAGACCAACCTGTTTGCGATTTTCTACCTGAATTTTGCGAGGGCTTAGCCGCTAATTTAACCGTTGGCGATTTATCGAGTATGGCTTCGGGAACCAATTGGGACGAGAAATACTATTCCCCGCTATCCATTACAACTCGGGCGTATTTTGACGATGATTTGGAAAAAGTAGTAAATAGTTTAAAAGTGGTTACCGAACCCGGAAAAGCATTTAAATACGCAAGTGGCGACACCCAAATGTTAGCTATGGCTATTGAAAAAGCGACTGGTAAAAAACTATACGACTATTTAACTGAATCCTTTTGGAAACCCTTAGGTAGTGAAAACCCAACCCTTTGGCAAGTAGATAGCGAGAGCCACGATTTGGTAAAAGCCTATTGTTGTATTGCTAGTAACGCTAAAGATTTTGCGCGTTTTGGAAAACTATATAAAGACCACGGAAAATGGCATGGTAAACAAATTTTAGATTCTGCTTTCGTGGCTAAATCCATTACGCCACGATTTAAAGAAAGTCCAGAATATGGTTACGGTTGGTGGATGAAACAACAAAACGGTAAAAACTTTTTTATGATGCGCGGACATTTAGGACAATACGTTATTGTAGAACCTAATGACAATATTATCATTGTTCGCTTAGGACATTCTAAAGGTAAAATCAAAAAAGTGGCAACTTTTACCGACGATATTTCTATTTACATTGAAGAAGCCTATAAAATGCTTGAAAAATGATACGGAAGCTCAACCTAGAACATATTTTATTTCTGGATATTGAAACCGTTCCGGAAACGCAATATTTTTCAGATTTAGATGAAACCAAACAAGCCCTTTGGGAACATAAATCTCAATACCAACGTAAAAATGACGAAACGGCCGAAGCATTTTACGATCATGCCGGTATTTGGGCCGAATTTGGAAAAATTGTTTGTATTTCAGTGGGTTATTTTAAAATAACCGAAGATTCACGAACTTTTAGAACCACGTCCTTTTTTGGTGAAGAGACCAAAATTCTAATCGATTTTAAAAACCTTTTAAACACCCATTTTAATCATGCAAAACACTTACTTTGCGCACACAATGGTAAAGAATTCGATTTTCCGTACATCGCCAGACGAATGATTATCAATGCTATTGAAATTCCTGAAAAATTAAATTTGTTCGGTAAAAAACCATGGGAAGTCCTACATTTAGACACCCTCGAGCTTTGGAAATTTGGAGATTATAAATCCTATACTTCCTTGAAATTATTAACCCATGTATTAGGAATTCCATCTCCAAAAGATGATATTGATGGCAGCGAAGTCTATCGTGTTTTTTACGAAAACAATGAAATTAACCGCATTGTTACTTATTGCGAAAAAGATACCATTGCCGTAGCACAAATATTTTTACGTTTACGAGGTGATGCTATTTTAACAAACGACGAAATTATTCATATTTAAATGAAGAAAAACATTCTTAGTGTTCACGATTTATCCATTGCTTTTAAAGGCAACGAGGTAATTCACCATATTTCCTTCAACCTAAAAGAAAATGAAATTTTAGGTATCGTAGGCGAATCGGGTTCTGGGAAATCGGTTTCATCTTTGGCTATTTTAGGCTTGCTTCCGAAGAAAATTTCTAAAATAACTTCCGGTAGTATTTTGTTTCAAGATGAAGATTTAACCAAAATTTCGCCTAAAGCCTTTCAAAATATTAGAGGAAAAAAAATTGCCATGATTTTTCAAGAACCTATGAGTTCTTTAAACCCGTCGATGACTTGCGGAAAACAAGTGCAAGAAATTCTTTTACAGCACACCAATTTATCAAAAAAAGAAGCCGAAAACGAAACCCTTTCTTTATTCGAAAAAGTAAAACTCCCCGAAGTTAAAAACACCTATTCAAAATATCCGCACGAAATATCTGGAGGCCAAAAACAACGGGTTATGATAGCCATGGCTATTGCCTGTAAACCCGATATTTTAATAGCAGACGAACCCACAACCGCATTAGACGTTACCGTTCAAAAAGATATTATAACACTGCTAAAAGAACTGCAAGCCGAAACTAAAATGAGTATTATTTTTATTACTCACGATTTGGCTTTAATTTCTGAAATTGCCAATCATGTGCTAGTGATGTACAAAGGAAATTTGGTTGAAACAGGCCTCGTTGAAACCATTTTTAAAAATCCGCAACACAACTATACCAAAGCACTTATTAATTCGAGACCGTCATTGGATACACGGTTAAAAACCTTACCAACCATTCAAGATTTCTTAGAGGATACGATATCTACAGAAACGGTAACCGACGAAGACAGAAAAAAAAATCACGAAAAAATTTACAGCAAGCCGCCCTTATTAGAGATTATAAATGTTGAAAAAGCCTATTTTTCACGCGGTGGGTTCTTTAAAAAACCGACTTCATTTAAAGCGGTAAATCAGGTGAGTTTTAAATTATATGAAGGTGAAACTTTAGGCTTGGTAGGCGAATCTGGCTGTGGAAAATCGACCCTTGGTAACGCCATTCTTCAACTCGATAAAGCCACGGCTGGACAAATTATATACAAAGGCACCGATATTACCAAACTCAATAAAACTGAAACACGAAGACTTAGAAAAGAGATTCAAATAATATTTCAAGACCCCTATTCGTCCTTAAACCCTCGAATTCCGGTTGGTGAAGCGATTATGGAACCGATGAAAGTGCACGGACTTTTCAACGCTACTAAAGAGCGAAAAGAAAAAGTTATCGATATTTTAAATCGTGTGGGGTTATCTGAAGATTATTTTAATCGTTATCCGCACGAGTTTTCTGGAGGGCAGCGCCAACGCATTGGTATTGCACGTACCATTGCTTTGCAACCTAAATTAATCGTTTGTGATGAATCGGTCTCGGCGCTCGATATTTCGGTGCAAGCCCAAGTTTTAAATTTATTAAATGAATTAAAAGAAGATTTCGGGTTTACTTATATATTTATTTCGCACGATTTAGCCGTTGTAAAATATATGAGCGATCAATTATTAGTGATGAATAACGGTGAAATTGAAGAATTGGACGATGCCGATGTTATTTACAAATCGCCTAAAAAAGACTATACTAAAAAACTAATTGATGCCATTCCTAAAGGCATTTAAAAAGAAAATCACCCTATAACTTTGGGAGGTTATAGCATGAAAATTTTCTTTATTAAATAAAATAGGCCTTTTAAAAATGATAAGTTTCCTTGAAATGATTCTTGAAACTTACTCGTTTTAACTGTAGTAAGTTGTTCAGGTAGGTCTGATTCAAAATTCATATTGGTTAACTTATGGTAGATTTGGGGAAATCTATAATTAAACTTGGTCTATTTGGGTTTTATAAATATAACATATTTAACATATAGAAATAGATTAAAAACAAATATTATCGATAAAAAGCATTATATTTTAACATTTCAATCGTTTTAAGAAGAAAATAAATATAATTCGGGGCTAAAATTGCATTTCAGGAATTTCTCCTTCAACAATTAAAGCGCCTTCGGTAGCTTGTTTAATCATTTCTACTGAAACTCCTGGGGCACGTTCTAAAAGTTTAAAACCGCTCTCTGTTATTTCAATTACAGCCAGATTAGTCACAATTTTTTTTACACAACCTACACCCGTTAATGGCAACGTACATTTTTTTAGGAGTTTAGATTCGCCTTTTTTATTCGTATGCATCATGGCTACAATAATATTCTCGGCACTGGCAACCAAATCCATAGCACCTCCCATACCTTTTACCATACGTCCAGGTATTTTCCAATTAGCAATGTCACCATTTTCGGCTACTTCCATGGCGCCTAAAATAGTTAAATCTACATGTTGCCCACGAATCATAGAAAAGCTTAACGCCGAATCGAAAAAACTAGCACCGGGCAAGGTTGTTATGGTTTGTTTTCCTGCGTTAATAATGTCGGCATCTTCTTCACCTTCAAAAGGAAATGGTCCCATGCCTAACACGCCATTTTCACTTTGGAATTCCACTTCAATATCATCTCTAACATAATTCGCTACCAAAGTAGGAATACCAATTCCTAAATTAACATAGTAACCATTTTGAACCTCTTTAGCTATGCGCTTTGCTATACCTGTTTTATCTAACATAAATATTTTTTTTCATTCCCGCGAAGGCAGAAATCCTTTTAATTTAAATTATATATCAAGCTGAATTCTTACAACCAACCCTACAAGATTTTTAAAACTTCTCGAGAATAATATCTCTTATATTTTAATTCTCACGGTACGCTGTTCAATTCGTTTTTCGTAATGCGCTCCTTGAAAAATGCGTTGTACAAAAATACCTGGAATATGAATTTGATTGGGGTCCAGTGTTCCTAGCGGTACTAATTCTTCAACCTCGGCAACCGTAATTTTTGCAGCACCACACATCACAGGATTAAAATTTCGAGCGGTACCTTTAAAAATTAAATTACCAGCAGCATCCCCTTTCCAAGCTTTCACAAAAGCAAAATCGGCCTTAAAAGCATGTTCTAAAACATACATTTTACCATCAAATTCTCGTGTTTCTTTACCTTCGGCCACTTCTGTTCCGTAACCTGCAGGTGTATAAATTGCTGGAAAACCGGCTTGTGCAGCACGGCATCTTTCGGCCAAAGTGCCTTGTGGAATAAGTTCAACATCTAATTCTCCTGAAAGCATTTGGCGTTCAAACTCATCATTCTCCCCAACATAAGAGGATATCATTTTTTTAATCTGTTTTTTATGAAGTAGTAATCCCAACCCAAAATCATCAACCCCTGCATTGTTTGAAATACAGGTTAAATTTTTAACACCTAAACTGACTAATTTCGAAATCGCATTTTCAGGAATACCGCAAAGCCCAAATCCACCAAGCATAAAAGTCATATTATCTTTTACGCCTTTAAGAGCGATATCAACATTTTCTACTTTCTTATTTATCATTAGGAATCGGTTTTAGATTTATGCTTTAATATTTTACAAAAACTTCATTTAAAGCTGCTTAAATTTACGAATAATTCAAAAGAATCCTAAAAATTAATTCTATTTTATGACAAACAACGAGTTGGATAATCATTTAACGCATTACACCTGTTGTTAGAAACTTTCAAAAACAAAAAAACCATCCTTTTCAGAATGGTTTTTAATTAAATTTATAATATAATATTTTAGAAATCTAAATCGTCCGGAGTATCAATATTTTGTTGATAACCATCGGTATCACCTTCATCATCTATTTTAGAACAGTCTACATTGATAGATAAATTTTCTGGCTCTTCAAAATCGGCTGTGGACACATCTAAATTTTCATCGGCATAACAACTCTTCATATAACCCCCCCAAATAGGTAAGGCCATAGCAGCACCTTGCCCGTAAGTAATAGTTGGAAAATGCACGGCGCGGTCTTCTCCGCCAACCCAAACACCTGTCACTAAATTAGGCACCATACCCATAAACCAACCATCACTTTGATTTTGTGTTGTACCTGTTTTTCCCGCAATTGGGTTTTTAAAATCGTATGGATATCCTGTAATAATTTCACGATAATCTGCTCTGTAAGAATCGCGTCCTTTTCCTCTTAATCGGCCTCCCGATCCATATTGGGTTACCCCTTCCATTAATTTTACTGTAACATAGGCAGTTTCTTCACTTAAAACATCGCGAGTTTCTGGTTTAAATTGATATAAAATGGTTCCGTTTTTATCGGCAATAGTAGTTACCATAACAGGTTTGGTATATACGCCTTTATTAGCAAATGATGCATAAGCCCCAACCATGTCATAAACACTAATATCTGCTGTTCCTAAAGCGATAGATGGTACCGCAGGAATATCTGATTCAATACCTAATTTTTTAACCAAATCGATTACCGTTTGCGGTCCAACTTTATCAATTAAACGGGCTGTAATAGTATTTACCGAATTTGCTAAAGCATTTTTTAAGGTACGTGTTCCGCCGTAATCTCCACCAGAGTTTTTAGGACACCATTCTTCTGGGTTACCATACTTATTAGCTTCTATACAAAAAGGCGTGTCTGGCAACTCATCACATGGTGATAAATGTAACTGATCCATAGCGGCCGTGTAAACAAAAGGTTTAAAGGTAGACCCTATTTGACGCTTACCTTGTTTTACCATATCATACTGAAAATGACGATAATTCATACCGCCGACCCACGCTTTAACATGGCCTGTTCTTGGATCCATAGACATCATTCCTGTTCGTAAAAACGATTTATAATAGCGCATAGAATCCATTGGTTTCATAATGGTGTCTATTTCGGAAGCTTTCCCTTCTTTCCATGCAAAAACCGTCATTTCTGTTGGTTGATTGAAAGAATCTTCAATTTCTTTATTCGATTTTTTTAAATCGTATTTCATATGTCTCCAACGTTCGGATTGTTTCATACTACGATTTAATAACAACCTAATTTCATCTTTATCAAGATCTAAAAAAGGTGCTGTAGGGTTACGGTTTGGTGTGTTTTGATGAAAAAACTCGGCTTGCAACCTTGGCATATGCTGTTCTATAGCATCTTCCGCATGTTTTTGCATACGAGAATCGATGGTGGTATAAATTTTCAATCCATCATTATATAAATCGTATTTTGTGCCATCTGGTTTAGGGTTTTTCTTAATCCAATCTTTCATAAAACCATCTAAATACCCTCTAAAATAGGTAGCAATACCATCTCTATGAGATTGTGGCGTATATTTTAAATCGAGGTCTGTTTGTTGCAGAGAGTCTTTTAGTTCTTCATTTATATAACCGTATTTATACATTTGAGATAACACCACATTACGCCTGTCTTTAACCATTTCTGGACGTCTTCTCGGGTTAAAAAGGGATGAATTTTTAAACATACCCACTAACATAGCGGACTCTTTTAAATTTAACTCTTTTGGTTCTTTATCGAAATATATACTCGATGCACTTCGAATACCATCGGCATTATTTAAAAAATCGTAAATATTAAAATATTGAGCAATAATTTCTTCTTTGGTATATTGACGCTCTAATCGAATAGCAATAATCCATTCTTTTACTTTTTGCAACACACGTTCTACAATATTTTTAGAACCTTCGCCATGAAACAATTGTTTTGCCAATTGTTGAGAAATGGTACTTGCTCCACCGCCACTACCTAGTTTAAAAATTGCACGTAAAGTACCTCTTGCATCTATACCAGAGTGATCCTTAAAACGAGCATCTTCTGTAGCTATTAATGCATTTACTAAATGTTCTGGCAACTCACTATATCCTACCGGTGTTCTATTATCGTTAAAATAAAACTTTCCTAGTGTTTGTCCGTCGGAAGAAATAATCTCGGTTGCTAAATTGGTTTTTGGGTTTTCTAGCACAGTATGATCGGGCATCTCGCCAAAAACACCCCAAGAGGCTAATAAAAACACTAAGATAATTGAAAGTATACCTCCTAAAAATAATACCCAAAACCATCGGATATATGTTGTGAAATTTTGAACTCTTTTTGTTTCTTTTTTTGCTTTTGCCATAGTTTAAGCGACTTAAATTGTGAACGACTTAAGTTTTAAAATTTAAGATTATTGTATTGTAGGATGTTCTATTCTAAAGCCAACATCGGTTATGCCATCTAGATTTACAACGCCATTTACGCTACCACGTTCGCGCATAGCTTGTTGTATGTTTACGGTGTAATTCCCCGTTTCATTAAAAATAAAACCTTCTTTATACCAAAGTTTGTTTTCTTTTATATCGGTATAACCGGTCCCTAAAAGTTTTCCGTTAGGTTCGGCCATTTTATATTCCAAAGTGTCTTTTTCTGTTTTCCCGTGCGGGCTTACCATTTCAACAATTAAAAATATATTGCTGTATTTATAAGCATTTGTATTTCTAAGATTTACAAATAAATTAAAGGGTTTAATAGAGTCGGTTGGAGTTATATTAAAACTAATAATACGGTCTTTATTCCAAGTATTTGGAACCGACTGGTATTCATCAAAAACACGATTAGAGTCGCAAGACGTTAACGCCAATGCAACTATTAAAAAAAACAAGAAGCTATTATTCGGTAGCATTTTTATTATTTTGTGGTTTTGGTCTTGGCCTAGGTTTTCTTTTTGTATTCCGAGTTTTATTAGTTTGATTCGGATTAGTATTCGTAGGCGCATTATTATTTTTTGCACCTTGTGCTGTTCTTTTCTTTGGAGCCCTTTTTCCTGGAGCTGCTTTCGCTGTTCCTTTAGCATTCGGATTAGAATTCCGATTCTTCCGATTAGGATTCTGTTTCGATTGATTAGGATTTGGTTTCTTACTAGAATTCTGATTTCCTTTTTGGTTTGGTTTCCTTCTAGTATTTCTACGTTTATTATTGCGTTTTGGACTATCGAAACGTGTTAAACTATCTTGGCCTACTACATTTTCGAACTCTGTTTTAATATCTTCCACAATATCGGATGCATACTCTTCAAGGCTTGCAACGGGCTCGTTCTTTTTATTGGCTTCAATAATTTCATTGGCTTGCTCTGTCGTTATTTTGTGCCAATTTATCCATTCGCCTTCGTAAGCATACCACATGTGCCCCTTAAAAATGTCAGTTTTCTGGCAAACGGCAATACCTTTTCCCGTTTTAAGTTTAATATCGGTTTTTGGAAAACTTTTTAAAGCATCTAAATACGTGTCTAATTCGTAATTTAAACAGCACTTTAATTTACCACATTGTCCAGCTAATTTTTGCGGATTTAGGGATAATTGTTGGTAACGCGCTGCCGATGTGCTTACCGATCTAAAATCGGTTAACCAAGTAGAACAACACAATTCGCGTCCGCAAGACCCAATACCTCCAAGTCGAGATGCTTCTTGACGAAAACCAACTTGTTTCATTTCTATGCGTGTTCTAAACTCACGAGCAAAAACCTTAATAAGTTCGCGGAAATCTACACGATCTTCAGCAGTATAATAAAAAGTTGCTTTACTAGCATCGCCTTGAAATTCGATATCCGAAATTTTCATTTGCAGATTTAAATCTATTGCAAACTGGCGTGCACGCACCTTCATAGGTTCTTCTTTATCTCTAGCAGCTTGCCAAATATCAATATCTTTCTGACTTGCCTTTCTATAAATTTTTAAAGTTTCAGCAGGTTTAAACGATATATTTTTACGTTTCATTTGTACGCGTACCAATTCACCCGAAAGGGTAACCATACCAATATCATGACCAGATGCTGCTTGAGTAGCAACAATATCACCAATACTTAATGTTAAATTTTCAGCGTTTTTATAGTAATCTTTTCGTCCGTTTTTAAAACGAACTTCTACCCAATCAAACGGTTTTTCACCATTGGGAAGGGACATATTTGCCAGCCAATCAAAAACCGTTAATTTATTGCAGCTATCGGTACCACAGGTTCCATTATTTTTGCAGCCACTAGGAGCGCCGTCTTTTGTTGAGCAACTTGCACAAGCCATATATTTTATATATTGATTCTAGTTAAAACCAAGGTTTTACCAGAAGAATGTTTGTAACTATTTATTTTGAATCTTAACTTTTTAGAAGAGTATCCTGTAAAAGTTAGAGTATCACATGGTTAATAAAGTTTCTATTATAAAAAAACTTCAAGATGTAAAGATAAGATTATTCTAAGACTAAAAACAAGAATTTTGCTTTACTAAAGAACTTCAAAGCCCCTACTTCATTTCAATTATGTAAAATACGGTTTCTTTTCAACTTAATAAAACTAAATTTCAGTTTCTTTAGTTTCGGTATCTTCTTTGGATGTTAAAATATTAGGAAAAATAGTAGGCACTAAGGATTTCACGGGAATATAAAGTACAGAATCGTCCATATTTTCTTCATCTATAAAAGTAATAGTACTGTTCATTCTATCAAAAAACATTAAAACAACACTTAAAATTAGGGCAATTTTTAAAGCCCCAAAAACACCTCCAGCTAATTTATTAATAATCCCCAAAGCAGCAAAATCTGCTAATTTGGTTAATGCTTTTCCAGCTAAGGAAATCACTAAAATAATAACCACAAAAGTAATCGCAAAGGCTGTAATACTAATAGTTTTCTCGTTCCAATCGGTTTTGGTTTGCAAATACTGAGCAGCAAAATCACTAAAATGAATAGCACCATAAACCCCTGCTACTAAAGCCACTAAAGATGCCACCTCAACAAAAAGCCCTTTCATAAAACCACGAACTAGCCCAAATAAAATTAAAGCTCCTAAAACAATATCTATAACCCCCATAAAAATAATTTAGTACAAATATAAAGTAAAAGATTTTACGCCGTAATCTTGTTTTAACACCAATAACGTCAAAATAAGTCCCGTGTTATTCAAAACCGCAAAAGGTTTGTTAACTTTGACCAAAAATTTCAATTAAAAAATGGCAAGAGACGAAGAATTAAAAGAACGCTGGAATTTGGTAGTACAAAAACTATCTAATCAATTTGCCGATGGCGACACCATGGATCTTGATGCTATTATTTATCTTATAGGCGTGCAAGAACTTGGGCAATTAGACCGGGCTTTTAAAAAAGACCAAAAACTCGATTTAATGCATATTGCTATTTGCAAATTACTATCGCCGTATGGTTATTACGAACTCGATTTTGTAGATAAAGAAGGCTGGCCGCACTACAAAACGCTTGAAGCTTTACCACATTTAAAGGCCGGAGAGCAAAGTGTTTTAATGAAAGAAGCTATTGTAAATTACTTTTTAGAAACCGAATACATTAGCTAGAATTTATATTTGGGCGTTACCCTTAACCTGAATTTAGTTCAGGTTAAGGGTCGGGCTTTCACTACTCAATCTTTTTGTTTTTTTAAGAAAACAAAAAGGATTTCAAACAAGCCGTTCAATCCCTAACGCAAATTTGGCTACCCACATAAAACTCCATAATTAAAACCCTATTTTAGTTATCTGAAATTTAAAACTATGAAACACACTTTAGAACTTAAACAGCAACTTTTTAATACATGTTTAAATTCTATAGATTTTAGATTTCAAAACATACAAAATACCATTAACGAAATACAAGAATCGCTTACTTCGGAAACCAAAAGTAGCGCCGGCGACAAACACGAAACTGGGCGTGCCATGTTGCAATTGGAACGTGAAAAAGCAGGCAATCAATTATCTGAAATTAATAAAATAAAAGTAGCACTTTCTAAAATTGATGTCTCAAAAAGCTCCAAAAACGTGGGTTTAGGTTCTGTGGTTTTCACCACCCAAGCCCATTATTTTATAGCGATAAGCGCAGGCGAATTAACCATTGATCATCAAAAATTTTACGCCATTTCACCAAATACGCCTATCGGACAATTATTAATGGGAAAGACCAAAGGAGATAGCATTAATTTTAGAGCTCAACATTTTAAAATCGAATCAGTTTTATAAAATAAACTCAGCAAAATCGGTGAGTAAATTATAATCTTTTATATGAAACGTTTGTATGCCTAAACGTTCTGCTGCATTAATGTTATCAATAGAATCATCAATAAAGATCGATTCTTCAGCTTTTAATTCACTATCATTTAAAACATAAGTAAAAATAGCTTCATCGGGTTTTCTAATCTTTACTTCGTGTGAATAGTAGGCTTTTTCAAATAAATCGTTAAATTTAAAACCCTGTGCTTTTTCAAATTCATCTAAAAACTTTTTCTGATGAATACTATTCGTATTACTTAACAGGTAAATATTATAATTGGTTTTTAGGCTTTTTATAAAATCGATGCGCGCTTTGGGAATATCAAAAATCATAGCATTCCAAGCATTTTGTATTTGCGCATCACTTGGTGTTTCCGTAGATAAATTTGATAATGCCTTTATAAATTCTTGGGACGAAATTTTTCCGATTTCAAAATCATAAAAAAATGAATATTTATAATGATGCCCTGTATTGTTAACAATATCTGTGATACCGATATCTTGTAATGCGCTTATGGTTTTTGGAACATCCAAATTCATAATAACGCCGCCCAAATCGAAAATAATATGTTTTATAGTCTTCATTTTATATTTTTTATAATTTAAAAAAAATCTTTAAGCAATTAACAAACAGTAAGTTTTATCAATTTCTAACGGGTTTTCATGTTGAAAAAACACCAATTCCCCATTCAAATCGGCTTCAATTAAATAATGGTTTCCTTTAAAATACACTCTTTTAACTACCGCTTTTAAGTCGGAATCATCGACCAATTTAAGCTGATGTGCATAAATAATTTCGTTATTTATAACATTAAATTCTCCAAAAAACGAAGCCACTAAAGGGGTTTCTGGGTTATTAAAAAGCGTTTCCGGCGTCCCTTCAGCTTCTATTTTATTTTGGTTTAACACCATCATATTATCAGCAAACCCCAACACATCTTCTTTATCGTGGGTAGCCACAATGCAGGTAATGTTTTTTTCTTTTAAATACTTAAAAACATTGCGACGCAATGTCTGTTTTTTAAAATTATCAATATGACCAAAAGGCTCATCGAGCAACATAATTTCGGGCTGTTTTGCCAAAGCTCTTGCCAATGCCACCCGTTGTTTTTGTCCGCCACTTAAGGTTTTAACTTTTACTTTTGCAAAATCGGTAAGCTCTACAACTTCCAGTAATTCTTTGGTGCGCTCTTGTTTTTCTTCGGGATAAAAATTAGAAAGAAAAGCGCCAATATTTTCGGCAACCGATGTAAAGGGCATTAAATCGAACTCTTGCGCCACGTATTTCATAAAATCGTACCCCACAACCAAGTTATATTTTGGTCCTAAAATTTCTGTGTCCTTCCAAAAAATATGTCCAGAATCTAAATCGAATTCGCCGTAAAGCAACTTGAGTAAGGTACTTTTTCCTGAACCACTTTCTCCAATAATAGCAAGCTGTTCGCCTGCTTTTACATTGAAAGAGATGTTCTTTAAAATCTTTGCTTTTTTATATGAAAAAGTGATGTTTTTTACTTGTAGCATATACTATTTTTCGTCTGCATTAGGCAGTGCTTTAAATCCCATATTATAAAGCGTAAAACCATAAATATCGGCGTACTGCTCAATCGTTTTACTAATTGGAGTTCCTGCCCCGTGGCCTGCATCGGTTTCAATACGGATTAACGTCGGGTTACTTCCTGTTTGCTTGCTTTGTAATTCGGCAGCAAATTTAAAACTATGAGCTGGTACCACACGATCGTCATGATCTCCAGTGGTTATTAAGGTTGCAGGATATTCAATACCTGCTTTTACATTATGTACTGGCGAATAGCCTTTTAAATACTCGAACATGGCTTTACTGTCTTCGGCCGTTCCATAATCGTAAGCCCAACCAGCTCCTGCGGTAAAGGTATGATAGCGCAACATATCTAAAACACCAACGGCAGGCAACGCTACTTTTGCCAAATCTGGACGCTGCGTCATGGTTGCTCCAACAAGCAACCCGCCGTTAGAACCACCACGAATGGCTAAATAATTTGTAGACGTGTATTTTTCAGCCTTTAAATATTCCGCTGCAGCGATAAAATCGTCGAATACATTTTGCTTTTTTTGTTGTGTTCCCGCATCGTGCCAAGCTTTTCCGTATTCTCCACCACCACGCAAATTTGCGACAGCATAAACACCACCTTGCTCCATCCAAACCGCATTTGGTGTGCTAAAAGCCGGTGTTAAACTAATATTGAATCCGCCATAACCATATAAAATAGTTGGATTTTTACCGTTTAATTCTAAACCTTTTTTATGCGTAATCATCATCGGGATTTTTGTTCCATCTTTCGAGGTGTAAAACACTTGATGACTTTCATAATTATCACTATTAAATTTTATGGCCGACTTACGGAATAATTCTATAGCTCCAGAATCGGCATTAAATTCATAAATAGCATTTGGCGTGTTGTAATTTGTAAATGAAAAATAACTCGTTTTTTCTTCCTTTTTACCACCAAAACCACCTGCTGAACCTAAACCAGGTAATGCAATATCTCGAATTAATTTTCCGCTATAATCGTACTGTTTTACTTTAGAAATCGCATCGACCATATAATGCGCATAGAAATACCCTCCTCCTTTAGAGGCAGACAAAACATATTCGGTTTCTGGTATAAAATCTACCCAATGCTCTGGGGTTGGATTTGCCGCATCTACCGTTATTATTTTTTTGTTTGGGGCATTTAAATTAGTGACTAAATACAGCTTGCTACCATCGTTTTCAAGAACTCCGGTATCACTATCTGTATGATCTAAAACAGTAACAAACTTACTGTTTGGTACCGTTAAATCTTTTATTAAAAGTTTATTCCCCGATGTTGAAACACTTGGATATATAAACAAATACCTATTATCTTCACTAACATTTGCATTAATATAACGGTGTTTTTCTTCGGCTGTGCCACCGTAAATTAAGGCGTCTGTTTTTTGTGCCGTACCTAATTTATGATAATACACTTTGTGTTGATCGGTTTTAGCAGACAATTCACTGCCTTTAGGTTTATCGTAACTGGAATAATAAAAACCTTCATTTTTATACCATGAAATCCCTGAAAATTTCACATCAATTAAAGTGTCCTCAATAATCGTTTTGGTTTCCACATCCATGATTAGGATTTTCCGCCAATCGCTTCCGCCTTCCGAAATGCTATATGCTAAAATTTTTCCGTTTTTAGAAAAACTTGTCACTCCTAAGGAAACAGTTCCATCTTCTTTAAATGTATTGGGATCTAAAAACACGGTGGCTGTTTTAGCATCTTCACCTTTTTTATAACGATACAGCACACTTTGATTTTGTAACCCATCGTTTTTATAAAAATAAGTGTAATCGCCTTCGTGAAAAGGCGCACTTACTTTTTCGTAATTCCATATTTCCGATAGACGATCTTTTAAAGCTTTTCTAAATGGAATTTTATCTAAATAATTATTTGTCGCTATATTTTCTGCCTTTACCCAAGCTTCGGTTTCTGCACTTCTATCATCTTCTAACCAACGATATGGGTCTTTAACTTCAACTCCAAAATAAGTATCAATAGTATCTACAGTTTTTGTTTCTGGATAACTCACAACCATATCTTTTTTTTCTTTTTTATTATTTTCACAAGCTACTAGCAAGCTTAATGAGAAAAATGTTAATGCTATTTTTTTCATGATTCATCATATTAATCATTCAAAAATACGCAAAAAACATAAGTTAAAGTTCTAGATTTACCCAATAATAACGGAATTAAATTGCCGTATAATTATATATTTGGCAATGTATTCAAAACCCTAATCATGAAAAAAATAGCACTACTTATAGTATTCATCGCATCGTATTTTAGTGTGCTTTCTCAAACTGAAATAACCGAAAACGAAATAAAAGATCATATAGAATTTTTAATATTAGATAAAAACGGCGGAAGATTCCCGGGAGAAAAAGGCGCTAAACGTGTTGTAAAATATATTAAAAAAGAGTTTAAAACTATGGGCTTACAACCTTTAAGTAAAAATTATAAGCAGCATTTTAAAGCCCAATTAAGAGTTGATAAAGGCATAGAAGAAAAACCAGAAGTTACCACTTGTAATGTTATTGGTTTTATTGAAGGACATGATCCGGTTCTAAAAAACGAATACATTGTTCTTGGTGCGCACTACGATCATTTAGGGCTTGGCGGTCCTTCTTCCAAATCGGATAAAAGAGGTGTGGTTTATCATGGTGCCGATGATAATGCAAGTGGCACCGCAGCTTTATTAGAAATTGCAGAAAAACTAGCTTCTAAAAAAGAGACACTAAAACGAAGCATTATATTTATTGCTTTTGGAGCTGAGGAGCAAGGTTTATTGGGCAGTAAATACTTTGTAGAAAACCCTTTGATACCCATTTCAAAAATTAAATTAATGATTAATATGGATATGGTTGGCAGACTAAATGCTAAAAAACATGTTTATATGGGTGGTGCTGGCACCTTTCCCGACGGCGTGAGTTTTATGACCACCTTAGGAAAGTCTTTAGGTTTTAACCCCATAGTTCACGCAGGTTCTGTAGGCGGATCGGATCATGTGTCTTTTTACAAGGCCGGTATCTCTGTTTTAGGCATACATACAGGTGGCCATCCACAATACCACACCCCAGAAGACACTTTAGAATTGATAAACTTAGAAGGTGAAAAACAAGTTTGCGAATACATTTTTCAAACTATTTTAAATAAAGCTTCAAGCGCTGATACCATTCAATTTATAAACCAAGATTAATAACTGATATAACCGCATAAAAAAAGCTTCTGTAAAATTACAGAAGCTTTTTTTATGTTAATCGAGTATAAATTACACTAAGTTATTTGCTACTAAATATTCAGCAATTTGAACGGTGTTTGTTGCAGCTCCTTTACGCAGGTTATCGGCAACAATCCACATATTTAATGTGTTTGGTTGTGTTTCATCCCTTCTAAGTCTTCCCACAAAAACCTCATCTTTATCGTGTGCAAAAATAGGCATTGGGTAGCTGTTTTTAGAGGTATCATCTTGAAGCACAACTCCTGGCATTTCGCTTATTAATTTACGAACTTCAGCTAAATCGAAATCGTTTTCAAACTCAACATTTACCGATTCAGAATGCCCTCCAGCCGTAGGAATACGCACTGCTGTTGCAGATACAGAGAAAGAACGATCGTTAAATATTTTTTGAGGCTCGTTAGCCAATTTCATTTCCTCTTTAGTGTATCCATTCTCTAAAAACACATCGCAATGTGGCAATGCATTTCTACCAATTGGGTAAGGATACGCCATTTCGCCTTCAATACCAGCAATTTCATTTTCTAACTGTTTTACTGCTTTTACACCAGTACCAGAAACCGATTGGTAAGTAGAAACTACAACACGTTTCATTTTATATTTTGCATGTAGCGGCGCCAAAGCCATTACCATTTGTATGGTAGAGCAGTTTGGATTTGCTATAATTTTATCATCTTTTGTTAATTCGCTTGCATTAATTTCTGGAACCACTAATTTTTTAGTTGGATCCATACGCCATGCAGAAGAATTATCGACTACCGTGGTACCCGCTTCCGCAAATTTTGGCGCCCATTCTACAGAGGTGTCTCCACCTGCAGAAAATATAGCGATTTGTGGCTTTGCAGCAACAGCATCGGCTAAACCTATAACGGTATATTCTTTATTTTTGAAAGTTAATTTTTTTCCAACAGAACGTTCTGAAGCAACCAACAATAATTCGGTAACAGGAAAGTTACGCTCTTCTAAAACCTTTAGCATCACCTCGCCTACCATTCCAGTAGCGCCTACAACTGCTATTTTCATATTTTTATATTTATTAAATTTCTGTGAGCAAAACTAAGTATTAATTCCATTTTAAAATCTAAAAAAAGCCCTCATTTTTTAAAAACGAGGGCTTTTTAACAACAAATAACACAGTGTTATATATTTAACAAAATGTTATTTTTTAAGTAAATCTCTTATTTCCACAAGTAAATCTTCTTGAGAAGGCCCTGCAGGTGCTGCCGGAGCTTCCTCTTCTTTCTTCTTCATATTATTTATTCCTTTAACAACTAAGAACATTACAAATGCTACAATAATAAAGTCTATTATGTTTGTTAAAAACGTTCCATATTCTAAATATACATCTCCTACCACTTTTCCTGCTTCGTCTAAAGTTCCTTCTTTTAATTGATATCTTAACGCTTTGAAATCTGCATCGAAAATTAATCCTATTAATGGTGACACAATGCCTCCTGTAAACGAGGTTACAACTTCTTTAAAAGCTGCACCCATTACGAAACCGACTGCAATATCAACAAGGTTACCCTTCATTGCAAACTCTTTAAATTCTTTTAACATAATTCTAAATTTTATAATTTTCTTGGTTAATTATTAATTAGACCACAATATAGTTAAAAAGTCACAATTTAAGCAAAAAACAAGACACTTAAACACGAATAATTCTTCGTTTTACCCGTTGTGAAATACTGGTTATCAACTCATAAGAAATTGTATTTGCCGCTTCGGCCAAAGTTTCAGCCGTAGCATTCCCATCGAAAATAATAGCTTCATCACCTTCTTCACATGAAATATTAGTAACATCTACCATAATCATGTCCATACAAACATTTCCTAGTATAGCTGCCTTTTTACCGTTTATAGTAACAAATCCTTTTCCTTTTCCGTAAATCCTACCAAGACCATCGGCATGACCAATAGGCAAAGTAGCGGAAATTAATGCCGATTCACTTTTAAAAGCACGGTTATACCCAACACTTTCTCCTTTTTCAAGATGATGAATTTGAGAAATACAGGTTTTTAAGGCCGCAATAGGTTTAAAGTGCTTATTTTCTTCTTCGGAATTTCCAAAACCATATAAGCCAATACCACTGCGTACCATATCAAAATGAGCTTCTGGATAATTTAAAATCCCCGAAGTATTACACATGTGACGCATGGGTTTGAAACCAAAAATTTCTTCAAAATTATGAGCGATAGCTTTAAACGTTCCAATTTGGTTTAAGGAGAATGTTTTTTCATTCAAATCCTCACTCGCTGCCAAATGAGAAAAAATAGATTTTATTGAAACACTTTTGGTTTCACCTATAATATTTTTAATAGTTTCAACATCACCTTGCCAAAATCCTAATCTATTTAAACCCGTATTAAACTTGATATGAATAGGATAATTTTGTTTATTTTCCGAAGAAGTAATCTCTAAAAATTCTTTTAATATTTTTGTATTATAAATGCTAGGCTCTAAGTTGTTTTCAATTAAAACATTAAAATTTACAGCTTGTGGATGTAACACTAAAATAGGCGTTGTAACACCTGCTTTTCGCAACGCAACCCCTTCATCAATATAAGCGACCGCAAAATAATCGGCACCAAGATTTTCTAAACAAAGTGCTATTTCCGAAGCTTCATTTCCATAAGCGAACGCTTTTACAACAGCTAAAAACTTGGTGTCCTTATTAACTCTCGATTTTAAATACTTATAATTATGTTTCAGTTTTTTTAAATCGATTTCTAGGACTGTTTCTTGAGCCTTAAGCATTATCGGAGTCCTTTTTTTTCTGTTCAACATCCTCATTTACCTGAATATTCCGCACCTTATCGCGCTCCATAGCTTTATAATAAGCCGCTCTGCTTAATGGTTCGTACTCTTCAACTTCCCCTAAAAGCACCAAACTATCACTTTTTGCCTTTCTATAACTGTATTGCGCCAAATTGCCTGTTCGCGTACAAACCGCATGTACTTTGGTTACATAATCGGCTGTTGCCATAAGGTTTGGCATCGGGCCAAATGGGTTTCCTTTAAAATCCATATCCAATCCAGCAACAATAACACGTACACCTTTATTGGCCAAATCATTACAAATACGCACAATTTCATCATCGAAAAACTGCGCCTCATCAATGCCAACAACATCACAGCCATCGGCCAAAATAGGAATATTTGCCGCTGCAGGCACTGGTGTAGAACGAATTTCATTGGAGTCGTGAGAAACCACTAATTCCTCGTCGTAACGCGTATCTACGGCAGGTTTAAAAATCTCAACACGTTGCCTTGCAAATTGGGCACGTTTAAGTCTACGGATGAGCTCTTCGGTTTTTCCCGAAAACATCGAGCCGCAGATCACTTCAATCCATCCAAATTGTTCTTTATGATTTACCGTATTTTCAAGAAACATTTCGTAATTTTAACACTAAAATTGGTTTGTATAAAGGTGAAGCAAATTTATTAAAAATCTAGCGCCTTAATACCTTTAAATTTTAAATTTATAAACAATGAAGAAGAAATTAGAATCTGAACTTGTAAGCATAGCGCATAGAATTCTGAAACTGAAAGGTAAAGAAGACATCAATAAAATGCATACCGAAGCTAAAGAATTATTTGAAAAACTATCGGTTTTAAAATTTGCTCAGGAAAATTTTGACGATGCGATCCCGAGTATCGGTAACGATTCCTCGTTTTTTAGCATGCTAGATACAGCTTTCAATAATAAATTTAGTGACCATATTGAACATGAAAACGGCATTTATACTAATATAGAAGACAACCCAAACGAAGAAATAACAGAACCTTTAATGGAAACCATTAAAGATTTAGTAGCCCAAATGCCACATGAAACACAGCAAGTAGATGATTTATTTGATACTATTGAACCCGAACCTCCAGTGGTAAAACAAAATTTGGAAGATTTAACTTTGGGTTTTGAAGATATGCCTATTTTTGACCCTGTTAAAAAAGAAAAAACGGAGCTGATTAATGATAAAAAATCATTGAATGATAAACTAAAATCGGGTGGAATAAAAATTGGATTAAACGACAAACTAGCCTTTATTAAACACTTATTCAATGGTCAAAATGAAGATTACGATCGTGTTATATCACAGATAAACACCAAAGAATCTTTTAATAACGCCAAACATTTTATTGAAACCATGGTAAAACCAGACTACAATAATTGGACAAACAAAGAAGAGTTTGAAACCCGCTTTATGGAAATTATTGAAGCCAAATTTGAATAATGAGTAAACTATATATTGTACCAACTCCCATTGGAAATTTAAAAGACATCACGTTTAGAGCCATTGAAGTTTTAAAAGATGTCGATTTAATATTAGCTGAAGATACCCGAACTTCAGGGAAGCTTCTAAAACATTTTGAAATTTCGACCCACATGCAAAGTCATCACATGCATAACGAGCATAAAACGGTTGAAAATATTATTCAGAAATTAAAAAGTGGTACTACCGTAGCCTTAATAAGCGATGCGGGAACACCGGCCATTTCCGATCCCGGATTTTTATTATCAAGAGCCTGTATTGAAAACGGCATTGAAGTAGATTGTCTACCGGGCGCCACCGCTTTTGTGCCCGCTTTAGTAAACTCTGGACTACCCAATGATAAATTTGTATTCGAAGGTTTTTTACCTGTTAAAAAAGGCCGCCAAACCCGACTTTTACTTTTAGCTGAAGAAACCCGAACCATGATTTTTTACGAAAGTCCGCATAAGTTAATTAAAACTTTAGGCCATTTTTGTGAGTATTTTGGTGAAGATCGTGAAGTTTCAGTATCGCGAGAACTCACTAAATTATACGAGGAAACCATTCGTGGAACAGCAAAAGAAGTTTTAGAACATTACACCAATAAACCACCAAAAGGAGAGATAGTAATTATAGTTGGCGGAAAAAAGAAATAACCGCTACAAACCTTAAGCTTATAGGTTTTGTTGGCAGGCTAAAAGTCTGCTTGGTGAAATTTTAAAAACAGTACTCAGCCATGCTACTTAATTTGTGAATTCGTAGCTAAAAGTTTTAGAACCACTAAAACCTATAGTTTTAATCAAACATGAAATCAATAGAAAAATGACATTAGATTTATTTATAGAAAAATTAAAAAACACCCCAAAAAACATTGTATTTGCTAACACCATAAGCGCCATAGAAGCAAAATACAATTTTACACCAACCGCATTTAAAAACGGAACCTTAGAAAATGCCGCTGGCGAAAACTCAGGCTCTTGCAAATTATTTGCTTTCGCAAAACTAGAAAACCTAACCAAAGAAGAAACCTTAGCTTGCTTTGGTCAGTTTTATTTTGACGATGTTTTAAAAGACCCAAACGGTACGGGACACCAAAACATTAGAAATTTTATGAAAACAGGTTTTGAAGGTTTAAGTTTTGAAGGAGAACCGTTAATTGAAAAATAGACCAAAACACTTTTACATTATTTACCTTATTTTTGAAGAAACAAATTAAATAAAATGAAAAATTTAGTGACCACCACTTGGTTAGGTGAAATGAAATTTGAAAGCACCAACCCATCTGGACATAATTTATTTATAGACGCAGGCGAAGAAAACGGCGGAAAAAGTGAAGGTTATAGACCAAAAGCACTTATGCTATCTGGTTTAGCTGGCTGTTCTGGTTTAGATGTGGCCTCTTTAATAAAAAAAATGAAATTGAATGTTGCCGATTTTAAAATTGAAATTGAAGCCAATTTAACTGAAGAACATCCAAAATATTACGATAAAGTAGCCATGCATTTTCATTTTTATGGTGACGATTTAAACGAGAAAAAACTTCAAAAAGCTGTGGATTTATCTGTTGAAAAATACTGTGGCGTTATGGAGATGTTTCGTCAATTTGCCGAGTTAACTATTGAAACTCATTTTCATAAAAAATAAAACATGCGCTGGACTCTAAAGTCAAAACCTCCTATTGAAAAAATAAAAGCTCTACAAGAAGCACTTCAGGTTGATACCATTATTGCAGAACTTTTATTACAACGTGGTATTGAAACTTTTGATGAAGCCAAAGCCTTTTTTAGGCCTACGCTAAACGAACTGCACAATCCATTCTTAATGAAAGATATGGACAAAGCCGTAGCGCGTATAGAACAAGCCATTGCCAATAACGAAAACATATTAGTCTACGGCGATTATGATGTGGATGGCACCACATCGGTAGCACTTATGGCATCGTATTTAAAAACAAAACAGGATAACGTTCACACCTATATCCCAGACCGATACGACGAAGGTTATGGGGTATCCTATAAAGGTATAGACTTTGCTTCCGATAATGATTTCTCACTGATTATCGCTTTAGATTGTGGTGTAAAAGCCATTGAAAAAGTGGCATACGCTAAAACATTAGGTGTCGATTTTATTATTTGCGACCACCACAGACCCGGACAAAACATCCCCGATTGTGTGGCCGTTTTAGACCCCAAACGCGCCGATTGCAATTACCCTTTTAAAGAGCTTTGTGGTTGCGGTGTTGGTTTTAAACTTATTGAAGCATTAGCTTCTAAAGAAGGCAAAACAGCCAAAGATTTAACCGAATATCTAGATTTGGTGGCCACAGCTATTGGTGCCGATATCGTCCCAATTAATGGCGAAAATAGAGTGCTGGCTTATTTTGGTTTGCAAGTTATTAACAGTACGCCGCGACCAGGTATTAAAGCCATTTTAGATCAGGTTAAAAAAACAGAACTCACTATTACCGATGTTGTTTTTACCGTCGCACCACGTATTAATGCTGCTGGACGTATGAAACACGGCAATTATGCTGTAGCATTACTCAGTGAATTTAATATTGAAAAAGCAACGCAATTTGCTGCAGAAATTAACGAATACAATCAAGATCGCAGAGATACCGATAAAATAATTACAGAAGAAGCCCTTAAACAAATTGAAGAAAACAACGAACAAGATAGAATAACGACTGTAGTCTATCATGAAAACTGGCACAAAGGTGTAATTGGCATTGTCGCTTCTCGATTAACAGAAACCTACTACCGCCCTACCTTAGTTTTTACTAAAAGTGGCGAGTTTCTGGCTGCTTCGGCGCGATCGGTAAAAGGTTTTGATGTTTACAATGCCTTGGAAGCGTGCAGCGAACATATTGAACAATTTGGCGGACATAAATATGCCGCAGGATTAACCTTAAAACCAGAAAATTACGAGGCTTTTAAACAAGCTTTTGAAGATGAAGTTTCAAAAACCATTGATAGAAAACTTTTAATTCCTGAAATAAAAATTGATGCTAAAATTGATTTAAACGATATTTCAGAAAAATTCAATCGTATTTTAAAACAATTTGCACCTTTTGGACCAAGTAATATGACTCCTGTTTTTTTAACCGAAAACTTAATAGATACCGGTTACGGAAAACCTGTAGGAGCAGATCAAACCCATTTAAGGCTTACGGCAACGCAACAAGGTACAACAAAACAAATCGTTGGTATTGGATTTAGCATGGCCGATAAATTCGATATTATTTCCGAAGGCAAACCATTTAAAGCCGTTTATTCTATCGACGAAAATGAATGGCAGGGTAATGTAAGTTTACAAATGAAAATACGGGATATTCAAGCATAAAAAAACCTCATTATTTTTTAGTTTTTAATTTAACTAAGAAACAAAGTTGTTTTAATTTTGAGGCATCAGTAAAAACCCTTACTTCAAAGGAAGTTAATCATGGCAAAAAACGATCCTTACGCCGCATTGCGTATTAAAGAGTTTAACATCTTTTTACTAGTCCGCTTTCTACTTGTTTTTGGATGGACTATGCAGTTTATTGTTATCGAGTGGCAAGTTTACAGCATCACCAAAGATCCATTATCCCTTGGTATTATTGGTTTAATGGAAATTATCCCTGCGTTTACTATGGCGCTTTTTGCAGGTCATATTGTCGATCAAAAAGAAAAACGAAATCTATTAGCAACCTGTATTGCAGCCTTTTCATTAATTAGTTTGGGCTTATTTTTACTCACTTGGGATACCGTTGTTGGCCATTGGAGTTCTAAAACCATATTGTATTCTATTTATGCTTTGGTATTTTTTGGCGGATTTTTACGCTCCTTTTTTGGACCAACCATTTTTTCACTTGTAGCCTTAATTGTTCCTAAAAAAATATATCCCAACGCTGCCACTTGGAATAGTTCTATTTGGCAAATGGCAGCTGTTTTAGGACCTGCCTTAGGAGGGTTTACCATTGGTTGGATTGGTGTACATTGGTCGCTTTGTATCATATTTGGATTTATACTTTCGTCACTTTTCATACTACTTCTAATAAAACCTAAACCCATTTTAAATCCTAAAATTGGGGAGCCTGTAATTCAAAGTTTAAAAGAAGGCGTGCGTTTTGTATTTAAAACCAAAGCCATTTTAGGCGCGATGACATTAGATATGGTTGCCGTACTTTTTGGTGGTGCCATAGCTCTACTTCCTGTTTTTGCACAAGATATTTTAAAAGTAGGCAGCGAAGGTTTTGGCATTTTACGTGCTGCACCCGCCATTGGAGCCTTTTTAACTATGCTCATTACAGCATATATTCCGATAAGTAAAAATGCAGGAATGAAATTGCTAGTCGCTATTTTCGGATTTGGTGTTTGTATTATCGTGTTTGGTTTATCAAATATATTCTGGGTTTCGGTAATGGCTTTATTTTTCAGTGGGATGACGGATGGTGTTTCTATGGTGATCCGCCAAACTATTTTTCAACTAAAAACGCCCGACCATATGCGTGGACGTGTATCCTCAGTAAACTCCATGTTTGTAGGCTCTTCAAATGAATTAGGGGCTTTTGAAAGTGGCATTACCGCGAAATTTTTCGGTGCCGTAACCGCAGTAGTTTTTGGAGGTACTATGACTTTAATTACTGTAGTTGCTACCGGATTAGCATCGCCTTCTTTTAGAAAACTAGATTTAACTGAAGATTTAAAAGCTCATGAAAACGACAATTAACTTTTCTTCATATTACATTGAAACCCACCCATTATAAGAAACCTAAAAAGTCTATTCGAAAAACTCAACGAAAACAGCTATCTTTGGCAAAATCTTCACTTTTTGAAGACTCTTGACTATGAAGAACATTAGAAATTTTTGCATTATTGCACATATTGACCACGGAAAAAGCACACTTGCCGACCGTTTGTTAGATTTTACAGGCTCGGTTACAGCCAGAGAACAACAAGCCCAACTATTGGATAGTATGGATTTGGAGCGCGAACGTGGTATTACTATAAAATCGCACGCCATCCAAATGGATTATGAACTCGATGGCGAAAAATATGTACTAAACTTAATTGATACACCCGGCCACGTCGATTTCTCATACGAGGTTTCTCGATCTATTGCAGCCTGCGAAGGTGCGCTTCTAATTGTAGATGCCGCACAAAGTATACAAGCACAAACCATTTCGAACTTATATTTAGCTTTAGAGAATGATTTAGAAATTATTCCAGTATTAAATAAAGTCGATTTACCAAGTGCAAACCCAGAAGAAGTAACCGATGATATCGTTGATCTTTTAGGTTGCGATCCCGAAGAAGTAATTCACGCTAGTGGAAAAACAGGTTTTGGTGTCGAGAATATTTTAAAAGCCATTATAGAGCGTGTTCCTGCTCCAAAAGGAGATCCAGACGCGCCTTTACAAGCCTTAATTTTCGACTCGGTTTACAACACTTTTAGAGGTATTGAAACCTATTTTAGAGTCTTTAACGGCGAAATTAAAAAAGGACAAAAAATTAAATTCGTCGCTACAGATAAAGAATATTTTGCAGACGAAGTTGGAACTTTAAAACTAAATCAAGTTGCCAAACAAAGTGTAAAAACCGGTGATGTTGGTTACTTAATCACCGGTATTAAAACCGCTAAAGAAGTAAAAGTTGGTGATACTATTACCGATTTTGCCAACCCAACAACCAATATAGTTGAAGGTTTCGAGGACGTTAAACCCATGGTATTTGCTGGTATCTACCCAGTTGATACAGAAGATTACGAAGAGCTAAGAAACTCGATGGAAAAACTACAGCTTAACGATGCCTCTTTGGTATTTGCTCCAGAAAGTTCTGCGGCTTTAGGTTTTGGTTTCCGTTGTGGATTTTTAGGCATGTTACACATGGAAATTATCCAAGAACGTTTGGAACGTGAGTTTGATATGACGGTTATTACAACGGTTCCCAATGTATCTTATCACGCCTTTACAAACAAAAATCCAGATGAGCCATTTATTGTAAACAACCCATCGGATTTACCAGAACCAACCACCGTTAACCGTGTAGAAGAACCTTTTATTAAAGCTACTATTATCACGAAATCTGATTTTGTAGGTAATGTGATGTCTCTTTGTATAGAAAAACGTGGCCTAGTTGTAAATCAAACATACTTAACACCAGAACGTGTTGAATTAACTTTTGAAATGCCTTTAGCAGAAATTGTATTCGATTTTTACGATCGTTTAAAAACGGTTTCTAAAGGCTATGCTTCTTTCGATTATCACCCAATTGGTATGAAGGTTTCAAAATTAGTGCGTTTAGACATTTTATTAAATGCACAACCCGTAGATGCGCTTTCTGCTTTAATTCACGCCGATAATGCACAAACTATTGGACGCAAAATGTGTGAGAAGTTAAGAGAGTTAATACCGCGTCAACAATTCGATATTCCAATTCAAGCTGCTATTGGTGCTAAAATTATTTCGAGAGAAACCATTAAAGCCCTTAGAAAAGATGTAACCGCAAAATGTTATGGTGGTGATATTTCTCGTAAAAGAAAATTACTAGAAAAACAGAAAAAAGGTAAAAAACGTATGCGTCAAGTAGGTAATGTAGAAATACCTCAGCAAGCATTTATGGCTGTATTAAAATTGAATGATTAAGAATAAATAATTCTGAAAAAATATAGAAAGCATGATTAATAACTTAATCATGCTTTCTTTTTTACTGCTCCAACCATTTTCTAAAATCGGAAGTTGTTGACGAACTCGTCATTACTTTTTCTTTTAAGCCTGTTATAGTAATAAGTAATCTGTTTTTAAAATGACTTTCTATATTTTCGATAGCATCGATACAGATAATTTCACTTCTATTAATTTTGAAAAATTTACTAGGCTGTAATTGTCCATTTGTAGCACCTAAGGTTTGAGAGATAGTGTGTCTTTTTCCTTTTAAATCGGTTGCTATACAGAAATCTCCAGAAGCTTCAATTTTTGTAATTTCCGAAACATTTAATAACTGAATTCCTTTGGCTTTTTTTATTACAAATCGTTTTTTATAATTGATATGCTCTTCTTTTAAAGCAGATTTTAACTCGGTTATAGTATCCTTATTTAAAGCCGTGTAATGCCCTTGTTTAAAAAGTGCTTGGTATTTCTCTATAGCCTTTTTAAAATCGCTTTGTGTGTATGGTTTTAGTATATAAGCAATTCCATTGGTGTTAAAAGCTTGAAATAAATAATCGTCGTGAGCCGAGCAAAAAATTATGGGTGTATTTATGGAAACTTCATTAAACAAATCGAAAGATATACCATCTAGCAACTGTATATCCGATAGAATAAAATCGTAAACCTTATCACTCAATAACTTTTTTCCGTCGCTTATCGAACGTGCCCAATCGTGGGGTATATTCTCTTCAAAATAATCATTAATAAAAGATACTAACTTTTGGTACGCTGGAATTTCATCTTCTAAAATTAAAATTTTCATAGTCTTTTCTAATTTTCTCCAACTAAATTAATAATCGGAATTTCAATTTTAAACACGTCTTCTGTATTTTCAATGCTTACAGTTTTATCAGACAAGAATTTATATCGCGTTTTTAAATTTTCTAAACCTGTACCAAACGATTCATTTTTTGGCTTTATACTAGATTTTGTATTACTTATAGAAAGCATATTTTCATTTATAGAAATTATGGTTTTTATAGCTTTTCCGTGCTCCGGTTTATTATGTTTTACTACATTTTCTAATAACGTCTGGATGGCGCCTGTTGGAATAAACTTATCGTCAATATTGGTGTGTTTTTCTATTGCAAAATCATAATCGTCGGCAAAGCGGGTTTTAATTAAAAACATATAGTTTTCGGCTAGTTTAATCTCTTCAACCAACTCCATAACCTCGGCATCTTTGGTTTTTATTAAGTATCTATAAATAAGAGACAGTCTGTTAATATATTCCTTAGCTTTACCCGTATCGCTGTCTATTAAAGCATCTAGGGTGTTGAGATTATTAAACAAAAAATGCGGATCTATTTGCGAACGTAACAGCTTTAGTTCGTTCTCTTTTTGTTGTTTTTCAATCTTTAAATATGCGTTCTGACCTTCATAAAACTTTTTAGTTAAAAATAACGCAAACGGAAAAGCTGCTTGTTGTGTACCTAAACTTATCATGTGTAAAACAAAGTTGAATCCTGTTGGGTATTTAGCCCAATCATTATCACCAGACCAAAAACCAATGGTATAATCTACACCTGTAATTACTATTAAAACCAATAACCCATAAATAATAAACAATGCATATTTTTTTTGAACCACAACTTTTGGAATAAGCCAAAACGTAAATAAAAATATAACACTTGTAACGCTTATAATTTCTACAGGAAAGTCTATTAAATACTCTCTTAACAAGGCGTCTCTATCTAAGTAGTCTTTTCCTTGTATAATAAACGATACAGCAAAGTAAACGCCTAAAATTAAAAAATCGGTTTTATTAAGTTTGGTATTCATGGTATTACAAACATATTAATTATTATCATTAATTCTATTCTCTTCCTCTTGCGATGCATTTTTGCGGCTACTTTTTTTACCAAATTTAGAACCAAAACTATACGATAATCTTAACTGAACATTTTGTCTAGATTGATTACTCTCAATATTTGCATAGAGATTATTATAATCTATAACACCAACAAAACCACGATTTAGTATTTTATTAATGCTGAGGTTTACTTTTAATTTATTGTCTAAAAACTTTTTACCTAAAGAAAAGTTTAAATCGGCAAACCAGTCGGCATCAATACCGCCTTCTAAAGCACCGGTTCCATAGTTTCCGCTAATTTCTGCATTAATTTTCCATGGTAGTTCGTAGCTTGCTTGGGTGAACCAAATTAAATTCCACTTTTCTAAATTTAAATTATTAAGGTTAGACTTAAACTTATTTCGACTTACAATAACACCCGTATAACCGTCTACGCCAGGTATAAAACTTAAAGGTCCAAATAATCTAAAATTCCAGTTATTACTATCGCTTAAATTAATTGTTGTGCGCTCTATTTGCGCGGTATCATTATCTTGAGAAACAAACTGAAACATATCATCTTTTGTTTCGCTGTAGGCTATGGTAAAAAATGGCTGCCCATCGAAGGTTAAATTAAACTGGTATTTGTTTGTAAAAGATGGTTTTAAATTCTCGTTTCCAACATCGGATGATAACGGGTCGTAATACGTAACAAACGAGTTTAAGGTATTATAACTTGGCCTACTAATACGGTAACTATAGGCTAAAATAGCTGTTAAATTGTTATTTATTTTTCTGCTTAATGCCGCACTCGGAAATAATTTAGAAATTTTGCGTTCTCTAGTTTCATTATCACTGCTCGATGTACCTTTTGTGCTGCTATCTTCAAAACGTAAACCACCAGAAAAAGACCATTTTCCGTGAGTTAAGTTAACTTTAGAATACAAGGCGAAAATATTTTCATCTACCAAAAAAGTATTACTTGCGACTTCATCAAACTCAAATGCACCTTCTTCATTTTCACTAAAAGATTTTAAATCACTATCGGTATTAACTTGCGAGTATTTGGCACCAAAACTAAGTTTAAAATCTTCGGAAAACATACGAACATAATCACTCTTATAGGTTTTAATTTGGTAATTCCCGTCTTGTAAATACCTTTGGTTTGTGTATGCTATGGTACTGCCTGGCAGAGATACTAAAGTGTTTTCATTATCGTTTTTATAATCCACATAATTAAAATCGGCTGTAAGCTTATGTGCATCGGTTTTAAACTCGTAATACGGGTTTATATTGAACACCTTTTGGTCGCGATTAAAATTATTTTCGGATAATAAGTAATCTGTACTTGTCGGCGATGTTATAATATTGGTGCTATTTGCAATTCTATCGGAATTTGTATCGCTATTTCTAACCCCAAAACCAACAGCGTGTTTATCGTTTATGTAATAATCTATACTACCACTTACTCTAAAGGTTTTAGGGTTGTATGGTTCAATGGTCCTTTGGTCGTAAATAGCATCGCCAACGGCTCTATTAATAAATAGATCTTCTCGCCACGTTGGGCTGGAATAACCCGTGCTTAATTGCCAATTAATTTTGTTTTTATAACTCGCAATTGAGGCGCTTGTGCCATGCTCAAAACCTTCATCTTCCCCAACCCAAGTCGCAACATTTCCATGCGTGCCAAGCTTTACGTTTTTCTTTAAAATAATATTAATTATAGGTCCAGAACCCGTAGCATCGAACTCGGCACCAGGTTGTTCTACAAGTTCTACTTTTGCAATATTATCGGCAGGCATTTCACGCAGTAAAGTATCCATATCCATATAGTCGGTAGTTTTCCCGTTTATTAAAATTCTAATATTACTTTGTCCGGCATAACTAATACCGTTATTAGTAACAATAATTCCCGGAACACCCCGCATAACATCTTGCAAATTCGAATTTATCATTTCAGATTGCTCTAAATCTATAATCATTTTTTCTGCTGTTTGCTTAATAACTGGGCGTTTGTGTGTAATTACAACCTCATCTAAAGTGTCTTCCTCTAAAATAAAATCAATAATTTCTGCTTTGTTATCAAACTCAAAAACTTTAGATGTTTTAGTTTTAAAGCCTAACACAGAAACCTCTATATAATAAGTTCCCGTTTCGGCTCCTTCAAATTTATAACTTCCATTTTTTGAAGAAATAACACCCGTAACTACTTGTTTTGATGTTGCATGGTATAAAATTACATTAGCAAATTCTAAAGGTTTATTAGTATTATCAAACACTTGCCCAGAAATATCGTTTTGTGAAAAAGCGGAAATAACACTAATAAAAAAAATAAGGATTGTTTTGATGATTGTATGCATAGCCATTCGTTTTTTAGATACTGTAAAACTGAATAAAAACAAGATATAAACAAAACGAAACGACTTGAAATGGGATAAAAAAAGGCTAAACTGGTATATTTTTTAGTTGAATTGATTTTTAGAATAATTCTAACTACTTAGCTGATAACAGTAATAATCAATCAAGCTTTATTACAATTATCGTAAAATTATTAACAATAATTTTAATTAATCTCTATAACACCTTTTTTTCTTAAAAAATAAAATAACAAGAAATTTGTTAACAATTATTTTGTATGTTTATAACATAGGAAATTTAATTAACAATTAAACTTGTACAGCTATTAGCACCTTGGTAGTTGGCTATAGAAATTAGTTAATTTTTAAAAAAAAATAATTACTGCCAATTTTTCAAAATTTAGACATCATTATTGTTTCTTTTGAAACAAAATACAGTATATAAAACGAGGTTACTATTTTTTTTATTTGTCTATCATAAAATGAAACCTTTATACAAATTGTTTTTATTTTTATAAAAAACAAATACGTTCTTTATATTTTCCTATGATTAAGAATTATTTTGGTATTCAAAAAAAACTACGCCAAATAATTTTGATATTCATATTCTGTAGACCTTAAAATAAAACTAGTAAATGAAAGCACTTTTTTACACACGAGAATTTCCACCATATGTGTATGGAGGAGCCGGGGTACATGTTGAATACCTCGCTGATGAACTATCCAAATTAATGAAAATGGATGTTCGATGTTTTGGAGATCAAGATTCAAAATCCGAAAATTTAAGTGTAAAAGGTTACCCTTTTGATAATCCTATTTTTGATAACGCAGACGATAAGCTAAAATCTGTATTTAAAACCTTAAGTACAGGCATACAAATGAATACCGATCCCATAGATGCCGATGTAGTACATTGCCACACTTGGTATGCGCATTTTGCAGGAATAGTAGCCAAGCTATGTTATGGCACGCCACTTGTAATTACCACACACTCCCTAGAACCTTTACGCCCTTGGAAACGAGAGCAATTAGGCCGTGGTTACGACGCCTCTTCTTGGATAGAAAAAACAGCTATTGAAATGGCCGATGCACTTATTGCCGTTTCTGAAGAAACAAAAGAAGACGTACTTAAACACTTTAATGTAGACGAAAGTAAAATACATGTTATTTACAATGGTATCAATCTAGAGCAATATATTGAAACACCAGAAACACAAACCTTAGACGAATATGGTGTTGACAAAAACAAACCATATGTACTTTTTGTTGGAAGAATTACACGCCAAAAAGGGATTATTCACTTAGTAAATGCCATAAAATATATAGATCCAGAAACACAAATAGTACTTTGTGCAGGAGCACCGGATACTCCAGAAATTGGTGAAGAAATGAAACAAGCTGTTAACGAAGTTCAAAAAACTAGAAAAAATGTTGTTTGGATTGATAAAATGGTAACTAAAGAAGAAATTATTCAATTATACTCGCATGCCGATGTATTTTGTTGTCCTTCTATTTACGAACCATTCGGAATTATTAACATCGAAGCTATGGCCTGTAATACAGCCGTTGTAGCAAGTGCTGTTGGCGGTATAAAAGAAGTTGTTGTACATGGAGAAACGGGGTTACTCATTCCATTACAACAACAAAAAGAAGCCCCTTTTGAGCCTGTTGACCCCGATAAGTTTTCGAGAGATCTTGCTCAAGGCGTTAACCATGTAATAAACGATAAAAATTTACAACAAACCATGGCTAAAAATGGCCGAAAACGTGTTGAAGAATATTTTGATTGGGTAGCCATTGCTAAACAAGTAGAAACACTATACAAATCAATACTATAAACTAAGCATAAAAAACTAATAAATATGATAAATAACAAAGTTTTAGCCATTGTTCTAGGAGGTGGTCAAGGATCCAGACTTTACCCGCTAACCGATAGAAGATCTAAACCAGCAGTTCCAATTGCAGGAAAATACAGACTAGTAGATATTCCAATATCTAACTGTATTAATGCTGATATTAAACGTATTTTTGTTTTAACCCAATTCAACTCAGCATCCCTAAATAAGCACATAAAAAACACTTACCACTTTAGTTTTTTTAGTAGCGCTTTTGTTGATGTTTTAGCTGCAGAGCAAACTCCAGAAAGTAAAACTTGGTTTCAAGGGACTGCAGATGCTGTTAGACAAAGTATGCATCATTTTTTAAGTCACGATTTTGAATATGCTTTAATTCTATCTGGTGATCAACTATACCAAATGGATTACGATAAAATGATTGAAGCTCATGAAGCTGCCAATGCAGAAATTTCAATTGCAACCATACCTGTCAATGCCAAAGACGCCACATCTTTTGGAATTCTAAAAGCAAATGATGAAAACATAATTACCTCTTTTATAGAAAAGCCTGACGCCGATTTACTTCCAGATTGGACATCGGAAGTGAGTAACGAAATGAAGGGCCAAGGTAGAAATTACCTTGCCTCTATGGGTATATACGTGTTTAATAAAGATTTACTTATTAAACTTATGGAAAACCCAGATACAATTGATTTTGGGAAAGAAATTATTCCACAATCTATACACAATCATAAAACATTAAGTTACCAATATGAAGGCTATTGGACTGATATTGGAAATATAGATTCGTTTTTCGAAGCCAACCTTGGCTTAACAGATGATATCCCTCAGTTCGATTTATACGATAAAAAAAAACGTATTTATACCCATGCCAGAATGCTGCCAACTACAAAAATAGCAGGGACTGTTTTAGACAAAGCTGTGGTTTCTGAAGGCTGTATCATTGGTGCTGCCAAGATTGAAAAATCGGTTATTGGTATTCGTTCCAGAATTGGTAAAGAATCTACCGTTATAAACACTTATATGATGGGCTGCGACTTCTACGAAACTCTAGAAGAAATAGAAAACAATCATATAAAAGTCCTTGCAGGAATAGGCGAACGCTGTTTTATAAAAAACTGTATTTTAGATAAAAATTGCCGTATAGGTGATGATGTTAGAATCAATGGAGGGCCTCACCTAAAAGATAAAGAAACCGATATGTATTTTATTAAAGACGGTATTGTGGTTGTTAAAAATGGTGCAGTAATTCCTTCAGGATACGTTATTTAATAAAAATAAAACCCTAAATTATCTTTTAAAAATAAGATTGCTAATTGTGCTAATTCGTTTAACATCATCAGCAATTTTACCTATTGATTATCAAACATAACGAATCAAATAATGCAAAATCAAAAAAGAGTTGTAATTGATTATGTTTCGCCAACAGTAAATCATGGCGAATTTTATATAAAACGTGTTGTAAATGAAATTGTAAATATTGAAGCATACCTTATGGCCGATGGTCACGATGTTTTAGGCGCCTCGGTACGTTACAAGCACGAAAATGACAATACTTGGCAAGAATCGCGAATGGTTCTTTCTTGTAATGATGAGTGGAACGGTTCATTTTCTGTTGAAAAACAAGGATTTTACGACTATAAAGTGGAAGCTTGGGTAGACTACGCCTTAAATTGGAGATACGGTTTAATAAGAAAAATTAATGATGGTCAACACGTGGTTTCAGAACTTCTTGAAGGGGCCGAATATATTAAACCGCTTCTTGAAATAATAGATGGTGACGATAAAAATTATTTAGAATATTTATACCATATTTTTAGAGATGAAAATCGTTACGGGGAAGCTATAACCGAAGCTGCAAAAGAACGATTATACCACATCTTTTTTGCCAACCCAATAAAAATACTGGCCAATACCTCTAAAACCTTCCAAGTTTATGTAGATAGAAAAAAAGCAAGATTTAGTACTTGGTATGAATTTTTCCCACGTTCAGCATCCCAACACGAAGGCGTACACGGTACCTTTAACGATTGTGCCCGTTTACTACCAAGAATAAAAAATATGGGGTTCGATGTGGTGTATTTACCACCCATTCATCCTATTGGAGAAGTTAATAGAAAAGGAAAAAACAACACTACAGAAGCCAAACATGGCGATGTGGGTTCTACTTGGGGCGTTGGATCGCAATATGGCGGCCATAAAGATATTCATCCTCAATTAGGAAATATAGACGATTTTAAAGCCTTAATTCAATCGGCAAAAGACCAAAATTTGGAAATTGCTATGGATTATGCCTTACAAGCTGCACCCGATCATCCTTGGGTAAAAGACCATCCAAAATGGTTTAAATGGCGACCAGATGGTACCGTGCAATATGCCGAAAACCCACCTAAAAAATACCAAGATATTCTACCTATTTATTGGGAAAGTGAAGAATACAAAGCGCTTTGGAACGAATGTTTAGATATTCTGCTCTATTGGATAGATTGTGGTATCCAAATTTTTAGAGTTGATAATCCGCACACAAAACCATTCTATTTTTGGAATTGGATTATTTCCGAAGTCAAATCTAAACATCCCGATGTTATCTTTTTAGCCGAAGCTTTTACAGCACCAAAAGTAATGCAACAGTTAGCAAAACAAGGTTACACACAATCTTATACTTACTTTACATGGCGTGAAAATAAACATGAAATTATCGAGTATGTTGAAGAGTTAACACAAAGTGAACTTAAAGAATATATGCAACCTAATTTCTGGCCAAACACGCCAGATATTAACCCGTATCACTTACAAGGTGCCAACGAAGCTCAACATATTATCCGCTATGCCACAGCAGGAACATTAAGTTCTAGTATTGGTATTTATGGCCCTGTTTTCGAATATATGCTATCCGAGCCATTGTTGGGTAAAGAAGAATACTTAAATTCTGAAAAATTCCAAATCACCCATTACAATTGGAACATTCAAAATAAATTAACCACGGTAATATCAAAAATAAATTTCATTAGAAATACTAATGAAGCCTTACAGCAAACCAATAATATTAAATTTTGTTATATAGAAAATGATAACTTATTGGCTTTCTATAAATGGAATAATGATAGAACAAACGAAGTTTTTGTGATTATAAGTTTAGATGCTCACAATTCTCAACAAGGTACAGTACAACTACCTTTGCACGATTTAGGTATACACCATGGGCATAATGTAGAGATGCATGATTTAATGACCGACAGTAGATATAATTGGAACAACGAATGGAATTTTGTGGAGTTACACCCCACATTACCCTTCCATCTGTTTAAAATTAACAAGTAAAACTTAAGGGTTTCAACCCTTAATAAAAACGACATAACTTCCTTAAAAAAGGAACAAACAACATAATTTTATGGCACAAGTAAAACCCTATAGTTTATTTACAGAATTTGATATCAACCTTTTTAAAGGTGGAAAACACTACAGGCTTTACGAAAAAATGGGGTCGCATTTAGTTACTCTAGATGGTATTGAAGGTACTTATTTTGCTGTTTGGGCACCCACAGCAAAACAAGTTTCCGTAATAGGCGATTTTAATTATTGGATGGAAGGTGAACACCAATTAAACGTGCGCTGGGATTCCAGTGGTATTTGGGAAGGTTTTATCCCATTAGTTGGTAAAGGAGCGCTTTATAAATATAAAATACAGAGTAATAACAACGATATAAAAACTGAAAAAGCCGATCCGTACGCACGCCGTTGCGAGCATCCGCCAAGTACAGCTTCTATTGTTTGGGACGATTCATATAAATGGAAAGATACCAATTGGATGAAAAAGCGTAAAGATAAAAACGCTTTAGATGCCCCATATTCCGTTTACGAAGTTCATTTAGGATCGTGGAAAAGACAAATTGAAGAAGATCGTTTTTTATCGTATTTTGAATTGGCAGACGATTTAGTAAATTATGTAAAAGACATGAATTTTACACACGTAGAACTCATGCCTATTATGGAATACCCTTACGATCCGTCTTGGGGTTACCAACTTACAGGCTACTTTGCCCCTTCGTCAAGATTTGGCTATCCTGAAGAATTTAAATACTTAGTCGATAAGCTTCACCAAAATGATATTGGAATAATTCTAGACTGGGTTCCTTCACATTTCCCAGAAGATGCGCACGGTTTAGGCTTTTTCGATGGCTCGAATTTATACGAACATCCCGACCCAAGAAAAGGCTATCATCAAGACTGGAAAAGTTTAATTTTTAACTACGAGCGTAACGAAGTTAAATCCTTTTTAATTAGTAATGCTGCTTTTTGGATGGATCAGTACCATGCCGATGGCTTACGTGTAGATGCCGTAGCCTCCATGTTATTTTTAGATTATTCTCGTGAAGATGGCGAATGGGAACCAAACATTTACGGTGGTCGAGAAAACCTCGCTGCCATAGATTTCTTAAAAGAATTAAACCAAGAAATTTACGCATCGTTCCCCGATGTACAAACCATTGCCGAAGAATCTACAGCATTCCCAGGCGTATCAAAACCAGTATTTTTAGGTGGTTTAGGTTTTGGAATGAAATGGATGATGGGCTGGATGCACGATACACTAGAGTATTTTACTAAAGACCCGATATATAGAAAATACCACCAAAATGATATTACCTTCAGTTTAGCTTATGCGTTTTCTGAAAATTTTATGCTTCCGCTTTCGCATGACGAAGTGGTTTATGGTAAAAATTCTATTTTAGGACGTATGCCAGGAGACGAATGGCAGCGTTTTGCAAACCTCCGCTTACTTTACGGTTACATGTTTACCCACCCGGGTACTAAACTTAATTTTATGGGTGGCGAAATAGCACAGTATAACGAGTGGGATTTTCAAGGCAGTTTAGATTGGAATTTATTAGAGTTTGACGCTCATAAAAACTTCCAAAACTACTTTAAAGAATTAAATAAAATATACAAAACCACACCCGCTTTATACCAAAAACCATTTTCTGGCGAAGGTTTTGAATGGATTAGCTACGACGATCATGAAAATTGCGTAATGTCATACATCCGAAAAGGTTATGAGTCAGAAAATGATGTGGTAGTGGTATGTAATTTAACACCTAGCGTACGTGAAAACTATCAAATAGGCATTCCTGTAAAAGGGAAACTAAAAGAAATTTTTAATAGTGACGCCAAAGAATTTGGTGGTAGTGGTGTTTTAAACAAAAAACAAATTACCATTAAAAATGAACCGTGGAACGGAAAGGATTTTTCGGCCAAAGTAACATTGTCGCCATTATCAGTTTCTATATTTCAATTTAAATAAAACAATTAATTTGTTTTCATTGTATTTATAATAAAGCATACATCAATTAACATAGAATTTCAAACCGAAAATTTGTTCATTGGTGTTTTTTATTTTACCATTTCAATTTAATTATGAGAAAAAAAACACATATCACCTATTGTTTAAGTAATTTATTATTAAATCCTTAAATATTTGAGTTTTACACATTATTTTACTTCAATTTTTGATAAAAAATTGCCAATTGACTTTACAAAATTCAGTAAATTTCGCTAATTAATTTTTAATACCTTCCGCATGATATTAAATACGCAGTTAGAATATAAAGGAGACTTATTTCCTTCTAATATAGTAAAACAAACCAAAGATGTCGATGTTCTACATTTCTCAACATCAAACAATGTTATTCTAGAACTTACAGTTTTAAGAGATAGCGTATTACGTTTTAGATATACTACGGTTGGAAAATTTGATAACGATTTTTCTTATGCCATTGACCATAATGCCAGTCGTGGTTATAATTTTTTAGAAATTACAGACGACGAAGAAAAATACATCGTTACCACAGCCAAATTAATTTGTCATATTCATAAATCAGATTTAAGAAAGTCTATTTTCGATGCTAAAGACCAAACTATTATTTGTGAAGATGAACTTGGCTTCCATTGGGAAGAAAGCTACGAATTGGGTGGCGATATCGTTAAAATGAGTAAATCTGCTCAAAACGGAGAAAGTTATTATGGTTTAGGCGATAAACCTCAGCACTTAAACTTAAAAGGACGTCGTTTTGAAAACTGGGCAACAGATTCTTATGCCTTTGGGAAAGATACAGACCCTATTTACAAAGCCATTCCGTTTTATACCGCATTACATAACGGAAAATCTTACGGGATTTTCTTCGATAATACCTTTAGAACATTTTTCGATTTCTGCCAAGAAAGACGCAACGTAACCAGTTTTTGGGCACAAGGAGGCGAAATGAATTATTACTTCATTTACGGCCCTAAAATGCAAGACGTAGTAGTAAGTTATACCGATTTAACAGGAACGCCAGAATTACCACCTTTATGGGCATTAGGCTATCACCAATGTAAATGGAGTTACTACCCAGAATCTAACGTAAAAGAAATTACATCTAAATTTAGAGAACTTAAAATACCCTGCGATGCTATTTATTTAGACATCGATTATATGGAGGGGTTCCGTTGTTTTACTTGGAGCGAAGATTATTTCCCTAACCCAAAACGTATGGTAAAAGAATTGGCAGACGATGGGTTTAAAACCGTTGTTATTATCGATCCGGGTATTAAAATAGACGTTGAATACAGTGTATTTAAAGAAGGTTTAGATAAAGATTATTTCTGTAAACGTGCCGATGGCCCTTACATGAAAGGTAAAGTATGGCCAGGAGAATGTTATTTCCCAGACTTTACACGTCCAGAAGTTCGCGAATGGTGGGCTGGATTATTTAAAGAACTTATTGAAGATATAGGAGTAAAAGGGGTGTGGAATGATATGAATGAGCCCGCTGTAATGGATGTGCCAGGAAAAACATTCCCGTCCGATGTACGTCATGATTATGATGGTAACCCATGTAGCCACAACAAAGCACACAATATTTACGGTATGCAAATGGCACGAGCTACCTACCATGGATTAAAGAAGTTTAACTACCCAAAACGTCCATTTGTAATTACACGTTCGGCATATTCTGGTACGCAACGTTACACCTCAACTTGGATGGGCGATAATGTAGCCTCATGGGAGCATTTACAAATAGCAAACATACAAGCACAACGTTTAGCACTCTCAGGATTCTCATTTGCAGGATCGGATATTGGAGGTTTCGCAGAGCAACCAAACGGCGAATTATATGCACGTTGGATTCAATTAGGTGCTTTCCACCCTTTCTGTAGAACACACTCCTCTGGAGATCATGGCGATCAAGAACCATGGGCTTTCGATGAAGAAATAACAGATATTGTTAGAAAATTTATTGAAATTAGGTACCAATTACTACCATATTTATATACAGCATTTCATCAATATTCCGAAGCCAATGTGCCCATGCTAAAATCTTTAGTGCTTTACGATCAAGAAGATACACAAACCCACTACAGAACAGACGAATTTATTTGTGGAAACCAACTTTTAATTTGCCCAATAAACGAACCAAACGCCAAAGGTCGTCGTATGTATATTCCTAAAGGACAATGGTATAATTATTGGACAAACGACATTATAATTGGAGGTAAAGAAACTTGGGTTGATGCCGATTTAGACAGCATGCCTATTTTTGTAAAAGCAGGTGCCATTATTCCAAAATACCCCATACAACAATATGTTGGCGAGAAAACAATAGATCAAGTAAATTTAGATGTTTACTACCTAAACGGTAAAGAAGATTCTATTCTCTATGAAGATGCTGGAGATGGTTACGATTATACAAAAGGCCGTTATAGCCTTAGAAAATTTAATCTCGCAGGAACCGATGATAAATTAATTATTAGAATTCATAATACCGGCGATTACACAACTCCATATAACACGTATAAAATAAACATACTAGGTTTACCATTCAAGGTAAAATCTATAAAAGTAGATAACGAATATGTAGATTTAACCGATGTTAAATTTAAAGATAACACCCTAATAGTATCAAAAGAATTTACAAACCTTCAACTTAAAGGAGAATAAAAAACACCCCTTTTTTTAACAAAACAAAACCCTTTTAAGTCTTTACTTTTAAGGGTTTTTTATTGTCATATTTTTGGCAAATGGCAAGCCACCGCGCTATCCGTTACTAGTTTTGGCTCGATGCGCGCCTCGCCAAAAGCTAACCACTACTATCGCTTTTGCAACAATCCGCTAAAAGCATTTCAATATAACACTATAGGCGTATTTGCTTTAATCACCAAAAAAAGAACACCGAAAAGTAATTAGAAAAAACCCTGTATAATTAAACATCCTCCACATCAATAGGTTTTCCTAAATACACCAATTGAAATCCTTTTTCAATAGTATCTACATTCAAATTATTTGAAGAAATAATATGCAACTCACCATTGTTATCCTTTATAAACAAAGGAATAATATCTTTATCCTTATTAGTAATTTCAATTAAATCTTCATAATGTTCTCTATTTTCCAAATCAATTTCCTGTATCGATGCATGGTTTTTAGCAACTTCACTTAATGTCGTAAAATGATCTTTTTTACTAAATAGACCTTCTTTAGGGCATTTAGTTTCATCATTCATTTCCTCATTAGAAATTAATCTAAACGCACCGTTTTCACCAAATTGCTTTCTAAATTTATCAATAGCATACTTATTAATATCAGAATTTATGGTTAAAGCCATTAAATACCCAATATTATTCAGTTCAATATCATCCATTAAATTATCCGAATAAATATTAGCAGTCATAGCGGTTAAACCTAAATCCTTCGCCTTTTTAATGCTACGCTCATTACTATCTATAAGGACCACATTTCTACCATTGGTTACTAAATAATGCGCTAATAATCTAGAAACCTTAGAAGCACCAATAATTAAAATACCTTCAGATTTTTTCAAGAAAACACCTACCATTCTAGCGAACAAACGTGCTGTAGTAGCGTTTAATAGAACGGTTCCTAACACAATCATAAACACTAAAGGTGTAATATATTCTGCTCCCGGAATACCTTCTTTTGCTAGTTTTAATCCAAATAACGAAGCAATACCAGCTGCTACAATTCCACGAGGACCAACCCAACTAATAAAAAGGCGTTCGTTAAATTTTAAACTAGAGCCCTGCGTACTTATAAAAACACCAATGGGACGAATAACAAAAACTATAATAGCGAAAAGTCCCGCAGTTCTCCAATCGTAAATTAACATTAAATCGGAGACGTTGATATTAGCCGCTAAAAGAATGAATAAAATAGAAATAAGCAGGATACTTAACGACTCTTTAAAATAAAGCAACTCCTTTAAGTAAGGCGAATTAGAATTTCCTAACACCATACCCATAACCACAACAGCAAGTAAACCAGACTCATGAGCGAATGCATCGGATAATACAAAAACGCCAAGTACAGCAGCCAAAGCAAACACATTTAATAAATAATGTGGTACGAAATTTTTGTTAATTATAACATTCATAGCATGAGCAAAAGTAAAACCAAAAGTAAAACCAAAAAGCACAATTTTACCAAACTCAATGAGCGCTGTTTTGGTAAACTCACCACCGGCATCAACACTTATAAACTCGAAAACCAATACAGCAACTAAGGCACCAATAGGGTCTATTAAAATACCTTCCCACTTTAAAACCGCCGATACATCTTTCTTCATTGGGATATTTCTTAAAATAGGTGTAATTACGGTAGGTCCCGTTACAATAATTAATGCTGAAAATAAATAGGAAATTTGCCAGCTTAAATGAAAAATATAATGTGCCGCCAATGCCGCTCCAAAAAAAGTAACCACAGAACCCAGAGTAATTAATTTAGTAATTACTGGACCTATATTTTTTATTTCACTAAGTTTTAAAGTTAGCCCGCCTTCAAATAAAATAACACTAATAGCCAGCGAAACAAAGAAAAATAAGCTTTCTCCAGGAAACAACCCTTTGGTACCATTCCAAATAGGTTCTATCCATTTACTTCCATCTTCGCTTAAAAATTCGGCAGCAATAGGTCCAACCAATAAACCTATTAAAATAAGCGGTAAAATAGCTGGAATTTTAAATTTCCATGCTACCCATTGTGCTAAAATGCCTAAAATTATTATTCCTGCTAGTTCTGTCATATTTAAAAATATATAAAAAAGACTAATTTAAGTAAAACAGATGACTTGTAGTTTTTAAAAAATGTTATCTTTCAACTTTATGCAAAAAACAGTGAAACACGTGAGTTTAAAGCCTTTTAAAAGTATTGGAATTGGTGTGGCATTTTCGCCAAACTTAAAAGCAAATCTTTTTGAAGCAGCTAGGCTGTCTGTTTATTTCAATGCTAAATTATTTTTAATTCACGTTGGTGAAGCCTCTAACGACAAGCTAAACACATTTTCTGAAATTCTAAAAACTTTTGAAAAAGACCACTTAAATTTTGAAGTGGTTTTTAAAACAGGTAAACCGGTTGATGTTATTTTATCGGTTTCCGAAGAAAAAAGTATAGATTTATTAATTCTTGGAGCTTTACAACGGGAACGTTTTGTAAAATATTATCTAGGCTCTATTGCTCGAAAAATTTCGCGTCAAGCCAAATGTTCTATTTTACTATTAGTTAAGCCTTCCATAGAGCGTGTACCTTGCCAACATATTGTAGTTAATGGGTTAAAAGATCCAAAAACCGAAAACACCATTACAGCAGCTTTTTATGTAGCAAAAAAACTGGAAGCACAAAAAATAACTATTGTTGAAGAAATTAACAAAAATGAAATTGCTGTAAAAGTAAATGATGACAAAACCTTACGGCATGCATTCATTATAAAAGAACGTATTAAACTACGAGAAAACTCTAGAATTAATGAAATAATAAGTCATATTCCAAAAGAATACACCACCAATGTCACTATAAAATTACAACCAATTTTTGGTAAAAAAGGATATTCTATTGGCCATTATGCACAAATTTCACGTGCCGATTTATTAGTTATGAATGCGCCCACAAAAATGACCTTTTGGGACCGTTTATTTCCTCATGATATTGAGCATATTTTAACCGAATTACCAACCGACGTGTTAATTTTACAATGAGTCAGAAAAAAAATAACATCATCCATTTTTTTAAAACTTTACCCCAAAATATTTTTTCTGGATTTGTGGTAAGCCTTATTGCCCTGCCTATTGGTTTAGGTTTAGCGATGGCTAGTGATGCTCCTCCAATTTCTGGTATTATTACCGCCTTTATTGGTGGTATTGTTGTGTCTGTTTTAGGAGGAAGCAATGTAACTATTGTAGGTCCAGGAAATGGTTTAGTGGGCGTTATTTTAGTAGCAATTACTACTTTAGGATTAGAAAACGCTTATGTCGCTATTATTTTTTCTGGGTTGCTTTTAATAGGACTTGGCTTTTTACGTATGGGTGCTTTGGCTAATTTTTTTCCATCATCTGCCATTCAAGGTATGTTGGCTGCTATTGGGTTAATTATTTTAGGAAAACAATTCCATATTATGTTTGCGCATAAAATAAAACGCGAGGATACTATAGATTATTTATTAGAAATACCTTTTACTATTAACGATGCCCTGCACTACGAAAATAAAGGATTAATTTATGCCGCCTTAGCTGGTGTTATTAGTTTAGCTATTATGCTATTTTATTCTAAAATTAGAAATAAATATTTACAACTTATTCCAGCACCAATGTGGATTGTTCTTCTTTCTATCGGGTTTAGCTATTACTTTGAAATTGGCTTGCACGAACCCAATCCTATAGCCAAAGAATACATGATTTCTGGCATACCTAGTTTTCAAGCTATTATTGCCGATATTCCTACACCAAATTTTAATGGTATTTGGAGTTTTTCCTTTTGGGCCAGTGTTTTAGCGCTCACCCTTATTGCCAGTATAGAATCGTTATTAAGTATAAAAGCCGTGGATAAACTAGATCCTGAAAAAAGACGCTCCAACGTAAATAGAGATTTAAAAGCCTTAGGGTTAGCCACTATTGGCAGCGGTTTTCTTGGTGGTTTAAACGTAGTTACCGTAATAGCACGAAGCTCGGTAAACGTTAATAATGGTGCATCTAACAGATCATCCAATTTTTTCCATGCGGTTTTTTTAGTCTTATTTATTGTACTTTTTAGTTCCCAACTTACCCGAATTCCGTTACCTGCTTTAATGGGTATTTTGGTCTATACCGGGTACAAATTAGCCTCGCCAGATGTTATTACCAAAATATTCTCTATAGGAAAAGAACAGCTGGTAATCTTTTTTGTAACCCTTATTATCACTCTAAAAATAGGTTTAATATCGGGTATTATTTCTGGTGTTATTGCTACGTTAATTATTCATATTATCATTAATAAAAGTGCTGGTTTGTTTATTAGAAATGTATTAAAGCCCAATGTTTTAATGTATCAAGAAACAGGTTTAGATCGTAACTATTATGTAAGTGTAAAGCATTTTTGCAGTTTTTTAAATTACTACCGCCTTAAAGAACAACTCGATGCCGTACCAGAAAATCAAGATATTATTGTCGATTTTTCACTTTGTGAATTTGTAGATCACACCGTTATGGAAAACATGAATAATTACCAAGAATTATTTCAAAAACGTGGAGGTAGTTTTGATGTTATTGGTTTAGATATGCACGATACCGATTCCAAACACCCATTCGCTTTAAGACGAATGCTTCCAGTACCAAAAATTTTAAAAAAGAACTTAACAAAACGTCAAACCAGTATGGCACGTTTGGCCAGCGATTATCATTATAATTACGATTCTAAAAAAGAAAAAGAAGTTTCCTTTTTAAATCATTTTCAATTTTTTAATACTAAACATATCAATCATATTTACAACAAATTATCTCATGAAGATAAAAAAATGAAACTGTTTGATATTGAATTTTCCGAAGGTGAATTTATAACCAAAGAAGTGATTAGGAAAACCATGCTTTACATTAATATAAATAGCAATATTCCAAAATTCACTTTAGACAAAGAAGGTTTTTTAGAAAAAGTATCGGCTCTGGCTGGATTTAAAGATATAGAAATTAAAAATCACGATGATTTCTCGGATCGTTTTTACCTTTTAGGTGAAAATATCGATGAAATTAGTCAGTTTTTTAATGATGACGTTATCCATTTTTTCGAAAGCAATCCCTATTATCACGTCGAGTCTAATGGCTCTGATTTACTCATTTATGGAAAACAACGTTTAGCCGGTATGAAAGAAATAAAAGCCCTTTTCGATTTTGGAAAACGCTTAAAAACCGTTATAAATAATTAAAAATAAACCCTACATAGTTTTCAAAACTTATGTAGAGTTTATCTCTGTAAATATTATTCGATTACTTTGAGTTTGTTTCTTAATATTTCAATTAAATAAATTAGAATAATACTAGCACCAAATAGAGGAAATACCATACCAAGTACTAATATTAAAGCAACAACACCATAACCTACTTTAAACGATTTAGGAACTTTTGGCGTTCCCCATTTACCAGGTTCTTTTCGTTTTAAATACGATATTAAAGCTGCTATAGCAATAAAGGCAAGCAATGTTGCAATACCAAGCATTAACAACCAATTCCATAACCCAAATTGCCCCTGATGAAATGCCATAAACCATAAACGGCCACGCATTAAAATACCTACACCTTCCCAATTATGGTGCACTAATTCTTTACCAGAATATTGATCGAAATGAAAGCGCTTTTGCGCACCCAAATCAAAGGTAGAGTTATAAATACTGTATACACCTTTCTCATCTTTTGGTAGACCGATGCTCACTTCTCCTTTTAAATTCATAGAATTAGCAAGTTTCACCATATGATCTAATGTAATGGCTTCTCCTTGAGTATTAGATTTTAAACCTCTAGAATCCCATGTATTAGGAAAACCTGTATTTGTTGCGGTTTGCACCCATTTAAAACTACTTCCAAAAACATCGGTCCAGGGCATTCCTCCAGCCAACGTCATTAACAACAATATAGAAATCCAAAAGCCTAAAACGGTATGTAAATCTCTAAATAATGTGCGTTTTCCATGTGATGTTCGTATTCTAAACAAACCTTTAATACCTTCGTTTTTGTTAGGCCAAAACACATAAATTCCTGTAATAATTAAAACAACAAGCCAACTAGAAATAAGTTCTACTATTTTGGTTCCAAATTTACCTAAAAGCAATTCTCCGTGTAATTTTCTAACGGTATACATATTAGAACTTTTTGGAGTAATATGCCCAGAAACTTCAGCTTTATAAGGATTTATAAACACACTGTTTTTATGACTAAACATACCCGAGGTAAACTCTGTTGCTCTATTTTTTTCATTAGAAAGAACCATAGTATTTGGCCCTTTGGGCAGCGCCGTTTTCGCTAATTGCCATTGTTGTTGATATGATATAGCTTCTCCTGTAACCTCAACAATTTTTATATGCTCTTGGCGCGGTGCTTCATATTTATCTTTAAACAAGTAAATACCACCTGTAATGGCTAATAAAGCTACAAAAGGTAAACTAACAAGACCAGCTATAAAATGCCACTTCCAGAGCCATTGATTTAATTTTTTATTCTTCATAAGAAAATATTAATAAAAAAAGCCACCAAGTAAATCTTAATAATATTGAGTATGTTAAAATTAATTAATAGCGTAAAAAACATATTTCTAAAACTCAATATCTCCCCCAACTTACTTTACTGGCAGCTTCTTTTTTATTTAAAATTATATTTTATTCCACAATGAAACGCTCGCGGATTACCCACTGTATAGGTATTATTCTTTGTCCATTTACTGTAAGATGCCCTGGCAGAGTACAGCTCGTCAAAAATATTTAAAGCATGAGCCCATATTTCAAAATTTTTAAATTTATACGCAACCAAAGCATTAATAACATGGTGCCCTTTATAAGTTGCTGTACTAAAAGTTCCATCTTGATTATCTATTTGGTTTTCATAACTTGTGTTGTACTCACCAACCATTTCGTGAATTAAACTCAGGCTTAAATTTTTAATATCTTGTGGCACAAATATTAGTTTAGAAGTACCAATAAGCGAAGGTGCTGTTTCTCTATCTGTATTAGAGTAATCTACAGCACTATCAAAAAATTCAATATATCTGTGTTTAGAAAAACTTCCGTTATGGCTAATTTTCAAACCTTGAATTGGTGTATAGTTTAGACCATATTCAATACCATAAGATCGGGTTTTTCCAGCATTAACATTAAAAAAATCATCATTGTCGTCACGCAGCGTAATTAAAGTGTTTTTGCCTTCTAATACATACATGGCAATATCTGCTTTAAAGGTGTTTGAAATATTGAAATAGGTTCCTATTTCATAGTTATCGTAAGCACTAGGTTTTAAATCGAAAACCTCATCACCTTCATCTAAATAACTGTTTCTGTATAAGCTAGATGTTTGGGGTGGGGTAAATCCATTAGAATAATTGGCATAAATACCTAAGTTTCTAGAAATATTATAATTTGCACCTATTTTAGGTGAAAAATTATCGTAATTATTTTTAGAATCACTTGGCCCTGCAACACCTTCAGCTAAATTATCATAATCGTATTCAAACTTATCGAAACGTAATGCAGCTGTAATTTTTAAGGCTTCTATAGGATTTATTTCATATTGTAAATATCCAGCGTAATTTAAAATACTAGCGTCGTAATTAAGTATATAATCTCCCGTATTTACAGAATAGCCCGTATTTATATTTGTATCACGATCTATGGTTACGGCTATACTTTCTGCTTCATAATCTTGAGGCGAATAATCTAGAGTTCCACCTAAAATTAAAGAAGATTTTGCAAAATTGAAATCTATTTTATGTTGCAATAAACCTACATAACTTTTAAATTTATTGCTATTAATTTCACCACTAGCAGTACGTTGGCTTATACGATAAGATGGAATTTGATCCATAATATTTCTTCTAAACATAAAGTTAAATGCGGTTTTATTATTGGCATTCCATGTTTTATCTATTGTACTTCTAAAACGAAAAGCAAGTGCTTCGCGTTCGGTAAACGTTTGATCGCTTTCATAATTTCCTGCTCTATAATCTTCTTCACTTAAAGAACCAGACATATCCGATCTGTAATCGATAATATCAAAAACATTTATCCAATTAGCAGAAGGTGATATATGATTTACATTTTTAAAAGTTAAAGCAAACTTTTCATAATCACTATGAGAAACAGGACCATTTTTTCTTTGTACATATTGCGTACCAAGGTAAAAACCAACCTTTTCCGAAGCGTATTTAGAAAAATCCAATTCGTATTTAGTAAGTCCCATATCATTAATTTGAAAACCAACACCACCAGATAAATCTTTAGTTGGGTTTTTAGTAATAAAATTAAAACTGCCACCTATAGCTTCACTACCATAAATACTGGATGCAGGTCCTTTTAAAACCTCGATACGATTAAAAGAAACATCGTTCATTTCTAAAAGCGCATTATGGTTAAATACAGCTGTTGGCCTTATAGGTAAGCCATCTTCCACGTATAAAAAAAGCGATTTGGTACTAATTGGTGAGCGTACAGACATCATGTGTTGCTCGTTTCCTGCAGCCCTAGACATCGTCATCACAACACCGGGCATATTGTTTAATAATTGATCTATACCAAAGGCTTTAGTTTCTGTTATTGCTTTAGAAGAAATTACAGAAATAGATGCTGGTACTTCCTTTCTAAGTTGTTTTTCTCTACTTGCAGAAACTACAACTTCTTCTAAAAGCTCATCATTCTCGCTTAATTGAATAATATGGTTAGAACTAGAAAGCGCTTTTTCTTCAGTTAAAAACCCCATAAATTTTACAACCACCATATTACCAGTTTGTAAAATGATGGAAAATTTGCCTTCACTATCGGTAATTACCGCATTATTTAAATTAGTTTTAGATTGAACTGTTGCTCCTAGTAATGGATTGTTATTTTGATCCACAACCTGACCTCTGTACGATTTTTGTGCATAAGTAAACACACCCGCTAAACAAATAGCGAGCATTAATAATTGTTTCATTTTTAAATTTTGAAAATTAGATAATAGCCCATTGCATTTACTAACTATTTATACAAAAGTTAATAAACTTAACACGCCTTCTTGTTTAATAAAATATTTTACAAGCGCATAAAAATATTATAGCTTGTTAAAAATTAAACTTTTGGAGGAGGATCTAATTTATCTATAAAAACATGAGTTAACAAATCTTTATAATCCCAAGATATCGAGGTTTTTACATTATAATTAAAAAAAGAAATTTGTTTGTATTCTTTAAAATAAACAGGTACAAAAGCTTCAAATAAAGCACTTAAAGCAGAAGTTTGGTTTGAAGAGTCTTTTTTAGAACCTAATTGAGTTGCCAAGTGGCATTTTCCGTTACATTGTAATTCCGGCTTTTCTTTATTAACACAATACGTTTCAATAATGTAATTTATATTTAACTCAAAATAGCCAATATATCCAATATTGTATAAGGGCCTGATAATTAAAGCAAACAAAAGAATATATGAAAAAAATACCTTCAATTAAAAATTATAGAGTAACTAATAATTTACAAAGTTAAGTTAAAATCCTATTAAACCTATAGGTTTTTTAAATAAAATTTATTCTTAATAAATTCATAACCATTAGCTAATATCGTTGCCTTTTTTTTAATTTTACATCCATATGAAGCTTTTTCCAATAAATTCCGGTAATTTTAAACTAGATGGTGGCGCCATGTTTGGGGTGGTACCCAAAACACTTTGGCAACGTACTAACCCAGCAGATGCTAATAATATGATAGATATAGCTGCACGTTGCTTACTTATTGAAGATGGTAACAAACTCATTTTAATTGATACAGGTATGGGAAACAAGCAACCCGATAAGTTTTTTGGTTATTACCACCTTTGGGGTAACGATACACTCGATGGATCACTAAAAACACATGGTTTTCATCGAGATGATATTACCGATGTCTTTTTAACCCATTTACATTTCGATCATTCTGGTGGAGCTATAGAATGGAATAAAGATAGAACAGGGTACCAACCCGTTTTTAAAAATGCGCATTATTGGAGTAATGAAAACCATTGGCAATGGGCAACCCAACCCAATAATCGTGAAAAAGCTTCCTTTTTAAAAGAAAATATTCTTCCTATTGAAGACAGCGGGCAATTAAAATTTATGCAGCTTCCCGAGTCTAATTTACTTAAAAATTCAGATTTAGGATTCGATATCTTTTTTGCCGACGGCCACACCGATAAGCAAATGATTCCGCTTATTAATTACAAAGGAAACACCATAGCTTTTATGGCCGATTTATTACCAACCGTTGGGCATCTCCCTTTACCTTTTGTAATGAGCTATGATACCCGACCATTATTAACGCTAAACGAAAAAGAATCTTTCCTTAATTTAGCAGCCGATAATAAGTTCTATCTATTTTTAGAACACGATGCACACAACGAAATTATTACCGTAAAACATACCGAAAAAGGTGTGCGATTAAACGAAACTTATACTACTCAAGATATTTTCAAATAAAAATAAACTCAAATACTTAACATGAATACATTTAAATCGATCACCGTATCTGCATTTGCAGCGCTACTAATTACAGGTTGTGGAGGCGTAGCTCCCATACTTTCTACACCTGTTGAAAACATTGATAATACCCCTTTAAAAGTTTCAGATTTAACCAAAGAAGAAAAACATAACTGGGGACATTTAGATTTAGTAACAGACACCATTCCTGGGATGAGTGTAGATAAAGCTTACGCTGAAATTATTAAAAACAAAAAAGGAAATAAAGTTATTGTTGCGGTTATAGATTCGGGTATTGATATTGACCACGAAGATTTAAATGATGTGATTTGGACCAACCCTAAAGAAATTCCAGGCAATGGCATAGATGATGATAAAAACGGCTATATTGACGACATTCACGGATGGAATTTTCTAGGTGATACTTACAACGAACAATTAGAATTTGTTAGAATTTTAGCAAAAGGAGACACGAGTAATCCTGACTATGCTAAAGCTAAAGCGGAATACGATAAAGAATATCAAAAATACATGGGTTATAAAACCAATTATGACCAAATGGCGCTGCAAATTTCTAATGCCGATGAAACACTTGCTAAATATTTAAACAAAACAGATTACACCAAAGCCGATGTAAACGCCATTAAAACCGAAGATGAAAGCGTATCTCAAGCCGTACAAATTGCAAAATATTTTTACAGCAACGATATGGAATCTTTAGCCGAAGCTAAAAAACAAATTGAAAATGGTGTTGTTCAAATTAACGATAGATTAAACTATAATCTAAACAAAGATTTTAACGGTAGAATAAAAGGCGATAATCCAGATGATATGTCGACTAAATATTACGGAAATGGAAACGTAAAACCTACTGTAAAAACCGAAAGCCACGGAACACACGTTGCCGGAATTATTGCTGCAGAACGCAACAATAATAAAGGTGTAAACGGTGTAGCAAACAACGTTGAAATTATGAGTGTTCGTACCGTACCAAACGGCGATGAGTATGATAAAGATGTTGCTTTAGCTATCCGTTATGCGGTTGATAATGGCGCATCTATTATAAACGGAAGTTTTGGTAAATACTACTCACCACATAGCGATTGGGTACGTGAAGCTATTGCTTATGCTGGAAAAAAAGATGTGCTTTTTGTAAACGCTGCTGGTAATGAAGGTGAAAATTTAGATAAAGTAGATGTCTATCCAAATGATGCTGTTGGTATAGGACCAGAAGTTTCAAATACCTTTATTACAGTTGGTGCTTTAGAACCTAAATACGGTTCTGGTATTGTAGCTAGTTTTTCAAATTATGGTAAAATAAATGTAGATGTATTTGCACCTGGTGCCAAAATATACTCTACCGTTCCAGAAAATGAATATGACACTAAAGGCGGTACCTCAATGGCTGCTCCTGCTGTAGCCGGTGTTGCTGCATTAATACGTTCGTATTATCCTAAATTAAGTGCCGCACAAGTAAAACAAATTATTATGGATTCTGGCTTAGCTATAAAAAGCAAGGTTATTGTTGGTGGCGATACTAACAATATAAAACCATTTGCAGATCTATCCAAATCTGGTAAAATTGTAAATGCCTACAACGCATTAATTTTAGCCTCCAAAACGCATTAATTAAAACTTAAAAAGAGGCTCTTCGGCCTCTTTTTTTATTCCATATATTATGAAGAAAATTTATATTTCTATCCTAAGTATCGCTTTACTTTTATCTTGTTCAACAACTAAAAGTATTTCGTCTACAACATATTCTAGTACATCAATGGTTCTAAATTCGCCTGCAACCGCTACCTATTGGCAACAGCATGTGGACTATAAAATGGATATTGATATGGATGTTAATAACTATCAATACCAAGGCAAGCAAACCTTAGTTTATACCAATAATTCCCCCGATGTTTTAGACCGTGTGTATTATCATTTATTTTTCAATGCCTTTCAACCCGGTAGCGAAATGGATGTACGCTCGCAAACCATTGCCGATCCAGATTCTCGTGTTGGCAATAGAATTGGACAGTTAAAACCAAACGAAATTGGTTACATTAAAGTAAACAGTTTAAAACAAGACGGTACCACTTTAAAACACGAAACCGTGGGTACGGTTTTAGAAGTACAGTTAGCAAAACCTATTCAACCCGGTGAAAAAGTAACCTTTACCATGGATTTCGATGCACAAGTACCTGCACAAATTCGTAGATCGGGTAGAAATAATGCTGAAGGTGTTGCTTTATCTATGTCGCAATGGTATCCAAAACTAGCCGAATATGATTTTGAAGGTTGGCATGCCGACCCCTATATCGGTCGCGAATTTCATGGTGTTTGGGGCGATTTTGATGTTAACATAACGATTGATAAAAATTATACACTTGGCGGAACGGGTTATTTACAAAATCCAAACCAAATTGGGCATGGTTATGAAACTTCAACCGTTACAAAATCGAATTCAGATAAATTAACTTGGCATTTTGTAGCACCAAACGTTCATGATTTTATGTGGGCTGCGGATCCTGCTTATATTCACGATACCAAACAAGTACCAAACGGACCGCTTTTACATTTTTTATATAAAAATACGTTAGATGCCGAGCACAAAGCCAGTTGGAAAAAAATGCAATCTAAAACGGTTGAGCTTATGCAGTATTACAGTGAACATGTTGGTAAATATCCATACAAACAATACTCGGTTATCCAAGGTGGTGATGGCGGTATGGAATACGCCATGAGTACGTTAATTACAGGTAATAGAAGTTACGGTAGTTTAGTTGGCGTTACTGCTCATGAAATGGCGCATACTTGGTTTCAGTTTTTATTAGCTTCAAACGAGTCTAAACACGAATGGATGGACGAGGGTTTTACCACTTACATAAGCACTTTAGCTAAGAACGACATTATGAACGAAGGAAAATCACATCCTTTAGAAAATGCCTATAAAAGCTATATTTACTTAGCTAATTCTGGTAAAGAACAACCACTTACCACGCATTCCGATCGCTATGCATACAACCGCTCTTATAGTATAGCAGCATACAGTAAAGGCGCCGTGTTTTTAAGTCAGTTAGGTTATGTTATTGGATCGGAAAACTTAAAAAAAACAATTAAAAAATATTTTACAGATTTCGCTTTTAAACATCCAAAACCATTGGATATTGTGCGTACTGCAGAGCGTGTTTCTGGTTTAGAATTGGATTGGTATTTAACCGATTTTGGACAAACCACAAACACCATTGATTATGGCGTAAAAACCGTTGAAGGAAAAACAATTACCCTAGAACGTATTGGTTTAATGCCAATGCCTATAGATTTAAAAGTAACGTATATTGATGGTTCTTCGGAAGATTTCTACATTCCTTTACAAATGATGCGTGGCGAAAAACCAACCAAAGCTACTATAATTAGCGATTGGGCTTGGGCCTACCCTACTTATACCTTTGATGCAAAAAAAGACGTAAAAACCGTTGAAATTGATCCATCGGGATTAATGGCCGATGTGAATGCCTCGAACAATATCAAGTAAAAAATTTAAAATATCATTTTGAAAAGCCTTTTTGTGAAAATGAAAAGGCTTTTTTGTGCTTAAAAATTCCAACATTTCCCACAAAGCACTTCATCCCGATTTTTTTATTTCATTACCTTTGACCTAATAATATAAATGCCTTGAATTTTACATACTCAAAAAAAGAAAAATTAAAAAGCAAAAAGCTTATCGATAAGTTGTTTACCGAAGGAAATTCGGTTTCGGCATATCCATTGCGTATGGTTTATTTATCAACAAGTTTTGATGATGCTGTTATAGCAAAAACAGGCGTCTCGGTAAGTAAACGAAACTTTAAAAAAGCCCCCGACAGAAACCGTATAAAACGTTTGCTACGCGAATGTTACCGCTTAAACAAGGCCGAATATTTTAACAATGTAACAAACCAATATACGTTTATGATTTTGTACATTGGCAAAGAAAAGCCTACATATTCTGAAGTTGAAACCAAAATGAAACAACTCTTCGAAAAGTTTTCAAATAAAATATCTGAATAAAATTACAGCACATGAAAAAATTCTTCCAAAAGAAAATAATAATTCCAGTTATAGCTTGTATGCTGTTTTTAACCACGACAGCTTTTAAGAACGATTTTTTTGAAATTGCTAAACAACTCGAAATTTTTACCACATTATTCAAAGAAATTAATATGAATTATGTGGATGAAACCAATCCGGGAGATTTAATGGATACGGCTATAAAAAGCATGCTAGCCAGTTTGGATCCGTACACCAATTTTATGAACGAGCAGGATGTGGAAGCTGCTAGAATTAATAATACCGGCGATTACACGGGTATTGGTGCTAAAGTAAAAACCTTTAAAGATAAATTGGTTATTGTAGAACCTTATAAAGATTATCCTGCCGATAAAGCGGGTTTAAAAGCAGGCGACGAAATTATAAAAGTTGGTTCAATTGCCATAGAAACCTATAAAGATTATGCAGGAGATTTACTAAAAGGTGCGCCAAATTCCGAAGTTGAAGTCACTTACAACCGTCAAGGAAAAACACAAACAGCCATTATAAAAAGAGCTGAAGTAGAAATAAAAGCGGTGCCTTATTTTTCTATGATAAATGATAAAACAGGCTATATTGTTTTAAGTAAATTTAATAACAAAGCCTCTAAAGAAACCAAATATGCCTTACGCGATTTAAAATCTCAAGGTGCCGAACGTATAGTTTTAGATTTACGCGGAAATCCTGGTGGTTTAGTGGTAGAAGCTATAAAAATTGTAAATCTTTTTGTGCCAAAAGGCCAATTGGTAGTCACTACAAAATCTAAAGTTAAACAATATAATAAAAGCTATTACACCCCCGGAGAACCTGTGGATACCGAAATACCATTAGTGGTTTTAATTAATGGTAGAAGCGCATCGGCTAGTGAAATTGTTTCGGGTGCTTTGCAAGATTTAGATCGTGCCGTTATTGTTGGCTCTCGAAGTTTTGGAAAAGGCCTTGTACAACGCCCAAAAAATCTGACTTATGGTACCCAAGTTAAAATTACAATTTCTAGATATTACACACCTTCCGGACGCTGTATTCAAGCGTTAGATTATTGGCATCGCGATGATAATGGGGAAGCTGTTCGTGTAAAACAAGAAAATTATAATGCCTACAAAACCAAAAATGGCCGTCAGGTATTTGATGGTGGCGGTATATTTCCAGATGTTGTAGTTGGCCAAAATAAAAAATCGCCTGTGGCTACGGCAATTATTGATAACGATTTAGTTTTTAACTACGCCACAAACTACTACTATACGCATAAAATAGAGGATATTATGAGTTTTCAAATTTCGGATTCCGATTTTTCCGATTTTAAAACCTACTTAAAAACAAACGATTTTTCTTTTGAAACTGAAACTGAAAAAGCCCTTAATAAAGCTTTTGAAATGGCTACTAAAGAAGAATTAAATGATAATATTAAACAGGATTATAATACCCTAATAGCAAATTTACAGCAATCGAAAACGGAACTTATTGATGAAAATAAGCTTTTTTTAATGGAAGCATTAACCGAAAATATTATAAAACATTATGCTTATAGTGAAGGTCTATACGATTATTACAAAACACACGATTCGAGAATAAAAAAAGCTACAGAAATTCTTAATAATCCTAAAAAATATGAAGAATTTTTAAAATAGATATTAACCTTTTAGCATGGCAATATGTGGAATATTATCTTCTAAATATTCCTCTCCGGTTTCCTTAAAACCACAATTATTGTAAAATGATTTTAAATGCGCTTGCGCGGAAATTTTTATTTTTTTCTCTTTAAAATGATTTTCAATAGCTTCAATTGAAGCATTCATAATATCATAACCATACTTAAAAGATCGTTCTTTTTTAGCCACTACTACCCTACCAATACTGGCTTTTTCAAAATAATCGCCCGGTTTAAAAACGCGGGTATAAGCCACTATTTTTTCATTTTTAAAACCTAAAATATGCAGTGCTTTTTCGTCTTTACCATCAATATCTTGATATACGCAATCTTGTTCTACAACAAAAACTTCGCTTCGTAATTGAAGTAAGTTGTACAACTCTATGGTTGTAAGTTCCGCAAATTTTTTAACAATTATATTTATCATATTTTTTTATACCTACTAGATTTTTAAACCTTTAAGGATCTTTTTATCACAAGATTTCCGTCTTCACGGAAATAAAAAAAATTATCTATTTAATCTTGAACTATAATATCTTTAGAGTCGTTTTTATTAAATTCTGGTTGAATAGTAACATGGTTAATATCATAATTTTCATGTAAATATGTTTCTATTTCGTTTAAAATAGTATCAAATTGAGTTATTAACACATTTTCTTCCAAATCTAAATGCGCTTCTAAATGCAACTCATTATCGCTTAAATTCCAGATATGCACATGATGCAATAATTTTACTTTATCTAACTTATTAACATCACTAACTAAGCTATTAATATCGATGTGCTCGGGTGTAAAAAGCATGAGCATTTTGGTTGAAGTTTTTAAAAGATCTAAACCTACCCAAATTAAATATAAAGCGATTAAAAATGTTAATAAACTATCTACCCAAAATAACTGGTAATATTTCATTAACATGCCACCAATAAAGACCGCAACACTCGCCAACATATCGGTTAATAAATGAATATAAGCCGATTTTATATTAATATTATTACTGGCATCTTTTTTTAATAATAATACGCTAAAACCATTACCAGCAATGGCTAATAAGGCTAAAAAAATAACTAAACTAGACTCAATAACTTGCGGATTTTGAAACCGCTCTACCGCTTCTTTAATTAAAATAAAAGCCACTATGATTAACGTAGATGCGTTAATAAAAGCAGCTAAAATTTCGGCCCGTTTATAACCAAAGGTTCTATATTCCGAAGCCTTCTTTTTAGATAATTTAGAAGCTACATAACTCACCAAAAGCGAGATAACATCACTAAAATTATGTAAAGCATCACTCAACAGCGATAAACTTCCAGAAATTAAACCACCAACAACTTGAGCCACTGTAATTACAATATTTAAAAGAATAGAAATCATTAGATTTTTATCCTTGATATCATGTTGATGACTATGCGAATGATGGTGCCCCATTATGTTATAAAAATATAGTTTGAAGAAGCAAATAGTTTAGCTATTAACAATTTTCAGGTTTAACCTTTTAAAATTATTAATAGCTAAAATTGATATTAACAAGACAATGGAATTTTATCGATACGATTTTGGTGACGACCGCCTTCAAATTCTGTATTTAAAAACACATCTACCATTTCTATAACTTGTTGAATTGCAGTAAATCGCGCCGGAATACATAAAATATTAGCATTATTGTGGCTACGTATTAAATGTACAATTTCTTTATTCCAACATAAACCTGCACGTATTTTTTGGTGTTTATTAGCTGTCATAGCTACACCATTGGCACTACCGCAAATTAAAATTCCAAATTCTGAAGTGTTGTTTTCAACATCGTTTGCTACGGGATGTACAAAATCGGCATAATCTACACTATTATCGGTATCTGTACCATGGTTAATCATGGTAATTCCTTTGGCTTCTAAATGCTTTATAATTGCAAATTTATATGCTGTTCCTGCGTGATCGTTTCCTATAGAGATGGTCATTGTATATATATTAAAGTAAACTTAAGCAAAGGTACTAAATAATGTAGTCCTGTTATATATTTGCATTGGGTTATCTATAGATACAAATGCTAAATTTGTGCTAAAATAGATTAAGACTTTACAAATCAATAGCTTGTAAATTGAAATCTGTAATTTGTACTTGGGTTATTAACAATAGTTATTTAATGTGTATTATTATATTGATTACTTGTTAATAAGTGTTGATTAGTTTGTAAAAGAAAAAGTTTGAATATTTAATAATTTTTACAATCAGTAACATTTAGTTAACATCCAAATAAGTTAACGTAAATTTTCTGTTAAGTTATTAGCATCAAAAAGTATAGTTTTTAGAATTGTTAATAGTTTAATTTATTAAAAATAGTTGTTAATATAGATTACTAACAATTGTTAATAACAATTAAAAAAACCTTAAATTTTAGATAGTTAGAGTTTTTCAAGTTGTTCATTTATTATCAACAACATTCAATAAAATACAAATCAAAATAAATATTAAAAAAGTTATACCGCTATTCACAAGCTATAATAACCACTATTGTTTTTTTTAAATTTAAAAGAAAAATTAATTATATATATATAAATGTGAATAACAATAAAATTATATTTTTTTCTGTAAAAAAAATTCTATCATAATCTTTAACCTGATATTAATATAATATGATAATTTTTAAGTAAATTTGAACACTAAAATAAAATAAACTGTTTAATATCAGTAAATTAAAATTAATTATAATGAAAATAAAACTACTTTTTTTTATAACTCTCTTCAGTATATCAATAAGTCAAGCACAAACTACTTTTAATGATGGTTTGTATGAATATACGGTACTTAGTGGTACCGATGTATCTATAAAAGCATTATCTACTGCTTTTATATCTGGAACTCTAAACATTCCCGGAACAGTTGTAAATGGAGGTATAATGTATAATGTTACAACCATAGCAAAATTTGGTTTTGCAAATAATTCGAACATAACAGAAATTACTATACCAGTGGGCGTTACTACTATTTTGTCAGGTGCTTTTGGTAATTGCGAGAATTTATTTGAAGTTACTATTCCAAATGGTGTAACTACTATTGAAAAAGATGCTTTTAATTTATGTATGAAAATTAAAGATCTTGTTATACCAAATACGGTTACTTATATAGGTGAAAATGCTTTTGCTAATTTAGATAGTCTAGAAACCGTAACCGTTAGTTGGCCTGTACCATTAGTTTTAGCTACTGATGTGTTTGGTGAAAGTAAATGGACTGGAAATATAGAATTAATTGTGTTAAACGGTACCCATGATGCTTATTCTAATGCTCCTATTTGGGAAGATTTTAATCCTCTTATTTTAGGTAAATCAACTTTTAATATCACAAAAGCTGTACAAATCTATCCAAACCCTGTTAAGGATGTATTGGCTATGGAATTAAATCAAGGTATCCAGTTTAAACAAGCTCGTTTATTTAACAATTTAGGGCAGTTGATTCAACAAAGTGAAAATTTAAGTACCAATATAAGTACATTAAAATCAGGTTTGTATATTTTAGAAATAGAAACCAATAAAGGAAAATTAATAAAAAAAATAGTTAAGCAATAGTTTATTATAAATAAAGAAAAAAAAGGCTCACATTAATTTGTAAGCCTTTTTTTATTATTTAACTTTTACGAAACATCATTTAATATTAAAACCGTAACTTTGTACAAAATAAATAGCGCATCTTCTCTTTAAATAGCGCTATTAGATAACAGAATTTCCAGTATCTTAGGAAATTAAAATGATTACAAATTACATGACAAGAAATAAAAAAGGAAAATCCAAACGTAAAGGGATTTCCAACCTATCAAATACAATCTTAAGTATATTAAAAAAAGAAAGAAACCAAACGTTTAACTATAAGCAAATTGCCGCTAAATTAGGGGTTAACGATGCTAGTAGTCGAAATCAAATTATAAAGAAACTTCGCGATTTACAAGGTAAAAAAGAAATTGAAGAAGTAGAACGCGGTAAGTTTAAAGCCGTTGTTAATGCAGAATACCACACCGGAATTTTAGATTTAGCAGCCCGAGGTAATGGCTATATTATTTCCGATGAGTTTGTGGACGATGTTTATATTGCCTCAAACAATATTAACAAAGCCTTAAATGGAGATGAAGTTGAATTTTACGTGTACAAACGTAAAGTTCGCGGTAGAATGGAAGGTGAAATAACCAATATTATTAAACGTGCTAAAAGCGAATATGTTGGGGTGATTCAAATTCACGAAAAAAAGAATTTTGCCTTTGTAGTTTGCGATAGTAACAAAATGTCTAAAGATATTTTTGTACCTATTAACAAAATTAATAAGGCCGAAGATGGCGATAAAGTACTGGTTTCTTTAGAAGATTGGCCCGAAAAATCCGATTCTCCAAACGGCAAAGTTTTAAAAGTACTGGGGAAACCAGGCGAACATAATACAGAAATTCACGGTATTTTAGCCGAATACGGTTTACCCATGGAATTTCCTCACGAAGTTGAGGAGTTTGCTAACAATATCGATACTACCATTACCGAAGAAGAAATTGGAAAACGCCGGGATATGCGTAAAGATTTAACCTTTACCATAGATCCAAAAGATGCTAAAGATTTTGATGATGCCCTGTCTTTTGAAGTATTAGACAACGGTTTATACGAAATAGGTATTCATATTGCCGATGTGTCTCATTATTTACAAGAAGGTACTATTTTGGATGATGAGGCCTACGAACGCGCTACATCGGTTTATTTGGTGGATAGGGTAGTACCTATGCTTCCAGAGGTTTTATCGAATAACGCCTGCTCGTTGCGTCCGCACGAAGAGAAATTAACCTTCTCTGCAGTCTTTCAAATGAATGATAAATGTGAAATTAAAAACGAATGGTTTGGACGTACGGTAACGTATAGCGATGCGCGTTTTGCTTACGAAGAAGCGCAAGCTATTATAGAAAGCAACAGTAATGCAATTCCAAAAGAAGTATCGTTAACGGGTGAAGCTTATAAAACCGATCAAAAAGTAGCCGATGCCATTTTAAAAATGGATGAGCTTGCCAAAATAATGCGAGGAAAACGTATGGGTTCTGGTGCAATTTCTTTCGATAAAGTTGAAGTAAAATTCAATTTAGATGAAAACGCAAATCCAGTTGGTGTATTCTTTAAAACCAGCATGGATGCTAATAAATTAATTGAAGAATTTATGTTATTGGCTAACCGAAAAGTATCGGAATTTGTTGGTAAAAAAGATCCAAAAAAGACCTTTGTTTATCGTGTGCACGATGAGCCGGACGAAAGTAAATTAGAGACATTACAAACTGTAGTTGGAAAATTTGGTTATAAATTAGATTTTAAAAATCGTAAAACCGTATCCTCATCGCTTAATAATTTATTGAAAGAAGTAAACGGTAGAAAAGAACAAAATTTAGTGGATACTTTAACCATTAGAACCATGAGTAAGGCTGAATATACCACCAAAAATATTGGGCATTACGGTTTAGCTTTCGATTATTACAGTCACTTTACATCGCCAATTCGTCGTTATCCCGATGTAATGGCGCATCGTTTATTACAGTTGTATTTAGATGGCGGAAAATCGGCAAATGCAGATATTTACGAAGAAAAATGTCAGCATTCCAGTAACATGGAAGGTTTGGCAACTAGAGCCGAGCGCGATTCTATAAAATACATGCAAATTAAATTCATGCAAGATCATCAAGATGAAGAATTTTTAGGTGTTATTTCTGGAGTTACCGATTGGGGAATTTACGTAGAAATTATTTCTAATAAATGCGAAGGTATGGTGAGTGTTCGTGATATGAAAGACGATCATTACGCTTTCGATCAAGATAATTACGCCATGGTGGGAAGTAAAAATAAAATTTCTTACCAGCTTGGAGACGAGATTATTGTAAGTGTTAAAAATGCCGATTTAGTTAAAAAACATTTAGATTTTAATTTAATAGGAAAACCAGAATAATATCTATAAAAATATAATTTGGGCGTTACTCTAGCTGTATCATAAAAGTACAGCTAGAGTCGGGCTTTCACTACTCAATCTTTTTGTTTTTTAAGGAAAACAAAAAGGATTTCAAACAAACCGTTCAATCCCTAACGCATGTATTTGTTATGTTTCAGGGGATATTGAAGGGTTTTTTTATGCTGTCATTTCTAGTTTAAGAGAAATCTAATAATTATAAAAAACTAAAATAATATAGTTTTATGTGATTTCTCTATTCGTTCGAAATGACAAAACTGTACATCATCATACATAAAATTTTATGACGTTAATTTATTTAAATAAATTTATAGTATGATTTTAAATTTAAATATACAAAATAGATAGCCTTCCCTAAAAATCCTTCTTAAATTTGAAACTTAATTAGGCGTATGGTTAATAATTTAATTAGATACTTTAAAAGTATACATTTTATTAAAGCTTTTTTAGTGGCTTTAGCCATGGCAATACCGGTGTTAATATCTATTTATTTTTTTGATAGATTGGATATAGGTTTTAGTATTGCTTTAGGGGCTATTTTATGCGCGCCATCGGATGTTCCGGGGAGTTTTAAACATAAGTTTTACGGTATATTGGTATCCATAATTTTATCGTTTGCTATTACTTTTTTAATCGGATATTTTAGTAGTTATTTTTTTGTAATGGTACCATTATTAACCATTTTGGTATTTTCAGTGTCTTATATTTCGGTATTTGGTTTTAGAGCTTCATTAATTTCATTAGTGGGGTTATTATCGTTGGTTTTAGCTTTTGCTCATCAAAATGCAGAAACCTCTATTTTAGAACATGCCTTATTTATTGCTTTGGGCGGTGTTTGGTTTTTATTTTTAACCATGTTAACGCAGTTAGTATTACCAAGCGTTCAGGTAGATTTTTTGTTTGTTGAACTGATTGAAAAAACAGCGGAATTTATAAAAATTAGAGGAAAATTATTGGTTGAAACTGATGATAGAACCAACCTTTTAGAAGAAAATTTTAAACTTCAAACGGAGATTAATGAGCTTCATGAAACCATAAGAGAAGTGATTCTAGAAAAAAGATTAAGCGCTGGTTTTAGTAATAGAACGAGAAGGCAACAACTGTTTTTTTCTAAAATTATGCAAATTTATGAGTTGGCTATTTCTAACACTATTGATTATGATAAATTAGATGCATCGTTTAAAAATCATCCTGAAATTATAGATGAGTTTAAACTGTTAATTTTGGAAGTTTCAAAACGATTAAACCATATTTCAAAAGTTATTTTAAAAGAGGAAAAATTATCTTTTAATAACAATTTTAAAGTATTACTTAAAAAAATAGAAAACCATATTGAAATTTATAAAGTCAATATGGGATTATCTCAATATAGAGAAGAGATTATATTTTTATTAAACTATAATACCTATCAAGAAAAACAAATAAGTAACCTAAATGATATGTTTAGGATTTTGGATGGCTATTCTAAAAATGATAAAATTAGAGCCATTAAAGATGCCGAACAATTTATAACGCCTCAGGATTACGATATTAAAAGATTAAAGGCAAATTTTAGTTTTAAATCGCCCATATTTAGACATTCATTGCGGTTAACACTTACCATGCTTATTGGTTTTATTATTGGTAACGTTATTGAAATGCAACAACCTTATTGGATTTTATTAACAGTGGTTGTTATTATGCGGCCCAGTTATGGTTTAACCAAAGAGCGCACTATACATAGGGTAGTGGGTACCTTAATTGGTGCTGTAATTGGTGTTGGTATTGTTTTTTTAACACAAAATCCAATAGTTTACGCCATTATTGCGGCATCATCATTAGTTATTGGTTTTTCTTTAGTTAAAAACAATTATAGAAACGCGGCTGCCTTTATTACGGTATATGTTATTTTTATGTATGCCTTAATTAACCCCAATATTTTAACCGTTATCAAGTTTAGAGTTTTCGATACTTTAATTGGATCCTTATTAGCTTTTGTGGGGAATTACTTTTTTTGGCCCGCTTGGGAATCTAAAAATATTAAAGAATCTTTTTCACATGCATTGGAGTCATTTTTAGAATTTTTTAAAGAAATAGATACGCTATATCATGTAAAAGGTGAGGCTTCTACAGCATATAAATTGGCTAGAAAAGAAGCTTTTTTACAAGTCGGAAATTTAAATGCAGCTTACCAAAGATTGATTCAAGAACCAAAATCTAAACAAGAAAATAGTGCTATAATTTATGATTTAATGACTATTATCAATACCTATTTATCATCACTTTCGGCCTTAGGTATGTACATTAGAACTAATGAAACAGGCAAAGCTCCAAAACAGTTTGAAATTTATGTAAAACATATTTTATCAAATTTAGAAATTGCAATAGCCATATTGAATGATAAAGAAGAGTATAATATAACTTTAGAACCTCAAGAATTAGCTTTAGCAACTAAGAATTACGACGATTATTTTCAAAACCTAGCGCAAGAACGAGATATAGAAATTGAAAAAGGATTGCCTATTTCTAAAGAGATGCGGATGAAATTACACGAAACACAATTAGTATCCGAGCAGGTAAGATGGTTGTTTAATTTATCGGAAAGTTTAGTGAAAAAAGTAAGTAAAATTTAAGTGAAATTTCAACAAGGTTTACATGCAGCACAGTCTGGCTCTCCAATTAAATGGCCATGTTTATCTAAGTTGTATTTACAACAGCTTTTAAAATTCTTCTTTAAAATTTCTTTAGATCGTTTAATTCTAGCTTTTACATTTTCTAAGCTAATATTTAAAGACTGTGCGGCTTCTTTTTGTTTTAAACCTTTGATATAAACAAGTTCGATGACCTCGTTGTAAATTTTTGGTAAATTGCTAATAAATCGATCAAAACAGCAGACATCAAAATATAGATTTTGAGGGATTTCTTTGTTTGTATTTACAGGTTCTGTATAAAGAGATTCTTTATTAAAATGATTGGCTATTTCATGTCTTGCAATTTGAAAAACCCAAGCTTTTACTTTAGCTTCGTCTTTAAGTTTTTCTAGGTTTTTATGAATTTTTAAAAAGGTATTTTGGAAAATATCATTGGTATCATTTTCATTTTTTACTCTTTTAAGAATGAAAAAATAAAGCTCATCATTGAAAGTATTCCATATATTTTGAGTGTCCATATTCAAAAGTAAAAAAAAGGTTAGTAGTAATACCAACCTTTATAATGGGTTTAACAACAAGTACAGTTATTGCACTTACATTGAGTACAACTGCATTTATTTTCTAAACAATTTGTACAATTACATTGGGTACATTCGCAATTCATGCATTTACAAGTATTCATAATTTATATATTTTATCGTTCATAAAGGAGACGGATAAGAGTTAAAAAAGATACTTTTTTTTTAGTGAAATTTATATTAAATATACATAGTGAAAACATTATCAGTAAATTATGTACTAATATTTTAAAATAAAATAACTTTCAGATGAAACAGATGTAGTAATTATTTTCATTGAAATTGAGTTTTCATTTTGTTATGAATTGATAATGTTTTGCCAAAAGGTCATACTTCGGAATAATTATTGATAATTTTACGTTTAATAAGAAAATTGAAATCAAAAAACATAAAATACAGATGAAAACAATTGTAAAAATATTAGTGCTTTTTATCACAACAACGCTATTTGCAAATAATATTGATAAACAAGTTGGCGAATTTTCTACCGTTAAGGTCTATGATTTAATAGAAGTTGAACTTGTAAAAAGCAGCGAAAATAAAATTGAAATTACAGGAGAAAATGCCGATGATGTCGTTATTGTTAATAAAAACGGCATATTAAAAATAAGAATGAGTTTGAATAAAAGCTTTGACGGTAATAATATAAAAATCAAACTATTTTATACCAAACTGGACGTAATTGATGTTAATGAAGGCGCTAAAGTATTTTCTAAAGATCCTATTAAACAATATGAGATTGATTTAAGAGCACAAGAAGGTGCTTCGCTTAATTTAGCTATCAATGTTTCGTATGCCAATATTAAAGCGGTTACAGGTGGTAATATTGAAGTATCGGGAGAAGCTACTTCTCAAAATATTTTAATAAGAACAGGGGGTATTTATAATGGCATGGATTTAAATACTGAAAAAACAGATGTTTCTATAAGTGCTGGTGGTGAAGCTTCTGTAAAGGCATCCAAACTTGTAGATGCTAACGTTAAAGCAGGTGGTGAAATCCGTGTTTATGGAAAACCACAAACCTTAAACGAAACGACTGTTTTGGGTGGTACAGTAAAAAGAATGTAGTTAAAATAAAATAAAAAATAAGTAGTTTAAAAAGGTAGTAAGTTTAATTACTGCCTTTTTTTATTTATAATTATTTAGAGTTTAATTATAACACATATTATTATCCTTTTTTTAAGGTTAAAATAATATATTAAGCATTATTTATTCTGTATGAAATCTGCTAAAAATACCATTACTTTTAAGGTCATCATCGGTTATATTATACTGGCTATTTTAGCGAGTACTTCGGGGTTATTAATACTTTATGAAATAAAAACCTTTACCAACTTACAAAAGCAAGATATTGTCGATAGAAGTAAAGTTATTAAAACAGGAAGTTTAATAGCCGATATTTATGAAAATGAAAGTTTAGCGCGGGCGGCTATTCAATTAAATTCATCTCAAAAATTTAATGATTATGTTGTTGAAAATGAACAACTTATTTTAAAAATAGATTCGCTTAACTTACTTATTAATAGTGATTCTCAGAAAGTTATTTTAGATAGTATTAAAGTATTTGTAGATCAGAAATTGAAAAATATTACCGATTTAAAACGATTGAAAAATCGTGATAATTCTAATGAATCCATAAATAAAGCTATTAATAAACTCACCTCCATAGATTCGGTTTTAGGAAAAGTAACTATAAGTGATCTTGTTAGTAATCCTAAAACTTTAGATAAAAAAACACGTGATAATTTTGAAGAATATGTAAGAATACTTAATAAGTATAATACTAAAGATTCTATTAGTAAAATGGACCAAAAGCAAATAGATTCTTTAATATCTATTTCGAAGAATATGCTAAAAGATGTTCAAATTAAATCGAATAATCAACGGCGGTCTTTGCAAAAAAAAGAACGTGAATTGGTTGAGAACGATTTAATTATTTTTAGAAAATTGCAAGAATTATTAAGTACTTTAGAAAATGATATTGTTAATAATACTACAACTATTAATAAACAACGGGAGGAAACCCTAAAGCGTAGTGAAAATATTATTTTATTTGCAACCGGTATTGGTTTTATTATTATCATTATTTTTTCCATTATTTTTTTAAACGATTTTTGGAAAACCCAACGTTACCGGAAACAATTAGAACAAGCCAACGAAACAACATCTTCACTTTTAAAAAGTAGAGAACAATTAATATCTATGGTGAGTCACGATTTGCGAACGCCTTTAAGTACCATTATTGGCTTTAGTGAATTACTTCAGAAATCAACAGAAAATAAAAAGGAAAAAAATTACATCGAACATATTTTTAGTGCCTCTAATTATATGGGGCAGTTGGTTGATGATCTCTTAGAATTTTCTAAACTCGAACATGGAAATATAGCTGTAGAATTAGTGCCATTTAATTTAGAAAAGCATATTAATGAAGTGGTTGAAAATGCAAAAAGTATTGTTAAAAATAAACCCATTACGTTTATTTTAGAACATGATAATTCTATAAATAATCTCATTATTACAGATCCATTTCGATTAAAGCAAATTCTATATAATTTGGTTATAAATGCCTCTAAATTTACTAATGAAGGCAGTATTACTATCACTAGTTTTTTAGATGAAAACACCTTAGAAATTAAAGTGACTGATACTGGAATAGGTATTAGTGAAGATCAAAAAGAGCATATTTTTAATGCCTTTACACAGGCCGATAATAACCAAGATAATAACCATAATGGTTTTGGTTTAGGTTTAACTATTTCTAAAAAATTAGTTGAATTTTTAGGTGGTAAAATCACTTTAGAGAGCGAATTAAACAAAGGCAGTACATTCATGCTAAAAATACCTGTAAAGCTTTCTGATAAACTTTTAAACACTTCTAGTACACCTTTAGAAACTCCTATATTTAATTTAAAAGCATTAGTGGTTGAGGATGATGCCTCGATACAATTGCTTATTCATGATATTTTAAAACAATATAACATTGAAGTTGTCGTGTTTGATAATGCAAAAACAGCATTAGATGATATTGATAATATAAGCTACGATTTCGTTTTAACCGATATTCAATTGCCTAAAATGAACGGTATTCATTTTATGGAAATCCTTAAAAATCATCCATCGTACAAACAACAACCTATAATTGCTATGACGGGACGCGCCAATATGTCGGCCCAAGATTATATAAACAGTGGCTTTTCCGAAGTATTAATAAAGCCTTTTAGTTCTAGTAAAATACAGGATGTTTTAAAGCATTTTTTTAGTATAGAAAAGGTTGTGGCACCAATAAAATTAAGTAACGATATTACTATAAAAACAGAAGGGTTTAGTTTGGCAGCTTTAAATAATTTTTTTAATAACGATGCGGTGGAAGTAAAGCAGATATTAAATACTTTTTTAGAAGATACAAAACAGAATTATACACAATTAGAAGCAGCAAAAAACAATAACGATATTGACAGTTTTAATAATATTAGTCATAAAATGCTTACCATGTTTAATCAGTTACAGGTAGATGCTATTATTCCTTTTTTAGAAGAATTTGAATCGGTAAAAATGATTGATAATCTTCAGTTTTCAGAGTTTGAAAACCGTTTAGAAATCTTTATTAAAAATTTAGAAACTTACCTTAGCTAAGATTGTATTCTTTCATTTTATTGTAAAGCGTTTTTCGGGTAATTTTTAATAGTTTGGCCGCGTTTGTTTTATTGTTATTTACTTCGTTTAATGCTTTTATAATTAGTGCTTTTTCATTTTCTTTAGTAGAAAAGGAATTCGTGGAAGTTTGTGCTTTAACCTCTTTTAACTCGGCGGGTAAAACGTTGGTATCTATAAGTTCGGTTTGTGTTAATAAAGTCGCTCTTTTTATCACATTCGATAATTCTCTTAAATTTCCTGGCCATTCATAATTTTGAAAAATAGTCAAGGCATTTTTAGAAAAACCAACAACAGATTTGTTAAGTTGATTATTCGCTTTTTCTAAAAAGAAATCGGCGTAAAGAATTAAGTCGTCATGTCTATCTTTTAAGCTAGGTATTTTAATCGAAAATTCATTTAATCTATGGTATAAATCTTCACGAAAGGTTCCTTTTTCAACAGCTTCAAGTAAATCTTCGTTGGTGGCTGTAATTAATCGGATATCCACATTTATTTCATGATTACTTCCTACGGGTTTCACTTTTCTTTCTTGTAAAGCTCTTAGTAATTGTATTTGATTTTCGTAGGTTAAATTGCCAACTTCATCTAAAAATAAAGTACCGCCATTGGCCGCTTCAAAATGTCCTATTTTATCATCGGTAGCCCCAGTAAAAGATCCTTTTTTATGTCCAAAAAATTCACTCGATGCTATTTCTTTAGGTATGGCACCACAATCTACGGCCACAAAAGGTTTATCATGTCGTAAACTTTCTAAATGAATCGTTTTAGCAACAACCTCTTTACCGGTACCGCTTTCGCCTGTTATTAACACCGATAAATCTGTTGGAGATACCAAGTTAATATATTCGTTTAAAGTGGTTGATGCGGCACTAATACCTTTTACAAAACCTAAATTTGGGGTAGCCTTTGGTTGTTTCGTTTTTTGTTCCGCTGGTGCAGTGGTTTTTTGTTCCAAGGCATTACTAATAACTTCTAAAACTTCATCCGGATTAAAGGGTTTAGAAATATAATCGAAAGCGCCTTGTTTCATGGCTTGTACGGCGGTAGACACTTCGGCATAACCCGTCATTAAAACCACGGGAACTGTATTTTTTTTATCTTTTATTTGTTTTAGTAAATCTATGCCATTACCATCTGGAAGGCGTAAATCTGTAAAAACTAAATCGTAATGTTCCTTTTTTAGAAGGGTAGAGGCACTGTTTAAATTATAACTTATAGTCACGGCATAGTGATGGCGTTCTAAAAATTGTTTTAGCATTTTAGAAAAGGATACATCATCTTCAACTAATAAGATTTGTTTCATAAATAGTTATTGATTAACAAATGTATTAAGTTTACTTGGTTCCTATATTTAAAAAAAACATAAAAAAAGACGTTTTACAATAAAACGTCTTTTTTTTTAATTAGGAGTTACTATTAATTAGTAGAATCTGTAGTTTCATTTTCTGTTGTATTATCGTCTTCTTTTTTAGACATTACATCAGCTTCTTTTAGCCAGTTACCATCTTTATCGGCATAGACTATATTTTCTGTACCATCAATTGTAAATTCCAATTTATATTGTTCATTACTATTTATGTAAGCTTTGTTAATGGTTGCCTGCGGAAAATCTTTTGCTAAGGCAGCCGTTATCGTTTCAGGTAAGTTTTCTAAAGCAATTTCTTTAAATTCATCGGCAATTGAAACGGTAATAGTTTCATTTTCAATTGGATTGTTTACTAATGCGAATGTTGAAAATCCACTGGCTACGATTGCTACTGTTAAAATTAATTTTTTCATGATTTTTTTGTTTTTGAGGTTATATTATAGTTTGCAATTTTTTATTGAAATTAGATGATGCTATTTATTATTAGGTTCTAATTCTTCTTCTTCAGTGGTTTCTTCTTTTTTTGGCATCACATCGGCTTCTTTTAACCAGTTACCATCTTTATCGGCGTAGACTATATTTTCTGTACCATCAATGGTAAATTCCAATTTATATTGTTCATTACTATTTAAGTAAGCTTTGTTAATGGTTGCCTGCGGAAAATCTTTTGCCATAGCAGCCGTTATCGTTTCAGGTAAGTTTTCTAAAGCAATTTCTTTGAATTCATCGGCAATTGAAACGGCGATAGTTTCATTTTCAATTGAATGGTTTACTAATGCGAATGTTGAAAATCCACTGGCTACGATTGCTACTGTTAAAATTAATTTTTTCATGATTTTTTTGTTTTTATGATTATTGTAAATTGTTTTACGATGAGTTAATTGAAATAAATATGCCACAAGTCTAATTAAACCGTGTTTTATTATTAACTATCTATAAAACAAGTTTTTATGATTTTTTTGTAAAATTTGAATACTTTTTTTTTGTGTAAAAAGTGAGTAAAACCGAAAGGGGTATGGGTAAAAAATACACTATGTTGAACTTAGGAAACATATATGATCTGTTTCTTTCTTTCTAAATAATATATTTTGTTACTTTGTGTAAATCTGTATTTTGTTATGTTCGACGATATTTTAGCAGCCGTACCTTTTGGTATTATACTAGCCTTTACTATAGGGCCTGTATTTTTTGTGTTGTTAGAAACAAGTGCAACAAAAGGGTTCCGTAGTGCATTAATATTTGATAGTGGCGTCATGTTGGCCGATATTATTTTTATTCTAGTCGCCTTTTTTAGTACCAATAAATTGCTTGATAAAATAGAAGCCGATCCTAATTTTTTAGTGTTTGGTGGCGTGTTACTAGTAACTTACGGTATTATTTCCTTTATAAAAACATCGAAATCTTTTCGTGAAATTGTACGTGAATACCATAGAGTTGAAATTAAAAAAGGTTACGGAAAGCTCTTTCTAAAGGGTTTTCTGCTTAACTTTATTAATATTGGTGTGTTGTTGGGTTGGGTTGCTTTTATAGTATTGGCAAACTCGTTAACTACTTCAGAAAATGGAGTTGTTGTCTTTTTGAGTACCATTTTAATTGTCTATTTTTTAACCGATTTAGGAAAAATATTAGTTGCCAAAAAACTTAAAAATAAATTAACGCCTCGGCTTATTTATAAAACTAAAAAAGTGATTGCGTTAGTTATATTAGGTTTTGGTGTATTGCTTTTAATACAAGGGTTTTTTCCGAAGGAAAAGGAACTTTTAAAAGAAAAAATTGAACAAATTAATCCTATAAATTAGAGTTTTTTATTTTGAATATAGAAGCTACAAAATTAGAATTGATGCATCTGTTATTGCAAACTCAGAAAGAGAGTTTACTTAAAAAACTTCAAGTTGTTTTTGAAGAGGAAGCAGGTGATTGGTGGAATGAAATATCAGAAAGTGAGCAAAAAGAAATTATAAAAGGATTAAATGATGCAGATAACGGTGATTATATAGATAATAATTCTGTTATGAAACGTTTTGATTAATGGCATTAGAAATTCTCATAAAGGATTAGTAGATAGAAACAATTATATTATTTATAGAATTCAGTCTGAAAAAGAATTAATCGAAATTATTAATTTTCGAGGAACAAAGCAGAAACCTATCCAATAAATATCTTTAAACATAAAAAAAGCTTCTTAACTAAATAAGAAGCTTTTTTATTGAGGTGTCGAGCGGATTCGAACCGCTGTAGCAGCTTTTGCAGAGCTGAGCCTAGCCACTCGGCCACGACACCTTAATTTGAGTGTGCAAATGTAAAAAAAATTTACAACTCTCAATATATAAAATTACTTTTTCTTTTTATCGGTCATTTTTATCGTTACTCGGGCAACGTCTCCACCAATGGGAGGATTCAATTTACTTACCCAAACCGTGGCTTTGGTAACCATGGTATCTTCTTTAAAAATACGGTTTAAAATACGCTTGGCTACAGTTTCTAAAAGATAGGATGGTATACTCATTTCCTCTTTTATAATTCTATTTAATAATACGTAATCTACGGTATCACTCAATTTATCCGATTTTGCCGACTCTTGTAAATTCGCTTTAACCGTTAAATCTACACGGTAATCACTACCAATTTTTGTTTCTTCTTTTAAACAACCGTGGTATGCAAATACCCGAATGTTTTCTACTTTAATTATTCCCATTAGTTTGTAAATAAATCAAAAATGTTACTCAAGGCGCTGGTTTTGGCTTTATAAAATTCGGTGTAGGTACAACGTTTGCAAGTTACCGAAGTAAATTTTTTGTTTTGTACATCAAATATTTTCGACCATCGACCACCAGTGGCGCGCATTTCACTGGTTTCAAATTCTCTATTTTGGCATTTTGGACAACTATAATTATTATTTTGCATGGTATAACTTTTAAAATATGAGTTGCAATAAATCCAAATTTGTTACGCTTCTTAGTTAGAATTAGGTCAAAAATAACTTGAATTTACGTAATTTTGAAGCTTATTTATTTAAATATGTCGGAAGAAAGAAAATCACTTAATTTTTTAGAGCAAATTATAGAAGAAGATTTGGCAAGCGGAATGCCAAAAAACCATCTTCGTTTTAGGTTTCCACCAGAACCAAACGGCTATTTACACATTGGCCATACCAAAGCTATTGGTATTAGTTTTGGTTTAGGTGAAAAATATAATGCCCCTGTAAATCTGCGTTTTGATGATACCAATCCAGCTAAGGAAGAGCAGGAATATGTAGATTCTATTAAACAAGATGTGGCTTGGTTGGGATATAAATGGGATAAGGAATTATTTTCCTCAGATTATTTTCAGCAGCTTTACGATTGGGCCGTTCAATTTATTAAAGAAGGTAAAGCTTATGTTGATTCGCAATCGAGCGAAGCGATGGCCGAACAAAAAGGAACGCCAACACAACCTGGTATCGATGGCCCTTTTAGAAATAGAACGGTTGAAGAAAACCTCGATTTATTCCAACGTATGAAAGCGGGAGAATTTAATGAAGGCGAACATATTTTACGTGCAAAAATAGATATGCAACATACTAATATGTTGATGCGAGATCCCATCATGTATCGTATTTTAAAAAAAGATCATCATAGAACAGCAAGCGATTGGTGTATTTATCCTATGTACGATTGGACACATGGTGAAAGTGATTATATAGAACAAATATCGCACTCGTTGTGTTCGCTTGAATTTAAACCCCATAGAGAACTTTACGATTGGTTTTTAGATCAAGTGGTTACAACCGATAAATTACGTCCTAAACAACGTGAATTTGCCCGTTTAAACCTAAGTTATACCATAATGAGTAAACGTAAGTTACTTAAATTGGTTGAAGATGGTGTGGTGAATGGTTGGGACGACCCACGTATGCCAACCATTTCTGGGCTACGTCGTCGTGGATATACCCCAAATTCTATCAGAAAATTTGTAGAAACAGTTGGTGTTGCCAAACGTGAAAATATGATAGATGTCTCGCTTTTAGAATTTTGTATTCGTGAGGATTTAAACAAAACAGCACCACGTGTTATGGCGGTTTTAGATCCTGTTAAAGTGGTTATTACAAATTATCCGGAAGATAAAGAGGAATGGTTTGATGCTGAAAATAATCAAGAGGATGCTGCTGCAGGTTTTAGAAAAGTGCCTTTTTCTCGTGAAATTTTTATTGAAAAAGAAGATTTTAAAGAACAAGCGAGTAATAAGTTTTTCCGTTTGAAATTAGGTGGAGAAGTTCGATTGAAAAATGCTTATATTATTAAAGCAGAATCTGTTGTAAAAGATGCTAATGGCAACATTACAGAAATACATTGTACGTATTCTGATGATACCGAACGCCGTATAAAAGGGACGTTACATTGGGTATCTATTAAACATGCAATAACGGCTGAAGTAAGAGAATACGATCGTTTATTTTTAGACGAAACTCCAGATAGTCATCAAGATAAAGACTTTATGGAATTTATTAATCCAAAGTCTTTAAGAACTATTCAAGCTTTTGTAGAACCTAGTTTAAAAACGGTTGAAAAAGGACAGAGGTTCCAATTTCAACGTTTAGGGTATTTTAATGTGGACGATGATTCTTCTTCAGATAAATTAGTATTTAATAAAACCGTTGGATTGCGGGATTCTTGGGCTAAGGTAAAGCCGCAACCAGCAGCTAATAAGAATGGGAATAATCAGCAAAAACCACAACAACAACAATCGCAAAGAAAGGCCATTGATATCATCCAAAAATTAGGAAAAAAATATACCAATTTACCAGAAGAAAAGCGTCTTAAAGTTAGAGCTGAAATTTTAGAACTCGCCAAAGATGTTTCTTATGATGAGGTTCAACCACTTTTTAACACCGCTGTTAAAAAAGTAGGAACACGTATTGCTGTGGCGCTTATTTTAAAAGTTTTATTAGAAAACGGACAAGCCAAAAACGACGATATTAAGGCGTTTATTGAAAAAGCATTGGACGATAAAAATGAGTTATTAGTTGAAGAAGCTAAAACTTTCAATTAATTAAATAGTAGGTTACTTATAACATTTGAGTAAATTAAAAGTAATAATCCTCTTGTTTTTTGTTTGGTTTCAACAGACCAACGGGCAAGAGGATTTTCCTATTCTAACCGAAATAGTAACCGATAACGCGGCACTTTTCAGCGAAAGCGAAACCCTAAAACTTAGAGAAAAATTAAAAGCTTACGAAACCGAAAAAACACACCAAATTGTGGTGTTAACTATTAATTCCTTAGGAAATAATACGGTTGAAAATTACGCCAATCAAGTTTTTAATAAGAATAAACTCGGACAAAAAGATGCCGATAATGGACTATTAATTCTAATCGCTAAAAACGATAGAAAATTTAGAATTGAAGTTGGTTATGGTTTAGAACCTATAATTACAGATGCTTTTGCGTCTAGAATTATTAGAAAAACCATGACGCCAAAGTTTAAAGACGGGCGTTTTTATGAAGGTGTAAACGCTGGAACTACCGAGATCATTCAGCTTATTGATGATCCTAAATACCGGGACGAGTTTGCTACTTTAATAAAGGAAGAGGATAAAATACCCCTGTGGGGAAAAGTATTATTAGGTGTAATGCTTACCTTATTTTTTAGTATTTTTATAAGCGCTGGTGGTTTCACATTTTATACAGGTTATAAAAAAGTACTTAATGTATTTAGAGGTTTAATAATAGGAAAAGTGAGTGTTATTTCCTTTCCATTTTTACTATTATCATCTTTATTTTTGGTGTTGTTTAGTCTTCCTTTTATAGTTTTGCCGCTGTTTTTTGCAGTCATGATTATTAGTACACAAGTTGGTGAAAATACTATGATAGATCCTTTTAATCTTATAGAAGAAGCCTCATTTTTAAACCCAACTAACCTCCTTATTTTTGCTGTGGTGTTGTTTATTATTCTGCCATTAATTATTGTGTTTTCTACGCGGTCTAGTATAAAATATCAGCCTTTAAAGTTTTCACTTTTAAAAAACGATAAAAAATATATGAGCAAAAACTTTTCTTCTAGAGGTTCTAGCTCAAGCTATAGAAGTTCATCGTCTAGTAGTAGTTTTTCTGGAGGTGGTGGAAGCTCTGGCGGTGGTGGGGCTAGCGGAAGTTGGTAATTATGAGGTATAAAGATCCTGTATTTGCTAATATTGATAATCTTTATTTATGATTGAAAATAATTTTTTGTAAACTTTTAACCTTTATGAAGACTGAGAATTGTAATTTTCAGTCTTTTTCATTTTCTATTGATACACTATAATATTTATAACTCATTTAAAGAACTTCCAGAAGATTGGGACGCCCTTGTAAAACACGATGTTTTCTTGCAGACACGCTATTTGCAAGCTTTGGAAGAATCCTCGCCAAACAATTTACAATTATTTTATATTGGGGTGTTTAAAGCCGATGTTTTGGTAGGTGTAGCTGTTGTACAACGTGTGCAATTGTATTTGCAGGACATGTTTAGAAAAACCAAAGTATCTTGTTTTAAAACATTAGTTCGGGATGTGGTGTCTAAAATTTTAAAAGGTAATATTTTAGTTATAGGAAACTTAACGCACACTGGGCAACATGGTTTGTTTTTTCAAAAACGAGCTTTATCTCAAAAGGCTTTTTTCAACGTGATTCATTCCGCTTTAAGCGATATAAAATCCATTATAAAAACCAAGCAGAATAAAACCATTAGAATGTTTGTGTTGAAAGATTATTTTGAAAATGATCCTATTCACAATGAAAAAGAAAGCTTGGATAGGGCTAAATTGCATCAGGTGAGTATGCAACCCAATATGATACTTTCGGTTAGTAAAGCTTGGTTTACTATGGAAGATTATATGGCAGCGCTACAAAAAAAATATAGAGATCGGTATAAGCGAGCTCGGAAGAAATTCAATGCCATTAAAACGATAGAATTAGCTTTGGATGATGTTAAAAACAATTCCGAAGCATTACATCAGTTATATTTAAACATATCAAATAACGCGAAGTTTAACACCTTTATTTTGCCTCAAAATCATTTTTATAGTTTGAAACTTCAACTAAAAAATCATTTTAAAATTTTTGGATATTATTTAGATGATAAGCTGGTTGGATTTTATACGTTAATTCAGAATAATAAAGCTTTAGAAACTTATTTTTTAGGCTATGATAGTGAACACCAATATTCGCATCAGCTGTATTTAAACATGCTTTATGACATGCTTAAATTTGGAATTGAGCATAGATTTAGTACTATTGTTTATGCACGTACTGCCATGGAAATTAAGAGTTCGGTAGGTGCGGAGGCCAAGCCTATGTTGGTGTATTTAAAACACACTAATAAGTTAATGAATGCCCTATTGAAACAGATATTTAAACTGATGAATCCGTCGCAAGATTGGGAAGAACGCCATCCTTTTAAACGTTAAAAAACGCTTCAAAAAAAAATCCTCAAAAGCGTGAACCTTGAGGATTTTTTTGTAATATAATAGTAGGGTTATTCTTCCTTTGTTTTAGGATTATTTTTAGAATTTTTCATGGCCTCACCAATTTGGTTACTGGCTGTAAAACTAGCTACCATATCGTTTAGCATATTGCTACCTGCTTGTGGCGAATTGGGTAATAAAATAAGGTTACTATTGGTTTCGCTACCAACAGCTTGTAGGGTATCATAATGTTGTGTAACTACAATAAGCGCCGACGCTTCTTGGCTGTTAATACCCACACGGTTTAACACATCTACAGATTCTTCTAAACCACGTGCAATTTCACGACGTTGATCTGCAATACCTTGTCCTTGTAAACGTTTGCTTTCGGCTTCTGCTTTGGCGCGTTCTACAATTAAAATACGTGCGGCATCACCTTCATATTGGGCAGCTGTTTTTTCTCTATCGGCTGCATTAATACGGTTCATGGCTGCTTTTACTTGGGCATCTGGATCAATATCGGTGACTAAGGTTTTTATAATATCGTAACCATAATTTTGCATGGCATCATTTAGTTCTGTTTTTACAGCAATAGCGATATCGTCTTTTTTCAAAAACACATCATCCAAAATCATTTTAGGAACTTCGGCACGTACCACATCAAAGACATAACTTGTAATTTGATCGTGCGGATAATCTAGTTTATAAAAGGCATCTTCAACTTTGTCTCTAATCACTTTATATTGCACAGAAACTTTAAGACGAACAAATACATCATCTTTAGTTTTTGTTTCAACTATAACATCCAATTGTTGAATTTTAAGGCTTAATCGACCTGCTACACGGTCTACCAATGGTATTTTCATTTGTAAACCAGAGTGACGAATATTTTGATAGCGACCAAAACGCTCTATTATGGCTGCGGTTTGTTGTTTGACAATAAAGAAGGAGGAGAACAATATTATTGCTCCAATTAATAGGAAAGGAATGGCGATAAAACTCATAGCTGTTCTGTTTAAAAGTTAAAAGATTAAGATACAATATTTTGTTGTTTAAATTTCTTTTTTTTAAGCAACTTTAGTTATTGGTAATTGGTTTTCTAAATTTGTTACACAAAACTTTTATTAAAGTAATTATTGAATTACACAAACTTCGATTTTGCTTTATTTTTAGATTTTAGAATGCTATGAATATAGTTATACTATTAAATTACTTTTAATTGCTGTGGTGGTTCAACTAATCTAATATTTTTAAAATGCTATCCACTTTTATGTCATAAAAAAACCTTGCTATTTTATAATAGTAAGGTTCTTTGAACTATCACGTATATTAGATTAAAGTTATATCGTTTTTATCAAATTTTCAATACGCTTAACGGTTTCATTTTTCCCAATCATGTAAATAATATCGAAAACATCAGGGCCTTGTAAAGCACCAACCAGTGCTAAACGTAATGGCATCATAACTTTTCCAAAGCTTATTTCGTTGCTTGTAATCCAACCTTTTATTTCAGTTTGAAGTGTTTCTACTGTAAAGTGCGTATTCGCGTTTAAAAGGCTTATAACCTCGTTCATTAAGTCTGCTGTACCTTCTTTTAAAGCTTTTTTAGAGGCTTTAGCGTCATATACTGTTGGTGTAACAAAAAAGAAGCTTGTTAAGTCCCAAAAATCACTAACAAAAGTGGCGCGTTCTTTAATTAAATCTACGGTCATCGCAATATAGCTTGTATCGATATCTGCTAATTCTGGTCTTGAATTTTTAAAGATATCTGCTAACTCGTCGTTATTTTGTTCTTTCATATAATGGTGGTTAAACCATTTTATTTTATCTGGATCAAACCGAGCTCCAGACTTGTTTACTTTCTTTAAGTCGAAGGCAGCAATTAATTCCTCCATGTTAAAAATCTCTTGTTCGGTTCCTGGGTTCCAGCCTAAAAAGGCTAAGAAATTGACCATGGCATCCGCAAAATAGCCATCTTCTTTATAACCTCTAGAAATTTCGTTTGTTTTTGGATCTTCCCATAATAATGGAAAAACAGGGAATCCTAATTTATCACCATCACGCTTGCTTAATTTTCCTTTACCCGTTGGTTTTAGTATTAATGGCAAGTGTGCAAATTCTGGCGCGTCCCATCCAAAAGCTTGGTACAATTGGTAGTGTAATGCCAAAGACGGTAACCATTCTTCACCACGAATAACGTGTGAGATTTCCATTAAATGATCGTCCACAATATTTGCTAAATGGTAAGTTGGCATACCATCACTTTTAAACAACACTTTATCGTCTAAAATATTCGTATCAATTTTAATATCGCCACGAATAATATCTTTTAGATGAAGTGTTTCATCCTGTGGACTTTTAAAACGGATCACGTAATCGTCGCCAGCATCTAATTTTGCCTGAGTGTCTTCCGCGCTAAGCGATAATGAATTGTTTAGTTTTAAACGATTATGCCAGTTATAAATAAATGTTTTTTTATTGGCTTCGTGATCTTTTCTTTGGAAATTTAATTCTTCGGCAGTATCAAAAGCATAATAAGCATTTCCTGAAGCAATTAATTCTTCAGCGTAAGCTTTATAAAGGGGTTTACGTTCACTTTGGCGGTAAGGACCAAATTTTTCGTTAGTGTTCGGGCCTTCATCAAATGGCATATTGCACCATTTTAAGGCATCAATAATGTATTTTTCGGCACCTTCAACATAACGGTTTTGGTCGGTATCTTCTATTCTTAAAATAAAAGTTCCATTGTGTTTTTTAGCGAATAAATAATTGAATAAAGCAGTACGAACCCCACCAATATGTAGCGGTCCTGTTGGGCTTGGTGCAAAACGCACACGAACATTTTTAGTCATTTTGTAATTTATAGTAAAGCTTAAATTTTTACATTTAAGTGTTAATTGAAATGGTTTTGTTTTTGGAATTAGGGCAAAGATACAATTAACAGCTAATTATAAACCTTGTAAAAAATAAAATTGTAATTTAGTGGGTTAATACTTTAGTATAGAATAGTTTTAAGAAAGGATGAATAATTTTCAAAATATACAGCGTAAGTTAGAAGCATTTATTAAGCGCTTTTACATAAACGAACTGCTTAAAGGCATCATTTTGTTCTTTGCGATTGGTTTGCTTTATTTTCTATTGACGCTTTTTATAGAATATGTTTTATGGTTAAATACCACGGCGCGCAGTATTTTGTTTTGGCTATTTATTGCTGTGGAATTGGCGCTGCTTGTTAAGTTTGTCATTTTTCCGCTGGCTAAATTATTTAATCTTCAAAAAGGGATTGATTATAAAGAAGCTTCTCAACTTATCGGAAAACATTTTCCTGAGGTGAATGATAAATTACTGAATGTTCTTCAGCTAAATGAGAGTGATTCTAAGCCCGAATTATTGTTAGCGAGTATCGATCAAAAATCTTTGGAGTTAAATCCTATTCCGTTTAAACTGGCTGTAAATTTTAAAAAAAACTTGGGGTATTTAAAATATGCGGCTATTCCTATTTTAATCTTATTGCTGACTTTTGTTACGGGGCATTTTAATTGGTTTTCCGAAAGTTATACGCGAGTTGTAAATTATAAAACGGCTTACCAACCACCAGCGCCTTTTGAATTTTTTGTATTAAACGAAAATTTAAACGCTATTGAAAATAAAGATTTTAAACTCATAGTAAAAACCGCTGGCGATGTTATGCCAGAAAGTGTGCAGATTACATATAATAATGAAACTTATTTTTTGCAACAAAAAGGGATAGGGGAGTTTGAGTATGTGTTTTCGCAACCTAAAGAGAACATAGATTTTGAGTTAACAGCAAATAATGTAACATCAAGACCGTATACCATAAACGTGGTTGAAGTGCCTTCGCTTTTGGATTTCGAAATGGTTTTGGATTATCCTCATTATACGAATAAGCAAAAGCAGATTTTAAAAAGTACGGGAAATGCAACGGTACCTGAAGGCACAGAAATTAGTTGGAGGCTAAATACAAAATCGACCAATGCTGTACATTTATTTTCTAAGGATACCTTAAATTTTGAAAAAATGGCCGCTGGCGTATTTGGCGCAAAACAAAAAATATTTAAAAATTTTGAATATACGCTAAGCACGAGCAACGCAGATTTAAAGAATTATGAGAACCTAGCTTTTAATATACATGTGGTTAAAGATGAATTTCCAGAATTACGGGTGAAAGTTGAAACGGATTCTGTGGATTTGCAGAGTTTATATTTTTATGGACAGGTGAGCGACGATTATGGGTTTAGTAAATTAGAATTAATTTATTATCCTTCGGAAAATGAGAAAAATAAACAAGTTGAGAATATTCCTATAAATAATTCTAATATCGGATCGTTTATTAGTGCTTTTCCTGATAATTTACTGATTGAAGCGGGTATTTCTTATAGTTTATATTTTCAAGTCACTGATAATGATGTTGTTAATAGCTATAAAAGTACAAAAAGCAAGGTTTTTTCGTATAGAAAACGGACTAAAGAGGAAGAAGAGCAAAAACAACTGGAGGAACAGAAGGAAGGAATTCAGGATTTAAACAAGTCTTTAGAGAATTTCGAAAAACAAGATAAGCAGTTAGAGGAATTAACGAAAACTCAAAAAGAGAAATCGACTTTAAATTTTAATGATAAGAAAAAATTAGAATCATTTTTTAAGCGTCAGAAAGAGCAGGACGAAATGATGAAAAATTTCAATAAGAAGTTGAAAGAAAATTTGGAGGAATTTCAAAAAGAGAATCCTAAAGAAGATCAGTTTAAAGAAGATTTAAAAAAGCGCTTAAAAGATAATGAAGAACAACTAAAACAGGATGAAAAACTGTTAGAAGAATTAAAGAAGCTCGAAGAAAAATTAAGTAAAGAGGAATTGGTAAACAAGTTGGACGAACTGGCTAAACAGAATAAAAATAAGAAGAAAAGTTTAGAGCAGTTACTAGAATTAACCAAACGTTTTTATGTTGAAAAGAAACTTGAAAAGCTAAAGGATGATTTGTTGGATTTGGCAAAGAAGCAAGAAGAGTTGGCGAATAAACCAGATGAAGAGAATACTAAGGAAAAGCAAGAGGAATTGAATAAAGCCTTTGAAGATTTTAAGAAGGAAATTGAAAATCTTGAAGAGGAGGGTAAGGCTTTAAAAAAACCAATGGAAGTGCCGCGTGATGAGTTGGATGAAGAGGAAATTGAGAACGAACAGAAGAAAGCTTTGGAAGCGTTAGATAAAAAGGAGCAAGAAAAGCAAGGTGAAAATGGGGGAGATAAACCAGAAGATCAACCTTCCGATGCTCCAAGTGAAAACTCCAATGATGCGAAAAAAAGTCAAAAGAATGCTGCTCAAAAAATGAAACAAATGGGTATGAAAATGGGTGCGGCCATGAGTGGCATGCAGGGTGAACAAATACAAGAAGATGTAGAAATGCTTCGTCAGATTTTGGATAATTTAGTGTTGTTCTCTTTTGATCAAGAAGCCTTAATGAATAACTTTAAATCTATTGAAGTGAATCATAACAAATTCGCTTCATACTTAAAAAAACAAAATGATTTAAAGGAAAATTTTGAGCATGTAGACGATAGTTTGTTTGCGCTTTCTTTGCGCCAGCCTAAATTGTCCGAGAAAGTAAATAAAGAAATTACGGAGGTGTATTACAATATGGATAAAGCCATGGAATTGTTAGCGGAGAATCAATTGTATCAAGGGGTGTCTAACCAGCAATTCGCGGTTACGGCTGCCAATAATTTGGCAGACTTTTTAAGTAACACACTCGATAATTTGCAACAGAATATGAGCATGTCTTTGGGTAAGGGACAAAATGGAGATATACAATTACCTGATATTATTATGAGTCAAGAGGAACTGAATAAAATGATGGGAGAAGGAATGAAAAAAGAAAAAGGAAAAAAGCCTAAAGATGGTGAAGATAAAAAAGAAGGAGAGGGCAAGAATGAAGGAGAAGGTGACGATGGAAAAGGAGAGAAGGAAAAATCTAAAGGAGAAGGTGAAGCAGGTGATAGTGAAGATTTAAATGGGGAGCTTTTTAAAATTTATCAGCAGCAGCAACAATTACGTCAAGCATTGGAAGAGCAACTAGATAAAGAAGGAGAGTCTGGTAAAGGCGGTGAGGGTGATAAGCTTGTTAAGCAAATGGAAGATATAGAATTGGAATTATTAAATAAAGGTTTTAACGATGGAACCTTGCAAAAGATGATGCAGTTACAACATCAACTATTAAAATTAGATAAAGCTAGTTTTCAGCAAGGAGAAGAAAATAAACGCGAATCCGAAACAAATAAAGGTGAGTTTAATAATGGAACTAATAGTGAAATACCTAGCGCAAAACAATATTTTAATACAACTGAAATATTGAATAGACAAAGCTTACCTTTGCAGCAAATTTACAAAAAGAAGGTTCAAGAATATTTTAAGCAAAGCAATGATTAATTTTAATTACGAAATAGATTTTAAATTAGAAGACGAGGAAAAGATTTCTAATTGGATTATTGAAGCCATCGCGAACGAAGGTTTTAAGTTGGAAGAAATAAATTATGTGTTTTGTGATGATGAATATTTGCATAAGTTGAATGTGGAGTTTTTGGATCACGACACATTAACAGATGTGATTAGTTTTGATTATTCGGTTGGTAAAATTATACAAGGCGATATCTTTATTTCTGTAGAAAGGGTTATTGATAACGCTAAGGATTTTGAAGTTGAATTTCTTTCAGAATTAAATCGTGTTATGGTTCATGGTGTTTTGCATTATTGTGGATATAAAGATAAGACGGAATCCGACGCGGCTTTAATGCGTGAAAAGGAGGAGTATTATTTGAATTTAATTCAGTAGTAAAGTCCCTTTCAGAAATAAAATTTCAAGATAATAATATTTGTGTTCCACGTGGAACACTACAAGTTTAAAAAAGAGGAAAAGCATGTTTAATGATGTTTATGATGTTATAGTAGTTGGTGCAGGGCACGCAGGAAGCGAAGCGGCAGCCGCTGCTGCTAATATGGGAAGTAAAACACTGTTGGTTACCATGAACTTGCAAAACATCGCTCAGATGTCTTGTAATCCTGCTATGGGCGGAATTGCTAAAGGGCAAATTGTTCGAGAGATAGATGCGCTTGGTGGATACAGCGGGATTGTTTCCGATACATCGGCGATTCAATTTAAAATGTTGAATAAATCTAAAGGACCCGCAATGTGGAGTCCAAGGGTTCAAAGTGATAGAATGCGCTTTGCTGAGGATTGGAGAATGATGTTGGAGGGGACTCCTAATCTTGATTTTTTTCAAGATATGGTTTCTGGATTATTGGTTAAAAATCATAAGGTGGTTGGTGTAAAAACATCACTCGGAATTGAAATAAAAGCAAAGTCGGTAGTGCTTACAAATGGGACTTTTTTAAATGGTCTTATTCATATTGGGGATAAGAATTTTGGTGGAGGTAGAGCAGGTGAAAGGGCTGCTACTGGAATTACAGAACAACTTGTTGAATTAGGTTTTGAGTCTGGTAGAATGAAAACAGGAACTCCTCCAAGAGTGGATGGTAGAAGTTTAGATTTCTCTAAAATGACAGAGCAACCTGGTGATGCTAACCCTGAGAAGTTTTCTTATTTGGATATTACAAAACCATTAGAAAAACAACGGTCTTGCCACATGACTTATACGAGTCTTGAGGTTCACGATTTACTACGTGAAGGGTTTGATAGATCGCCTATGTTTAACGGTAGAATTAAAAGTTTAGGGCCAAGATATTGTCCGTCTATTGAAGATAAAATTAATCGTTTTGCTGATAAGGATCGTCATCAATTATTTATTGAACCGGAAGGTTGGAATACCTGTGAGGTTTATGTAAATGGGTTTTCAACATCGTTGCCGGAGGATGTTCAATTTAAAGCTTTACGATCTGTGGTTGGTTTTGAGAATGTAAAATTCTTTAGACCTGGTTATGCTATTGAATACGATTATTTTCCGCCAACGCAATTAAAACATACGTTGGAAACGAAGTTGGTTGAAGGCTTGTATTTCGCTGGTCAAATTAATGGAACTACGGGGTATGAAGAAGCAGCATCTCAAGGTTTAATGGCTGGTATAAATGCAGCATTAAAAACTCAGGAAAGGGATGCGTTTACTTTGAAAAGAGACGAGGCTTATATAGGTGTGTTGGTGGATGATTTAATAACTAAAGGAACGGAAGAACCTTATAGAATGTTTACATCTCGTGCTGAATATAGAACGCTTTTACGTCAGGATAATGCGGATATTCGATTAACACCAAAAGGATTTGAATTAGGTTTAGCTTCTGAAAAACGTTTAAAACGTATGGAAGAAAAGCATGAAGCTGCGGAGAAATTTGTAAGCTTTTTTGAGACACAAAGTGTAAAGCCGGAAGAAATAAATCCGATATTAGAATCTAAAAAATCGTCTACAGTCAATCAATCAGGAAAACTTTTTAAGGTGTTTGCAAGGCCTAATATTGATATGGATGATATACGTAAAGTTGAAAGTGTTGAGGCGTATATTCAAGAAAATAATTTGGATAGGGAAGTGATCGAACAGACGGAAATTCAAGTTAAATATTCTGGATATATTGCAAAAGAAAAGGTGAATGCAGATAAACTTTCGCGTTTAGAATATGTAAAAATACCAGCTAATTTTGATTACTCTCAGATTAAATCTATGAGTTTTGAAGCTCGTGAAAAGCTTAGAAAAGTACAACCAACTACCGTGTCTCAAGCGTCAAGAATTAGTGGGGTATCTCCAAATGATATTTCTGTTTTGCTTGTTTATATGGGTAGGTAATGTTTAATTAATGTGTTTTTTTGGTGCTTAATTAAGCTTGGTTAGATTATTTTTTTAAACGTTCCACGTGGAACATGTTTGGTTTTTGTGCTTTGTTTTTATGTTTCGAGTGTCAAATAAATTAAAAAAAATGTCTTGTCAACTTTATTGAAGGGTGTTTTTTAGTTGTTTTAATTCATGATTCTGAGAACAATTTATAATATTAAGTGTTAATTTGAGTTTGGAAATCGCTATAGAATTAAGAAAATTATCTGGAAATGTTTCAAAATAACAATGCTACGTTGAGCTTATTGAAGTGTTATTAATGGTGTTTTTTAATAAAATTAAGATACTATTTAGTGGTTTGAGTTTATTTAAATAGGTTCAATAGAATAAAATTTTTGATGTTTATTCATTAGTAATTCAAGAAAAGAATGTCTTTTTGAGTTTATTGAAGAGTTATTTAATGATGTTTTTAGCTTAATATAAGTTCATAAAAAAAAGGCAGATGTTACTGGTATTTATATAATTTTAATTCAAAATCGTAATGTCACGCTGAGCTTGTTGAAGTGCTTTTAATAAAATTGTAAAGAGTTTTATCTTATTTTAATTCAAATTATAATCGTTATTCTAGGCTTGTTGAAGTGAAAAAATATCATTTTAGCTTGTTTTAACAGTTTCAATATATTTAAATACCTCATAAAAACTTCAAATTATCATCCATTAAAACACAAAATAAAATAGTTTTAAGTTTAATCATAAAGTAAATTATATAGTCAGTGACCAATAATCAATCAGTAAATAGTCTTTTAAAAGTTAAAGATTTTTCCGTTTCTGGAGAAGAATTTCAGTTAATCGAAAATAAAGAATATGGTTTTTTGGAGACTTCTCCGCAGCCAACTTCAGATAAACTACCAGGATATTATCAGAGCGAAGACTATATTTCTCATACCGATTCTAAGAGGAATTTATTCGAAAAGGTGTATCATTTAGTGCGAAGTATTTCACTTAAAAAGAAACTAAAACTTATTAATTCTTTTTCGAAGGAAACTAAAACACTCTTAGATGTGGGGTGCGGAACAGGTGATTTTTTGAAAACTGCACAACAAAATGGGTGGACTGTTTCGGGTACTGAACCAAATAATGAAGCAAGAACTATTGCTAATAAAAAGACGAATCAGTCAGTTTTGGAGGCTGAAAAGCTTCAAGAATTTGAGTCAAAAAGTTTCGATGTTATTACGCTTTGGCATGTGTTAGAGCATTTACCAAATTTAGAAGATCATATTAAAACGTTTAAAAACCTTTTAAAAGAAGCGGGAACTTTAGTGATAGCTGTGCCAAATTATAAAAGTTTTGATGCGCAACATTACAAAGAATTCTGGGCGGCTTATGATGTGCCAAGGCACCTTTGGCATTTTAATAAAAATTCAATTTCTAATTTAGTTGCTAAGCAAAATATGAAAGTTGTTGAAGTTAAACCCATGTTGTTTGATGCGTTTTATGTGAGTATGCTTTCGGAAAAATACAAAACGGGAAAGATGAATCCGGTAAAAGGCTTTTGGGTGGGATTGCGTTCAAATCTTAAATCTTTAAGCACAAAAGAGGGGTCTTCGTTGATTTATGTGATTAAAAATAGTTAAAATCTAATTTGAAATATCTTTTTTGATTGTAATATTTGATAACGTCCAAACACTAGTCTGTTTTTTAAAAACTTCTTAAAACGCTTTAAAATGCTTTGTTTTTTATAAAAATTTATTATTCATATATGAATTCTCTATAAGTATTTGTTATATATAACAGTTTTCTAATAAATTTGATTAAAATTAGGGTTTATTAAAGAAAATTAAAATATTGGTTTGTGTTACACGTTATTTTATATGAATAAGTCATTTATGTTAAAATCAGAATAATTCGGCTTTAGTTTTAAACTTACTTTGTTACATTTGTTCGGATTAAAAATATTAACCAAAAACTAATCAGTAAATAAAATGAAAAACATACTTTATGTTGCCATCGCGATGCTTGTTTTAGCATCTTGTGAAAAACCAAACAAAATAGGTTTTGTAGATAACGGAACTGTTATTAACGATTTTCAAGGAAAAATTGATTTAGAAGCAAAATACAAAACAAAAGAGGAAGCTTTTAGAAAACGAGCAGATAGTATTGGGTTAGCTTTTCAAACAGAAGCTCAAAAAACGCAGGCAGAAGCTCAAAGAATAGCTAGAAGTAACAGAAAAAAGGCTGAAGAATTAATGACAGGTTTGCAACAAAAACAACAACAATTGCAACAACAAATGCAAGTAGAGCAACAGCAGTTAACACAAGCTTTTCAAACAGATATAGATTCTGTTATTGTAAAAGTAAAGGATTTTGTTAGTAATTATGGAAAAACAAACGGTTACAATTACATTTTAGGAACTAGCGAAGCCGCTGCTACGGTTATGTATGGGGCAGAGGAGAGCGATTTAACGAAAACTATTTTAGAAGCTTTAAATGCTGATTATAAAAAGGCAGAGTAAGGTTAAAATTATATATTTTAAAAGTCCTATTAAATGAAAATTTATAGGACTTTTTTTATGGTTTTTAGTTAGCTTAAAACTTAGTTGTAACGGTTTATTTACCAACTAATAATAATAAATAAAATGGTGTAAATGATTTTGGTTTGTTGAATGTAATTTAACAGGTTTTTATATATAGTAAACCAAACTAATTATGTCTTGTTTAATTCGAATAAACTTTGAATTTACTCAGCTTTTTTATGAAGTAAACGGGTTAATTTAATCGATAAATCTGTTAAAATAATTTTAGAATTTCCATTGCGTTCAATGTGGTAAATAGCGTCTTGTAACTCGTTGCTAATGTCCATTATGTTGTTACCATGTACAAAAGGGGCGAAGTTTTCAAGTTTAAATTTTTCTGTTTTTGGTTCAAAAAACACTAGATTATCGGCCTTATAATTCATTAATAATGCCTGGCGAAAAAAGTCTAAACAAAAGTTTAAAAATTGCTTTTGAGTTTCTCTACCCGTTTTGGCTATATCCTCACTCCACGAGATAAGATCTAGAATAGCCGCCTTGTTTCCTTTGGCTTTAAAGGCACTACGAATCCAGAAAATAAACCAAGTTTCAAACTGGTTATCTTCGGTATCCTGATAGACTAAATCGCAAGCTTTATTGTAATTTCCGTTGCTTTGGTATGCTATTTTTGTTGCAACATTTCGGTCTATATTAAATTGTTTAACTAAGCCTTCAACAATTACGTCTTCTGCTAATGGTGGAAAATGTAATATTTGGCAACGGGAACGAATGGTGTTTATAATTTGCTCTTCTTCTTCAGTAATTAATATAAAAATGGTTTTGTTCGGTGGTTCTTCAATAAGTTTTAAAAGCTTATTAGCGCAGGCACCATTCATTTTTTCGGCCATCCAAATTATCATTACTTTATAGCCGCCTTCATAAGACTTCAGCGTAAGCGATTTCACAATATTGAGTGCTTCATCTACACCTATTTGCCCTTGTTTATTATCTACGCCTAAAAGCTTATACCAGTCAAATAAATTACCGTAGGGCTGCTCTTTTACAAGTTGTCTCCATTCTTCTAAATAAAAATCGGAAATTGGTTTGCTTTTTACTTTATCACTGGTGGTTACTGGGAACGCAAAGTGTAAATCTGGATGCGAAAGATTGTTAAATTTCAGGTTGCAAGCTTGGTTTCCGGTGTTGTTTTCTCCAGCAGAATTGGAGCATAATATGTATTGCGCATAAGCTATGGCCATGGGTAATGTGCCCGAACCTTCTTTACCAACAAATAATTGGGCGTGAGCAATTCGTCCATTATCAACACTTGTGGTTAAATGTTTTTTTATATGATCTTGTCCTAAAACGTCTTTAAATAGCATAAAACAAACCTACATAAAAAAATTAAATTTTTATTACTGAAATTACAATCTAATTGGATTATTGTGTTGTTGTTTTAACCTTATTTTTTCCTTTTATTAATCATTTATATGGAATATCGAAATAAGCACTTATTAATGTAAATAAGTTAATTATTGAATAAAGTGATTTTAAATGAAAATAGTATATAATTTTGATGGATTTAAAATTTTAAAAGGTAAAAAAATCAGAATAAAAAAAATGGCATAAAATAAATTTTGAGTTAATATCGTGGTATTCATTTTATCAATAAATAAAAGGGTTTAGTTGAAATAATGAATTTAAAAATATTTGGTTTTTAATGAAAAAATTGGGTGTAATTTTTTATAGTCAAACCATTTTATTTTACGATATTTTAAATGTATTCGGTCGGTTATTAGTAGACTGTGTTTTTAATAACAATTTTATTTATTTTTTCTGTTTTACTGTAATCTAAAAAATATTTAAGACTATATCGTTTTCGTGAAAAAACTCGTTTTAATTGGCTATTTATTTAGTTACATTTGTGAATCAAATAGTTAAAAATTAAAACATATAAATAAAATGAAAACGCTTAACGATTTTAATTTCGAGAATAAAAAAGCATTAATCCGTGTAGATTTTAATGTCCCATTAAATGAAAAGTTTGAAGTTACTGATGCTACTAGAATAGTATCGGCTAAACCAACAATTATTAAGATTTTAGAAGATGGTGGTAGCTGTATTTTAATGTCTCATTTAGGTCGTCCAAAAGGTTTTCAAGATGAATTTTCATTAAAACACATTGTAAATAAAGTTGAAGATATTATTGGTGTTGAAGTGATTATGGCTGCCGACTGTATTGGTGATGATGTTGAAGCCTTAGCCGCAAACTTAAAACCAGGACAAGTTCTATTATTAGAAAACTTACGTTTTTATAAAGAAGAAACTGCAGGAGATAAAGATTTCGCTGAAAAACTATCTAAATTAGGTGATATTTATGTAAACGATGCCTTTGGAACAGCTCACCGTGCCCATGCATCTACAACTATAGTTGCTCAGTTTTTTGAAGGTAAAAAATGTTTTGGAAATTTATTAGCTCAGGAAATTGAAAGTATTGAAAAAGTAATGAAAACTGGAGAAAAACCTGTTTTAGCTATTCTTGGTGGTGCAAAAGTATCGTCTAAAATTACCATTATCGAAAATATTTTAGATAAAGTAGATCACCTAATTATTGGTGGAGGTATGGCTTTTACCTTTGTTAAAGCACAAGGTGGAAAAATAGGTAACTCGATTTGTGAAGATGATAAAATGCCTTTGGCACTAGATATCTTAAAACAAGCAAAAGAGAAAAATGTACAAATTCATATTCCTGTAGATACCGTTGCTGCAGATGATTTTAGTAACGATGCAAACACGCAAGTTGTGGATATTAATGAAATTCCAGATGGTTGGGAAGGCGTAGATGCTGGACCAAAATCTAGAGCACAATTTCATGATGTAGTTATGCAAAGTAAAACCATACTTTGGAACGGACCATTAGGTGTTTTTGAAATGGAAAAATTTGCTGAAGGCACTATTGAATTAGGAAATTCTATTGCCGAAGCTACTAAAAATGGAGCTTTTTCACTTGTTGGAGGTGGAGATTCTGTTGCCGCTGTAAAACAATTTGGTTTTGAAGATAAAGTGAGTTATGTAAGTACTGGTGGTGGTGCTATGTTAGAAAGTTTAGAAGGTAAAACGCTACCAGGAATTGCTGCTATATTAGAATAAATAGAATTAAGTTTTTAAATTCTATTAAAAAACACGAATTTCGCCATAATATCATTCAATAACTTACTGAATAGATTTTATGGCGTTTCGTTTTTTTACAATAGTATTGTTTTTTAGTATTCATTTTTGTTTTTCGCAAAAGGTAGATTCTACTTTGGTTAAAAGTAAATCTATAAAAGATTCTTTAATAGACAATACATTGAAAACGGTTATAGGTATTGATCTTGATAAGGATAGTATGTCTTTTGAAAAACTATTAGACGATGTGTATGCGGCTAAAATTGATCAAGAATGGTATGATGAACTTTATAGTAATAACCTTTTCGATACTATTTACGATTCGGTTAGTGAGCTCACTTACGAGCCTGTAGATTACCCCGAATTATCTACTGAAACATTAAAAGCGCGTTTAAAGGTATTGGATGCCAAAACACCCTTTAATGTGGAGTATAATCCATCGTTAGAAAGTGTTATAAAATCGTATTTAAAGTACAGACGAAAATATTTACAGAAACTCATTACACTTAGTGCGTTCTATTTCCCGATGTTTGAGCGCGAATTAGACAATCAAAATATTCCTTTAGAGATAAAATATTTGGCTATTGTAGAATCTGCTTTAAAACCACGTGCTAAATCTAGAGTTGGAGCCACTGGGTTATGGCAATTTATGTACACTACCGGAAAAGAATATGGATTGGATGTTAGTAGTTATGTCGATGAACGTAGCGATCCTATAAAATCGACAATAGCCGCAACAAAATATTTATCAAAATTATATGGTCTTTTCGGCGATTGGGATTTGGCTTTAGCCGCTTATAACTCTGGCCCGGGTAATGTAACCAAAGCGATTAGGCGTTCGGGTGGTTATAAAAATTATTGGAATATTAGACATAATTTACCTCGTGAAACTGCAGGATATTTGCCGGCTTTTTTAGCAAATATGTATATTTTTGAATACGCTAGAGAACATGGTTTTAAACGATATAAACCTGAAATAGCATATTTTGAAACAGATACCATTCGGGTAAAACAAATGATTACACTCGATCAAGTATCTGAAGTAACCGATGTGCCCATAGAGAAACTTCAGTTCTTAAACCCTTCATATAAATTAGATGTTATTCCGTTTATAAAAGATAAAAATTATAGTTTAAGATTACCCAATGAAGTGATAGGAACTTTTGTTAATAATGAAGACAAAATTTATGAATTTGCTAAAGCGGAATTTGCAAAACGCGAAAAACCGTTACCTCAATTTTTTAAAGCAGATGATAAAACCACATATCGTGTAAAATCTGGTGATTATTTAGGAAAAATTTCAAGAATTTACGGGGTTCGGGTGAGTGAAATAAAACGTTGGAACGGACTAAGAAGTAATAGTTTAAAAATAGGCCAGCGATTAACTATTTATCCTAAGAAACCTCATGTTTCCCGGAGTTCATCATCATCAAAAACAATAAAAGAAAAACCTATTAAAGGGGCTATTGTTTATTATACAGTGGCCAATGGAGATTCTCTTTGGACTATAGCACAAAAATTTCCTGGAGTTTCTGTACAAAATATTAAAGATTGGAACGGTATTAGTGGTACTAAATTAAAGATAGGAATGAAACTTAAAATAGCCAAAGGCTAAATTCTAAAAACAAGTATTATGCGACAAATTATTTTTTATGCAATGGCAGTAATTCTATTAGTGTCTTGTGGCGATCAAAAAAAAACAGAAAAACAAGATATGTTACCAGATTCTTCTGGAAACATAAGTCATGTGTCGGTAGTGTTAAATAACGAAATGTGGGATGGCAGTGTAGGAGATGCTATTCGAAATATATTAGGAACTCCTATTTATGGGTTGCCACAGGACGAACCTATGTTTACGGTTAGTCAGATTCCAACTTCGGTTTTTTCTGGTTTTGTAACTAAAAACCGAACCATTTTAAAAATTGCACCTAATAAACCAGCTGGAATTAATATTGCCGATAATGTATATGCTAAGCCGCAAAAGGTGATTACTATTTCGGGGAAAACAAAACAAGAGATTATAAGTACGCTTAATGAAAATTCAGCCAAAATTATAGAAGTTTTTAGGAATACAGAGCTTAATGAGCGTATGAATCAAATGAGTAAATCGAAGCATAACTATACTGCAATTCAAGAAAAGTTAGGATTTACTATCCAGTTTCCTTCAATTTATAGAATAGCAAAAGAGAGTGATAATTTTTTCTGGATAAGAAAAGAAATTACAACAGGAACCAATAATTTAATGCTTTACACTTTACCATATAGTGCCATAAAAAGAAACGATAGTGTGGTGAATCAAATAATAAAAGTAAGAGATTCTGTTGGTGAGTTATACATTCGTGGAAGACAAGATGGTGAATTAAAAGCTAATGGTGAAAAAATAGAGTCGTATATGGTTACAGAGAATGCTTATACGCCTTTTTATGGTGAAACGATAGTAGATAATAAACCCGCTTTTGAAACTAAAGGATTATGGGATTTAAAAGGCGATTTTATGGGTGGACCATTTATTAATTATGTGATTGAAGATAAAATTAATAAACGTTGGGTCGTTGTTGAAGGTTTTGCTTTTGCACCATCTGTCGATAAACGTAATTATATGCTAGAACTTGAAGCTATAATTAAATCGATTAAAATAGAATAGGTATAAAATATGAACATAAAAAAAGACCAATATTTATTAAAATATTGGTCTTTTTTTTTAAACTATAATGAGTTTTATTCTTTTTTTTCACCTGCAGGATCTTCTTCTTTGCTAGCATCTTTAAATTCTTTGATACCGCTACCAAGGCCACGCATTAATTCGGGTATTTTTTTACCGCCAAATAAAAGCAAAACAATCACTACAATTAGCGCTATTTGCATTGGCCCAATCATGCCTAAAAATATGTTTGATAATATCATAACTTTTAATTTTGTTATGCAAAGTTAATAATTAAACTTAAATAACATCGTTTTAAACATAACTTTAGCATATTGAGCAAAGCTTAATTTGTATCGTTGTATTGATAATTACTTAATAATTCTATTTATTTTTGTTTTTACGATGGAAGAAAAAAAGAAAAAAGCTAAAAAAATAAAACGAAAATTACTCGATAAATATAAACTTGTTATTCTAAATGAAAACACGTTTGAGGAACGGTTGTCACTTAAATTAACACGTTTAAACGTATTTGTTTTAGTTACCTTATCGTCCATTTTTTTAGTTGCAGCAACTTATGCCTTAATTGCATTTACACCTTTAAGAGAATATATTCCTGGCTATTCTTCTACGGCTTTAAAAAAGAAAGCCATAGCCTTAAATTATAAAACCGATTCATTACAAAACGTTATTTCTGTTAACGAAAAGTATTATGCCTCCATTAAAAAGGTTTTAAAAGGCGATTTAAGTCCGTCCGATTTTAATAAAGATTCTATAATTGAAGCCGTTAAATTAGAAGCCAGTGAGGTCGATTTAAATCCGTCGCCAGCCGATTCTTTACTTCGGGACAAGGTTGATAAAGAAGATAAGTATAATTTATTCGAGTCGGCAACATCGGTTAGTAATTTTATATTATTTCCTCCAGCAAGTGGTTCTATTAGTGCTCCGTATAATGTAAAAGAAAAACATTATGCCGTAGATATTGTATTATCAAAAGATACCCCTATAAAAGCAACAGCCGACGGTATTGTTATTTTTGCAGAATGGACAGCTAGCACGGGGTATGTTATTATTCTAGAACATAGTTATGGTTTAATTTCGGTATATAAACACAATGCTAGTATAACTAAAGAACAAGGCGATTTAGTAAAAGCAGGAGAAGTTATTGCAACTGCCGGAAATACGGGTGAGTTATCTACAGGTCCTCATTTACATTTCGAACTTTGGAACGATGGTTACCCTATAAACCCAACAAACTTTATAGATTTCAAATAAGCTATTTGAAAGAATAATATTTTAAAGGAGAAAATTTAAAATACAATTCTAAACTAATTTAAAATATTTTAACCGTTCTGCGTATATTGTCATACGGAAATATACAAATCAGTATTTATTTGTTATGCCAATATATAAGGAATTACAAGTTTTAAGTATCAATCACTTCATAAAAGAAATATGAGCTTATTAAATTTTAATATTGAAGAAGATTGTTTAATTATTAACTGGTTTAAAATGCATTCAAAATAATATGCTTTCATTAAAATCTGCATTAGCAAAACCCTTCGCAAAACGGGTTTTTAAATCCATTCAAAAATGGGCAAATCATCCTGTAGAAACACAGGAAAAGGTATTTAAAGATTTAATAGCAAAGGCTGCGGGCACTAAATTTGGACAAGATCACGATTTTAGTAGTATCCATTCATTTGAAGATTTTGTAAAACGTGTACCTGTTCGAGATTACGAAGCTTTAAAACCCTACGTTGAAAAAGTAGTTGCTGGCGAGCTGGATATCCTGTGGAAAGGGAAACCCATTTATTTTGCTAAAACTTCCGGAACTACTTCGGGTTCTAAATATATTCCTATTACAAAAGAAAGTATGCCAAGCCATGTTAATGCGGCACGGAATGCCATTTTAATGTACATTCATGAAACAGGTAATGCTAAATTTGTAAATGGAAAAATGATTTTTTTACAAGGAAGTCCTATTTTAAAAGAGCAAAATGGCGTGCAATTAGGGAGGTTGTCGGGAATTGTTGCGCATTATGTGCCTAAATATTTGCAAAAAAATAGGTTACCGTCTTGGGAAACTAATTGTATTGAGGATTGGGAAACCAAAGTTGATGCTATAGTTGAAGAAACGTTACCGCAGGATATGACCATTATTTCGGGAATTCCATCTTGGGTGCAAATGTATTTTGAAAAACTTCAGCAAAGAACAGGAAAAAAGGTTGGTGACATTTTTAAAAATTTCAACCTCTTTATATTTGGTGGCGTTAATTATGAGCCTTATCGTGCAAAATTTGAGAACCTTATCGGAAGAAAAGTAGATAGTATAGAACTCTATCCGGCAAGCGAGGGGTTTTTCGCCTTTCAAGATAAGCAGAACGAAAAAGGGATGTTACTTCAATTAAATTCAGGAATTTTTTATGAGTTTATAAAGGCTGATGAATTTTTTGAGGACAACCCAAAACGAATCACCATAAAGGATGTTGAAGTTGGTGTAAACTATGTGATGATTATTTCCTCAAATGCTGGACTTTGGGCTTATAATATTGGGGATACGGTTGAGTTTACATCGACAAAACCCTATAGGGTTATCGTTTCGGGACGTATAAAACATTTTATTTCTGCTTTTGGTGAGCACGTTATTGGGAAAGAAGTAGAGCAAGCTATGCAAGAAGCAACAGCCAATACCGATATTCGCGTTTCAGAATTTACAGTAGCACCTCAAATTAATCCATCGGAAGAATTACCATATCATGAATGGTTTGTAGAGTTTGAAAATGAACCCCAAAACCTTTCCGCTTTAGCGCAAAAATTAGATCAATCACTTCAAAGGCAAAACAGTTATTATTTCGATTTAATTGAAGGTAAAGTGTTGCAACCCTTAAAAATTAAAAAGGTTGAAAAAGGTGGTTTTCAACACTATATGAAATCGGTTGGAAAGCTTGGCGGACAAAATAAAATACCAAGACTTTCTAACGATAGAAAAATTGTTGATCTACTTGAGTAAGAAAATTAATTAAAATAGTATTACCTTTGCCGCTCCAAAATAAACTATGAACAGTAAAAAGCGACATGAAAGAACTAGAGCACAAGAAAGCTCGAATGCCATTGAACGGCTGTATATTACTATGCGGCACCTGTTTAATCGCGGTTTTTATAAGCCTATGGGGATTTCTGGCGAAACGCTTAGAAGTTCATTATTGTTACTAAGACCAGAAATTTATGGTTCTATTGGAGATGAAAAGGCCGAGCTTGAAGGTTTACTTTATGTTATTGATAGACTGCCAATTGGTATTGAAGAGTGTACGTTTATCAATTTAACGAGTGATGAAGGTTATGGCGATTCGCATTTTGAACCTATTATTCCACCAAAAAGGCGTCGTAATTGTTATCGTATTGATGATGAGCAAATGAATATTGAAATTACGCGCGGACGTTCGGAAATTTATGATATTTTAACCCACCTTACTTTTCTTTTTGTCGAATCGCATAAAATAAGTACACGGGTACTTATTAATGAAGATGGAGATACCACACGTGATTGGATAAAACTAGAAAATACCGTTTTATCTAAAAAGAAACTTACACAGGAAGAACGAGAAGTTGCAATATCACATACAGCAAATATTTTAGGACGAACATTTAAGGAAATTACTACCGTTTATAATGCCTTTTCTACGCCTTTACAGCCGGAACGTTTATTACATATTGTGTATTGGTTAGGGAAGTTAGCTATAGAGGAGTTGGTAGGTAAAGATAAACGCACCATTACTTTTAGTCCTGTTTTAAGGGAGCGTATAGGGCATCATATTCACGGTGAAATATGGGCAGATACTATAAAAGAAACTTTGCATAAAAACGGCTTGTTAGAAAGACCAATACATGTTATTAGTGCAAATATGCATAGTGTTATGAATACACTTTTTGCACCAACAGCATTAAAATCTATTATAGGAAAAAAAGACATATTTCAAGTTTATGAGTCGTTAAGTCATAACGAAAATTTGCGTCATAAAGTAACTAAAGAGGCCCTGCAGAAAGGGATGTTTTATATTAAAGATACTTCGGGAGCCAATATAGATGTACAAATATTTGATACCGATAAAATAGATCTTTCAAAATTAGATATTCAGGTAACTGAGGCGGGTTTAAAAGACAAAAAACCAGTCATTATAGTTATGGACTATGCTTTTGGAGAGCAAGCTTATGAAACTATAGACGAGCTATTGAAACCATATATTTTAAAAGGAAATAAAAAACTACATTTAAATGTAGAATCGTTATCTATAATGGGTAAAGCTGGAATTCTAGAAGGCGGTAAGGGTGATATTATGATACCATCGGCACATATTTTTGAAGGTACAGCCGATAATTATCCTTTTGAAAACGAATTAAAACGAGAAGATTTAGAAGGTAAAGGCGTTAATGTTTATAACGGTTCCATGATAACTGTTTTAGGAACATCGCTTCAAAATAAAGATATATTGAAGTTTTTTTATAATTCCACATGGAATGTCATAGGCTTAGAAATGGAGGGAGCACATTATCAAAAAGCCATACAAGCGGCATCTAAAGTTAGGGGTAGTATAAGGGAAAACGTAAAAGTGAGATATGCTTATTATGCTAGTGATAACCCATTAGAAACAGGTGCTACATTAGCATCGGGAGGATTAGGGACTTCAGGCGTAAGGCCAACATATATAATTACAAGAACTATTTTAGAACAAATATTAAATTAAAATTATGAGTAAAGAATCACCACAATTACAACAATCTGAAGAAATAGATTTGGTAAAGTTGTTTAACCTTATAGGTAATTTGTTTGAAAGATTATTTAAGTTTATAGGATCTATAGTTAGCTTTTTGTTTTCAATTTTTATTTATGCATTAAAGGCTATAATCTTAAATTTTAAAATTATTTTAATATCTGTTTTAGTTGCGGCAGCAATAGGGTATGGTTTAGAAAAAACACAATCGCCTGTTTATAAATCTCATATGTTAGTGAGACCATATTTTGAAAGTAAGTTTCAATTGGTTACTAATATTAATTATTATAATGCATTAATTGAAGATAATGATTATCAAGAATTAAGTAATCTATTTCAGATTGATAATGAAGCTGCTAATAGCTTAGTTGAGTTTACCGTTCAGCCAGGGCCAGAAACAGAAAACGAGCGTATATTACAGTATGATAGATTTATTAGAGCCGTAGATAGTGTGAGAGCACAAGAAATATCTTATGAAGATTTCTTAGCAAATAGAAGTGTGTATTCTGGGGAATTTTTTGAAATTGGTGTAAAGGCACATAATAAAGATATTTTTAGAGCATTAGAGGAAGGTATAAATTCTACATTTTCTAATAATTATTCTGTAAAGAAAATGAAAAAACGAGATTCTTTAATAAGTTTAAGCAGAGCTCGTATTCAAAGAGATTTAGTAGAAGTAGATTCTTTAAAGAGGATGTATATTTCTTTAGTTCAAAAAGAATCAACAGCCGATTCTCCTTTAAGTTATAAAGAAGGAAGCATGGCTTTGGTGCAAGAACGTGTTAAAACTAAAGAATATGAATTATTAGATAAGGAATTAGAACTTAGAAATGAATTAACACAACTAGATGCACAACAGGTAGAAGAAGATGTTTATTTTGATATTATTTCTAGTTTTCAGGAAGTAGGATCTGTGCATAAAACCTTTTTAGATAAATACTCGTTCATATTTCCTATCATAGTTTTTATTTTATTATGTTTGTTATACTTAGGAATGAAATTAGTAAAATTTGTTATTACATATGAGAAATAAGAATATTTTAATTACTGGAGGTGCTGGTTTTATTGGGTCCCATGTGGTAAGGTTATTTGTAGAAAAATATCCGGAATATCATATTTTTAATTTAGACGCCTTAACATACGCAGGAAACTTAGAAAACCTTAAGGATATTGAAAACCATAAAAATTATACTTTTATAAAAGCAGATATTACTCATGAAGATGTAATAAACGACCTTTTTATCAAGTATAAATTTGATAGTGTTATCCATTTGGCAGCGGAATCTCATGTGGATCGATCTATAAAAGATCCTTTAGCATTTGTTAAGACAAATGTTATAGGGACGATGAATCTTTTAAATGCTTTTAAAAATTGTTGGAACAATGATTTTAGTAATAAACTTTTTTACCATGTAAGTACCGATGAGGTATATGGTACATTAGGAGAAACAGGTTTGTTTACAGAAACTACATCATATGATCCAAACTCTCCATATTCGGCATCTAAAGCCAGTTCAGATCATTTTGTTAGAGCCTATGGCGAAACCTATAATATGCCTTACGTTATAACGAATTGCTCAAATAATTATGGACAAAATCAATTCCCCGAAAAATTAATTCCTTTATTTATTAATAACATAATTAACAATAAACCATTGCCTGTATATGGCGATGGTAATTATACCAGAGATTGGTTGTATGTTATTGATCATGCCATAGCGATAGATTTGGTTTTTCATAAAGGAAAAAACCATGATACTTATAATATTGGTGGATTTAATGAATGGAAAAACATTGATTTAGTTAAGCTTCTTTGTAAACAAATGGATATTGAATTGAATAGAGAAGAAGGCACTTCGGAGAAACTAATTACCTATGTAAAAGACCGTCCAGGTCATGATTTACGATATGCAATTGATGCTTCCAAAATAAAAAATGAGTTAGGTTGGGAACCTTCTGTTACTTTTGAGCAAGGTTTAGAAAAAACAATTAAATGGTTTTTAAATAATGAAAATTGGTTAAATAATGTAACCAGTGGTCAATATAAATCTTATTACGAAAAACAATATAATTAAGATATGAAAGGAATTATTTTAGCCGGAGGATCGGGGACTAGGTTACACCCTTTAACATTATCTGTAAGTAAGCAACTAATGCCTATTTATGATAAACCTATGATTTATTATCCGCTTTCAACTTTAATGTATTCGGGAATTAGAGAAATTTTGATTATTTCTACCCCTAAAGATTTGCCTTTGTTTAAAGATTTATTAGGCGATGGTAAAAAATATGGTTGTTCTTTCGAATATGCGGTTCAAGAAGCTCCAAATGGATTGGCTGAAGCATTTATAATAGGAGAAGAATTTATAGGAAACGATAAAGTAGCTTTAATACTTGGTGATAATATTTTTTACGGAACAGGATTATCAAAACTATTGCAAGCAAATAACGATCCAGATGGAGGTATTATTTATGCATATAGAGTCCATGACCCAGAAAGATATGGTGTTGTAGAATTTAATGAGAACGGGCAAGCTATTTCTATTGAAGAAAAACCAGAAACTCCTAAATCAAATTACGCCGTTCCTGGTATTTATTTTTACGACAATTCTGTTGTTGATATAGCTAAAAATATAAAACCTAGTCATAGAGGAGAATTAGAAATTACAGACATTAATAAAGTTTATTTAGAAAAAAGAAACTTAAATGTTAGTATTTTAGATCGTGGTACAGCATGGTTAGATACAGGTACCTTTCAATCCTTAATGCAAGCTTCTCAGTTTGTAGAAGTGATAGAAGAACGTCAAGGTTTAAAAATAGGAGCTATTGAAGGTGCTGCTTTTGAAATGGGATATATTAGTGAAAAAGAGTTTATTGCTTTAGCTCAACCTTTGTTAAAAAGTGGTTACGGTAAAAATCTATTAGGACTTTTGAATAAAAAATAATGAAATTAGTAAAAACAAAATTACAAGATTGCCTTATTTTAGAGCCTAATGTTTTTAAAGATAATAGAGGCTATTTTTTAGAAAGTTATAACAAAAATACGTTTAATGAATTAACAGGAATGTCTGTTAACTTTGTTCAAGATAATGAATCTTTTTCTTCCAAAGGTGTTTTAAGAGGGCTTCATTATCAAACAGGAGATTTTGCTCAAGCTAAGTTAGTTAGAGTAATTAAAGGTAAAGTATTAGACGTTGCAGTAGACATAAGGAAAGATTCTCTAACATTTGGAGAACATATTTCAGTTGAGCTATCTGAAGAAAATAAAAAACAATTGTTTGTACCTAGAGGTTTTGCTCATGGATTTATTGTATTGAGTGATGTAGCATTGTTTTCATATAAATGCGATAATTTTTATAATAAAGCTTCAGAGGGCGGTATCATATTCTCAGACCCCAAACTAAATATAGATTGGATATTGCCAAAAAATCAATTTTTAGTATCTGATAAAGATTTAGAATTGCCTGAACTTAAAAACGCCATAATATAATATGACAAAAGTTTTAGTAACAGGAGCAAATGGACAGTTAGCTACATGCATTAAAGATGTTGTTTCTGGCCATTCAAACCTCACCTTTATTTATACCGATTATAGTGAGTTAGACATTTGTGATTTAAATAAATTAGAAGCTTATTTTAAGCAAATAGGCGATATTTCATACTGTATAAATTGTGCGGCATATACAGCCGTAGATAAAGCAGAGGAAGACCAGCAAAAAGCTTATCAGATAAATGCAGACGGCGCTAAAAATTTAGCAATAGTATGTAAAAATAATAATTCGGTTTTAATTCATATTTCTACAGATTTTGTGTTTGAAGGTTTTAAAAATACGCCATATATTGAAACAGATGTTACCAAGCCAATAAGCGTTTATGGCGATTCTAAATTGAAGGGTGAACAGGAAATAATACATGTTTTAGAGAACTATTTTATTTTTAGAACCTCTTGGCTATATTCTGAACATGGTAATAATTTTATGAAAACCATGTTGCGTTTAGCTGAAACAAAAAAAGATTTAAGTATTGTAGGAGATCAAATAGGTACGCCAACTTATGCAGGAGATTTAGCTAAGGTAATTGTAAGTGTAATTACAACTAAAAATAACAACTATGGTTTGTACCATTATAGTAACGAAGGCGCTATAAGTTGGTTTGATTTTGCACAAGCCATATTTCAATTAAGTAAGGTTTCAATTAATTTAACATCTATATCTACAGAAGAATACCCTACTTTGGCAGCCAGACCAAAATATAGTGTGCTTAATAAAAATAAAATAAAAAATGCATTCAAATTAGAAATACCGAATTGGAAAGATAGCTTGAAGAATGTACTTTTAAAAAAAGTTAATTAGTGTTTACATTATCAAACCTAATAAAGCGTGGAGCTAATTACTTATTTCTAGTTGTTTTAGCCAGAAATATATCTATCTATGATATGGGGGTGTTCTCGGCCTACATAAATGTAGTAGGCGTTGTTTTACTTATTACCAATTTTGGTTTTAGTGAATTTATATTAGTAAACTCTGATACTAAAACAGCATTAAAAAATAATATTACAAATTTTATCCATGTATCGTCAATATTATTATTAGTATTAATAATACTGTCTTTCTTAATACCTCTTGAAAGTAATTATCTGTTTTTTTTAATTTTAATTAAGGTTTTTGTTGAAAAAAGTATAAATGATATGTTTTTAGCTTACCATCAAGTGGTGAAAAAAATTAATGTCATGACGATTGTAAACACCATTTCAGGTTCATTCGTTTTAGCAATAGTCGTACTGTATTATTTTTTTAAGGAAAGCTTCTATATTTATTTAATAATGATAGACTTATTGTACTTAATAATATTAGGTATACTTTTAAACAAAATTAATTTTAAGCTTATTTCTATTGGTAAAATTAAAGAATTTATTCAAGAACGGTTTTCTAAACTAAAATATTATGGAATAACATATATAACCACACCTCTATATATGATGGCGCCCACGGTAATTGCTTCTTTTGTGCTTAAACCAGCAACGTTAGCTTTATATCAAGTAGCATTCTCTATTTCTAATATATTATTGCTTATTTCAATATCTCTGCTTCAGGTTAGGTATGTAAGATTTCTAGAATTAAAAGACGATTTTAAGGAATTAATAAAAGCTTTAAAGAAGACGGCATTAGAGATATTTATTATTAATTTTGCAGTATTCGTAATTTTACTGATATTTGGAAAGAAGTTTTTAGAAATTGTTTATAGTAAGAGTGCTTATGTAGAAGCATATTACCCGTTATTGTTTTTATTAATTTGTAATATGATTTTTATGTTCGCAGCTATAATAGCCGTTATAATGGTAGTACGTAAAGAACAAAAAGAAAAGTCAAGATATCATTTGGAATTTGTAATAATCTCTATGTTTTTTGGGTTTTTATTAACATATAGTTTTGGTGTATATGGATTGATAACTTCATATTTAATTTTATACTCATATTCAACTATCCGTTATGCTTTGAGATATTTAAAGATAAATAAATCAATAAATTAAGTTTGTTTTTTAAAGTGAAAGAAATAATTTTCAATGATGTTAAATATGAAATTAAAAGTAATTATCTTTTTATCTAAAATTATCTTTCTAGAGAAAATTATACTCTTTATTTTACGGCGTAATCAAATATATTCAAAAACATTAAGGGCTTATTTTAAGAAAGTTAGAAACATTGAAGTTGGCACTTTTTCTTATGGTTGTTTTACAAAAGATATACCCAACGGAACTATTATAGGGAATTACTGTTCTTTTGCAGACGGAATTAAAATTTTTAACGGAAATCATGGTATAGATTGGGCCACTACGCATCCTTTTTTGTACAATACAACACTTGGACTTGTTGAAAAGGAAACTATTAATAGATATAAGTTAGTGGTAGGTCATGATGTTTGGATTGGTGGAAATGTAATCATTTTGCCTTCAGTTACAAAAATAGGTAACGGAGCAATAATTGGAGCAGGGAGCGTAGTTACTAAAAATGTAGAACCATATTCTATAGTTGCTGGTAACCCAGCAACACATAAACGTTTTCGATTTGAAAGAGAATATATAGACATTTTAGAAGAGAAAAAAGTCTATAATCTAACCAAAGCGGAGTTTATTAAAAATATGGATAAAATGTACGATATAAATTTATTTCACAAAATAAATAATTAAAAATATGAATTTAAAGAAAATACTTCTTTTAGGAGCATCGTTGGAAAGTGATAATAAAGGAGTAAATGCCTTAGGTATTGGAGCAATAACTTTGCTTAAAAATAACTATAAGGACGCCGAAATTAATCTGTTATGCGTTGGAACACCATCGATAGTAGAAAAAGAAATTAACATTAATGGAGAACTTGTAAAGGTTAAAACACATTACTTTTCTAAATATGATGTTATGTTTAAAGGATTTATTGACGTTTTTTTTAATAGAATATTTAAATCTAAGCCTAAACTAGCCATATCTAAGCTTATAAACGAGAGCGATATTGTTTTTGATATTAATGAAGGCGATAGTTTTAGTGATATTTATGGTTTTAAACGAGTTGTAAGACATATGTTCGATTCAAAGCTAATATTGCTTTGGAAAAAGGATTTGATATTCTTACCACAAACTATTGGTCCTTTTGATACTTTTATAGGAAAAAAACTTGGTGGGCATATACTAAAAAGGTTAACCAAACTATACGTAAGAGATGTAAAAGCTTATGAGTTTATTGAAAACTTAGGAATAGACAAAGAGTTAACTATCGATATGGCAGTGTACATGCAGCCTCAAGAAGTAGAAGAAGTAAAAGTTAAACCAAATACAATAGGCGTAAATGTTAATGGTTTAATGTACTTAAATAGGTATAAAAGTTTAGAAGGAAAGTACGATAATTATCCTTATTTTTTAACAAAACTGGTTAACAGGTTACTCGATTTAAAGTTTGAAGTATTATTAATACCACATACTTACAATGCAGGTAAACCTAATGATGAAGATGACCTAGTTGGGATTAAAAAATTTATGTCCGATAACAAAGATTTGGCAAATAAAGTTTCTTTCGTGAATAAAGATTATTCGGCTCAACAATTAAAATCCATATTCGCTAAACTAGAATTTTTTATGGGCTCAAGAATGCATTCATGTATTGGTGCCCTGTCTCGATCTATTCCAACTGTAGGATTAGCATACAGTTATAAATTTGAAGGTACATTCAATATGTTTAAGCAAATAGAATGTGTAAAAGATGTAAACTACTTAAAGAAAGAAAACGTAGATCAATTAATAAACGAAATAGTTGAGTTTATTGAAAAGAGGAATGAAATTAAAGACGTCTTAATAAAAGAGAACAATAGAACACAATTGCAATTAAAAAACATCTATTCATAATGAGTATAAGTGTTTTAAAAAATAATTTATGTGCAGGTTGCGGGCTTTGTGAATCTGTCTTTGGAAAAGATAAAATTTCAGTAGAGTATAATAAAGAAGGGTATTTAAGACCTAATTTTAAAAAGCCTTTAACCGAAAAAGAGGTTAAATATTTTAATGAATTATGCCCAGGAATTAACGCTAAGCATGATGAAATAAAAAATTACGACCATTTATGGGGACCAACGCTAGCAATTTCATCAGGATATGCTAATAATGAAGAAACAAGGTATTCTGGGTCATCAGGAGGTGCGTTAACAGCAATATCGACATATTTATTAGAAGAAGGAAAGGTTGAATGTATTGTGCATATGGGAGCATCAGAAACACACCCATATCGTAATCAATACAAGGTTAGTCAAACCAAGGAGGATCTAATTAAGCATGCTGGTTCTAGGTACGCACCATCAGCTACGTTAATAAATATTGTTGAAATTTTAAAAAAGTATTCATCAATAGCAGTTGTAGGTAAGCCATGTGATATTATTGGTGTTCGAAACTACATGAAAAAGGATGAAGTTGCGAATACTAAAATAAAGCATTTATTAACTTTTATGTGTGCCGGTGTTCCAAGTCAAAAAGGAACAAAACAACTCATAGAACAATTTAAAATAAAAGAAGAAAACGTCGTATCCTTACGATATAGAGGAGAGGGTTGGCCTGGTTATTTTAAAGTTGTAGACGATAAACAAAAAGTGCACAAAATAACTTATAACGAATCCTGGGGAACGGTACTTAATAGGTATTTACAATTTAGGTGTAAAGTATGTGCAGATGGTACAGGTGAATTTGCTGATATTACATGTGCAGATGCTTGGGAATCCTCTGAAAATGGCTACCCTTCTTTTGAAGAAAAGAAAGGTGTAAGTTTAATAATAACAAGAACCGAAAACGGAAAGGATTTACTATCTCAAGTCGAGAAACATGGTTATTTAACCATGACTGGTGAAAATTTTTCAAGTCAAGATATTGGTAAAATGCAGCCCTACCAAAAACAAAGAAAACAAAATATTATCGTTAGGATGTTAGCATTAAAACTTGTGGGTAGAGGTGTTCCTAAATACAACACGTCTTTATTGTTTAAAACATCTTTGCGTCAAAGCCCTTTTATATTAGTTAAAAACTTTTTAGGCATGATTAAACGGCTTTAAATTGTGTTGTTTAAAAAATAAAGCACTGTATAACAAATTTATATATTTTAAATTCATTTTGAGTATTGAACACTAAATTATACATATTATTAATCAATTATAATTCACACCTAGATACTTTAGAATGTTTAGAGTCTATTATAAAACAAACCTATACTAATTATCAAGTAATAATTATTGATAATAGTAATACTAATAGTTATTTAGATCAAATAGAACTTTGGTGTCAAGGGGTTTATGGAGAAGCAATCACTACCGAACTGCCAGATATTGTACATCCTATTCATGCTAAAAAAGTAGACTACCATCGTGTATCGGAGTCTGCTTTATATAAAGAAGCTTATAATCAACGTGTTGTTTTAGTAAAAGCAGATAAAAATAATGGATTTGCAGGAGCTAACAACGTTGGTTTAAAATACATCCAGAAATTTGGAGAAAAATCTGATTTAGTTTGGGTTCTTAATAACGATACTGTTATAAAAAAAAATGCTGCAGAATTAATTGTAAATAAAATAGATACTTATGGTGTTACGGTGGATAACTTATTGTTTGGCACCCCTTTAATTGAATATTACTTACCTAATAAAATCCAAGTTATTGGAGGTAAATATAATAAGCTGTTAGGTGTAACTTCAGATGTAGGAGGTGGTTTAGATAAAAATCAAAATATAGATGCAAAGCAATTTAAAATAGATTACCCAATAGGTGCTTCAATGATAGTATCAAAAGGCTTTTTAGAAAGTGTAGGGTTAATGTGTGAAGATTATTTTTTGTATTTCGAAGAGTTGGATTGGGCTCAAAGATTAAAAAAAATAGAAGGTAAAGTAGAAATGCTTAATGTTTATGGTGTTTACCATAAGCAAGGAGGAAGTACTTTGGCTAAAAGTAGAAAATATGATAAAACCGAATTTATTGAGTTGTTATTAATAAAAAACAGACTTAAAATTACAAGGAAGTTTTATAAAAATTATATTTTAAGTGTAAAGTGTTTTTGGATAGTTGTTTTTTTAGTTAAAGCCATTCTATATGGTGGAGTAAAAACTAAAATTAAAGCCATGAAAATAATTTTTAGAGCTAAAGCGTAATGCAAAAATTCACATCTACTAATATATTTGCAACAATTTTAAAAATTGGTTTTTTTGGAACTATTTCTGGGTCTATATTTTTTAGTCCATTACCTAGTTTAATTGCTATAGTCTTAGCTCCAATATTTTTTGGTTTAAAATCAAAAAAAATCCCGAAAATAGTTTTTTACACCTTCTTGTTTTATTTTATATCAATTGTGAGTGTCATGATTTATGATGTAGAATCATTGTTTAATTTTAAATTTTACAAAAAAGATGGCAGTTTTATAATTTCATTTGCTCCGCTATTAATTTTCCCTTTTCTCTATTTAAAATTCAATATAGAAAAATTACTTAAAGCGTTTTTAATTTTTGCTGTTAGTGTTTATACTTTGCTTTTTTTGTATTTTAGTATGAATAAAGTATCTGTGTTAAGCTCTTTTAGAGGATTATTTGATGCTCATAACGCCGCAGGTGGGTTTTTAAGTTTTTTAACGGGTATTTGTTTTGTTTTTTGGCGAAAAAATAAAAGCTATAAGTATTTTTTTGCATTTTTGCTTTGTGTTTTTATGCTACTACAAACTCAGTCTAGAGGCTCTTTATTAGGGCTAATACTAGGAATAGTTTTTTTCTATTTTTGGCGTCAAAGATTAATGTTGTTTACCAAAATTATAATTTTTTCAATTATTGCAGTACAAGTCTCAATTTTAATATATAGTTATCCTATATATAAAAAATACAATATAGGGCAGGGGACTAGCATATATGAATATATTTACACCATTGATAAATCTGTCGATGGGAAGACTGCAAATATTTATATTAGAGCTTTTGATAACTGGCCTAAAGGGCTTGAATTATTTTTCAACTCACCGATACTGGGAACCGGTTTTGGATCTTTAAATGATACGCCATACGATCTTAAAGGGGTGCCAGGGCTATTTAGTTATAATGCTAAACAAGGTAAGGTATTCGATTCAGCTCATGCTCACCATAGTTATATACATGTTTTAGGAGAGCAAGGGCTTTTAGGTTTTTTTGCCCTTTTAGCAATAATGGTATGCATGTATAATTTTATAGTTAATAATAAACAAAACCAAGTTGTTCAGTCTATTTTGTTTATATCCTTTTTCAATTTAGTAATTATGTCGTTTACAGAAAACAGGTTTACTTCACCATCTAATGCGCTACCCTTTGTTATTTTACTGTGTTTGTATATAATTTATGTCAATGGTTCTAAAAAAGAATTAGCATTAAATGGATAGAGTTAAACAACTTTTAAATTACAGCTTTGCACTAATACTTCCTTCTTTATACTTTAAAGAGGATATTAGCTCTAAAGTACTTTTGCTAAATGTTTTTCTTTTTTTAGTTTTTTTATACAATAAAAATAAAACTTTTTCTTTTAAGATTCCAAAAGTAAAATCTTTTTTGAAGTTATATAATGTTATTATTTTGTCAATATTAACTGTTGTAATTTTAGTACATACACTTTTAGATGGTTCGTGGAATAATGCCGAAATAAGATTCATATTTGCATCGTTAGGTTTATATGCATTAAACTATGTTTTCTTTAAGTATAAACTTGCTAATTTTCAAGTTTTAGTTTTAGTAAACTCGTTATTTTCAATTTTAATAGGTGTATATATACTTTATATTAAATCCTTAGGGCAAGATATTGTAACCATTTTTCAAGGACATGTTTTTAATAGTATGTTGTTAGGGGGGAATATGTTACTTTCTTTTATTTATGTTTTAAAAGTAGGAACCAACAACATGCTTATAAAAGCGTTGCTGCTTTTCTCTATTTTAGTTTCATTTATAGTTATGTTGAGTATTGGTGGCCGGATGAGCATATTTGCAGTCGTGTTGTGCTTGCTACTCTATGCATTAATCTTTTTAGGGTTTATAAAGTTTTTATACCTTTTATTAGGTCTAAGTATTGTTTCCTGTTTAGTCTTCTTTTTTAATAAATCTATTTATTTAAGGGTAGAAGGTTTGTTTAAATGGAACGGATATAACCCTTTGTTTTTAAGAATGATACAATGGAAATGTTATATAGATACCTTTCTCACTCACCCTATATTTGGATCTGGACATGTAAATACACTAGAGACGGTCCATGCTTGTTATAAACAAGTAGGATATGCAGATGGTGTAAATAATCAATATCATAGCCATAATCAATTTATTGAAATTGCGACTAAGTATGGAATTATAGGTTTTTTTACTTTTATTACGCTTTTTCTATCCAATATATGGTATTCATTTAGGCGTAAAGATTACTTCCTCATGGTTATGGTTACATTTTTACTTTTGATAAATATAACTGAAAATGTTTTTTTGTCAAGACATGTTGGTAATATTTTTTTTAGTTTCATCCTTTTTTATATGTATTTTCGTAAAAAATTAATTAATGAATAAAGCACTCATACACGATTGGTACTATATAAGCGGTGGAGCTGAAAAAGTAATCCACTCATTTAATAATATTTGGAGCGATTTTGAACATTATGCTTTAATTGATTTTTTATCCGATAAAGATAGAGCGTATGTTCTAAACGGTGATTCTAAAGTCGTAAACACAAGTTTTATTCAAAAATTACCAACTGCTAAATCTAATCACAGAAAGTTTTTACAATTATTTCCATATGCAATAGAACAGTTTGATTTAAGGAATTATGATCTGGTTTTAAGCTCATCGGCTTCTATAGCAAAAGGAGTTTTAACCAACCAAAATCAACTTCACATATGTTATTGTCACTCTCCTATGCGTTACGCTTGGGATTTGTATCATCAATATTTAAAAGAAGCTAATTTAACGGGGTTAAAAGGAATATATGCTAAGTATGTTTTGCATAAAATGAGAAACTGGGATCTTATTGCTTCTAATAGAGTAGATCATTTTATAGCGAATTCCAAGTATATTGCAAGAAGAATAAAGAAAGTCTACAATAGAGAATCTACTGTAATATATCCTCCTGTAAATGTTTTAAATTTCACCTTAGAAACAGAGAAAGAAAATTATTATTTTACGGCATCAAGAATGGTTAGCTATAAAAAAATAGATCTTATTGTTGAAGCGTTTAGTAAAATGCCAAAAAAAAAATTAATTGTTGCCGGCGATGGACCAGAGTTTGATAAAATTAAAAAACTAGCAGGTCCCAATATTGAATTTGTAGGCTTTATCTCTTCTGCAGATTTAAAATTGTACATGCAAAAGGCGAAGTGCTTTGTTTTTGCTGCAGAAGAAGACTTTGGTATAATTCCCGTGGAGGCTCAAGCCTGTGGAACCCCTGTAATTGCATTTAATAAAGGAGGTACAACAGAGACTATTCTACATGGAAAAACGGGATATCTATTTAACGAGCAAAATGTTGATTCCATTTGTAATGCTGTAGATAAATTTGAAACAACTAACTTCTCACCAGAAGTTATTAGACAAAATGCGTTAAGATTTTCTAAGGAGCGTTTTGAACAAGAAATGAAAGATTATGTTGAAACTAAATATGGTAATTTTAAAGCTGCTACCACTAATATTAGAGCAGTAAGCTATGAAACCAACCATATTAATTCCATATAGTAAGGTATATAATAGAATAGTTAAAATATTAATAATTATATAAAATAATCAGATTTGAGTAAGTTTAAGCAAAGACGGTATTCGGGGTTTATAACTCCTATGGCATATATCATTGATTTAGGTATCATAATTGGGTGTATTTTTTTATTTAATATAAACATCACTAATTTATATGCTTTTATTATATATGTTAGTTTTAGTTGGGTTGTTGTTTCATTTATGAATCGTTTTTACGATATTCATAGATATACTAAACTAATTAAGATTACAGCTTTAATTATAAAGCAAGTATTCTTTTTTTTAATAATACTCTATGCTTTTATAGGGTTTTTTAAACAACCAGATATTAGTCGGGTAGAACTAGGTAACTATGCTCTTACAATATTTGGTTTAGTAACATTTTTTAAAGTTTTAATTTATGTTTTACTAAATAAATACCGAGCTACTTTTGGTGGTAATAATAGAAATGTTATCGTTATTGGTGATAACGAAAAAACACGGCAGTTAATTAAAATATTTAATGATCGCCAAGATTTTGGATATAAGTTTCGAAAACAATTTACAGTTAAAGATGACGATTTTTCTCTGCTTAAGTGTTTTAACTATATTATTGAAAATAATATAGACGAAATATATTCGTCTGTTGCAGAATTATCAAATAAACAGATAAATAAACTTGTTGGCTTCGCTGATAATAACCTTAGAGAGTTAAAGTTTATTCCAGATAATAAGGATATATATACAAAAAAATTGAATTATGAATATTACGATTATATTCCAATTTTATCATTCAGAAATATACCAATGCAAAAACCAATTAACCAAGTGGTTAAACGTGTTTTCGATATATTATTTGCATCAGCTATAATCGTATTTATTTTATCCTGGCTTACGCCTATAATTGCTCTTTTAATAAAATTAGAATCTAAAGGCCCTGTATTTTTTAAACAATCTCGAAATGGGTTTAACTATAAGGAATTCGATTGTTATAAATTTAGATCTATGACACCTAATGACGATGCGCACTCTCAGCAAGCGACAAAAGGAGATATGCGTATAACTAAAATAGGTGCGTTTATACGAAAAACAAGCATCGATGAGCTTCCTCAATTTTTTAATGTGCTTTTTGGAGATATGTCGGTTGTAGGACCAAGACCTCATATGGTAAGTCATACCAATTTTTATGCACGCAAAGTAGATAAATTTATGGTAAGGCATTTTGTTAAACCAGGAATTACAGGGTTGGCCCAAGTTAGCGGAATGCGAGGAGAAATAGAAGAAGACAAAGACATTATTAATCGGGTAAAATACGATATTTTTTATATAGAGAATTGGTCGATATTACTCGATTTAAAAATTGTAATCCAAACATTTTTAAATGCCATTAAAGGAGAAGAAAAAGCGTATTAATGATAATAGTTTGAATCCTTTGGTTTCAGTAATAATACCTATGTTTAATTCTGAGGCCTATATTTTAGATGCCATAAATAGTGTTATAAATCAAACTTACAAAAACTGGGAGTTAATACTCGTTGACGATTGTTCAAGTGATAATACATGGCACATTATTAATCCTTTTTTAAAACTTCACCCTAATATAAAACTTCTTAAAAACAGTGATAATTATGGTGCTGCCGTTTCTAGAAATAACGGTATTCAAGTCTCAAAAGGTGATTATATAGCTTTTTTAGATTCTGATGATTTATGGAAGCCAAACAAGCTAGAAAAACAAATTTCTTTTATGCAAAACCAAGAATGCGATGTTTGCTTTTCTAGTTACGATTTAATAAATAAAGAAGGAAATTCTATAAATAAAAGGATTATAGCGCTAAAAACATTAACCTATTCAAAACTTTTAAAAAGTAATTATATTGGTAATTTAACAGGAATCTATAATGTAACGAATTTAGGTAAAATAACAACCGTTAATACACGTAAAAGACAGGATTGGTTATTATGGTTAGCTGCTATTAAAAAGTCGGGAAAACCAGCCAAAGGCATTCAGGAGTCGCTTGCGTATTATCGTATTCACGAAAATTCTATGTCTGCCAATAAATTAGGGTTGGTTAAGCATAATTATTGGGTGTACAAAAAAGGTTTGGGGTTTTCTACTATAAAATCCATAGGGAGTATGCTCGTGTTTTTTAAGGAACATTTTCTTGTAAAAACGAAACAAAAAATTAAGATAAATAAGATTTAAATTGTTTTAGCTTACCGCTTTTAGAGCGTTTTAAAATAGGTTTACGTTCAAAAGTTACAATTAAATTAGGTTCTAAATATTTTGAAATGGCTTTTTTTATGTCATTCAAATGCTTTTCAGTTAATGCATTTGTACTGGTATAGCTAATCTTAAAAGTGTCTAATTTTAATTGTTCAATAATAAATTCTTTAACCTGTCCATCGTTTTCAATAATGGTTTTTGTTACGTAGTAAAAGGTTAATCCTGCCGCTTTTTTTCCGCTAGGTAGTTTTACTACGTCACTTGTTCGTCCGGTTAATTTTTCTAAAATGGGTTGTCGTGCTGTGCTCGTTTTGGATAAGGTGCCTAGATCCCCCAAATCGTATCGGATAAAAGGATGCGCTTTGTTATAAAGCGATGTTATTACAATACGGCCCGCTTCGCCGTAAGGCAATACGTTATTGTTTTCGTCTAAAATTTCAACAAATAGATCTTCGGTATTCACCATCCATTGGTTGTTTTGGTTTTGAAAAGCAATTAAGCCTAATTCGGCAGCGCCATATTCATTAATTACAGGAATGCCAAATTGTACTTCTAAAAGTGTTTTATCTTCAGGAAAAAGCATTTCAGAGGTTACTATGCAGGCTTGTAATGTTGGGCAAACTGTTTTTAAAACCATATTATTTTGTTCTAAATATTTTGCAAATTGAACTATAGCACTAGTGTATCCATATAAATAATCGAAGGCGGTATGTTCAAATTTTTTAAGATTTTTTTCAAAGGCTAAATCACTTAAATCGAACACAGAAAATCGAAATCTATTACTTAAAGTATCTTTAAGACGCTCTTTGTAATAGCCTTTTTTGTCTAAAGGAATACCGTAAAATCTCGCTTGTTTAGCGTGGTTTAGATCTAAGTTAAACCAATTATATCTATCCATAAAATTAGCCCAAATTAAGGCATGGCAAAATTTGTCTTTGGCGAAAATAAAAGGTGTACCCGACGAGCCGGAGGTTTTATTAACAAAAATGTTTTTAGATGAAAAGCCCTCCGAAAGTCGTTGGTTTAAGGGTTGCTGTAAATCTGTTTTTGTCATTATAGGTAAAGCATTCCAGTCTTTCGGGTTTGCGTGTTTTGCGAAGTTTTTATAAAATGGATTATGTTTTAAATGATGAGTTACAATGGCTTCCTTGGATGATTTAATATAATCATCCAAATTTAATTTTTGTTTATTTTGAATAGCTTTTAAAAAAGCTTGAGCTTCCGTTATCGGGAAGCCTTTTAGTTTTAAAGACAAGTTGAATAATTTCAAAATAAAATGGGCTAAAATAGTTTTTGTAAAGTAAATAAAAAATATTCGTGTTTTCGTGCCATTAGTTTTATTTTTGTCGTTCGTAATTGCGAAAAAATAATAATCAATAATTTGTTATTTCCGTGTAAACGGAAACATAAAAACATCGAAAATAATGAATATTTTAATTCTTGGTTCAGGCGGAAGAGAACATACATTTGCTTGGAAAATTGCTCAAAGTCCTTTATGTAATCAGCTTTTTGTAGCACCTGGAAATTCCGGAACTGCAAATGTAGCAACTAATGTAAATATTGGAGTTACCGATTTTGAAGCCATTAAAGAATTGGTATTAGACAAGCAAATCGATATGGTGGTTGTTGGTCCAGAAGATCCTTTGGTACAAGGTGTTCACGATTTTTTCTTGAATGACGATGCTATAAAACATGTGTCTGTTATTGGACCGCAAAAAGTAGCAGCAGAATTGGAAGGTAGTAAAGAATTTGCAAAAGAATTTTTATACCGCCATAACATTCCAACGGCAGCTTACGAGAGTTTTACTAAAGAAACGGTTGAAAAAGGTCATGCTTTTCTTGAAACCTTAAACCCGCCGTATGTATTAAAAGCCGATGGATTAGCAGCAGGAAAAGGTGTGGTTATTCTTAATGATTTAGATGAAGCTAAAGCAGAACTAAAAAGTATGTTAGTGGATGCTAAATTTGGTGCAGCCAGTAACAAAGTGGTTATTGAAGAGTTTTTAGACGGTATAGAATTAAGTTGTTTTGTTTTAACCGATGGGGAAAACTATAAAATTTTACCTACAGCCAAAGATTATAAACGTATTGGTGAAGGTGATACTGGATTAAATACAGGTGGAATGGGAGCGGTGTCTCCAGTACCTTTTGCAACTGATGAATTTTTAAGCAAAATAGAAGAACGAATTGTTAAACCAACAATTAGCGGATTTAAAAAAGATAATTTACCCTACGTAGGTTTTGTGTTTATTGGCTTAATTAAAGTTGGAAACGATCCTAAAGTGATTGAGTATAATGTGCGTATGGGTGATCCGGAAACCGAAGTAGTTTTACCAAGATTGAAAAACGATTTTGTTGAAATTCTACAAGCTATGGCAAATGGAACTTTAGATACCATTACTATTGAAATCGATGAGCGGGCTGCAACAACTATTATGTTAGTATCTGGTGGATATCCAGAAGCTTATGACAAAGGTAAAGAAATTACAGGAGTAGATACTATTGAAGATTCTATTGCTTTTCATGCAGGAGCACAATTGCAAGATGGTAAAATTGTAACCTCTGGGGGGCGAGTTATGGCGATTACATCGTATGGTGATACCTATCAAACGGCCATAAAAAAATCTTACCAAAATATAGATAAACTACACTTTGATAAGATGAATTATCGTAAAGATATTGGATTCGATTTATAGGTAAGAATGAGCAGAAATGCTTTTATCTTCCTCATCATTGTCGTTGAATTTTTTTAATTGTAGCATCCAGTAAACCATAGCAACAAAGCCAATGATTACAAAAATCCAAGAAATAGCACTTGCTGCAAACCAGTTCTCAAGTTCTAAAGCTCTTAAAGCATCCATAGGAGCTAATAGAACATCAACAAATAAATCTTGTATGGCGTAAAAGAAATCTTTCATCTGTGTTATATGTTATTTTCTAACAAAGTTAGAAATTGTTATTATATTTAGTCGCAAAAATACAAAAACAGTTAATGATTACAAGTATTTTTAGTAAATCTAAGCCAATAAATTTTATTGTTATATTTTTTATTACGCTATTGGCTTTTGTTATGGGGCGCTTAGGAGTTTCTACAGAGGATATTTCGGTGCGTTTTGTCATAGAAGAATTAGGGTTGTTTTTTTTGGGTTATGCCTCTATTTTAATGGTTAATTTTATTGTAAACAAGAATAATTTAACCCAGAAAAACAATTATAATATTCTGTTGTTTAGCTTGTTTTTATTTACCCTAACACAAACTACAATTAATAGTAATATTTTATTTTCTAACTTTTTTGTGTTGCTGGGTTTGCGTCGTGTTATAAGTTTACGTTCTCAAATTCAAGTAAATAAGAAATTATTTGATGCCGCATTTTGGTTTGCTATTGCGGCTCTTTTTTATTTTTGGGCAATTCTATTTTTTGTATTAATTCTTTTGTCTTTAATACTTTATCATGATTTTAAAGTCAATCATTGGCTTATTCCTTTTATTGGCGTAGTCACAGTTTTTATTATTACTTCGGCTATATCTATTATTTGTTACGATAGTTTTTTTGATACCTTTAATAGTCTGCCAGAAGTAAGTTTTAACTTTAATAGTTACAATTTGGCTTCATCTATTATTGCTATAACCATTCTTTTGTCTTTTGGGGTTTGGGCCTCTATATTTTACGTAAATAGTATTAAAGAGAAGAAAAAATCGTTTAGAGTGCCGTTTAAATCCGTTTTGATTTCAGCTTTTATAGGTTTTAGTATTGTGGTTTTTGCACCAATAAAAGATGGTAGTGAGTTTTTATTTCTGTTTGCACCATTGGCAATAATTATTGCTAATTATATCGAGATTATTCAAGAAAAATGGTTTAAAGAAATTTTTCTTTCTGTTTTAATACTGTTGCCTTTTGTACTGCTATTGTTGTAGTTTTTTGCCAAAAGCTAAGTCGCCAGCATCGCCAAGGCCCGGCACAATATAGCCTTTGTTATTTAGCTTTTTATCTATAGCAGCAATCCATAAATGGCAGTTTTTGTCAAAGTGGTTTTCAATAAAATTAATACCGTCTTGGGCGCCAATTACACAAGCTAAATGAACTTCTTTGGGTGTTCCAAATGGTTTTAAAGCTTCAAAAGTAGCCAGTATAGATTGTCCTGTTGCCAACATGGGGTCGGCTAGAATTAAAGTTTTACCTTCTAAATCTGGGCATGCTAAATATTCTACTATAATTTCAAAACTTTCAGGCTCGTGTTTATGGTGTCGGTACGCCGAAATAAAAGCGTTTTCTGCCGTATCAAAATAATTTAATAAGCCATTGTGTAAAGGTACTCCAGCGCGTAAAATTGAGCATAGCACCATATTGTTTTCTAATTCATTAACAACACAATCTCCTAAAGGTGTTTTAATTGAGGTTGTTTTAAAGTTAAAACACTTACTCATTTCATACCCCAAAATTTCCCCAATACGTTCAATGTTTCTTCGAAAACGCATGCTGTCTTTTTGAATGTCAATATTTCTAATTTCAGAAATAAATGTGTTTAAAACTGAATTTCGTTCAGATAAATGATGAATATGCATAATGTTGATACGGTTTCTATCAGTAAAGTTAAGTAAATATCAAGTATATTTGTACTTTAAAATTTACACAATATGTTTACAACTAAAGCTAATAAAATTTTTCAAGACGTTATTGCAAAATACCACATTATTAACACAGTCGATCAACCTTTTACAAACGCTTACGCGGAAAGTGATTTACTCGAGCATTTGTTATACCGAAAATGTTGGATTGATACCGTACAATGGCATTATGAAGATATTATTCGTGATCCACAAATAGATCCGGTGGCAGCCTTAACTTTAAAGCGTAAGATTGATGCTTCTAACCAAGATAGAACGGATATGGTAGAATATATCGATAGTTATTTTCTTGATAAATATAGTGATGTTGAAGTAAAAGAAGGCGCTACAATTAATACCGAAAGTCCTGCTTGGGGCGTAGATCGCTTGTCTATTTTGGCTTTAAAAATATATCATATGAATGAAGAAGCTACACGTACAGATGCTTCCGATGAACATAGGGCTGCTTGCCAAACTAAGCTGGATATTCTGTTAGAGCAACGTGTGGATTTATCTACTGCAATTGATACACTGCTAGCCGATATTGAACATGGAAACAAATACATGAAAGTATACAAGCAGATGAAAATGTATAACGATGATGAATTAAATCCTGTTTTAAGAGGGCAAAAATAATTTATATAATTATATAATGGACGATGTCTTTGTTTTGGCAACGTCCATTTTTTTAAGGTCAAAATTATATGTCTCAACCAAAAAATCATATTTTGGTAATTCGTTTATCTGCCATGGGTGATGTCGCTATGACAGTGCCTGTTTTGCGTGGTTTAGTTCATAAAAATCCAGATGTGAAAATTACAGTTTTAACAAGAGCGTTTTTTACACCGTTTTTTAGAGATATTCCGCAAGTTACTGTTTTTCCTGCCGATTTTATAGACCGTCATAAAGGTGTTTTGGGACTTTGGAAACTTTCCAAAGAATTAAAAGTTTTTAAAATCGATGTTATAGCCGATTTACATAATATATTACGAAGTCATATTTTGAAATTACTTTTCTTCGGAAAACATATCGTTCAAATTGATAAGGGGAGAGCAGAAAAGAATGCACTGGTTACTGGTAAAAATTTTGCGCCATTAAAAACAACGCATCAACGTTATGCTGATGTATTTGAAACATTAGGGTTTTCCGTAGATCTTACCAATCCTACCTTTCCAGAACGCGTGGTTTTGAGTTCTAAACTACAGGCGCTTTTAGGTCATAATTTTAAAAAAATTATTGGCATAGCTCCCTTTGCAGCACACGAGGGTAAAATGTATCCTTTAACTTTAATGAAACGGGTTATTGAGGCGCTTTCAAAAGAGTATCAAATTGTATTGTTTGGAGGCGGAAAAAAGGAAGTTGAAGTTTTAAATGACATTGAAAACGCTTTTGAAAATGTTGTTAATGCGGCTGGAAAACTTTGTTTAAATGAGGAATTAGATCTTATTTCTAACCTGGATGGTATGTTGGCCATGGATTCTGGAAACGCACACATGGCGGCTATGCTAGGTGTTAAAACTATTACTATTTGGGGCGTAACACATCCGTATGCTGGATTTGCACCATTTAATCAGCCTAAAGATTATGCTTTGGTTGCTAATAAAGATTTATTTCCTAAGATACCAACCTCCATTTTTGGTAATAAATATCCCGAAAATTATAAAGATGCCGCTGGAAGTATTAGTCCAGAAACTATTATTTCAAAAGTAAAAAGTAGTATTTAATTTCTTTTGTAACTTTTATTTCAGCATTTGTTTTTTAATATTTTGGATAGTCTGCTATTTGTTGGGTAAGATCTGTGTTTTGTCATATTATTAAAAATTAGCCCTACAATTAATAATGTTAATGAGCCTGATAATACCGGAGACAACACGTAAAAATAGCCTAAGTTTTTAATGTTTTCTGTTCCTAAAATGGCAATAAGTGCGGTTGCGCCACCAGGTGGGTGTAGTGTTTTTGTAAACTGCATCGCGATTATAGAGGTTGCTACGGCTAACGGTGCAGTGAGCCAAATAATATCTGGAATACATTTAAAAATGGTAACTCCAATGATGGCCGAAATTACATGTCCACCTAATAAATTTCTTGGTTGCGCTAACGGACTTTGTATGTTACCATAAACTAATACGCTCGATGCTCCAAAAGACCCAATGAGTAGTATGTTTTCCGATTTTACTAAGTAGGTAGATTGAATAAATGCTAAAACTCCAATCCCAACAAAAGCGCCGAGAAAAGACCAAAATTTTTCTCGGTAATCTACTAGAGTTTCTTTGTAGATTACATATCTAGAAATTCTGGCCTGACGTTTTATTTTCTGACCAATGCGTTTACTTTTACTCATATTTGCTTAATGTAAGATATCAAACAGGTGATTTTATTTACTAATTATAAGGCTGTTTTTAAGTTCGGTTGCTGTGGGTTTTTCAAACCAAGTTTCCATAAAATCGAAATCTGCTTTGCTGACTTCAAACTGAAACGTATCACCTTTTTCATTATTTCTTTTTAACACCCTTTGGTAGCGTATGTCTTTTGGGATGTCTAAAAAGTGTGTCGTTAATTGATATCCGTTCTCTTTTGAAAATCTTCTAAATTTTTCGCGATGTTCAAATTTGGAAAGTCCTAAATCTAATATGGAATCGGTCCCTGCTTTTTCTAATTGGTGGATTAAATCCATAATCATAGTTTCCGTACGTTCAATGCGTTCTAAAAACCAATCCAATCCATCTGTTGCTTTTTTGTCCGGAAGAAACAAGGTTTTATTCCATTGGTCAATCGAAAAAATAACGGATGCAGATTTTTCTTTTAAACTATGGGCATAGGTTGTTTTGCCAGACCCTGTATTTCCAACAATTAAGTGAATCATGGAACTTCAAATTTTGAAATTATGGTTGTAGCAGATGTTTTTTTGGATGTGCTATAAGTAATTAAAATAGAAATGTTTGTAGTTTAATTTTAAACATCATCAAAATCTACAGAAATAGTGTTGGTGGTTGGGTGGGCTTGGCAGGTTAATATTAAACCTTCGGCAACTTCACTTTCGGTTAAAATATTATTTTGTCGCATGGTAGCTTGGCCTTCTGTAATACGGGCTAAGCAACTGCTGCAAATACCGCCTTGGCAAGAGTATGGTGCATCTAAATCTTCATCTAAAGCCGCCTCAAGTATGGTTTGTTTTTGCGACATTTCAAATGTGGTGCTTTCATCATCAACGGTAACCGTAATTTTAGTTTTTCCGCTATAAGTTACAGTGCCTTCTGGAATTTCCGCAGGTTTCGATGCTTTAAAAAGTTCGAAATGAATGCGGTTTTCATCAATATCATGTCCGGTTAAAACATCTTTCACCATATGGATCATCCCTTCTGGGCCACAAAGGTAAAAAGCGTCAACTTCAACATGTTTGTGCTTGTTTTTTATAACATAATTAACGGTGCTTTTTTCAATTCTACCAAAAATTGCATCGGCTTCATCTTGTTGGCTAAATACAAATTGTACCGAAAAACGATCTTTGTATTTGTGTTGAAGTTCTAGGATTTCATTGAAAAACATCGTGTCTTCCGTCGTTTTATTTCCGTAAACTAAAATTACTTTGCTGTGAATTTCTTCTTCTAAAGCACATTTTATAATGCTTAAAACGGGAGTAATACCACTACCTGCAGCAAAAGCTGCAATGTTTTTTGTTTTTTTATCGTTGGGTGTAAAGGTAAAACGTCCTTTTGGTGGCGCAACCTCTAAAGTATCTCCAACTTTTAAAGTTTTGTTGGCATAAGCCGAAAACGTACCGTCTTGAACCTCTTTTATTGCAATTTTAAGTGCGCCGCTTTTTGGCGAAACACATAATGAATAATCGCGGCGTACTTCATTACCATTAATTTCGGTTTTAAGCGTAATGTATTGTCCGGCAGAAAAGGAAAAGGTTTCTTTTAAATTTTCTGGAACGTTGAAAACAATACTAATAGATTTTTCTGTTTCTCTATTTATATTTTTAACGGAAAGTTTATGGAATGATGACATCTATATTAATTTTTAACAAAAATACTAAAGCTTTCACTTTTTGCCGAAAGTTTTTTAACTTACTTTGTAACAAGCTTGCTAAATGTCTTACTAACAATTACAATTAATTATAGACTAACTATTAAACTTCAATTAAAATGAAAAAACTACTATTACTATGCATTGGCTTATTTATGCTAACACTAGCAACACAGGCTCAGGAACAAAGCGATTTTAAAAAAGAGACTATCGAGTTTATTAAAATTACAGGTGCGGGTTCAGCTTTTGAAACGGCCATTGCGCAATTGGGTATGATGGTTCCTGCCGAAAAAAAAGGAGCTTATATTGAAGAAGCAAACAGCACGCTAGGGGGGTTGTACGATAAAATGGCCGAGTTGTATATGGGAGAGTTTACACAACCAGAAATACAAGAATTGGTTAAATTTTATCATACAGATTTGGGTAAAAAACTAGCGTCAAAGCAGTTAAATCTAGCACAACGAGGTATGGCTATGGGGCAGTCTTGGGGTATCGAAGTACAAGGAATTGCTGCAAAATATAACTAATCTTTACCATGCTTAAATTACTGTTGAATTTAGAATGGAAAGCATTTTTTAGATCCGCTTCATTTAAAATGAATCTGGTTTTTAAAATATTATTAGGGTTTAGTGCATTATGGATGATAGTGAGCTTTTTAGGTTTAGGTGTTGGCGCTTATTATTTAATTGATAAACAACTGCATTTAGACCCATTAACAACCATTAATAATTTACTGGTTTTTTATTTAGTTTTCGATTTGGTGTTTCGTTATTTCCTTCAAAAAATGCCAATAGTTAATATTAAACCCTTACTTTATTTGCCTATTAAAAAGAGTAAAATTGTTGGTTTTGCTTTAAATAAAACCATACTCTCATTTTTTAATATTTTGCACGCTTTCTTTTTTGTGCCATTTTCTGTTATTTTGGTTATAGAAGGCCATTCGTTTATCCATGTTTTTGGCTGGCACGTGGCCATTTTAGCCTTAATTTATTGTAATAATTTTATTAATGTTTTTGTTAATAGTAAAGATGCTGTTTTTTATTCTGTGCTCAGTCTTTTTGTTATTCTAGGCGGACTAAAATATTTTAATATCTTCGATATCGCGAGCTTTACCGAGCCTATATTTCAAGCATTTTATAGCAAACCATATTTCGCTTTAATTCCAATAGTCATTTTGATTGTTTTATATAAAACAGCGTTTAGCTATTTTCTGAAAAACTTGTATCTCGATGCAGGTTTGGCTAAAAAAGTGAAAGTGGTGAAAACTGAAGATTTTATTTGGTTAAACCGTTTTGGAAGTTTATCAACGTTTTTAAAGAATGATATTCGTTTATTGAAACGAAACAAGCGTTCAAGAACGACTTTGTTAATGAGCGGTTTATTCATTTTTTACGGACTCTTATTTTTTACAAATACAATAGATGCTTATAAAGGCCCTTTTTGGAAAATTTTTGCTGGTATTTTTGTTTCTGGTGGTTTTTTATTCAGTTTTGGGCAGTTTGTTCCAAGTTGGGATAGTGCATATTATCCGCTAATTATGAGTCAGAATATTAGATATAAAGAATACCTGTCGTCTAAGTGGTATTTAATGGTTATTGCAACTGTGGTCTCTACTATTTTGGCTTCGTTTTATTTGTATTTTGGATGGCAGGCTTATGCCGCCGTTGTGGTAGGGGCTATTTATAACATTGGTGTAAACTCGTATATGGTGCTTTGGGGTGGCGCTTATGTGAAAACACCCATTGATTTAGCGTCTAACAAAAAGGCCTTTGGGGATAAAAAATCCTTTAACGCTAAAACCTTATTATTAACCATTCCTAAATTAATTTTACCCATGGGGATTTATGCTATTGGGTATTTTACCTTAGGAGAAGTATTTGGTTTTATTCTAGTATCGCTCGTTGGGGTGATAGGATTTTTATTTAAAAACAAGGTTTTTACTATTATTGAAAAAGTGTATAAAACAGAGAAATATAAAACCATAGCCGCTTACAAACAAAATAATTAAAGTATTATGATAACAACATCAAATTTATCTAAAACATACAACGGAAATCAGGTTTTAAATATTGAATCTCTCGATATTCCAAAAGGACAAAGTTTTGGTTTGGTTGGTAATAATGGCGCGGGAAAGACGACGTATTTTAGCTTGCTTTTAGATTTAATTCAGCCCACAACAGGTTGTATTAAAAGTAACGGCGTACAAGTTAATACCAGTGAAGATTGGAAACCGTTTACATCGGCGTTTATAGACGAAAGTTTTCTAATAGGTTATTTAACTGCGGAAGAGTATTTTTATTTTATAGGTGAATTACGAAACCAAAATAAAGCAGATGTGGATGCTTTGATAGGGCAGTTTTCCGATTTTTTTCATGGCGAAATTTTAGGTCAGAAAAAATATTTGCGCGATTTAAGCAAAGGAAATCAAAAGAAAGCTGGCATTGTCGCTGCGCTTATTGGTAATCCGGAGGTTATTATTTTGGACGAACCTTTTGCGAATTTGGATCCCACAACTCAAATTAGATTAAAAGGAATTATTAAAGATTTAGCTGAAAAACAAGAGGTTACCGTTTTAGTATCAAGTCACGATTTATCCCATGTCACCGATGTTTGCGAGCGTATTGTTGTTTTGGAAAAGGGCTTGGTGGTGAAGGATTTGGAAACTAGTGCAGCCACGCTTACAGAGTTAGAGGCGCATTTTGCTGGTGAAGGCATCGTTTAGAAATGCGATATAAATAAAGTACGTATATAAGTACTTTTTGTATCTTTGTATTATGGAAACAGTAAATTATACAGATTTTCGTTCAAATTTGAAGCATTGGTTTGATAAGGTTGTTAACGATGTTAGCGATATTATCATTAAACGTAAAAACGGAAAGGATCTAGTTTTGATTTCTCTGGATGAATACAATTCATTAAAGGAAACTACATATCTTTTAACAGGAAAGAATCGTGATGTTTTATTAAATTCTATTGAAGAATTGGAAACCGGAAATGGGGTTGAAAATAAGTTGATTGAAGAATGAAATTAATTTGGTCTTCAATATCTTGGGCCGATTATTTGTATTGGCAAAAAGTTGATAAAAAAATAGTAAACCGCATTAATGCTCTTATTAAGAGTAGTATCCGAACACCTTTTGATGGTATTGGAAAACCAGAAGCTTTAAAAGGGGATTTACAAGGGTATTGGTCTAGGCGTATCACATCCGAACATCGTTTAGTGTATAAGCACGACGGAAACCAATTATTAATTGCAGCTTGCCGCTATCACTACGGAAAGTGAAAATATGGATTAATTGGTTAGTCTTTTTTAGGCTAAAAAAACTTACATCTTATAAATCCAACTCGCTGGATTTTGAGTATTGGTATCTTTAGAAATTACAAAACTTAAAATCGTTTCTCCGGTTGATGGATTGGTAAATACTTCTCCAATCTCCTGCTTTGAAGTTACTTTGTCGCCTGCTTTTACGTAAATTTTAGACAAGTTTTTGTAATACGTAATGTAATTTCCATGTTGAATAATAACGAATGGATTTACATTTTTATTGGCTACAACACCAATAACTTCACCGTTAAATACAGCACGAGCTTTAGCGCCTTTTTCCGTAGCAATACGTACGCCGTTACTATTTATAGTAAGCGATTTTATTACGGGATGTGGCTGTTTACCATAGCGCATTTGGACGACGCCTTTACTCACGGGCCAAATTAATTTGCCTCGGTTGGCTTCAAAACTTTTGGCTAATGCCATGCCTTCGGGCGTTAATGCAAAGGTTTTTGAGCTGGACGATTTTCCTGCTTTTTTATTTGATTTTGCAATGGCGGCTCTAATTATTTTATTGATTTCTGCATCAATGCGTCTGGCTTCTTTTTCTTTTTGTTGAATTTGGTCGGCATAACGCGAAATATTACGCTGAATTTCTTTCATTAAAGCTTGTTGCTGACTGCGTTCGCTTTCTAAAGATTTTTGAGTGACTTTATTTTCAGCAATCAGCTTGTTTTTATCTGCTTTTTGCTTTAATAAATTGGTGTTTATGGTCTGTAATTCTTGGGTTTTTGCTTTAATAGTTTCGCCTTGTTCTTTTTGGTGGTCGGCATATTGTTGCATGTATTGCACCCGTTTGTACGCTTGCTTAAAGTTGTTGGAAGACAACAAAAACATAATCCTACTTTGCTGATTTTTGCTTTTATAAGACTTTACAATCATCGCAGCATACTCTGCCTTCAATTGTTTAAGTTCGTCTCTTAAACTGGTTATTTTGCTTTGGTTTGTGTTTATTTCACGGGTTAATAAGTTGGCTTGGCGGTTGGTGACTTTTATTAAATTGTCCAACACACTTATTTTGTGATTAAAATCTTCAATTAAAGACAGTTTCGATTTCGCTTTTGTTTTGTTTTCGCTGCGTAATTCGTTTATTTTCTGAATTTCCCGACGTAATTCTTGGCGACGCGTTTCTAGTTCTTTTTGCTTACTATTTTGCGAAAAGCTTTGAAACCCGCAAAACAAAAAGCTAAGCAGAATTATTATTTTATATGAAGATTTACTTAAAATCATTCCAATTCAATTTTTTTAAAACCTGAAGGTATTTTAAACGGAAAACGTAAGTCATCGTTTAAAGCCACACTTTTAAATTCTAAATTTATAATCGTTTCTTCGGTACCTTCTACAGCAATAACTTTAATGTTTTCTGGAAGTATTTGTTTGTCTACTTCCTGATACGATATATAATCAATTTGTAAATGTCTAAATGTTTTGGGTTGGCTTATTTGCTGCGATGTTACCTTAAAATGTAAAGGATCTATTAAAAAGAAAATTTCGAATAAAAGTTGTTGTTGTTTTGGTTGAAGTAGGTAGGCGTTTTGATCTACAGAAGCTTTATAATTTCCACTATTTAAGTCGAAAATAGCATCGCCTAAAAGTAAATTTTGAACTTTTTTAAAGTCGAGTGCTGTGCCTAATAATTCACTTAAATAACTAAAATCACCTTCAAAATAGGTATTGTCGAGTTTATTGTAAAAGCCTACTTTTTCTGGGGTTACCATGGCTCTAATAACAGAAAAAGGTGCATTCATCCAGATGATTTCATCTTTTTTAGCACGAAAATTTACCGAGTTTGTTTGCGATTTTCCATTCTTAATAAAGTTAATTTTAAGTTTGGCTTGTAGGGTTTTAAAATCAGGACTTTGTTTACTGTTTTCTTTTATAACCGTCTTGGTGGATAGCTTTAAATTTCCTTTTTCACTGCTCATAGTGCGTGCAGATTTACAACTAAAATTTAGGAGTAAAATAAAGCTTAAAATGTAATATATAAATTTGTTCATTAATTTTTTAATTGTTGGGCTTTATCACTAAACGTTTTCGCTTTGGCCGTATTGTTTAAAAGGGTGTAGGCTTTGCTTAATTGCGTATAAAAATCCGATTCCATTTTTACGTCTTCAATAATGTAATCTAAACCCATTTCTAAAGCATTGATAGCTTTTTGAGGCTGGTTTAGGTTGTTTAAAGCCACGCCATTTATTAGATATAATAAAGGTTGCGATGGATATTTTTCTAAAGCTTGGCTGCTTTTTTCTTCGGCTTGTTTATAATCTTCTAAATCTATTTGTAACAATAAAATTTTATTTAAAACCGCAAAGTTATTGCTGTCTTGTGCTAAGGCTTTTTCAAAATATTCTAAAGCTTTGGGTTTGTCTTTTTTCGATAAATAATATTGCCCCATTTCTAATAACGTTTTTTCATTATCATCTTGAGTCACCAAAGCTGTAGCTTCCATTAAATCGGGTTCGTATTGCGGATTGTTCTTTACAAAACCCACAAAATCCGATAAAACTTTTGTTTTAGCTTCTGGTTTTATTTGTGTGCTTTGCATCACGATTTTCATGGATTCAATAGCTTGTTCTGTATTGTTTTCATCTAAATAAAACTTGTACAAAGCCAAATGTACCAATTGAGAATCGGGGTTCGCATTTAGCAGTTCTTTAGCGGTTTCAAAAGCCTTTTCTTTATTGTTGTTTTCGCTGTAGCGGAAAATTAAAGCCAAATAATTAGATTCTTTGTCCGGATTGTTTTCAACACGAGATTCTAAATTTTCGATCTGCTCTTTTTTACGGCCAGTAGCGGCGTAAGCTTCATTGCGCATACGGTCTCTAGCGATAGAAAATCCAAACTCGGCATCCAGTTCATCTAAAAGTAGAAGCGCTTCATCATATTTTTTAGTTTTCACGTAAAGTGACGCCAAATCTTCTTTATAATCGGGATGATGACTAACAAGTTGTTGTACGGTCTTTATAGCATTATCTAAATCGTTTTGACCAGCATAAAAGCCATAAAGTTCATCGAGAAACCATTCGTTATCGGGTTCTAAATTCACTGCTTTTTTAAAAGCATCTTCCGTGGCGTTGTAATTTTTAAGCTTATAATAACTTTTTCCCAATTCAAAATATAAAACGGGGATGTCTTTATTTAATGCAATACATTTTTCAAAACTTTCGGCAGCACGATCATAATTTTCAATAGCTTTTTGTTTTAAAGCTTCGTAAAATAATTCTTGAAATTCATCTTCATTATACCCTAAATCGTCGTCCGGCGTTTTATTAAAATCTACTTGCGCATGGTTAGTTTTCGGAAAGATTAACAAGCCGAAGAGAACGATTAATAAGTAGATATTTTGTTTCATGATGCTTTGCTAAATGTTTTCTTATTTATTCTAAAACGGAATAATCACCAATACTAATACTTGTAAAATCGCCGTCATATTTTACGTAATTACCAATCATTGCTTGGTCTAAATTAGCGTTTTTAATATGAGTATGCGTTTGTATTAAACTGTTTTTAATCGTTGAATCTTCTATTACCGTATCATTTCCTATGGAGACAAACGGCCCAACAGCAGCATCTTTAAGCACAACGTTTTCCCCAATAAAACAAGGTTCTATAAGGGTGGAATTTTCCAATATGATAGAGGTGTCAATTAATTGCTCATGGCCATCTTCTTTTAAAAAGCGGAGCATACGTTGGTTGGTTTCTACAATAATAGCTTTATTTCCACAATCCATCCACTCATCAACTGTAGCGGTTTTAAAAACTTTCCCGTCGGCCATCATGCGTTTTATGCCATCGTTGATTTGGTACTCGCCACCGTTCATAATATTTTCTGCTAAAACTTCTTGAAGTTTTTCTTTTAAAACGCCAATATCTTTAAAGTAATAAATACCTATTACGGCTTGGTTACTTACAAATGTGTTAGGTTTTTCAACAAGCTCCACAATGTTGTTATTAGTGTTTAATTTTACAACACCATAAGCCTCTGGGTTATTAACTTCTTTAGTCCAAATAACGCTGTCTGCTGTTGGGTCCAATTCAAATTTTGCACGAATTAAAGTATCGGCATAAGCAATCACTGCTGGGCCAGAAAGGGATGGTTCGGCACACATAATAGCGTGTCCTGTGCCAAGTGGTTTATCTTGACGGTAAATAGAGGCTTTGGCGCCTAAACTTTCCGCTAATGTTTTTAAGTTGTCAATAACGTCGTCTCCAAACCAAGCGGAGTCTCCTAAAATAAAGGCAATTTCCTCGATAGGTTGTTTTAAAACTTTTGCTATATCTTGCACCAAACGGTTAACAATAGGTATCCCTGCCACAGGGATTAATGGTTTTGGTATGGTTAAACTATGCGGGCGTAAACGAGATCCTCGTCCGGCCATAGGCACTATTATTTTCATCGGGATAAGTATTTTTTTCATTTCCGCGAAGGCGGAAATCTATTTGTTTTTAAGCTTTTCTTATTTTACTCCAGTACTTCCAAAACCACCCTCACCACGAGATGTTTCAGATAAATTTTTTACTGAAATCCATTCGGCACGTTCATGTTTGGCTATGACTAATTGAGCAATACGTTCGCCGTTTTCGATAATAAAATCTTCGTTTGAAATATTTACTAAAATTACGCCTATTTCACCACGGTAATCCGCATCAATAGTTCCTGGTGCGTTTAAAACGGTAACGCCTTTTTTTGCAGCCAATCCACTTCGTGGGCGAACTTGTGCTTCAAAACCTATAGGTAATTCAATAAAAAGTCCTGTTTTTACAATGGTTCTTTCTAATGGTTTTAAAGAGATAGCTTCTGGTATATTCGCGCGTAAGTCCATACCAGCCGATGCTATGGTTTCATAGTGCGGTAAGTCGTGACTCGATTTGTTTATTATTTTTATTTGCATGTTGATGTTTGGTCTTCTAAAAAGAAGACCATTTTAGTTCTTATTTAATAGTTGTTTTATGTCTTTTTTTTCTGAAAAATAAATGATTCCCAAAAATACTAAAACTAGTGCGGTTGCCACAATATAGTTTCCTCTAAAAGTTTCCATAAATGAAATATAACTAAATAATGAAACTATAGCAAGGTACTTAATGACACTTTTAACATGATAGGGAACGGGATAATATTTTTTTCCTATTACATAAGAAATAATCATCATGCTTCCGTAGGCAGCTAATGTGGCCCAAGCCGAAGCCATAAAACCAATTATTGGTATCATAATCAGGTTGAATATTATGGTTACTAAGGCTCCAAAAATGGAAATGTACATGCCATAAAGTGTTTTGTCTGTAAGTTTATACCAAATAGAGAGGTTGTTATAAATGCCTAAGCATAAATTGGCTAGTAGAATGATTGGAACAATTTTTAAGGCCTCGAAATATTCTGGTTGGCCGAGTAAAATATTGGCAAATAAATCAATATAACAAACCACAATAAGCATAAAAATAGCTCCTAAAATAGTAAACCATTTTAAAATGGTGGCATAGTTGTTTTTGGCGTTTTTTTCTTTGGCGTGATTAAAAAAGAACGGTTCGGCTCCAAGTCTAAATGCCATAATGTAAAGCGTCATAAAAACGCCTAATTTATAGCATCCGGCATAGATACCCATGTCTTTATCTCCTATTAAATTGCCTAAAAATAGTTTGTCTATATTCTCATTAGTAACATAAGCTAAACTGCCTATCATGATAGGAATACTATAGGTTATTAGCGTTTTAAAGGTTGTTTTATCGAATGAAAATTTAATTTTTATTACGATTGGAAGTAATACGATAAGGGTAAAAAGACTCGCGATTACATTGGCCAAAAAGATATATATAACTTGGGGTTGCCCATTGATATAAAAACGAAATGTTGATGGTATGGTTGATTCAGAAAGGATTCCTTTAGGGATTACCCATAGAAATAGAATGTTTAAAACCGCTAAAATTATAATATTAAACACTTTAATTGCGGTGAATTTTATCGGCCTGTTAGTGACGCGTAAATAAGCGAAAGGAATAACCACGATGGTATCGAGATAGACCGTCCAAATTAAAATTTTAACATGGAGGATGTTTTCGAAGTTGAATAGGGTGGTTATATTTTCTGCGAAAAATAAAGCCGCAAATAAAAATAAAGTTGTTGTTATTAAAAGCGAAATAAATGAGGTTGAAATGACTTTGCCTTTTTCTTGTTCTTTACTGAAAAAACGAAAAAAAGCAGTTTCTAATCCATAGGTGAGTAGGGCGTTTAAATAAGCGGCATAGACATAATAGTCTGTGTTTACAGCATAACGTTCTGCTCCAAAAACACTGGTGTGTAGTTTTACTAAACCGATATTAATGGCTCGCGGCAAAATAGCAGCGATGCCATAAATAATAGTGTCTTTGAAGAACTTTTTTAATGTACTCAAGTTTGAATTTTTATTAGGCCAAAAAATACGATTTTAGCTAACCTAATGCAAAGATAAGTTTTTTGATTTTTGTAATGTTTAATTTTGTTGATAGTTAATTTTTAGAAGATTACTTTTTTAGTTTGATTGCTGTTTTAATCTTTCTTCACCGAAAAGGACGCTTTTAGTGTGGTTGTCGAATCGCCACCAACCCAAACATTGAATTTCCCAGGTTCTACTTCCCATTTTTTATTGGCCGTATAAAACTGAAGCATTTCGGCATTTATATTGAACGTAACGGTTTTAGTTTCGCCAGCGTTTAGCATCAGTTTTTCGAAGCCTTTTAATTCTTTTATGGGTCTAATAAAACTCCCTGTGATATCACGGATGTAAAGTTGAACAACTTCTTCTCCAGCTTGATCACCTGTATTTGTAATATCTACACTTACTTTAATTTCGCCGTGTATAGGCATGTCGTTTGCACTTAATAATAGGTTTTTATATGAAAATTGTGTGTAACTCAAACCAAAACCAAAAGGATACAAAGCTGTTTTTGGAGCATCTTGATATCCTGAATATGTTACCATATTTTGGCTAGATGGTCGTCCCGTATTTTTCTGGTTATAATATAAAGGCATTTGTCCAACATCATAAGGAAAAGACATGGGTAATTTCCCCGATGGATTATAATCACCAAAAACCACATCGGCAATGGCGTTTCCTGCTTGCGATCCTAAATGCCAGCACTCTAAAATGGCTGGTGTAATTTCGGAAACACGACGTAAATCCATAGGGCGACCGTTCATTAAAACCACAACAATATTTTGGTTCACTTTATAAATGGCTTCTAATAAATCGTTTTGTAATCCCAAAAATCCAATATGAGTTTGGCTACGACCTTCTCCCGTTTGATAGGCATTTTCACCAATGGTCAATAACACAACATCCGATTTTTTTGCCGCAGCAACAGATTCGGCAATACCAGTCGTGTCGGTGGTGTTGAATTTTAATTGACGGGCAAATTGATTGGTTCCAGCTTTTGCTGTAGGTACCGTTAAATCGACACCTTTGGCATAATGAATTACGGTATTTTTGTCAACCGCCTGTTTTACGCCTTCGAGTAATGATACTGCGGAATTATAACTGCCTTTAGCGCGCCAATTTCCTAAGGGGGTGTCTTTGTCGTTGGCTAATGGTCCAATAACGGCAATGCTTTTAATGGATTTTGATAAGGGTAATTGTTTGTTTTCATTTTTAAGTAATACGATAGATTTTTTTGCAACATCTCGCGCTATTGCTAGGTTTTCTTTAGTGTAAATCTCATCTTTTTCGCGTTGTTCGTTACAGTATTTGTAAGGGTCATCAAAAAGACCAAGTTCAAATTTTAATTTTAAAACACGTTTTACGGCATCGTCAATTTGATTTATAGTTATTTTGTTTTCGGAAAGCAACTCTTCCAAATGCGTTTCGTAAGCATAAGATTCCATATCCATATCACTCCCTGCATTTAAAGCGATTTCTGCGGCGTGTTTTTTGTTTTCTGCGTAACCGTGAGTAACCATTTCACCAATAGAACCCCAGTCTGAAACAACAAAACCATCCCAACCCCAAGTGCCTTTTAATAAATCGCGTTGTAAGCCTTTGTGTCCCGTAGCAGGAATACCATCAATATCATTAAAGGCATTCATAAAGGTTGCTACGCCTGCATCTGCAGCGGCTTTAAACGGTGGTAGGATGGTGTTGTATAGTTCGTTTGTTCCAATATTAACCGTATTGTAATCACGTCCTGCTTCAGCAAAAGCGTAACCGGCAAAATGTTTTGCGCAAGCTGCAATTTTGAAATTATTAGATAAATCGTCACCTTGCAACCCTTTAATACGAGCCACGCCAACTACCGAATTTAAGTAAGGATCTTCGCCAGCACCTTCCATAACTCTGCCCCATCGTGCATCTCGAGACACATCAATCATTGGAGCAAAGGTCCAGTTTAACCCAGCCGCCGCACTTTCTTTGGCTGCAATAGCGGCCGATAATTCCATAGCTTCTAAATCCCAACTGGCTGTTTCTCCCAGTGGAATGGGGAAAATAGTTTGATAACCGTGAATAACATCGTAAGCAAAAATAAGCGGAATTTTAAGTCGGGAATGTTCCATGACTATTTTCTGAGTTTCTCGAATACTTTTTACCGAAGTAATATTGAGCATAGAACCAACTTCTCCGTTTTTGAGTTTTTTAAGTTTGTATTGGTCGTTTTGTGTTGATGTTGGCCCAGTAGCATCCCATTTTCCAGCATATTGCACCAATTGCCCAATTTTTTCATTTAGATGCATTAAGGCTAAAACCGAATCCACTTTTTGAGTTATGGAATCACTTTTTGGGGGATTAGTCTTTTTTTTAGGGTCTTGGTTTTTAAAACTAATCACTAAAAAGACGACGCTAAAAATGCATAAAAATTTTAAAAGGGTGTTGGATATTTTCATAAAGGAGTTGGTTACTTAATTTTTAATTCGGTTAAAACAGGAAAATGATCTGAAGCATATTTTAAATTAACGGCACTAGATAAAACACCATATTTTTCTACTTCAATATTGTTTTTTGAGACGGTAATATAATCAATTCTTCGGGTAACCAATTCGTTAAACTTAAAACCATTAAAAGTACCGTTAGATCCAAAAGATAATTTTGCGATATCTTTAGAGTCGTTCATGGTTTGTTTTAGTTTGGTAATTAATTCACTATCCGGTTCCACATTAAAATCGCCAGTTAAAATCACCGGTAAATTATTTGTATTTATAGTTTTTATTTTCTCTTGAATTAGAGCCATACCTTTAAGTTGCGCTTGTTGGCCTTTATGGTCTAAATGGGTGTTAAACACCCAAAATTTTTGATGGGTTTCCAAATGAGTAAATAAGCCGTATGTGCAAATTCTAGGACAGGCAGCATCCCAACCCTGTGAGATTTTATTTGGAGTTTCGGATAGCCAAAAGGTATTTTCTTTTTCAACTTTTACTGTTTCTGAATTATAAAAAATAGCCGAAAATTCACCTTTATTTTCACCATCACGACCCGTCCCAATGGTTTTGTAGTTTTTTAAAGCCGCCTTTAAATCACTCATTTGGTTTGGTTTTGCTTCTTGAACACCCATAATATCGGGAGCGTTAAATAATACCTGACTGCTTAAAAAATCCTTTCGGTTTGGCCAGGCATTTTCACCATCGGAAGCAACATCTAAACGGATGTTGTAGGTCATTACTTTAATATTTGAAGACATGATTTTAGTTTTACAACTTTGTAAATTCATGATTAATACGAATACTATTATGGAATAATACTTCATTTTCTAATTGTTTTTTAATTGAAAAACGCGAACATAATCGATGAGCATTTTTTGTGGAAATACGCTATCATCAATACCTTTTTTTCCGCCAAGCATACCACCCACAGCAATATTCATTTTAAGATAAAAATCTTGATCGAAAGGCCATTCGGCGGTTGTTTTATGTTCGTTTTCTATATGGTTATAAATGGTATCGTCTAAAATAAAATCTATTTTTTCAGGCGTCCATTCTATGGCGAAAATGTGAAAAGTATCATACGGTTTTTTAATGTGTATTTTTTTTCCTTTTTGTGTGCCTTTCATGTGGTTATAGGCTTTGCTGTGGATGGTTCCAAAAATTGAATCGGGATTAAAACCAACATGTTCCATAATATCTATTTCGCCACATTCTGGCCATTTTACCTCGTTGTAATTGGTGCCAAGCATCCAAAATGCAGGCCAAAGCCCGGTGCCTTTTGGTAGTTGTGCTCTAATTTCTATACGTCCATACGTCCATTGCGCTATGTTTTTTGTGGTTAGGCTTGGTGCGGTATACTCGGCAAATTCCCATTGTTTTTTCCAATCTTTATCCTCTTTAGAAACAAAGGCTGAATTTTTAATTTGCTCTTTGTGAGTTTCTAAAATTAAAAGACCTTTTTCAACTCGGGCATTTTTTAAGCTATCTACATAATATTGTTTTTCAACATTTCTTATTAACCCTGTTTCGTAACCCCATTTTGTGTTGTCTGGTTTTCCGTTGTAATTAAATTCATCGTTCCAAACTAATTGGTATCCTTGGTTTAAGGGGCTTTTTTTTACGCGCTCGAAAACCAATTCGGGATTATCGGTAGTAATATAGTCAAAATTATGTGCTATAAGCCAATCGATATCTTCGGTTTTATTTACGGTCCACGCGTTTAAAATTAACGCATGGTTTTTGGCGCTGTCTATCCAATCGGAATGTTTTTTTAGATTGCCAACTGAATAATCTAATCCCGAAATACCATCTTTCTTTAGGGTTTCTGGCGTTTTGGAGCCATCAAGATATTGTGTTTTAGCCGTGTTGTCTAATGTTTTTATTTGTTTAAGCACATCATAACTAAAGCTTATGTAGGATAGTATGTATGGTTCTGCGTTCAATTCTTTTACAGTTGCTAAAACTTGTGCTGCTATAAAACTATTTCTTTCTTTAAATTTTGAAGGTTTAATTTCGCAAACAAGGCCTGTTGAGGTGTTGTTTGTTATACCTGCTTGCAAATATTGTTTAAAGGTTGGTAGGGGTTCTCCGTTTGAAAGTTTGTGTTTAGATAAGGTTTCAAAGTTTGAAGTTTCAATGTCTAATCCGTTATAATCGGCATCGTGAGTTACAATTAGAACACTATCGGCCGTCATGCGAATATCAAATTCCGAACCTACGCAACCTAAATCGATAGCTTTTCTTAGGGATGCTATAGAGTTTTTGGGAAGGCCATCTGTTTGCCAAGCGCCACGATGGGCAATAACTATATTATTGGCAAAAATTATTTTTTTATTTGTGCTTTTATCGCAAGAAAATAAACAGGTAAGGAGCAGTGTGAAAAATAGGAGGCTCTTAAATTTCGACATGATTTCTTTGTTTTTGAAATGATAAAAAATCTAAAGGCAATATATGATGCCTTTAGATTTTTAAGATGTTTTGAATTTTAATATTTTTTTACTGTAAATACCATGGTGTTTTATTAACACCATCATAGCCGTCGTATTGATCGTTAATGGCTTTTTGATAATTTTCAGGGTTTGTTGTTTGTTCCGATGTTGGGTATTTCCAACGTTTTGGATACACCGAAGTATCATCAGGATTTAAACTTGTTTCTGGATCTAATGGATATTCGGGGTAACCTGTGCGTAAAAATTGAGGGTAATTTCCGCCGTTTGCTTGTAAGAAATCGATTAGCCATCTTTGGGTTAAAATTTGTTTTAGTCTATCGTTTTTAGTTCCAGCGGTTGCATAAGCGGCGGTTCCTGTAAAATAATTGTCTATATAATTTTGGTCGATAGCCATACCGTGAATATAACCGGCTGTGTTGGGTAATTCCATATAATATTTCAGCATTGCTTTTACACCATTTTCGTAATAGTTTTGTGCATTCCCGGTTACCCAGCCTTCCTCAATTGCTTCTGCAATTATAAAGCATTGTTCGGCATAGGTAAAGCGTAATAATGGTTCACCATCCATAAAATCAACATAACGTGAATTAATAAAAGAGTAATCGCCATTCTCTTTGTTAAAAGCTAATGTTGTTGGGTCTAATGATGTTAGAGCGCCTTGATAAGCATCAAAATCTGAAGCAGACTTTCCGGCTGCTAATAATTTGGGAGCAGGTTCAGCAAAATAAAATAGTCTACGATCTTTATTTGTTTTTAAGAAATCGGCAGTTAATTTAGAGATGGCTGTATTAATTCTTAGGTTTTCACCATTATGGAATTGATGGTTGGTATTTGCCATTTTGGTGTAAACCAATTTAAAATTATCATCGTTACCTTCCAGTAAATTGTTAGCATTTACAATGGCTGCAAAACGTGTTTTTTGATCGGCTGTAGCTTTTTTGCTTATGGTTTGTATCACTTTTAATTGCATCGCATTACATAGCTTTTGCCATTTACTAGCATCTCCATTAAACATAATATCACCACTAAAATTAAAGCCTTCAGCGAAGTAAGTTTCGGCTAGTTCTAAATCGTTTAAAATTTGAGTAATTACCTCGGATTGTGTGTCGTAAGCAGGTCTAGTTATGCCTTTGTTAGCCATGCCTGCTTCAGAATATGGAACATCGCCCATAGCCAAAGTGGCATTGAATCCATAATATGCTTTTAAGAATAACGCTAAACCTTTATAAGAAGGTTCTGCTTGGTTTCCTTCTGCAAATTGTGTCATAAAGTTTAAGTCGGTTAACATACTGTAATTGCTAAAGCTACCAAAATTAACGTAGTAATACTGGTTGGAACTTGGTATACTTGGATCTAATGCAGCAACATGCTTGTTAAACAAGTTTTCTGAAACAAAATCAAAGATGCCGCTTCCATTCATTGTAAATGTGTTTTTTAAAACCTGAGTGGCTAGCATATCTGGGGCAACAACTGTTGAAGTATCTGGGTTTGTGTTTATTTCTTCGAAATTCTCACAAGAATATGTTATAGCCAGCAAGGCTATTATAAAGAATATATATTTTAAAAGTTTCATTTGTTTTTATTTATATGTTATTGGTAGGCTTTAAAACTATTTGAATTCATTTAGTTTTATTAAAATGAAAGTTTAAGATTGGCTCCAAGATATCTTACTGATGGATCGGCAAAATCTTCTACTCTGTTATCTGGATCTGAATATTTATAATCCTTAGCCCATAAGAGTACATTTTGACCTGTTAAACTAATAGATGCTTTTTTAGCGCCCCAACCAGTTAATAGTTTTGAAGGGATTTGATAGCTTAAAGATAGTTCTCGTAACTTAAGATAGGTTCTTGAAAAAGCATCGGTTGTAGTTCCTGTGCCACCCCATGCGCTACTGGCGTGTAAATCTTTAACGGCTCTTAAATAAGTGGTTGCTACAGTATTGGTTTCAAAAACACGGGTATCGCTAAGTATAGTGCCATCGGTATCAAACTCAACCGTTCCGCTAGTAACCATAACGCCTTCACCAATATAATTTGAAGATCCTGGTGTCGCTACGTCTAATGCTCTTTCTGGCGTTGCAGAATCTGGATGTACACCCGATTGCCACATATAACTTTCAGTTCTAGAGCTAGAAAGACCACCAACTAAACCATCAAAAGATATAAATAAACTTAAATTTTTATAAGTTAATGTCGAGTTTGCTCCCCATATCCAATCTGGGTTAGCGTAACCAAAAACGGTATTATATGGGTTTTTTACAATTCTACCATTGCTGTAAACATAATCGTTAGTGCCTGGAGCGGTCATGAAATCTTTACCTACATAATGATCGGTACGTTCGCCTACTTTAATCCAAGGTTTGCTATCGTTTTGAGTATAAGTTTGGTCTATTTTGGCATAAACATCTTTGTATGTTGACCAGTTAAGGCCAAGATTCCATTGTAGATTGTCTGTTTTTATAGGGGTTCCACTAACAGCGACTTCCCAACCTTTACGATCTATTTCATCGTCTTTATTAAGTACTACTCCTGTGTATCCTGAGGTTGCCGATAGAGCACCTGTTTGTAAAAAATCGTACATGTGTTTCTTGTAGTAAGATACATCAACTGTTAAGCGTTTTTTTAGAAACATAGCTTGTAATCCCATTTCTAAAGTATTTGCACTTTCTGGGCTAATGCTAGACAAATTATATAAATTATTAGGAGCGCTAGCGCCATTTAAACCATTCCAAGTACCTGGTGATGTGTTAAAAACACTATTAATATCATAGATGCCTGCTGGTTTTTTAGATTTTGTCCATGAACTTCTTATCTTTAATAAATCTAGCCAGTCTCTTGTAGATTCTTTTATTAATTCTGAAACGACAAAGCTTCCAGAAAAGGATGGGTAAAAATAAGATTTTTTAGACCCCTCAACTCCTGGACCTGTTAGTGTAGAACTCCAGTCGTTACGTGCTGTAATATCTGCATAAATTAATTTGTTCCATGATATACCTAAACGTCCAAATACAGAGTTTACCTGTTGTTGAGTTATACTTTCGTTTACCACAGCGGGGTTAACCGAGGCGTTTAGTGAGAAAAACTCTGGAATAGAAATTCCTCCAGAAGTACTTGCATTTAAATTATCGTTTCTTTGGTAATAAATGGTTCCACCAGTAAGGTATTCTACTTCAAGTTTATTGTCTAAAAGTTTTTGTGATCCAGAAAGTAATAAATCATTATTAATACTGAAACCTTGACTTTTTCCTGTTACGTAGGCTCCAGTTCTAGAGCCATTCCATGTGGAAGATGTTCCTGGTACCGAGGTGTTTCCGGTAGAGGTGTAAGATCCTTTAGATACTCTAAGTTGCCCACGATCTACATAAAAATCTAAACCAGAGCGTACGGTTGCTTTTAACCAATTACTGATATCGTAATTCATTGATAAATCGGCATTAAAGATATCTCGAGAAACTTCATTTATTTTTTGATATCTATCAAAATACGGCGTGTTTTGGTTTTTTCCACTGTATTTATTGTTCTCAAAATCGTATCCATAATGGTTATTTTGTAGTTCTCCAGGAATTAACCAATAGTTATCTTTATAATCACGCACATCCCAATCCATAGGGCTCCAAATTAATAAAGAATACATAGGATCGTAGGATGTATAACCGTTAGAACCCATATTTGGCGATTCTCTTTTAGAATATGATAGGTTAGAACTTAGTTTAAATTTATCTAAATTAACATCACCTCCAAAAGAATAGGTGAACTTGTTTAATTTAGAATTAGGATATTGTCCTTTTTGTTCAATCCAATTTAGCGAACTTCTTAAGGCTATTTTATCTTCCTTAAAGGCTATACTAATGTTGTTATTAGTAATATAACCTTGTTCTAAAAAGTTTTTAAAATTGTTTTTTCCTCTTGCTATATATTCAAAGTCTCTAAATTCTTTAGCGATTGGGTCCCATTGTGTTTGAATAGAACCATCCATAACTTGTCCCCAAGATTGGTCTTGGTTAATGTTATAGGTGTTGTTGGTGCCACGACCATAAATATTTTGTCTTTCCGGAATGGCCAAAAACCCAGCAGAAAACATAGTGTTGGTTGTTAAATCTACACTAAAACCATTTTTACCAGTGCTTCCATTTTTTGATGTAATTAAAATAGCGCCATTAGCACCGCGAAAACCATATAATGCCGATGCGGTAGCACCTTTTAATACAGACATAGATTCAATATCTTCTGAAGAAATATCGCTTAGTGTTCTATTTTGGTATGCAATACCATCTATAACTAATAACGGTTCTTCTCCTCTAATAGTGATTTCAGGGGCAGTGTTAAAATCTGTAGAGTTGTTTACTAAAAGCCCTGCCACTTTACCAGAAAGAGAGGTTCCTACATCTACACCAGAAACTTTTTGAATAGTTTCTCCACTAATTTCTTGTACTGAATAGCCTAGTGCTTTTTGTTCCCTTTTTATTCCTAAGGCTGTTACTACAACTTCATCCAGAGCTTTAATATCTGGTTGTAGTTTAATAGTTATAGGAGTGTTAGAAATAGCAACATCTTTAGTGATATAGCCAACGTAGGATACTTCTAAAATAGTATCATCTTTTGTTACATTTATGGAAAACTTACCATCAAAATCGGTGGAGGTTCCATTATTAGTTCCTTTTAGAATTACTGAAGCGCCAGGTAAAGGTGTTCCTGTTTCGTCTAGTACGATTCCGTTTATTATATTTTGAGCTTGTGTCATCGACATTGTAGCCACAAACAAAAACAGTGTACACAGTAGTGTTTTTGTTTTTTGATTACATCGTTTTAGTTTCATAAAAATATTGTTTTAAGTTTGGTGTCAAAATTAAAACTTGATTAAATTTTTAACTCAGAAATAAAATTAAGTCTATGTAAACTTAATATGGAGGCGTAATAAGGCTGTAGTTTTTTAGTGCCGATAAAAAACGAACATGGTATTAATTCAATGTAAAAAACAACTAATCTCGACGGGAACCACTTGTAAAAACGGTTAAACAATGTTTTAAAAAAAAACAAACAGTAAGTCAATAAAATAAGGAGGTTCCAGCTGTTGTAGTGGTAATGTTGTGGTGAAAAAGGGGGTTGTAATGTTACTAAAACTTTAACATATAGTTAACTAGACTGTCATCGCGGTCTAAACCTAATTTTTTGCGTAAACGGTAACGTTTTGTTTCGACACTTTTAGTTGAAATGTTTAAAAGAGGCGCCATTTCTTTAGATGATAAATTAAGTCTTAAATAAGCACAAAAACGTAAATCGTTTGGGGTTAAATCTGGGTGCTTTGTTTTAATTTTTTCAAAGAAATCTTTATCAGCATTATTAAAAGCTTTCTCAAAAAAGGACCAATCTTTATTATTATTTATATTATTGTCAATGAGTTTTATGGCCGCAATGTTGTCTTTATTTTTAATTTCTTTTTTAATCTTGTTTAAAACTTTATTTTTTTTAATAATACTCATGGTAGAAATAGCGAGTTCTCTATTTTTACTTTCAATATCTTGGTTTAGTTTTTCATTTTTCATCTGCATAATAAGCTGTTCGCTTTCCATCTGTTCTTTTTCGAATTTTTTATTGTAGTGGCGTTTGTATGCTTTATGGGTTATAAAAACGATGACTATAAGTAAAAGAAAGTAAATAGCTAAAGCAGTGTAAGTAAAATACCAGGGGCGATTTACTGTAAAACTATAAGTTGCTGTGTTTTTAGTTAAGTTGTTCCCAATTTTAGCTCTAACTTTAAAGGTGTAGTTTCCAAAGGTTAAATTCTCGAAAGTAACTTGTGGTTGTGTGGTCCATTTACTCCATTTATTAGCCTGCCCTTCGAGCATATACTGGTATTTTACGTCGAGATATTTTTCGTATTCTGGGGAGGCATAGTTAAAAGTTATCATGCCATATTTGTACTTAAATTCACCATGAGAATATAAAATTTGAGGCGCTAGTTTGTCTTCAATAGTCTTTAAGGTTATACTATTTATATAGACGGAGTTTTCTGTTTTTTTTTGTACTTTATTTAAATCTAAAGTAATATAGCCATTTGAGGTGCCAAGCATATACAAGGCAGGGGGGATAAAAGACATGTTTTCAAATCCTGAAATTCCTTTTCGAAGTTGCAAAGGAATGGGTATGTTGTTAATGATGGGTTGGTTAGTAACATCATCGTTTGTTATGTAGCTCATTTGGTTTGGAGAAAATACCCATAATTTGCCAGCACGATCTGTTATTACTCGTCCAGCAGGCTGATGATTTTCGGTAATAATTTGACTTAATATGGTGTCTTTTTGAAATTTTTTAACAGATTGATTATAACTATAAACGCCTTTTTTCGAAGTATAAAGCACCTTATTTTTATAGCTTATTAGGCTAGAATTTTCGCCAAAAGGCAAGCTTTCTACCTGGTCGAGTTGAATTACTTTGGTTAAAGCATCATTAAGCTTTAATTTAAAAACACCTTTGTATTCGTGGTTTAGCCAAACTTGGTTTAGGTGGTTTATTTCAAAATATCTGGATGAGTTTTCGAAACCTTTAATTTTATTTCTAAATGTCCAATTTCCATTTGTATTTTCAAGAATTAAAAGTCCGCTATAATTTCCTTGTAGTAATAAATTACTGTGGTTTGGAATGGGTTTAAACGCCCAAGCGCCAAGGGTATTGTTTATTTTTTTAGCCGTATTATCTTCAATTAAGAAAGTTCCAAAATGATGGCCACAAAATAAATACTGGTTGTTAAAAATATAAAGCTCCCAAACTTGTCCTGCCGTACCTTTAATAAATTTAAAAGAGGCATTAACATCTTGTAATTTTCGGTAAAATAATCCTTGGTTTGTACCAATATATAAGTTGTTTTTAAAAACGCGTGTGGTGTAAACGGTGCCTAAATCGCCTTGATAATCTATAAATGTTTTTACTGGCGACTTTACATTGATGCAATTAATTCCGTTATCTAAGCCTGCCCAAACATGGTGCTTTTTATCTTCAAAAAGTGATAAAACCGTGTTGTTGGTAAGTCCTTTTTTTTGAGTAATTTGATAGTTTAAATCGCCATTTGCGTTTAAATGAATGAGTCCATCAGATATAGTTCCTAGAATAAAGCTTTTATCTTCTAACTGAATACTACTAAAAATATCAACTTCATTTAGCAAAGAATCTGTAGTCATGTTCCAAGCTGTTAATTCTTGATTTGTTAAATTGAAAAACCCTGAACTTCGCGTAATAATCCCTAAGCTTTGTTGGTTATCGAAAATGCTTATAACACGATCTGTTTGTAAAACACGATCTGTTGCAATACGTTTGGGTTTTCCATTTTCAACTGCATAGATACCTTCATTGGCTACATGGTAGTATATTTTATTTTTTACTTTGAATATTTTATAAATACTATTAGTGGACGAAATGGTTTTAAATGTTTTTTTGACCGTGTTGTAAAAATAGAGCGCTTTACTAGTTTGAAAAATAACCCATTCATTGTGCTCAATAATATTCCAAACATGATCGTCTTTAAAAGTTGTAGATTCAAGTTTTTTGGTTAACGATGTGTACGTTAGTGTGTTAAATGTGTTTTTTTTCCAAAACCCAAAATCGGCATAGCAGCCCGTGTATATTTTATTTCCAATAACATTTACGGCTCTTATAATACTTTTGTTTGGTGATGGATAGGTTTGCCATTCGGCGCCATTGTATACTAATAATCCGTCGTTGTTGGCCACATAGATATTTTGGTTTTCATCTTGCGAAATCATCCAGTTTTGATTACCTGCAGAATAGTGGTCGGTTGTAAATTTTACAATGGGAGGTAACTCTTGGGCTAGAGTTAACAGTGTGAAAAGGAATATAAATAAATGAATAAAAATTTTCATTGTAAAATAAAAAATTCTAAAAATAATTAAAAACAAATGTAAAATGAAAAGGTAATCATTCTATAATTAAAGGTTTGCTTTTTTTTATTCAAAGTGAAGTTTCATGCCTTCGTGCGTAGCTTTAAATCCTAGGTTTTCGTAAAATTTAATAGCTCTTGGTCGTTGTTTGTCGCTGGTGAGTTGTATTAAGTGGGCGTTTTTTTCTTTGGCTCTATTTATGGCCCATTTAAACATGGTTTTTCCTATGCCAAGTCCTCTTTTGTCTTTTCTAATAAATACATTTTCTATTTGTGCTCTACTTTTGCCAACATAAGAAAGATATTGAATAAAGGTTAATTGGAGTGTTCCTATAATCTCAAGATTTTCGTTTTCGAGAACAATAAGTTCTTGATTGTCATCGGAGTCTATTTTTTTAAAGGCATTATAATAGGCAATAGGTAAAGGGGTTTGAAAGTTTTCTCTCGATTTTCCAAGGATATCATCGGCCATCATTTTTATAATGGATGACACATCTTGTTCTGTTGCTTTTCTGAAGTTCATTCTTTTGGGGTTTTGTTCTATTATGGGTAAATATAAGCGGAATATATCTAAAAACTATTTTTAGTAAGCGGTTAGTTTGTGTTAGAAAAGGCCTCCAGCATAACCGCTAAATTATCGGTTAAAATAAAATCTACTCCTGCATCTAATAATTCTTGTACTTGAGTTTCTTTTTCTGAATGAAAATAATTGATGTGAATGCCATTTTCTTTGAGTTTCTTAATATCAGCTAACATGTTTTCATCATCTCTGCTACTTTTTATTTGAATAAAATAGTCCTTCCTTTTTATGGTTTCGTTGATGTAATTGGCACGAGAAGATAAACGGGTCATATTGCAAGTTTTAATACCTGGATATAGCCGCTTTATGATTTTAGTCGCTTGTTTTCCACCAGCAACTACGGCCTGCAGTATTCTGTTTTCGGTAACGATAGTTTCGGCTGTTATTAGTCCTGCTTTTTTAGAGCCTTTTAAATGGACATTAAGCCATATAGTTTTCGGCATGATTTGAAGGACTTCTTGCAGCGTTGGTACTTTTTCGCCAGTAAACGCTTTAGATTTCCATGCGCCGGCGTCGAGTTGTCGAATTTCATTAAAAGTTAAATCGGATACTTTGCCTGTACCATTGGTGGTTCTATCTACTGTAGCATCGTGCATGATGATAAGCTGGTTGTCTTTGGTAAGTTGCACATCGAACTCAATCATTTGTGCCCCTAAGCGTACAGCTTCTTTAAAGGCTGAAATAGTGTTTTCTGGATGGGTGGCGTTGGCACCGCGATGTGCGCAAATACCTTTTGATGGTAACATTTCTGATTGACCAAGTACTGAAGTATTAAAAATTATAAAAGAAATAAAGAATAAAATGGCTCTAATAAAGGATCTGTTTTTTTTCATGTTGTGTGCTTTTAAAAGTTTTAATAGGGCATTTTTTTTTGATGCTATCTATTGTTGATACTAAAAACTATTGTTCTGTTTCTTGAAACACAAATAAAGTTGAATAAAGAATAACCATAATATTAAATCTTATTTGTGTTGTATGATACTTAAACCCATTTAATGAATTTAGGTGTTTTTTTATATGAAGCGATCAAGATTTATATGGTATTTAAAAATCTGTTTAAAGACAGTGTGATTTATGAAATATTGAAATTATTTTTTTTAAACGAATTGCATTGGTTGAGGACTTAATTCAAAAAATCAATACTAAATAATTATTTTAATGTTTAGTTTAAGTTTATGTCACGAATTAATTAAATGACTGTAATATTTTTAATAAGGCGTCATGTGTGTTTTTTTAAAGTTTTATGGGGTCGGTTATATTTAATAATTAGTTGATGTAGGGATATAGATTTTATAATAGTAATAAAATAGTTTTGAGCTAAAAATAAATTAAAATGAAAAGGCAAAAGTATTTTATTGTTTTAGTGATTATGGTTGTGTTTAGTGTTGCTGCACAAGCGCAGCATACCCATGCTAACGGTGTTGAACACACCCATACACATTATCCGGAGTTTGATTCTATAATAGCGCATAAATTAATATTTCCATCTAGCACACCCGATCGTATTATTGCAAATCTCACCAATGATGCGGCACATACTTTGGCTGTAAACTGGCGAACAGATCAGCAAGTGCCCAAAGGTGTTGTTGAAATAGCTTTAGCCACCGATGGCCCAGAATTTTTATTGCGTGATGTTAAACAAGTTAATGCTACATCTCAAAAATTTGAAAATCAAAATAGAAACGAACCTCTTGTAAAAGCAACCTATCATTCTGCGGTGGTTGATGGTTTACTCCCAAATACCACTTATGTTTACCGGGTTGGTAACGGCGAGCAAAACGAAGGATATTGGAGTGAGTGGTTTCAATATAAAACCGCTAACGTAGGAAACGAAACGTCTTTTAGTTTTATCTATTTTGGAGATGCACAAAACCATGTGAAATCCTTATGGTCCCGAGTAATTCGTAATTCATATCGTCAATTTCCACAAGTCGATTTTATGCTACATGCTGGAGATTTAATTAACGATAGAGATGCCAATTTAGAGTGGGGCGAATGGTTTTATGCGGGAAGTTTTATTCACGCTACGGTACCTAGTTTAATGACACCGGGGAACCATGAATATAGAGATGGTGTGTTATCGTCACTATGGCGACCTCAATTTACATTACCAGAAAATGGGCCTATAGAAGCTTTAAAAGAAACCTGTTTTGCTGTCGATTATCAGGATATGAAAGTGATTTCTATTGATAGCGAAGGTTTCGATGAAAGTATGGAAGCCCGTGAGGCTCAAATAAAATGGCTGGATTCTGTATTACAATCTAATACCAAAAAATGGACTGCAATTACAACACATTACCCTATTTATTCTACGGCAAAAGGGCGCGATAACATAGAACTTAGAGAAGCTTTAAAACCTTTAATTGATAAATATGGAGTGGATTTGGTGTTACAAGGGCACGACCATACCTATGCTCGAGGGTATGCTGAGAATGAAGGTAGAGGGTTAACTGTAGTAGAAGATGCCGGTACCATATATGCCGTTTCTGTAAGTGGACCGAAAATGTACGAATCTAAAGATCAAGAATGGATGGTTAGACGTGGGGAATATACACAGCTATTTCAAATAATTACGGTAACTAAAGATACGATAAACTATGGTGCTTATACGCCAATAGGAACACTTTACGACGCTTTTGAAATTATTAAAAAAGATGGAAAAAAGACATTAATTAATAAAGTGCCGGACAGTCCAATTCGGTTGAAAAAAGATTTTGAAAAGAAGTAAATTTAAATGCTGTGACGCCCTAAAATAGCGTTACCAAATTAATAAATTAAAGGCAGTGGTTTTTATCACCGCCTTTTTTAGTTTTATATAGTTATTTTAGTGGATGTAAACATATTGCAGCACTTTTAAAACTCATAACTCTACTGGAATCCAATGAAAACTTTTAAATCAAAATTCGGCTCGGAAATCATCATATTTCTTACGTTACTTTTTGGCGGTATAATTTTATATATGATATATAAAAGTGAACCCTTGGAAGCTGTTCTTTCGGTTGGCGGAATTTTTCTTTTGGTTTATGGATTATGTTTGTATCTGAATTTTTCAACCAAATACACTATTACCGAAAGTGGTATTTTAGAAGTAATATGCGGATTTTTATATCACAAACGTTTTGATATAAAAAAGATTAAATCGGTAGCTAAAACCGGCAATTTAATGTCGTCGCCAGCCCCGTCATTAGACAGAATTGAACTAACTTATGGTAAATTTGACGTTATTGTAATTTCGCCAAAAGATAAAAATGAATTTGCTCGAGCATTGCAACAAGTAAACCCAGAAATTGAAAATAAATTGAAGCCATAAATAAAATGATATAACAATTGTTGTGGATACTGTAGTTCTAAGGTTATTTAAAAAAGCTAGATTAAAATAAGTTGCAAATTATTATAGAAGAGTTTATATGCAAAAAGTATGTAATTCAAAAAATAAAAAAGCTTCCAATGTCTTGGAAGCCTTGCTATCACTAGTGGAGAAGATCGGATTCGAACCGACGACCTCTTGACTGCCAGTCAAGCGCTCTAGCCAACTGAGCTACATCCCCAAAGTTTAATAATCTAAAGGCTTTATTTTGTTCTTCAATGATGAAAACCCGTCGTGTAATTACACCTCGTTTTTTACCAATAACAAATTTTATCCATTAAATTTGTCTCTTTTACAAGCATCAAAAATAAACATTAAAAATGATTCTAGTATATAGAAAACAAAAAATTGCATCCCAAATATACAAAATCCATTCAACCTTGTGAGTACAAATATAAGTTTTAAATATATAAATAAATTGGCTGTGCCTGCCCTTATAGCTGGCATTGCCGAACCTATTCTGTCTATTACCGATACGGCTATTATTGGCAATATAGCCAGAAATGCTACAGAATCTTTAGCTGCCGTAGGTATTGTGGGTACGTTTATTTCTATGCTTATTTGGGTTTTAGGGCAAACTCGAAGTGCTATTTCATCTATAGTGTCTCAGTATTTGGGGGCCAATAAATTGGATGAAATTAAAAATCTGCCCGCTCAAGCTATTTTTGTTATCACCTTATTAAGCGTCATTATTATCGTGGGAACATATCCCTTTGCCTCATCTATTTTTAAACTCTACAATGCCACAGATATTATTTTAGATTACAGTGTAGATTATTATAAAATTCGTGTTTTCGGATTTCCGTTCACCTTGTTTACCATGGCTGTTTTTGGTGTATTTCGGGGCTTGCAAAACACCTTTTACCCTATGGTTATTGCGGCCATAGGCGCATTTTTAAATATTGCATTAGATTATGTTTTTGTGTTCGGTATAGAAAATTACATACCAGCTATGGATATAAAAGGTGCTGCTTATGCCAGTTTAATTGCTCAAATTATAATGGCTTTTTTGGCAGCAATCTATCTGCTTAAAAAAACAGATATTCCCTTAAAACCAACCTTTCCATTAAATAAAGAGATTAACAAATTGGTGGTCATGATTCTTAATTTATTTGTACGCACCTTAGCCCTAAATGTGACGCTATATTTTGCAACACGTTTTGCAACGGGGTATGGAGCAGCTCAAATTGCAGCTTATACCATTTGTATCAATTTATGGTTTTTTGCGGCTTTTTTTGTCGATGGCTATGCCAGTGCTGGCAATATTATGTCGGGCAGATTGTATGGGCAAAAATCTTACGCGGTATTATTGCAGTTAAGCAATAAACTTATACGTTACGGAATTATTGTGGGTATTGCTCTAGCTGTTTTTGGGGCTATTTTTTATTATCCATTGGGTAAAATGTTTTCTAAAGATCCCGAAGTTTTAGCTTTATTCAATAACACCTTTTGGCTAGTGCTACTTATGCAACCCTTTTGTGCGTTGGCCTTTATTTTCGATGGGATATTTAAAGGTTTAGGTAAAATGAAATTTCTCCGAAACGTTCTTTTATGTGCCACCGGACTCGTTTTTTTACCTATCTTATTTTGGTTAGATCATTTGGGCTATCAACTTCACGGTATTTTCATTGCGCTTACTTTTTGGATTATGGCGCGTGGCATTCCTTTAATTATAAAATTCCGGAAAATATTTATTCCGCTGTCTCAAAAAGATTAACTTTGTATCTTAATAATTATACAAAATAAGTTAAAAATTATCATGAGCTTATTCTTAAGTTTTTTTCAAGAAAAGACCATTGAAGAAAAAATACAAAATGCACCCGATAGCGCTTATGAAATAGGTGTTTTTATTGGCTCTATGTTGCCTTTTGTTTTGCTTGTGCTCTTGGCTTACCTTATTTACAGATATAATAAAAATAAAAACGATAAATTTTCATAGAATGGATATTCTCTCATTTATAAGTGGCAATGGATTATTTCTACTCCTAGCTATAGTATTAATTGTGGTTTATGTAGTAAACCGTAGAAAAAGAAGATAATGGCTGGCAATTACATTCGTATTACAAAAAAATTCGCTTTCGAAACCGGTCATGCCCTTTATGGTTACGACGGAAAATGCAAAAACGTACACGGGCATAGTTATAAACTATCGGTAACCGTTATAGGACGACCAATATCAGATAGTACCAACGTAAAATACGGTATGGTTATCGATTTTGGCGATCTTAAAAAAATAGTAAAAGAAGAAATTGTAGATGTTTTCGATCATGCCACCGTGTTCAATAAAAACACGCCACATGTTGAGCTAGCAATGGAACTTCAAGCGCGCGACCATAATGTGTTATTGGTAGATTATCAACCAACCAGTGAAATGATGGTGATCGATTTTGCAAAAAAAATAAAAAATCGTTTACCAAAACACATCAGCCTACATTCATTAAAATTACAAGAAACCGAGAGCTCTTTTGCGCAATGGTACGCTTACGATAATATTTAGGGCGTTACCTTTATCCTGAATTGAGTTCAGGATAAAGGTCGGGCTTTACGCTAAAAGTTTTGGCTCGATGCGCGCCTCGCCAAAAGCTACCGCTGCAATCCCTAACGCAGCTATTTGCTAGGGTTTCGTTTATCCAAATGGATTGTTTTTTTTTGGAAAAGGTAATTTTTTAATAGGTAAATTAGTCAGTAAATTAAAACCAAAATCCTAAATTGAAAAACCAAATACTTTCTTTAAGATCTGGGGAATAACTGTACTTGACTTGCACGGGGCCAACCAAGGTTTCAATAGCGTAACCTAATCCGTAGCCATTATATTCTGGTAAACTTAACCATTCGCCAGTTTCAAAAATATCATCGTCAACGTTGGCCCAATTCGCCTCTAATAGAATGTGGTGTTTTTTAGCAACTTCATAATTAGCCCCGGCATAAGCTTTTACGTAACTATTCCCCGTAAGGGATATAAAGTCATGACCAATAAACGGGATAAAGTTGTTAATAAAGTTATTACCATAACCGCCAAGTGCAAAATCTAATGTTTTGGTCGATTTACTTCCCATTTTAAACCCTCCACTGGTTTGTAGGTTAATCGATAATTTATCCAAGGCACTAAACGCATAACCTATTTCTGCTTTTGCTATCGAAAAATTATCAAAGCGCTCATTAAAACGAGAAGCAAAAAGGTAGGTATGTATGTCGCCATTAAAAAGCACACCTTTTTTTGGGAAGTATTTGTTATCGTAAGTATCTAGTTTTAAGTTTGCAAAGGCACTAATGTAATCGGTTTTTTCAAAGGTAAAATCTTCGGTATCTGTTGTAGATAAAAACGTTTCCGAGCTTAATTCTAGGCGTTTATGTTCGGCTCCTAAACTTAAAGCAAAATCTTTTCTAAACAAGGTTTGCAAGTAAAACTGATTGGTTTGGTCTTTTAGTTCTGTACCTATTTTGTTTAATCCGGTGGCGTCTATTTCGCTATCTTCCAATAACAGTTGGGCGCTTATGTTTTTGTTAAAGGTGTTATAGCTAGAGTGAAATCCTATACTCCAATAAAACCCTTTATCTATTAAGTATTCAAAATTATAACGCACATTATCGCCTAAAATAAAATCGAAGGATGCAATATCATTTTTAAATAAAAAGTTCTTTTTAGTTACGTTTATAAGGGCGGCACTTTTATATAAGTCATCAAAATGGATCCCTAACTTTAAAAATGTGGTGTTTTTGGTTTCGGTTAAATGCGTGTCCAAATCATAAGTATCATTTTCGGTTTGGTTTAACTTATACCGAAATGATCGAAAATTATTAGTGGCTACCAAATTGTTTACTCCTTTAATAAAATCGTTGTAGCTCACTTTTTCATTGGTTTTTAATTTTAGTTTCCCTAAAACGTATGCGCGTGTGTAATTTTTAATTCCTTTAACTGATATGGCTTTAATAGTCATGCTATCCGGAACTTTTTCCTGTAGTATGAGCCTTGTGTTTTGTATGGGTAATGTTTTAAGGATTTCTAAGCTTTTAATAGCAGCTTGTTTTCCACTTTCAATAATTTTTCGTCCCTCATTAAAGGACACCACATTGTATTTTTTTATATCTGGTTTTATATAAATATCGGTACGCTTCGTTTTTAATTTCATTGCATTAATAGTTCTGAAATTATTTATTTGAAGCAAAACATCGGGAGCCGAAGTCAGTTCGTCTCTATTTAAAAGTCCGTCTTGTACATCGACACCAATAATTTTATCCATGCCCTTGGCACGTAATTCGTCTATAGGATAATTGTTTACCACCCCACCATCTATAAGCACTTGGTTGTTAATAACAACAGGTTGATATAGTGATGGTAGCGCGCTGCTGGCCATAATAGCTTGGGTTAAATCTCCCGAATCTAAAACTATAGCTTGCCCGGTTTCTACATTGGTAGCGATACAAAAAAACGGAATGGATAGTTTACTAAAATCATTTACTTGGTTAATAGGGAGTATTAATTTTGAAAATAAATTATAGGTGTTTTGCCCGCGTGACAACGCCGAGGGGAGTTTTATTTTAAAACCTTTAAAAGGTAATTTTATGGCGTAGCGTTCAGCATTATCACGTTCGTAAAAGGCTTTAGAACTTCTAGGTAAATCATCGTTTATAAGTTTATCAAAATCCACTTCATGAAAAATAGAATCAAGCTGATTTCCCGAATAACCTGCCGCGTAAAGTCCGCCAATTATAGCACCCATACTGGTTCCCGCTACATAGTCTATTTTTATGCCTAAACTATCAATCACTTTTAAAACACCAATATGTGCTAAACCTTTTGCACCACCACCACTTAATACTAAACCTACTTTGGGTGTGTTTTTTTCTGTTCTGTTTTGCGCTTGCGCGGAAAAACTAAGAAACAGAATGAGTAGTGCTATAATGGTTTTTTTTATCACTGCTTTTGTTTTAGCGGTTTATGATGATTTTATAACGTTAAGTCAACCACAGATGGTATTTAAAACGTGTTAATCTTGCTTTTCATGATAATAACTATAAATTTTAGAAGCCCGAGATACACCAACTACATCTTCCAATTCGTCTAGTTTGGCATTGGCTATGCGTTTGGCAGATTTAAAATGCTTTAACAATTCAACAATAGTTTTATCTCCAATACCCGGAATGGTTTCTAATTCGGTATTTAATGCCGATTTGCTTCGTCTATTTCTGTGATGTTCTATCCCAAAACGGTGGGCTTCATTTCTTAAAAACTGTATCACTTTTAAGGTTTCACTTTTTTTATCTAAATATAAGGGAATTGGATCTTCTGGATAGAATAATTCTTCTAAACGTTTTGCAATGCCTATCACCGTAATGGTTTGTCGTAGGCCTAAAGCATCTATACTTTTTAATGCTGATGATAATTGCCCTTTTCCACCATCGATAATAATAAGCTGTGGCAAGGGTTCGTTTTCCTCAACCAAACGTTTGTATCGGCGGTACACCACCTCTTCCATAGAAGCAAAATCGTCTGGCCCAACCACGGTTTTTATATTAAAATGGCGGTAGTCTTTTTTGCTGGGTTTCCCGTCTTTAAAGACCACGCAGGCGGCTACTGGGTTGGTGCCTTGTATATTGGAGTTATCGAAACACTCAATATGTCGTGGCTCTTCAGAAAGGCGTAAATCGGCTTTCATTTGTGCCATAATACGATTGGCATGCCTATCTGGATCTACTATTTTTATTTGTTTAAAACGTTCCATGCGGAAATATTTCGCATTCCGAAGCGATAGATCTAAAATGTGTTTTTTATCGCCCAATTGTGGCACGGTAACTTTTAAATTTTCTCCTAAATTGACTTTAAAAGGCACGTAAATTTCTTTTGAATTGGAATTGAAACGTTGCCTAATTTCTGTAATAGCAAGTTCTAGTAATTCTTGGTCGGTTTCATCGAGCTTCTTTTTAATTTCTAAAGTGTGCGAACGGATGATAGAACCATAAGATAGTTGTAAAAAATTAATGTAACCAAAACCCTCGTCGCTCATAATAGAAAACACATCGACATTGCTAATTTTTGGATTTACAATGGTAGATTTGGCTTGATAATTTTCTAAAACCTGAATTTTCTCTTTCATTTTATGCGCTTCTTCAAACTGCATATTATCGGCGAGTTCGCGCATTTGCTGTTTAAATTGCTGTAAGGAATCTTTAAAATTTCCTTTAAGAATTTCTTTTATTGCCTTTATGTTTTCGTTGTAATGTGCCTCGGTTTCTCGGTTTTCGCAAGGGCCTTTGCAATTGCCTAAATGGTACTCTAAACAGACTTTGTATTTGCCGGAGTTTACCTTTTCTTGAGATAAATTAAAATTACAAGTACGTAAACTGTAAAGTCCTTTTATTAAATCTAAAAGAGTGTAAACGGTTTTTCCGCTGGTGTAGGGGCCAAAATAATCGCTACCGTCTTTAAAAACACGACGCGTAGAAAATACACGTGGAAAGCGTTCGTTTTTTATACAAATCCATGGGTACGATTTATCGTCTTTTAATAATACGTTATACCGTGGTTTGTATTTTTTTATCAGGTTATTTTCCAATAAAAGGGCATCGGTTTCTGTGTCGACTACAATGTGTTTTATATTCACTATTTTTTTTACCAACACACGGGTTTTACCATTATCGTGGGTTTTAGTGAAATAGGAACTTACTCTTTTTTTTAAATTTTTGGCTTTACCAACATAAATTATGGTATCGTCTTTATCGAAATATTGATAAACACCGGGTTGGTTGGGTAGGGTTTTTAGTTGTATTTCTAAGTCGGGGGTCTCCATTGTTTCAAAGGTAATTATTTTATTGATGTTTTTTAGATAGGAATCTCAGGAATTTATAGGAATAGATGTTATAACTTATAGCCGAAATATAAGAGGTTGAAAATATTTTTTAAAAATGTTTTTTGAATGGACTAATTGTATATTTTCGCCACGTTTAAAAAGGCTTCCATTTTAGTAGAATGCCTTTTGTTTAATGTAGAAAATTGACGTTGGCAGATGAAACCGCGTTAGGGATTGAGGCATTGTTGGAGCTCTTTTTGTGTGGTTGCACCTATGCAACACAAAAAAGCGACTGCCGAAAGCCCGACCGTGAGCGTTTCCTGCTAGGTTTTTTCAACCTAGCGAGGATTTAGCGAGGGGTAACGCCCAAATAATAGTAAAAAAATGAGTAAAAAAATTTTAGGTAGAACTGATATTGTGGACTTTCCGGGGTTAGGTTTGTTTAATATTGATGTAAAAATGGATACGGGGGCGTATACTTCGGCCATACATTGCACTGAGATTATTGAAGAAAATGGCGTTTTAAAATGTGGTTTTAATAGCGATGTACATCAAAATTTTGGGGATACGGAGATTGTTTTTACCGAGTTTTGGCGCACGAATGTGAAAAGTAGCAATGGTTTTAAGGAAAATAGATATAAAGTGAAATCGGACGTGGTAATTTTTGGAAAAACGTACAAGATTAACTTAACTTTAAGCACGAGAAGCGATATGAAATTTCCCGTATTGATTGGAAGACAGTTTTTAAAACAAAAATTTTTAATCGATGTGGATTTGGAACAAGTTTCTTTTAAAATGAAAAAACAATGAACATAGTAATTTTATCGCGTAATGCGGAATTGTATTCGACTGATAGATTGGTGGAAGAAGGTGAAAAAAGAGGGCATAAAATGGAGGTTATCGATCCGTTGAAATGCGATATTATTATTGAAAAACAAAAACCTACTATTTTTTATAAGGATCGGTATTTGGACTATGTGGATGCTATTATTCCTAGAATTGGAACGTCGGTTACTTTTTTTGGTTGTGCTGTAGTGCGCCAGTTTGAAATGATGGGGGTTTTTACTACCGTAACTTCAGATGCTATTATCCGTTCGCGCGATAAATGACCCGTCCTGAAATAAGGCTACATAATTTTAAACATTATGTATAGAAATGACAAAGTAATTAGACGGTATTCAGAACCTTTTAAACTGAAAA
>NZ_VOGY01000002.1 GCF_008033385.1 Algibacter pacificus | reverse complement strand
AATAAAAAGGTGGCTACTAGTGCTACAATTGCTAAAGATTTAATTTTTGTTTTCATAACTGTTGTTTTCATTGTTTAATTATTAATTTGATTATTTGTTAAATGGTACTGTTAGCGCTATAGATATGTTTCTACCAGCTTCTGGAACATCTATTAACCTATAAAAACTGGTGTGGTTGTAGTATTTTGTATTAAATACATTGTTTAGTTTTAACCTAATGTTAAGCGCATCTGTATTTTTAAAAGCTTTTATTTGGGTTAATAGCGAAAGGTTTAAAACTTGATAACCGGCTGTAACTTCTTCTGGAGGTACAATTTCCTTTTGCGCAGCGGTAATTCTATACTCGGCAATAAGCTGTGTTTTTTTTAAACCTAGCATATCTTTAAGTTGATAATTTGCTGAAAACAATCCAGATAATGGAGGTGCAAAAGGGAGAGTAAAATCTTTTTTTGGTCCGCTAGTTTGTTTAGAAAATACATACTCTGCAGACGCGTTTAATTCTAGATTATTAAAAACACTTGTACTAGCACTAAGTTCGCTACCTATTCTAAAAACCTTAGCTTGAGTATATTCATAAATTTGTAAAGTTTCATAGTAATTTGGAGTTGGATTGAGATAAATATAATTTTGGAAAAAATTTACAAAAGGACTAATACCAAAATAAAATTTTTTTGCTGTATGCTCGATATCTAGATCTAATTGATACGATTCTTCGGAGTCTAAATCTAAGTTTCCTTGTTCATATCGATACATATGATAATTAACACCATCGGATGCTAATTCATTAGGTAAAGGCATTCTAAAACTTTTTCCTATATTAATTTTATAAGTTGTGTTATTATTTATAAAACTAAGTCCTGTGGAGGCACTAATGTTTCCGAAATTTAAAGTTTTATCTTGGGATCTTTGTAAATAAATGTTAGAGGTGGTACCATCGTTATTATTAACCTTAGAAGAATACCAATCGAAATAACCTTGAGTATCTAGCACCCCAAAGTCGTATCGTAACCCAGTTAATATATGTAAATTTGGGCGCACTTCAAACTGATCGTAAGCAAAAACGCCAACGGTGAATCTGTTATATTTAGGAATTAAAAATCCCCAACCACCAATATTATTATCTTGAAATTCTGTATTTAACCCCATTACAATATCGTGTTTCGTATTGGGTTTAAAATCATCTTTTATAGTTAAAGCATAGGTGTTTTTATTAAACACTCTTTCTCTACTGTTTTCTGGTTTTGGCATATAGCCATGTGGCACAGGCTCACTATGTTCTTCTCTATAATTATTTTGAAACCCAAAATTAACATGATACGTATGGTTTCCTTTAGAGAAAGAGGAGTTATTAGTAATTTTAAAATGATTTACTTTATGAAAAGGTAAATCTATATCCCTATTAGACCCATCATAATCAATACTAGAGCTTCTAACTTCTAATCCATGGGCATTAGCAAAAAAACCATTTTTCGCATTAACGTTACTAAAAAATGTTTCTGATGTGATATTATCTGAAGTATAACCCACGCTAAAACTCATATTAGCCTCCTGCCCTGCTGTATTTCTTAAATTATGATTATCTAATTTAAAAACATAATTTTCGTAATTAATAACATCTGTAGGCACCTTATAATCTGCATAATCTCTGTAGGTTAATCGACCACGGTAAAACCAGTTTTCTTTTCGTGATTCTAATCCAGTAGATATACCTAATAAGTCATTATTACTTTCGGCAGTTATATTAACCTCTGCTTTAAAAGAATTTGGTGTAGGTATAGCATTGGGTTGAATATTAATAACGCCCGCAATAGCATCGGAACCATAAACCAAGGAAGCTGGTCCTTTTACTATTTGAATACGTTCTATACCATATTGATCTATTTCTAATCCATGGTCGTTACCCCATTGTTGGGCTTCATGCTTGATACCATTTTGTACCACCACAACCCTGTTAAACCCTAAACCTCTAATAACTGGTTTAGATTGTCCCGAGCCTATATTTATGGTGTTAACCCCAGGAATTTTACTTAACGTTTGCATCAAGCTGTTTTCCCTATTATTATTTAAAAAGGTTTTCGATATGTTTTGTGCAACTACTGGACTTTCCATTAGTTTTCTTCTGTTTGTTTTTCCGATAACCTCAATACTAGAAAGTACATTTGGGGCCTCGGTTAAAAATATTTTAAGCGGTACGGTTGTTTTTTCAATGGTAACACTCACGGTTTGTTCGGCATAACTCATATGTGATACTGTAAATATATAAGTGCCTTTACTCAAATTATTTACTGTAAACTCACCTGTGTTCGAGGAAATGGCAAAATGCTTTTTACCTATAATATTAGCGCCTTCAACCGGTTGTAAGGTTTTTGCACTTACCACTAACCCCTTAATTTGAAAAGAATTCTGGGCAAATAGATTTGTATATATGCTAAAACATAGCCACATACTAAGTATCTTGAAATACATAATAAATAGAAATAGATTAAAAAATGATGCCCATAACTGGACTAGTTGACCTTAAAAAAGGCTAATGAAGCAAATGCAAAAACATGAATTGCATAAAGTTTTAGTATGTTTTTATATCACTAATGGATAAAAAAAGTAGACTATTAAACCAAAGCCATTTTGCTAATATCTAGTAGAAAAATTTGCATACCTTTGATGTATACTAATAAACTTTACTCCAAAAAAACATAGAAAAATTATAAAACAGAAGGTGGTGGTCTAGAAAAGAGTTGGTTTGGATCAATTATATTTGAACCCAAAAAATTGTAGGTGTTATCTGTATCTCTTTTTACGGTAAATGCAATATATTCAATTGGTGAATAATCAAAATCTGGACTAAGAATTGGTGTTAAGTTAGTTACATTTATTTGAATACATATAGAACAATCCGCACCATGATCATCATGATCATTATGAGATAAAACATGAAAACTTGCCATTTCCATTGTAAAGAAAAGGGCAATAAAAAAATACGAGATACTGCTTTTAAACCAACTGATTTTCATGTTTTGCAATATTATTAAATATAATTTAGAAAACATCTGTTTGTTTTACTAATTAATTCTTAAAAAATATAGCATGACAAGGTTTAGCAAAATCTAATAAAAACAAATACAAGGCGTCACTTTACTTAATTGTAAATTTATTAAGCTTAATGTGAAATATTCCTTTTTTACTCCTTATAAATTACAGATATGATAAATTGTTATCTCGTAAAAAGTATATTTGTATATTATGCTTTTAGGTTTCATATTTCAGGAATAATCAGATGAATTCAACATTATATAGAAATGAAAAAAATAATTATATCGTTACTCTTGTTTATATTTATCGGCAGAATTTATGGCCAGACAAATAAATCTATTTCAATAAAATTATCTAAGGGGCTTGAAAAAATATACGAAAGAAAATATATTAATGGTTTTTCTGTAGCTATTGTAAACCAAGATGGTATTCTGTACAAAAAAGGTTTTGGATACTCTAATATTAAAACAAGCAAGAAATACACTAACAATACCATTCAAAACATTGCTTCCATTTCTAAAACTTTTATAGGTATTGCATTGCTTAAAGCTCAAGAACTTGGAAAACTTAACTTAGACGAGGATATAAACAAATACCTGCCGTTTGATGTAAGAAATCCTTATTTCCCTTTTAATCATATTACCATAAGGCAATTAGCAACGCACACCTCTAGTATTAAAGACCCGTCTAAATATGAGAAGAACGGTTACATTTTAAAAGAAAAAGAGAATAAAGAAGCTCAAGTAAACAGCAATTTTCGTTCACCTGATGAAAAAATAGCTCTGGATAAATTTTTAAAAAATATTTTAAGTAAAGACGGAAAATGGTATAGGAAAAATAATTTTATAAAAACAAAACCCGGAGAACTATTTAAATATTCAAATGTTGCGGCAGGATTAGCCGCTTTAATAATAGAAAAAGCAACAAATCAATCATTTAATAAGTTTACCAATGAACATATTTTGAAACCTTTAAAAATGTTTGATTCGGGGTGGTCTTTTAAGCAGGTTGATATTTCAAAACACTCTAAGTTATATATAGACAACGAAACAGAATTAGCATTTTATCAATTGGCCAATTATCCAGATGGCGGTTTAATAACCTCGGCATCTGACTTAGGAAAATATTTATGTGAATTAATTGCAGGCTATAGCGGAAATGGTAACATCTTAAAAAATGAAAGCTATAAGGAATTATTTAAACCACAATTGACCAATGTAAATTATACTGAAAGAAATGAAAGTGTTTATAACGATGAATATAATATAGGTATTTTTATGGGGATTTCTGCTCATGAACAAATAGGTCATACCGGAGGTGATCCAGGAGTTGCAACCCATATGTTCTTCAACACTAAAACCAAAATTGGTAAACTTTTAATTGTAAATACGGACTTAAAAAAGGAAGGAATAAAAGAATTTATAGACATTTGGAAAAAATTAGAGGAATATGAAACTAAACTATAAGTCTTCGGGTAATAATTCTAACCGCTACACAAACCAATAGTTTTATAAAACAAACTAGATTTAAGTTCTTTTAAGGGCATTTATTTTCCAAAATATCTGTTTTTAAAACCAAAATTTAAAGGTCAATATAATGGCCATTCCATTTTATAAATAAGGTTAAAGCAAAATAAACCGTTGTTTACTTATGCTACCGCTATTTAAATAACAAATGTTGTCTTAACCAAACCATAAAGTTGCTCACGAAAAAAGAGTTCGAAAAAAAACAATTAATTAATAGAACCAAAAAAGATTACATTTATCTTTAAACTTTAAAATACCAGATGATATATAATCATCAGCTTAAATTTAATTTTACCCGATAGCCATATTTCTGGACCAGACATCAAAAAAAATGGAAGAAACACTTTACCTCTTATTTTCTCAAATTTATCCTTTAAGTAAAGACGAATTTGATCTTATTATCAAAAACACCAAAACAGAACGGTACAAAAAAGGAGACGAAATTTTAAGTTATGGACAAATAGAAAGAAGAACAAGTATGGTGCTAAGTGGCATAGTTCTACAAACTATTATGATTGATGGCGAGGTTTTTACAAATGATATTTCTTTATCAGGTATGTACTATAATAACTTAATAAGTTATCTAGATGAAAGTCCGAGCATAGAAACCCAAACCGCATTAACCGACGTAGAAATACTTTACCTTGAAAAAGAGGCTGCAGAAAAACTGAGATATAAAAATCATGCCTTTAATTATATCTATTCAAAATCGTGGGAAAAAACCCATTCTGAAAGAGAAAAACGTTCCTATATGCTTCAAAATAAGAATGCATACAAACGATTTGAAATTTTTATGAAAACCAATGAAAATGCAAAACGCTATTTAGAAGAAATTCCACAGCGCATAATTGCAGAGTACCTAAGCTTAACGCCTGAAACTTTTAGCCGCGTTAAAAAAGAATTTTTTCAGAAAAATTAATTTCTTGATTTCAAATAAGACTTTAAAATAAAAAGTGAAATAAATTTGGACTGATAAAACACAGTACCAAATGAAACTAAAAACAACAACCATTATCGCTGCCTTTTTGCTTGCATTAACAGCTAAAGCACAGCGCGTAACTTCAACTTCTAAAAAATATATTGGTCTCGATATTGGCTATCGTTTTGATAACCTTAACGATCAAAATTTATCGCCCCTAAACCAAAAAGGAGAAGGCTTATCTTATTCCCTTTTTTATGAAAAACGAAAAAAAAATATTCTAAAATTAAACATAAATTATAGCGATGGCCTTTTAGAATCGGGAGTAAATGACACTTTTGAAACTAGTTATTATACCGGTTCTTTCAATGCGTCTTATTTAAAAAGCTTATCGCATTCTGCTAAAACTACCAAATTCTATATTGGTTTAACTTATAATTTAGACGTTTATTATATGGATTGGTTTGATCAAGATGCTTTTAGCTATAGCACAACAAATGGCTTATCATTTACAGGAGCATTTACCAAACAGTTAAACACCAAACAGTTTATAGAAGGTTCGGTTACTATTCCTTTTTTACAATATTTAAGTAGACCTCCTTATAATGGAATAAATGAGTTTATTATAGAAAACCAAGATACCCCTGTAAACATTATTTTTGATGGAGAACTAACCTCTTTCAAAAAATATAAAGCCATTGCATGGAACATAAACTACAACCTAGAAATATCCAATCACATCAACTGGAGGTTAAATTATACTTTAAACATTAAAAAAGTAATTGAAATCAATAAAGTAAAAAGTGTTTCCAACCTTATCTCAACTAGTATATCTTACAAATTTTAATATGAAAAAAATAATAACAATACTCATCTTAGTTATAGCAACATCTTGTTCCAAGGTTATAATTGAAGAAAACGAACCCAATACAAAAAAAAATAATTTTGAGATTTTATGGAATGATTTTGACCAACATTACAGTTTATTTGTTATCCGAGATATTAATTGGAATGATCTATATGATCGCTATCAACCACAGGTTAATGAAAATCAGTCTGATGATGAATTATGGACTCTTTTTTCCAATCTCCTAGAGCATCTAGATGATAGCCACACTGTGATGTATGACGGAAACGGAAATAGTTATCGATCTGGATATAAACTAAATAAGCAGTCAATTAATGAAATAAGTAAAACACTTATAGAAGAAAAATATATTGAAGAAATAACAACAATCTCTTCTGAAGACGACCTGCTTTATTCTAAAATTAAAAACAAAAATATTGGATATATCTATTTAGGCACCATGGATGGAAGCAATCCTGCTGTTATGGATAATGTAGTTGCTAAATTAGAAGCTTATGATGCTATTATTCTTGACATACGTCAAAACACCGGTGGAGAAGACCGGTATTCCGCAAGAATAGCACAATCTTTTTCAGATGGAAGACATTTAGTGTATACCGTTCAAACCAGAAATGGGCCAAACCATAATGATTTTGATTCCAAAACTGAATATTTTACTAAATTTAATAACAGTAATACATACAACAAACCTGTAGTTGTATTAACCGATAGAAAAACTATTAGTGCAGGAGAAGTGTTTTTACTTCATATGAAAGCTTTTAATAATGTTATACAAATTGGTGATACAACAGCAGGAGATTTTTCTACGCTAAGCAATATGCGTTTTTTACCAAACGGTTGGCATTACCAATATTCAATTCAAAAGTTTTTATTACCAAATGGAGAAAGTTTAGATGGTATTGGTCATATACCCGATGTATATGTAAAAAATACAGAAGCAGATATTAAAGCTGGAAATGATACAGTTCTTGATACAGCTATTCAACACCTTTTTAATGAATTTGGTATAGAATAAAAAAAATCCCCGATGCCAATACCTGTAATAAATAAGCAAATCTATAACTTTATAAAACAAGCATATTTAAGCCCTTAAAAAGGGCTTTTTTTTTTATGAATTAACAACTAATATTTTGTTTTTTTAATGCGGTTTGTAGCATAAAATATAGCTTACTTACACCGCTATAATACGTGCGTTTTGCTATAGCTATAAGAAACTATAAAAATGATATTCTATCACGCAAAACAATAGGCATTTATGAGCCTGTTTAATCCAATAAGGTTTGAATTTTTTGTTCGAGGTAAGGGTATTAAATCCTAATTCTACAGCTTAACCACTTCCTTATTAGGTATTAGGTGTTTTTTCATGGCATCAATTTTTATTTTTATACCATTTTATAAAAGCTTTTTCTTAATTTGTACAGCAAGACCACAGTATAATTTTTTGCATGGTTCTTAAATGGAATACAAAAAAAATAAACAATGACTAATTTATTATTTGATTTTATCTCTAAATATATTAATTTAAACAAACACGAGAAGGATGTAATAAATTCGTTGGGTATTTTTTCTTCTAAAAAAAAGGGAGATATTTTACTAAAAGAAAATGAAAAATCTAATAAGGGCTATTTTGTTTTAAAAGGATGCATTCGTCAATACTATAATGTGGATGGAAATGAAAAAACAACCGCTTTTTATACAGAGTTAGAAGGACTAACACCAACCTGTGTGGTTACCAAAGAAGTATCAGAATATTACATAAGCTGTGTAGAAGATTCGATACTCCTAATGTCTACTCCAGAAATGGAAAAAGAAGTCTTTGAAAAATTTCCAAAATTCGAAAAATTATGTAGAATCTTAGCCGAAGAAAATTTATCCAAACAACAAATAGATTTTGATCGTTTTAAAATATCATCTCCCGAAGAACGATACCTAAATTTACTAAACAATAGGCCAGACCTTATCCAAAGAATACCGCAACACCAATTATCAAGTTTTATAGGTGTAAAACCACAATCTTTAAGTAGAATAAAAGCTAGAATTGTAGAAAAAAATAAGTAATAACCGTTTCTTCACTTTAGTGAACGTTTTTAAGGTAGAAACGTATCTAATTTTACGTCATCAATAAATGATTAAAATTATGAAAATCCTTAAAACAACCTTGTTCGTATTACTTTTTGCTACTACCAATTTATATGCACAATACACAAAAGAAGAAATTAAAAAACACCCGTGTATTATTGGGAGTACCGCTTTTGTATTGTTAAATTTTATACCGGACAATGAAAGTCCAAGTTTTGTTCAACTCAATTTGGGATATCGAATAAACACAAAAAATGTTATTGCTTTAGAATTAAAGCAATGGCGATATTATGAACCTATTGGAATACCTTGGGGGCCACTAAAAACAGACCCAAAAGAAAATTTTCCTGGTTATGTAAAAGAAAAAGGATTTGCCATTGTTTATCAACGTTTTCTATGGAATGGTTTGTACACAGCTGTTCATGTCATGAGTGCTTGGCAAGATTTTATAAACCAAAATAATAAAAAAATTGATCGTGGTTTTCAAATTTTTAACACATACAGAATTGGTTATCATATTAAATTTTTCAAAAAAAGGTTTTTTATAGAGCCCTCGTTAGCAATTACGCATCGCCCGTATCATACCAAAATGCCTATAGGATTTAAACAACAAGACGATAAATGGTCTAAATTGTTTTTTGCAGAACCAGGTTTACATGTTGGATTTAATTTTTAAGAATATGGAAAAGAATATCCTTTCTAAACTATGGACTTTACTCACTGTTAATTACATTTTTTGTGATTTGTTTTCGCTATACGATTCTGTTTTTCTAAATAAACTTTTATATGGGAATGCTGGAGGAATTGAATTTTCAGAATCTTTTCTTTTAGGAGTTTCCATGTTAATGGAAATTCCTATGTTGATGATTGTAATTACTTTGATTTTAAAAAACAAGGCTTTTAAAATTGTAAATATAAGTATTAGCGCTATAATGGTTATTGTTCAAACAGGAAGTTTAATTACCGGTGTAAACACTAAACATTATTTGTTTTTTAGTTTTATAGAGATTAGCATATTATTTTGGATTATCTATCTTGTTTCAAAATATAAATACGTTAAAACTACTATACCCAGTAACCGTTCTACAAACCTGTAATTTTAAAAATATATTAATTTTACCGCTAGTAACCATCTAATTATGAGGCTTACGTAATAAAATGCACAATAAAAGCAATTATGTGATACAACAAAATAAGATAACATATACATTAGAGTTGAAAACAGTTAATATACTATATAAATAAATAGTTTAATTTTAACCTGAAATTATATTATAGAGTTAAACATTTCAATTTGGTGCACTTTAAAGGTTAAGTACTAAATCAATCAGATCCTAATAGTTATTAACCGTTAACGGAAATAAAATAAATAGTACAAATGGAATCAAAAATAAAAATCCTTAAACCAAATGAACTTTTGGAATCTTTTATGTGCTTTGGTTCAAAACGAAATAATATCTTCAAAAAGGGTTATGAAAACTTCTATATTGCGAGTTTACAAGATTTAACTGAAATTTCTCGACCTCCTGTTCCGCCTGTAAAGGCAAAAACTCATACACTTATTTTTCTAAGAAGTGGTGTGTTAGTTATGAAAGTTGGATTTCACTCCACTAAAATTCATAAAAATAATTGTATTATCATTCCTGCAGGAAAGGTATTTAGCTATAGTTTAGAAAACTACAATGAAGGAAAAAAAGGAAAAGGGTTTATTTGTGGATTTAGTAATGATTTTTTAATTGGTCAAATCGGTAGTCAGGATTTATTCAAATCATTCGAGTTTTTAACTGTTTGGGGAAACCCTATAATTAAATTAAAAAACAAATCGGCAAAATATTTAGTTCAAGCCTTAGCTAGAATTAGGGAAGAATATACTACCAATGGCCTGCAAAATAAACTTATTATTCAATCCTATCTTATCGCTACACTCTGCGATTTAAATATTAATTATCAACCAATTTCAAACCATAAAAATAAAACAGCGGTCACAATTACCAATAGGTTTAAAGAACTACTTCACAAAAATATAAAAACCCAACATCTGGTTTCAGATTATGCTTCAATGCTTAATATTAGTCCAAATCATTTAAATAAAACAATTAAATTAATTACCCAGAAATCTCCTTCTGTTTGGATTAAAGAGTCATTAATTAATGAAGCCAAAGTTTTACTTTTTCAAACAGATTTTTCTATCCAAGAAATAGCCTTACAATTAGGGTTTAGCGATCAATCTTATTTTACACGCATATTTAAAACTCAAGAAGGCCTTACCCCTATCGCATATAGAGAAATGATTGATTTATCCTAACAACAGATTGTTTTTTCTAAGTATTAAGCATCATTCATCTCTATTTTTGTTTAACATTTCTTTCTAGAATAACACAGAGATGACACATTAAATAATGCCAAGTTGGAGCACTTAGAATAAGAAAAAATAAATTTTATGAAAAAAATGAAAGCTGTATTATGCAAAAAATATGGAAAGCCTAATGTATTACGGTGGGCGGAAGTTAATAAACCTATCCCCAAAGCAGATGAAGCCTTAGTAAAAATATACGCAACCGCTGTTACCGCTAGCGATTGTCTGCTTCGTGGATTAAATGTACCAGGTGCACATTATTTTCCTATAAAACAATTAATGAAATTTGGAATGCGTGTTTTTATTGGGTTTAAAAGACCACGCAACCCTATACTTGGTTTAGTGTTCTCCGGTGTAATAGAAGATAATAATACTAATTCTAACTTTAATATTGGAGACGAAGTTTTTGGGTTTACAGGAGTAAGTAGAGCAACTTATGCAGAATATAAGTGCATCTCTGCAAAAGAAATGGAATCAGGAGAGGTAGCTCTTAAACCTAAAAATGCGAGCCATCAAGAAGCTACTGCTATTGTATACGGAGGTGTATTAGCTTTATATTTCATGCGAAATGCCAATATAAAAATTGGGCAAAAGGTTTTAATCTATGGTGCTTCTGGAGCTAACGGAATTGCAGCTATCCAAATTGCTAAACATCATGGCGCAACTGTTACTGCTGTTTGTAGCCAGAAAAATTTTGAATTGGTAAAATCAATTGGTGCAGATCAAGTTATTGATTATACAAACAAAAAAGCCGTCAATAAATTAGAAAAATATAATTTCATTTTGGACGCTGTAGGAAAAAATAAAACATCACCTTTAAAAATAGCATGCAAGCATAGGCTTACTTTAAATGGGCGTTACGCATCGGTTGATGACGGTTTTTTAAAAATAAAACCAAGCTATTTGTTAAAACTAACAACGTATTTTGAAACCGGAAACTTTAAAGCTGTTATAGATAAAAGTTTTTCTTTAAAAAATATCAAAGCAGCGCACGAGTATGTAGAAAAAGGTCATAAAAGAGGTAATGTAATAATTAATGTGGTTTAAAAAAAACATCGGGTTTTACAAAAATGCAATGAATTTATTTGAACGAATAAGAATGGCATTAATCTTTTTACTTTAAAACGAACATTAATATATTAAAACCTTAGATACTAAAATCATCCAAATAATCTTTAGATGCTTTATAGATTTTCTCTGCCTCCTTATTATCTAAACCAGAATAGTGAGACAACGGAAAACTAATTGTTACTTTTGTAAAATTAAATTTAAAACTTTCTGCAGAATGCGCTCTTAAATATGACGCATGTGCTACAACTTTTAATGTGGTGTTTAATTGCTCTGGTGTTTTTACTGCAGGCTCGCTTACATAACTACCAATTATTGGTAACCCTGATTTTATAAAAGGTTGAATAGGAAAATTATCTAAAATACCGCCATCAGAATATAGAACTTTATTGATTGATATTGGACTAAAAATGCCAGGGATAGCACAAGATGCTAATACAGGTTTTAATAATTTTCCTTTGCAAAAATAACGTGGTTTTCCTGTTTGCATGTTAGAAGCGGTAACGTAAATTGGAAGGTTTAATGCGCCAAATTTATTTTTAATTTTATTTTCTATAATCGATTTAAATAAAAACGTATCGAAAAGTCCCGCTTTAACAATACTTAAATAGCTAAACTTAAATAGACTTGTATTTTTAAATATTTCTAAAATTTCTTGAGTCGATAAACCAGAGGCGTATAAAGCGGCAACCAGAGCCCCTCCACTACTACCAGAAATAGCATTAATTTTTAAACCTAAGGCTTCTATTTTTTCCAACAATGCTAAATGAGCCGCACATTTCATGCCTCCACCAGATAACACCAAGTTTATTGGGCTGTTTTTATCTAACCTATAAAGTTTATCTCTATTATTTTTAAGCACCTTTTTTATTTTAACACATAACAAGTAAATATACTAGTTGTTGAATTAAATTACTTTAATTCGGTCATAATTTCTGAAAATAACTGATACGATCGTATCTTTTCTTTAATGCCATAAATATTGGTTACAGCAATAAGTTCGTCTGCTTTAGTCTGTTCCAAAAATTCTTCAACCCGTTTTTTTACGGTGGCTTTACTACCTACAAAAGCATATTTTAGCATTTGATGCACTTGCGGGTTTTGTATCATTGCTTTTAAATCCTTTGTTAGTACTGTAGGCGGTTGCACGTAATCCCGCTTACCAGTAAATATCCCTATAATCATTCGGATTAAAGAGGTGTATAACTGTTGAGCTTCTTCATCAGTATCGGCAATAATGATATTAACACCTGCCATGACATATGGAGATTTTAAATCTTTCGATGGTTGAAATTCTTTACGATAAATATCAATTGCTTGCCATAAATAACGGGTTGCAAAATGACTGGCAAAGGCATAAGGCAATCCTTTTTTTGCTGCCAAATGAGCACTATCGGTACTAGATCCTAAAATATAAAGTGGAATATCTACACCTTCGGCAACCGTTGCGCGAACCTTAGAAGTGGCATTTTCAATTGAAAAATACTTTTGAATTTTTTCTATTTCATTTGGAAAAGACTGTGCGGCAGACATAAAATCTGAGCGTATGGCTAGTGCAGTTTCTCTATCGGTTCCTGGTGCCCTTCCTAATCCTAAATCAATTCTATTTGGATACAGAGTTCCCAATGTGCCAAACTGTTCTGCAATAATTAACGGTGAATGATTGGGCAACATGATACCGCCAGAACCTACTCTAAGCGTGTTTGTACCTTGGGCAACATACCCAATTAATACTGCTGTGGCACTACTACCAATATTAGACGCATTATGATGTTCGGCTAACCAATACCGTGTATAACCAAATGCTTCTGCTTGTTGTGCGAGTGCTAAAGTATTATTATAGGTTTGTTCTAGAGTATAATTTTGAGAAACTAGAGCAAGATCTAATATAGAATAAGCTATTTTTTGTGTTTTCATTAGGTTAAATTAATCATGATATTTGAAGGTTCTAGTTCCATATCTTGAATAACAAAATTACACAACACCTCATATTTTTATTATAAATCTATCATAAATTATCATCTTACTCCTTAAAATAGATTAATTTCTAAGCAGATACAAATCTTATTTTTATAGGTTTCAAATTATAATTTCATATGATAACTTAAAACAATAAATAACTAATTTTGTAATCTATCTAAACAATTAAAAAATGAATAAAGTAATACAAAGCATTCCTGTTTTAGATTTAGACGGCCATGCGGTAGATTTAATGACAGCTTATAAAAACAAGGTATTATTACTTATTATTTATAACAATGACTGTTTAGGTTGTACAGGTCGTGCTATACCATTAGCTTATGAGTTTCAGCAAGAATACCCAGAAATTCAAGTTGTAGGTATCCATGCCGATTTTATTAATAGAGCAGCGAGTAAAGCTTCAATTAAAGCCATTTTTACTAGTGGAGAAATTCCTTTTCCTATTTATATAGACAAACAACATCGGGTTTATAATGAATTAAAAGCCGAAGGAACTCCGCAATGGTTGCTCATTTCAGAAAAAGGCGAACTGTTTCGTTCTATTTTTGGTTCTCAAGACAATGCGAAAAACCGTTTGTTTTATGCCATACAAAATCTAATTGAAAACAGGTCCACAAAATAAATTCTAGCTAACTTCTTTTTAGTTAATAACAATTTGATACAGTAAAATGAACATGCCCTTGCGCTCATCGACCTTTAATTGATTATTAATGTTTTGAAAAATGGGCCTGTTTTGGTATCCTAAACTAAGCTTGTTACTATGGCCTTTAAAAAAGCAATTTACACCTAAATCGTACACAATCATGGTGTTATCCAAAGCATCAAAATCTGAATGTTGAATGGCTATATTTGGCTGTAATCGATAATTTTTTTTGTTTTCGGCAAGCAGATATCCCAATTGAAAAAACAAGGTGTTTCCAGTTCCCATCATAGGAAAATCATTTCCACTACCGTTAAAAGATGTTCCACCCGAAGTAATATCGTTAGCTCCAACATTTCTAATATAGTTAGGGCCAAAATCATTATGATTATACCCTAAATACGCAGTAATGGCGCTTCCCTGTTCATTATTAAAGGGAGCATCATAAAATACATCGATTGCCCAGTTTTTAAAATCGTAGAATATTTCTTCTCCATTAACCAGCTGTGATGTCATTTTTGCCTGATTCATAAAACCTGCTCCTAAATTTAATAGGTGTTTTGTACCCAAATATGTGCCAGCTCTGCCACTATACGCCGATTTGTTACTTTCATTATCCAAAAATTCGTATTTAACATAACCCGATATTCTTTTTCTAGGCTTATTATAAGCATAATCTACCTTGCCTTCAATAGGGGCAACACCAAATTGAATAGGGTTTTTTAATGCTAAAGTATAATCGAATTTGCTAATTTGTCCTTTAATCCACAATCCTAAACTACGGGCAAGGTCATCATTTTTATTTACTGTTAATAATGAAAAAATAGGTGCATCAACAGCCATTAAGGTTGCACTACTTCTTACATTCCATCGATTTAATCCTTCCCATCCAGATTCACCAAAACCTACAGCGAAGGCTTTAGAAAATTCGTATTCGGCGTATAAATCCAACACCCCAAATTGAAAATCTTTTTCTTTTTTACTATTCAAATTATTACCACCAAATAGAGCATAAACATATAACTTAGGCGTTAACTGTGCATTAATACCAGCCCGTAATCGTCTTATTGAAACATCAAATACATTATTGGCAATTTCTCCATTAATAGTTGTTCCTGGGTTTGTATCAAAATACCGTGCCCATAATTGCATTCTAAGCGATCCTTTTATGTATGTTTTTCCGGTGTTATCTAAATTTATTCTTAATTTATTGCTTTGTGTATAAGAATAAAAACTAAAAAAAAACATAAAAATAAATAGAAGTCTTGTGGCTTTCATAAAAATTGATTTAAAGAATAATGAGAACTCGTAATAATTCATAAAATTTAATAGTAAAATTTTAAGCATTTCATTCCTCGTGGCTAAACTAGAGTAATAAAAAAACATACATAATGACTAATATCATATTCTTCTAACTTGTAAGAAAAAAAGCATTTTCGAATAAGAGATTTAAGATAAAAAAAGAGCGGAGTATATGGGGATTTCGGGTTTTTAAGTTTAATACAGTTATTAACTTTTATTTGACTTTAAACCTTGTTGTATACGAATAATTACGGGGTTGTATGCACCTGTTTTTTGAAGGAAAACCAGATGTTACAAACTTGCAACGCCCTTTATTTTGACACTAAAACGTAATTATTTTTATTATCTTCACTCGCCATACTTTTCTAATATTATGAATTTAAAAACTATCAATTTTGTGAACAATTGCGATAAGATTTTCGTCGTTGTTTTCATTTATTAAACGATATCCAATTGTGATTAATTCAGTCGTTTTTCAAATTTGGTATTATTAAAGTACCTAAAACCTTAAAATTCTATTCTCATTTTTTGAGTTAGCAATTATGCCTTTTAAAACTATCAGATTGTTTTTTTGTCTCTTATTTGTCTCTTAAATGAAGAATTGCGTGTTATGGTTTAGAATTATTATCATATTTATTTTTTAATTTAGACTTATCTAAAAATTTATTTTTATTTTTGTTTAAACTTATTTATATGCTTACAAACTCCGAAGAAAACTACATTAAAGAAATCTATAGTTTAGAACAGAAACACCAAACGGATGTAAACACCAATTTACTTGCCGAAAAGATAGAGACCAAAGCATCTTCGGTAACCGATATGCTTAAAAAATTGGCTAAAAAAGATTTGCTAATTTATCAAAAATACAAAGGTGCCAAGTTGAATACTAAAGGTGAAAAAGTGGCGCTTGCAGTGGTTAGAAAGCATAGACTTTGGGAGACTTTTCTTGTTGAAAAATTAAATTTTAGTTGGGATGAAGTTCATGAAATAGCCGAACAATTAGAACACATTCAGTCGGAAAAATTAACCAATGAATTGGATGCTTTTTTAAACTTTCCAAAGGTAGATCCTCATGGCGATCCCATTCCCGATGTTAACGGTAATTTCGCTACTATTAAAACCGTTTGTTTAAGTAAATTAAATATTGATGACGAAGGTGTTTTTGTTGAAGTTAAAGATGATTCGGATAAATTTTTAAAATATCTTACCAAGAATAATATTACTATTGGCGCTAAAATTAAAGTCGTAGATAAGGAGGATTTTGACAATTCAATTAAAATAGAAATAGATAAAAAACAATTTAATATTTCTGAAAATGTGATTAAGAATTTATACTTAAAAATATGAATTATACACCCATAACGAGTTTAGCCATATTTTTCGGAATTTGCATATTGCTTTTTTTTGTTTTCAGACCTAAAAAAGGAATATACTTTTTCCTAAAAAGTATGTATCACCAAAAGGATAAAACTATTATAGAAGATATTTTAAAATATTTATATCATAACCAAACCTCCAATAACTCGATTAGCACCATCGACTTAACCAATACTTTAAATTTCCCCAATACCATTATTATTGAAAGTTTAAAGAAAATGATGGATAACGAACTCATTATATTAGAGCACGATAGTTATAAATTAACTAGCAATGGTAATGAATATGCACTTCAAATTATTAGAGCACATAGACTTTGGGAAAAATATTTATCCGAAAAAACAGGTTTTCATAAAACAGAATGGCATGAAAGAGCCGAAAGAAAAGAGCATGAATTAAGTCCTACTGATATTAATAACTTATCATCTCTTTTAGGAAATCCAAAATTTGATCCGCACGGCGATCCCATCCCTACAAAAAAAGGGAAAATAGTAAGTAAAAGAGGTGTTCATTTATCGTCTGTTAAAGAAAATACAGTGGCCAAAATTATTCATATTGAAGATGAGCCCGATATTATTTATAAACAAATTTTAGCCGAAAACATACACTTATATTCTATTGTTAGAGTTGTTGAAAACAATAGTACTCGTGTGGTGTTTCATTCGGAAGGAGAACAGTTTGTTTTAGCGCCTATTGTCGCTGGAAATATTACCGTTTCTGTTTTAGAAAAAAGTGATTTAGAAGAGGATAACATAGCGCGTTTGTCTAGTTTAAAAATGGGGGAAACGGCTAAAATTATAGGACTTTCTAAAGAATCGAGAGGCGAAAGCAGAAGACGGCTTTTGGATTTAGGGTTTGTAAGAGGTGCTACGGTTGGTATCGATTTACTAAATCCTCTAGGTGATCCTAAAGCTTATTTAATAAAAGGAACCGCCATTGCTTTAAGAAAAGACCAAGCAGCAAAAATTTTAATAAACAAAATTAGTCATGGAAAATAAAACAAAAAGTGCTTGCGAAACCTGTGCACATTTTAATGCCGATGGACTAAAAAAACTAGGTGTAAAAACAGATGATTTTGATTTTGTTGTTGCCCTTGCGGGCAATCCAAATACAGGAAAAAGTACCGTTTTTAATGCCCTTACCGGTTTACGTCAGCACACAGGAAATTGGCCCGGGAAAACCGTAACTAGAGCCGAAGGAGGTTTTGAATATAACGAACAAAAATATAAATTGGTTGATTTACCAGGGACTTACTCTTTGTTATCAACATCGGAAGATGAAGAAGTTGCTCGTGATTTTATCCTTTTCGGAAAACCTTCCGTAACTATTATTGTTGTAGATGCGAGTCGTTTGGAGCGAAACTTAAATTTAGTATTACAAATACTCGAAATTACTAATAACGCCGTTTTATGCTTAAATTTAATAGATGAAGCCGAACGCAATCATATTGAAATAGATACACGAATATTAGCTAAAGATCTTGGTATTCCTGTGGTACCTACAAGTGCTAGATTTCAAAGAGGGATTCCAGAGCTTATTCAAACGGTTAGCGATTTAGCCAATGGAAAAATAACATGTAAACCGCGTAGAATAAAAAATATCCCTAAAAATATTGAAAAATCGGTTAAAGAATTAAGCGATACTATAGAAAAACAGTATCCAAATATTTCAAATAGTCGATGGATTGCTTTTAGATTATTAGAAGGCGACACTCAAATTATAGAAGCATTAAAAACTGGTAAAATAGCAACTAATGAATACTAAAAATATAGATGAAATTATTGCATTATCCGAAGAATTACGCTGGGAAATTGGTGATGATTTTCATGATAATTTAGCCGAAAGCATCTATGCCGATGCCTCTAAAATTGTTGAAGATACTGTAATTAAAGATAATAAAAAATCGAATTTTAGACTCGATGCTAAAATAGATAAAATTGTAACCAGCAGAATTTGGGGTTTTCCCATTATGCTATTTATTTTAGGTGCCGTATTATGGCTAACTATCATTGGCGCCAATTACCCCTCCTCTATGCTAGCCACAATATTATTAGACAATATACATCCCTTTTTAAAAAGTACCGGAACAAATTTAGGTTTCCCGTGGTGGTTAAACGGGTTTTTGTTTGATGGTGTCTATCTTGCAGTAGCGTGGGTTATAGCTGTTATGCTGCCACCCATGGCTATATTTTTTCCGTTATTTACCCTTTTGGAAGATTTTGGTTATCTACCAAGAGTTGCTTTTAATATGGATAACCTATTTAAAAAATCGGGAGCCCATGGTAAACAAGCCTTAACTATGAGTATGGGTTTTGGATGTAATGCCGCTGGCGTTGTTGCCACCCGAATTATTGATAGTCCAAGAGAACGATTAATTGCTATTATAACAAATAACTTTTCGTTGTGTAATGGCCGTTGGCCTACACAAATACTATTGGCAACTATTTTTATTGGTGCTGTAGTTCCCGAATCTTATTCAAGTTTAGCCTCTTTATTGGCAGTAATTGGTATTGCCATTTTAGGTATAGCTTTTATGTTTTTCTTTTCTTGGGCGTTATCGAAAACCGTTTTAAAAGGAGAAGTTTCAACCTTTAATTTAGAATTACCACCCTATCGACCTCCTGTATTTTGGAAAACAATTTATACCTCTTTAATCGATAGAACCATGATTGTTTTATGGCGTGCTATTGTTTTTGCCGCACCTGCCGGAGCGGTTATTTGGTTAATTTCAAATATTACTATAGGCGATTTAAGTTTAGCCTCTTGGGCTATTAATTACTTGGATGGTTTTGGCTTTTTATTAGGGCTAAATGGCGTTATTCTTCTTGCGTATGTGGTGGCTATTCCTGCCAATGAAATTGTAATCCCAACCATATTAATGCTTACCGTTATGGTTACTGGTATTGCCGGAGGTGTTGGTAATGGGGTTATGTTCGAATTAGATTCGGTAACCGCCACAGCCGATATTTTAAAAGCTGGGGGGTGGACCTTACTTACTGCTATAAACGTGATGCTTTTTAGTTTGTTGCACAACCCCTGTAGCACAACCATATATACTATTTACAAAGAAACCAATAGTGTTAAATGGACGGTGGTTGCTTCTATTCTTCCGGTTATTGCTGGTTTTATTGTCACCTTTTTAGTAGCTCAAATTTGGAGAATATTCATCTAAAATAATTAAAACTTGATATAAGGTTTATTTTCATATTGTAATTTTAGATATAGTTGATTTGAATTACAAAATTTATTTGTAATTTGATTTTTTTTAATACGAAAACATGAAGCAACCTCTATCACCTTTTACTAAACAGCAACTTTTACCACAAGAGGAAACTCTTGAAATATTTAGAAAGAAAGGCGAATTATTTATTGGTATCCCTAAAGAAACCGCCTATAAAGAAAAGCGCGTTTGCTTAACACCAGATGCCGTTTACGCTTTAACAAGTAATGGTCATCGGGTATTATTAGAGTCTGGCGCTGGCGAAGGCGCTAATTTTAGCGATAAAGATTACAGTGAAGCTGGTGCTGAAATCACTAAAGATGCCGAAAAAGTTTTTGCTTGTCCCATGATTTTAAAAGTGGAACCACCAAGTTTAGAACAAATTAAACTTATCAATCCACAAACCATAATAATTTCTGCGCTACAGTTAAAAACACAGCACAAAAAATATTTTGAAACCTTAGCTGCTAAACGCATCACAGCTTTAGCTTTTGAGTTTATTAGAGATTCCGATAACGCCTACCCTGCCGTAAAATCGCTAAGTGAAATTGCTGGAACAGCTTCGGTACTTATTGCTGCAGAATTACTCTCAGATGCGAGTACCGGAAACGGACTTATGTTTGGCAATATTAGTGGCGTTCCGCCTTTAGAAGTGGTTATTATAGGGGCTGGAACTGTTGGCGAATTTGCTAGTAGAAGTGCTATTGGCTTAGGGGCCAACGTAAAAGTATTCGATAATTCCTTAACCAAATTGCGTAGAATTCAAACGCATTTAGGGCGTCCTATTTATACCTCCACTATTCAACCCAAAAATTTAAGTAAAGCTTTAAAACGTTGCGATGTTGTTATTGGCGCTATACGCGGAAAAAATAGAGCACCAGTAGTTGTTTCCGAAGCCATGGTGCAACACATGAAAAAAGGCGCTATTATTATCGACGTCAGTATCGATATGGGGGGCTGTTTTGAAACGAGCGAAGTTACTTCACATAAACATCCCACATTTATAAAACATAATGTCGTGCACTATTGTGTCCCCAATATTCCTGCACGATATTCCAAAACAGCTTCAGTTTGTATCAGTAATATTTTTACGCCTTATTTATTAAAAATTGCCGAAGATGGTGGTTTAGAAAATTCATTGCGTTTTGATCGCGGTTTAAAAAATGGGTTGTATTTTTACCACGGCATTTTAACAAGTAAATCTGTTGGAGAATGGTTTGGTTTAGAATATAGCGATATTAATTTACTTATATTTTAATTAAACCTGCTTAAATTATTATCAAAAATTTTTAAATGAAACTTATTCAGCGTATTGGCTATTACCTCGGCGGATTTTCTATGGGGTTAATCATTTTAGCATTCTTTTTAAACGGAAAAAAAACCTCTTGCAGCTATGGTCCGGACGCTAGAGTTTTAAAAAACATAAACTCTAAAACGATTGTTTATAACAGCGTTATTTCGGAATTTATTTCAAATAACGTTATTGATTCTATGGGAATAAGAAGCATTTTGAAGAAAGGTGACATTAATTTTTCTGAAAGTGACCCCAGACACAAACCTTGCGGTGTGTATTTAGTTGAAGGTGAATTGAATGAAAAAGACATTATTTTAACCGTTGAAAACTGCGCAGATACTGCCACCATCACCAATTTACAAATAGAAAACGATTAATGATAAAGCGTGCTTTTGATGTTACTTTTTCGATTTTAGGCTTAATTATTCTGCTTCCATTTCTTTGTATTATAAGCATTCTTATTAAAATAGACTCTAAAGGGCCTATTCTATTTATACAAAGTCGAGTTGGGAAAGATTTCCATGATTTTAATATTTATAAGTTTAGAACCATGAAGCAAAACTCCCAAAAAAAAGGATTACTCACTTTGGGACTTCAAGACAAGCGTATTACTTCATTAGGTTACCTCTTAAGAAAATATAAAATTGACGAACTTCCTCAATTAATTAATGTTTTAAAAGGTGACATGAGTTTTGTAGGGCCACGACCTGAAATTCGTTATTTTATCAACTTCTATTCCGAAGATGATTTAAGCGTGTTACAAGTACGTCCAGGAATTACAAGTTTGGCTTCTTTAAATTATATCCAAGAAGCCGAATTACTTAAAACTGTCGAAAACCCAGAAATATTTTTTGTTGAAAGCATAATTCCAAACAAGCTAAAACAAGATAAAGCGTATATTGCAAAACAAAATTTTTTATTAGATTTAAAAATAATTGGACTTACTGTTATTAAGATATTAAAAAATTAACCCAAAAGAAATCTTCAAACAAAATGAAGTTACCTTTAAACTGTGAAGTTGAATATTTTAGTGATTTTTTAGAGCAAGACTGTGCTAATACATTATTTGCGGAGCTAATCGATATTGTTGAAAAAACAGACTTTAGCCCTAAAACGGCAGACGGAATAACGCATGATGTTAATTTTGGTAAAATGATGTTTTTAGATGAAAATCTTCTTGTTACTAACAGATTTCCAGAAGAACATTGGGGACCAACTCGGGCTTGGACAGAAAGCCTGAAAAAACTACAAAATAAAATTGAAAAATTTACAAAGCAAAAGTTTGAAGTTTGTGTGCTAATATGTTATCCGGATGGAAATTCTGGAGTTGATTTTCATTCAGATTTTTCGGCCTTTGGTGATACCTCTATTATTTCTTCAATAAGTTTGGGGGAAGAACGGGAATTTAAGTTTAGAGAAAAAGAAAGTAAACAAGAACTGTCGCAAACCTTAAAAAATGGAAGTTTAATAATTATGGGAGAGCATTGCCAAGAGCAATACGAACATAGTCTTCCAATAAACCCAAAATATAAAGGCTCAAGAATAAATCTAACCTTTAGAAAATATGGGTTTGATAATTAAAAAATAATCAAAATTATTAAAACCTCCTTTTAAACGATATAAAAAAAGCTTCCGAAATAATTAATGAATACAGCAACCATTAATCAAATAGATCAATTATTAAAAAATTCGGGATTATTTCCCGAAGAAGGAATTCCTACCCAAAACATTTCCAATTTTAATTTTTCAAACGAAACTATTTTAATTACCGGAGCTGCTGGATCTATTGGTAGCGAACTTTCTAAACAACTTATAAATTGTCAATACAAAAAACTGATTTTAATTGATATTGCAGAATCTCCGTTGTACCATTTAATTAATGAACCCGAATTTGAAAACGCATCGAACATTCATTTCTTAATCCTTAATATTACTGAGAAAGATGCGATACAGCACCTTTTTGAAACTTATAAACCAACGATAATACTGCATGCTGCGGCTTATAAACACGTGCCATTAATGGAAGCCAATCCTTTCGAATCTATTAAAGTTAATATTTCTGGAACCAAACGATTAGCCGATTTAGCGCATATCCATAACGTTAAGAAATTCATTTTTATTTCTACAGATAAAGCTGTAAACCCAAAAAGTGTTATGGGGATTTCTAAACGGATTGCAACCGATTATTTAATGTCTCTATCAGAAAAAAGCCAAACACGTTTTTTAACCACGAGATTTGGAAATGTATTGGGCTCCAACGGATCGGTAGTACCTCTTTTTAAAAAACGTATTGAAATGGGAAAACCGTTAATAATAACCAACAAGGCAATTTCTCGGTACTTTATCAATACCCAAAAAGCTTGTCATTTAATATTAGAATTGACAAACGATAATCATGAGAAAAGTAATCTGTTTACTTTCAATATGGGAAATCCTATTAAAATCATTGATTTAGTAGAACGTTTAATTCTATTTTGTAATAAAAAAGACGTAGATGTGCAATTTTCGGAATTAAGACCCGGTGAAAAAGTTTATGAAGATTTATTTTCAGATAACGAAACCTTGCTCGCAACAACAAATAAAGATATTTTATTAGTTAAGAAAAAACAGGAACACCACTTTTCGCTTGATTTCTTAGAACGGTTATTTAAAATAAATGCCTTTACACCGCATCATGAGGTAAAGGCTATTTTAAAAAGTTATATTTCTAATTAAAGATTTTTTCTACGCTGTTTTTCTATACTTAAAAGGGCTAATTCCCGACCAGTTTGTCCTGCAACCGAGGTGTTTTCTTCCGCCCGGCGTATTAAATAAGGCATCACATCTTTCACGGGGCCAAATGGCATATATTTAGCAACGTTATAACCTTTGTCGGCTAAATTGTAACTTATATGGTCGCTCATTCCGTATAATTGGCCAAACCAAACGCGGGCATCATTATTCGCTATGCCTTTACTTTCCATAAGTTTCATAAGCATATACGAGCTATCTTCGTTATGTGTTCCAGCAAAAACAGACATGTCATTTATGTTTTCTAGCATATAGTTAAGGGCCACATTAAAATTTTCGTCGGTAGCCGCCTTGCTTTTACAAATTGGTGTCGGATAGTCCTGTTCTTCAGCTCTGTCATTTTCTTTTTCCATATAAGCACCGCGAACCAATTTATAACCTAAATAATAATGTCCGGCCTTTGCTTTTTCATGTTCGCTCTTTAAAAAATCCATTCTGTCGTGGCGATACATTTGTAAGGTATTAAAAACAATAGGCTTTTCGGTATTATATTTCACCATCATATCACGAACCAATACATCGGCAGCTCCTTGCATCCAACTTTCTTCTGCATCAATTAAAACGGCAACATCATAAGCTTTTCCTTTTTCGCATACTTTATCAAAACGGGCAACAATTCGATCCCATTCTGCTTGTTCTTTTTCTGTTAAAATAGCACCTTTAGATAGTTTTTCAAATAAATAAAAACGTCCAAAACCAGTGGGTTTAAAAACCGCAATAGGGATGGCTTTTAGGTTTTTAGAAAACTCCATGATTTTTAATACTTTTTCCATGGCGGCATCAAATTCTTGCTCATTTTCTTTACCTTCCACAGAATAATCTAACACAGAGCTCACGCCTTTTTCATACATTTTTTTAATTACGGGCAAGCAATCGTCTTCACTTACACCGCCACAAAAATGATCGAAAACCGTGGACCTAATTAACCCCTCAATAGGCAAATGTGCTTTTAATGCGAAATTGGTCGCTGCGGTTCCAATACGAACTAGAGGCTCAATAGAGATCATTTTAAACAAAAAATAAGCACGTTCAAGCTCGGAATCACTTTTCAAGGAAAAAGCAATTTCTGTGTTATTGAAGATTAAATCCGTATTCATCTTTTTCAATTTTATTTTTGTAAATATAATTATACCTAAGTTATCATTTTATATAAAATCTCCTTAATTTTACAGGCTTAAAACGTTTAATATTTTATGGATTCTATACGCACAAAAAACTGTACGATACATTTTAATAGCACTTGTTATTCTTCTCTAAATAAACATCTTAAAGAAAATAATTTTTCTAAAGTTTTTATTTTGGTTGATGAAAACACACACCAACTTTGTTTACCACTATTCTTAGAACAGATGGAAACGACGGCTGTTATTGAAATTATAGAGATAGAATCCGGAGAAATTAACAAAACAATTGACACTTGTGTTGGTGTTTGGAATGCCTTATCGGAATTGGATGCCGACCGAAAAAGTTTACTTATTAATATTGGTGGTGGCGTTATTACAGATCTTGGTGGTTTTGTAGCCTGTACCTTTAAACGCGGTATTGCTTATATTAACGTACCTACTACCCTACTTTCTATGGTCGATGCCTCGGTTGGAGGAAAAACAGGTGTGGATTTAGGGCACTTAAAAAACCAAGTGGGTGTTATTAGTAACCCCGATTTAGTCTTAATTGATACTAAATATTTAAACACTTTAGAAACCAACCAAATGCGTTCTGGCTTAGCCGAAATGTTAAAACATGGTTTAATTACAGGGGAAACGTATTGGAATAAATTTCAAGATTTATCGAAATTATCATTGGACGATTTAGACGCATTAATTTATGAATCTGTTGAAATAAAAAGAGATGTTGTTGAAGAAGATCCTTTTGAAAACGGACTGAGAAAAACCTTAAACTTCGGACATACTTTAGGCCACGCTATAGAATCTTACTTTTTAAGCAACCCGAATAAAACCACCTTATTGCATGGTGAAGCTGTTGTTGTTGGTATGATTTTAGCTTGCTATATTTCTACAGAATTAGCTGGTTTTCCTAAAGAAACCACAGAAAGTATTAAAGCGTTGTTTATTGGATATTACGGGAAAATTGATATTGAAAAAACTGAAATTCCTGAAATTATTGAATTGCTTAAATACGATAAGAAAAACAACCACGGTAATATTAACTTCGTGCTATTAGAAGCGATTGGCGTGACTAAAATTGACTGTTTAGTTGATGATAAGGTGATATTGGATGCTTTTGATTTTTATGCAAATTAGTTTTTGTAATCAAATAAATAATATTGATACCGTGGTTATTTTAACGATGGTATCAATATTTCTAAAATTCGATTTAAATCTGTTTTTGTTAAATTGGATCCGCTTGGCAAGCAAAGTCCTTTTTCAAAAAGCTCTTCCGATGTGCCATTTGTAAAACTTAAACAATCCTTAAACAGAGGTTGTTTGTGTAAGGGTTTCCATAAAGGTCTGGCTTCAATATTATCATCCAAAAGCGCTAAGCGCAATGTTTCACGAGTTTCATAGCGATCTGTTTTTATACAAGTCAGCCATCTGTTGGAATAAAAACCTGTAGGTTCTTCAAGAAATTCGATGTTATCAAAAGCAGCTAAACCTTCTTTGTAAAATTCATAATTGGCTCGTCTTGCTAAAACACGTTGATTTAAAACTTCCATTTGCCCACGCCCTATTCCTGCTAAAACATTACTCATTCTATAATTATAACCTATTTGAGAGTGCTGATAATGTGGTGCATCATCCCTAGCCTGTGTGGCTAAAAACACAGCTTTTTCCTTTAAGTTTTTAGTTTTGGTAATTAAGGCGCCTCCGGCAGAGGTTGTTATTATTTTATTTCCGTTAAAGGAAAATATTCCAAAATCGGAAAGTATACCACAGGCTTGATTTTTATACATACTCCCCAACGCTTCGGCACTATCTTCAATAATCGGAATTTCATATTGACTAGCTATAGCATGTATTTCATCGGCTTTATAAGGCATACCATATAAATGAACCGCAATAATAGCTTTGGGCTTCTTTCCTTTTTTTATTCGGTCTTTAATGGCGAATTCCAAGAGTTCTGGCGACATATTCCAGGTCTCCTTTTCACTATCCACAAAAATGGGCGTGGCTCCTAAATACAAAATAGGATTGGCTGATGCCGAAAATGTAAAACTTTGGCAAATAACTTCATCGCCCTTACGAACACCAATTAAATCTAAAGCCAAATGTATTGCTGCCGTTCCAGAACTTAAAACCGCAACTTCATTTTTTGAACCCAAATACGTTTTAATGTCGTCTTCAAAAGCGGTTATATTTGGACCTAATGGTGCTATCCAGTTGGTTGCAAACGCCTCGCTAACATAGTTCTGTTCGTTTTTACCTAAATGCGGTGACGATAGATAAATTTTGTTTTTTGTTGGCATTTATTTTGAGTTAAAGAGCTTAGTGCTTTTCTATTTTGTTTCGCTAAAACTATCATAAAAATTGATGATTCACAACAATACTTTTTATCTATTTTCTTCAGAATCTTAAATTGGATTTCGTTTTTTATAATAATCTCCTTTTTATTAGAAAAAAACGAGCATAATGAGAGTTTATTAAGCAAGTTTGATATATTTTTCACATATTTGTTTGAAAGTATTTTAAACCGAATATAATGGATCTTAACTTAATAAAAACTTTAGAAGAAAAACATGTTTTAGTAACCGGTGGCGCAGGTTTTATTGGTTCTAATTTATGTGAATTTTTATTAAAAGGAAACGTTAAGGTTACCTGTTTAGATAATTTTTCTACTGGAAAAAAAGCCAATATCAAACCTTTTTTAATAAACCCCAATTTCACCTTAATTGAAGGCGATATTAGACAATTAGACGATTGTCATAAAGCATGTAAAAACGTAGATTATGTTTTACATGAAGCGGCATTGGGATCCGTCCCCCGCTCTATTAACGATCCTATTACAACGAATGACGTTAATGTTTCAGGGTTTTTAAACATGCTGGTTGCTGCCAGAGATGCTGGGGTAAATCGTTTTGTTTATGCGGCAAGTTCTTCAACTTATGGCGATCATGAAGCGCTTCCTAAAACCGAAGATATTATTGGAAAACCCTTATCGCCCTATGCCATTACCAAATACGTAAACGAACTTTATGCCGATATTTTTCATACCACCTATAATTTAGATGTGGTTGGGTTACGTTATTTTAATGTTTTTGGCAGACGCCAAGATCCAAATGGCGCCTATGCTGCGGTAATTCCTAAATTTGTACAGCAGTTTATAAATTTGGAATCGCCTGTTATTAATGGAGACGGAAGTTATTCTCGTGATTTTACCTATATTGATAATGTGGTACAAATGAATTTTAGAGCACTCACAACCAATAATGAAGACGCATTAAATACAGTCTACAATGTAGCTTTTGGTGAACGGACGACTTTAAAAGAATTAACCGTTTTATTGAAAGATTATTTATCTGAATTTGATAAAAATATTAAAACGGTGGACATTAAATATAGAGAAAATCGAGTCGGAGATATTCCACATTCTTTAGCATCGATAGACAAGGCGAAACGATTACTACATTACAAACCTGAGTTTGATATAAAAACGGGACTCAAAGATGCAGTAGCTTGGTATTGGAATAACTTATAATTTTGGTAAAAAAACAACCGTTAAAAAGATAATGAAGAATACAAAAATTACGATAATAGGTTTAGGTTACGTGGGATTGCCACTAGCTAGATTGTTTGCTACCAAATATAATGTGGTTGGTTTTGATATTAACCAAACTAGAATTAACAATTTATCTAAAGGATACGATGCCACATTAGAGATTGAGTCTGAGCTATTAAAATCGGTTTTAAAACCGACTAAAAATGATGATATTGGATTAATTTGTTCCTCCAATATTGAAGATATTAAAGATAGTAATTACTATATTGTCACGGTTCCCACCCCTATTGATAAAAACAACAAACCCGATTTAACGCCGCTTTATGCTGCGAGTAAAACCATAGGAGAAGTCTTAAAAATAGGTGATATTGTTATTTATGAATCTACCGTATATCCAGGGGCTACAGAGGATGAATGTGTACCTATATTAGAAAAAATAAGCGGATTAAAATTTAATAAAGATTTTTTCGCTGGCTATTCTCCAGAGCGCATTAATCCCGGAGATAAAGTACATACCATTGAAAAAATTTTAAAAGTCACCTCGGGTTCTACACCTGAAATAGGTGAAAAAGTAAATGCTTTATATGCTAGTGTGATTACTGCTGGTACGCACCTTGCGCCTTCCATAAAAGTGGCAGAAGCGGCTAAAGTGATTGAAAACTCGCAGCGCGATATTAATATTGCTTTTGTAAACGAGCTGGCAAAAATATTTAATTTAATGCATATCGATACACATGCTATTTTGGAAGCAGCGGGTACAAAATGGAACTTTTTACCTTTTAAACCAGGACTTGTTGGCGGACATTGTATTGGTGTGGATCCTTATTATTTGGCTCAAAAAGCGCAAGAAATTGGGTATCATCCAGAAATTATTTTGGCTGGGCGTCGCGTAAACGATGGCATGGCACAATACGTCGCTTCTGAAATTGTTAAATTAATGGTGAAAAACGACATCGCGATTAAAGGTGCTAAAATTCTGAATTTAGGCATTACGTTTAAAGAAAACTGCCCTGATGTACGAAATACCAAAGCCGTAGATGTCATTAACGAATTAAAAAGTTATGAAACCGATATGTCTATTTATGATCCTTGGGCGAATGTGGATGAAGTAAAACACGAGTATAATTTGGATACATTAAAAGAGCTTCCAAAAGGCGCCTTTGATGTTATTGTGCTTACCGTGGCACATAAAGAATTTTTAAATCAAAATTGGAATAGTTTATTAAAACCAAATGGTATTTTATATGATGTAAAAGGTGTTTTAACAGAAAAAGTTCATGGACGTTTGTAATAGTATTGAGGTATTAAAGACTAAAATATGAGATTTAAATACGTTGTAATGTTCATATAAAAATCATGACAAACAAATAAATTGCAAAAAATGTCTTTAGAATCCAATGCAAATACAACACTTCAAGCTGATAAAAAAATAATATTTTTTGACGGTGTTTGTAATTTGTGTAATGGTTTTGTAGATTTTGTCATTAAACGCGATAAGCAGAAACAACTTTTTTTTTGTTCCCTTCAATCGAATACGGCTCGTGAAATTTTAGAAAAACATGATATTGCGCTTGGCAATACGTTTTCAACTATTTATTTTTTTGAAAATGGTATGGTGTATGATAAATCTAAAGCTATTTTATACGCCATAAAATACATCAATCCTAAATATAAGTTTTTAGGAAACGCGCTTTTGATAATACCTGCTTTTATTAGAGATTTTATATATTTTTATATTTCAAAATACCGATATAAAATACTTGGAAAAAAGGAAACTTGCAGAATGCCTTCAAAAGCAGAACGCAGTCAATTTCTTTAATAATCGAATAAGAAGTCTTAATCTTTAATTACCACCACACTAACTCTTACGCCTTTTTCTAGTGCCCAAACTTTATTAGCAATAACAGCACCTGTTTCATCTTCAATACGATATTCTGCGGTGTTAGGCCCAGAAGCCCCAGTATTAATAGCAAAAAATTCAATTTTATTAGCGCCTTCTTTTAACTTCAACCTAAAACCACTAAAACCACGACCTAAATGAACATTAGACCTTAATACATCATCATTAACAAAAATGCGCAGTAAATCGCCATCAACAGCACTATAATCTCTGTATTTAATTTGAACATATAATGATTTTGTATGGTAATCTCCCCAAAAAGCATCTTTTTTTAAACCAGCATTTTCTCCATAGCCGTCAGGTAATACAGCTGTTTTTTGCCGGTCTAAGTTTTTGGTATACAACTCTCCTGGATTTCCAAATTCTTCTTCAGGAAACATCGAAATTTGTCGTTTGGGTGTGCTTAAATCTGTTGAAACTCTTGGCGCATTCATACCATTTAAAGGATTACTTTTAGCTTCAATAGGCGTTGAAGGTTTCGGTATTTCAGCTTTTAAAGAATCTTTTTCACTTTCTATAACAGGAAATGGAGTCGATTTATTATTTCTACTATCTATTTGGGCAAAACTAGATATAGTGAAAAGTAAAAATATAAAAAATGAAAAATAAAACTTCATTGGTCTTTCAGCGTCTTTAAATTATAATAGGTCACAAATTTGCTACAATTAGTTTCAAAGATAAATGTTATCATTTAAAACACAATTATACACATTTCAATTTAGTAAAAAATTAATACAATAATCATTCCTTAAACAGGATTTCGTTAAAAAAAAACAATATTATTAGGATTGAACTGTTAAATAAATCGTAAATTATATTTAATTTAATTCATTAAAAATAGTTTTTTTTAACGAAATAATCTTCATCACAGCCGCTATACAACCTAATAATCAATTAGATTTTCTGAATTAAGATGAGTTTAATAAGCTATTTTTTCATTATTATGAAAATAAACACTTTTTATATTTCACTAAATTACAGCCAATTATTTCATTTATTCCTAATAAATTCTAACATAACCCTTATTAATATAAATTTCAAGGTGTTTTAACCCAGAGCATGGCTGCAAGCCTTTAAAGTTTAAACCTTATAATAAACAAGTGAAATGTTAACTACATAGAATAAAATAATTTACGCCTTGTTTTATAAATAGCTTAATTATGAAGGAAAATCGTGTTTATCAAACTCACTAATGTTTTTGTACATTTGTAATACGACTAATAAATTAATATATAATGAGCATAATACCTAGCGTTAATTTAAAAGATTTTACTTCGGGTAGTAAACATAAAAAACAACAATTTGTAGATGCTATAGGTAAAGCCTATGAAGACATTGGATTTGTGGCACTAAAAGGTCATTTTCTAGATGATGTGCTTGTAAAAAATTTATACGAACAAGTAAAAAGCTTTTTCGACTTACCTACTGAAACTAAAAAAAAATACGAAATTCCTGGTATTGGAGGACAACGGGGTTATGTATCCTTCGGAAAAGAAAGTGCTAAAGGAAAAAAAGAAGGCGATTTAAAAGAGTTTTGGCATTTTGGACAATATGTTGATGATAATGACGCATTAAAAGCCGAATATCCAGATAATGTTATTGTTAAGGAACTTCCTGAATTTAATAAAACAGGACAAGAAACCTATAAAATGCTAGAGAAAACGGCGAAGTATGTACTCCGTGCATTAGCATTGCATTTAAATTTAGAGGAAACGTATTTCGATAATTATATACACAACGGAAACTCCATTTTGCGCCCAATACATTATCCTCCAATAACGGAAGAACCTAAAGAGGCCGTGCGTGCCGCTGCTCATGGAGATATTAATTTAATTACACTTTTAATGGGGGCTCAAGGTCGGGGGCTACAAGTGCAGAACCATAAAGGCGAATGGATTGATGCCATTGCCGAAGCTGATGAATTAATGATTAATGTTGGCGATATGCTCTCTAGGCATACCAATAATAAGCTAAAATCTACCATACACCGTGTTGTAAATCCTCCTAAAGAACTTTGGGGCACTTCACGCTACTCAATTCCATTTTTTATGCATCCAATTAGTGCCATGGAATTAGATGTTTTAGATAGTTGTATAGATGAAAATAATCCAAAACAATTTGATGATATTACGGCTGGTGAATTTTTAACCGAGCGCTTAATAGAGCTTGGGCTTAAAAAATAATTACTGCTCGTAATTTAATACAATAAACCAAAATTAAACCCCTACTTAATATTGTAACTGATACTTAAACCATGGATTTACAAGACCAACTAAAAAACTTATTTCCAGATCATGTTGAGGAAGAATCAACTGAAAGTGAACAAAAAGCCTCTGATATATGGATGCAAGATGATCCTATTTTATGCAAATACGAAAAACGAAAAGGTAAGCCTATCACTATTTTAGAAGGCTATACTGGAGCTACTAAAGATTTTAAAACCTTAGCTAAAGACATTAAAACAAAACTTAGTGTTGGTGGAAGTTTTAAGGATGATAAAATTATTATCCAAGGTGATTACAGGGATAAAATTATGGCTATGTTAAAAGCAAAGGGCTTTAACGTAAAACGAGTTGGAGGATAACTCTATGGACAAACAAGTTTTACATATCACTAATGGTGGGCGTGTTACCTCACGTTTAAATGAATTAGAAATTGAAGGCGAGCGATTAACATGGCAAGAAATAATTTGCGAAGGTCCTACTTTAGAACAAATATACAAACAAGATTTTATAGACTTTAGATGTAAATTTCTTAATGATTTTTATAATATCGACCTAGATTTAAACCAAGTAGATACAGAGGTTAAAAAGCTTGAAGATGCCAACAACAAATATTATAAAATTGTTTTATGGTTTGAATATCATCTATTTTGCCATATGAATATGATTGCGGTTATTAACCTGTTACATGAACTAAAAATTAATATCCCCATTTATATAGTTTCTAGCGGGCGTACTAAAGGAAGTAAAACCTTTAAAACCCTAATAGAATTAAGCCGTAACCAGTTTTTAAATCTTTATAAAAACCCCATACTTTTGCCTCTTAAAGATATTGATTTAATTACAACAATTTGGGGCATTTACTGTGGAAAAGATCATAACCTGTTAAAACCTTTCATTGTAAAAAGTTCTAGTTTTGAATATTTAAGCAACTGCTTAAAAGCTCATTTGGAACGCTTTCCTAATTCGGAAGATGGCTTAAATATTTTAGAGCGTAACATTTTAAAAATAATAAAAAATAACGCTATAAAATCTAAACATCATTTGCTAGGCTATGCGGTTAATTATCAAGGTTATTATGGTTATACAGAACTTCAATTAATAAGAATTATAGATAAATTAAATATTTTCTATTCAGAAGAAGAACATAGCCTAACCCTTAATAGAAAAGGCCATGAGGCACTTTTAGGACAGCGTAATTTTTCAGCTGAACTCGATAATCAAATGATCTATGGAGGTGTTAAAAAACATGATTTTCAGTTTAATAAAAAACTAAATAAATTAGTAAAAACGGTATCAAATGCCAATTAAAGAATCCGAACTTATATTAAACCCCGACGGTAGCGTATATCATCTCAATTTGAGACCCGAGAACATTGCAAAAACCATCATATTTGTTGGAGACCCCGATCGTGTTTCTAAAATAACAGCACATTTCGATTCTATAGAGTTTACAACCCATAAACGAGAATTTAAAACCCAAACAGGACATTATAAAGGCAAACGATTAACAGTGATTTCTACGGGGATTGGTGCAGATAATATCGATATTGTTTTAAACGAATTAGATGCATTAGTAAATATTAATTTAGAAAGCAGAACGATTAATAAAGCATTGGAAAGTCTCGATATTATCAGAATTGGAACATCGGGATCCTTACAAAGTGATATTCCTGTAGATTCGTTTTTAATGAGTTCTCACGGGATGGACATTAACGGCATGCTTCATTCATATAAAACAGAAAATATATCGCATCCAGACATTGAAAATGCTTTTATTAAGCAAACCAACTGGCACCCAAATAAAGCGCGACCAATTGTTATAGAACATAGTAAAGATTTAGCTGAAAGATTCCAAGATGGAGGTCAAACACTTTTTCAAGGCATAACAGTAACGGCAAACGGGTTTTATGGCCCACAAGGTCGAGTTCTTCGTTTGGGGCTTCAAGATTCAGAATTAAATTCAAAAATTGATGCTTTCAAATTTAAAGATTTCCGCATTACTAATCTCGAAATGGAAACGTCGGCTATTTATGGTTTATCAAAACTATTAGGGCATCGCGCCGTATCACTAAATGCCATTATTGCCAATCGGGCAAACGGTACGTTTAGCAAAGACCCCGAGCAAATTATTAATAATTTAATTCAATTTTCTCTTAATAAGATTATTGAATAGCAAGTCATAAACATGAAAAAAGTAACTATTGGAGGTGTACCAGAGCACTTTAATTTAGCTTGGTATTTAACCCTAAAAAACGGTGAGTATAAAGACCAAAATATCAATTTACGTTGGGAAGATTATTATGGAGGAACCGGTGCCATGTGCAAAGCTTTACGGAATAGCGAAATCGATATTGCCGTAATACTTACCGAAGGTATTGTAAAAGATATTATTGACGGAAACCCAAGTAAAATAGTACAAACTTTTGTAAAAACACCGTTAAATTGGGGCGTTCACGTAGCTCAAAACTCCACGTATCAAACCGTTGAGGATTTAAAAGGCACCAAAGCAGCCATTAGTCGTTATGGTTCGGGCTCGCATTTAATGGCTTATATAAACGCACAAAATAATAATTGGGATTTAGAAAAAGATCTTGATTTTGAAGTCATTAAAAATCTTGACGGCGCTGTGGAAGGTTTAACCAACGGAACAGCCGATTACTTTTTATGGGAAAAATTCACAACAAAACCCTTAGTAGATCGCGGTGTTTTTAGACGAATTGATAATTGCCCATCCCCATGGCCCTGTTTTGTTATTGCAGTTCGAGAAGATTTTATTAAAAATAATGAAGCTGAATTAAAAACAATTCTTGAAATTATAAATAATACCACTTCAGAATTTAAAGATATTCCTTCTATTGATAAAACCATTGCAAACCGTTACGAACAACAATTAAACGATGTTCAAGATTGGTTAAGTATAACCGAATGGTCTCAAGAATTAATAGATAAAGATACATTAAATCACGTGCAAAAAGAATTATTCGCACTAAACATTATTCCTGAAATCGTGGACTATAACAAACTTACCCATAAACTTTAAATATGAAAATATATATACTAGCCGTATTAGCTTTAGCCATTTTAGCTTGCGAATCGAAGCCAAAAAACTATGTTACGCTTACAGGAAACGTTTTAAATTCCAATCCAACTAAAACAATAACCATACTAAATAGAGAAGGTTATAAAAAAGAAATAAAAGTAAATGCAGACGGTACTTTTTCTGACACATTAAATGTAAAAGAAGGTCAGTATATGTTTACTGATGGCAATGAATATGCCAATATTTATCTGAAAAATAATAACACTACCACTTTAAATTTTGATGCTGATAAATTTAATGAAACCTTAATTTTTTCAGGAAATGATGCTGACAAGAATAATTTTTATATTGAAAATATAAGGCTACAAGAACAATATTTAACCGAAGATTTAATGTCGAAATCTGAAGAAGATTTTGATAAAGCCTTTACCGATTTAAAAACGGCTTATACTGAGTTAAAGTCTACTAAAACAGGGTTAGACGATGCTTTTTTTCAGACGATAGATACTGAATTTGAAAATATGTATAAAGTTTACAAAAGATATCATAATGAAAAACATGCCTTGCTAAAAATACTTCCAAAAGGCTCCCCTTCACCTGATTTTAAAGATTATGAAAATTATAATGGTGGCAGCACATCGCTTTCAGATTTAAAAGGAAAATATACTTATTTCGATATTTGGGCTACTTGGTGCGGTCCCTGTAAAGTTGAAATTCCGCATTTAAAAGCATTAGAAAAACAATACCATGGAAAAAACATACAGTTTGTAAGTATTTCGGTTGATGATGCTGGTAGAAGCGGTAGTTTTGAAAAAGCGAAATTAGATTGGAAACAAATGATTGCCGATAAAAACATGGGAGGTATTCAATTATTTTCAGATAGTGGTTGGCGTTCCGATTTTATACAAGCTTACCAAATAAAAGGTATTCCTCGGTTTATATTAATAGATCCAAATGGAGATATCATTAGTCCCGATGCCCCTCGCCCATCCAATCCCGAACTTATCAAGTTATTTAATTCATTAAACATATAAAATAACTCGACATACTTAAAATTCATTTTTAACCAATCATCTTAATTTCTATGAAAAAACTATGGACTTTTACCCTATTACTATCGTTCTTTTTCTCAATTAGCATTAAAGCACAACGCAAAAGCAAAAAAAAGAAAGATGAAACCGAACTCGTATCAAAAAAAGAAAAACAAACAAACTATTCCGATTATGTAACTCAAACAACCAATACCGACGAGGGCTTATTTAAAGTTCACCAAACGAAAGATCATTTCTATTATGAAATTCCCGATAGCCTTCTAAACAGAGAGTTTTTAATGGTAACACGTATAAAAAAGTTACCTTCAGGTTTTGGAGGTGGTTATTTAAATGCGGGCTCCAAAATTAAAACTCAAGTATTAGTTTGGGAACAGTATAAAAATAAAATTTTACTTAAAATAAAGTCGTATAACGCCATAGCTAATGATTCACTTCCTATAGCTTTATCCGTAAAATCTAATAATTTAGAACCTGTTTTATACGCCTTCGATATAGAGGCTAAAACTCCAGATTCTACAGCAACTTTAATTGATGTTACCAAATTTTTCTCGACCGATATAAAAGGTATTAGTGCGATAAATAGTAAAAATAGAGAAACCTATAAGATTAAAAAATTAGATCCCTCTCGAAGTTTTATAAACACGATAAAAAGTTTTCCGAAAAATATTGAAGTTGTTCAAGATTTTACGTTTGAAGCTGGGGCTCCTTCTAGTGTAAGTGAGGCTAATACCATTACTATTAGAGCCAACCAATCTATGATTTTATTACCCAAAAAACCCATGATGCCTAGAATATTAGATAAAAGAGTGGGGTATTTTTCTATAAAAACTATAGATTACAATTCAGAAAAGTTAAAATCTGAAAATAAAACATTTATAAAAAGGTGGCGATTAGAACCTAAAGATAAAGCGGCCTATTTTAGAGGAGAATTAGTAGAACCTGTAAAGCCTATTATTTATTATTTAGACCCTGCTACACCAGAAAAACTGCGAAAATATATTAAGCAAGGCGTCGAGGATTGGCAAAAAGTATTTGAAACTGCTGGTTTTAAAAATGCCATTTTTGCAAAATACCCTCCAACAAAGGAAGAAGACCCAGAGTTTAGTATGGAAGATATTCGCTATTCCTCCATTCGATATGTTGCTAGCACTACTAGAAACGCCATAGGCCCATCGGTTGAAGATCCACGTTCTGGTGAAATTATTGAAAGTGATATTATTTGGTACCATAACCATTTACGATCGTATAGAAACAGATATTTAATAGAAACAGGTGCAGCAAATCCTAAAGCCAGAACATTAGACACGCCCGACGAGGAAATTGGAGAAATGATGCGTATGGTCATTACTCACGAAGTAGGACATGCTTTAGGCTTGCCTCATAATATGGCAGCCAGCTATGCCTACCCTGTAGACTCACTTCGTTCGGGAGCTTTCACTCAAAAATATGGTATTGCAACCACCATAATGGACTACGCCCGTTATAATTATGTAGCGCAACCAGGTGATAAAAACATTCGGTTTGTTAGACAATTAGGTCCTTATGACCATTATGCTATTAATTGGGGATACCGCCAAATTGAACATGCCAATACACCTGAAGCAGAAATACCGACCCTAGATAAATGGATTGAAGAAAAAGGAAACGACCCCATCTACAGATTTGGCGCCCAACGTTTTGATCCTTCTGCCCAAACCGAAGGTATTGGTAACGATCAAATTAAAGCGAGTGATTATGGAGTTCAAAATTTAAAAATTGTTGCAAAAAATTTAAAAAATTGGACATCGGATCAAACTAATAATTATGACGATTTAAAAGAACTATATGGAGAATTGTTAAGCGTTTGGAGTCGGTATTCTGGACATGTTGCAGGAACAATTGGTGGTGTTTTTGAGTATAATAAAAAGCCTAATCAATCTGGAGAAGTTTATAAACCGAGTGATAAATTATATCAACGAAGAGCTATAAAATGGTTAAACACTAATGTATTTGAAACTCAAGATTGGCTATGGGATAAAAATATATTAACCTATATATATCCTTCAAAACACACCGAACGTGTTTTAAAGTATCAAAATAGAATGTTAAACACTATACTTGGAGAAAGTACTCTAGAACGTATGATAAATTCTGTAGTTTATTCTAACGATGTATACACACCAACACAGATGATTAAAGATCTAAGAAAAGGTATATTTTCTGAAATAAATAAAAAAACAAATGTAGATGTTTATAGAAGAAATTTACAAAAAGCTTATATTAAAAAGTTAGGAAACTTGCTTAATTCTAAATCTATAGACTCAGACATTAATGCCATTGCCCGTGGCGAATTAAATCAATTAAAATACCAACTCTCAACCGCTAGCAATTATTCTATTAATAGTATAAGTAAATATCATTATAAGGATTGCAAAGCAACAATCGATCTGCTTTTAAATCCAAAAAGTTAGGACTATTAAAATAGTTATAGAAGAAAACTAAAAGCCCATTCCGACAAAAGTTAGAATGGGCTTTTTTTAGAATTATCGTTTTAGTTGTTATTTTTCTGGTTCAGTTTCAACTTGCTCTGGTTGTTCGGGGAGTTTAAATAAATCGATAAAAGCTTCACCCAAGTAATCAATAACATGGCTGGCATTCAAACCTTGATAACTGTAGTTCTCAACAGCAATATCCGCAGCTTTTCCATGTAAATACACTCCAAAAATAGCAGCCACAACCGGATGATATCCTTGAGAAATTAATCCTGTAATTATTCCCGTTAGCACATCGCCACTTCCTGCTGTTGCCAATCCCGGATTTCCTGTGGTATTAATATATAAGGTATCATCAAAAATAGTAATACTATTCGCGCCTTTAATAATAACAATCACTTTATATTCATTAGAAAATGCCTTCACTTTTTCCAATTTATCAAAGTCATTTTCCCAAGAACCAATAAGACGTTCTAATTCTTTTGGGTGTGGTGTTAAAACGGTTTCTGGGGGTAATAATTTTAATAAGTTCTTCTTTTTAGAAAGTATATTAATCCCGTCGGCATCAATAACTAAAGGCTTTTTATTGGTTTTTAAAAAGGCTTCAAATGCTTTTTGAGTTTTCGAAGACGTTCCCAAACCAATTCCAATACCAATCACCGTAGGTTCAAAATCGACATTAATGGTTGTTATTTTTTCTTCATCGGTATCTGTAAGCACCATCACTTCAGGTATTGCCGTTTGTAATATGTTATAGCCACATTTAGGAATAAAAGCTGTAACCAATCCAGCACCAACAGAAAGTGTGGCTCGACTAGCTAAAGACACCGCGCCTATTTTTCCGTAGCTACCACCAATAACCAACGCATGTCCAAATTGACCTTTGTGTGAAAACTTATCGCGTTGAATATAGTTTGGTAATACTTCATTTTTACCAATTAATTGAACATCGGTTTGTGTTGTCGCCAAAAACTCTGGATCTAAACCAATATCCAAAACTTCCCATTGTACCGTATATTTTGCGGTTTCGGGTAAAAAGAAAACTAATTTAGGTGAAGCAAAACTAAGCGTGTACCCCGCATGAACAACGGCATCTTCATCGGTAACCGCCTTATTTGTAAAAAGTCCCGATGGAAGATCAACAGATAAAGTAAAAGCTTTTGAGGCTCTAAAATGGATAAATAAGTTTTTTACCCAATCTGTAATAGGTCTATTTAATCCTATTCCAAAAACGCAATCTACTATAATATCTTCAGGATTAATAGCAGGAAAATCTTCGGCACAACTTAAAAGTGTTGGCCAATTTTTAGTCACATTTTTAATACGATCGTAATTAATTAAAAAATCTTTCGATCGTTTATCACTACAGTTAACCACATAAGTATGAACATTATAACCCGCTAAAATTAAGTGTCGTGCTAAAACTAAACCATCGCCTCCATTATTACCAATACCGCAAAATACATTTATGGGCACTTGCGCCCCCTGCATTCGTAAATCCATCCAATTAAAAATTTGGCTCCCTGCACGCTCCATTAAATCGGTTGATGAAATTTGTTGTTTTTCGCCTGTTATTCTATCCCCTTCGTAAATTTGTTCTTTTGAAAATATTTTCATGAATGTTTTATTAATGATTTTTCAATTCTTATGAAACTTTGTCATTTATTTTCTATGAAATATGAAACTAGATAAGAATTCTATAAAAAATTTATTTTAGTTTTTTTATAAAGCTAAAAGTAATACTTTTGGAACATATTATATAACTATAATGATTCAATTAAACCAAAATACTAAAGCAACAATTTCTTTTTCTACAAAAGGAACGGCTATTATTTTTGGTACCACTACAAAAATGACAACCCTTTGGGGTTGCTAATTATATATTCTTCGGGCAATTTTTGCGGTAATTTAAATCGCATAATCACACATATTTTTTTTAATTTTTCAATTCATTAAAACATGAAAGTTTTAAAATTTGGAGGAACTTCAGTAGGTTCTTCAAAAAACATAAATAAAGTTATCGATATTTTAGAGAATTATGGCAAAACAGATGCCGTAGTTTGTGTAGTTTCAGCAGTTGGCGGTATTACAGATAAATTACTTATAACTGGAAAACAAGCGCAAAACAAAGATATTAGCTATAAAGACACGCTAAATTTGATAAAGGATATTCATTTTAACATTATAAATGAATTAAATTTAGGCAACGGTGAAAAAATCACTCAGGTGGTTGATAAAGAATTTACAGAGCTAGAAGATTTACTAAACGGAATCTACTTAATAAATGAATTATCGCCTAAAACTTCTGATAAATTAGTGAGTTTTGGTGAAAAACTATCCTCTTTTATTATTGCAGAAACCATGAAAAATCGTGGATTTTCGGCAGATAGAAAAAATTCGCAAGAGTTGGTAATAACGAATTCTAACTTTACAAAAGCAGAAGTCGATTTTAAAGTTACCGATGCTAATATTCAAGATTACTTTAAATCGACTCCTCAAAACATTACTATTTTACCTGGTTTTGTGGCAAAATCTAAATTAGGCGAGCAAACAACGCTTGGTCGTGGTGGATCAGATTTTACTGCCGCTATTGTTGCTGCGGCGTTAAAAGTCGATCAATTAGAAATCTGGACCGATGTTAGCGGTATGTTTACTACCAACCCAAAAATGGTAAAACAGGCCTACCCTATTTCAAAAATTTCCTATCAAGAAGCGATGGAATTATCGCATTTTGGCGCTAAAGTATTGTACCCACCAACAGTGCAGCCGGTATTAAGTTTAGGCATTCCTATTCATATTAAAAACACCATGGCACCTAATGATGTTGGGACTATCATTTCAAATGAAAAAACTCAGGAAATGACGCCTGTAAAAGGGATTAGCAATATTAGTAATATTGCTTTATTGACTTTACAAGGTAGTGGTATGGTTGGTATTCCAGGGTTTTCAAGACGTTTGTTTGAAACACTTTCTCAGGAAAAAATCAATATTATTATGATTACGCAGGCATCATCCGAGCATTCTATTTGCTTAGGAATTGATGAAAAAGAAGCTGCTCTAGCTCAAGAAGCTATTGATGCTACTTTTGAGAATGAAATTGCGCTACAGAAAATAGATCCAATTATTGTTGAAACTGGGCTTTCTATTATTGCGCTTGTTGGTGATAATATGAAAAATCATCAAGGTATTAGTGGGAAAATGTTTAGTACTTTAGGTAAAAACAATATTAATATTCGTGCTATTGCTCAAGGGGCTTCAGAAAAAAATATCTCGGCTGTAATTGCAGAAAGTGATGTTAAAAAAGCTTTGAATACATTACACGAGCAGTTTTTTGAATCGAAAACAAAACAACTTAATGTATTTATTACTGGTGTTGGAAATGTTGGCGAGCGCTTAGTGGAACAAATTAAACAACAAAAGAAATATTTAAAGGACAATCTTAAAATTAATCTTCGTGTTGCTGGATTATCTAATTCCAGAAAAATGATTTTTAATGAAGAAGGGATCGATTTAAAAGACTGGAAAAGTCAATTAGATGAAAACGGTGAACAAGCGAGCTTAAAAGGCTTTTTCGAAAACACTAAAGCTTTAAATTTACGTAACAGTATTTTTGTAGATGTTACTGCAAATGCTGATGTTGCCAATTTATATGCCGATTATTTAAGACAAAGTATTGGGGTTGTTGCATGTAATAAAATTGCGTGCTCTAGTGATTATAAAAACTATAAATTATTAAAAGAATTATCATTAAAATATAACGCGCCTTACCTATTTGAAACGAATGTTGGTGCCGGTTTGCCAATCATCGATACCCTAAATAATTTAATGGCTTCGGGAGATAAAGTGAATTCTATCCAAGCCGTTTTATCGGGAAGTTTAAACTTTGTATTTAACAATTTTACAGATGAAACTAAGTTTTACGATATTGTTAAACAAGCTGGTGCTGAAGGTTATACAGAGCCTGACCCAAGAATTGATTTAAGTGGTGTAGATGTTGCCAGAAAAATTTTAATTCTTGCTAGAGAAAGTGGTGTTGAAATGAATTTAGAAGATATTGAAAATGCTTCATTCTTATCGGAAGCTGGATTAAAAAGTGATACGGTTGCTGATTTTTATGAAACTTTAATTGAAGATGAAGCACATTACCAAGCCTTATACGCTTCCGCGAAAGCGAACAATTGTCAGCTAAAATATGTGGCGCAATTTAATGAAGGCAAAGCAAGCGTAGGCCTACAAGAAATTCCTGAAGGACACCCGTTTTATAATTTAGAAGGCAGTGATAATATTGTGATGTTTTACACACAACGTTACCCAAAACAACCGATGATCATTAAAGGTGCTGGTGCCGGAGCCGATGTTACCGCATCTGGTTTATTTGCCGATATTATTAGAGTTGGGAATAATTAAAAACAAGACCGAAGACTAAAGAGAAAAGAACAGAGATACCAGTCTATTTTCTTTTCTCTTTCATCTATTTTCTAAAAAATAATTAATGAACGAAATAAAAATATTTTCACCGGCAACCGTTGCCAATGTATCTTGCGGATTCGATGTTTTAGGATTTTGCTTGGATAGTGTTGGCGACGATATGGTGATTAGAAAAACGGATAAAAAAGGAATCTACATCACTAAAATAGAGGGTTTCGATTTACCTTTTGAAACGGAATTAAATGTTGCTGGTGTTTCCGCACTAGCCATGTATAATGCTATAGATGTCGATTTTGGTTTTGAAATTGAAATTTATAAAAACATAAAACCTGGAAGTGGTATTGGAAGTAGCGCCGCAAGTGCTGTTGGAAGTGTTTTTGGAATGAATGAGCTTTTAGGGCGTCCGTTTAATAAAACACAATTAACAGCATTTGCTATAAAAGGAGAAGCCATTGCTAGTAAATGCGAACATGCAGATAACCTAGCTCCTGCTCTCTTTGGAGGATTTACTTTAGTGAAAAGTATTAATCCGGTTCAAATTTTAGAAATTCCTGCGCCAAGCGCAATTTGTGCCACTATAATTCACCCTCAAATTGAAATAAAAACATCGGAATCTCGTGCGGTACTTCCTAAAGAAGTTGCCCTTGCCGATGCTATTACACAATGGGCTAATGTGGGAAGTTTGGTTCATGCATTACATACTAGTGATTATGATTTAATTCAAAATTCATTGCAAGATGTTATTGTAGAACCACACAGAAGCAAACTCATTCCTCATTATGATGACGTAAAAAAAGCATCATTAGCAGCAGGATCTTTAGGTTGTGGTATTTCTGGATCTGGACCTTCTATCTTTTCATTGAGTAAAGGACTAGAAACAGCAAATAAAGTAAAAGAAGCCATTCATAAAGTATATGCAGAAACAGGTATAGAATTTGATATTCACGTTTCTAAAATTAATACAGAAGGTGTTAAAATAGTTTAGAAAAAAGACAGAAGCGAGATGACGGGTGACAGAAGAAGGATTGTTTAGAGTATTTAGATAAAACTTTAACAGTATGGAAAAATTCAAATTTGAAAAGCTAATTATTTGGCAAAAAGCCATGGATTTTGGTGAAGAAATAAATGAAATTTCAAAGCGTTTTCCTGATAAAGAAAAGTTTAATTTATCTTCTCAAATTTGTAGAGCCTCAGATTCTATTGCATTAAATATTGCAGAAGGTTCTATTGGTCAATCGAATCCTGAACAAAGAAAATTTATAGGCTATTCAATTCGGTCTTTGGCCGAAGTGGTAACCTGTTTATTCAAAGCAAAAAGAAGAGCATATATTACGGAATCCATTTTTTTACAATTATATAATGAAGCTTATCATATAATAAATATGATGAGTGCTTTTAGAAAAAATATTAAATAACATCCCGATAGACAGTTGGGGTTTCCGTTCAAGCTTCGGTCAACGGTCATCTGTCTTCGATTATATTACAAAACCATGAACTACTACTCATTAAACAAACAAGCAGCAAACACATCGTTTAAAGATGCGGTTATAAAAGGATTAGCTCCGGATAAAGGTTTATACTTCCCAGAAAGTATTACGCCCTTACCACAATCATTTTTCGATAATATAGATAATTTATCACATACTGAAATTGCTTTTGAAGCTATAAAACAATTTGTTTCGCCAGAAATTCCTGAAAACGTATTAAAAACTATAGTTGAAGAAACTTTAGCATTCGATTTCCCTGTGGTTCAGCTTAATGAAAATATATCAACTTTAGAATTATTTCACGGGCCAACCATGGCATTTAAAGATGTTGGTGCCCGATTTATGGCACGCTGTTTAGGGTATTTCAATAAAGACAACACCAATGAAGTTACTGTTTTAGTTGCAACTTCAGGTGATACTGGAGGTGCGGTTGCTAACGGATTTTTAGGAGTGAAAGGTGTGAATGTGGTTATACTTTACCCGAGTGGAAAAGTGAGCGATATTCAAGAAATGCAATTGACTACGCTTGGTCAAAACATAAAAGCTCTTGAAGTAAACGGCACGTTTGATGATTGCCAAGCTATGGTAAAAACTGCTTTTTTAGATGAAACTTTAACAAGTAAAATGCAGTTAACCTCGGCAAACTCTATTAATGTAGCGCGCTGGTTGCCACAATTATTCTATTTTATGTTTGCGTATAAACAGCTTCATAATAAACATGAAAACATTGTGTTTTCTGTCCCTAGTGGGAATTTCGGAAATGTTTGTGCTGGAATGATGGCGCAACAATTAGGCTTACCAATCAAACATTTTATAGCTTCTAACAACGAAAATAATGTGGTTACTCGCTATTTAGATTCTGAAAAATACGAACCAAAACCATCGGTGCAAACCATAAGTAATGCTATGGATGTTGGAGCTCCTAGTAATTTTATCCGTATTCAAGAGATTTATAAAAATAATTTTGAAGGCTTAAAAGAAAATTTATCGTCTTATAGTTTTACCGATGATGAAACTCGTGAGGCTATGCTAGAAATTTATAATGACTGTAAATATGTTGCAGATCCGCACGGGGCTGTTGGATATTTAGGTTCTAAAGCTTATTTAAAAGAAAACTCGAATGCACATTGTGTGTTTTTAGAAACGGCACATCCTACTAAATTTTTAGATGTTGTTGAGGAGGTTATAAAAGAAAAACAACCTTTACCAGAGCAAATACAGTCTGTTATGGGAAGAGAAAAAGTAGCTGTTGAAATTTCAACTTATAATGATTTAAAAGATTTTTTATTGAAGTAATTAAACAACATATCATCCTTAATAAAAGCATTGTTAAATACATTTTGTACTAGCAATGCTTTTTTATAACACGCGCTCTTTAGTGTTCTTTTTTAAAATGGTATGCAATTCTTTTTTACTAAAAGGTTTTGAAAGAATATCATCAAATCCTAAATCGTCCAGTTTTTTTAAAATTTCAGCACTAGGCATATTGGCCGTAAACGCAACAACTACAACATCGGGTCTTAGTCTTTTAATATGCTTAATTGCTTTAAAACCATTCATTTGAGGCATTTCTAAATCTAAAAGCACTAAATCAATATCATTGTGCTGTTTTATTTTGTCTATGGCTTCAATGCCATTTGCCCCTTCATATATTTTATAAACATGGTTAACCAAAAGTTTTTTTGCATACATCATACTTACCATATTATCCTCAACGATTAACACAGTAGAATTTAATGAAAAATCAGTATTATTACAATCTTCTTTAACTGTATTCTTAGGAGCTAATACCGTTTGCTCTAGGTTTAAAGTAAATTGAAAACGAGTGCCTTCATTTAACTTGCTATATACTTTTATATGAGAATGCATAGCTTCAATTATCGACTTAGAAATAGCTAAGCCTAAGCCCGTTCCTCCATAAATTGGCTTGTGTTCGCTTTGAATTTGGCGAAAACTCTCAAATACCTTGTTTAAATTATTGGGTGCAATTCCTATTCCTGTATCATTAACTGTAATGGTAACTATTACCCCACCTTTACTTAAATTAATAACCTTGGCCGAGAACGTAATTTCACCTTGTTCGGTAAACTTTATTGCATTGGAGAGCAAATTATAAATTACTTGAGCTAAACGTTTTTCATCCACATTAACAACTATCCCTTTCAATTTAGGATCGACATAAGAATATAGTTCTAAATTTTTTTCTTCCGCATTACTAATAAAAGGAATAGTTATTTTTACTAAAAAATCATAAAGCACTTTTGGTTCATTACATAATTCGAACCTCCCCGATTCAATTTTATGTATATCCAACATGTCATTTACCAATAAAAGCATATTATTATTACAATGCTCTAAAATTTGAAAGTATTTTTTGTTTGGTGTTTCAGCCGTATCATTTCCAAGAATTAATTGCGTTACTCCATTTATACTATTTATTTGCGTACGTAATTCGTGTCCTAAATTTGATAGAACTCGTGTTCGCCGCTCTTTTTCATTTTCGGCGAATTCTTTATCATTATAAATTTTATTTATAACCAATTTATTATGGCTAAGAGCTTGTAGAGAAAACATCATAATAAGAACAAAATTAATAGATGAATTCAGAATAAACCGATAATGCACTTGCTCTTTATTGAGCTCCTCATAATAATTAGAATACATTGGGGAAATAATAAAGGAAATAAGCAAAAATAAAATAATTAAAAAATAAAGTATATTAGTTTGCTTATTAAAATAAGTTTCTCGTCGAATAACATAAGGTAATGAAAAAAGAAACCCTAATTGAAACCAGTAATAACCCGACATTAAACCTTCAAGATAAGACATAGCCACAGTAGCACTACCTAAACATGTAAAAACAATATATGGACCAAATATATAACTACGCTTTATAAGAAAGAGATAAACACTCACTAAAAACCCTAATAAAGAAAATAAGCAAACAAAACCTGAAGCCATAAAACCATTATAAAAACTAATATATACATAATACATATTAACTGTAATGGCAAAAAAATAGATCCCAATACCCAGCATAAAAAAACTATTACGCATGAGATCTTTAAGTTTACGAGTTTCTGCTTTTTTTGGCATTTGGATATAAAATTCTATACAAAAAACGGATAAAAAGCATGATATGCAAGTTAAATAAATTATTTTTTATGTTTTTTTAATACTCACCTATTAAAAATAGCCTTTATCAATTGGTATATTTAACTAAAACATAACATAACCTAAATAAAACAAGTTAAGACTAAAGTTGTTTAAAACTAAATCTATATTTTTTCAATACATTTGTTTGCTTAAAAATAGAATAACAAAATATGAAAAACACTGCCTTAACTAAAACTCATGAAGCTCTAGGAGCAAAAATGGTCCCTTTTGCTGGATATAATATGCCTGTACAATATGAAGGTGTAAATATTGAACACCAAACCGTACGCCAAGGTGTAGGTGTTTTTGATGTATCACACATGGGGGAATTTTTAATTGAAGGAGATCAAGCTTTAAATTTAATTCAAAAAGTATCTAGTAATGATGCTTCTAAATTAACCATTGGAAAAGCACAATATAGCTGTTTGCCTAATGATCACGGCGGTATTGTAGACGATTTAATTATCTATAAAATTAAAGATGAAACGTACCTGTTGGTTGTAAACGCCAGTAACATTGAAAAAGATTGGAATTGGATTCTGTCTAAAAATGATGTTGGAGCAGAAATGAAAAATTTAAGTGAAGATTATTCATTATTAGCCATTCAAGGGCCAAAAGCTATTGAAGCAATGCAATCTTTAACCAGTCATGATTTAGCAGCTATTAAATTTTACAATTTCGTTGTTGGAGATTTTGCTGGTATAGAAAACGTCATTATTTCTGCTACGGGTTATACAGGAAGCGGTGGTTTCGAAATTTATTGCAAAAACACCGAAGTAAAACAAGTTTGGGATAACGTTTTTAAGGCTGGAGCCGACTATGGAATCAAACCAATAGGTTTAGCGGCTCGTGATACCTTACGTTTAGAAATGGGTTATTGCCTTTACGGAAATGATATTGATGACACCACCTCGCCTATTGAAGCTGGCTTAAGTTGGATTACTAAATTCACTAAAGATTTTACAAATTCTGAAGCCTTAAAGGCTGAAAAAGAACGTGGATCGGAAAGAAAACTTATTGCTTTCGAATTGGACGAACGTGGCATCCCGCGTCACGATTATGATATCGTTGATGCTAATGGAAACAAAATTGGCGTAGTAACCTCTGGAACCATGTCGCCAAGCTTAGGAAAAGGTATTGGTTTAGGTTATGTACCAACCGTTTTTGCTGATGTAAATAGCAAAATATATATTCAAATTAGAAAGAAAGCCATCCCTGCAACGGTAGTTAAATTACCGTTTTACAAATAATATATGCCAGATTTTCAAGCTATTTTAGAAACTATTTATCAAAACGCATTGCAGGCTCCCGATAAAGGGACTGTGGCAACTTATATCCCAGAATTAGCTCACATTAGTCAGGATAATTTTGGGATTCATTTGCGTACTTCCGACGGGAAGTCTTATGGTGTTGGTCATTTTAATAAACCATTTTCAATACAAAGTATTTCTAAAGTTTTAGCGCTTTCTAAAGCGATGTCGTTAATAGGTGAAAGTATATGGAAGCGTATCGATGTAGAGCCTTCTGGTCACCCATTTAATCAATTGGCTTTGTTAGAAATTGAAAATGGTATCCCAAGAAATCCGTTTATTAATTCCGGAGCCATTGTTATCGCCGATATTTTACTTTCAAATTTAAAGCATCCTAAAAGTGATTTTTTAAATTATGTTCGCGATTTAACCAATGATAATACTATTGAATATAATGAAGCCGTTGCGCATTCTGAAAAAATGACAGGCTTTAAAAATTATGCCGCTGCTAATCTTTTAAAATCGTTTAAAAATTTAGAAAATCCGGTAGATGATGTTTTAGATTTCTATTTTCATCAATGTTCCTTAGAAATGACTTGCGGCCAGCTTACAAAAACCTTCTCGTTTTTGGCAAATCAAGGCACCTGTATGTTAAATAAAACACGGCTTAGCGAGTCTCAAGTAAAACGTATAAACGCCTTAATGCTCACTTGTGGGTTTTACGATGAAGCCGGAGAATTTGCATTCGAAGTTGGTTTGCCTGGAAAATCTGGAGTTGGCGGTGGTATTGTAGCGCTTTTACCGCATCATTTTACCATTGCTACTTGGGCTCCCGGGCTTAACAAAAAAGGAAATTCCAAGCTTGGCATGTTGGCATTAGAAGCTTTTACTAGCCAAACTAAATTATCCATATTTTAAAGGTGTTTCTATTATAAGTTTGATTTATGTATGATAAAAAGGGAAAGCAAACATAGAGTTCTAATTTTAGGAGTGAGTGGCTTTTTAGGAAATGCCATTTACAAGGAGCTTTTTCCCTATTTTAGAACCTATGGTACCTATAATACCTCAAACAAAACCTTAGAAAAAAATCATCAGTTTTTTCAATATAATTTTGAAGAAGATGATATTTTCGAAATTTTAGAGATTGTAAAACCAACCATTATTATTTCGGCGCTCAGAGGCGATTTTTCAAAGCAAGTCCTACTCCATCAACATATTGCCGAATATTTGTTATCGGTAAATGCGAAACTCATCTTTTTATCGTCGGCAAACGTTTTCGATGCTTATAGCAAATACCCGAGTTATGAGCAAGATAAAACCTTAAGCCATAGTATTTACGGCCATTTCAAAATAAAAATTGAAAATATGCTCATGCGGTTACCAAAAAAGAAAGTTGCTGTTATTAGGTTGCCCATGGTTTTTGGTTTACACTCGCCTCGAATTAACGAAATCCTTCAGCTTATTAGTCTTAATGAAGCTATTGAAGTTTTCCCTAATTTAGTCATGAACGTAACTTCTTATGATAAATTAACCCAACAAATTCATTACATTATTAACCGAAATAAATCGGGGATTTTTCATTTAGGAAGCAATGATTTAGTGCATCACGACGATTTTATAAAAGAAATAGTTGAAGCACTTCATTTACAACAAAAAGTGAAATACAAACAGGTTTTCACTACTAATGATGAGCGCTATTTAGCCGTTTTACCAAAATTCAATAAGTTGCCAAAACACTTACAATTGGTAAGTGAAGACCTATTATTAGAATTACAAAAATGAACCCAATTATCAATAAATAATCACTAATTTAGTATCTTAAAACAGATAAAAATGATGCTTAAACTTACCGAAGACGATATAGAAAAAAGATTACTTCAATTTCCAGATTGGGAGTATTACGAAAATGCCATTCATGCAGAATTTGAATTCGACAATTTTAAAGATTGCTTTAGCGCGATGAGCCGTATTGCCTTTGAATGCGAAGCTTTAGACCACCATCCAGATTGGAGTAATGTGTATAATGTTCTAAATATTACATTATCTACTCATGATAGTGACGGGGTTACAGCTAAAGATTTTAAATTAGCAAAAGCTATAGATAGCATTGTTGTTCCAGAAGACGAGGAATAATTTGTATTTCTGCCTAAGGTTTTTAACTTTGCGCTATTAAAAAAAGTACACACGTTTTCGCTCTCGCGGAAATATAATAATAACAACGTGGTTAATTTCTCTATAAACAAGACCAATTAATGCCACAACAACTAAAAGAATGTAATTATGGGAAGAGCTTTTGAATTTAGAAAAGCAAGAAAAATGAAACGTTGGTCTGCCATGAGCAAAGCCTTTACACGTATAGGTAAAGATATTGTTATGGCTGTAAAAGAAGGTGGTCCCGATCCTGCTAGTAATTCCCGTTTACGTGCGGTAATACAAAATGCGAAGTCGGTAAACATGCCAAAGGATAATGTGGAGCGCGCGATTAAAAAAGCGAGTGAAAAAGGCCAAGGCGATTATAAAGAAGTCATTTTTGAAGGATACGCACCTCACGGTATTGCGGTTTTAGTTGAAACCGCAACCGATAATAATACAAGAACTGTGGCCAATGTACGAAGCTATTTTAATAAATGTGATGGCAGTTTAGGTACATCGGGATCGGTGGTTTTTATGTTCGATCATACTTGTAATTTTAGAATTAATGCTGAAGGACTAGATCCTGAAGAGTTAGAGCTAGAATTTATAGATTTTGGAGCTGAAGAAGTTTTTGCCGACGATGATGGCATTTTAATTTACGCCCCTTTTGAAAGCTTTGGAGCTATTCAAGCCGAATTAGAATCTCGTGATATTGAAATTTTATCTTCTGGATTTGAGCGTATCCCACAAGTAACAAAACCATTGTCTGCTGAAGACGCTGCCGATGTTGAAAAACTTTTAGAAAAACTTGAAGAAGATGACGATGTACAAAACGTATATCACACCATGGAGGAAACATCGGAATAACAAATTACCAATGATTTAAAAGAGAGCTTAATGGCTCTCTTTTTTTTTATGAAATCTGATTAACTTTACGGATTACTTTAAAATTAAACATAACTTATGTTTTAATTATATAAATTTTAAAACATATTTAAAAACATATGAAAGCTGTTTTGTTTAATATAATTTATGTTCATCTTTCTAAAGAACAACCTGCATAGCTCTCAAGCGAGAGTAATAAATAATATTTATTGTTAAATTTAAATGCCTTAAAAAGCTACTTATTTTTCACATAAATAAGTTTAAACCGGCCATTAGTTTGGTCGCGTTGTTCCATTTCAAATTGTGGTAAGGATTTAAACAAAGGTGTTAATTTTTGAAAACCAAAATTTCTAGAATCGAAGTTTGGTTGTTTTTTTAAGATTAAAGACCCTACATCGCCAAGAAAAGCCCAACCATCATCGTCTGCGGCGTCATCCACAGAGTTTTTAAGAAGTTTAATTACTTTGGGCGTAATGCTGTATAAATTTTCTTTTTTAGGCTTCGCTCCTTTTTTTCCCTTATTAGTATCTTCATCTTCATCATTATCCTTTGCTAGGATTTCTAGATAGATAAATTTATCACAAGCGACAATAAATGGGTTAGGCGTTTTCTGTTCTCCCATACCGTAAACTACCATACCAGCTTCACGTAATCGGGTGGCTAACTTGGTAAAATCGCTATCGGAAGACACGAGGCAAAATCCATTTACTTTTTCGGAATACAAAATATCCATGGCATCGATAATCATGGCAGAATCTGTGGCATTTTTACCGGTGGTATATCCGTATTGTTGAATTGGTGTTATGGCATTTTCGAGGAGTACATTTTTCCATTTTGAAAGATATGGATTGGTCCAATCGCCATAAATCCTTTTTATTGTTGGTGTTCCGTATTTGGCTATTTCTTCCATCATTTCAGAAATGTACTTTGATGGTATGTTGTCGCCGTCTATTAAAACGGCTATTTTTGTGTCTTTAATCATAATGACTAAAGATATAAAAAATAATAGATTCTAAATTTTCTTATCAGTGTTTTTTAATACTTAATTGGCAAAAAGTAAGGTCATTTTTGATTGGTTTTATCGATTGCAGATATACCGCGTTAGGGATTGGAGCATTGTTGGAGCTCTTTTTGTGTTGTTGCACCTATTGCAACACAAAAAAGCGACTGCGGAAAGCCCGACCCTTGGGGAACGCCCAAATTAGTTATAATTAAGTGATTTAATTTATGTTTAGTTTTTGTAAACTTTAGCACATAAAAAAAAGCTAAATCTTTTTACAGAAATAGCTTTTGGTAGTTAGTTGAAGTGATGTTTCTTTTTAGGGACAACTTGTGTTTACTTTATGTTTCATTTACTACAACTATACTAATTATTTTCAAATATTGTGCCAAATGTAATGCTTTTTATGAATATTCGGCTACTTTTCCTTTAACGTCTTTATAAAAATTGTTTATAAATTTAAAATCGGCTTCCATATTGTCTGTAGGATAAAATGGTTCCGATATTTTGTTTTGCTTATTCTTAAAATCTAGCGTAAACATAATGATGGGTACATTGGCTTTTTTAGCAATATAGTAAAAACCAGAGCGCCATGTTGTCACTTTTTTTCGAGTCCCTTCGGGAGCTAAGGTCATTCTAAATTCGTCTTTTTCACAAAACAGTTTAGCGATAGCGTCGACTTTATTTTCGTTGGATTGACGGTTTATTGGAGCTCCGCCTAAAACTCGAAAAAACCAGCCTACAGGAAATACAAATAGCTCTTTTTTACCTACAAAATTAGTTTTTACCCGAGTAACGGCACGTAATAAAACACCTATGTAAAAGTCGTGCCAACTGGTATGCGGTGCCGCTATTATTATTGCTTTTTTTACGGTATTTTTTGAAAAATTGGTGTTACCTATGGCTTGCCAACCTAATAACTTAAAGTATATAAATTTGGCTAGCCAGTGCATATTATATTTTTTTATAAATTCCTCTTAGTTTTTCTGGTGTTATGGTCTGTTTCCAGTTTTTACCTACGGCATTTTCCCAAAGCGGTTCTAAACTTAATGCCACACGAATCATGGTATCAAAGTCATCATCGCTTAAATCTTTACAAATACCTGTTGGTAATTCAATACCATGTTTTTCTTTCATTTGTTTGAAAATTTTAACACCTTCCGGATAAAATTCTTCTAAATGATCGAAAACTAAGCAGTTTCCAATACCATGTTTTACCCCTAGTAAAAATGATAAGCCATAGCTCATGGCATGGGCAACTCCAACTTGTGAATAGGCAATACTCATACCGCCGTGCCAGCTTGCCATCATTAATTTATTTTGAGCTTCTTCTTCAGATAAATTGTCATCTAAGAAAATTTCTTTACACAAATCGAAAGATTTCTCTCCATAAGTTTTACTAAACTCGTTTAAATAAGTCCCGTTTAAAGATTCTACACAATGTACATAACAATCCATACCAGTGTAAAACCATTGTTGTTTAGGGACACCTGCTGTGAGTTCTGGATCTAAAATAACCTGATCGAATGGAGTATAATCGCTATTAATACCTAATTTTAATTTTGGACCAGTAAGGATCGTGGTACGAGAAACTTCGGCACCTGTTCCAGAAATGGTAGGGATACCAACATGGTATATTCCAGGATTTTTTATTAAATCCCAGCCTTGGTATTGCTGTGCGTCTCCCTCATTTGTTATTAAAAGCGCTACGGCTTTAGCCATATCGAGCAAGCTACCGCCTCCAATACCTATAATGCCCGAGGGCCTTTCTTTAGATTTTAATATAATATCTTCTACAAGCTCATCGACCTGTGAAGTTTTAGGTTCTTCTTTAGAGGATACAAAAATAATTCTATCATCATAAGAAAGTTTTATTCTTGAAGTTAACCAAGGGTTATTTTTAAAAACATTGTCTAATAAAAAAATAAAAGGCGCGTAAATACTAGTGCGCTTTGGTGCTAAAATATCATTTATTTGATTGAAACTACCTCTGCCAAATACAACTCTAGGCACCATTGGAAAGTTTTTATAATTCATTTGTTCTGTTTTCTTTTACGAAATGTAAAAATAGTATTAATTTAAATTCTACTGGTTTAAAAACTGTTGAAATTTCTTAGAAAAAAGTCCAACATGATATCCATCTATCAAAGCATGGTTTACATGCACTGAAACATTCATTATTAACTCATTGTTTATGGAAGTTGCTTTACCAAAAGATAATTTAGGCACACTATCTATTTGTCCCGAATTTGGTTCTTTATGAGCAATAAAGTTAATCCATGGTAATGCAGAGCAATGTATACAATCGAGGCCGTTAATAGGCGGAAATAGTGTTTTTGATTGTTTTACACGTTTTTTTTCGGTTTCCAAATTATTAGAAAACACCTCCAAATCATCACTGTATTTTACAAATGAAAACCCAAACGTGTTATCGTCTTTTAAAATAGTTGGAGAGGTATGGATTACATCGTATTCAACAACTTCATTACCTAAAATTCTATATCTAAAGTTTTCAATTTGATTAATGGCACGCATACAATCGTGTAAATAACGGGTAAAAAAACTGCTGTTATTTGCTTTCGAAACTTGATATGCGTGGCTTACATTAAAAGGAATAGTTACTGCAAATGAAGGATCCTTCAAACTTGAAAAATGTTCGAAATGCTCTTTCCTATTCCATGTATTTATATTTATTATTTTCAATTAATTTATTAGTTTTAACAAATCCTTTAACGTATTTATGGTAATAAATGCTTTTCCATTCATTTCTTTTTTTGTAACCTTTTCGTGTGCCCAAGTGGTATGAAATGGCACATGAATGGCTTGAGCTTTCAAATTTACTAAAGGTAAAACATCAGACTTTAGAGAGTTTCCAACCATTAGAAATTCAGACGGTTTAATATCTAAATGGTTTAATAGCTTTGAATAGTTATCTCCTTGCTTATCACTTAAGACTTCAATATGATGGAAATAATTGGTTAATCCCGATTTTTCTAATTTCCGTTCCTGATCTAGTAAATCGCCTTTTGTTGCTAAAATAAGTTTGTGTTTTTTTGATAAGGTTTTTAATACCTCTTCTACCCCATCTAAAAGTTCCACGGGCTTATTAAGCATATCTTTTCCTATATTTAAAATCGCCTCAATAGTTTGGTTAGATACGGTGTAATTGGACAATTCTAAAGCCACTTCAACCATAGATAAAGTAAAAGCTTTTACACCGTAACCATATAAGGGTAAATTACTTATCTCTTTTTTAAAAAGTTCTTGATCTATTTTATTTGGTGTTTCATATTGAGATAATAATTTACAAATTTTATCCTCTGCCACTCGGAAATAAGTTTCGTTTACCCAAAGGGTATCATCGGCATCAAAACCAATAACCTTTATATTTTTACAATTTATTTCCATAATTTTTTAGCGCGTTCTAAATCTTCTGGTGTATCAATTTCAACACCTTGAACATCGGTTTCAACCATTTTTATTCGTTTTCCGTATTCTAAATAGCGAATGCATTCTATTTTTTCTGAAGCCTCTAAAGACAACATGGGTAATCTATAGAAATCCATAATAGCCTGTTTTCTAAACGCATAAACACCTTTATGTTTAAAATATCTAACGCCTACATTTTTATCACGCGGATATGGAATGGGGCTTCTGGAAAAATAAAGTGCAAAGTTAGACTGATCTACAATAACCTTAACCGTATTCGGATTTACTATTTCTTCTTCATCGGAGATGTGTACCATTAATGATGCCAAATCAACTTCTTTGTCGGGATCATTTTTAAAAATTTCAATAAGTTTTGTTAAGGATTCTTTATCCGTAAAAGGTTCATCGCCTTGGACATTAATGACCACATCTACATCTAAAAACTCAACAGCTTCGGCAATTCTATCGCTTCCGCAGTCGTGTTCTTTTTTACTCATCATGGCTTTTCCGCCATGGTTTACAATTTCATTATAAATAATTTCACTGTCGGTAACTACAATAACATCATCGAATAATTTAGTAGCTACAGTAGCTTCATACGTTCTAAGAATAACTGTTTTCCCTCCTAAATCTTGCATAAGCTTGGCTGGAAAGCGCGACGCACTGTACCGTGCCGGAATCATTGAAATTATTTTCATGTGAAATAGTACTGGTTTTTAATACCTAAAATTTATTATAACAAATGTTTTGAGATGATTTTATTAAAAGAAATCATTCCGATATCAAAAATAGCATAAATAATAGAATTACTTATCCCTTACTTGGTTTAAACTTTTTATATAATTTGAAAATGACAAATAACATAATGATAACCAAAATAATAGCGAGAATGGGCATAAAAATTGAAACCGTAGACATAATTACCGAGGTTCCTGTTTCTATGGTAGCCACAATAGGGTTAGCCAATCCGCCTGTAGTTGCTGTAGATGCTAAACGTGTAGTGCTAGATGTTCCCGCTACCGCCGCTGCCGTTCCTCCTCCTGCAATAATGGCTAAAGCCCAAGTAACTACAGGGCTTAAATCTGCAACCGTTGAAAGCATAACTGCTGTACCAGCTAATGCCGCTAACGGGATTGCAATACTATCTAATAAATTATCGATATAAGGAATAAAATAAGCAAAAATTTCGACTACTGTAGCGACACCCAAGGTAATTATAGCTGTAGAACTCCCCACCCATTGCCAAGATTCATTAAGTTCCCAAACATCAAAATACGCCGCTAAACTTAATGTGAATAAAGGCAAAAATACGCGAAACCCTACCGAAGCAGAAAGTCCTACGCCTAAAAAAATACTAATTATGGTTTCTGCTGTCATAAGTTTTTAGAATAAAAAATAATTTTCAAGCTTTTCCGAAGTTACTAAAAATATTAAACATGATTTTATAATCAAAACCTATTCCAAACCATAAAACTTTGAATTATAATTTATAAAGGCATATCTTCTTCAAAAAACTCATCCTTAAACCCAATAAGATAGAGCTTTTCTTTAGCCCTAGTTGCCGCGGTATATAGCCAACGTAAGTAATCTTTATCGATACCATTTGGCAAATAGGGTTGCTCTACAAAAACCGTATTCCACTGTCCACCTTGAGATTTATGGCAAGTAATGGCATAAGAAAATTTAACCTGTAAGGCATTAAAATGCTTGTTTCCTTTAACTTTTAAAAACTTTTTATATTTTGAAGTTTCTCCTTCAAAATCCTTCATTACTTCTTGGTAAAGTCTGTTGGAATCTTCATAAGGCAACGATGGGGTTTCTGCTTCAATGGTGTCCAAAAGTAAAACCGTTTCAAAAGACATCATTTTTGGATAATCTACCATACGCACTTTGACTTCCGCAAAGCGAAAACCATATAATTCTTGAATGCTGAAAATTTCTAAAACCTCAATAATATCTCCATTGGCAATAAATCCTGCTTCGCTAGTAGGTTTTAACCAAAAGTAATTATTTTTTACAACCATCAAGTAATCCCCTGCCGACAATTCGTTTTCATTGTATAAAATACGACTTCTTATTTGCTGGTTATATAAATTAGCACGTTTGTTACTTCTAACAATAATCGCGGTTTCTTCGTTACCCAATTCGCTGTAAGCATCGTTTATAGCGTCCATAATTTCGTAGCCATCAATGAGCCTAACAATATCTTTAAACCCGTTTAAATCGAACTTAAAATAGTCGTATCTCTCTCTTGCTAATACATCTCTTAATATAGTTGCATTTACTAAAATACCAGAATCTTGGCCTTGCCTAACCACTTCGTCCAATTCCATTCGAGTTACTTCTTTATTATAGTTTAAGGCCAAAGTATTTTCATCCAAAGCTGGACTAATATCCAATTTAACAGGAGGAAGCTGTGCGGTATCCCCAATTAATAATAGTTTACAGTTATGACCTGCGTAAACATATTGCATTAAATCATCTAAAAGCGATCCGTTTTCCATTAATTTAGACTCACTCGGCGTATCTGGAATCATTGAGGCTTCATCAACAATAAAAATGGTGTTTTTATGCTTGTTGGGCTGCAAAACAAATTTAACGCCACCCCCTGAATCTTTTTTAGGAAAATATATTTTTTTATGAATAGTAAAAGCTTCTTTTCCCGAATAATTAGCGATTACTTTCGCGGCTCTACCCGTTGGAGCCATAAGCACAGCGCTCTTTTTTGCCTTCCATAAATTGTTTACAATAGCTCCTACAATCGTGGTTTTTCCTGTACCGGCATAACCTTTAAGCAAATACAGCGCGTTTTTATCACTTTTAAAAATAAATTCGGATAATTGCTGTAAAACAATATTTTGTTTTAAGGTCGGATTAAACGGAAACTGCTGTTTTATAAGGGAATAGAATTCGGGTGCCGTCATTTATTAAAAATAATTTTAGAAATTCTTCAAAGATAGAATGATTTTTACTCGCTTTGGTTTTTACGATTAAAAAAAAATTGTAGATTTGCTAAATAACGATTAATAAACTTTTAAAATTAAATAACGTACTATGTTAACATTTATTCTTATTGTGGTTGCGGTGATTATAGCAACAATTGTCTTGGTTAAGGTAATTGATAAATTTGTCCCAAATAAATTAAAGCCCGTTTTAAACATCTTGCTTTGGATTCTAATTGGCTATTTTGGCTATCAAACGTACATGTCTATTTACGAGCCTATTCAATTTAATAAACTAAAAAACGAACGTTACGTAAGAGTAATTGAAAGTTTAAAAGATATAAGAGATTCTGAATTAGCACACAAACAAGTAACAGGGAAATTTACAGATAAATTTGAAAACTTAATTAAGTTTATTGACACGGCTGAATTTACCATTACTCAGCGTCGTGATTCTAGCGTTATTGATAAAGAGTTAACAAGACGTTACGGTGTAGATACCTATATGGATATTGTTATTATTGATACCTTAGGAACGGTTTCTGTAAAAGATTCATTGTTTAAAAACTCTGATCGTTATAAAAAAATGATGAATGTACCTGTTGGAAAAGAAGGTGCTAAATTTGAATTAAAAGCAGGATTTATTAAACAAAATGATATTAACATTCCTGTATTTGAAACTTTGGTTAAAAAAGATGTTATTCTTTACGATCAAAATCCAGATTTAGTGGTACAAGAAAACCAAGTAATAGCTGTGGATGGCGTTAATGGAGATGCTTTAAAAGTAGGCTCTATGACCGAAGTTAAAACAACCGGAAACTGGCCAAAAAATTATGGCGATAACGAATAATATAAACACACAAATAAATTTAGAACTGTCCATTCAAATAAGCTTGAGTGGACTTTCTTTTTGTATTCTAAACCGAAATGATAATACCATAATTGCTTTAGAAGAAATTCAGTTTAAAAAGCAATTAAACCCTTTAGAGTTATTAGACCAAGTAAAGCAATGTTTTGATAACGAGGCACTGCTACAAAACAAATTTGAGTCCTTAAACGTGATTCATGAAAATGAATTATCAACCCTAGTGCCCCAAACTATTTTTAACGAAAATGCCATAGCCGACTATTTAAAATTCAACTCAAAAATTTTAAAGTCCGATTTTGTAACCTTCGACAACATAGACATCAACCAAAGCGTAAACGTATATATTCCTTACGTAAACGTGAATAATTATATTTTCGATTTATATGGCGATTTTACTTATAAGCACGCCTCTACTGTTCTAATTGAAACTATTTTAGAATGGGAAAAAAACTCGGAAAGTTCAAACTTTTATGTAAACGTAAACCAAAATCGTTTCGAAATTGTTGTTACAAATCAAGGAAAACTTCAATTTTATAATAGTTTTGAATATGCTACAAAAGAAGATTTTATATATTACATCCTCTTTACGGCCGAGCAATTAAAACTAGACACAGAAACCTTAAATCTTATTTTACTTGGAGCTGTAAATAAAAACGACGAACTATATAATATAGCATACAAATACATAAGAAACGTTAGTTTTGGTAGTCTAAAAAATAACTACAAATTTACTAATGTTTTAAAACCAAATCATTCAAATTTCACTTTAATAAATAGCTTTTAATGCGCATAATATCAGGATTATATAAAAGCAGAAAAATAGTAGCTCCAAAAAACCTACCCGTTCGCCCAACAACCGATATGGCTAAGGAATCTCTATTCAATATCTTAAACAATACCTATTATTTTGACGATGTTTCCGTGCTCGATTTATTCGCAGGAACAGGCAATATAAGCTACGAATTTGCCTCTCGCGGCACTGAAAATATTACTTGCGTAGATCAAGATTTTGGATGTATAAAATTTATTAATAAAACGGCCGAGCAATTCGATATGCCTATAAACACCATTAAAAGTGATGTGTTTAAATTTTTAGAAAAATCAACGTTACAATCCACTATTATTTTTGCCGATCCACCATATAATTTCGACGAAAATCTATTCGGAAAAATACCAGAATTAGTATTTAAAAACAATATGCTACTGCCAGACGGTGTACTTGTTGTAGAACACTCTAAACATACCGATCTATCTAAACTAACAAACTATAGCTACTCAAAAAGTTACGGTGGTAATATGTTTAGCTTTTTCGAAAACGAATAACAACTACTAACTTAAATTTTTTTAACTAAAAAAACCTTCAAGGCCAAAGCCAAGAAGGTTTTTTTTATAAGTAAGTAAATCTATAAGCCGGATTCTGTACTTCTAAAAACCTGTTTAAGCCAAAGCCAAACAAGTAAAAAAAGCCCTTATCATTTATCTACGTGTTTTGTTACCAAAACACTTTAGCTGCTTACCCTCCAGCATCGGGCGTTCAACCCTCAAGCACTGGTTTACATAACATTGCACCACATAGAGTTTACCTGGTTTCACTACAGCATAACCTGTACATACTTTCTGCTGCACTAGTCCTAACCTCTCGGTTGGTGGCCGTTAGCCACTATATTGAACTATGGTGTCCGGACTTTCCTCCATCTCAATTAAATCAAGACAGCGATAAGGCGATCTACTAGCCGTCAAAATTACAACAAACAAATAATAAAATGCAACATTATAAAGCTAAACATTAAAATATAAATTTGGGCGTTCCCCAAGGGTCGGGCTTTCCGCAGTCGCTTTTTTGTGTTGCATAGGTGCAACAACACAAAAAGAGCTCCAACAATGCTCCAATCCCTAACGCAGGCACTTTTGCAAAAGCAGGTAGTTTGGATGACGATAAAACTTATTTATTAGGTTTTAAAAAATCAAAAAACTAGAATTAAGATACTAGTATTAAGAATTAAGAAAAAACAAACTCTTAAACTGCATTCTATGATCCCCAATTCTAAACTCCAAGCTCTAAAATCTTATAGTCTATTCACTTTTCTCTATTTTCTATATTCTTAATACTTAATACTTAATACTTAATTCTACCAATCTCAATTCTTCTCAAAACACCGTTGTTAATAACTCCTTTTAAATTTCGATTTTACAGTTTAATAATTCCAATTGAATTTTTAACTTTGTTATTCACTCAATAGCGAATAAATTTGGAACATTTTATAGTATCGGCACGTAAATACAGACCACAAACATTTAAGGATGTAGTTGGGCAACAAGCCATTACCAATACGTTGTTAAATGCTATTGAAAACAATCATTTAGCACAAGCCCTTTTATTTACAGGACCACGTGGTGTTGGTAAAACAACCTGCGCACGTATTTTAGCTAAAATGATAAATAGTGACGGTAAAGAAACAGGCGACGAAGATTTCGCTTTTAATATTTTCGAACTCGATGCGGCGTCAAACAACTCGGTAGACGATATTAGAAGTCTAACCGACCAGGTGCGTATCCCGCCACAAGTTGGTAAATACAAGGTTTATATTATTGACGAGGTACACATGCTCTCTCAGGCCGCTTTTAATGCCTTTTTAAAAACATTAGAGGAGCCTCCAAAACATTGTATTTTCATTCTTGCAACTACCGAAAAACATAAAATAATCCCCACTATTTTATCACGTTGCCAGATTTTCGATTTTAAACGTATCACCGTAAAAGACGCTAAAAATTATTTAAAATATATTGCTGAAGAACAAGGCATAACCGCCGAAGATGATGCTTTGCATATTATTGCACAAAAGGCCGATGGCGCTATGCGAGACGCCCTTTCTATTTTCGATCGTGTGGTTAGTTTTTCTGGAAAAAATTTAACGCGCCAAGCGGTTACCGAGAACTTAAACGTACTCGATTACGAAACCTATTTTGAAAGTACCGATTTAATTCTCGAAAACAACATACCCGAATTACTCATTCAATTCAATCACACCTTATCCAAAGGTTTCGATGGGCACCATTTTATTGCTGGTTTAGCATCGCATTTTAGAGACTTGCTGGTAAGTAAAACGCCTTCAACTATAGAATTGCTAGAAGTTGGAGAACAAACCCAAGTAAAATACTTAGAACAATCGCAAAAAACCTCGCAAGAGTTTTTAATGCAAGGTATCAACCTCGCAAACGACTGCGATCTCAAGTATAAAACCAGTAAAAATCAGCGACTCCTCGTTGAATTATGTCTCATGCAGCTTGCCTCTATCACTTTCGATGGAGAAAAAAAAAATAGCAAACATTACATAATTCCAGCGTCGTACTTTAAAAAGAAAGGTGTTACGCCTGTTCCTGTAAAAGTTCCTAAAAAAGAACCTAGCCAAAACCCTTCCGCGCAAGCGAAAACAGAAAATACGGCATTAGATCCGGCAAAGGTTAAACCTACGGTAAAACCACCGGAAAACACTCATATAAAAATAGATTTATCTAAAGGTAGAGAACGTAGATCGGGACTTTCATTAAGTAGTATTCGCGCTAAAAAAGAGCATCAAATAAAGCAAATGGAAGTGGTGGTCGATGAGGAAAACCTCCCAACCGAACCTTTTACAGACGAAGCTTTTTTAAAAGAATGGAATTATTTTGTAGATAAACTAGCCAAAGATGGCCAGCATAACCTCGCTTCTATTTTAAATATGGATACGCCAAAAATTAAAGGCACCAATATCCATTTAACCTTCCCGACCGAAACGAATAAAAAGGAAGTTATGCAAGGACAATACGACCTTATGACTCATATTAGAACTAAACTCAAAAATTTTGATATTAGTTTAGTGATAACGGTCAATGAAGTGATGGATAAAAAATACGTGTTTACCGATGCCGATAAATACGAAAAACTAAAAGAGGCCAATCCAAATCTAGAACTTTTACGCCGTACTTTCGATTTGGATATTTAGTCCCTCTTATGAGGCATCAACTAGTGATAACCAAAACATCGTTTTAGGTATTCCTTTTCTAAATCTTATTCTTATACGCTTCTGGTAAAACAAATTCCGATTGGTACTTTTCTAAAAACTTTTTTTGACGAGAAAACATTTGCTCGGTTATACTATCTAAATCCATAAAGTCCCTACCAAAATCACTTCCGAAGAAATCGTCATTAAAAAAATGCTCGCTAAAAGGAGAATCCTCAGAAAACAGATTTTCAAATCCTTGATGTTCAAATCTTGAATAATTATTAAAAAACTTCGACTTAAAACTTTGCAGCATACTATCTCTTTCTTTAGCCGATAACCCCGCTATATTTTTGCTAGAAGACCAAGAATAAATACTATCATATTTAATTAAATTTCCATTTTCATCAAATTCTTTATCTACTTTCCATGATCCTTTTGGTTGTTCTTTACTCAGTTTTTCGGTCTGTTTATTTTCGTTGTTTTGCCCACTGCAATTCAAACTTAATAATGCTATAGTAAATAATAAAACACACTTTTTCATTATTCTAAATTTTAAATTAAACATATCATGTAACACAAAAAATTTAATAAAGTGAGGCTAAAAACATTAGCCTCACTAAATCCTTTAAAAACTCTTTTACTTTAAAGTTTCGTTATACTTTACGAAATTTTAATGCTTCTCGCTGGTTTTTGCTTGGCTTCCTCTTTTTTAGGTAAAAAGATATTTAAAATACCATCTTGATAATTGGCAGTAATTTTTTCATCATCTACCGTTTCTGGTAAAGTGAAAGTCCTTTTAAAAGACGCGTAACCAAACTCTTTACGTGTATAATTGTCTTCTTTTTGTTCGTGTGTTTCTTTTTTCTCTGTAGAAATAGATAACACTTGATTGTCTAAATCCAATTTAAAATCGGATTTTTTTAAGCCTGGTACAGCCATTTCAACTATGTAGGCATCAGCCGTTTCTTTGATATTTACTTTTGGTAACGACAACCCGGTATTAAAATTTGAAGTAAATACAGAAGATAAATCTCTGTTAAAAATATCATCTAACCAACTAGAGTTATTGGGGAAGTTTACATTTGAATTTACGTTTGATAAACTTCCGTTTTTAGGAACATTTACTAAATTGCTCATAATTACAAAATTTTAAATTAAACATGTTTTTCAAACTTGAAACCTTTTCGATTTCATACGGTATAAAACAAAAAAAATACCAAACCAATTCTATTACATTATGAGTTTATCTTGCTGTCATTTTTTCAGAATCATTGTCAAAAATTCATATAAACCATTGACATCATGACATTTGACAATTTTTAAAATCAATATCTACTTTCTAAACACCGTTAATTTACGATCTTGCTTTAACCTTTTTTAGTTTTTCCTTAAACATCATAGCTGCACTTGTGTAACCGCCTTCTGTACCATCAACAAAATGAATGTGTTTTTCTTGGCGATCTTCAATATAACAAGACATAATAGAGGCGTGAGTTACATGGATACCGTAGATTATTTTATTGCTTTTTTCTAAATTATCGAGTGTTATTTTCAATCGATCCACTTGTTCATAGGTTCCGGAAATTACGGTGTTTAACACGCCATCAATCATGAGGGTATCGGTAAGTTTTACAATACGCTGTTTCTGTTTTTTTCCTGCTTTAAAAAACTTAAAATAAATAACACCAATGAAGGTAATAAACCAATTACTAATTAAATATTTCAATTGATACTTGCCCAACCTAGCATACATTTCTTTTTTTATCTTTCGGATTGAAAGATCTAACTTTAAAGTTTTTGTAGAAATAGGATTACGTTGTTCTAAGGTTCCAAATATAACATCAATAGCATTGATTATTTCGCTATAAACTTGCGCTTGTATACTTTCGTTATCACAATCAACCAGTATACAGACCACCTTTTTATCGGTTTTATTGGGGTAAATTTTATCCCACCGGCATTCCATACCGTCCAAATTTAGCTCAGTAGTAACGATATTAGGTATATCCGACGGTTTAAAACGTGCTTTAATAATATCCTCGGCGTATTTTAGACCATTTCCTAAAACAACAGGCATTGTTAAATACTTATTATAACTCACTTTACTAATGCGCAAGCTCACCTGATTATCGTAAACATTTTGCACCTGTAAATGCCCTACTCTTAAATTTAATTGTGTTGTTTGTTTTATATGCTGGCTGTAATTATTTAAAGCCAATAACACCGGAGGCAAAACGGTTTTAGGCATTATAAATGTGGCGCCATCTCCTCCAAAAAAATAGGGAATCTTAATGTTATTATTTAGTTTTTTTAAAGTATTTAAAACGGTAATAATACTTCCTGTGGCACTTAAATTAACCTCGTTATGCAAACCTATGGAAACCGCATTGGTCGAATTTTCAATATCGGTAATAACTATAAACCATTCACTTGGAACTTTAAAAAACAAACTGTTATCTTTTAAAAGTTCGGACAAAGACAAGTTGCTTTTAGAAATGTTTTTATAAAAATTTAAATCAATAGTTTTAACCAAAGCATCATTTTTAATTACTACTTCAAAATAAATATAAGACTTATTTTCTGAAAAACTCACAAAAGCTAAGTACTAGCATTCCCAACTAATTTCAAGCTATATCAGGCCATTATATTTTCTTAAAAACCACTCCGCAGCTAAACTGATGGCTATTATACCAAGAAGATATTTCCAATCGATTAACGGAAGACTTGTATTATGCTTTTTTTGAACCGTTTGATACCGGTTGTCCTTTATTAAATCGTTTATAAAAGTATCCGTATGATCAATAAAATAACTTGTTCCTTCACTACTTTTAGCCAACTGTTGTAATTTAGAAACATTGGCATTTAAGAACTGTTCTTCTACATTATATTGTAAAATTTGAAAACTCCCCGATTTAGATAAATTTTCATTATTTGAATACACGGTAAAATCGTATTCCGAAGGTGCTAAACGACTTAAATCCACTTGGTAATTATTGTGTTTCAGAATTAAAGGCAATGTTTTTTCTTCCTTTGATAATTTATCTGTAATTTTTATTTGAAGATTTTCACGAGTATCAAAAACATAATTTTTATCGAAAAACTCGGCTTTAATTACAATTTCTCCGCTTCCGTTATAGAAAGATTCATAATCTACATTTAAACGGCTACGCTTTTTATTCGATGCCAAATACTGCACGATTTTACCAATAAAATCATCGAACTGTTGGAATGATTTAGTTTGCAAAAAACTCTGTGCGCGCCATTGCCAAATGTTCTCGCCAAAAAGAACCGCTTCTCGCCTGCCGTTAGTTTCTAATGTTGCTAATAGTGGTTCTTGGGTAGCAATGCCGTTAACATTTTTAAATAACATGGTTTGAAAAGGCACAGCAAAAACCACCGATCCGTAATTGGATTTTAATGGTGGAAAAGATTCATAATTAATATCATCAATAATAAATGGTGTGTAATTTGAGTTTAATTCTGCTTGATAATCTTCAGTTTGATCTGTGATTTCGTGATCGAAGGTTTTATTATTTTCATTAAGAAAATCAAGATCAGTTTTAGTCCCTTCAACAAGAAACCTATTTTTATTTTCAGTATTTAAAAGCGTAAATAATTCTTTAAAGTCATAGTTTGGTTGATACAATATAACCAACTGAAAATCATTTAACTTCGAAATTATTTCATTTGGTTTTAAAATTGAAACCGTACTACGTTCATTGCTTTCAATACTCTTTTTAAAACTACCTAAATCGGGATGATAAAAACTAGAAACAATGGCAATATTTGTTTTCTGATCGATAACTTCAACAGCAAAATTTTTAGAATTATTGACCTTGTTTTTTTCAGTTTCAATAGGAATTAATGTAGCTGTATAAGCACTAACACCAACACGAGATGCCGGTAAAGAAAAGTTAAGAAGTGAAGAATTATTATTTTTTGAAAACACCACATCTTTAGAAAACACAACTGAGTTCCCTTGTTTTACGACAAATTTTGAAGTTACCTTCTGGTTTCCGTTGTAAACCACAATAGCTTCAACAGGAAATTTATTTTTTAAATACGCATACTTATTAACGTTAAGCTGTTGTATTTTTAAATCGGTATAAGTAATGGTGTCCCCTAAAATTATAGGATAAACTGGCTGTTTATAGGTTGTACTCGCAAACTCATAGTCGTTACCAAGTGTTTGATTTCCATCGGAAATTAATACCGTTGGAGCATTGCTTGTTTTATAAATTTGGGATAATTGGGTAAAGGCTTCGTTTATATTCGATTGTTTTTCTGAAAATGATAACATATCGGACGCTTGAAACTTAGCTCCAAAAGTGTAAAATTCTAGATTAAATTTATTTTTTAATTCCGTATTCTCTGAAATGGTTTTAACCAAAGTTTTAACTTTTTCAGATTGATTTAAATGTTTTATGGAGTTGGAATTATCGACCGCAATAACCAAATTGGGTTTTTCGGTAGTAAAGGTAGTTTGTGTAAATTTTGGATTTATTAATAATATAAGTACTGAAAAAATAGTAATAAATCGTAAAAAAGCGAAAAGCATGTTTAATTTAGACATGCTTTTCGTTTTATTAACATACTGAAAAACAGATAGCCCAAGTGCTATAATTCCAGCAAGTAAAATATATAGTATTGTTTCTGTTTGCATTTAAGTTTTTAAATTCAATGTGAAAAAAATTTCCACCAACGTAGAAATATGAAAAACAAAACTTAAATTAAGTCAGCATACCGCCATCCACATTTAACGTTTGCCCCGTCATATAAGCCGACATATCGCTAGCTAAAAACACGCAAACATTAGCGATATCTTCTGGAGTTCCACCACGTTTTAATGGAATTCCTGCGCGCCATCCTTTTACAACCTCTTCATCTAATTTTGCCGTCATTTCAGTTTCAATAAATCCAGGAGCCACTACGTTACTTCTAATATTTCTAGACCCTAACTCCAAAGCTACAGATTTAGAAAAACCTATAATCCCCGCTTTTGATGCTGCATAATTAGTTTGTCCCGCATTCCCTTTTACGCCAACTACCGAACTCATGTTAATAATAGAGCCTTTACGTTGCTTTAACATGGTGCGTTGCACTGCTTTGGTCATATTGAAAACCGATTTTAAATTGACTTCAATAACGGAATCAAAATCTTCTTCACTAATACGCATTAATAAATTATCTTTAGTAATACCAGCATTGTTTACAAGAATATCAATACTTCCAAATTCTGCAACCACTTCAGCGGCTAGTTTTTGAGCCTCATCAAAATTGGCTGCATTACTTTGATAGCCTTTAGCTTTAATGCCCAGTGCATTTAATTCTTTTTCTAATTCATTTGCAGCTTCAACAGAAGCGCTGTATGTAAATGCGACGTTTGCACCTTCTTTTGCAAAAACTTGAGCAATTCCTTTACCTATTCCTCTACTCGCTCCGGTAATTATAGCTGTTTTTCCTTCTAATAATTTCATGTATTTACTTATTTTTTATATCAATTGTATCTTAAATAAATCTAAGCACAAATTGAATGTTCTTTAAAACTAAGCGGTTACTAATTATGATTTATTCCGCTTAAATTAACATCTTATAGTTTTATTATTTGAATTAAATTTTAACCAAAATCAAATATAATAATTCCAAATATAATTCAACCTAAAAAAAGCCGTTAGACTAAAAAACTATAGGCTTTTTTTCTAAATTTCAAATTTGTTCAATCTTTTAAAATTAAATAAATATTCATATCTCAAATTTTATTAGATTTTATAAAACCTTCAAAATCGATATTTATATATATTAAATGTATGTCAAGGTATAAAATTCAAAAAATAAAAAATGATTTTACTCCATTCATATTAATACATTTAATAAGGGACTTAAAATTAAGTATAAAAAAATCGTTAACTAAACGAAGTTAACGATTTTTAAAATGAATTATATTTTTATTTCAGCAAATATTTAAGCTAAAACTTCAGCAATTTTCTTTCCAATTTCAGCAGGAGAATCAACCACGTGAATTCCACATGCTCTCATAATTTTCTTTTTAGCTTGTGCCGTATCATCACTTCCACCAACAATCGCTCCAGCATGTCCCATAGTACGACCTGCAGGCGCCGTTTCACCAGCGATAAAACCAACAACTGGTTTTTTACTTCCACTAGCTTTGTACCAGTTTGCAGCATCGGCTTCTAATTGACCTCCAATTTCACCAATCATGACTACCGCTTCAGTTTCTGGATCGTTGATTAATAATTCAACCGCCTCTTTAGTGGTTGTTCCAATAATTGGATCTCCACCAATACCAATAGCCGTAGTAATTCCTAAACCTTGTTTTACCACTTGGTCTGCCGCTTCATAAGTTAAAGTTCCAGATTTTGAAACAATACCTACTTTACCTTTTTTGAAAACAAAACCTGGCATAATACCAACTTTAGCTTCACCTGGCGTAATAACACCTGGGCAGTTAGGACCAATTAAACGGCATGATTTATTTTTAATATATGTTGAAGCCTTAATCATGTCGGCAACAGGAATACCTTCTGTAATGGTTATAATAACTTTAATACCTGCATCGGCAGCTTCCATAATAGCATCGGCAGCAAAAGCTGGCGGTACAAATATAATGGTTGTGTCTGCTCCTACTTGTTCTACTGCCTCTAAAACAGTATTGAAAACTGGTCTATCTAAATGTGTTTGACCACCTTTTCCTGGTGTTACCCCACCAACAACGTTGGTTCCGTATTCAATCATTTGGCTGGCGTGAAATGTACCTTCACTTCCTGTAAAACCTTGAACTATTATTTTTGAATCTTTGTTTACTAAAACGCTCATAGAAGATTTTTTATCATTATTATATTTACTTAACAAAAGTAATTTTTTGAATTCTATTTTTAAAGTAAAAACCGAATTACTTTTGGGGTTATTTCTTAATTGATTTTAATATTTCAGGAATCTTTCGGATATAAGCTAATTCCTTAAATTTTGCTCTAGCTTCACCAGCCGGAGTTCCAAAATAGACTTTATTTTCGTCGGTTGAATGCCCTAATCCTGATTGCGCAAAAAGCTCGGTTCCTTTCGCAAGTGTAATACCACTTTTAACGCCTGCTTGTCCCCAAATAACAACTCCATCTTCAACAATAACACAACCCGCTATTCCTACTTGCGATGCTATAAGGCATTTTTTACCAAGCACTGTATCATGTCCTATTTGAATTTGATTATCCAATTTAGAACCATATCCAATACGTGTATCTGCGGTTACGCCTCTATCAATGGTACAAGCTGCGCCAATATCAACGTAATCTTCTATAACTACACGTCCACCAGATTTTAATCGATCATAACCCTCTGGGCGCTTTTTATAATAGAAAGCATTTGCACCTAAAACCGTTCCCGAATGAATGGTGACGTTATTACCAATCACTGCGTCGTCATAAATACTAACGTTGGCATGAATGATACAATTATCGCCAATAGTTACATTATGACCAATAAAACAATTAGGTTGAATGACCGTGTTTTGACCTATTTTAGCTGAGGCTGAAATAGCAGAATGAGCCGATTGAAAAGGCTTAAAATGATTGGTTAAAGTATTGAAATCTCTAAACGGATCATCACTTACTAATAAGGCTTTTCCTTTCGGGCACTCTACTTCTTTATTAATTAAAATAATAGTGGCCGCCGAATTTAATGCTTTATCGTAATATTTTGGATGATCTACAAAAACAATGTCTCCAGCTTCAACCACATGAATTTCGTTCATGCCTAAAACAGGAAAGTTTTTATCGCCAATAAATTTACAACCAATAAGATCTGCAATTTGTTTTAGACTCTGTTGCTGTGGAAATTTCATCGTTTTTGTTTAAAAATTTGATAGAATACTGTTTTTATTCCTTAACTCTTTCTTTATAGGTTCCTTTTGCTGTTTCTACTTTAATTTTATCTCCTTCATTGATAAATAAAGGAACATTTACAATAGCGCCTGTTTCCACCGTTGCTGGTTTAGTTGCATTGGTTGCTGTATTTCCTTTAACTCCAGGTTCGGTTGCAGTAATTTCTAAAATAACACTTGCTGGTAAATCTACCGAAAGTGGCATATTATCCTCTGTGTTAATTAAAACTGTAACCACTTCACCTTCTTTCATTAATCCAGGATTATCTAAAGCGGCTTCTAACAAACGAATTTGGGTATAATCGGCTTCATTCATAAAATGATAAAATTCACCATCATTATATAAATATTGGAATTTATGTGTTTCTACACGAACATCTTCTAATTTATGCCCAGCGGAAAAGGTATTGTCTATAACTTTTCCACTAGTAACACTTTTCATTTTTGTTCTTACAAACGCGGGACCTTTTCCTGGTTTAACATGTAAAAATTCTACAATTTTATATATATCATTACTGTATCTAATGCATAATCCGTTTCTAATATCACTTGTAGTAACCATAATGTTTTTTTTGAAATTTATTGTTTGATTTTAGCCGATAAAAAAGACTAATTGGTTTTAATTTGATTTAAAATATCCTTTCATAATTCCGCGATGCGAATTTCTAACAAAATGAAGAATTTCGTCCCGCTCTGGCGTAGCCTCCATTTCTGCTTCAATTAAATCAGCAGCCTGTGTATTGTTGTAATTCTTTTGATATAAGATTCTATAAATATCTTGAATTTCTCTAATTTTTTCAGACTCATAGCCACGACGACGTAAACCTACAGAATTTATCCCTACATAAGAAAGGGGTTCACGAGCTGCTTTAACGTAGGGAGGTACATCTTTTCTCACTAAAGACCCTCCTGTAACAAAGGCATGGTTACCAACAGAGACAAATTGATGCACAGCTGTCATTCCGGCCATAACCACAAAGTCTCCAACAGTAACATGTCCTGCAAGCGTACTATTATTAGAAAAAATACAGTTTTTACCTACAACGCAATCGTGTGCAATGTGGCAATAAGCCATAATTAAACAATTATCGCCAATTACTGTTTTCATTCTGTCGGTTGTCCCTCTATTAATGGTAACGCATTCGCGAATAGTGACATTGTTTCCAATTTCTACCGTTGTTTCTTCGTCGTTATATTTTAAATCTTGTGGCACTGCAGAAATGACTGCGCCTGGAAAAATATTACAATTTTTTCCAATGCGTGCCCCCTCCATAATTGTAACATTGCTTCCTATCCATGTGCCATCGCCAATTATAACATTGTTATGAATAGTTGTAAAAGGCTCTATGACCACATTTTTTGCAATTTTTGCACCAGGATGCACGTATGCTAATGGTTGATTCATTTTTTATATTTTAGTTTAGTAGAAAAATGAAATACAAGATCTTTCAGCCTTTAGCTTATTATCTTAAATTTCATGATATCTAAAAAATCACGTTTTATTTTACTTTTGAAATTTGCGCCATTAATTCTGCCTCAGCACAAAGTTTTCCATTGGCATAAGCGTAACCTTGCATGTGGCATATACCACGACGTATAGGAGTAATTAACGAACATTTGAAAATTAAAGTATCTCCAGGAACCACTTTTTGTTTAAACTTAACATTATCCATTTTCATAAAGAACGTTAAATAATTTTCAGGATCCGGAACCGTGTTTAAAACTAAAACACCTCCCGTTTGCGCCATAGCCTCAACTATTAAAACTCCTGGCATTACTGGTGCACCTGGAAAATGACCTTTAAAGAACTCTTCGTTCATGGTTACATTTTTTTGGGCAATAACGTGGCTATCCGATAATTCGAAAACTTTATCGATTAATAAAAATGGTTGACGATGAGGCAACATTTCCATAATTTGATTAACGTCCATTAAAGGCGGTTGATTCAAATCTATATTAGGAACATTATTTCTACGTTCAATTTTTATAAGTTTTGCTAATTTTTTTGCAAACTGTGTATTAATATAGTGCCCAGGTTTGTTTGCAATTATTTTTCCGCGAATACGGGTTCCTACTAAAGCCAAATCGCCTAGAACATCTAACAGTTTATGGCGAGCCGCTTCATTGGGGTGATGCAAAGTTAAATTATCTAAAATTCCGTTAGGCTTAACGGCAATATTATCTTTATTAAAAGCGACTCTTAATTTTTCCATAGTTTCTGGAGATAATGCTTTATCAACATATACTATGGCATTATTTAAATCGCCTCCTTTTATTAATCCGTGCTCTAAAAGCATTTCAATTTCATGAAGAAAACTAAAGGTTCTAGAATTTGAAATATCGGCTTTAAAATCTGACATTTGATTTAAAGTCGCGTTTTGAGTTCCTAAAATTTTAGTTCCAAAATCGACCATAGTTGTAATTTGGTACTGTTTAGCTGGCATAACTAAAATCTCGCTCCCCGATTCTTCATCCACGTAAGAAATAATATCGGTAACTTCATATTCTTCTCTAAAAGCATCTTGTTCTACAATTTTAGCTTTTTCTAAAGCTTCAACAAAAAACTTAGAAGACCCATCCATAATTGGTGGTTCGGCTGCATTAAGTTCAATAATAGCATTATCGATATCTAAACCTACAAAAGCTGCTAAAACATGCTCGGAAGTTTGGATAGTAACTCCATTTTTTTCTAAACAAGTGCCACGTTGAGTGCTTGTAACATAGTTAGCATCGGCTTCTATTACAGGTGACCCTTCTAAATCGACACGTTTAAAGGATAAGCCCGAATTTGCTGGTGCTGGTTTAAAAGTTAAGGTTACATTTTTACCCGTGTGTAAACCAACTCCAGTTAATGTAACATCGTTTTGAATGGTTTTTTGCTTGATCTCAGTATTAACTATTCCCATTTATTTTTTCTAAATCATTTAAATTTTTAACAATCTTTGGAAGATTTTTAAAGTGAACATACGACTTATTATAATCACTTATGGCCAATGCTGGTGAGCCTTGGAGAATTTCATTATCTTTTACATGTCTGGCGATACCAGATTGTGCTTGTATTTTTACATTATTACCAATAGTAATATGCCCTGCAATACCTACTTGACCACCAATTTGGCAATGTTCACCAATATGAGTAGATCCAGCAACCCCGGTTTGAGCGGCAATTACGGTGTTTTTACCTATTTCAACATTATGTGCTATTTGAATTTGATTATCCAATTTAACACCTTCTCTAATTATAGTTGATCCTAATGTGGCTCTATCTATAGTGGTACAAGCCCCAACATCAACATAATCCTCAAGAATGACGTTTCCTGTTTGCGGCACCTTGTTGTACCCTCCATTTTCATTTGGAGCATATCCAAACCCATCGGCACCAATAATAACACCAGAATTAACTACACAGTTTTTTCCTATAATGCTATCTGAATATATTTTAGCCCCAGAAAACAGAATGGTATTCTCGCCTAAAGTTACATTATCTCCAATATAGCAATTTGGATAAATTTTTACATTATCAGCTATAACCACGTTATTACCAACGTAACTAAAAGCTCCAACATAAACTTTATCGCCATATTTGGCAGATTCTGATATAAATGATGGTTGCTCTATACCAACCTTATTTTGTTTTACCGAATTGTAATATTCTAGTAATTTAGAAAATGCCATATAGGCATCATCGACCTTAATAAGTGTTGTTTTTAATGGATTATCAGGATTAAACGTTTTATTAACAATAGTAACAGATGCTTCTGTTTTGTATATGTAAGACTTATATTTAGGGTTCGACAAGAACGTTAACGAACCTTGTACTCCCTCTTCTATTTTAGATAGCTTAGATACTTCCATTTCTGGGTTTCCTACGACTTCTCCTTCTAAAATATCCGCTATTTGCTGTGCAGTAAACTTCACACTAAAAATTTATAGTTTTAATTTAATTTAGGCAAAAATAGGAAAAATGTCCTAAACTTTAACCTTAGGGTAACATATATAATATTTAGTAACTGGTTTTGATAGTGCTTTTAAATTGAGTTGATCGGATGCCTTTACAATATCTTCAATTTTTCCAGATTTGTGTAAGATATTAATTCCCTGCTGTTTTAGTTGATAGGCTTGGTTAGAAATACTACCTGAAAACACAAAATATTCGGCCTCTGCCCTGCTTATATTATGGGTTTGAATAAAGGCTAAAATTTGTTTTTCTAAGCTTTGATTTTTTATAGGCTTATTTTTAATCTTAATTTTTAATAAGTTCCTGTTAATAATCATTTCACAAATGTTACTTAAAACAAAATCGTTATGATATTGCCAAGCTTTCATAGCCGAAATAATATCAAAATCGTCTAATTGCGAAAATAAATTTAATATGTCGTTATTAAAATCGTCTATAGAGATACTATGATTTAAAAAATACTGAAGCGGCAAGCTAGCTTCTAGTTTTATCCCTTTTAAAGTTAACTCCTTCGCGCGTTTTAAAACCCGAATTAATAGCTGTTCGGCTACAATTCCTGTTTTGTGCAAATACACTTGCCAATACATTAAACGACGCGCAATAATAAATTTTTCAACACTATAAATCCCTTTTTCTTCAACCACCAATTTATCATCAACCGCATTAAGCATGGTAATTAAACGCTCGCTATTTACATGTCCTTCGGCTACACCGGTATAAAAACTATCGCGTTTTAAATAATCGGCCCGATCCATATCAAACTGCCCCGAAATAAGCTGATACATAAATTTACGGTGATAATTACCCTTGAATATTTCTATCGCAAGCGTTAAACTTCCGTTAAATTCTTTATTTAAACGCTCCATAAAAAGCAATGAAATTTCCTCGTGCGATATATTATTTACAATACTATGTTCCATAGCATGCGAGAATGGCCCGTGCCCAATATCGTGCAATAAAATAGCAATGTACAAGGCGTTTTCTTCTTCATTATTAATGTTAACCCCTTTAAAACGTAGTACTTTAACAGCTTGTTGCATTAAATGAACACAACCAATAGCATGATGAAAACGGGTGTGATGTGCGCCCGGATATACCATGTAAGACAAGCCCATTTGGGTAACTCTGCGTAAACGTTGAAAGTATTTATGTTGAATTAAATCGAAAATTAGCGAATTTGGAATAGTAATAAATCCGTAAATTGGGTCGTTTAATATTTTTAATTTGTTCAAACTTTAAGTCTTTACAATTATTATAATACAAATATAGGTATATGAAATGAGCATAACTAACAATTTACAAGTGGTAAATTTCAATTATAGGCTTTATTTTATACCTTATAAATCTTTACAAAACACATACAAATGAATAAAATAAAAATACTTTGGGTAGATGATGAAATTGATTTATTGAAACCACATATTTTATTTCTTGAGAAGAAAAATTACTTGGTAACCAAATGCAATAATGGATCTGAAGCTATTGATATTTTAGATGAAGAAAATTTCGATATTGTATTTTTAGATGAAAATATGCCTGGACTTTCAGGACTAGAAACTTTAAATGAACTTAAAGAGAAAAAATCTAGTCTTCCGGTGGTTATGATTACCAAAAGTGAGGAAGAATATATTATGGAAGATGCTATTGGAAACAAAATAGCCGATTACCTGATAAAACCTGTAAACCCCAATCAAATCCTTTTAAGTTTAAAAAAGAATTTAGATCATTCGCGCTTAGTTTCAGAGAAAACCACATCCAACTATCAGCAGGAATTTAGAAAAATAGCTATGGATTTATCTATGGTAAATAGTTTTGAAGAATGGGTTAGCCTATACCAAAAACTTATTTATTGGGAAATTCAGTTAGAAGATATTGAAGATGTTGGGATGTTTGAGATTTTAGAGTCTCAAAAAAATGAAGCAAATTCTCATTTTGGAAAATTTATTGAAAAAAACTATGCCGATTGGTTTGAGCGAAACACCGAAGCTCCGATAATGTCTCATACGCTTTTTAAAGAAAAAATAGCACCAGAGCTTAGCAAAGAGCAACCGACTTTATTAGTAGTTATCGATAATTTACGCTATGACCAATGGAAAGTTTTTGAACCGATAATAAACAATTATTACAAAAAAGAACGTGAAGACGCTTTTTTTAGCATACTCCCTACTGCTACGCAATATGCTAGAAATGCCATATTTTCTGGCTTAATGCCAAGCGATATGGAAAAACTCTTTCCAAATTACTGGAAAAATGATACCGATGAAGGTGGTAAAAATCTATTTGAAGCCGAATTTTTAGAAGCACAATTAAAGCGTTTAGGTTTAAGTAATTTAGAACATGAGTACTTTAAAATAACCAACTTAAAATCTGGTAAAAAACTAGTAGACAATTTTAAAAACTTAAAAAAGAACGATTTAACCGTAGTGGTTTATAATTTTGTGGATATGCTTTCGCATTCTAAAACCGAAATGGAAGTGGTTAAAGAATTAGCCTCGAATGATAAAGCCTATCGCTCTTTAACGCATAGCTGGTTTAAAAATTCTCCACTTTTAGAAATGGTACAGCAAGCACAGTTATTGGGTTTTAAACTTATTTTAACCACAGACCACGGTACTATAAACGTAAAAAACCCATCAAAAGTAATTGGAGATCGCGACACCAGTTTAAATCTTCGTTATAAAACAGGTAAAAGTTTAACCTATGAAAACAAAGACGTATTTGCAGCAAAAGACCCTAAAAGTATCCATTTGCCAGCTATAAACATGAGCAGTTCGTTTATTTTCGCTAAAAACGATTTGTTTTTAGCCTACCCCAACAACTACAATCACTATGTTAGTTATTATAGAAATACTTATCAACACGGTGGCGTTTCCTTGGAAGAAATGATTATTCCTTTTATTGTATTCAACCCAAAATAGAATATACCCCCAACAATCCATAATTAGATTTTTGGGGTTTTTAAACTTTATTTATTAATATTGTTGTGTAAATTTTGTAGCATTGAATATAACCTATAGCATAGACCAAGTTGAAGCAGTTGCCAAGCAACTTATTTCTTCAGCAACATCAAAAACCTTATTGTTTTATGGTGATATGGGGGTTGGTAAAACCACACTAATAAAAGCCCTAGTAAAAGCCTTAGGGAGTCTGGATAATGTAAGTAGCCCCACGTTTTCTTTAGTAAATGAATATGACTTGGATAATGAAAACATTTATCATTTTGATTTATATAGAATTAACGATTTGGAAGAGGCTTATAATTTTGGAATAGAAGATTATTTAGATTCTAACCACTGGGTTATTATAGAATGGCCTCAAATTATTGAGCCTATTTTATCAGGAGATGAATGCATTATTAACTTGAGCATAGAATCCGAAAACAAGCGCCAATTACTATTAAAATAATTGTGACAATTTTATCTTTTTTAGTCATTGTTTTTACAAAACGACTTACCTTAAAACGCTTACAATCATATATTTAAAATAACACCTTAACATCGGTTAGATTTTGTTTTTTTAGATCGTATAGAACAAAAACAATATTGAACGCAATAATTAACCTCCTTGCAAAAACACTATACCTGCTCTTCTTTAATCTTGAAGAATCTCTAAAACAATTTCAATTTCTTGTTTTAGTTGTACCCAAAGATCATCAATAATATTTTCATCATAATTTTCCAAAAGTTCAAACTTGGCAGCTATTTTTGTTAATACTGGTAACCCTGTATTTACGCTAGTGCCATACAATTTATGACCAATTCCCCTAATTGAATCTAGGTCTTTTGCTTTAATTGCTAATTTCATAGTCTGTTTACTTTCTATTACCTGATCAATCATTACCAATTTCATTCGGTCAATACTTTCTATATCATCACCAAAATATGTTTTTAGCTGTTGTATATTAAAATGGGTATCCCAATTGGTTGTTTCTGGAGTTATTCTGGTATTACCATTAGATATTTCTATGGTAGCTGGCAGCCATTTATTTATAATATTTACTAAATCGTTTTCTACCATTGGCTTTACAATAAAATCACTCATCCCCATACTTAAACATCTTTCTCTTTCACCTTTTACGTTACCTGCGGTAATTGCTACAATTGGAGTTTGGGATTTTCCGATTTCAATGTCTCTAATTAAACGAGTAGCCTCATAGCCATTCATTATAGGCATTTGGACATCCATTATAACTACATCGAAGTGTTGTTTTTTAAATAAATCTACAGCTACAGCTCCATTAACAGCATCGACAACGGTAAAGTTTGGAAAATTTCTTTCTATTACGGTTCTAGCTAAAAGTCGGTTTACAATATTATCTTCTACTAAAAGAATGGTGTTTTCTTCTAGTTTTAAGGCGTTTATTTTTTGCTTTTTATTAATTATTGGATTACTATCTTTAGAGTATAAATCAGACAAACACGCATAAATTTCTCTCATTTTTGCTGGTTTTGTAAGCCTCTTGGTAATACCTAAATCCTTTACTTCATTAATTACCTCTGTATCACTCGAAGAACTATACAACAAAATAGCAGGTTGATTTTTTTTATCTACGTTGTAAAAGTTTTCTCTTATTTTTTTTATGGTTTCTATACCATTCATATACGGCATATGGTAATCCATAATAATTACATCATATAATTTATTCTCGGATAGTAATTGTAAGGCTTCAAAACCACTTTTGGCTTCCTCTGTTTTAATATCCTTTAATCTTAAAATTTGATTGAGAATATTTCTATTGTTTTGGTTGTCATCCACAATGAGAACATTTTTTATTTGGGTTAAATTTTCCCATTCCGTTTTTTTTCCATGTTCACTTTTAAATTCTACATCAAAATAAAAGGTACTTCCAACTCCTAATTCACTTTTAAGCTGAAGTTGACTATCCATCATTTTTAAAAGTTTATTAGAAATGGCAAGCCCAAGTCCAGTTCCTCCATATTTTTTTGTGGTAGAGCTATCTTCCTGAGAGAAGGCATCAAAAATTTTGGATTGTTTTTGCTTTTTTATGCCTACGCCAGTATCTCTAACGCTAAAACGAAAGATATCACTATTTTTATTTGCTTTAATACTTTCAATTTTTAATTCTATTTCTCCTTTTTCGGTAAACTTTGCCGCATTGCCAAGTAGATTAATTAAAATTTGTTTTAACCGAATAGAATCTGCCCAAATAAACCGTGGTAATTCTGGAGAAAGGTTTAATAGGAGTTCTAAATTTTTCTTTTCTATTTGGTAGTTAACAATATCGGATGCATAACAACCAATTTCGTATAGATCACATTTATCAATATCGAGCTCTAATTTTCCGGCTTCAATTTTAGAAAAATCTAAAATGTCGTTAATAATATTTAAAAGTCCATTTGCAGATTGGTTTACAATGTTTAAGTATTGCTCTTGAGCTTCGGATAATTCTGTTTTTAATACTAAATCTGTAAAACCGATAACCCCGTTTAAAGGGGTTCTTATTTCATGACTCATGTTTGCTAAAAACTCTGATTTAGCTACACTTGCCTGTTCTGCCTGTTTTTTTGCTTTTTTTAGTTCTTCACGCTGTTCTATAATAGGAGTTATATTTTGAGTGGAAACCATAAAACCATCAACCTCTCCTAGGTAATTGTACCAAGGCCTCATTTCCCAGCTAATTGTTTTTTTACTTCCTGTTTTTTGAGAAATATAAATTTCTTCATCTTTGTTTATAATTTCTCCATTAAGTACAGCTTTATATCTTTTTTTTCTTTCTCCATCAGGGTCTGGGAAGACTTTTGAGTGCGACATCCCCACAATGTCTATATCTTTTAAATGATACATTTCTCGCCATTTACGACTTACATTTATATAATTTATGTTTTTGTCTAACATGGCTACAGCAGCGGGAGCATTTTCTACAAAGGATGCTAATCTAACTTGTTCATTTTGAAGATCTGTTTCTATTTTTTTTCTTTTAGTAATGTTTGTTCCCACTACTAAAAATCCTATAATTTTATTTAGGCTATTATTAATTGGTGTAGCTACCAAAGACATTGTTAAACGATCACCTTTTTTAGTAATATAAGTCCACTCTCGCTCTTCTACTCCTTTTATTTTGGCAATATGAGTAAAAACATCAAAACCTTCTATCGTTTTATTTTCAAGAATACTTAACTCTGTACTTCTATTTAAAACCTCATTACTATCATGTAAAATAAGTGGAGATTGTTTGTTTACCATTTCGCTTGCAGTATAACCTAATAGTTTTTCTGCTCCTTTATTAAAAACGGTAATGGTTCCTTCCAAATTGGCAGCTATTATAGAAACCTGTGTTGCCGCATCTAAAACATCATCTAAAAGTTTTTTAGATTCTTTAAATTGAATTTCGGTAATTTTACGAGCGTTTATATCTTGAAAAACACCAAATAACCGCACGCATTTCCCGTATTTAAATTCAGGATAGCCTATAGTTCTAATCCATACTTCATTGTTATTTTGATCAATAATAATGAGTTCCAGATCAAAACTTTTGTTCTCTGTGATAGCTCTATTAACAGCGGCTTCTATACGATCTCTATGGACACCTTCTTTATAGAATAAAATACCTTCTTCTACATTAGGGGTATAGTCATCTGAAACAGCGTGAATTTCTCGAGTCATGGAAGTCCAATTGACTTTTTGTTTGATTAAATCTACTTCCCAACCTCCAACTCTAGCAACCTTATTTGTTTGTTCTAAAAGTTGTTTAACCTTTTTAAGATTTTTTTCTAAATGGTACTGTTCTGTTATATCAACCGCATTTCCAATGACATAAGGAGCATCTGTATGTTGAGCTTCTAGGGTATTACTAAAAATCCAAATGCGTTTAGTCCCATCTTTTTTAACCGTTATCATTTCTCCTTTAAACGTTCTATTTTCGGCTATATTTTTAAGATAATTATTTAATTTTGAATATCTTTCTTTTGGAATAATATCATAAAGGGAAAAGTTTTTAACCTCATCTTTTGTATAACCTAAGGATTTTGCTCCAGAATTATTAACAGTTATAAAATTTCCTTCCAAATCATGGGTACACATAAGTCCTTGAGAGTTTTCAAAAAATATTTTAAACCGTTCTTCACTAATTTTTAAAGCTTTGGATTTATTTACTTCATTGGTTATATCTCTTGCAATTGCAAAAATATTTCCTGTATTGGGTTCTGGAGAAGCCACCCATTGCAAAACCCTATACTCACCTTTTACATTTCTAAATCTATTGGTAAAATTAACGGTATCAGAGCCTTCTGCAAGTTTCATTATTTCTTTAGCGCTTATTTCAACATCTGCATGATGAATAAAATCGAAAATAGAAGTTTCTAAGAGCGCTTGGGTATCCCAACCAAGGTTTTCTTCAAAAGCTGGATTTACTTTTTTAAAATAACCATCGATTCCTGCGATACAGATTAAATCGTTAGAGAGCTCAAACAATCTTCCAAAGTGTTTATGGTTTTCTTTTGCTTTTCTACTAACAATAAGGTCTATGGCTTCATCTGCTAATAACTTAAGGGCGGCCTTTTGGTTATCGGTAAGTTTTTTAGGTTTATTATCTACAACGCACAATGTTCCCAATGCATAGCCTTTAGGGTCTATTAAGGGCTGACCCGTATAAAATTTTATATGTGGGTCATTTAAAACAAGAGGATTATTTTTAAAACGCTCATCTGTGCTAGCATCAAATACCTCATAAATTGCGTCTTGTTGTATAGCTAAGTTACAAAATGCAATATCTCTATCGGTTTGCTCAACCTCTAGACCTGTTTTAGATTTAAACCATTGTCTGTTTTCATCAATCAATGATATCAAAGAAACGGGAGTTTCACATATTAAGGAGGCTAATTTGGTAATTCTATCGAATTCAACTTCGCTCTTAGAATCTAATATATCATAAGATTTTAAAGCTTTTAGTCTTTCTTTTTCTTTTTTCATGGTTAAGTAGTCAATAATTAGAGTGGGGCTCTTATTGATAATAATAAAAGTTACTAATAATTTGAAAAAATAACTATATTAATTGAAAATGAAAAAATAATTTAAATATTTCTTTGTGTTTACACTAAAATTAGAAAGAAAAAAACTACTATAGCAAGATTATGACTGATTTAAAACATATTATTATTCACAAAAAGTAATCAAACAAAATTATTGTAATATATAGACTACAGATAAATATTAAGACAAAAAATTTATAATTAGAAATAATTTATGGGTTACTTCTACTAAATTCTGTTTCAGCAATAAAACCATCCTTGTTTCCATCTCGTTTATCAAAATTCTCTTTTAAACGCCCTTTGGCTTCAGTTTTTGAGATTTTACCATCTTTATTGGTATCCATTCTACTCAACATTTTTTTAAAATTTGGGGCTTGCTGATTGGTATTATCGGCCTTATTAGGTTTTACTGTGTTTTTTTGATTCTTCGAATTTTTTGGAAAAGACATTAAATCTTCCGCATAAAATATAGTTCCGGAATAATTTTTATGTAGTTCTGCACTAGTAGCATCTTCATCTACATTTGTAAAATTGAAATGAGTAAGCACTAAATTTTTCACTTCGGCTTCTTTTGCCATAAGCGAACTTTCATATAAATTTACATGGGCAAATTCTTTATTAGTTCGAATTTTATTACTCGCTTTCCTTCTATTTGTTTTTCCTAATTCTATACTTCCTCCCGAATCTATAATTAAATAATCGGCCTGTTTTGCTAATGGTGCCAAGGTTTCAGAATAAGATAAATCGCCGGAAATAACAATAGATGTGCCTCCAGCATCAAAACGGTAAGCTAGTGTTGAAATGGTATGATTTACGGGGGTTGATGTAATTTTAATATCGCCAATATTAAAAGTTTCACCGCCTTTTAATTCGTTAATAGTAAAGTGCGTTTCCACATCACTAAAAGTACGTTGTTTTTTAGAAAGTCGATAGGCAATATCTTCTTCGTAGTTTTTTAAAATGGTGTTTACTAAATCGGTAGTAGGTTTTGGCCCAACAATATCAAAGTGATTTCCGCTAAGCAAAGTTTTTATAAAAAGTGGCGTAAATTCTTCATTATGATCTAAATGATGATGTGTGAAAAGCAAGCCATTTAAATCTTTATTCTTAATGTTTAATTTTTCTAAATTTGCTTGAGTTCCGTTTCCCATATCTATCAAAATATGGGTGTTTTCATAAGAAATTAGTACCGAAGGTCCTGCTCGTTCGACATTGTATTTTGGTGAACCCGAACCTATAATGGTTGCGCTGAGCTGGCTTTGAGCCTGTGAAAATAATTGAAAACTTAAACAGATAATTAAACTGGTGATATATTTGGTCATCTTTAAAACATTTCTGTTTAGACCTATAAATATCTAAAAGGTTTAAATAAAATCTGTTCCTAAAAGCTATAATTCGAAAACATCATGAATTTGAGCTATTCTAAATCCTGCCGCTATCACGTTTTGGGCTTCCTTACTAGTGGTATTTATTACAGGATTTGTATGGTTAAAATGGATGAACACTATTTTATTCTTATCTTTTTTTTCTAAGTTTTTAAACTTTTCTAAGCTTTCTATGATGAAAGGATGAGGAATTTGAGAAATATCTCTATTGTTAATTTCTTTCCCACTATAAAATGTGGCATCTAAAAATGCATAATCTACTGTTTTAATTTCGGCAACAATATCCTTTTTCCATGTACTCCATTTATCAATATCTGGAATAAATAAAGCCGATTTGTTTGGCCCTATAATTTTATAACCTACCGTTTCGGAGTACTCATCGCGATGTGGTACTAAAAAAGGAATCACTTTTAAGTGGGATGATAGTTGCTGTGCTTTTTCGTTTTCTAAAGCTTTAATTGCAATGTTATTTCTATTTACAAGTTGACTCCATGGCGCATTATGCTTTAGGAAATCTCGCATTTTAGGCATAGCATATACGGGTACTTTTTGGGCATCCATTGCTTCTTTTCCTAAAAACATTAAACCTGTGTAATGCCCAATGTGGGCATGGGTTAAAAATATACCATCCACCATTTCGTTGCTGTTTCCTTCAACCAGTTTGGTTAGAGATTTTACTTGTGTACCAATATCTGGTGTAGCATCGAACAAATAAGATTTTGAATTTGGAGCATCTATTAAGCCTAACGAGACTATTTTACGACTATTATCTGGTGTTTCAAACAAATGTTCACAACAAACTTTTTTACAAGCTATTTGAGGTGAGCCAGCATCTTGAATAGTACCCAATATCACTAAAGATGTTGAAGAAATATGAGGTGCTGTTTTTTTATTATCTCTCTCTAACTTATTAGATTTTTTTTCAGTTGAACAGGAAAATACGGATACAATTATTAAACAGATATAAAAATATTTCATAAAAAATAGGTTAACCAATAAAAATCAATATTTCTAAATAAAGTAATTTATTCTTCAGGTGGATATCCATGTATTTGTTCGAAAACGTCATCAAAATTGATTCGCAAATAGCTATTTAGTTTTTTACGATAATCTCCTTTAAGCCAATCTACAAAATTATAAGTACTTTTACTGATACATTTGGTATAACGCTGTATACGGAAATCAATATCGTCTCCTAACAATTTTGCTAAGGCTAAGGCATCATAAACATCTTCACTATTTTCGATACATATCTTGGCATGATGCTCAATAGAACGTTCTAAAACCACTTTGGACGATTCTCCATTTTTAATTGAGTTTACATAGGTTTTCTGAATATCGAAATACACATCTTTAGATTTTGAAAACTTTGCTCGCAAAGCATCTGGCATTTCATACCTAAAGTTGCTTTCTAACTCATCATCACTTAAAATAGCATCTAAATAGTAGTTTGGAGAGCGGAAAATACGTTGCCAGTCTAAATCTTCTCCCCAAGCTCCAAAACGATGAAAGTTATTACCTAAATCGACTACTGTAAAACTTTTCTTGTCTTTTAAAATACGCGAGCCACGACCAATCATTTGGTAATAAAGCGTTAACGATTTTGTGGCACGATTTAAAATAATACTTTCAACCGTTGGCTCATCGAAACCTGTAGTTAAAATACTAACCGAAGTTAAAATAGCTCCCGGCGTTTTCTTAAACCACTTTAGAATCATGGCGCGTTCCTTTTTGGTATTTGTATTATCTAAATGCGCAATAGGATACCCTGCACGTCTAAAAGAATCATAAACGTGTAAAGAGGTATTAATACCATTGTTAAAAATTAAAGTTTTTTTGCCTTTACAACGCTCTTCGTAGGCTTGTACAAGCTTTGAAAGCATATCGCTGGCCGTATATAAATCTTCTGAAGATTTTACCGTATAATCCCCATTGGCTCCAACAACTAAAGAAGTTAAACCTACATTGTACGAATACATTTCGGCACGAGCCAAAAAGCCATTTTCTATAAGCGACTCTATACTTTCACCAACAATGAGCTCATCATAATTATCGGTCATTGGTAATTCCATACTCGAACTTAAAGGTGTTGCTGTAACTCCTAAAATAAACGATTGGCTAAAGAATTTAAATAATTTTGTAAAGGAATTGTAGTGAGCCTCATCAATAATTACTAACCCAATATCCGAAATATCAAGTTTGTTATCATTTAAACGGTTGTTTAAGGTTTCTACCATGGCAACAAAACAGCTGTAATCTCCCTGATCGCTTAAATCGGCTTTACTATCTACCACTTTGTTGTTTACTCCAAACTCGGTAAGCACATTAGAAGTTTGACGGCACAGCTCAATACGGTGCGTCATCACCAAAACTTTCTTTTTGTGTGTTTTTAAGAATTGTCGAACAATTTCAGAAAATATAACTGTTTTTCCTCCTCCTGTAGGAAGCTGATATAGTAAATGATAATCGGCTGGAGATTCTTCAAAACTTTTAAAAATTTTATCAATAGCCCCTTTTTGGTAGCTATATAAATCTTTTCCTGCTTTTCTTTCTTCTAATTCGGTTTTGGAAACGGACATGAAATATTCTTTAAAGTGGCTGCAAAAATAACACCTTTAAAGGTTTTTTACAGTATGTTCTTAGTGAAAATTTGAAATGAATTTGTTTTTCCTGCTTTAACCTTATATAAAAAGTAATTTATACATTTACATTTAATAAAATTTAACAGGATGCAAATTAACGATAAGTCTGAAATCCAAAGCTATTTAGCGAGCCCAAAACGATATGATAATATGACCTATAACCGATCTGGAAAAAGCGGTGTTTTACTCCCTGCTCTTTCCTTAGGTTTATGGCATAACTTTGGGTTTATTGATAATATCCAAAATGCTAGAAATGTTTTGCGATGTGCATTCGACTTAGGCATTACACATTTTGATTTAGCGAATAACTACGGTCCTCCATATGGTTCGGCTGAAGAAAATTTTGGAACAATTTTTAAAAACGATTTTAAAAACTATCGAGATGAATTATTTATAGCCACAAAAGCAGGTTATGATATGTGGCCAGGACCTTATGGTAATTATGGTTCTCGTAAATATTTGATGTCTAGCTTAGACCAAAGTTTGAAACGAATGAATTTGGATTATGTCGATATTTTTTATCATCACCGTCCAGACCCAGATACGCCATTAGAAGAAACCATGGGTGCTCTTGCTGATATTGTACGCCAAGGCAAAGCCTTATATGTTGGTATATCGAATTATCAGCCTGCCGAAACACAACGCGCAGCCCAATTATTGCGTGAATACAACGTGCCTTTTATATTGCACCAAGCACGATATTCTATGTTAGACCGTTGGGTTGAAAATGGCCTTTTAGAAACCTTAGAAAATAATGGTATAGGTTGTATTGCTTTCTCCCCTTTAGCCCAAGGTATGTTAACTAATAAATATTTAAACGGTATCCCAAAAGATTCGAGAGCAGCAAAAAATTTAACCTATTTGGATACAGAAACGGTAAACAATAATATAGAAAAAATAAAAAAATTATCTGAAATTGCTGAAGGGCGTGACCAAAAATTATCTCAAATGGCAATTGCCTGGATTTTACGGCAAAAGCAAGTTGCATCGGTTTTAATTGGTGCCAGTTCCACAAATCAATTAAAAGAAAATGTAAAAGCTTTAAATAATTTAGAGTTTAATGAAGACGAATTAAAGTTGATTGCACAAATTATTTCTTAGCATTTCGATTATCAATTTCCAATTCAAAATAAAAAGTGGCTATCTTAACATTATGTGATGTTTTGTTTCGATAGGTTAACTTGTTGAAGCTAATTTTATGATAATTATAAAACTTCAACACCTCAAAACAACATCAAACAATACGTTTAGATAGCCTCTTTTAAGACAAACAATTAATTAAAAAATTTATATCATGGGATTATTTAAAACTTATTCTTGCTCTAGGTATTTTTCCATAATGGTAATGGCCGATTCTGAAATTACAGTACCAGGACCAAAAATGGCTGCTACTTTTCTTTCTAATAAATAATCGTAATCCTGAGCAGGTATAACACCTCCAGCAAAAACCATAATATCTGGTCGTCCTAATTTTTCTAATTCACCAATTAATTGAGGAATTAAAGTTTTATGACCCGCCGCTAAACTTGAGGCTCCTACAAAATGTACATCATTTTCTATGGCTTGTTTCGCCACTTCTTCTGGCGTTTGAAATAAAGATCCCATATCCACATCGAAACCTAAATCTGCAAAACTAGAAGCGACTACTTTAGCGCCTCTATCGTGACCATCTTGCCCCATTTTTGCAATCATAACTCTTGGTCTGCGCCCTTCAACTTCTTCAAATTTATCGGCTAATTTTTGCGCTTTAGCAAAAGTATCATCGTTATTTACTTCTTTTCCGTACACACCACTTATTAATTTAGTATCCGCTTTATGTCTTCCAAAATGAACTTCTAAAGCATCTGAAATTTCACCTAAAGTAGCAAAATTTTCAGCTGCTTCTACAGCTAATTCTAATAAATTACCTTTTCCGCTACCAGCACAATCTTCCAATGCTTTTAAATTAGCTGCAACCAATTCAGAATTACGTTCCGCTTTCATTTTATTTAAACGGGCAATTTGAGAATCTCTAACCACCGTATTATCTACTTCTAAAATTTCTATGTTAGATTTTTCAGTTGTTTTAAATTTATTCACACCAACTAAAATATCTTGACCAGAATCTAAACGCGCTTGTTTACGAGCCGAAGCTTCTTCAATACGAAGTTTAGGAACACCAGTTTCAATAGCTTTTGCCATGCCACCAAGTTCTTCAACTTCTTCAATTAAAGCCCATGCTTTTTTAGCGATTTCTTGGGTTAAATATTCAACATAATAAGAACCAGCCCAAGGGTCTACAGATTTAGTCATCTGTGTTTCATCTTGAATAAAAATCTGAGTATTACGCGCTATTCTCGCAGAAAAATCGGTTGGCAATGCAATCGCTTCATCTAAGGCATTGGTGTGTAAAGATTGTGTTCCACCTAAAGTGGCAGCCATAGCTTCTACACAAGTTCTAGCAACATTATTAAAAGGATCTTGCTCACTTAAACTCCATCCAGACGTTTGGCTATGCGTACGCAATGCCATTGATTTTGGATTTTTTGGGTTGAAAGACTTAATGATTTTTGCCCATAGCATACGTGCCGCACGCATTTTAGCAATTTCCATAAAGTGATTCATTCCTACTGCCCAGAAGAAGGATAAACGCGGTGCAAATTCATCAATTTTTAAACCAGATTTTAATCCCGTTCTAATATATTCCATACCATCGGCCAAAGTATAAGCCAACTCAATATCTGCCGTTGCCCCTGCTTCTTGCATGTGGTAACCACTAATTGAAATGGAATTAAACTTAGGCATGTTTTTCGTGGTGTAATCAAAAATATCACCAATAATTCTCATGGAAGGTAATGGTGGATAAATGTATGTATTACGCACCATAAATTCTTTTAAAATATCATTTTGGATGGTTCCAGAAAGTTTATCTAAAGCAACACCTTGTTTTCTTGCTGCTGCAATATAAAAAGCCATAATTGGTAATACAGCACCATTCATAGTCATAGAAACCGACATTTTATCTAATGGAATTTGATCGAACAAAATTTCCATATCTAAAATAGAATCTATGGCAACACCAGCTTTACCAACATCTCCCGTTACACGAGGATGATCGGAATCGTAACCACGGTGTGTAGCCAAATCGAAAGCAACAGAAAGTCCTTTTTGACCAGCCGCTAAATTTCTTCTGTAAAAGGCATTAGACTCTTCGGCAGTAGAAAAACCAGCATATTGTCTAATGGTCCAAGGACGCATGGCATACATAGCACTATAAGGCCCTCTTAAAAAAGGAGGCACACCAGCAGCATAACCTAAATGCTCAGCCTCTGCAATGTCTTCTTTTGTGAAATGTTTTTTTACGGGAATGCCTTCGGGAGTATTCCAAACGTGATGATCTTCTGAAACTGCAGCGGTTTGTTTAACGGCTGAATTTAATTTTATATCTGAAAAATCGGGTCTCATACTTCTAAAGTTTTTAAGGTTTTTTGAACTTTATTCTGAATGGCAGAAAGTGTTACAAGTACATCCGATCTCATATTTACAACACCATCTAAACCTAATTCAGTTAATTCGTCCATGTTTTTTGGCGCACCGGCTAACAATAATACTTTATTAGTATTTATAGCTCTAAATGCTTTTATAAAGTTTGTAGCTGTAGCATCGTAATCTTCATCGGAACTACAAATAACCACTACTTGTGAATCTGATTTAGCACTCGCATCGGCAGCCGTAACTGCATCGGCAAAGCTTTCTTCTTGATGCACATCGAAACCACTAACACCAATAAAATCGTAAGCAAAAGCAGCTCTAGCTTTACGCATGGTTAAATTACCATAACTAGCTAATTGAACTATAGGACGTTTTCCCGTTTCTTTTACCAACTCTTCGGTTACTCTACGCATGGCTTCAATTTCTAAAGATGCTCTACGTGGCGTTAATACCTTAGAATTTGTGACGTCTCCTTTGGAAAGTAAATTTTCATCCACAGTTTCCATAAGGTTTGGATATTTATTTATCCCAACCATCGGTGTTCTACGTTGACTAATTAATTTTAATTTTTTCAAGCGAATTTCAGCAATTTGTTCTTGAATAGCTTCAGCTTCAAATGCTTTATAAAAACCACCGTCCGCTTCAATTGCTTTAAATAATTCTAAAGCTTTCTCTGCTATTTTAGAACTTACTTCTTCAATATAATAAGAACCATCGACTGGATTTGAAACTTTTCCGAAGTACGATTCTTCTTTTAAAATAGTAGTAATATTACCCGCTATTCGACTAGAAAAATCTGAAGGCGTTTTAAATTCCTTATCGTAAGGATCGATTAAAACCCCATCGACATTTCCTAAAATGGCCGACATGGCTTCGGTAGTACAACGCAATAAATTAGTTTCGGCATCGGTAATAGATTTGCTCCAAATAGAAGTTTTAGCGGTAATAATATTGCTATATTTTGCAACGCCATATTTATTGGCCACTTCGGCTAATAAGTTATTAAAGGCTCTAAATTTGCCTATTTCAACAAAATATTCCAAACCAATAGCTAATAAAAAGTTTGAATTATTTAAAATATATTGAACCGAAATGCCTTTTTTATTTAATTTTTCAATTAAAAAAACTAAAGAATTTAAGGTGTAAGCTATTTCTTGAACTTGATTGGCTCCTGAATCTAAATACTCGGTTCCGGAGATGGTAATAGCTTTAAATTTTGGAAAATCTTCAGTTAATTTTATAAGTTCTGCTAGTTCATCTATTTTACTATCGTTAAAATTTCCAGTAGTAACATAGTTAGAAATAACGCTTGTATTTATGTATCCTTTTAAGGCTTTACCCTTTGCAAAAGCAACTAAATCCTTAGTAAAAACGACGGCGTTATTATAAAGTTCAAACGAAACTGTTATAGCTTCTAAATCGATACCTTTTAAAAGTTCTTCAACAGAAACCGTTTCTAATAATTGAAAAATAATACCGGTTATACCTTCTTCAATCGCTTTTAAAGCTAGTTCATTTCCAGATTCTGCACAACAAACAGCCACCTTACGGTAATTCACTAAAGACTGCGAATTTTCGCCGGTATTTTTAAGCTGTGTAATTTTGTTTTCAAGATTATAACAAGGCTGAAAATTAATTCCAGTGAGGTTTTTCCAAACTAGTTTTCTATCAAAATCGGCCCCCTTTAAATCTGCGGTCACTCTTTCCATCCACTGCTCGGTAGAAACCGGAGGGAAATCTGAAAAAAGTTTTTTGTTTTTATTGTCCATAATAATTAATATTATTTTATCATTAAACTACTTCCAAATCTTTCAAAAATAGCTTTATCTAATTCTTCTCTATGATCGGGATGTGCAATGTCTCTAAGCGCTTGTGCACGTTGTTTAAGGTTTCTGCCAAATAATTCGGCTATACCATATTCTGTAGCTATAAACCTAGCGTGTGCACGGGTTGTTACTACACCGGCACCGGTTTTTAACACTGGTGTTATTTTAGAAACCCCTTTTCCTGTTGTAGAAGTAATGGCGCAAATTGGTTTTCCGCCTTCCGATAATGCCGCACCACGCATAAAATCCATTTGCCCACCAACTCCGGAAAACATTCTTTGCCCAATAGAATCGGCACAAATTTGTCCTGTTAAATCTACTTCAATCGCAGAATTTATCGCGGTTACCTTTGGATTCTTTCTAATTATAGAGGTATCATTTACATATCCAATATCATTCATTTCAATTTCAGGATTATCATCCATAAAATCGTATAAACGACGTGTTCCCATAGCAAAACCAGAAACTATTTTATAAGGATTAGTTTTCTTTTTAGAACCGTTTACAACTCCTTTTTTTACTAAATCTACCACACCTTCAGAAAACATTTCGGTATGTACCCCTAAATTTTTGTGGTTATGTAAAAATGTTAAAACAGCATTTGGAATACCACCAATACCCATTTGAAGCGTTGCGCCATCATCAATAATTTCTGCAATGTTTTTACCTATTGATTTTTCAATTTCTGAAGGTTCTACAAAACTCATTTCATAGATTTCTTCTTCTATTTCAACACAAGCATCAAAATGTTTTAAATGTATTTGAGCATCACCAAAAGTACGAGGCATACGCGAATTAATTTGAGCGATAACCTTTTTACCTTGTTCAATACCCGAAATAACAATATCTACGGACACTCCCAATGAGCAAAACCCATGTTTATCTGGAGGCGACACATTTACCATTACCACATCTAAATCCATATAACCTTGACGGAATAAACTAGGAATTTCACTTAAAAAAACGGGAATATAATCTACGGTATTTCCAACCATTTTACGAATGTTTCCACCGATAAAAAAAGCATTGGTATGAAAACTTTCTCTTAATTCTGGTGCGGTATATCCACAAGCTCCTTCTGTATGCAAATGTACAAGTTCAACATTTCTTAATTCATGAGCTCTAGCCACCATTGCGTTTATTAGTGCTTGTGGTGTTGCCGAACCTCCTTGAATTAAAACTCTATCGTTAGATTTTATTAACTTAACAGCCTCATCTGCTGTCATTTTATTTGGTATTTTCATTTTATAAAAAATTTAAAAATTGCTGTTTGTTCATTTTAATAATTAAAAGAACCATGTTTTAACCTAAGAAACTTAATATGATCCCTGCAGCAATAGCAGACCCAATAACTCCTGAAACATTTGGAGCCATAGCGTGCATTAATAAATAGTTTGTTGGATCTGATTTTAATCCTTCGGTATGTACAACTCGGGCACTATCGGGAACAGCAGAAACGCCTGCCGCACCAATTAAAGGATTTATTTTATTATCGCCTTTTAGGAATAGATTCATAAATTTAGCAAATAATAGTCCGCCACAAGTAGCAATTACAAAGGAGGTAGCTCCTAGTCCAAATATTAACATAGAATCTTTGGTGATAAAAATATCTGCTTGTGTAGAGGCACCAACAGTTACCCCAAGTAAAATAGTAACAATATCAATTAATTTGGTTCGTGCTGTATCAGCTAACCGTTCTGTTCTTCCAGATTCTTTTAGTAAGTTACCAAAGAATAACATCCCTAATAACGGTAATGAGCTAGGTGAAATAAAAGTTGTTAAAATTAAAGCCACTACAGGGAAAATCATTTTTTCTTTTTGTGTTACCGCTCTTGGTGGTTTCATTCTAATTTTTCTATCTTTTTTAGAAATTAACAAGCGCATTAAAGGCGGTTGAATTACGGGTACTAATGCCATATAAGAGTATGCTGCAATAGCGATTGGCCCAATTAAGTTTTTAACCGTTGTACCATCTGGCATAATGTTAACTCCGTTTGCTAGTTTAGATGAAAGGAATATGGCTGTTGGGCCATCGGCACCACCAATAATACCTATTGCACCCGATTCAGGAAGATTAAAGCCTAAATAAAGAGCACCTAAAAACGTTGCAAATACACCTATTTGTGCCGCACCGCCTAAAAGCATTAATTTAGGATTTGCAATTAGTGACGAGAAATCCGTCATAGCACCAATACCCAAGAAAATTAGTGGTGGATATATCCCTTTGACGACACCAAAATAAAGGTAATTTAAAACAGATCCTGTTTCATAAATCCCCGTTTGATTTCCGGCCACAAAAGGAATATTACCGAGTATAACACCGGCGCCAATTGGAATTAATAATAAAGGTTCGTAATCGTATTTAATTCCTAAATAAATAAAAACGATTCCTATAATTATCATAATGACATTTCCTGAGCTTGAATTAGCAAACCCTGTGTAACTGTAAAACGTTTTTATTCCATTAAGAGCTCCATCGAAAACACCTTCACCTTCTGAAAGTTCAACTTGCGTTGTTGATACAGAAGTATTGTTTGTAGAGTTCGTATCTGCGCCTAATCCGAATACTGGTCTAATAAAGATCAATAAGGATAAAACACTAAATACTAATATTAGTTTCTTCATTTTTTTATCTTTTTAGATAATAATTAGTTTACTTTTTTTAATAACATGAACTTTAAAATAACTACTCTAGTTCTATCATTAAAGCGTCTTGTAAAACCTGTTCGCCCACCGCAACATGTATAGCTGTAACGACTCCAGATTTTTCTGCAACTATATTATTTTCCATTTTCATAGCTTCCAGAACTAATAATAAATCGTTTTCTTTAATAGTATCTCCTACTTTTATATTGAGAGACATTATTACCCCTGGTATGGGTGCAACAATTTTACTTGTTTTCGACTTAGCATTTACTTTTAAAGGCTGAACCGGTTGCTTAGAGGCAGAACGTACCAGCGTAGGAGTTTTACTTTTCTTAATATCGGCTTCCATAATCACATCATAAATCGTTCCGTTGACTTCTAATTTGATGATGTTATCTTCGTGAGATTTTATATTTACGGTGTACCCGTTTTCGTTGACTTTAAATTTATAACTTTTCATATTTTATAATCTATTTTGAGTTCCATATATTTTAGAACTCCAAGGTGAATATGGTTTTTTAACTTGTTTTATTGTTAAAATAGCACTTTCAAAATCATGCTGTTCGCTTGTGTACATATGAACGGCAGCGCCGATAACAGCCGATATTTCTCCTGTAAAACCGCTATCGCTTTTAACCTTAATTTCGCTTACTTTTTTATCTTTTCCTTTTGTTATTATTTTATATACATAAAGTAATATTGGTAATCCGAAATTAAAGAAAAGCGCTAGTGTTATTAAGGCACTAAAAACAATTAACAACCCTGTAATTAGTATCACGTAACCTTCACTTATTGGATCTGTAGTTAATAGTATGTGTATCATTATAATGGAATGTTTGAATGTTTCTTAGGTGGATTTACTTCTTTTTTGTTTTGAAGCAATTCTAATGCTCTAACAATTCTGAAACGTGTATTTCTAGGTTCGATAACATCATCAATAAAGCCGTATTTCGCTGCTTGGTATGGGTTTGCAAATCGTTGCGTGTACTCGTCTTCTTTTTTCTGGATATAGTCTTCTTTTTCAGAAGCATCTTCTATTTTTCTAATATTAGAGCCTTCTAAAACTTCAACTGCACCTTTAGCCCCCATAACGGCAATTTCTGCTGTTGGCCATGCGTAATTTAAATCGCCTCTTAATTGTTTACAGCTCATAACATCGTGAGCACCACCGTAAGATTTACGTAACGTAATAGTTACTTTAGGTACTGTAGCTTCGCCATAAGCAAATAATAATTTAGCACCGTGTAAAATAATACCACCATATTCTTGCCCCGTTCCAGGTAAGAACCCAGGGACATCAACTAGGGTTACTATTGGAATATTGAAGGAATCGCAAAAACGAACAAATCGGGCCGCTTTTCTTGAAGCATCAATATCTAAAACACCAGCGTAATATTTTGGTTGGTTGGCAACTATACCAACTGGATGACCATTAAATCTAGCAAAACCAACACAAATATTTCTCGCGTAGTTTCTGTGAACTTCTGTAAACTCACCATTATCGGTTAATATTGAAATGACATCCACAATATCATAAGGTTGATTAGGATTTTCTGGTATAATATCATTTAAAGCATCTTCTAATCTATCGATGGGGTCATTACATTCAAGTACTGGTGCTTCTTCTAAATTATTAGAAGGCATGTAGCTTAATATCTTACGAATTAATAATAAGTTTTCCTCATCACTTTCCGCTAAAAAGTGAGACACCCCAGATCGTGTTGAATGAATTTTAGCACCACCTAATTGTTCTGCTGTTACCACTTCACCTGTTACCGATTTTACGACTTTAGGTCCGGTAACAAACATGTAACTTGTTTCTTCCGTCATAATAGTAAAGTCTGTTAATGCTGGAGAATAAACGGCTCCACCAGCACAAGGTCCTAATATGGATGATATTTGAGGAATAACGCCCGAAGCCATTATATTTCTTTGAAAAATCTCTGCATATCCTGCTAAAGATCTTACACCTTCTTGAATACGAGCACCACCAGAATCATTTAAACCTATTACCGGTACGCCAATTTTCATGGCCATATCCATAACTTTACAAATCTTTAGAGCATAGGTTTCAGATAATGAACCTCCAAAAACGGTGAAATCTTGGGCAAAAAGATATACTATCCTTCCATCAATAGTACCATGTCCGGTAACCACACCATCCGAAAGGTAAACTTGTTTATCTAAACCAAAAGATTTTGTTCTATGAGTAACAAACATGTCGAATTCTTCAAAACTATCGTCGTCCAAAAGAATATCTATACGTTCACGAGCGGTTAATTTACCTTTTGCATGCTGAGAGTCGATACGTTTTTCTCCACCTCCCAACTTGGCCTCTGCTCTTTTTTCTATAAGCTCGTTAATTTTGTCTTGATTTGCCATAAATTTAATATTTTGCTTATCTATTTTTTTTATTCAAATTATTATTCTTTTGAACATAGTTCCGTAAGAACACCTAAAGTAGATTTTGGATGTAGAAACCCAATATTTAAACCTTCAGCGCCTTTTCTAGATTCCTTATCTATAAGTCTTACGCCACGATCTTCGGCTATTTTTAATGCTTCGGTTGCATTTGGTACGGCGAAAGCTAAGTGATGTATTCCAGGGCCTTTTTTCTCTATAAACTTACCAATAGGGCCATCGGGAGAGGTGCTTTCTAATAATTCAATTTTTGTAGTACCTACCAAAAAAAAGGCTGTCTTCACTTTCTGATCGACAACCTCTTCTATAGAATAACATTTTAATCCTAAAACGTCCTCATAATATTTTATGGATTCTTCTAGATTTTCTACTGCAATACCTAAATGTTCTATATGCGATATATTCATAACTGTGATGTTTAATTTCAACAAATTTAGTATAGATCAAGTTTTAAAAACATGACAGATATCACGTTATGTAAGATTATGTTTATTATTTTTTAATTATTAATTAAAATAATTATCAAAATCATATTTTTTTATTTTTATGCTATAATTTCTTGTTTTTTAAAATAATCTATTTCTTAAAAACCCGATTCTTTTAATGTGTTAATTTTTAAATAGATAACAAAAAAAAGGTGTATTGTTTAAAAACAATACACCTTTTTTTTATAAATCAATTCTATATTTTTTTTTGAACTCAACTTTTAAGTCCTAAAATAATCCTGATCTTATTTTTAGATGGTTCAATAAAGTTATAATCTCAAAATATAAAGAGCCTTTAGCACAACACTACGCTTTAAAAATAATAGGCTATATATTTTTAAACACTTCCATCATATTTATAGTTGATATATGTGGTCGTGCCGCTGCTTTTTCAAAATCTGAAGTAACGTTATAAGCCCCACCTTTGATACCTTCATAAATTCCAGCAATAATAGTTCCCATAAAATCGCCCAAAGCTTTGGTTCTTTCGTCTTTATACTCATTTACAGAAACAGAATTAAAAACAAGATCTGTATTAAAAACTTGATTTATTTTATGTGTAAGTTCTGTTTGCGTTATTGCATCACCAACAAGATTATACACTTGTCCGGTATGCTTATCTTCAATCAACATTTTGGCATAGGCATATCCTAATTCATCTCTACTTGTGTACGTGCATTTTCCATTGGCCGCACAATTCCTTATTTCACCTTCTTTAACATACGTATCTATGTATTCTAAATCGGGTTCAATATAAATACCGTTTCGTCCTATTACCCATTCTAAACCAGAATTTTTGACGTCATTTTCTGTTTGTCGGTTGGTTTGTACTATCGGGCTAAACGCATTACCCTGTTCTGCTCCAACAATACTGGTATACACTATTTTTTTAACACTATTAGTTTTGGCTGCTTCAATTACATTTCTATGCTGTTCTATTCGTTTATCAGGCGCGTCCATTCCAGAAACAAGTAAAACGGCATCAACACCTTTTAAAGCTGTATTAAAATCTTTGCGGTTATTGTAGTCCCCTTTTCTAATTTCAACACCTAAACATTCGGCTTTCTTTGGTGTTCTAGCAATACCTATTACATTTTCTTTGCCAATTTGGGTAATGAGATGATTAACTATTGAAGCGCCTAATTTTCCACTTGCTGATGTTACTGCTATTTTCATAATTAAATGTATTTATAACCTATTAATAAAGACAAAGATCTGGTTTTTTGATTATTATATATTGATGCATGTAAGGCTAAAAATGGTAAATGTTTACCGCCCCTTTTATTTGAGCATCTGCCATATCCAAAAGGTGTTTATGGTTATTTGGCTTTAAAATGGACAACTCTGTACACGCCATTATTACAGGCGTATTAGTCGCGTATTGATTAATTAATAGATGGTAGGCTTCAATTAAATCTTCAGTTTCTGCTTCATTATAAATCTCTGTTCTCACCCTATCTATAAACTTCATATCCTTTTCTGAAGGAGCAATAACGGTAATACCTTCAGCCTTAAAAGCATCACTAATATAGGTTGATTTCATACTGAAAAGAGAACCGAATAAAACGACTTTATTCCATTTATTTTCTTTAATTTTTGAAATGGTTAAATCAATAGGATGCAGTATCTTTTTATTAATTTTTAACCGATCCACAGTTTCGTGAAGAGTGATATTCGGAATTAATATATACTCGATATCTAGTTGTTCTATCTCTTTTATATATGCATTAACAATGGAATCTAATTGTTTAGACGTATTTGGTAAAAGCGTATTAATTGCATTAAAATTAGTATTTAATAGCCATAATGGGCATGTACTGTAGCTCCCCTTTTTGTCCTGAAATTCAGCATTTAATCTACTTAAGTAAAATGAAGTTGAACGACTGCCTAAGCCTAAAACGGCTAATTTGGGTTTATCCATTATAAATAACTTATCAATTTTTAATGTCTTGAAAGAATATAATCTGCAAAATAATTTTTACTATCCATAATTTTAGTTTCTAATGTAAAATCGGTATTTGAAATGATTTCCTCAATTAAGACGTCATTATATTTTCTTGAAATTTCAGTATTAATTTTTTCACCAGCTTTAAATTGAAACGTAGCTTCTAATGCTTTTATCTCTACCGTTTGATTCTTTTTGCTAACAATAAAACTTTCTGCAACACCATCGGTCTCATTATATTCTGGTTGATGTTTGAAGTTATCAAGATTAAAATCTCCACCTAGCTCTTCGTTAATTCTTTCTAAAAGATTAAGATTAAATTTAGCGGTAATGCCTTTGCTATCATTATAAGCAGGTAAAACAATATCTTTAGATTTTATTAAATCGACTCCAAGTAGTAATTTATCCCCAGCTTTTAGATTAGCACCTAAATTATAAATAAATTGTGCAGCCATAGCATCGTTCATGTTTCCAATATTGGACCCTAAAAACAAGATAATTTTAGGATTCGCACTCGCTTTTAAATTCAATAAAACCTCAAAATAATCACCTTGCTGCGTTTTTACTGATACATTAGGTAAAACCTTATTTAAATCTTCTTCTAATAAATGCAATGCGTTTTTTGAAATATCGATAGGCAAATAATCAAAATCGAAATTTTGGGCATCTAATGCACTTAATAACTTTTTTGTTTTTAAACCATCGCCAGCTCCAAGTTCTATTAATTCAAAATAAGAGTCTTTATTTAAAGCCAATTCTTTAATTAAACCTTCTGTTTTATTTTGAAAAATATCCAATTCACTTCGGGTTAAATAATACTCTGGAAGATTCATGATTTCAACAAAAAGCGCATCACCCACTTTATTATAAAAATATTTTGAGGGCAGTGTTTTAGGAGATGCATTGAGTCCATTTTCTACATCTTTTTTAAAAGTATTAAGCATTTCTGAATTTTCTAAAACTTTGAAAATCGGCTTATTTTTTACTGTTTCAATCATATTATTTTGCTAATCTAATTCCTGTAAATTGCCATTTGGTGGTTGAGCCGAAAAAGTTTCTGTAAGTCGGCCGACTATGCTGCTGTGATGTCGCTACAGAAGCGCCTCTCAACACCATTTTATTACTCATAAATTTGCCGTTGTATTCGCCAACAGCTCCATTTTCTTTTTTAAAGTTTGGATATGGTAAATATGCACTGTTAGTCCATTCCCAACGTTTTCCCCAATCTAAGTGTTTTGCTGCAATCTCCCATTCAAACTCGGTTGGTAATCGCATATTTTTCCATTCTGCAAACGCGTGAGCTTCGAAATAACTGATATGACTTAATATGGAGGTTTTATCTATTTGTTGTAATCCTGCAAGGGTATAATTATACCATTCGCCTTCAATTTTATGCCAATATAGCGGTGCTTTTATCTTATTTGTATTTACCCAAGACCAGCCTTCATCTAACCAAAGGTTAAAATTGGAATACCCGCCAGCTTCCATAAATTCTAGAAACTCACCATTGGTAACTAACTGATTATGTATTTCAAAATCGTCCACATAAACTTGATGTACCCCAAGCTCATTATCATAACAAAAGTCTTGTCCTTGGTGTCCTATTTTATAAATACCTGCATTTATTTTTACAATGTTATCACTTTTATTTTTATCTTCAATTAAATTGAAGTCCTCATTAAAGACAGGGAAAATAGGATTATGTCCCAACATGTATTTTACATCTGTTACTAGTAATTCCTGATGCTGTTGTTCGTGATTTAATCCTAAGATAACTAAATCTATTATTTGTTTATCGGTTGTTTGCTCTAAAAAATCTTGCATTTTAGAATCTATGTACTCACGATATTTAAAGATTTTTTCTGTACTAGGCCGAGACATATTACCTCTGTTATTTTGCAATATTCTATCACCAACATTATTATAATAACTATTAAATAGAAAGTTGAAATTAGAATCGAATTCCACATAATCTTCTGAATAATTTTTAAGAATAAAAGTTTCGAAAAACCAAGTAGTATGTGCCAAATGCCATTTTGCTGGACTCACAAATGGCACGACTTGAATAGAAAAATCTTCAATTTCTAAATGGCTACAAAATTGGATAGTAGCTTCTCTAATGTCTTTATACTTTTTACGAATACTCATTTTTATTCCAATCCTTTTTTTTCTGGATTCCAAAACGGTTTAATCTTTATCTGTTTGGAATTCCAATGCAATTCTTTTCTAAAATAATGATTTAAAGGTACACAAATACGACTATACCCTGCTATATAAACCATTTTATTTCCTTTCATCTTAGCCACAAGTTCTTTTACTATAGTTAAAATTTCATCTATGTCATTTTCTTCTAATTGATAGAATTTAAATGGTTTTTTGCCATTAATATCTTCAAAAAAATCATTAGAATCTTGACTATAAATTAAACTTTCAACTTGCTTAGACTTTGGTAAATTACGATTTATTATATATAAATGCGATAATGCCGATAAATCTCCAATCATCAAATAGCTGTCTGCGGAATTATCAATTAAAAAATGACCTTTCTTCCATTTGAAATAAACGGTTTCACCCACTTTACAGTGCTCGACCCATTGCGCGCCAATACCTCGGCTTTCGGTTGAAATGGCCAGATCTAAATAACCTTCGGTTTTGTTAATATCCCAAACGCTATAACTCCTCACTTTGTCTTTCATTGACAGCTCGTCATTTCCAATACCAATACCTAAACGTATAAAATAACCGGGCTCAAAATCTTGTTTTTTTATGCCTTCACTTTTAATCCTTACTTTATAAACAATGTTCGATAATTTTTCCTTCTTATCAATGATGGCTTTTTCTAGCACCATCTTTTTTAATAGGTTTTCTACTAAACTCATTTTATTTTTTTTGGCGTATCGCTATTAATTTTTCTTTCACTATAGGCACTCGAATTATAAAGCCTAAACCAACTATTACAGCATATATAATCCAAGTTTTATCTAAAATAGCAACATGAAGTAGACTTAAAAAGATAGCTACATAAGCTAGACTTTGGAGTTTTTTCCAATTCCTTTTAAGTTTTTTCATGGACTTTCTATTGGAAGTAAAAAACAATGGAATAAGTATTAAAACGGCTATAAAACCAGCGATATAATTAACCTGAGTAAAGGTTTCAGAAAAACCTTCGGCTGCTATAAAAATTATAAAATGAATTAAACTCCAAATAGCAGTTGCAATCCCCATAGCCTGTCTTACAAAGAGATTATTAACACCAAAAAGAATAAAAAATGGTGTACAGGTTAATACGGCCGTCATCCAACGAATAGCGAATTCACCCGAAACATGATAGAGCATTTCTATGGTAGTTCTTCCTTCTCCAACGGTATTTTCTGCAAAAGAAAGTGCTATACCATTAGAAAAATCAATGTTTATCATTCTCAAAATAACCAATAATGGTAAGCTTGCCAAAATGGTTACAATGATCCATCCGTAATTTTTTTTCAAAATATTCATAGTCTATTTTTAATACATGGTGTTATTATTCAAGGTCTGTTTTGCTGTTTGTTATATGCCACACTTCTTACGAAACCCATAGCTTTCACAGGATAGGCCTTTTGCTACCGCATTATTATTCTAATGCAAATCCTTAATTTGAACTATTAAGATTTTAATTGCGCTAATTCTTTTTCTAAGGCTTCTGCTTTTTCTTTAAACTTTTGCATGGCTTTTTTTAGTTGCCCTACTTTTTTTAAGGCATCTTCATCTTGAACCGCTTTATAAATAGTTTCACCGTTAATAGTTTTTATTACTGCTTTCGCCGCACAAGTTGGGCAATTTGCTATATCACTCATAAGATTATCTTTTATTACGTATTAATACCACTTTACCTTTAAATTTCGAGGTCATTTGGTAGGTTTTGTTTTTAGAAATGGTGTTTGAAAACACCTGCGATGCTTTCATATTTGCATTGTCCACATAAATTAAAGTATGACTTCTAAAATTAGGTTCAAGCATTTGAAATAATATTAAATACAAATCTTTCCAACCGTCCAGAAACAATAAATCAATAGGCTTATCATGACCTTTTAATGCTTCCATTGCATCCCCTATCCTCATTTCAATATGGTTTTCTACACCTGCTTTTTTAAAGTTTTCTACAGCCCGTTTAGCTTTAGTTTCAATTAATTCTGTTGTTATAATATGACCATTGGTTTCTAAAACGCCTTGTGCTAAATACAAGGTCGAAATACCAAAAGAAGTTCCAAATTCCACGATATTTTTATACTGATTTTCTACAATTAAGCTTTTTAGAAACGCACCTTGTGTTTTTGTTATTGAAAGATATATATCTTTAAAATCTAGAAGTTGCATGGGCCGAAATACACTCTTAGACAAAGCTTTTAGAATTTTAATTTGATCTTTTTTAGAATCGTTAAATAAATGATTTAACGTATATTCTATCTGGCTTGTTGGTTGTATCAACATAAATCAATTCATCTTTTTTAAATGATCGATAACTCCTGTTTTAAATACCGTTTTTAAAGTTCTTTCCGGTTTATTTTTATACCCCACTATTATAGAGCTGTGGATTGTCATTTTTTCCAAATCAAAAACAATAGTTAAATAATCGCTTAATCCCGTTTCGTGCCAATTTACTAAATACATATTATTCCCAATTTTACGAGAACGGTATGGAATATCTTGGTTACCATTACCTTTTCTTGGCCCGATAATCCATTCGTATTGTGCCTTTCCGTTTTTAAATTCCATGTGTAAAGCAGTCCCATTTTGATACTGAAAGTTTAAGGAATAACCATCCATATAATGCTCATCTACTCCAAATTGAAATTTTGTGTTTTCTAAAGTTTTTTCTTGTGAAAAACTGAGCCCGATACTAAATAGTACCAAACCCATACAGGCTATAAATTTTGTATTCATTTTATTAGGTTTTAAAGTTTGATACAAAATTGCATCATTACTCTAGAACCTGAAAGGTTAATATTCGAATGAAAATGGTAAATGTGGGAACAGTTGGTTTTTACAAACTCGATTTAAACTGTTTTGGAGTCATTCCTGTATGTTTTTTAAAGAATTTAGTGAAATTAGTAACTTCATCAAAACCAACTTCAAACGCAATTTCTTTAAAACTTTTATCGGTAATTACAATGGCTCTTTTAGCCTCTAGAATAACGTACTGATCTATAAATATTTTTGCCGTATTCAAGGTGAAATCCTTTACTGTTTTATTTAAATATTTAGCAGAAATAAACATGAGTTCAGCATAATCTTTAACATTTCTTGTTTTGATATAATGCGCTTCAACCAAATCTTTAAACTGAATAAAAATGGCATGATACTTTTGGTTTATACTTAGCAATTTGCCTGTATTAGATTGACGTTCCAATCGTAATAAATACAAATTTAATAAAGCCGCCACAATATTCTTTTGAGCATAGGTATTATCATGAGTTAATTCTAATGTTAGTTCTTTTATAAATAACTCATTCCCCAATGTATCGTTAAAAATAGGAGAAGTTATATGATAATTGTATAGGTGTGAAATAATATTAATTGAAGATTTCGAAAAATGATTAAGTACAAAACGCTCTGTAAATATAATTAAAACGCCCTCATAGTCTGCACCTTTCTGAAAAGCATGCACCTGACCTTTTGCTATTTTTAATACCGATCCTGCTTTTAAAGTGTAATCCTTTAAATCAATTTGATGGCTCCCTGTTCCCTTGGTAACCATGAGTAAAGCGAAAAAATTTACTCTATGTGGATCGGTAGGGTTATGATTTTGAATTTCTGGTATTCTAGCAAAAAAATTGCTTAAATTCAAAAACTCAAAATCTGTTGACTCTTCCGAGCTTTGAAATGATATGTTAGTTATATATTTCAAATCTATTTTTCTCTAAATTCTATTAAATATAAATATTTTACGAGGTAAGTTAAGATAATAAGTTAAACGAAATTTTTATCCCTGTAATCACCATACCGGTTCCAATAATAGCGATAATTAATCCCATTATTTTTCCTATAACAGAAATAACATTATTCCCCACTATCCTTACAATAGCATCACTTAATCGAAAGGTAAAATAGGTTAACAAACTCATAGAGCCAAATATTGCAATCACCAATATAATATGAATGGTTTGAACGTTTGCCACAAAATTCATGGCCGTTACAATAGTTCCTGGTCCTGCTAAAATAGGAATAGCAAGTGGTGAAACTGCTATATTTTCATCCACGTTAACATGTTCTAGGCTTTTAACATTTGACTTTTTAGATTGTAACATTTCAAAACCTATATAAAATATTAAAATTCCACCTGTAATTTTAAATGCAGGAATACTAATATTAAACAACTCAAAAATATACTTTCCTAAAAGCACAAAAACAGTAACAATTATAAATGCAGTAATATTGGCTCTTTTATTTATATCCCGCTTATTTTTTTTGTCGTAACCTTGAGTTAAAGATAAAAAAACCGTCATATTAGAAATAGGGTTTGTTATTGCAAAAAAGCCAGTAAATACCGTAATTGAAAATGTAAGTAGGTTATCCATTAATAATTTATTTTTGTTAACAACAAATTAGGACTTAATTGTTTTAACAAGTTAATTTTCTTTTCAAATTTAATAATACGAAATTAAGAAAGGGAATAAAAATAAATCCCACAACTAAATAAGAAAACATTGCATTTCAGATGATTTATCAAAAAATAGTTTTAAGCCAGTTTAAATACAAAATGTACAATAAACCATTTTTTTTGATCTTTTATAGTGCGTGAATAAATAGCAAAGTGGTATACATTTTCTTAAAAAATGCCTAGATTTTTAATTTTTAACACTATTTTAAATGTCCTAAAATTGTTTTAGATCCTTTCATTCCTGCTCTCTTTTTTTAGTTATTTCAGATAATGAAAGCCCTTTTTCTTTAATATAAGCATTGTTTTTTGGACTTCCAATAATTTGAGAAGAATACACGCCAGAATGTCCAGAAAACAAATACGCCGTAGCACAAGCCAATGCGATAAAAACCCCCGATTCTATACCAAAAAGTTCTATCCCCATTATAGTACAAGCTATTGGTGTATTGGTTGCCCCTGCAAAAACAGCAACAAACCCCATGCCTGCCAGTAAGCCCATGGGTAACGGAATAAACCAAATTAACACATTACCTAAAGTGGCGCCTATAAAAAATAATGGGGTTACCTCGCCCCCTTTAAAACCAGCGCCAAGCGTAAATGATGTAAATAACAGTTTCAAAAGGAAATCGTAAGAATTAAGGTTTACATCAAAAGCTTCAACAATAGTAGGTATACCTAGTCCAATATATTTAGTTGTACCCATAAAGTAAATAGCGATAGCTAATATGGTACCACCAATTACAGGACGAAGCGGTGGATATTTAATATGTTTGCCAAAAAGGTGTCCCCAAAAATGGGTTGATTTAGAAAAAAGCATGGCAACCAATCCAAAAATAATACCAGCTAATAAAGACCATAATAAATTAATAGGTGTCATTTCGGCAACTGCACTAATATGATAATGCGTATGCGATACGCCCCAGATTTCACAGAAATAATTAGCAAAAATGGCCGCCATAAAACTCGGTATAATGGCGTCTAAGCGAATTCTACCTAATATTAAGACTTCCAAAGCAAAAATACCTCCAGCCAATGGGGTTCCGAAAACAGAAGCAAAACCAGCACTAATACCAGCTATTAATACAATTTTACGATCCCGTTTTGATAGTTTTAAAGCTTTGGTAAACTGATCGGCAATAGCGCCTCCAATCTGCACTGCTGTCCCCTCTCGACCTGCAGATCCACCAAAAAAATGTGTTAAAATAGTCCCAAATAAAACCAAAGGAACCATTCTAAACGGAATTACTTTTTTAGGAGAATGAAGTTCTTCTAATAATAAATTATTTCCTTTTACAACACTGTTACCATATAAATGATAAAATATACCAATAATAAATCCGCCTACAGGTAATAAAGCAATCACCCACAAATGAGCTTCTCTCCAATTGGTCGCCCATTCTAAACTCAACAGAAAAAAAGCAGAAACACTACCCGCTAAAACGCCAAGAGTTAAACAAATTAAAACCCATTTAAAAAGATATAATAAAGAAGGGATTTGTTCGAATGAGAATAAAAAATCTTTAATTTTATTTTTTTTCATATTGCTTTTAATACATGATTCTACGGAGACACAAGCCTTTAAAAAGTAGATGTCAGTAGTTCTTGCTGGAACTGTTATAAGCAGACCTCATTGCTGAAATTGAAATGCAAATATAAATAAAAAATGGTTTTAAGCCCTGATTCTGATGGATTGCTTACCTTATTTACATGGCATATATTATAATACGTTTTATTTAGGCTATTAAACCCTTTTATATGAAACCAACACGCAAATATTAATGAATAAAAAAAGCTCCATATTACATTGAATATGAAGCTTTTTAAAAGAGAATATTATATTATAAGATTATAGGTTTTATTCTTACTTCACATCTGTATTATAAGGAAACAATAACTGAATACCTTTACGTTGGGTACGAGCCTTAACGTCTTTATAAATACGGTATTGCGCCTCGCCAAGTTCTTCTTTTAAAATCGTTTCTTTAGCTTTTACTAAGCCATAATCTTGAAGCATTTTATCCAAATCTTTTTCAAATACTGGGAATTCTTTTATTTTATAATCTTCAATTCCTCCAGCTTCAGCGGCATATTTTAATGCTAAATCCAACCCGCCCAATTCATCTACTAAGCCATTGTTAACTGCATCGGCACCCGTCCAAACACGACCTTGCGCAATGGCTTTAACGTCATCTTGATCCATACCACGTCCTTCTGCTACACGATTTGTAAATAATTCATAAATATCAATAATACCTTCTTTAATAAAAGCACGCTGCTCTTCATTCATAGGTTCAAAAAAGCTATAAGTTACCGCGTTTTTATTAGTCACCACTTGTTCTGCATTTATACCCATTTTACTAACTAAAGCAGAAGCATTTGGCAGTACGCCAAACACCCCTATACTTCCAGTAATGGTTGTTGGTTCGGCTATAATTTTATCGGCATTACAGGCAATATAGTAACCGCCAGATGCCGCAAGATTCCCCATAGAAACAATAACAGGTTTTACTTTTTTTGTTAATTCAATTTCTCGCCAAATTAATTCACTTGCCAAAGCACTTCCACCAGGTGAATTAATACGTAAAACAATTGCTTTTACTTTATCGTCGTCTCGCGCTTTTTTAAGCGAGGTACTCATAGTCCCTTGGCCGACATTGTTTTCATCTCCTTCACCATAAATAATTTCACCTTCGGCATAAATAACAGCAATTCTGTTTTCGCTTGATTTTAATTTCAATTTACCTGCTGTATAAATCGCATAATCAAAAATTGAAATCTGTTTTAATTTTTCATCCTTTCCAATACCAACTGCATATTTCAATCCGTTCTCAAACTCATCATGATAAGCTATTTTATCAATCATTTTGGAAGATTTAGCCAAGGTTGCATTTCGAGCTAAAAGACTATCGGCTATAATATCTAATCGGGTTTCCTCAATACTTCTGCTTTTAGAAATGTCTTTTTTCATTTCATTCCAAAGTGATTTTAAATACACCGAAATTTGCTCCCGATTATTATCGCTCATTTCATTTTCTAAGAATGGCTCAACGGCACTCTTATACTTTCCGAAGCGCACGACTTCCATTTTAACTCCAGATTTTTCTTGAAAATCCTTAAAATATAATTGTTCGGAATACAAACCTTTAAATTCCATCATCCCAGCAGGATTCATATAAATAGTATCGGCAACCGACGACAAATAATAATCTTTTTGCGTATAAATATCGGCGTAAGCCACAATAAATTTGCCAGATTCTTTAAATTTTAAAAGGGCTTTTCTTAAGGCTTTAGCTTGAGATATTCCAGCATCAATAAAATTATTATCAATAGAAATTCCTTTAATTTTACTATCGGTAGCCGCATAATTAATAGCATCGATAATATTGAAAAGTCCATTTTTCTTATCTTCATTTAAAAAAGGATATTCTGCAAATTCTGTTTTACCCGCATAATCTTTAATTGGGAAATCTAATTTTAATTCCAGTATCGAATTGTCTTTAACTTTTACAACATCATCTGCTCCAGAGCCTACAACAAGCCCTAAAACTGCAAGTCCTAAAAAGAAAAGCACAAAAAACACAATAATTCCGGTAACGGTTGATAATACACGTTTTATAAAATTCATAATAATAATTTTTCTATTGGTATAAATATAATAGACTAAGTTACAACTTTGCCTTATTAATATTTATTTTTCACTGTTATAGATTAAATAAAAAAACACCTATTAGGCTTTATAATCTAATAGGTGTATTGTAATAGTTTCTTTATGTCGATTTATAAAACAATTTGGTCTAACGTATTTTTTCGATGAATTTTTCCCGATGCCGTATCAATAAATTTTTCTACAGAATAAACGGCTTTAGGTTTTTCATATTTATCCAAACCATCAAAAATAGATTGATCTATGTTATTATCATTGCCTTCAATAATTAATATCACCTTTTCGCCTAAAATTTCATCTGGAATAGACGTTATAAAAAATTGTTTATCTATTTTACATTGAAGTTTTTTTTCAATAACCTCGGGATACAATTTTATTCCACCCGAATTAATTACATTGTCAAACCGTCCTAGCCACTCAAAACTGGTATCGGAATGTATTTTTACAATATCGTTGGTAATTACTTTTTCATCTAAAAGTTCTGGAGCATGAATAACTAAGCAATTTCTATCGTCTGTAGATACTGTAATACCGGGTAAGGTTTTAAAACATATTTTAGAGTCTGAATCTGTAAAATTATTTATTTTTTTGATAGCAATATGCGATACTGTCTCGGTCATACCATAGGTTTCGTAAACCATTGTTTTTTTATCTTGAATTAACGCTTTTATACTATCCGAGACACGTCCACCACCAACAATTACCGTTTTTATTTTATTAAAATATTTTGCAAAATTTTTAAGCTGCATAGGTGTAAAAGCACAAAACTCGTAATCTTTTTCATAATCGATTCTAGGTAAAGCAGATGGCTCTACAATATCTAATTCGAGCCCTAAAACAATAGCCCTTACAATCATCATTTTACCTGCAATGAAATTTGAAGGTAAACAGTGTAATACCTTTTTACCTGGTGTAAGATTGAAAAAATCTCCAGTAGCAATGGCAGATTTTATCATGGCTTCTTTTTTAATCATGATTTCCTTTGGCTTACCTGTAGATCCGGAAGTGCGCACTTTAACATAATCGTGTTGATCTAACCAATCGAGTAAAAATTCGCCCAATTCTCGCTCGTAACTAACACCTTCTTTAACAAAACTATAGGCTACTTCCATTAAATCGTCGTGTGAATAATGGTAATCATTTAACTTAAATCTTACATGTACTTTAGTATAATCTGGTATCATAATTATTCTATTATTTTATAATTATCTTTTGGTGGTTCTTCTATTTTTCCGAATAATTTAGTTTTCCAATCACTCCAATTATATTTTTTTGAAAGTATCAATAAAATTATCGGAAAAACTACGAATACAGGAAATATTATTTCGCCAATAACCATGGTTTTTGGATCGGACATATCTTTTAAAATGGAATCGGTTTGAAAGGCTGTCCAATCGGCAGTAACCAATAAAGCTGTAAATAAATTATTGGCCGCATGAAAACCCAAGGACAGCTCTAGACCATCGTCCATTAAGGTTAAAATACCTAAAAACAAACCTGTTCCTATATAATATACCATAATAATAGGCCCCAATTGTTCTACTTCTGGGTTTGCTATATGCATGAGTCCAAAACCAATTGAGGTTATTAAAAGTGGTGCCCATTTATTTTTAAATATCATTCCAATGCCTTGCATTAAATAGCCTCTAAAAAAATACTCTTCGAAACTGGTTTGCAAAGGAATGAGTAAAATGGCAATGGCCGCTAATATTAAAAATGGTTTTAAGTTAAAATTAAGCACGTAATCTTCTGGAGTAAAAAAGAAATAATCGACAAGTACAAAGCCCGACGACACGACGCCCCACAAAATAAATACAAACCAAAACCGTTTCCAATCTATTTTTTTTCTTGATGTGGTTAATTGTAAAAATGACAGGTTGTGTAAAATTTTAGCCGATAAAATAACACCTGCTAAACCGCCCACAAAAGACAATAACATTAAAAACAGAAATAAATTACTTCCTAAAACTTCAATCATTTGTGGAATAGTACCTGGCATATCTCCCGTTTCAAAGGCCTTAATTCCTAACGCCAGTCCTAGCGGAATCATACCTATTAATTGCCAAGCTGTAAAAATAATTACAATGCCTACCATATACCGCCACCAATCATGTAAACCTTTAAAGGCCTGTTCTATATACATGTTTCTAAATTAAATTCCCAATGTTCAACATTATTATATTGCAATGTACCATTTTTAACTACAAGTGGCGATTTAAAATTGTTAGAAAACAAACTTCCTGTACCCAAGCCTTGAGGTAAATCACTTTTTAAACTATAGGTATATTGAGCAATGGCATTTAAGCCTACATTACTCTCCAAAGCGCTAGTAATCCACCAACCAATATTTTGCTTATTTGCCAAATTTATCCAGCTGTTACTACCACTAAATCCTCCAATTAAACTCGGTTTTAAAATGATGTACTGCGGACAAATAGTTTCTAATAAAGCTTTCTTTTTTTCTTCGGAAAACACACCAATCAACTCCTCGTCTAAGGCTATCGGTAAAGGTGTGGCTTGACACAATTTTGCCATGTCCTCAACCTGCCCTTGTTTAATAGGTTGTTCTATGGAATGTAAATTGAAATCGGATAAAATCTTTAATTTTTCTAAAGCTTCCGAAGGTTTAAATGCTCCATTCGCATCCACACGTAATTCAATATCTTTAGCACTGAATTGTTTTCGAATAGATTTTAAGAGATTAATTTCTGTTTGAAAATCTATAGCTCCAATTTTCATTTTTATACAACGAAATCCAGCTTCTAATTTATCTTGAATTTGCTGCTTCATAAATTGCTCACTGCCCATCCAAATTAAGCCATTTATAGAAATTGAATCTTCATTTTTTGTGAATTTTGAAGGAAATAAATCAAAGCCATCTTGACTTTCTAAAGATTTAAAAGCCATTTCTAATCCAAATTGAATGCTTGGAAATGCTTCTAACTTCGATAATAACTCCGTTAAACCAAGATTGATATTATCGCAAACCCATTGTAGTTTGGTTTCATAATCGGGTCTATCATCAACCGAAAGTCCTCGAAACATACCACATTCACCAATGCCTTTTTTTTGGCCTTCTTTTATAATTAAAAACCAAGTATCCTTAGTTTTTAATATACCTCGCGATGTTCCGCTGGCTTGTTTAAAATTTAAAGTATAAGGTTGGTACGTTGCCGTCATAGTCCTGCTAAAATAACAATTTATTCTAAGGAACATCAAAAGTTAAGAAGGATTCTTATAAATATTTCGGATTGACTAATCCTTTATTCTTTTAATAGAAAATTAATAATAATTGTCTTAAAATATAACAAAAAAGCAGTTTTAATATGGATGCAGTAATTATTAAAATAAAACACAATAAGACTTTAGAAATCAGATGTTTTAAAATTGAAATTAAAACAAACCGCCTCTTTTAAAGTTCAATACTCTCTCCTATTTCTAAAAGCATCAGGTCTTTATCTTTTTCGAAAAACTTACGTTTTGCTACTTCATGATCTATTTCAATATATCCGAAAGTATCAAAATGGCAACCTAAAATTTTATCGCATTCTACAAAATCACTAGCTAAAATAGCATCGTTAATGCCCATGGTAAAATTATCACCAATAGGTAAAATTGCTAAATCGAGTTTTGTTTGTAGCGGAATTAATTTCATATCAAAAGTTAAAGCCGTATCACCCGCGATATAAATATTTTTATGTTCACTTTCTATAATAAAACCTCCGGGCTGCCCACCATAAGTACCATCGGGAAAAGAGGATGTATGAATGGCGTTTACGTACTTCACATTTCCAAACTCAAAATCCCATTGCCCACCGTGATTCATTGGGTGACCTTCTAAGCCTAAATTATTAAAATGCGTTACAATTTCAAAATTAGAAATAATGACAGCTCCAGTGCGTTTTGCAATGGCTTCAACATCTAAAATATGATCTTGATGCGCGTGCGTTACCATGATATAATCTGCTTTAAGCCTATTAATATCAATATGGCTAGCCTTTTCGTTTCCTGTAATAAAAGGATCTACAAGAATATTAATATCATCTATTTGAATGCCTAAACTAGCATGACCGTAGAATGTAATTTTCATTAGAAATAAATTAAAAATTGAACCTTAAATTTAGTGAAAATTTATAACAATTGTCCAACCCCCATTAAAATGGCTAAAAGCACGGTTGTTAGTGCTAACTTTTTCAATTCGGGATCAAAATGTTGTGGGTTTTTAGTCTGATTCACTTTTTTAAGATGAACAAACAAAGGAACAAAAGCTATAATAAAAATGAAATTATAAACCGACTTATAAAATAACAGTCCAAATAAAACAGAAATAACAATTGCCGAAATAATCAAAATATTATGATATGTTTTGGCTTTTTTAGCCCCTAGTTTTAAAGCTAAAGTAATTTTGTTGGATTTTGTATCAGATTCTATATCCCGCATATTGTTAAGGTTAAGCACTGCTGTACTAAGCAATCCCACAGATATTGCAGGTAAAACGACTATAAAATCGATGCTTTTTGCAAACAATACATAACCTCCTATAACACTTGCTAAACCAAAAAACAGAAACACAAAAATATCTCCCATAGCATTATAGCCATAGGCATTTCCACCAACCGTATATTTAATAGCTGCTATAATTGCCGCTATACCTAGTGCTATAAAAAACGTTGAAAGTAAAAAATTTGAACGTCCAAAAGCAACATATATGGTTAGTAAAGCTAAAACTATAGAAATAAATACATTTAGTTTAATAGCGCGTTTCATTTCTTTTGGAGATATTTCTCCACTTTGTATAGCGCGCTCTGGCCCTATTCTATCATCGTTATCTGTTCCTTTTACACCATCACCATAATCGTTTGCTAAATTGGATAATATTTGAAAACTTAGTGTAGACAAAATAGCCAATACACAAATCCCCCAATTAAAAACACCTTGATAAGCGGCTAAAAACGAAGCTAAAATAATTCCGGAAATAGATAAAGGTAAGGTGCGCAAACGCATGGAAGAAATCCAAACTTTTGTTTTATTCATTTATGGAATCCATTTTTTTGGAAAATTAGGCTTTCTTTTTTCTAGAAAAGCATCGCGCCCTTCTTTGGCTTCATCAGTCATATAAGCCAAACGTGTGGCCTCTCCGGCAAAAACTTGTTGCCCCACCATACCATCATCTGTTAAATTCATCGCGAATTTCAGCATTTTAATAGATGTTGGCGATTTTGCTAATATTTCTTGCGCCCATTGATAAGCGGTACTTTCCAACTCATCGTGAGGAATAACGGCATTCACCATGCCCATTTCGTAAGCTTCTTGCGCCGAGTAATTTCTTCCTAAAAAGAAAATTTCGCGTGCTCTTTTTTGTCCAACCATTTTTGCTAAATAGGCAGATCCGTAACCGCCATCAAAACTGGTTACATCAGCATCAGTTTGTTTAAAAATAGCATGTTCTTTACTCGCTAAAGTTAAATCGCACACCACATGTAAACTATGTCCGCCACCAACAGCCCAACCCGGAACTACAGCTATTACAGCTTTTGGCATAAAACGAATTAAACGTTGTACTTCTAAAATGTTTAAACGATGATATCCATCTTCTCCAACATAACCTTGGTGTCCACGAGCTTTTTGATCGCCTCCACTACAAAAGGAATAAACGCCATCTTTTGTTGAAGGCCCTTCGGCAGATAATAATACCACGCCTATATTGACATCTTCATTAGCATCGTAAAACGCATCATATAATTCGGCAGTGGTTTTTGGTCTAAATGCATTTCGCACATTTGGTCTGTTAAACGCTATACGCGCTACACCATTACATTTTTTATATGTAATATCGGTGTATTCTTTAACGGTTATCCAATTTTCTTGACTCATTTTCTATATTTTAGCCAAAAATAAATTTTATTTCATTAAAAACCCTTCATTCCTTATGAAAAATAATATATCATTCCTCGTTTTACTCTTCATTTGTATCTCTGTAAATGCGCAAACGTATAAGTTTGAAACCCTTATAGATTTAGAAACTACCAATGTTATTAGTCAGGGAAAAACGGGCACCTGCTGGAGTTTTTCTACCTCGTCGTTTTTAGAAAGTGAAATCATGAGGATTACAGGTAAAACCATTGATTTATCTGAAATGTACACCGTAAGAAACACCTATCCTAAAAAGGCGTGGAATTATATAATGCGCCAAGGAAAAACGCAGTTTAGCGATGGTGGTTTAGCTCACGATGTTTTAAATAGTGTAAAAACACATGGTTTAGTTCCTGCTTATACTTTTACAGGACTTAATGAAACGGAAACTACACATAATCATTCTGAAATGCTTACCGTTTTAAGAGGTTTATTAAATACTTATAATAAGGATGTTAAAAAACCATTGTCTCCAAAATGGAAACCAGTTATCGAATCGGTTTTAGATATTTATTTGGGTAAAAATATTGAAACCTTTAATTATGAAGGCGTACAATACACACCTAAATCTTTTTTGGAATTCACAAAAATTAATCCAGACGATTATGTGAGTTTAACATCATTTACCCAAGAACCTTTTTATACCAACTTTATTTTAAACATTCCTGATAATTTCTCAAATGGTAGTTATTTAAACCTCCCTATAAACGAATTATTTACAACCGTAGTACAGGCACTAAAAAAAGGTTACACTGTAGCCTTAGATTGCGATGTTAGTGAAAAAACCTTTACAGCAAACCCAGGTATGGCTATAATTCCGGAAGAACCAAACTTAAATTTAATAACCTTATCGGAAATAGCAAAGGAAAAAAATATTACACAAGTTTACAGACAACAAGAATTTGAGAATTTTAATACAACCGACGATCATTTAATGCATATTACAGGTTTAGTAAAAGATCAAAATGGAACTATGTACTTTAAAGTAAAGAATTCATGGGGAGGCAACTCTAAGCGGGTTGCAAATAATGGCTTTATATATATGAGTGAAGCTTATTTTAAACTAAAAATGATATCGGTCACACTTCATAAAAATGTAGTTGATAAAAAACATGATACTATTTTGAAGAAACAATAGGTAATTGTCATAAGAATTTGCGGATATCATAAAAGTTGAAAACGATTTTAAAAATCTTAAAGCCGTGTTAAATTAATTACTATTTTTGGCGTATTGGAAGTGACATACTTTTAATGTAAACCGTATATTAACAGACATTTAAAACTTATTTAACATGATCCTAACAATTACACTAGCATTCTCCCTACTTGTATTTATTAACTTGTTACTTTTAAAGTTTAGCTGTAACAAAACGGCCAAAAAGGAGGCCAGTAAAAAGCCGGTAATTTTAGCACCTTTTTTTGATAATGTGTCTGAAAATCTTGCTGCCACAGGAAGTTAATAAATTTAACTTGGCTTTTATAATTCTCCCTCTAATTAATTTGCCAGTTAAGTGTATTTATTTCTAACAGTTTAAGTTTTTCGTTCACTTTCGAAAAATGCTTATTCCCAAACCAATATCCTCTATTTGCAGATAATGGAGATGGATGCCCACTACTTAAAACAAAATGTTTTTTGGCATCTATGAGCTTTACTTTCTTTTTTGCAAAACCGCCCCAAAGTAAAAAAATCACATTTTCTTTCTTATCACTAACTGTTTTTATAACGGCATCTGTAAAAGTTTCCCAACCTTGCTTTTGATGACTTCCAGCTTCATGAGCCCGCACTGTTAATGTCGCATTTAAAAGTAATACTCCTTGTTTTGCCCAGTTTTCTAGATTACCACTTTCAGGGTATGGAATTCCTAAATCGCTTTCAATTTCTTTAAAAATATTAACTAATGATGGCGGATGTTTAACACCCTCTGCAACAGAAAAACACAAACCATTCGCTTGCCCGTAATCGTGATAGGGGTCTTGACCTATAATAACGACTTTTACATCGTTAAAATGACAATAATTAAAAGCATTAAAAATGGCTTCTTGCGGAGGAAAACAGGTCTTTGTTTTGTACTCCTTGGCAACAAATACCATTAAATCTTTAAAATATGGTTTTTCAAACTCGGTTTCCAAATATGGTTTCCAACTCTTGTGAATCTTTAATTTCATTTATATTATTTTTAATAGGACACTAAATTAATATTATCTTTAAGCCTATTTCAATTAAAAAGAAAAAAATGACATTTAGATCATTAAAGGTACAAATAGATCCGAGAGTTGAAACGGTGTTTAATAATTACCCCGAATTTGTAAAAAAGAAAATACAACACTTAAGATTTCTTATTTTAGAAGTAGCCAACAATATCGATGTTATTTCTGAAATTGAAGAAACCCTAAAATGGGGAGAACCTAGTTATTTAGTAAAAAAAGGCAGTACTATTAGAATAGATTGGAAACCGAAAAACCCGGATCAATATGCCATGTATTTTAAATGCACCAGTAAATTAGTAGAAACGTTTAAAATTGTTTTTAAAAACACTTTTGAGTTTGAAGGTCACCGTGCCATTATTTTTAAATTAGAAGACAACATTCCTGAAACAGAACTTAAGCAATGTATTGAAGTCGCTCTAAGATATCATAAAGTGAAACAATTACCATTATTAGGCTTATAACTAACTAAAAATACGCACTAAAAGCTCTTTAAGTAAATCGCCTTGCGGAACAGCATTAGAGCCCACACCTTTACTTTTTACATCAAATTCTCGCAAAACAGCGACTACCCCACTCACTTTTCTCATAGGGAAATTCCGGGCAGCCGTGATATAATCATTTACAAAATATGGATTCACTTTAAGAGCTGAAGCTACATTTCTTGGCGATTTATCACTTAAACCATGAAAGGTAAGCAATTGCGAAAAATATGAAAATAATAAAGATACCGTAACTACCATAGGGTTATCTTTAGGGTTTTCACCAAAATATTGTACAATTTTAAAGGCTTTAACGGTATTGCGTTCACCAACTGCTTTTCTTAACTCAAAATTATTGTAATCTTTACTAATTCCAATATTTTCTTCAATATGCTCTGGTGTAATTTGTGTACCTTTTGGTAAAATAATTTGAAGTTTTTCTAACTCATTATTTATTTTACTTAAATCGGTACCTAAAAACTCAACAAGCATTTGCGCTGCTTTTGGAGTTATTTCATATTTTTTTGGTGCTAATACCCGACGTATCCAATCTCCTACTTGATTATCATAAAGTTTTTTACTTTCGTAAACAACTCCTGTTTTCTTAAGCGTTTTATAAAGTGCTTTACGCTTATCAATTTTTTTGTATTTATAATTGAAAACTAAAACTGTCGTTGGCTGTGGGTTTTTGGCATATTCTGCCAATTTTTCTATACTTCGGGATAAATCTTGAGCTTCTTTAACAATAACCACTTGGTATTCTGCCATCATCGGGTAGCGTTTGGCATGCCCAACAATATCATCAATTGTGGCATCACGACCATAGATTAGCATTTGGTTAAACCCGCGTTCGGCTTCATCCAAAACAGAGCTTTCAATATAATCGGAAATTTTATCAATATAATAAGGCTCTTCACCCATTAAAAAATAAATAGGCTTTAAGTTTTTATTTTTTATGTCTGCTGCTATTTGCTTTACTTCGTCCAAATCTGGTATAAATTCCTAATTATAAATTTCAATTTACTAAGAAACAATTTACAGTCCTTAAAAATTGATTAATTCCTTAACTTTGAAAAAAGTTACAATTTCAGTGTTACAAGAATTAAATTTTCCTGAGTTTTCATTTCGCTTCAAAAATAGCGAAAATAAAGTATCTATATTCGATTGCATTCGCAAAAAATTTGTGATTTTACAACCCGAAGAATGGGTGCGGCAACATTGCGTACGTTATTTAATGGAGGTTAAAAGCTATCCTATTTCTTTAATTAATGTTGAAAAAGAACTCACTATTAACGATTTAAAAAAACGTTACGATATTGTCATTTTTAATCCCAATGGTAGCATTCATATAATTGTAGAATGCAAAGCTCCCAAAATAAATATTACCCAGAGTACATTCGATCAAATTGCTCGTTATAATACCGAGTTAAACGCGAGCTATTTAATGGTGACTAACGGATTAAATCATTATTATTGCCAAATGGATTTTGAAAATGAGCGGTATCAATTTTTAAAAGATATTCCCGAATATGCTAGACGGTAATTAGTTTTCAGTCGCAGTCGCAGTCGCAGTCGCCTAAATTATTTAAAATATCATAAATACATAAATCTTTAATTAACTTAAAACAAAAAAAATAACTATTGAAACTTGCCATCGTTATATTAAACTGGAATGGAAAAGCACTTTTAGAGCAGTTTTTACCTTCGGTTATTGAAAACTCGAAAGACGCCGAAATTTATGTGGCCGATAACGCTTCTACTGATGATTCTGTAACATTTGTGAAAACTCATTTTCCTTCAGTTAAAATTATTCAGAATATAGAAAATGGCGGTTATGCCAAAGGGTATAATGATGCCCTAAAGCATATAAAAGCCGATGTGTTTTGCTTATTAAATAGCGATGTAGAAGTAACAAGAAACTGGTTAACTCCTATTGTAAACACCTTTAAAAACAATCCAAATACAGCCATACTTCAACCTAAACTATTAGATTTTAAAAACAAAACCAACTTTGAATATGCCGGTGCGGCTGGTGGATTTCTGGATAAATTTGGATACCCTTATTGTCGTGGCCGAATTTTTAATACTCTAGAAAAGGATAACGGACAATATAATGATACCACTGAAATTTTCTGGGCATCTGGCGCTTGTTTATTTATAAAAAGTGACGTCTTTAATAAATTGAATGGTTTTGATGAATCTTTCTTTGCTCACATGGAAGAAATAGATCTTTGTTGGCGCGCAAAAAACGAAGGGTATAGTATAAAATACGTTGGCACATCTACTATATATCATGTTGGTGGAGCTACACTTAACGCTTTAAATCCTAAAAAAACCTACCTCAATTTTAGAAATAGTCTTTTTGCTCTTACCAAAAACGCTACGGGACCTTTATTTTATATAATTTTTATTCGCTTGGTTCTCGATGGCATTGCTGGTGTAAAATTTTTATTCGAATTAAAACCCAAACATACTTTAGCTATTTTAAAAGCGCACTTTAATTATTACAAAAATTTAAAAAAACTATTAAAACCGCGTAAAAACATAAAAAATAAAATTATTTACTACCAAAAAACGTCTATTGTAATAGATTACTTCGTAAATAAAAATAAGTATTACAAAAGTTAAAAAAATTAGTAAAAGTTTTGTTAATAACTCTGCTAACAACCTATTTTTATATACTTTTGTTAATTATCAACGTATTTTTTTAAACCCAATAATTATAAAATAACTTATGAAAAAAGTGTTATTACTAAGTGTGTCAACCATGTTACTTCTTAGCTCATGTGTAACCAAAAGACAATTTACTGATTTACAAGCTAAACAAAAGGAAACTCAAGACCTGCTTAACTCGGCTACTGTAAAATTAAACTCGTGTTTAGAAGATCGTGCAGCTGCAACAGCAAAAGTTGGTGTACTAGAATCTCAAGTAAGTGATTTACGTAAAAATAATGACAACCTACAAATATTATCTGCCAAAGGCGCTAGTAGTATAGAGAAAACATTAGAAAGTATAAAAGAAAAAGAACTTAAAATTTCACGTTTACAAGAAGCAGTAACCAAAAAAGATAGTATTACTTTAGCTTTGGTGACTAGTTTAAAACGTGAAGTTGGAATTAATGATCCTGATATTGAGGTTAGCGTTGAAAAGGGCGTAGTATTTATTTCTATTGCAGATAAATTACTTTTCCAAAGTGGTAGCTATACCGTTACAGCAAAAGCTAAAGAAATATTAGCTAAAGTAGCCAAAGTAATAAATAGCAAACCTAATTTTGAAGCTATGATTGAAGGCCATACAGATAGCAGGTCTTACCAAAAAGGTTTACTATTAGATAATTGGGATTTAAGTGTTAAACGTGCAACATCTGTAGTCCGTATTTTACAATCATATGATGTAAGTCCAACTCAATTAGTTGCTGCAGGGCGTAGTTCTTACACGCCTTTAGTTGATAATGATACCGCTGCAAATAGAGCAAGAAACCGTAGAACACGCGTTATTTTATTACCAAAAATTGATCAGTTTTACGAGATGATTGAAAAAGAAATGAAAAACTTAGAAGCAGGACAATAAGCTTTATAGTTATTATAATTTAAGCATAATTCTTTTTTTAAGAATTTTAGTTATAAAAAAATCCACTTCAATTTGAAGTGGATTTTTTTATATCTCTACTTTATACTAGCTTAAACTACATTGTAAACTTTTTATAAAATATCTAAGGCTCCTTTGCCTTCCCGTAAAACCACAGGATCACCATCGGAAAGATCTATAACTGTAGAAGCTTCGTTATCACCATAACCACCATCGATAACTAAATCGACCAAGTTATCCCATTTTTCATGTATTAATTCGGGATCGGTAGTATATTCTAAAACGGTATCCTCATCATGAATAGATGTTGAAATTATTGGGTTACCTAAAAGTTTTACAATATCCAATGCAATAGCATTGTTAGGAACTCGAATTCCAACGGTTTTTCGTTTTTTAAACGGGTTTGGTAAATTTTTAGACCCAGGCAAAATAAAAGTATACGGTCCCGGTAAAGCGCGTTTTAATATTTTAAAAACAGACGTATCTATTTGCTTTACATAGTCGCTTAAATTACTTAAATCTTGACATACAAAAGAGAAATTAGCCTTTTCAAGTTTAACCCCTTTAATCCTTGCAATTTTCTCTAAAGCTTTTACATTAGTAATATCGCAACCTAATCCATAAACCGTATCTGTCGGGTAAATAATAAGTCCGCCTTGTTTTAAAATAGCAACAACCTTTTCAATCTCCTTCGGGTTAGGATTTTCCTCATAAATTCTAATAAACTCAGCCATAATAACAATCTTACTTTGTGATATTTACAAGTACAAAGTAAATATTAATTTTTAACATACTGTATATTATTAAAATCTTTTTTCCTCTTTTAATTTACCGTTTTCATAGTATTTCCAAGCTCCATATTTTTTACCGCGCTTATATGCTCCTTCAATAATTAATTCGCCTTTTCCGTTAAATACTTTTGAAAGTCCGTGAAGTTCACCAGCTTCGTAAATGAATGATTTTAAAACCACTCCTTTTTCAGAATAACCAATGAGTTCTCCATGTAATTCCCCTGAAATATAAAATTGTTTTTCAGCAATTTGTCCGTTTTCATAATAAACAAAACGCTCTCCGGTTAATTGTCCCAAATCATCAAAATGCTCTAAAATAAGTAGGTTATCGTTATTTTTATGATAATATTTCCATGTACCAATGTAAGCCTTCCCTGCCATTTTACCAGTACTAATCACTTTTCCTGTTGAAGCTAAAAAAGAAACTTCCGCTATATTGTTTTCTTTATTAAATTGTTTTACCGCAGATAATACAGGTTTCATTTTAATGTTTTTATAAAATTTAAATGTTCCTACTTCTTTACCATGAAAAAACTCGCCCTCGTAACGAATAACATCCGTATTTTCGAAGTTTTTAGTCCAAATACCATGACGCTTTCCGTCACTATCAAACTGATTGATATTTTGAGCTGAAAGCGCTAAGCTTGAAAGAAAAAATACTGCTGCTACTATTTTAAATAAATTCATGTTTAAAATCTTAATTTAATATGGATTGTTAGGCTATTTAAAACGGTATTATTGTTCTTAAATTGTTTTACCGCAATATATAATCAAACATTCTTACTTTTCGGAAATGTGCTTTAAAACCCAATCGATTTCTGGGTCTTTACCTGAAAGTCTATCCGAAATAGTTGGAGTAATTTCAATATTTGGTTTTACACCATAACCATCGGGATTTTGTTTAAAAGGGGTTTCTATTTGCATTAACCCCATTCTAATTTTTAGTTTCGACTCGGGTAATTGATATATTTTATACAAACCTGCAACGCAGCCATTAAAAGCGCCTCCGGTTTCTTCTCCAACAAAAATAGCTCTATTTGTTGCTTGTAAATTTGTTGAAATTAACGAGGATGCCGAAAACGAATTTCCATTAATTAATACATACAAGTTGCCTGTATAATTTAGATTTTTTGGTTTTTGAACTTTGGCATATCGAAAATTATAATGCCATTTCCCGTCTTGTTTTTTTGTTTTTAATATATTATCGATGACAATAAGGGGTGAAAAAATTCCTGTCACCATTTTAAATGAAATAGATTTGGTATTATTCATAAACGCAGGAAAAAAAGACAATCTATTATTCACCTGACTTGGTGCCATAAAAGTATATGCTGTTTTACTTAAATAAGCGTACAAATAATTTATTTCGGCTATACGCCCACCCCCATTATCACGTAAATCGATAATTAGGTTTTTAGTTTTGGCCGAATCTAGTTTTTTAAAACTGTCTTTATAAAATTTACGATAGTTTCCGTTATTAAAACTTCTAATTTTCATGTAAGCTGTACTGCTGTCCTTACCAATAAAATTAAAGTTTCGTGTGTATTCTTTTTCCTTTGGTATAAAACCAAATATTCTATCTTTTTTACGTTTGTTTTTAGCGGCAATTCTATTTTGCTTACGTTCTAATTTGGTTAATTTTATTGCTGGTTTTTGAGGAAATGAATCCTTTTCTGCTTCTTTTTTATGTTTTGAAATACGCTTTAATAGTTTTGAAAAAATAGAATCTTTCAACTTAAATTGGATATTCAAACTATCAATAAAACCTTTTTCTTTATAGTAATAGGTTGAAAAATGACGTCCAACCACTCTATTATATAAAGTTTGATTGTAACCATCTGAAGCGAAACGAGTTTTAATACTTTGTATAATATTTGAAACATTTTCGTTATCAATTTTTAGTACCTCTGCACCTATTAAAGAAGAATCTTTTCCTTTGGTATTTACTACCCAAAGTTTGTTATTTAAATATTCGAAATCCAAATCATAAAATTCAAATTTTTTCTTTTTCAATGTTTTTCGTTCCTTCCTTGTAAATTCCTGGTACGCCGAACCTAAGGAAACATGTCCTTGTTTTACTTGCGCCACTACTGGTGCTAGCTTTTTGTAAAAGTCGCGCGAATTAATAGGGGTTTGTATGGCTTTTTTTAAGCTGTCGAATTTAAAATCTAAGTCGGTTTTTGAAGTGTATTGATAAAGATTAGGATGATGCTTTTTTAATTGATTATAAACTTGGTCTATATCGCGACGTAAGCTTTCTGGTGAATGTAAAGTTTCAATCTGTTCATTGTGTTTTTTTACACTAACGCAGGATACGAGTTGAAGAATAAAAAATAAAAACAAAATTAGTTTTCGCATAGAAGCAAAGTGTTGAATTATTGTTTGAAATCTGTGATATATTAATTTCAAATTTAGTTAAAATTATGCGCTTAAGCTTCTATAAAAAATGAGAATTTCGGGTAGAGAAATAACAGAATTATAGTGTATAATGGTTTCATGCGTTTTAATAATAATTCTAAATTAACATTAAAAAAAAATAGCAGGAGGCCACAATGGTTATTGTTTAATATAACCTTGGCACTCGCATTAGGGATAGAAGTGGAAAGCCCACAGTGCTACCAATGAGAATTGGTAGCGCGAGGACTTGTAGCGTATAGCCCGACGTTTTTTAAAGCTATAAGGTTTTATTTTTAAAAATCTTATAGCATTAAAAAAGGGAATGCCATAATAATTTTTGTAATTTTGTTGGTCATGCAAAATAAGGTAAACATACAGAACAAAAAGGCGCGCTTTCTATACGAGATTTTAGATAAGTACACCGCGGGAATTGTACTTTCGGGTACTGAAATTAAATCGATTAGAAGTAGTCGTGCATCTATTGCTGAAAGTTTTTGCGAGTTTAATGAGGCTGGCGAACTTTTTGTAATAAACATGACCGTTGAAGAGTACATTTATGGTAATTATTACAACCATAAACCCAAAGCAGAACGCAAGTTACTACTTAATAAAAAGGAGTTAAAAAAACTACATAAAGAAGTGCAAAACAAGGGGTTAACTATAATTCCATTACGCTTATTTATTAACGATAATGGTTACGCCAAATTAGTTATTGCCTTAGCTAAAGGTAAAAAACTATATGATAAACGTGAAACTATTAAGGACCGTGATAACAAGCGAAACTTAGACAGGATAAAGAAAATTTACAAATAAATTTCTATGAAAAAATACGTTTTTATACTTTTTTTAAGTGTTATTTCAATTTCTGTTTCGGCACAAAAAAACAAGGAAAACCCTAATAAACAGGGCGAAGAACATAAAGAACACGTTGTTGATTATTCAAAAAATGTAGCCACCGTAAGTGATGTCATTGAAACATTTTATCATGAAATTTCTGGTGAAAAAGAGGATGAACGTGATTGGAAGTTATTTAAATTCTTGTTTCATCCTGATGCCAAATTAATTACTGCGGGAAAGAATGATGAACGTCAATTTCAAGTAAAATTTATGGGAAGTGGCGACTACATTAAAAGTTCTGAAAAATGGATGATTTCTAATGGTTTTATTGAAAAAGAAATTCATAGAAAATCGGAGGTTTTTGGAAAAATGGCTCATGTATTTAGCACTTTTGAAGCTTTTAATAGTAAAACCGATGAAGCACCTATTATACGTGGTATTTATAGTATTCAATTACTAAATGATGGTGAACGCTGGTGGATTCTTAACCTATATTGGAGTCACGAAACTTGGTTGCACCCTATTCCTGGAAAATATTTAGATTAACTTTTAATAGGTAAGATATCTTTTTAGAATTAAGGTTTTATTTTAATAGAAAATAATTTAGCCTACTACTGTTTTATTTGGCTACAAATAGTAGCAAAACAGGTGCTTTTTCAATAAAAGGGCTTTTTTCTATTTGCATAAATTCAACTAAAACCGTAACATTACAACACTAAATTGATAATATGCAAGACGACAAGAATATTTCTAAAATAAATGCAGACCATGAAACTATTATTGAAAATTCGGAATTAAACATATACGAAGCCCTAATTCCTGTTATTATCTTAATGAGCTTGTTGTTTTACAATATTACCTTTAAAGATGGTGAATGGTTTGGTGCTTATTCCAACCAATTAATTTTACTTATTGGAGGCCTTATAGCTGCTGCTGTTGGTATCTATAATAAGGCCTCTTTTAACAATATCCTTTATGAAATTTGGGAAAACTTAAAAAGCGTTTTTATCCCAATAATGATTCTTTTCTTAGTTGGAGCTTTGGCAGGAACTTGGTTAATAAGTGGTGTTATTCCAGCTATGGTTTATTATGGTTTGCAAGTTTTAAACCCTAATATATTCTTGCCTGCATCGGTCGTTATTGCCGCTGTAATTTCTATTGCAACGGGAAGCTCCTGGACCACGTCGGCTACCGTTGGTATTGCGCTAGTTGGTATTGGCACAGCTTTAGGTATCACTCCTGGTATGATTGCCGGAGCAGTAATTTCAGGAGCCTATTTTGGCGATAAAATGTCCCCTTTAAGCGACACTACCAATCTGGCTCCTGCTATGGCAGGCACAGATTTATTTACACACATAAGGTATATGTCCATGACCACCATACCTACCATAGCAATTACTTTAATAGCATTCGCTATTTTAAGTATGCGTGTTGAAACAACAGGAAGCGCCGATGTCTCTAATTTACTAGCAACTATAGCAAACACCTTTAATATTACACCTTGGCTATTTCTTGTTCCAATAACGGTAATAGCGTTAATTTTATTAAAAACAAAACCACTAATCGCATTAGTTTCTGGTGTTTTATTAGCTGCCATTTTTGCTTTTATTTTTCAGTCAGAAATACTTAGTAATTTAGGACAATCTAAAACATCGACAATAATTACTGCTATTTTAACAGATACACAGATTACAACTGATAATGACAAACTTAATGAGCTGTTTTCCGCTGGTGGTATGGAAGGTATGCTCTGGACTATATATTTAATTATTTGTGCCATGATTTTTGGAGGTACCATGGACGGTATTGGCGCCTTAGCCAGAATTACTAAAGCTCTTCTATCTATAGCCAGTACTATTTTTGGTTTATTTGCCAGTACTGTAGTAAGTTGTTTAGGTTTAAATATTGTCGCATCCGACCAATATTTAGCAATAGTAATTCCCGGAAAAATGTTTAAAAAAGCCTATGAAGATCGTGGTTTAGCACCCGAAAATTTAAGCCGAACTTTAGAGGATTCTGGAACAGTAACTTCTGTTTTAATCCCGTGGAATACCTGTGGAGCTTATCAATCTGGCGTTCTTGGTGTTGGTATTTCAGAGTATTTTATTTACGCTATTTTTAACTGGTTAAGTCCGTTTACCACACTTCTGTTTGCTGCCTTAAATATCAAAATAAAACAACTTAAACATAAATAGAGTTAAATTATCATTAAATTTTGATCTCATAGACAAAAACTATACTATAATAAAAAATTAAAATTTTGGAATCCACTAAAAACCTTTAATGTGTTTTATATTTGTATCAAGAAAATATTTAACAATTAAAACATAAAAACATGGCATTAGTAGGAAAAAAATTTCCAGATTTAAACGTTGACGCAATGAACGAAATGGGCGATACTTTTAAAGTAAACGTTCTAGAAGAAGCGGTTAACAATAAGAAAAAAGTAGTATTATTTTGGTACCCAAAAGATTTTACTTTTGTATGCCCAACAGAATTACACGCCTTCCAAGCAGCACTACCAGAATTTGAAAAACGTAACACCGTAGTAATTGGAGCCTCATGTGATACGCCTGAAGTACATTTTGCATGGTTAAGCCAAGCCAAAGATAACGGTGGTATTGAAGGTGTAACTTACCCTATTTTAGCAGATAGCAACAGAAACTTATCTAGTATTTTAGGGATTTTAGACATTACCAACGAAACCTTTGATGAAGAAACTGGAACGGTACAAGTTGAAGGTGATAACGTAACTTACAGAGCTACATACATTATTGATGAAGATGGTATTGTGCAACACGAAAGCATTAACAACATGCCTTTAGGTAGAAATGTTGGTGAGTACATTCGTTTAGTAGATGCTTTAACTCACGTACAAGAAAAAGGTGAAGTTTGTCCTGCAAACTGGGAAGAAGGAAAAGACGCTATGTCACCTAATGCTAAAGGAACTGCTGCTTATTTAGCATCTCACTAGTAAACATTAAAGACTTATCCGGTTTAAAAAACCGGATAAGTCTTTCTAAAAAAAAGAATTATGATAAATGAATTAAACCAAGATAATTTAGGGGAAATCGTTTCTGATAATGATACGGTAATTGTGCAATTTTCTGCTACATGGTGTGGAAACTGTAGAATTATGAAACCTAAATTCAAAAAATTAGCAACAGAAAATGAAGGTGTATCTTTTGTTATTGCTGACGCTGAAAAATTTCCTGAGTCTAGAAAATTAGCTACTGTTGATAATTTACCAACTTTTGCCGCTTTCAAAGGAGGAAAGTTGATTAATCAAGTTCAAACTAACAAATTCGATGTTTTAAAAGAATTAGTTAGCGAAGTTATCTAACAAGTCAAAAAGATTCTCGCCTTCGCGGAAAAAAAAAGAATATTATTTATGAAATTACCAGTAATAAAACATTTAACACAATTTATTGAAGAAAACGACGAGGATTACGTTGTTGAAACTATTGAAACATTAGAAGCTTTAACCGAAGTTTCTTCACTAAAAGATGAAGAATTAGATGTTATTGGTGAGCTTATTTCTAATATGTACGGCGCCATAGAAGTGAACAAAATGATAAAAGAAGGCACCCCGAAAAAAGAAGCCATAAACGGTTTTATGCAACGTGTTTTAGGCTCTATTGACAAATAGTAAAAGAAAAATTGAAAAAGAAAAGAGAACGGGTTAGGCTATTTATAGTTTAACCTTTTTTTATTTATAAAAATCATCATTCTTTAATATTTTAGGCTAGAGATATGCCGAAATTAGAATTAAAGAAATAAATTTGCTTTAAATACTTTTTATTATGCTAGGCTTAAAATTACCAACAGACCCACGCTGGGTAAATATAGTAGAAAAAAATATTGAAGACATATTAACCGATCATGCTTTTTGCGAACAAAAAGCAACAAGTACAGCTATTTCCTTAATTGTTAGTTTTCCAGAATACACCGAACTTGTACAAGAAATGGTGGCCTTGGTAAAGGAAGAAATTAGCCATTTTAAAATGGTACACGATAAAATTTTAGAACGCGGATGGACCTTAGGTAGAGATCGTCGGGACGACTATGTTATAGCATTATTAAAATTTTTCCCAAAAGGAGGTAGTAGAACAACTCAATTAGTGCACCGCCTACTATACGCTGCTTTAATTGAAGCTAGAAGTTGCGAACGTTTTAGACTACTCTCTTTAGAACTTCAAGATAAAGAATTGGCTGAATTTTACAAAAACTTAATGATTAGTGAAGCAAACCACTATACCATGTTTTTAGGTTTTGCCAGACAATATGGAGAAAAAAAAGAAGTTGACACCAAATGGCAGCAACTTCTTGAATATGAAGCTGATATTATGAAAAATTTAGGTAAATCGGAAACCGTTCATGGCTAAATAAGACATAATTAATACAATATTATTTTAAATTTTAATACCTATACCAAATTGTAAAGTAACATTAGTTGCGTCGTTAGCCGATTTTTCATCAAACACACTGGTTAAACCATAATGAAGTCTGGCATCTACAAATAACATATCGCTAAATAAATACTCAACACCAGCAATACCAGAAAAAGTAAATGTTGAAAACCCATCTTCAAAACCCCAAGTTTTTACTGCTGGCATAGCTCCTGCTCCAACAGAAACACCAGGCGTTACTTGAAATTTAAACATAAGGGGCATTTGAATATAATCGCCGTGTAAAGCTTCTGCCTTTGCTCCTTCTTGTGAGTATTGTAACTCTGTAAGAAGTGCCGATTGATCTGAAAGCCTCCAGTTAACGAACCCTCCAAAGAAATAACCATTTCTATGTCCATTCTCTACTGTAGGATAAGGATCAATATCTAAATTAGAAACGTTAATACCGGCTCTAATACCAAAGGATGTTTCTTGTGCTGAAGCCACGATAGAAACAGCCACGCATAAAAGAATTAATAATTTTTTTTTCATAAAACATTTTTTTTAGAGGATAAATATAAAAACTAAAATCTATTTGTACGTTTTTATTCTAAAGAACTAAGATAAACGCAAAAAATGAAATGCTCAAATTAACAGGTTAAAATACTAAAATCTACTGTGTATTACTTGATACTGTATCATAATAAATACTTTTAATAATACCATCGGCCAAACCAATCTTTGGAACATAAATATTCTTTGCTCCACTCCATTTCATGGCAGACATATATATACGCATGGCTGGAATAATAACATCTGCTCTATCTTGATTTAAGTCTAATTCTGTAATACGTTCTTCATAGGAGTAGCTTTGTAATGTATTGTAATAGGATGTCATATAAAAATACGTCAACGGTTTTCCAATAGCTTTTCCTGATATTTTAAATATTTTATTAATATTCCCTCCAGACCCTATAACTTCTATTTTATCATAATGTTTGGCGTTTACACCAATCCAAGCTTCTAATTCTTTCCAGGTTTCCTTTTTAACCATATCATTCAACAAGCGTACCGTACCAATTTTAAACGATCTAGAAGCTAATTGTTTACCATGGTCTATTACTGTAAATTCAGTACTTCCCCCTCCAACATCAACATATAAATAAATTTTATTTGGGTCTATAAATTTGTTTAAATCTGTAGCTGCAATTATAGCGGCTTCTTCTTCACCATTAATTACATCAATACTTATTCCTGCATGTTCCAAAACTGCGGCAACCACTTTACTGCCGTTATCAGACTCGCGCATTGCTGAAGTTGCACAAGCCTTATATTTAACCACTTTATGCGATTTCATTAATAATTTAAACGCTAACATGGTGTCTAAAATACGAGCTGTATTTTCTTTTGATATTTTATTTTTAATAAATACATCGGCACCTAAACGAATGGGCACACGAACCAATGAGTTTTTTTTAAACTGCACGGGTTTGCCCTTCTGTTCAATAATATTTGAAATGAGTAATCTTACTGCATTTGAACCAATATCAATGGCCGCGTATTTTTTAATTGAAAGCATATTAATTTTTTAATTTTTTTAGATAATAATCGTAAACAACAAATTGAGATCTTACCTTCTCTTTATCACTTACTTTATATTTATTTTCTTGTGTTTCGCATAATATTCTAGCTTTTACATTATCGCTCCAGCTAATATTAAATGTATCTATAATTTCCTGTTTTACATCTTCATCATAAATAGGGCAACTTACTTCAACCCTATTTTCAATATTTCTACTCATCCAATCGGCAGACGAAATATAAATTTTTAAATCACCGCCGTTTCCAAACATATAAACTCTAGAATGCTCTAAAAATTTATCGACAACACTAATAACTTCAATATTTTCGCTCATGCCTTTAATTCCAGGAATTAAAGAACAAATACCTCGAACAATCATTTGTATTTTAACTCCTGCCCGACTTGCTTCATAAAGTTTATCAATCATGGTATAACTCGAAATACTATTCATTTTTAAACGAATTAGTCCTTCTTGTCCATTTCTAGCATACTCAATCTCTTTATCAATTAATTTAAAAACCTTTTTTTGAGTATAATGAGGCGAAACAATTAAATGCTTATAACTGTATATTTTATAGTTGGCTTGAAAAAAGCTAAATATTTTATTAACATCTTTTAAAATACGCTGATCTGCCGTAAATAATGTATAATCCGTATAAATTTTAGCAGTAGATTCATTAAAATTTCCAGTGCTAACAAAACCATAACGTTTCAGTTTTTTACCTTCTTCACGTTCCACAACACACATTTTACTGTGTACTTTAAGGCCAGCAACACCAAAAATTAAGTTAATACCTTCACTTTGCATTTGCTCTGCATAATCAATATTAGCTTGTTCATCAAAACGGGCACGTAGCTCGATAGATACTGTAACCGCTTTGCCATTAATAGCCGCATTTATCAATGAACTTGCTATATGAGAAATTTGAGCGAGTCTATAAATGGTTATTTTTATAGTTTTTACTTTTGGATCTAATGCCGCCTCTCTTAAAAACTTAACAACGTAAGAAAATGTTTGATACGGTGTATAAAGCAAATAATCTTTTTTTGTTATAGCCTCAAAAATACTCTCCTGAAAACTTAATCCTTTTATAGGTAAAGGTTCTATTTTATCATAAAGTAAATCTTGTCTCCCTAAACTTGGGAATCCCATATAATCACGTCGGTTATGATAACGTCCTCCAGGAATAATACTATCGGTATCATCAATTCCCATTTTAGACATTAAAAACTGTAAAGTTTCCTTATGTATGGTTTTATCATATACAAATCGCACAGGTTCACCTAGCTGTCTATGTTTAACACTATCGGATATTTTATTAATAAAACTTTTGCTTAAATCACTATCAAAATCTAATTCGCCATCGCGAGTAATTTTAACCATATGAGCCGATATTGTCTTATAATCGAATATATTAAAAATATCTCGTAAACAATGCCTTAATAAATCATCAATTAAAATAATATAACTTTTATCTCCCTGTTTTGGTAATTCAATAAAACGATCTATCGATTTTGGAATTTCTATAAGTGCAAATTGCTTTTTATCATCGGCCATTACCATACGTACGGCCAAATAAGCTGCACTATCTTTTAAATTTGGCAATACCACCAAATCATTAAGAATAATAGTAACCAATGCAGGACTTACCGTTTTAATGAAATAATTATTAATAAAATCGTGCTGAGAGGCCTCTATTTGCGTTTCATCAATAATATAAATATTTTCTTTTTCAAGTTTAGATTTTACATCGGTTAGAATATCCAAACTATCACTTTGCTGTTTAATTACAATTTGAGTAATAATATCTAGTAATTCTTTAGCTTTTATTCCTCCTAATTCGTTTTTACCTCCTTTTCCAGCTTCCACAATACGTTTAACTGTAGCATAGCGTACTTTAAAAAACTCATCTAAGTTATTCGAAAAAATACCTAAAAAACGTAAACGTTCTATTAAGGGTACATTGGCAGACGAAGCCTCTTGTAAAACTCTTGCGTTAAATTGTAACCAGCTTACCTCTCTATTTATATAGCTATTTGTTGGTGGTGTCGTTTTTATCATTGTACTTTTAAGTTGAAAAACATGTGTATAACAAATATATTCTATTTACATCTAAAATAAGAAACATTTAGAGTTATCAAATTCTAAAATTTTGAATTATAATCATAATATTAACACGATATTTTAATAAATAAAAACACGAAAAGTTTAAGACTAAGCTAATCGTCTTATTTTAAATCTTTTGGAAATACCGTTTTAATGATATGTCCAGATTTTATAGTCTGCCAATCGCTACTATCAAAGTCTATAATGACAAGTCCACTAGTTGGAACGTTCTCTATAAATTGATCGCCGCAAGTATTTACAAAGTCTGTAATAGCATGATTATGACCAAAAACCATTAAACAATCAACGGTTTTGGGAGAAGATTTGATAACTTCGGTTAACATTTCACCCGAAAAATCGTATAAATTATGATTAAAGGAAACTATTTCTGAGGCTATCTTTAAATTAGAAATAAAAATTTCTGCTGTATGTTTTGCTCGATAAGCATCACTTGAAAGTACCACGTCTGGTTTATCCAAATGCGCTTTAATATGTTTAGAAACAAGATTCGCATCTTTCAATCCGCGATCGTTTAGAGGACGTTCATGATCGATAACATCATGTTTCCAAGAAGACTTGGCATGACGTACTAAAATTAGTTTTTTCATAAAATAGAATTAATCGTGTATTATTTTTTAATGAATATATTTAAAATATTCAACAACTATACAAATCACTAAACCTGTAAAAGGCCTAAATTAAAAGGCTTTTCAATTGGCGCATGATTAGCAGCTTCAATCCCCATGCTAATCCACGTTCTTGTATCTAACGGATTTATAATAGCATCGGTCCAAATACGTGCCGCCGCATAATACGGTGATACTTGATTATCATACCTTGCCTTAATTTTATTAAATAATTCAGCTTCTTTTTCTGGCGTAATAATTTCCCCTTTCTTTTTTAATGAAGCGGTTTCTATTTGAAGCAACACTTTAGCTGCCGAATTCCCACTCATAACCGCAAGTTCGGCGCTTGGCCACGCTACAATTAATCTAGGATCATAAGCTTTTCCGCACATGGCATAATTTCCTGCTCCGTAACTATTTCCCATAATAATGGTGAATTTTGGCACTACCGAATTACTCACAGCATTTACCATTTTTGCTCCATCTTTAATAATACCCCCGTGTTCACTTTTACTGCCCACCATAAAACCGGTAACATCTTGTAAAAACACTAACGGAATTTTCTTTTGATTACAATTGGCAATAAAACGCGTAGCTTTATCGGCACTGTCGTTATAAATAACACCACCAAACTGCATTTCTCCGCTAGCCGTTTTCACTAATTTCCGTTGATTAGCGACAATACCAACCGCCCAACCATCTATTCTTGCATAACAGGTTATAATGGTTTTGCCGTAACCCGCTTTATATTCATCGAACTCCGAATCGTCAACAAGCCGCTTTATAATTTCATAAGTATCATATTGATCGGCACGACTTTTAGGTAAGATTCCGTAAATATCTTCCGGATTTTCTTTAGGTTTTTTGGCTTCACGTCGATTATAGCCTGCTTTATCAAAATCACCAATTTTATCGATAATATTTTTAATGGTCGTTAAAGCATCAGCATCATCTTTTGCTTTATAATCCGTCACTCCCGAAATTTCGCAATGTGTCGTAGCGCCTCCTAAAGTTTCGTTATCTATACTTTCACCAATAGCGGCTTTTACTAAATAACTTCCGGCAAGAAAAATACTGGCTGTTTTATCAACAATTAAAGCTTCGTCACTCATAATAGGTAAATAAGCACCTCCAGCCACACAACTTCCCATAACCGCTGCAATTTGAGTAATTCCCATACTACTCATTTTGGCATTATTTCTAAAAATACGTCCAAAATGTTCCTTATCTGGAAAAATTTCATCTTGTAAAGGCAAATACACACCTGCCGAATCTACTAAATAGATTATGGGTAATTTGTTTTCAATAGCTATTTCTTGTGCACGTAAGTTCTTTTTCCCAGTAATAGGAAACCACGCTCCTGCTTTTACGGTAGCATCATTAGCCACTACAATACATTGCTTATCTTGTATATAACCTATTTTTACAACCACGCCTCCAGAAGGACATCCGCCATGCTCGGCATACATATCTTCTCCGGCAAAAGCTCCTATTTCAATCGATTCTCTCTTGGAGTCCAATAAAAAATCAATACGCTCTCGAGCCGTCATTTTTCCTTTAGCATGCAGTTTTTCAATACGACTTTTCCCGCCTCCTAGTTTTACTTTAACCAATCGTTTTTTTAATTCGGAAAGTAAAAGCTTGTTATGATCTTCGTTTTTATTGAAGTTAATATCCATTGTCGAAATTTTGTGTGCACGAATTTACAAAACCAAAAACCAATTATAAAGCGAATATTTTGTTAAAAAACAATCCACGGAAATATATTCCTTGGAATATATAATTAATATGAATACTTTTGATGTCTCCATTAATAGCAAATTATGAAAACAAACAACATAATATTTTACATTGCTACCGGGTTATTTTCGGTAATCATCCTATTTTCTGCTGGTATGTATTTTTTTAATCATGAAAATATTGAAAAAGCATTTACACATTTAGGATATCCAACATATATTATATATCCTTATGCCTCTTTAAAGTTATTCGGCTTGTTTGCGCTATGGCATCCAAAATTTAGAATTATTAAAGAATGGGCGTATTCTGCATTCTTTTTTGCCATAATTTTAGCCTTTACAGCACATATTATGGTGCATGATGGTGGACAAGGAGCAGCCTTAGTAGCCATGATTTTACTTATAGTATCGTATATATTCAACAAAAAAATAAACAAATAATTATGAAAAACATTATCGCTTTCGCTGGAAGTAATAGCAAAACATCAATTAATAAACAACTCGCCATTTATGCAGCCAGTTTAGTAGAAAAAGTAGAAACGACCGTATTAGATTTAAACGATTTTGAATTACCGCTTTACGGTATCGATTATGAAAATGAACACGGCATTCCAGAAAATGCTCATAAATTTATCGGTCTATTAAAAAACACAGATGGGATTATTTTATCCTTAGCAGAACACAACGGGGCTTACTCAACCGCTTTTAAAAATCTATTCGATTGGATGTCTCGAATTGATGGAAAATTATTCTTTAAAAAACCCATGTTATTAATGGCTACTTCTCCCGGAGGTCGCGGTGGTTTATCGGTTTTAGACATAGCAAAAGGCAGATTCCCTTTCCATGATGCTAACATTATAGAAAGTTTTTCATTACCTTTTTTCGGAGCACATTTTAAGGCTAATAAAATAGTAGATGAAGCATTGAACACACAATTGCAAAGTGCGGCGACTAAATTTCAAAACAGTCTATAAAAGTGGGCAATATTAGTAAAGATATAAATTCGAAATTTCCGAACAACAAGGTGAAAGCTTTGCTGAATATCCTTTATACAGCCAATTGGATTTCGAGTTTACAAAATGAATATTTTAAACCCTTTGGTATTTCGCCACAGCAATTCAATATTTTACGAATTTTGAATGGTGCAAATCAGGCCTTAAGTGTTCAAGTCATTAAAGAACGTATGGTAGAGCGCGCTCCAAATGCCACGCGATTAATGGATAAATTACACGCTAAAAACTATATTAAGCGTTTAGCTTGCGAGCATGACCGACGTGTGGTACATATTGAGATTACACAGGAAGGGAAAGATTTATTGTCTGAAATTCCTTCAAATCTTAATTCCGATTTATTTAAAAATTTAAATGAAGATGAAGCGGAACAGTTAAGTGATTTATTGGATAAAATGCGCATACTATAAATACCATATGATTATTGCAAAACTCCAATTAGTATATGTATTATTCCCATAGAGCATTATACTTTTAAAGATGCTTAGACCAAATAACCAACACTTTTCCCACAAAATTGTATGAGAATCCTACTGAATAATAGTATAAAAATATAGCAGATTTATTTTAAAAACATCTCCTTAGAATATCAAAATATAACCCAAAAAACAACAACCTATTTGGTAATATTATTTCATAAAAAAGCCTGAACATTTTTATAATGTTCAGGCTTTTGCTTTTATATACTATTTAAAATCGTTAAAACTATAGTGCACCCCAAGCTTTTAGCGATGCTTTATTCATTTTAATATATCCAGCATTTTCTGCTTCTTCAGATAGTTTTAAAGATAATTTAGCAGCTTTAATAGCCCCTGATTTATCGCCATTTGCAGCATGAATTAACGCTTGACGACGCAAATAAAAGAATTTTGGTTTATCCTTTGTCATTTCAACCGCTTTATCGATATACTCCATGGCCACTGCCATGTTTTTACCTTCGGATAAATAATAGGCAGCCGCCGCATAATAATCTGCTTCACCTGGTCCATTCATTACTTTATCAATAGCTGCAGAAACTAGTTTTTCTGTAGGCACCGTAAATGGTACAGCAGCATACGAGTTTTCCCAGATAAGCTCTAATGTGGCACCATTATTAGTCATATTATTTATATCAATCGTTAAATTTTCAACTGTAAACGGAATTTTTTCCACCTCAACTTTTGCTGTGGTTGCTATTTTGTTAGCCTCTATAGTTTTTGGTGTACCCCAGTTGTTGGTATCTTTATAGAAAATAAATTCCCACTCGGTAGCCGAGATTAATTTTGTAAATAAAGCATAAGCACCTGCTTTAAGTGGTTGTCCTGCTATTTCTACATCATCACTAAATGTTATAATTGTATTTGCGTTTGCTCCTGTTCTCCAAACAGTTCCAAAGCTTTCTAAACCTCCAAATATTTTACGTCCTTTAACGCCTGGTCTAGAGTACTCAATTGTAACATCAGTTAAACCTACTTTTTGTTCAAACTTGGCTTTAGGGCTTGGTTGCGGTGTTTCAATTTGTGCACCCACGTTATATACTGTTGTAACAGTTAATAAAATTAATAGTAATTTTTTCATTTTTAAGTCTTTTTTTTTATTTAATTATAGCTTATAAAATTACATATACTTTCATGTTTTTATGTTAACAAAACCATAAAATAAACAGGTTATTAAGTAACTATAATTTCACTTTAAAACACAAGAATTCTCTAAAAATATTGTTATAAAAACCGAACAAAAAAATGAAATCTGTTTTGAAAAATAATTAATACCTAAAATAAATGTCTATTTTAACTGGTATTTACTAAATTTTAGCTAAATTATTGCTCTAAAATCAAGAAGTTTGTAATTTTTTGTTATATTGTGCAATTGAGGATAAACTACAATTTGTTTACTTCGAGAAATTATTTGAAAAACGATTATTATTTATGGAACTTATTGAAAAAGCAGTTGAATTTGAACAACGCAAACATACATTTAAAACCACCAGCGAACGCATAGAAGCCTCTAGAGAAGTTAAAGACCTTATTTTAAGTCTAAATGATATTTATAAGGTTGACAAAGACCAAGAAATTATGGACTTAATGAAACGTTTAACGGTTGTAAAACAAAAAATTGAAAAAAGACTTAAAGGGAGACCATAATTAGGTACGAAAGATCTTTATTTCTTTCAAAAAAACCAGTATTTAAATATATTTAAATACTGGTTTTTTTATGCGATTATAATGCTACTATGATTAGCTGTAGTTCATTATTTTTTTCATCTTCCAAAAACAAAATCCTATCCCAACCAACCCTCTCGATCTAAACTACGATATTGAATAGCCTCGCTTATATGAGAACCTTCAACTTTATCCGAATGTTCCAAATCGGCAATGGTTCTAGACACTTTTAAAATACGATCGTAAGCTCGTGCGGATAAATTTAAACGTTCCATGGCTGTTTTTAATAATTGTTTTGAGCCTTCATCCAAAACACAATGTTTCCGAATTTGCTTGGTATTCATTTGTGCATTATAATGTACGGTATCCGACTCTGCAAAACGTTGCGTTTGTAATGCTCTAGCTTGGGTTACACGCTTTCTAATATCAACCGAGGTCTCCCCTTTTCTATCATCCGATAGTTTTTCAAAAGGCACTGGAGTCACTTCAATATGAATATCAATTCTATCTAATAACGGTCCAGAAACCTTACTTAAATAACGTTGCATTTCTGCAGGACTGGATGTTACTGGAGCACTTGGATCGTTAAAATAACCACTAGGACTTGGATTCATACTGGCCACTAACATAAACGATGATGGATAAGTTACTGTAAATTTCGCTCTGGAAATGGTAACCTCTCTATCTTCCAAAGGTTGGCGCATCACTTCTAAAACTTCGCGTTTAAATTCTGGTAATTCGTCTAAAAATAAAACACCATTGTGCGATAATGAAATTTCACCTGGTTGCGGGTAACTTCCGCCACCAACTAAGGCTACATTCGAAATGGTATGATGTGGACTTCTAAACGGCCGTTGCGCCATTAATCCGGTATCTTTTACACGACCAACAACCGAATGTATTTTGGTGGTTTCCAAAGCTTCGTGCAAGGTCATAGGTGGTAAAATACTCGGTAGTCGCTTAGCCAACATAGTTTTTCCTGCTCCCGGAGGACCAATTAAAATAATATTATGTCCGCCAGCAGCTGCAATTTCCATACAGCGTTTTATGCCTTCTTGTCCCTTCACGTCACAGAAATCAAACTCAGGGAAATCTAAGTTTTTTTCAAATTCTTCTCTGGTATTAATTATGGTTTGCTCTAAAGGAATGCCTTTATCAAAAAAATCGATAACCTGTTTAATATTTTCAATACCATAAACTTCCAAATTATCAACAATAGCGGCTTCTTTCGCATTTTGAATAGGTAAAATAAAACCTTTAAAACCTTCTTCTCTCGCCTTTACAGCAATGGGCAAGGCGCCTTTTATAGGCTGTAAAGTTCCATCTAGAGACAATTCCCCCATAATCAGGTATTTGTCCAAATTTTCTGCTTTAATCTGATCTGTTGAAGCAAGAATACCAATGGCCAAAGTTAAATCGTAAGCAGAGCCTTCTTTTCGCAAATCGGCTGGCGACATATTAATGATGATTTTTTTTCCGGGAATTTTATATCCATTATTCTGAAGCGCTGCCGCTATGCGAAAGTTACTCTCCTTTATGGCATTATCAGGCAAACCCACCAAGTGATACCCTATGCCTTTGTCCACATTTACCTCCACCGTAATGGTTGTAGCCTCTACTCCAAAAACGGCGCTTCCAAAAACTTTTTTAAGCATAAATTAAAATTTATCCTTAAATGTAAGAAATGTATTTTTAATTCTATAATTAATTGATTTCCAATTAAAACCTTTCTTTATAAAAAAAATACTTTTTTTATAATCTCAAAACATCTTCATCAAGCGCAAACAACTATTTAGCGTGGGCCATATCATACGTTAAAATAGTTTACAAACATTAAACAACACCTCCAGCACTTTTGAAAACATATTTACAAGACTAAAAAAATCCCGCAAAAAGCGGGATTTCAAATTATTACTAATTTTGCTATTAAGTAACTTAGTTTAAAAATTTAGGTTTAATAACCAACATGGCCCATGCCCAGTTTTGCATATCTGCAGCAGCAGCTTCTGTTACATTTTTTAATTCGTACATACCATCGCTAGCAAACATTTGAGAGTATCCTAATTTTAATCCGTAGCCTTTAAATTGTTTCGAGTACACTAAATCAATCTCTGTTCCTAAAGATTTTTCTCCACTTGCTAATTCCTGCTCACCGCTAAAGTTTAACGCTTTAACCATTAAGCTAGAGGTTTCGTTTAATTTGAAATTTGCACTCACGTGAATATCCACTAAACCAACATTATTACCATGATTCCCGACGTAGAAATAATCCATAAATCCATTGAATTTATGGTTGGTTCCGTATAAAGGGAAGAATGCTTCCGTATCGGTGGTTGTCGTATCATTACCGCTAATAACTTCTATTCCTGCTCCTAACCCCACATTGGCAGACGCTTTATAAGTGAATTCAAGCCCCAATAAATACGCACCATCAACAGTATCACCCATTTGTGTATAAGCATTTAAAGCTGCTCCAAAATCACCACTTTTATAATCTAAATGTGTTCCTAAAGTTTGAATACTGTTTACGCCATCTGGAGTCAAACCATCGGCTTCATATTTTTGGAAACCATTGTTTAATAATAATAAACTTCCAGAAAAGCTATCCCAAGATTGTTTTAAATAAACATATTGCATGGTTTTATATGAAAAGAAACCTGCTGTGCTATATGCTGTTGAACTTGACTGAAAGCCTGTTGGGTTTGAGTAGTCCTGATTAAAGGCCAACCCTATATCTAGTAAAAATTTTCCTTTTTTATACTTCAATAAAGCCGCATCATGGTTACGCCCTTGTTGTGCCCAATCTAATCCTCCAAAAATACGCTGATCGTCATAAGAAATCACCTGACGTCCTAATTTAGTAGAAAACCCTTCGCCTAATTTAATATCAGCCCAAGCTTGGAAAACCGCAAAGGAGTTGTTTTGGTCATAAGGTAAAATCTGTCTGTTTTCTCCCCAAACCATCACATCTTGTAAGCTTATGTAAAACTTATAAGCCTCGGTAGCGTAACCAGTATTTAAACGTATTCTAGTAGAAATCCCAAAACCAGGATCTGCAGCATCGGTAATAATGCCACCAAAACCATTACGGTATTCTGTTCTTGGTCTAAATTCACCATCTAAAGTAAACTGTGCCTGCGCAAATTGAACCATCAATGCCATCAAGCCTATTAATATATATTGTTTTTTCATTTTTATTGGTTTTAAAAGTTAATTAGTGATTTTATTATAGTTATCTTTTTCTTGTTAATTTCTTCAAATATATAGTTGAACATTTATTGAGTTTATGACATATCTCATATTTTAATAATAAAGGATAAAATTATCTTTTTAATTATTTAATGCTCTAAAAAGTCTATTAAGTGTTTTCTGTATTTATAGTAATCATCATGCTCTAATACCGATTTTCGTGTTCTTGGTCTCTCAAAATCAATATTTAAGATATCACCAATTTTCGCCTTAGGACCGCTCGTCATCATCACCACCCGATCGGCTAAAAAGATCGCTTCATCCACATCGTGCGTAATCATTACGGCTGTAATTTTTTCTTTATTCCAAATTTCAATTAAAATATCTTGCAACTCACCTCGTGTTAATGAATCTAACATTCCAAAAGGTTCATCCAGCAATAATACTTTAGGTTTAATTGCAAACGCACGCGCAATACCTACACGCTGTTGCATCCCTTGAGATAGATCTGACGCTTTCTTATCAAAAGCATCCTCCAAGCCTACTTTCTGTAAATAGTACTTCGCAATATCATGCCTTTGAGCTTTTGTAGCATGCGGAAACACTTTATCGACACCAAGTAGCACATTTTGTAAAGCCGTCATCCAAGGCATTAAACTAGGCGCCTGAAAAATAACCCCTCTATCCGGTCCTGGTCCTTTTATATGTTTTCCTAAAACCGATATATGACCACCCGAAATAGGATTTAATCCCGCAATCATAGAAAGCATGGTTGTTTTTCCACAGCCCGAATGGCCAATGATGGTCACAAACTCTTCCTTTCTAATCTGTAGATTTAAATCTTCCAAAACCACATAATCGCCTTTTGGAGTCGGATACACTTTTTTCAAATGCTTTAAATCCAGCATCACATCGTTAGATGGGAAAACATGGTTTTCAAAGGTATGCCCCTGTTTATTTTCAACTATAACACTCATGTCTTTTCCTTTTAAAATTGATTAACAAAATCCTTAGGACTTAAATCCGGAAGCACAATAGCTTCCTTAGCCTCGGTTTTCCTTTCGTTTCCAATATCCATTAAATACTCAATAATAGCATTTCTTGTTTTTTTGAAATTCGGATTATCATTCATTTCCGTTTTATCTCTAGGGCGTTCAATATCTATTTTAAACTCAGGTCCTAAAGTGGCATTTGGTCCCGGACGTAACGGAATAATACGGTCTGCCATATAAATACCTTCATCCACATCATTGGTAATTAACAGCGCTGTACGTTTATCTTTACCCCAGATATTTAAAATTTCATCTTGTAAATTACCACGCGTTAATGCGTCTAGAGCACCAAGTGGTTCGTCCATAATAATCATCTCTGGTTTCATAGCTAATGCTCTAGCAACCGATACACGTTGGCGCATACCACCCGATAATTCTTTAGGCCGTTTATTAATAGCAGGCGTTAAACTCACCATCTCTACATAATCGGCAACAATAGCATGTAACTCAGCTTTAGTTTTTTTAGGAAAAGCCTCTTTCACGGCCATATACACATTTTGTCCAACCGTTAACCAAGGCAATAATGAGTAATTCTGAAAAATCACACCACGCTCATGGCTAGTTCCAATAACCGGCTCGCCTTTAAACAAAACCTCACCTTTAGTTGGGGTAATTAAACCGTTAATTAAGTTTACCAAAGTTGTTTTTCCGCTCCCCGTAAACCCTACAATAGCAACAAACTCACCTTCTTCTATCGATAAATTAATGTTCGATAATACTTCCGGTTCGTTTTCGCCTTTACCGTAAGTTTTATAAATATTATTTAATTCTAAATATGCCATTTTAAAAATGTTTAATTGTTGATGCGTTTAACTGTTGAATCGAATACACAACTACTCAGTTAAGCAATTCAACTTATATATTTTACTAACGTCTTTAAATTTGTGGAATCGTTAATGCGTTTAACTGTTTAATCGAATACACAACTACACGATTAAACAATTCAACATATTTCTTTACTAGCTCCATTAATTTGTGGAATCGTTGATGTGTTTAACTGTTGAACCGAATACACAACTACACGATTAAACAATTCAACACTTTTACTTAACTAGCTCCATTAATTTGTGGAATCGTTAATACGTTTAACTGTTTAATCCAATACACAACTACACGATTAAACAATTCAACATATTTCTTTACTAGCTCCATTAATTTGTGGAATCGTTAATACGTTTAACTGTTGAATCGAATACACAACTACACGATTAAACAATTCAACATATTTCTTTACTAGCTTCATTAATTTGTGGAATCGTTAATGTGTTTAACTGTTGAATCGAATACACAACTGCACGATTAAACAATTCAACATAATTTAAATCCCTTCTGTTTTATCAAATGACACCCAGTTTTGTATGGTTAGCATAATTCTATCTAATAAGAAGCCAATGATTCCAATAACAAACATGGCTACAATAATTTTTGCATTAGAATCGTTAGCTCCGTTTTGGAATTCTTCCCAAACAAACAACCCTAAACCAGGACTCTGCGCCAATAACTCAATAGCAATCAAAACCATCCAAGCTACTGATAATGTGATTTTTAAACCTGTAAATATTAATGGTAAAGATGAAGGAAGCACCACTTTAAATATTTTCTGAAAAGGGCCTAACTTCAATACTTTAGCAACATTAATATAATCTTTATCTACAGTAGCTACACCCATTGCCGTATTAACCAAAGTAGCCCACATAGAACATAAACCAACACTTATAAAGGATATGGTAAACGAACTGTCTTCGTTAGAATCTATCAATAATGTTTTTACAATCATAAAAACAAGTAGGTACCACACCACTGGCGAAACAGGCTTAAATATTTGAATAAACCAGTTAAAAGCACTTTTTAAAGTTGGACTCAACCCGATGAAAATCCCTAAAGGCACCGCAATAAATAAGGCCAATAAAAAACCAGCAAATACCGTTTTTAAACTTCTAAATATTTGATCTACAAATGATGGACGCCCTGTATACGTAATAGCATCCTTGCCTTCTGCCAATCTTTTCTCATTTAAAACCGCTGTTTTTTCAATAAATGCCGCTTTATCTGCTTTTATAATATTATGGTCTCTTAATAAGGATTTATAAGAATCCCAAACCTGACTCGGCGATGGCAACGTGTTAGGTTGGCAGCTAGAATCTCCCGATGCTATGCAGGCTTGCAAAGCATCGGCAGCTTCTTGTCCTTGATCTGTAAGGGCTTTTTCAATTTTATGTTCCGCTTCAATGTTGTACAAAGATTTTGCACCCAAATGCCACAGCCCAATAAATAATAGCATAGAAGCCAGTGGAACAATTGTTTTACGTAGGAGGTTTTTTAAATCTTCTCTTTCCAGCTTACCGGTAAATAAATCTTTTAATGTGCTTAAAAAACCTAGACCTATAAAATTGGTTACTTTTCCTAATGTTATACTTTGTTTCATGACTTCTTTATTTATTGGCTTTACTAATTATTGTATCGCTTTATCTTTATTTCCTATTTTAAAACTGTTGATGTAAGAAATTGGATCTTTTCCATCGTAAGTCGTTCCATCAATAAAATCTGCTGTTGCTGGTTTATAGCCATCGGTTGTTGGAATATCTGCTGCAGGAATATTTCCTTCTTCAACTAAAAGCTTCGCTGCTTTTGTCCAAATATCTGGTCTGTAAATGTTATTAATCGTTTCTGCATACCATGCTGCTGGCTTAGCCTCAGGAATTTGTCCCCATCTACGCATTTGCGTTAAGAACCAAATACCATCAGAATAAAACGGGTATGTTGCATTGTACTTATAGAATACATTAAAATCTGGCATATCACGCTTATCACCTTTTTCGAACTCAAAAGTACCTGTCATAGAATTGGCTAAAACCTCTTCTGGCGCACCAACATATTGAGACATGGATAATATTTTTACAGCCTCTGATCTATTACTTGGTTCATCTAACCATTTACCAGCTCTAATTAAAGCTTTGGTAACTGCAATAGCCGTATTCGGGTAATCTTCAACAAACTTTTTTGTCATTACAAAAACCTTCTCTGGGTTATTTTTCCAGATATCGTAATTTGTTACTACAGGAACTCCAATACCTTTAAATACGGCTTGTTGATTCCATGGCTCACCTACGCAATATCCGTGAATAGTTCCTGCTTCTAAAGTTGCTGGCATTTGTGGCGGAGGTGTTACAGATAGTAGAACTTCAGCATCAATTTGTCCTTGAACATTATCTGCCGTATACATTCCTGGGTGAATTCCAGCTGCTGCTAACCAATATCTAATTTCATAATTATGTGTCGATACCGGAAAAACCATTCCCATTTTAAAAGGCTTACCAGAGTTTTTGTATTCTGTAATTACCGGCTTTAAAGCTTCTGCTTTAATTGGGTGTACAGGTTTTCCATCTTCTCCTGTTGGTACATGCGCTTTCATTTTAGACCAAACATCGTTAGATACCGTAATACCGTTACCATTTAAATCCATAGAAAACGGAGTTACTAAATCCGCTTGACGTCCAAATCCTGCTCCTGCAGCAATTGGCTGACCTGCTAACATGTGAGAACCGTCTAACTGACCATCAATCACACGATCTAAAATATTTTTCCAATTCGATTGCGCTTCAACTGAAACAAATAAACCTTCATCTTCAAAAAATCCTTTTTCTTTTGCAATGGCTAAAGGTGCCATATCTGTCAATTTGATAAAACCAAATGTTAATTGAGGTTTTTCAATATCTAATGTTTTTGTTTTAGAAACTTCGGCTACAACCGTTTCTGCTATTGCTTTCTTTTTCTCTTTACTCCCGCAAGCACTTAATGCAATCGCTAAAGAAAGAACTAAAGCGGATTTTGTTAATAATGATTTCATGTTGAATAGTTTTAATTAATTACTAAGTATTAATACTTACTTGTTGCAAATATATAAGTAGAACCTAATTTATTACATGACATTCCCCATATAGCAACATCTTTTTTAACATATTATAACCTGCTAAAATCCATAAAATAGAACTAAAACACATGTTTACAGCATGTTGATTAACAAAAACAAACTACGTAACTAAAAATATTTTAGGTAAAAACTACGTATAAAAATGCGTAGTTATAAAAATTGATCGCATTAAAACGTTAAACGAAGTACAGTTAAAAATAGCATAAGGCCATTTTAACTTGAAATAAAGAAATACAGTAAAAAGTAGATAAATACAATAAAAATCAGTCTTAACTATCTAAGAAATAGTTATGTTCGCTAATTTCATTTTTTAGAGCTTGCACATTAGGAACACCTATCTTTTTTCCTTTAGCAGAAATTAAACCCTCTTTCTTTAATAAAGAAAACACACGAATAACTTGCTCTTCTGTGGTTCCGGCAAAATCGGCATACTCTTTTCTGCTTAATGGCAAGTTGAGATAACCACGTAAATCTCCAAATTTTCTATGAATATATAATAAGGTGTCAATCACCCGTTCACGAACCGTCATTTGAGAAATAGTCTTAATTTTAGATTCACTTCTATTTAGCTCATTGGCATAAAAAAGCATTAAATCATAACTAAACTTAGGACTTTCTTGCAATACTCGCTGTAAAATATCTTTAGAAATATAGCATAAAATAGTATCCTGAAGGGCTATCGCTCCAATAGAATAGAACTCTTCCGTTCCAAAGCCACGATGACCAATAATCTCTCCATCTTTAGCAAAACGAACTATTTGTTCCCGTCCATTAATACCGGTACGAAAGACTTTAACCGTGCCCTGCATAATAAAAAACAATCCGTTTACGGGTGCGCCCTCCATTATAAATTGCTGACCTTTTTTACATTTTATGCTGCGCTTAGCCTCAGTGAATTCAGAATTTAATAGATGATTTAAATTACGCTTTATTAGGCAGTTCATATTTAAACATGTAGAGCAAGCCAAAGCAGAAGCTTTATTAGTTCTTGAATAAGCAGGTGCCGTATGTTTTTGAATAGTATTCAATAAAGTTTTTGTTCTAAAAAACAAATATAAGTATTAATACTTAATTATTAATCCTAATTAAGTATTTTTGTCGCTTTCCGAGTTATTTTTATTTCAAGATAGAATAATGGAATATCTAAAGCTAAAAATTAAACAAATCGTAAAATTTTAGAATAAAACTTTTTATTCATTCTTAATAAAACGCTTTCGTTATATTTGTAAATACATAACGCTATTTAATATGATTACCATAGAACAAGCCATTTCAACGGTTAAAGCAAACAGCAAACCTTTAATGACCTCTACTATAAAACTAGTAGAAAAAGCAGGTGGGTATATTCTTTCTCAAGATGTGATGTCTCCTATAAATATGCCACCTTTCAATCAATCGGCTATGGATGGTTATGCTTTAAATATCCATGATAGCGCAACTTATCAATTAATTGGGGAAATTCAGGCTGGCGATGACCAACAACCGATTTTAAACCCAGGTGAAGCCGTACGTATATTTACCGGAGCTGCCGTGCCAAATTCGGCAAACGCTGTGATTATGCAAGAAAAAGTTCATGCTGAAAAATCACAAATTCATATTGAAGGTACCGTTTCTAAGAATCAAAATATTAGACCTTTAGGTGAACAAGTTAAAAAAAAGGATTTAGCTTTAAAAGCAGGCACAAAATTAACCCCGGCCGCTATCGGCTTTTTATCGTCTTTAGGTATTGTTACGGTTTCCGTTTACAAAAAACCCGCGATAGCACTTATGACTACGGGCAACGAATTGGTTAAACCTGGAAGCGCATTGAGCTACGGAAAAATCTATGAAAGTAATTCTAAAATGATCTTATCTGCGTTGTACAATTTAAAATTCTACGATATTACCCTAAATAAAGTCCCCGATAATTATGAAAAAACGGTGGATACATTAAAAGAAGCCATTGATGAAAACGACCTTGTGATTATTACCGGTGGTATATCCGTTGGCGATTACGATTTTGTTGGGAAAGCCCTTCAGGAATTACATGTTGAAGAGCTCTTTTATAAAGTAAAACAAAAACCAGGCAAACCATTGTTCTACGGAAAAAATGCAACTACTCAAATTTTTGCTCTACCCGGAAACCCTGCAGCAGCATTAACCTGTTTTTATGTTTATGTATATATCGCTTTGCAAAACATGATGAATCGTGATGCTACAGAATTGCCAAGGGTTCACGCTAAATCAACATCAAATTTTATAAAAAAAGGAGATCGTCCACAATTTCTAAAAGCCATTTATAATGACGGTGAAGTTGAAATTTTGGAAGGACAAAGTTCAGCCATGCAGCAAACCTTTGCTTTAGCTAATGCTTTGGTATTTATGAATGAAGATGAACATGAAATCACAATCGGAAAATCAGTTAACACCATAATTTTACCACAATAACATGAGTTACAAAATTAAAAGTCGCATTTGGATAGAATCCGATAACCATGTGCTTTTGGGTGAAGGCCGTGTGCAATTATTAAAAGCCATTGAAACAGAAGGTTCGCTTTCTAAAGCAGCAAAAAGCTTAGGTTTATCGTATAAAAAGGCATGGTCTTTAATCGATTCTGTTAACAAATCGGCTAAAAAACCCGTAACCATAAACAGTACAGGCGGAAAAGGTGGCGGCGGTGCAGAACTCACAGATTATGGCAAACAGCTAATTACTGTTTTCGATGAAATCAACCAAAACTGCTGGACGTTTTTAGATGAACAAGTTCAAAAACTTGAATTATTATAAGTGTCTAAAATTATAAGTACTTAAAATGCCTAAAGTTTAAATACATGGATAATAAAGAATTTGCTAGAAAATTAGAATATAGAACAAGACTGTTCGGGATATCTATTATCAAATTATCTGCTGTATTACCAAATTCGATTGAAGGAAAAGTTATTAAAAACCAAATAACAAAATCTGGCAAAAGCATAGGTGCCAATTACCGTGAAGCAAATAGGTCGAGAAGTAAAAGGGGTTTTAAAAACAAAATAAAAATATCGGAAAGTGAAGCCAGCGAAACAGAATATTGGTTAGAAATAATTAGGGATTTAAATTGGGTTGATGATAAAAACCTAAATCCTATAACGAAAGAAGCAAAAGAACTTTTAGCACTTTTTACTTCCATATCAAACAAACTTTAAACTTTAAATACTTTAGACACTTTAAGTACTCTTTTATGCTCCAAACCGAAAACATAACACTATTCCTAATAATTCTCCCCATCATTTCCTTCCTGTACTCCAGTGTAGGCCATGGCGGCGCGAGTGGTTATTTAGCTTTAATGGCCTTATTTTCGTTTGCTCCAGAAACCATGAAACCCACGGCCCTACTGCTTAATTTATTTGTGGCAGGTATTTCATTTTACTATTATTTTAAAGCAGGTTTTTTTAATAAAAAACTCTTTCTCGCCTTTGCTATTAGCTCCATTCCTTTTGCTTTTTTAGGAGGCACTATAGAAATTGATGCGTCTATTTATAAAAAAATATTAGCTGTACTATTAATTTTCGCCATACTAAAAATGTTGAATGTTTTTGGAAAAGAAAGCCATATTATAAAAGACATAACACTTTGGAAAGGTTTACTTTTTGGAGGTATTATCGGGTTCTTTTCAGGACTCATAGGTATTGGTGGCGGCATTATTTTAAGTCCGGTTATTCTATTATTTCATTGGGGTAAAATGAAGGAAGCCGCAGCCGTTTCGGCCTTATTTATTTGGGTGAATTCAGCATCAGGATTGGTAGGACAATTATATAGTGGCGTAACCATTGAAAAAGCATCCTTTTTATTAGTCGCCATCGCTTTAATTGGAGGTATTCTTGGCGGTTATTATGGAAGCAAAAAAATAAACAACATGCAATTGCGCTATATTTTAGCCTTTGTATTAATCATTGCCTGTGGCAAATTATTTTTCACATAATATGATGGATAAAAAACATATAACAGGTATTATTCTTGCCGGCGGAAAAAGCTCTCGAATGGGAACAGATAAAGGTTTTTTAATGCTGAATAACAAATCGTTTACGCAACATAGTATAGACGCTTTAACCCCACTAGTCTCAGAAATTATCATTGTTTCAAATCATGATAATTATGATACTTTTGACTTGAAACGCGTTGAAGACCTTATTGAAGACGCCGGCCCAGTAGCAGGGATTTATTCGGGTTTAAAAGCATCTAAAACCGAATACAATTTAGTATTGAGTTGTGATATTCCTTTAATAAATTCTGATGTTTTAACCCGATTAATCTCAGGTATTGATAATACTTCCGAAGTGATTCAAATAGAAAGTATCGGTCGAAAAATGCCACTCATTGCTGTATATAAAAAGTCTTGCGAAACTGTGTTCAAAAAACTTTTAAGTCAAGGAGAACGTAAATTACAGTTTGCTGTAAACCAATGCAATGTTAAAAGTATTTCAATAGAAGCTTCTGAAAATATATTTACAACAAACGTCAATACTAAAGATGAATTAAAACAATTAAAAGCATGGAAATAAGTATAAAATATTTTGGACAAATTGCTGAAGTGACTCAAATTAACGAGGAATACATCGAGTTTTCCGGACATGATGTATCGGAACTTTTATGCGTTTTACATTCAAAATATGAAAATCTAAAACACAAAGATTTTCAAGTGGCCCAAAATCAAGAATTGGTTTCGGAGGACACCAAAATAACAGGTGAAACTATTGCATTATTACCACCATTTTCAGGTGGATAATGTTTAAGTTTTTCATGCTATTTTTCAACATAAACTAAGCCATTGTAGATGGTAAGTCTATCGTTTTGGTTGGCAGACTACAAGTCTGATTCGTGAGATCCGTAACATAAAACGAAGCTATATTCATTCGTGAATTCGTGGCAAAAAATGACAACTAAATTAGAAACCAATACATTAATGCAAAGCAGATACAACCGACATACTATCCTTTCCGAAATTGGAGAAACAGGTCAAAATAAACTAAACCAAGCCAAGGTTTTAGTTATTGGCGCTGGTGGTTTGGGTTGCCCTATTTTACAATATTTGGCTGCCGCAGGGGTTGGTACTATTGGTATTATAGATTTTGATGTAGTAGAATTATCCAATTTACAACGTCAGGTGTTGTTCGGGAAATCAACTCTAGGAATCAACAAAGCGATTGCTGCAAAACAACGTTTAGAAGATTTAAACCATACCATTTTAATAAACGCTTACCCTGAAAAACTGACTTATAGCAACGCCATAAACCTATTCGAAAAATACGATATTATTGTTGACGGCTCCGATAATTTTGAAACCCGATATTTAGTAAACGATGCCTGTATTATCACCAACAAACCTTTAGTTTTTGGGGCGATTTATAAATTTGAAGGTCAGGTTGCAGTTTTCAACTATAATAACGGACCAAGTTACCGTTGCATATTCCCAAATCCACCGGAAAAAGATAGCGTTCCCAATTGTTCCGAAATTGGCGTATTAGGCGTGCTTCCGGGTATTGTTGGCACCATGCAAGCTAATGAAGTCTTAAAAATTATTTTAGGGATTGGAAACGTACTTTCGGGACAGCTCCTGTTTTATAATGCGTTAACATTTCAAACGTCAACCTTAAAAATAATAAGAAATGAAATGGCAATTCAGTCGGTTTTAGATGAAAAAGAAAAGTTTCAATCTAAAACTTTCCATTTCAATTGTGAATTGAAAGACGAACCCGTTTCTATTAAAAGTATTCAAAATTTAGAAAACAGTTTATTTATCGATGTTCGTGAAACTCATGAAACCCCTAAAATTGAAAGCTTAAATGTGATAAATATCCCGCTATCACAATTAGAAAACAACATACATAAAATAAATATAAATAAAGAATATTACCTCTTTTGTAAATCGGGATTACGAAGTAAAAAAGCCGTTTCTATTTTGAAAGCATTTAAAATAACCAATTGCTTCAGTTTAAAAGAAAATGCTTTGGAACTCGTAGAAATTATTAAAACTAAAACAGTCTAAAATATAGAATAATGGAACCTAAAAAACCAAAAAACGTATTTCAACAAGGCGCAATTTCATCGGAATTTATTGGGAATTCGATTGCTAAACATCAAACAAAAACAAGCATTGGAGCACACAATATATTTCTAGGTCAAGTACGTGCCGATGTTATCGATAATAAAACGGTAGCCGCTATAGAATATACCGCTTACGACGATATGGCCAATGCTAAATTCCACGAGATTAGAGAATCGGCTTTCGAAAAATTCGACTTAACGTGTATGCATATTTATCACAGTTTAGGCACTGTAAAAGCAGGCGAAATTTGTCTATTTGTATTTGTATCATCACCAAGACGTAAAGTGGTTTTTAAAGCTTTAGAGTTTATTGTGGAAGCTATAAAAGCTGATGTTCCTGTTTTTGGAAAAGAGATTTTTGAGGATGAAACGCATCAGTGGAAAGTTAATTCTTAATGATGTTGAACTGTTTATTCGTCTAATTGTTTAACTGTTTATTTGTGTAATTGTGTAATCGGTTAATTGTTTAATTGTTTAATTGTTTAATTGTAAAAAATAAAATATGGCATATACATTTTCCTTTGAAAAATTAAATGTTTGGATTGATTCAAAAGAATTAGTAAAACTCATTTATATATTAACAAAAGAATTTCCTAGTGAAGAAAGATTTGGACTAACAAGTCAACTTAGAAGAGCTGCTGTTTCTGTCTCTTCAAATTTAGCTGAAGGAACTTCTCGACAGACCAATAAGGATAAAGCTCATTTTTCAACAATTGCCTATAGTTCATTAATGGAGGTTTTAAATCAAATTATTATCTCTAAAGAATTAGGCTTTATAAAAGTAAGTGATTATCAAGTTTTACGAACGGAAATTGAAAAAATTGCTAATAAATTAAATGCATTACGAAAATCTCAGTTAAATAGTTAAAAGTGTTGAACTGTTTAATTGTTGAAGCGTTGAAGCGTTGAAGCGAAAACAAATAACAATTCGTAATCCATAAAAATTTAAACAAATCAACGATTAAACATCATATAAATAATGAAAAACTGTTAAATCGCTTAATTGTTAAAGCGTTGAATCGAAAAACAAATAACAATTCGTAATCCATAAACACTTAAACAAATCAACGATTAAACATCATATAAATAAACAAAAAGTGTTAAATCGCTTAATTGTTAAAGCGTTGAATCGAAAAACAAATAACAATTCGTAATCCATAAACACTTAAACAAATCAACGTTTAAACATCATAACAAAAGAAAAAAATGGTAGACATCACCCATAAAAACAACACATTACGCACTGCAACCGCCCAAGCCGTTGTAAAAGTGAGTAAACCCGAAACTATAGAAGCTATAAAAAACGACACGGTACCTAAAGGTCATGTTTTTGCCATGAGCAAAGCTGCCGGACTTTTGGGTGTAAAGCGTACACCAGATATTTTACCAGATTGCCACCCTTTGCCTATTGAATTTACAGGTGTAGAATACGCCATTAACGGACTAGAGATCACCGTACTATTTACCGTAAAAACCATTTACAAAACAGGTATTGAAGTGGAAGCCATGCACGGCGCTAGTGTGGTGGCCTTAAATATGTACGACATGCTGAAACCTATTGATAAAGGCATCGAGATTCACGCTATTAAATTATTAGAGAAAAAAGGCGGTAAATCGGATTTTAGAGATCGTTTTAGAAAAGATTTAAAAGCAGCTGTTGTGGTGTGTTCAGATACTATTTCGGCTGGACATAAAGAAGATAAAGCAGGAAAAGCGATTATAGCAAAACTAGAATCTTGCGATATAAAAATAGCCGAATACGTTATTATTCCTGACGAAATTGATGATATTCAAACCAAAGCAAAATACTTTGAATCGCAAGGTATTGATATGGTAATCTATACGGGAGGCACAGGACTATCCGGGCGCGATGTAACTCCCGAAGCTTTAATTCCCCTACTAGACAGACGTATTCCGGGTATTGAAGAAGCCATTAGAAATTACGGACAAGACAGAACACCTTTTTCTATGCTTTCTCGAAGTGTTGCTGGTACTATAAACGATACTTTAATTTTAGCCCTACCGGGTTCAACAAATGGTGCTAAAGAATCTATGGATGCTATTTTTCCAGCAGTATTGCATAGTTTTAGAATTTTGAAAGGTGCTAGACATGATTAATGGTTGATGGTTGAAATAAATAATTTGGTTTTCCAAGTTTGAAAAATTACAGAATAAATTAAAAGCATTAGAATGAAAAACGAAATTCCTGTATTACAAGATTTACATGGTAGAGATCACGCTTATTTACGAATTTCGTTAATTGAACGTTGCAATTTACGTTGCACTTATTGTATGCCTGCCGAAGGTGTTCCGTTGTCTCCTAAAAGACATTTAATGACTTACGAGGAAATCTATGAGATTGCAAAAACGTTCGTAAAACATGGGGTTACAAAAATTAGATTAACCGGTGGCGAACCTTTAATTAGAAAGGATATTCCCATTATTTTAGAACGATTAGCTTCACTTCCTGTGGAATTGTCCATCACTTCAAATGCTGTTATTATCGATAAGTTTATTGATATACTTAAAAAATATGGTGTTAAAAAAATCAACGTAAGTTTAGATTCTTTAAATGCTGAAAAGTTTAAACATATTACTCGTCGTAATGAATTCAAAAAAGTTTATAACAACATATTATTGTTGGTTAAAGAAGGATTTCATGTGAAATTGAACGCGGTATTGATGAAAGATTTTAATGAAGATGAAATTATCGATTTTATTCATTTCACCAAGGATTTACCAATTTCCGTTCGCTTTATAGAATTTATGCCTTTTGATGGAAATAAATGGGATATGAGCAAAATGGTATCATACGCCGATGTGATGTCTTTAGTGCATGCTTCCTTTTCCGAAGAACAAATTCTACGTCTGCAAGACGCTCCAAATGACACCTCTAAAAACTACAAAATAAAAGGATATAAAGGTAGTTTTGCAGTTATTAGCTCCGTAACAAATCCCTTTTGTGATTCCTGTAACCGACTGCGTTTAACAGCTAATGGGCAATTAAAAAACTGTTTATTTTCTTCTGGAGAATCAGATTTACTGACAACACTTCGTGAAGGAAATCCCATAGAACCTATTATTCAAAAAGCCGTACAGGCCAAGTTTAAAGTCCGTGGAGGTATGGATACTTTAAAGAAATTAAAAGAACCCAAATTGCATAATAACAATAGAAGTATGATTACCATTGGTGGTTAAAAAATGAAGTATCACATTTATTCAAATTGTAAAATACCAAAAGAAGTCGTAAAACGACTTCCTAGGTATTAACGAGCTCAAGAACATTTTAGTAATAAAAACTAAAATGGAGAGACCAAGCCCGCTTAATAGTAAAGTATTTTATAATATCTTCTTTTTCCTAAAATACTCTATTTATATATGAACATAACGATCTAGAATACTATACCTTAAACGTATAGAAGTTATTTTCAAATTTGATCAATTTTTATTCGTAAAATCGAGTATGTTAGACGAATAACCATTTAGTGTCGGTAAAAGGAATATTTCTATCGATTAAGTCTTTTATACTTTTGTTTTAAACTGGATAAAAAGTGCTTTTTTCAAGATGACAACACAAAAAGGGAGATTACCTTTTTAGGTTGTCTCCCTTTTTCATTCTGCCTTTTAACTAATTTAAAAGTTACAATATTTATCCTGCTCTATGTTTACAAACATAAGCAAATTGCCCCATAGCCATACGTTGCGAAGCTTCTTTAGCCCGATTAGCTAAATCCCCTTCGAATAAACCATCAATGGTTTCTGCCCAAAGCTTCAACCAACGCTTAAAATGATCTTGCTGCATACCAAGATTTAAATGTTTATCAACCTTAATATGTGCCAGGCTAGGGTTTCCTTTAAAACAGACTTCCCCAAATAAACTCGTTACCCAAAAATCGGTTAATTTTTCAATATGCGGCGGCCATTGTTCATCTTTTAAATGATGATTAAAAATAGGCCCTAACAAATCGTCTGCTCTAATCACAGCATAAAACTTCGATACTAGTTTATAAACGTCGGCTCTGTTCTTTATTTGCTTCATTTTTCCGAATTAATTCGATTTTCTTTTAAAACAGTAAATGGTTTCTTGAATGGTAAACCAACAGAAATAAAATATTCCTACAGAGAAAATAACATCTCCTATCATTCGCAACCATTTTAAAGTCTGTACCGTTGGTGAGTATAATAAATCGGCACTACGCGCAAAGGAATATCCTTTAGTGATGGACGTATATGCCTGAATAACTCCTACAGGTAATAAACTAAATACTACCATAGCCACTAACCCAATATTTAATAGCCAAAAAGCACGTTTTAGTTTGGTTGAATGCCATTCGCGATTGGAATAAAAACGTAAACAAATTATAATGAATCCCATACCTAGCAAGCCGTAAACACCAAATAAAGCCGTGTGCGCATGCACTGCTGTGGTATTTAAACCTTGAATATAATACAAGGCAATTGGTGGATTAATTAAGAACCCAAACACCCCAGCTCCCAGCATATTCCAAAAAGAAACAGCAATAAAGAAATAAATAGGCCATTTATATTTTTGCATCCATTTATATTCTTTTAGAAGATTCCAGTTTTCACGAATTTCGAACCCCATTAAAGTTAAAGGAACCACCTCTAACGCACTAAATGTAGCTCCCAAAGCGATGGCTTGCACGGGAGTTCCCGAGTAATATAAATGGTGAAGTGTACCAATAATACCTCCTGCTAAAAATATAGTTGCCGATGCAATAGAAGCACGCCCTGCTGTTTTTGCTGAAATAATCTTCATTCTTGAGAAAATAAAGGCAATAATTACGGTTGCGAAAACTTCAAAGAAGCCTTCTACCCAAAGGTGAACTAGCCACCATCTCCAATAATTAATGACTGGTAAACTACTATTTTCGCCATACATTAATCCTGAAAAGAAGAACATCCCAATAGCAATAACCGAAATTAATAAAATAATAAGCAAATGTTTAGAATCGTCGTTTTTCTTAATTGCATATACCACGTGTCTTCCAACCATAAACACCCATAAAACGAGCCCGATTCCTAAGAATATTTGCCAAAAACGCCCTAAATCCATATACTCGTATCCTTGATGTCCAAAAAAGAAATTGGTGGTTAAATCTAAAAACTGGTGAACACCTAACCACTCACCTATTAGCGATCCCAAAACAATAACTAATAAAGCACCGAAAAGGAAATTAATTCCAAAGACCTGAAATTTCATTTCTTTACCGCTAATCATAGGAGCTAAAAATAATCCCGTAGCTAACCAAGTTGCAGCGATCCAAAATACCGCCAATTGCGTATGCCAAGTTCTGGTTACTGAATAAGGTAAAAAACTAGCCAAATCAATTCCAAAAAAAGCTTGCCCTTCCACCGTATAATGCACCGTTAAAGCGCCTAAAACCACTTGTAATGCAATTAATAATGAAATAACAATGAAGTATTTCAATATTGATTTTTGAGATTTTACGAGTACTAACCGATCTAAAGGATCTTCTTTAGGATGCATAATAGCATCACCTTTTTCATGATTTCTTAAATAATAATACGTTAATATCCCTATAAAAAGAATTAACAACACAACTGAAAATCCAGACCAAATTTGAGAATCTGGCGTAATGGTATTATCAATTAAAGGTTCGTGTGGCCAATTGGAAGTATATGTATACTCTTTCTCTGGTCGGTTTGTACTTGCTGCCCAAGAAGTCCAAAATAGAAAAGCATTTAATTTTTCTAGCTTTTCTTCATCTACTAACGCCCCTTTTGGAATGGCGTATTTTTCGTGTCCATTAGAAAAAATATCGGCATAGTATTTTGAATTATTCACAATAGCATCGTAGCGATCTTTTGTAATAGTAACACTTTCATTTAAAACGTTATACGTATTCGTTTTTACAGTTTTAATTAAACGTGCTTTTAAAGCCGCTTTTGGCTCTTCATTTAAATTTTCATAGTTGGTATTAAAATCTTTTTTAGCCCAAGTATCCAGTAAAAAAACGGCTTCTTTGTGTATCCAATAGGCGCTCCAATCTGGTGCAACATAACTACCATGTCCCCAAATGGAACCGACTTCCATACCTCCTATAGATTCCCAAACATTTTGTCCTATTTGAATATCTTCTTTTGTAAATACAGTTTCTCCCGTTTCTTTTATTATTACGGTTTTAGGTATTGGTGGTTGTTTTTGATAGACTTCTGTACCTACCCAAATTAAGGCGATAAAGGACAGAATTACGACGCTTGAAAATGCGATCCAAACTTTTTTCATTGTGATTGATTTTATTAGTTGTTATTATAAATTAGTAACGTTTTCTACACGTTTTACTTTATCTGCGATAGAAATTGATAGTCGAACAATAGCATCTTCTAATCCTTTTAAATCGTGTGGCACATCGGCGTCTAACGCTATTAATGCCCCTTTTTTTAATATGTTTTTTACGCCGTTTACTCCAAATTCAATTTCACCTTCAAAAATTTCTACAACTATGGGAAACGGTGCTTTGTGCGCTTTCATAAGTTGTCCTTTTTTAAATGCAATTCTAATTTCTTTGGTAGTCTCTGTTTTTAATAAAAGTGTTATTTGTGGTTTCTCTTCATTATAAGTTATGCCTTCTGTTAATGATGCTATTTTCATAATTCTTTTCGTTTAAAGCTTTTTTTAAGCTCCTGGTTTTTAATCTCTATCTAATATTTTAAAACTGCAATTATTAATATGTTTATCAACTATAATCTGGCAAGCCAATACATAGTCCGTGTCTTCTGGAATATTTATAAAATTTATACCTGTTACTTCTTTCGGGTTTATGGGTTCTACCAAACACGTTTTACACATAGCACGTCCTTTACAATCCCCAATATCATCGTAAGTGTTATCGATAATTAATTCCATAAGATTTGGATATTCAAAACGTTTAAAATGAATAACATGCCTTTCATTTGCCGTATCAATTAGGGTTACTTTGTACAAACTTGGCATACTCATGTGGAACTGTTTTACTTTTATACTGTTTAATTTATACTATTAACTTTTACATTTCTGATAAAAAATAAAAAGACCTTTTTATCTTTTATTGGTTTAAATGGTCACAGAAATTCCTGTTTTCACTATATTAATCTACCCTCTTAACCCAAATTAGTAGGCCCTTATTTCAGCGACAAATATACTACATTTTAATAAAAGACAAAATTATCCTTAATAAAAAGTCATGAAGTAATATACTTTATTATCACCTCGGATTTTTTAACGAATTCAAAAAAAAAGAGCCACTTCTAAATAGAAATAGCTCTTTAATTTTTATTATATATTCACTTAACGCCTTTGGTTTTCATCTTGCCCACGCCGTGGTCGTTGTCCATTTCGGCGCTGTCCTGGTGGTGGTCCTTGTGGTCTATCCTCCTTAAACTCGCCCATTAAACAGCGTCCCACATAAGGATAGTCGTCTGTAATAATATACATATAAGAACCATTTAAATAAATACCATTACAGGCATCCAAATCGCCTTTCCCTTTAACATATTCCCAATCGGATACAAAAGTACCATCAAAATCATGACCATCCAATTCTACATCCATACTTTGTTTTGGATTAGAATACGTACAATCTGTCGCCGAATACGTATCGTCAATAATTTGATAACTTGGTTTATAAGCGCCACTTTTAGAATAATAAATAGGATATCCATCTTTAGCAAAACCAAGATGCACTAAATCTTCACCGGTATCAAAAGCAGCTAGCAAGGCTTCCGAGATACCGTGATAATGGTACTCCCCTGTTGGTTGCACATGGGCGTTGTTAAAATCCAATCCTAAATTAATTAAATCTTGCACCGCTTCAACTCTAAAATTCTCACCACTATCACATATCACCATTTCGGCGGTTTCAGGTTCAAACTTTACACCATTTAAAGCCATCCCAGGCTCCCTAGCCCATTTTGCTGTGCCTGTAAAAGTTGGATTTAAAGGAATTTTATACGTTTTGCTTTGTGCCGAAATAGTATTCGGATTCCCTTTTCTAGGAAATTCTCCTGTTTCATGATTGGGCAAAGCATTGGTTGTAATAACCCGAAAATCACCATCGATTTCCACCGTTGTTTTGGTCCCAAAGGCCTCATTATTTATAGTGTAATTACCAAAATAATTAGGTATGGATACCTCCTTTTTTTCTTCGATAAGGCTATTATTTTCTTGAGCAAAACTGCCATAAAAAATAGCGCACATGCCAATGCTTAAAATTGTTTTATAATTCATTTTTTTAATTGTTTTAATATTTAGACTAGAAAAACCATAAAAAGTTGTGCGACAATCTATTTATTTTTAAAAGTATAGAATTTCTTACGAAACATTAACATAAAAATTAACATAACATAGTTCGGTTACATTTTATATTTGTAAAAACACTATCTATAACTTTTATGTATATAAAATTACACAAAACCATTGTTATACTCTTATTTTTTTTAGGATGCTTACTTATCAATGCTCAAAATTCAACAATAGAAATCACCGGAAAAGTCATAGAAACCGACAGTAAACTCCCCATTGAATACGCTACCATTTCAATACTAGATTCTGGTACAAACCAACCAATAACAGGAACAATAACCAATGAAAATGGTGTTTTTTCAATAGATGTAAAAGCATCCAACTTTTATATAGAAATCAGTTTTTTAGGCTTTACAACCAAGACCTTTAAAGATTTTAAAATCGAAAATCGTAAAATTAATTTAAAAACTATTTCCCTTTCTGAAGATTTAGAAGCTTTGGGTGAGGTATTAGTTCGCGCTGAAAAATCGCAAACCGAATTTAAACTAGATAAACGTATTTTTAATGTTGGCTCCGACTTAAGTGCTACTGGCGCTGGAGCCTTAGAGGTTTTAAATAACGTACCCTCGGTAAACGTAAGTATTGAAGGTGAAGTTAGCTTACGCGGAAATTCGGGTGTTCAAATTTTAATTAACGGAAAACCTTCTGTTTTAGCAAGTGCCGATGGTAACGCGCTTGGAACGATTACAGCAGATATGATTGAAAAAATTGAAGTGATTACCAATCCTTCTGCAAAATATGATGCCGCTGGAACTTCGGGCATTATTAATATTGTGATTAAAAAATCGGATAAAAAAGGATTAAACGGTTCGGTTTCACTTAACGCTGGTATTCCAAACAGTAATAGTTTTGGTTTAAGTTTAAACCGAAGAACAGAAAAATTTAACCTTTTTAGTCAGATCGGGTTTGGCCTACGCACCTACCCTGGCGAAACAGAAAGTATTAATAGAGACTTAATTGATAATACTGAAATATCCAGTTTGGGCGACAGTGAATTCGATGAAAAATTTAGTAATTTTTTAATTGGAACCGATTATCATATTAATGATAGAAATGTGATTACGCTCTCCGGTTCTTATGCTTACGAAAATGAAGATCAAAGCTCCCAACAAAATTATATAGGTTTAAATAGGTCCAATAACACCGTTACCGACGCTTGGTTACGTGATGAAAAAACGCAGGCAACCAATCCAAAACTGCGTTATGAATTGCAATATAAAAAGGATTTTAAACGCCATAAAGACCAAAGTTTACTGTTTAGCGCCTTAGGCAGTTCGTTTAAAAAAGATCAAACATCAAACTTTATAAACACCACAAGTATTGGTGATTATGCCGATGCAGAACAAAACACCCGAACCAATTATGAATTATCCGATTATACCTTTAAACTAGATTATGTTCACCCTTTTTTAGAACATTATACCATTGAAACCGGCTCACAATATGTTATTAATCAAGTGTCAAACGATTTTGCTGTTAGCGATTTTGATGACGGTGTTTGGGTAGATAATACCGATTTAACCAATATTTTTAATTTCGACCAAAATGTATTGGGTCTTTACACAACGGCCGCTTACGAAAACGAAAAATGGGGTGTTAAAATAGGAATTCGATTGGAAGATACTCAAATTGAAACCCTGCTAGAAACCACGAATGAAAAACATTCTAAAAACTATACCAACCTATTTCCAAGTGCGCACACTTCATATACCATAAGCGATAATTTTTCGTTACAAGCCGGGTATTCTCGTCGTATTAATAGACCAAATTTAAGATCGTTAAATCCGTTTTCTAATATTAAAAACAACTATAGTATTTCTACAGGAAATCCAGATTTGCAACCAGAATACACCAATTCTTACGAGCTAACAAGTATTCATAAAATAGGAAAAGCCTCATTAAACTTCAGCTTATACAACCGTTACACCACCGATGTTATAGAAAATATTACCGAGTATGCCGATGATATTAGCATCTCGCGACCAGAAAATATTGGAACTAGTAACACCACAGGTTTTGAGGTTAATGGGAAATTCAGTCCTGCAAATTGGTTTACGATGAGTGGCGAATTCAATATTAATTATTTTGATCGAAAAGGTGTTTTTGAAACAGAAATTTTCGATTATACAGGCAACCGCTGGACTTCTAGCTTAACGTCTCAATTTAAATTACCATTGGATTTCGATTTAGAAGTATCTGGTGATTATCAATCTAAATTCAAAAGTCTACAAGGCGAAGTTTATGATAATCTCTATGCCGGTTTGGGACTTCGAAAAAAAATACTCAAAGGAAAAGTGATACTAAATATGAGTATCCGTGATGTTTTTGCCTCGCGTATTAATCAATCTGAAACCGTACAAGACGACTACTATTTATACAACAGTCGTAAACGTGGACGTTTTGTTTCCTTTGGTGTAAGCTACGGGTTTGGTAAAGGAGAAGCCATGGAATTTTCTGGTCAACGCCACCGTTAATTTTTTTAATATGAAGAACCACTTAGTATCTTTTTCTATAATCCTTATAATGATATGTAGCGCATGTCAAGATAAAAAACAAAAACAGCTTGTAGAAAATCTAGTCGTTGAACAAGTTCCTATAGCCTTGCCAAAACAGAAAATCGACACCAGTATTACCAAAGATTTTGTACTTGGTAAATTCGATTATAAAACACATCAAAATTTTATAAAAGTAAACGAACAACATGCGTCTAAACCCCTCTATTTAAACATAACATGTTATGATGCTTTTATAAAAATGTATGAAGCCACCAAGGCCGATGGAATCTATTTGAAAATTATTTCTGGAACTCGAAACTTCTATGAACAAAAGCGAATTTGGGAACGCTAATGGGCAAAATATGCAAATTTAGAACCTAAAACACGGGCTTTAAAAATTTTAGAATACAGTTCCATGCCAACATCCTCGCGTCATCATTGGGGAACCGATATGGATTTGAATAATTTAAACAATACTTATTTTGAAAAAGGAACAGGACTAAAACTCTATAATTGGTTATTAGAACATGCAAAAACCTATGGTTTCAATCAAGTTTACACCAGTAAGATAAACGGCAGAACAGGTTATAACATGGAAAAATGGCATTGGTCCTACATGCCATTATCTGAAAAATATTTAACTTTTTATAATGAAAATATAAGCTATAAAGACATCACTGGTTTTAAAGGTTCGGAACAAGCAAAAACTATTGATGTTATAAAAAACTATGTGAATGGCATTTATTTCTGGTAATTGTGCCAATGTAAAATACCATTCACTGCTTTAATCCAATCATCAATATTGGTATGGTTGGTATTAAGCGCTACACTTCCATTTCCGTAAGGTGCATAGATATTTTCATCGGTTACAGAAAAGAATCCAACACAAGGGGTTAAAGCCGCGCTTGCTAAGTGCATAACACCATTATCGGCTGCTATAAAAATACTCGTGTTTTTTATAATACCTGCCATTTCCCGAATATCTTCACTATAAAAATTAGGTGCTTTAAAGTTTATTTTCGAAATGTTTTCAATAGGTAACATTTCAATAATATTAAAATCGGGATATTCTGTTTTTAAACGCTCATAAAATGTTTCCCACCAGGTTTCAGAATAGCATTTATCGCCCGTAGCATTGGTGTAAATACAGATGGTTTTTTTGTGATTTTTAATAATATCATCTAGAATCACTTTGCCTTTTTCAAATTCAGAAGCACTCAATTTGATATCTAAAAGCGGTAATGGCTTATTATTTTCGGGAAACCCTAAGCGTTTTAAATTCGATCGTAAATTATAGATAGGATATTTTGAAATATGCATATGATCGCTGAAATTTTTCTGAATATCAAGATCTACATCACCAAAAATTTTAAGTTTCGCTTTGGCTAAATTGGTTAATAAACGCCCAGACGATGAGTTTTTATCGCCATTAATAACCAAATCGTAAGATTTCGATTTTACAGAAATCCAGCTTTTGGCATATTTAAAAAGATTATTAAATGGTTTTCTTGGAAGCTGAATAATTTTAGATACTCGGCTATAATTTTCAAAAACAGGATAAGCAACGCCGCCTTTTACAAATAAATCAATTTCGGAATTAGGAAAGGTATTAAGCACTTCTTGCACCAAAGGCGTTAATAATAATTGATTTCCCAATCGATGATTTGGACGGATGATTAAAACCCGTTTAACATCTTCAATTTTAAGACTGCCTTTTTGAGGCTCTGTATAAGAACTGCCCACATTTTTAGTGATGCTGCGCATTATCCTTCTTCTTACACGATTGACCTCTGTTTTAAAACTCATCTAATTAATTATCTAAAAATAAGATTGCGAAATTACAAATAAGCCCATTACTAGGCAAAAAACAATTAGCTCTTATGTTTTTCTTTATATAAAATATTTAAAACGAGTCCGCCAATAATTAAAGCAATACCAAGTAAACTCCAAAACGTATAAATTTCACCAAAAATAAAGGTACCAAAAACTAAGGTAAAAACAACTTCAATATACTTTAATGGCGCCACTTGACTTGTTGATGCTGTTTGAAAAGCTTTAGTCATATATACTTGTCCAAAATAGCCAAACACCCCTAATATACCGAGTAAAAACCATTCTTTACCAACAGGCATCACCCAATTATTTATAGCACCAATTAAGCCAACCATAGTCGATATAATCATAAAGTAATTTACCACAACTACTGGATGTTCACTTTTTCCAATTTTACTCAATATAATATAGACTAGCCCACTAAATACGGCGGAAATAAAAACCAGAGTCAAGCCATAGCCACTCACCTCTTCATCGAATCCTTTTAAAACTAAAACACCTCCAAAAGCCAATGCAAAAAACAACCATTGTCGCGGTTTAATTTTTTCTTTAAGTATAATAATTGCAAAAATAGCCGCAAATACAGGGGCTAAATAACGCAAAGAAACCGCACTACCAATGGGCAAATATTTGGTAGACATAAAAAACATACTCATAGACGTTGCACCAACTAAACCGCGTAAAATCAACAATTTTTTATTATTTCCAGCAAATGAAATCTTGTTTCTTAATAAAAACCCAAAAGTAAAAAATAAGGAACTTGCCGATCTAAACAATACAATCTGAAACGCATTAAAACGACTTAAATATTTTACCGTAGTATTCATGCAAGCAAAAGCCAACGTGCTAATCAACATGAATTGAATGGCTTTTTTAACGTCCAATAGTTCTAGGTTTAAATTTTCGTTTAGAATTAATAAAATATACGCCTGTTAATAAAATAACGGCCGCAATAATAGATTGTGTGGTTAAGTTTTCATCTAAAACCCACCAGCCTAAAAACAAAGCAATCACAGGGTTTACATAAGTAGAAGTAGCTACTTTTTCTGGGGAAACTTCTTTCAACAAATAATTAAAAGAAGTAAACGCAATAATACTTCCAAAAATAATAAGGAGTAACATGGCCCAAAGCACCGGAGTACTCCAAGTGGTTGGTGATGTCCAGGTTTCTCCAAAACATAAACTAGCAATGGCGAGCATAATACCACCAGAGAGCATTTGGTAACCCGTATTCACAAAATAATTTTTAGGTAAATCCGCTTTACCCACAAATATACTAGCGTAAGCCCAACTTAGCATGCAGATAAAAATCATGATCATACCTAAAATTTGTCCGTCTTTACTAATGAGTTGTTTTTGACTTACCAATAAAAATATACCCAAAAAACCTAATGCCACACCAATATAAGACATAGCTGAAATTTTTTTGCCCTGTAAAATGCGCATTAAAATTAACACAACGAGTGGTTGAGCAGAAATTTCTAAAGCTGTAAAGCCACTATCTACAAATTTTAAAGCCCAAACGACAACACCATTGCCAAAGGTTAAAAATAAGAATCCAGCAATAATAGTATTTTTAAGTTGCTTGAAGCTGATAGCAATATCCACTTTTAAAATTTTAGCTATAATAAAAATAAGCACCCCCGCTATTATAAACCGCATTGATGCTAACATAAACGGTGGTAATTCTGAAACCGCAATTTTATTCAGTAAATATGTTGACCCCCAAATAACATAGATGGCAAAGAACGCCAATATGATAGAAATTGTTTTACGAGAAACAGCCATTAAAAACCTTTTTAAAAAGAAATAATCCTCACAGGTACCCCTGTTGAGGATTATTTCAAAATTTACTTTAAATAAAACGTAATAAGCTCTTTAATAAGAACTTTTTAACGAAGTATTATATTTTCTTTACTCGAACGGCATTCATTCCTTTTTGACCACGTTCAAGATCGTAAGTAACTTTGTCGTTTTCTTCAATATCGTCCAATAAACCACTAACATGAACAAAATATTTCTCTTGATTCACGCTGTCTATAATAAAACCAAAACCTTTAGAATGGTCAAAAAATGATACTTTCCCTTCTTTAATTACTGGTTCTTCTTCAATACGGTCTTCCTTTTTAGGAATTCCTAATTCAATACTCTCCGCCTCCACTTTTTCACGCATTGCTGGGTCTGGTGGAGTGTCGGTTAAATTTCCGTTAAAATCTACATAAGCAAATTGGATACCTTGAGGGTTTTCTTTAGCCTCTGCTCTACGAGCTTCCCTTTTTTTCTGCTTTTCCTCTCTCTTCTTTAAACGTTTTTTTTCTTTTTCAATTTTGTTAAATGTTACTTGCGATTTTGCCATAGTTTATGGTATACTCCTTTTTTTTAGAATTAATAGGCTGTAAAGGTACGTTTTATTTTTGTGATGCGATAATATTAAAAGGACTAAAACAAAGGCAAACCATTTATTTTATCGTTTTTTTGGCGTTACCCAAGGGTCGGGCTTTCACTACTCAATCTTTTTATTTTTTTCAAAAACAAAAAGGATTTCAAACAGGCCGCTCAATCCCTAACGCACGCGTCTGCAAAGGCTCTTGTTAAAACCTGTATTTTTTATGCGTTTGCACGTTTTTTTCAACTTCAACCTAGTTTACTAACTTTTCTATAATAGCTTTCACCGGTAAAATAGAATTTGTATGCGCTATACTTGGTCCCGCAACCCACACCGTTTTGTATGTCGCTTTTTTAGCTGCTTTTTCGGTGGCTTTCATCCCGATTGAAAACCGAATCATTTTAACCCATTTTTTTAAACTTTTATTCTTGTTTAAAACAGATTCAATCCAAGTCGATTTTGTTCCAATTTTCTGTACATACGGCGTGTTAATTACCGTACAGGGTGTTCCAGAAATACGCTCGGTCATCACAATATCATCAGCGCCATAATCCACACAAGCTTGTTTATATTCTTGGGTCACTCCCGCTTCTACCGAAGCAATAAACGGACTTCCCACCGATACGCCATCGGCGCCATATCCCAACATTTTTTCAATATCGGCTTTACAGCCTACGCCTCCCGCAGAAATTACCGGAATTGATAGGTGTGTTTTTAATTCCTTTATTAATTTTTCGGGAGATATGTTACCACGATGCCCACCCGCTTCATTATTTACAGCAATAGCGGCATCGGCTTTTAAAGCTTCAACTTTTTGAGCAAAATGTAAATCAGTTACATCACAAAATACTTTTATACCTACATTATGCGCTTGATTAATGGTTTCTTCGGGACTTCCTAAAGAGGTGATTATAAAATCGCAGCCCTCCTCACATAGCACACGCAATTGCTCTTTATATTTTATATTCGATTTATTGACGATTAAATTGAAACCAAAAGCACCTCCTGCTACTTTGGCTGCTTTCAATTCGTGAATGGCAGATTTTAACTCCTCTAAAGTGCGATAATTTAATGCCGGAATACAACCTGCAATACCGCTTTTCATAGCCTCAATAACCATGGCAGTATTCGATACCAAAAACATAGGTGCCTGTATTATAGGGTATTTAATATGAAGAAGTGTGGTGAGTTTAGTTTCCATTTCGTTTTATTGATTTGTACAAATATAGGAAATATTATGCATGCATAAGATTAGATTTCTCATCAAGAATCAAGAATCAAGAATCAAGAATCAAGAATCAAGAATCAAGAATCAAGAATCAAGAACTAATCAATAAATCGATAATACACCGATTTTAAATACGCCCCTTCCGGAAATCCAATAGGATGATCGGTGTCGTGCTGGGTTTTTAAAAGAATTTTATAGTTCCGTTTTGTTGCTGCTAAAACCTGACTGTTAATATCGTAAAACGCTTGTGCTAATACTCTAGATGAGCATGAGGCTAACATTAATAAACCATTTTTTGCGGTAAGTTTTTCGCCTAATTCTGTGAGTTGGGCATATTTCTTTTTGGCGAGTTCTATCTCGCTGGCTTGTTTTGCAAAACTTGGCGGATCGATAACCACAACATCGAAAGTAACTTTGGCTTTAATTAGGTTTTTAAGCTCCTCAAAAGCATCGCCAGCAATGGTTTTATGTTTGCCTTTGTATTTATTTAGTTTACCATTTTCTAAAGCAATTTCCAAGGCTTGTTTGCTAATATCTAAACTGGTGACTTCGTTCGCGCCATTATATAAGGCATGCACCGAAAATCCGCCAGCATAAGAAAACACATCCAGTACCGTTTTATCTTTACTCCACTCGCCTATTTGTTTTCGATTCGGACGATGATCTAAAAAGTAGCCTGTTTTATGTCCTTTTATGACGTTTGCAGAGAAATTAACGTTGTGCTCTACAAATTGAACGACTTCGTTTTTTAAAGTCCCAAAAACCACATCGCCATTTTCTAACTTATGTTTTTTTGAGTTTTCTAAACTTCGGCTTAAACGAATAACTACCGTCTTTACTTTCGAAGTTTCTTGTAAACTTGGGATGATAGTTTCAATATAAGGCAACCAAATTTCGGAATATATTTTAACCACCAAAACCGAAGCATAAACATCGGCTATCAATCCTGGGAAACCATCGTTTTCACCAAAAAGCAAGCGGTAACTATTGGTGTTTGTTTTTAATAATGATTTACGTTTTGCGTATGCTTTTTCTATTTTTTTCTGAAAAAAAGCCGCATTTATTTCTGCTTTCTCGGTACTGCTATGTAGCATTTTTATTCGAATTGGCGAATTCGCATCATACAAGCCTAAACCAATAACACGGTTTTTATTTTTACCGAAAATAATGGCTAAATCGCCCGGTTTGGCATTATCATTTATTTTAGTAATATTATTTGAAAATACCCATGGGTGTCCTTGCATTACAAACTGCTCGCCCTTTGCATTTAGCTTTACAGCTAAACGTTTTGGTTTGTAATTCGATTTTATTTTATCGGAAAATGGCATGCTTTTAAAATTTGAGGTAAAAGTACTTGTTTTCTTTTTGATTTAATTAAGAATTACGGATTGAAATAAAATTATATATTAGTACAAAAATAGCAAAACAACAAAACACGAATTACTGATGAAAAAAGCGACTTTGTTAATTGTACTACTTTCTTTATTATATTTTTCATGTTCGGATAACGAGCACCAAACCACTGTTTTATACTGGGTAGATTCCGAGCGCGTAACTTGTACAGGGATTGATAAACAAACTTGTTATAGAATTCAAGAACCTGAGGTTATTAATGATGATGCTTGGCAATACCTTTATTCTGGGATTGAAGGTTTTGACCATCAGTACGAAACGGGTTACGTTTATCGAATTAGTGTATTTAAATCTACAATAAAAAACCCACCCGCCGATGGTAGTTCTATACGTTATGTTTTAAATGAAGTTATTAGTAAAACGGCAGCTGAATAGTAAAAAAATATAATGCTATACCTTAAAATTGGCAGATAGTTGCGTGAGGGATTGAACGGCCTGTTTGAGCTCCCCGACCAACGGAAGGGAGCGAGTAGTGAAAGCCCGACCCTTGGGGCACGCCCAAATTATTTGTATTTATTAATTTCTATTTGGTAATTGTTAGTATTTTTGCAAAATGATTTCAGTAGTAATTTTAGGTGCTGGTAATGTTGCCAGCCATTTGTATAGAGGGTTTAGAGTAGCCGAAAATGTAACGGTTTCTCAATGGTACAACAGAAGTTTAGATGCTATTTTGGAATATAGCCACGAGGTTGATATTACCGATAGTTTGGACGATTTAAAGGTTGCCGATGTGTATATTTTGGCGGTTAGTGATGATGCCATTGCAGAATTATCGGAAAGACTTCCTTTTGAAAACCGTGTGGTTGTGCATACTTCGGGTAGTGTTGGTGTTTACGATTTGGATAAAAAACATAAACGAGGTGTATTATATCCGCTACAAAGTTTTACAAAAGGCACTATATTGGATTTTTCTGAAGTGCCTATTTGTATTGAAACCATTCATAAAAAAAGTTATGCGCTTTTAAAAGAATTGGCGGTAAGTTTGGGCGGCCCAACGCAACGCGTTAATAGCGACCAACGTCGTGTACTCCATTTGGCGGCTGTTTTTGTGAATAATTTTACGAATCAGTTATACCGTATTGGGCATGAAATTACGGAAAGTGAAGGTGCTGAATTTGATATGCTGAAACCTTTAATTAAAGAAACGGCTAGAAAACTTGAGGATTTATCGCCTTTTAGAGCACAAACAGGCCCTGCAAAACGCAACGACAAAAAAACGATTAAAAAACATTTGAAGCTTTTGGAAGCTAATACTGACCATAAAAAGATTTACGAACTGCTAACGGCATCAATACAAAAAACACATGGAAGAAAAAAGTTATAAAGAGTATTTAGAACACATTACCACCTTTGTTTTTGATGTTGATGGTGTGCTTACCGATGGAAGTGTAACGGTTTTAACAAACGGCGACATGCTAAGAACCATGAATATTAAAGATGGTTACGCTATTAGAGCTGCAGTGGATAAAGGCTATAATATGTGTATTATTTCTGGTGGAAAAAATGAAGGGGTCCGCATTCGTTTGGAAGGCTTAGGGATTAAGGATATTTATTTGGGTGCGAAGAATAAAATTGAGCAGTTGGATGATTATTTTTCGGCTAATGATATTAAATCTGAAAACGTGCTTTATATGGGTGATGATATTCCCGATTACCCCGTGATGAAAGAGATTGGTTTACCCTGTTGTCCACAAGATGCTGTGCCAGAAATTAAGAGTATTTCTAAGTATATTTCGCATAAAAAAGGAGGAAAAGGTGCCGTTCGCGATGTTATTGAACAGGTTATGAAAGTGCAAGGCAACTGGAATGGTTTTTACTCGGCGCAATTTGACTAGTTTTTAGTTTTAAACTGCTTCGATCTTTAATTATATGGTTTTAACTGAAAGATGCTTAGCGTTTTAAACCTAATTCGTTGGAAGAATTTATTACTAATTGCTTTGGTGCAATTGCTAATAAAATATGCGCTTTTGGAACCTTTTGGGGTGGCTATAAGTTTGAATGGTTTTGGGATATTTCTTTTAATTTTTGCTACTATTTGTATTGCGGCTGCTGGAAATATTATTAATGATATTTATGATGTTGAAACAGATTTTATAAACAAACCCGATAAGCTGATTATCGGACAGTCTATTTCCGAAAAAACAGCTTACAACGCCTTTATTATTTTAAATATGGTTGGTGTTGGCGCTGGGTTTTATCTATCGCATTGGGTTGGAAAAAGTGCTTTTTTTTCAATTTTTGTGATTATTTCAGCACTACTTTATGTGTATGCCACGTATTTAAAACGACAAATTTTAATAGGCAATATTATTATTTCAATTTTAGTGGCTTTAAGTATTTTAATTGTCGGTATTTTTGAATTACTCCCAGCACTTACCATAGAAAACAGAGCGATCCAGCTTACTTTTTTTAAAATAATTTTAGACTATGCCTTTTTTGCTTTTCTATTAAATTTATTACGAGAAATTGTTAAAGATTTGGAAGATATTAATGGGGATTATAAAGCAGGCATGAACACTTTACCTATTGCAATTGGTAGGCAGCGCACCACTAATATTTTGTTTGTTTTATCGTTAATTCCGTTATTTTTAATTGTTTATTATATTGTAAATTCGCTATATAAAAATACCGTTGCAGTAATTTATTTTATATTTTTAATTGTGGGGCCACTTATTTTAGTGAGTGCAAAATTGTTTAGGGCTAAGTCGAAAAAGGATTATTATTTCATTAGTAATTTACTTAAAATAGTGATGCTTTTGGGTGTATTATCTTTATTGATATATTATTTCAATATGAAGTAGTCTGCTTTGTGAAATTTAAAACACCTCTCTAAGCATACTAATTAATTCGTGAATTCGTGGCTAAAAATTCACAAAAGATAAAGCGCAAGTTCTAACCACATTTGAAACCTATGAATCACTTCAAATCCAAAAATCATTAACATGTTAAAAGATCGCTTAAAAAATCATCATATTATATTGGCTTCGGGATCACCTCGCCGCCAAGAATTCTTTAAAAATTTAGGTTTAGATTTCGAAATTCGATTAAAACCTGTAGTAGAAGAATACCCTACCCGATTATCTCATTTTGAAATTAGCGATTATTTATCGCAACTAAAAGCGCTTCCTTTTAAAGAAGAGTTACGGGAAAACGATATATTAATTACCAGCGACACTATTGTTTGGCACAACAATAAAGCCTTAGGAAAACCAAAGGATGAAACTGATGCCTTCCAGATTTTAAAATCGTTGAGTAATGCCACGCACGAGGTAATTACTTCGGTTTGTTTTACCACAAAAAAATCTCAAAAAACATTGTATGCCAGCACAAAAGTGACATTTAAAGGGTTTACAGATGAAGAAATTCTATACTATATAAAAACCGCACAACCTTTTGATAAAGCTGGGGCTTACGGTATTCAGGAATGGATAGGCCAAATTGGTGTCACCAAACTCGAAGGTTCCTATTTTAATGTTATGGGTTTACCAACGCATTTGGTTTACAAAACGCTTAACGATATGGCTGAAAAGTCTTTATAAATAAAAAAATACGCGAGACCGATTCTAACGTATCTTTACTGCTCATTTTAATCCTAAACTTATGACGTTTTTTAAAACTTTTGAAAACGAATTAATACAAACAGCCATTGTGCTTATCGTGTTATTTATTGTTCGGTATGCTTTTCATTTTGCCATTACTAAATTAGGACGTAAAAGTGGAATTAACGACGCTCGAATTCGGTTAATTCGTCGTTACGTTACCGTTACATTGCTATTAATTACCGTTTTAATTGAATCTTTTATATTTGGTGCTAAATTCGAAGATTTGGCGGTTATTTTTTCTTCCGTTTTTGCCGTTATCGGGATTGCTATGTTTGCCATTTGGTCTATTTTAAGTAATATTACTTCGGGCATTATTATGTTTTTCAACTTCCCTTATAAAGTGGGCGACAAAATTGAAATACATGATAAAGATTTCCCTATACAAGCTATAATTGAAGATATTCGTGCGTTTCAAATTCATTTAAGATTAGATAATGGGAATTTAGTAACTTACCCTAATAATTTAATGCTTCAAAAAGCGGTCACTTTAATTAAAAAAGATGCCATCGAAAATGCTTTCGACGAGGGTATTGATGCAGTTTAAATTATTTTATATCTAACTAAATTTGAGACCAATACCTATTTTCCGTTATGGCTAAAACAAGAAAACATAATTATAAGAAAAAAGCAGGACAAGTTCCAGGAACGCCCATTTATACAGGTTATAAATCTTCAGAAAAACTATTTATTGAAGTCTTTGATTACAATGAAAAACGCTTTACTGAAAAACATTTAACCGATGTTTCGGAAACCATACAATACAAAGGTAGCGACTCTATTACTTGGATAAATTTAAATGGATTAAACCATGTAAAACAAATTGAAAAACTAAGCACCCATTATGATTTTCATCCCCTTGTTTTGGAAGATATTGTAAACATTTCCCAAAGGCCAAAAATTGATGAATATGATAATTATTTATTCGTAGTACTTAAAATGTTGTACTATGACAATAATGAAAAAATTATTTCGGAACAGGTTAGTTTTATTTTAGGAAAAGACCATGTATTGTCTTTTCAAGAATCTGAAGGCGATGTTTTTGATGCGGTAAGAGACCGCATAAGAAACGCCAAAGGCCGTGTTAGAACCATGAATTCCGATTACTTACTTTATGTGCTAATCGATGCCGTGGTAGATTACTACTTCAACATTATCGAAATATTAGGCGATAAAATTGAGGATTTTGAAACCGATATTTTCAACGGAAATGCCACTGACGATGTCAGCCAAAACATTCAAAATTTAAAGCGTGAAATTTTAAAAGTACGCCGAGCTATTTTTCCGCTTCGCGATGTTATCAATCGTATTGAAAAAACGGATAATGCATTAATTTCAAAACAAACCTTAAACTACTACCGCGATGTTTACGACCATTTAATTCAAGTGGCAGAAAACATCGATATTTATCGCGAAATGATTTGGAGTTTAATGGATATGTACATGACCACCATTAGTAATAAAATGAACGAAGTGATGAAAGTACTAACCATTATGGCGTCTATTTTTATCCCCTTAACTTTTATTGCCGGTATTTACGGTATGAATTTCGATAATATTCCGGAACTTCACTATCAAAATGCCTATTATGTTCTTTGGGGAGTTATGATTGCTATTTTTATTGGAATGCTTATTTATTTTAAGAAAAAGAAATGGCTTTAACCGTTTTAAAACCTATAAAATGAATCAACTTCAATCACCAAAAACATACGTTAAAGAAACATTAAAACTATCTATCCCCTTACAATCTTTGTTATATTTGAGTTTTAGCTAACTCTATTTTTATGCAAAGCCCAAAGTACTATTTTTTATTACTCGTTTTAACAGTGTCCCTCTTACAGGCACAAAAACCAAAAACTCCTACATCGACAGAAATCTACGAATCGCTTCAAAAATTAAATTTTTTAGGTTCTGTTTTATATGTTGCTGCTCATCCGGATGACGAAAACACCAAGTTAATTTCATACTTTTCTAACCAAATAAAGGCGCGCACCGCCTACCTTTCTTTAACTCGTGGCGACGGCGGACAAAATTTAATTGGCCCAGAAATAAGAGAATTATTAGGGGTTATTAGAACCCAAGAATTATTGGCTGCCCGTCGCGTTGATGGTGGTGAACAATTTTTCTCTAGAGCCAACGATTTTGGCTATTCTAAACAGCCCGACGAAACTTTAGATATTTGGAATAAAAACGACGTTTTAAGTGATGTGGTTTTAGCCATTCGCAAGTTTAAACCCGACGTTATTATTAATAGATTCGACCATAGAACACCAGGTACAACACACGGTCACCACACGAGTTCGGCTATGTTAAGCGTTGAAGCTTTCGATTTAGCAAATGATAATACCGCTTTTCCAAACCAATTAAACCAAACGTCTTTATGGCAGCCAAAACGTTTGTTTTACAACACGAGTTGGTGGGCTTACGGCAGTGAAGAAAAATTTAATAAAGTCGATAAAAGTAAGATGTTAACTTTAGATGTTGGCGTGTATTACCCATTAAAAGGACTATCGAACAACGAAGTTGCCGCACAAGCCCGAAGTCAGCATTTATGCCAAGGTTTTGGTCGCACCTTAGAGCGCGGATCACAAACAGAATATATCGAGTTTTTAAAAGGAGATCCTTTAAGTGAAAATAAAGACATTTTCGAAGGCATTGACACCTCATGGAATCGTGTAAAAGGCGGTAAAGCCATTGGTGCTATTTTAAATGACGTCGAACATCATTTCAATTTCACTAATCCATCAGTCCATATTCCAAAATTAATGGAAGCCTATCAATTACTTCAAAATATTGAAGACGACCATTGGAAAACTCTAAAAACAAAAGAGTTAAAAACGGTTATAGAAATGTGTGCCGGTTTGTATTTAGAAGTATCGGCAAAAACCTATTGGGCTACTCAAAACGACATGGTTACTTTAAATATTGAAGTTTTAAACCGAAGCAATCAAAACATCAGTTTAGAAAGTATTAAAAATGCGAATGCTGTAGATATCTCAAAACATATTAATTTAAAAGAAAACACAAAATTTAACTTCAAAGAAACCTTTAAAGTTGGGAGTCACCAACAACCCTCATCACCTTATTGGCTTACAAAAAAAGGAACTTTAGGTATGTATCAAGTGGATGATACACGTTTAATTGGTTTACCCGAGACGCCACGAGTTTACAAAGTAGATTTCAATCTTCTTATCAATAACACGCCCATTACCTTTACTAAAAACGTGGTCTATCGTTTTTCTAAACCAGACAAAGGCGAATTGTATCGTCCTTTTGAAATTATCCCTGAAGTTTCAGCAAAAATTACAGAAAAGGTTATTATTTTAAATTCCGATGACCAACACGATATTTCTGTAGTTGTAAAAGCAGGCCGTGATAATTTAGAAGGATCGGTAGAAATTAATCACCCTAGCGATTGGAACATTTACCCGAAAAATCAAAAAATTTCTATTAAAAACAAAGGCGAAGAACAAACCTTAATATTTACAGTTATTCCACCAAAAACACAAAGCGAAGGTATTATTAATCCCGTTGTGCATGTTGGAGATAAAGATTACACGAAAGAATTAATCGAAATTAATTACGATCATATTCCAGCGCAAACCGTTTTACTACCAAGTGAAAGTAAAATTGTGCGTTTGGATATTAAAAAGAAAGGCGAGAACATTGCATATATTCAAGGCGCTGGCGATGTGGTTCCCGAAAGTTTACAACAAATAGGATATAACGTCCGTATCCTAAAACCCGAAGAAATCAATGCCGAAACCTTAAGTTATTTTGATGCGGTTGTTGTTGGTATTAGAGCTTATAATACCGTTGAAGATTTAAAATTTAAACAAGACTTACTCTTCGATTTTGTCGCTCAAGGCGGAAATATGATTGTCCAATACAACACAAATCGTGGTTTAAAAGTTAGCAATTTAGCACCATTTGAGTTGGAGCTTTCTCGTGATCGAGTTACGGATGAAACGGCCGAAGTAAAATTTATAACTCCAGAACATCCCATTTTAAATTACCCAAATAAAATTACCCAACACGATTTTGAAGGCTGGACACAAGAACGTGGGCTTTACTTTCCAAATAAATGGGCACCAGCCTTCACGCCTATTTTATCAATGCACGATAAAGGAGAATCTGCTAAAAAAGGAAGTTTATTGGTTGCTAAACATGGCAAAGGTTATTTTATTTACACCGGTTTAAGCTTTTTTAGAGAGTTTCCTGCTGGGGTTTCAGGAGCATATCGATTGTTTGCCAACATGCTTTCTATCGGGAAAGAGGATTTAAAATTAGACGCCAAAATAAACGATTAATTATGGAAGAAAAACAACCCAAAAAATATGTTTGGCTCAAACTATATTCTTTAGTTTTAATTGCAAACGCCATCTATTTCGTTCTGTTTTATTTTATAACCAAAGCCTTTTAATTTATGCAAACTTTAAATTGGATCGACTGGGTTGTACTTTGTGTCACCCTAATAGCGATAGTAGCTTACGGCACATACCAAACACGAGGCAGCCGGAATGTACAAGATTATTTAAAAGGTGGAAACACCTCAAAATGGTGGACCATTGGGCTTTCTGTAATGGCAACCCAAGCCAGTGCCATCACTTTTCTTTCAACACCGGGGCAAGCCTTTAACGACGGGATGGGATTTGTTCAGTTTTACTTTGGATTACCTATTGCCATGGTCGTTATTTGTATGGTTTTTATTCCGTTATACCACCGATTAAAAGTCTATACGGCCTACGAATTTTTAGAAAAACGCTTCGATTTAAAAACCCGAACATTAACCGCTATTTTGTTTTTAATTCAACGGGGCTTAGCAGCAGGCATTACCATTTTTGCACCTGCCATTATTCTATCGGTGGTTTTAGGCTGGGATTTATTAACACTTAATATTGTTATCGGTCTTTTGGTGATTATTTACACGGTTTCGGGAGGAACTCGTGCTGTAAACGTGACCCAAAAGCATCAAATGATTGTTATTTTTATTGGTATGCTAGTCGCCTTTTTCCTAATTGTTGATAAACTACCTCAAGATATTACTTTTAGCAAAGCATTAGATATTGCAGGGGCTAGCGGTAAAATGGAGGTCTTAGATTTTTCATTCAACTTGAATAATCGTTACACCTTTTGGAGTGGTATTATTGGCGGTACATTTTTAATGCTATCCTATTTTGGAACCGACCAAAGTCAAGTACAACGTTACCTTTCGGGGAAATCGGTTAAAGAAATGCAATTGGGTTTAATTTTTAACGGCCTTTTAAAAATTCCCATGCAATTCTTCATTTTATTAGTTGGTGTTATGGTTTTTGTGTTTTATCAATTTAATGAAGCACCGGTAAACTTTAATCCAACAGCCACGGAAGTTGTTTTAAACTCGCAATATGCTGAAGCCTATAAAACTCTTCAAAAGGAACAAACCTCTATTTTTAATGATAAGCAGAACATCATTGAATCTTTTATAAATTCTGATAATCCGGAAGCAGCAAAATATATTGCCACAGCAAATGAAGCCAATGACGACTTACGAAAAGAAGCTCGGGATTTAATTGACAAAGCTTCCGAAAGTGAAAATATAAAAATAGAAAGCAACGATAAAGATTATGTATTTATTCATTTTATTCTGAATAATTTACCTCGCGGATTAATCGGACTACTATTGGCCGTAATTTTGAGTGCCGCGATGTCCAGTACAGCTAGTGAATTAAACGCTTTAGGTTCTACAACCACCATTGATTTATACAAAAGAAACACCAGTGAAAAAACCGAAGAAGAGATGGTAAAAGCCTCTCGTTGGTTTACGTTTGGCTGGGGCATCATTGCCATTGGTGTGGCTTGCGTAGCTAATTTGGCAGAAAATTTAATTCAACTTGTAAATATTATTGGTTCTATTTTTTATGGTAACGTTTTAGGAGTGTTTTTGTTAGCCTTTTTCTTTAAATTTGTAAAAGGAAATGCCGTATTTATCGGTGCTATTATTACACAATTTATTGTCATTGCTCTCTATTTTTTAAACCTAAACAACGTTATTAATTTACCGTTTTTATGGTTAAATTTTGTGGGCTGTGCTATTGTAATCGCCATTTCATGTATCATTCAAATACTTATACCAAATGAAAAATCCATCAGAAATTAAAATCATAAACTGGGGCATTATTGGCCTAGGAAGTATTGCTAACAAATTTGCTACCGATTTATTAACTATTCCAGACGCCAAGCTATACGCCGTAGCATCTCGATCGCAAGATAAAGCCGATGCTTTTGCCGATAAATATAGTGCAACCAAAGCGTACGATAGTTATGAAGCCTTAGTAAAAGACGACAATATAGACGCCGTTTACATTGCCACACCACACGCTTTACACAAGGAAAACACCTTACTTTGTTTAGAGCATGGCATTGCTGTTTTATGTGAAAAACCATTCGCCATGAATTCTCAAGAAGTGAGCGATATGATAGCGATGTCTAAAGAAAAAAACGTGCTTTTAATGGAAGCGTTATGGACGTATTTCTTACCGCATTACCAATTTGTTTTAAATGAATTGAAAAATGAAACTTACGGCAAACTATTAAAAGTGGAAGCCGATTTTGGTTTCCATCGCGATTTTGATAATTCAGCCCGATTATTCAACAAATCCCTTGGTGGTGGTAGTTTACTCGATATTGGCATCTACCCCATTTTTGCAACATTATCGACTTTAGGACTTCCTGAAAATATGGAAGCCGATGCTACATTTTTCGACAATGGCGCTGATTCTACTTGCGAGATGACCTTTACTTATAAAACAGGTGAAACAGCCAAACTAAAAAGTACGCTTTTGGAAGATACGCCAACCGAAGCTATTTTTTATTGTGAAAACGGAACGATAAAAGTAAATACCATGTTCCACATGCCAACAACCGTTACAGTTACGACAAACAGCGAAGAAAAAACATTAGATTTTGGCTACAAAACTATTGGCTATAATTATGAAGCCATTCATTTTAATGACTTAATTAGAAACGGTAAAACCGAAAGTGATATCATGACTTTTGATTTTAGCGAGAAACTGATTAAAACCTTAGATGCCGTAAGAAAGCTTATTAAATTAGACTATTAAATCGTACAAACGATAATTAATAAAAAGTGTTTCAAAGTGTTTCTGTAAACGAATCTTTTGAAACACTTTTTATTTTAAATACATTTATAACTTCTTATTTTCTAAAACCCTTCAAAAACGCCTAAACCGAAAAGTGCAAAATCGTACTTTACAGGATCGGTTTTATCCAGAGTTCTTAAACTGGTATCTAATTCTAGAAGTGCTTTGGCATCGTTTTGCTTTCGGTGTAATAACCCCAATTTTCGTGCTACATTTCCAGAATGCACATCCAACGGACAAGATAATTGTGCGGGCGACAGGCTTTCCCAAATACCAAAATCCACCCCAGTGTTATCTTTACGTATCATCCATCTCAGGTACATATTAATCCGTTTCGCTGCCGATTTTCGTAACGGATCGCTCACATGTTTTTCGGTGCGTTTTAAATGATCTATTTCAAAAAAAGTACGTTTAAATTCGGAAATTGAATTTTGTAAAAAATCTGCATCGGCATGTTTAGCAAAAACAGCTTCTAGTCCGTTATGATTTTTATAAATATGTTGTAACGACTTTATAAACTGTACACAATCGTTGCCATTAAAGGTTCTATGCACAAAAGGTAGTAGTTTTTCTAAATCGGCTTTTGTATGATTTAAAACAAAATCGTGAGGCGTATTATCCAATAAATTCATCAACTTATTCGCATTATTAATAATACTTTTCCGGTTTCCCCAAGCAATCGTCGCAGCTAAAAATCCAGCGATTTCAATATCTTCCTTTTTCGAAAATTGATGCGGAATTTGAATAGGATCACTATCAATAAATTCCGGGCTGTTAAACTCGTAAACTTTAGCGTCTAAAAATTCTTTAAGCTCCGATTGAGACAATGCTTTTGATTGATTTTTCATAATAACACAAAGCTATTGTAATAAATTGACTTAACCTGCGTCTTAATCTCTAATTAAAGCTTAAATTTAGAACTTATATTTCCATATGAAGCAAACCAAGTCTATTTTACTCATTATTGTTTTTTCCCAATTTTGTTGTACCTCATTATGGTTCGCTACTAATGGTATTATTGAAGATTTGGTCAACAACTTTACTTTAAATCACTCGGCTTTAGGTCATTTATCCTCTGCCGTACAATTTGGTTTTATAATTGGTACGTTTTTTTTTGCACTTTTAACCATTACCGATCGCTTTTCACCATCCAAAGTTTTTTTTGCTAGTGCAATTATAGCTGCTCTGTTTAATCTAGGCATTGTTTTAGAAAACCACAATATTATAAGTTTATTAATTCTTCGTTTTGGAACAGGTTTTTTTCTTGCTGGCATTTATCCAGTGGGCATGAAAATTGCCGCCGATTATTTCGATAAAGGTTTAGGGAAATCTTTGGGGTATTTGGTGGGCGCATTAGTTCTAGGAACCGCTTTTCCTCATGTTTTAAAAGGTGTCGGTGGTTCCTTTTCTTGGCAACTTATTATTTATACCACCACAGCTTTAGCCATGTTTGGTGGCGCCATCATGGTACTATTAGTTCCCGATGGGCCTTATAGAAAACCGGTTACAGCGTTCGACAGCGCTGTGTTTTTCAACGTTTTTAAAGTTTCAAATTTCAGAAAAGCTGCTTTTGGTTATTTTGGTCACATGTGGGAATTATATACCTTTTGGGCTTTTGTTCCTATAATATTAAGCGCTTATTTAGAGCTGCATCCTCAGGCCAACTTTAATATATCCATGCTTAGTTTTGTAATCATAGCATCGGGAGGTTTAGCTTGTGTTATTTCTGGATATTTATCTCAAATTTATGGTTCTAAAAAAATAGGAGCTATAGCATTAATGCTTTCAGGACTTTGCTGTTTAGTGTCTCCAATATTTTTCAGCATCACAACCGAAACTATTTTTATATTATTTTTAGTGTTTTGGGGTATGGTAGTTGTTGCCGATTCTCCCCTGTTTTCAACATTAATAGCAAAAAATGTTAGCCCAAAACATAAAGGAACCGCATTAACAATTGTCAATTCTATCGGTTTTACAACAACCATTATTAGCATTCAAATTGCCAATATAATAATAGATGTAATTGCTATAAAATATCTATTTTTAAGTATAGCAATAGGCCCAATATTAGGTCTTGTTGGGCTTTTGAATAAAAATTAGTTTACAATTTTACCATCTACCATAGTTAGTTTTCTATCGGCTAGATTTGCAAGCTCTTCGTTGTGCGTAACAATTACAAACGTTTGTCCAAATTCGTCACGTAATTTAAAAAATAGACTGTGTAAATTTTCGGCAGATTCACTGTCTAAATTCCCCGAAGGTTCATCTGCAAAAATTAAATCCGGACTATTAATTAAAGCTCTCGCAACGGCAACACGCTGTTGTTCTCCACCCGATAATTCATTAGGTTTATGAGTGTAACGATGAGATAATCCTAAGAAATCTAATAATTCTTTTGCGCGTTTTTCAGCATCTTTTCTACTGGTTCCTTTTATAAATGCGGGTAAACATACGTTTTCAATAGCCGTAAACTCGGGTAATAATTGGTGAAACTGAAAAATAAAACCAATATGTTCGTTTCTAAATTTAGCTAAACCTTTATCATTAAGGCCTCCAATATTGATGTTGTTTATTATTAATTCAAAATCATCTTTGGATGATGCTTTATCTAACGTCCCTAAAATTTGCAGTAGTGTAGTTTTTCCAGCCCCAGACGCCCCTACTATAGAAACAATTTCACTTGGTTTTATATGCAGATCCACACCTTTTAAAACTTGTAAATCGCTGTAAAACTTCTGAATATTTTTTGCTCTAATCATCTCATTAAAATATAGCCGTGAATTTACTGCTTTATGTTGTGTTGTACAATTTTGATTCCTAATTTATTATTGACGTTTTTCTAAAAATTATATTTATTTTTGATAAATAATAGAAAAACCTAAAGGATGGCCTATAATAACTTTGAAGAATATAGTACAAAAACAACCCAAGACGTCACAAATAAATACAAAAGTATTATAGAAGAATTAGGGGAAGACACGCAGCGCGAAGGACTTCAAAAAACCCCAGAACGCGCTGCAAAAGCCATGCAGTTTTTAACCCAAGGCTACGATCAAGATCCTGTTAAAATTTTAAAAGGTGCTATGTTTAAGGAATCTTATAATGAAATGGTTATTGTAAAAGACATCGAATTATATTCCCTTTGCGAGCATCATATTTTACCTTTTTTCGGAAAGGTACACATTGCTTATATTCCAAATGGGCATATTGTTGGTTTAAGTAAACTACCTCGCATTGTTGATGTATTTGCTCGCCGTTTGCAAGTTCAAGAACGTTTAACTAAACAAATTTTAGACTGTATAAATGATACTTTAAAACCACAAGGGGTTGCTGTGGTAATAGAGGCATCGCACATGTGTATGATGATGCGTGGTGTGCAAAAACAAAACTCCATTACTACAACGTCTGGGTTTAGAGGACAATTTGAGAAAATTGAAACACGTAACGAATTTCTAAAACTAATAGGAAAATAATTTTTGGTATGTTTATTGTTTTAATGTAGTTAACAAAAACAAATTAAATGAACAAATACAAAAAATTAGGCTTAAGTATACTCTTAGATGCTGTTGGACTAATTTCTTTTACCATTCCAGGTTTTGGAGAATTTACAGATATCGTTTGGGCTCCTGTATCGGCATGGTTAATGACTAAGTTATACAAAGGAAAAACAGGTAAAATTGCCGCCGTAATCTCATTAGTTGAAGAAGCTGCTCCTGGTTTAGACATTATTCCAACCTTTACATTGATGTGGTTATACACCTACATTTTCAACTCTAAGAAAAGTATTTTTAAGGACATCAATTAACACATATTAAAAAAAATAAAACACACAAAACACTTAAATAGCTCTTCTACTTTTATATAGTTTTTTTTATTGACTTCCCATAAAACATTCGTATTTTTGATTTTCAAATCACAATGATAAATTTCAAAAATATATTATGAATTCATACGATGTAGCCATTATAGGCTCAGGTCCAGGAGGCTATGTAGCAGCCATTCGCTGTGCACAATTAGGAATGAAAACTGCAATTATTGAAAAATACAGTACCCTTGGAGGGACCTGTTTAAATGTTGGCTGTATCCCGAGTAAAGCCCTTTTAGATTCTTCTCACCATTATGAGGATGCCGTTAAACATTTTGAAGAACACGGTATTGAAATCCCTGGAGATATTAAAGTGAATTTAGAAAAAATGATAAACCGCAAACAAGCTGTTGTCGATCAAACAACCGGCGGAATTGATTTTTTAATGAAGAAAAACAACATTGATGTTTTTCAAGGGTTAGGCAGTTTTATAGACGCTACACATATTAAAATTACGGGAGAAGAAACTACCGAAATTGAAGCTAAAAATACCATTATAGCTACCGGAAGTAAACCATCTACCCTACCATTTATCACATTGGATAAAGAACGTGTTATCACTTCTACCGAAGCTTTAAAACTTAAAGAAATTCCAAAACACTTAATCGTAATTGGTGGCGGTGTTATTGGGTTAGAATTAGGACAAGTTTACAAACGTCTTGGGGCCGAAGTTTCAGTTATCGAATATATGGATCGTATTATTCCAACCATGGATGCCGGTTTATCAAAAGAGCTTAATAAAGTTTTAAAGAAACAAAAATTCAAAATAAACGCATCACACAAAGTAAAATCTGTGGAACGCGTTGGAGATGAAATTATCGTTAAAGCCGATAATAAAAAAGGAGAAGAAGTAGAATTTAAAGGCGATTACTGCTTAGTATCTGTTGGGCGCCATGCTTATACTGCAGGTTTAAATGCAGAAGCAGCAGGTGTTAAATTAACAGATCGAGGTTTGGTAGATGTTAACGAGCATTTACAAACAAGTACACCAAATATTTATGCTATTGGAGATGTTATTAAAGGAGCCATGCTAGCGCATAAAGCAGAAGAAGAAGGTACTTTTGTAGCCGAAACTATTGCAGGACAAAAACCACATATCGATTATAATTTAATTCCTGGTGTGGTTTACACATGGCCAGAAGTTGCTACCGTTGGTAAAACAGAAGCACAATTAAAAGAAGCAGGAGTGGCATACAAAATAGGACAATTTCCAATGCGTGCGTTAGGACGAAGTCGTGCCAGCATGGATTTAGATGGTTTTGTTAAAGTTTTAGCCGATGAAACTACCGATGAAATTTTAGGCGTACATATGGTTGGCGCTCGTGCTGCCGATATGATTGCTGAAGCGGTTGTGGCTATGGAATATCGTGCTTCTGCGGAAGATGTATCTCGTATGTCGCATGCCCACCCAACATTTACTGAAGCTATTAAAGAAGCCGCTTTAGCCGCAACAGAAAATAGAGCTTTACACATTTAAATAAAAGTAATTTTTTATCTATAGGCTGTCTAACAATTTGTTAGCAGCCTTTTTTAATATATATTATTTAAAAAACAATTTTTTTCGAACAATTTATATTAAAATCCCTTATCTTTAACAGGGATATTCTTTCATTATATATAATTTATAAATAGCACATTTCACATAAAACAAAGACGGCTTAAAAAATAATTAAAAAACAATGTGACTTTATAAATGAATCGGTGTCTAAATTTCTATAACCTTAAAACTAGCGCGAGCTAAACTTGAAAACCATACCAAAAATACAAAACGAATCAGATGAGGATTTGATAAAAAGTATTGTGCTAAACAACGACACTTTGCTCTTTGAAATTCTATATGATAGGTATGCCAACCTAGTTTATAATAAATGTTTGGGGTTTGCTAAAGATATAGATGAAGCTAAAGATTTAACACAAGATGTTTTCTTAAAGTTATTTGTTAAATTAGCAAGCTTTAAAGGGAAATCGAAATTTTCAACATGGTTATACGCTTTTACCTATAACCATTGTGTAAATTATGTAACAAGAAATACCGCGAAAAAAATAGAAAAACAATCGGTAGATTATACCGATATTGAAAATGTAGGAGGCCTTTATGAGGAAGAAGATGATGACAGCAGTTTTCTTGCCATGAAGGTTGATAAATTAAAAATTGCATTAGAATTGATTTCTCCAGAGGAAAAAATGATTTTGCTTTTAAAATATCAAGACCACTTAACCATAAAAGAAATAGAAGACGTTTTAGAATTAGGAGAAAGTGCTGTAAAAATGAGAATTAAACGGGCTAAAGATAAATTAGTAACCGTTTATAATAATAACCTTGGATAATGGAAAACCCGTTTTTAAACATAGATAAGCCATTAAAAGAAGTTCCACAAGAACTTAAGGCCAAGGTTATGAGTGATATTGCCATGGCTAAGCTCATAATGGAACTAGCCGAATTGTTTTCATACAATTTATCGAGTGTAATAGAACTCACTATAAAAAGTAGAAATAAGTAACCAAAATACCCTAATATTATGAACCTTGTTGACAGTTTAAAAGAATCCTTAAATACCATTTGGATAAGCGTAATTGATGTTTTACCCACTATTGCAGGCGCTATTATTGGTATATTAATTGGTATTTTAATTATCAAAATTGTTGTTTCAATAATAAAGAAAACCTTACGGTTTCTCAAGGCCGATAAATTAGATGATAAACTAAATGAAATTGATTTATTTGGAGATAAAAAAATTAACTTCAACGTTATAGATATTATTGCAAAATTCATTAAATGGATGCTTTATATCATCTTAATAATGATTATTACAGATATCCTAAACCTAAGCATGGTATCAGAAGGCATAAAAAGTATTATTAGCTATTTACCGAAAATAATATCTGCTTTGGCCATATTTGTTCTAGGTTTATTATTTGGTAATTTTGTGAAAAAATCGCTACAATCTTTTTTCGAATCTATGGATATGTCTGGCGGAAAAATGATTAGTCAAGCCGTATTTATGCTAATTTTAGTATTTATTACTATAACCGCATTAAATCAAGCAGGCGTTGATACCGAAATCATTACCAGTAATATAACCATGGTTTTGGCGGCATTTTTATTGGCATTTGCATTAGCGATTGGATTAGGTGCACAAAAAGTAGTTGGAGATTTATTTAAAACCTTCTATACAAGAAAAATTTATGAAGTCGGTCAAATAATAGAGTTTAATGATATTAAAGGAGAAATAGAATCTATTAATGGTATATCTGTTACCTTAAAAACAGAAACAGGAAAAATGGTTATTCCAATTAAAGACATAGTAGAGAGTCAAGTAAGAATGCAAAATTAATTTTAAGTTAGGGTTAAAATTTGGTTGGTTACTATTTTTGTATTCCGAAACACTTTCTATTCATCCCTTCTCATTCATTTGAGAAGGGTTTTTTTATATATAAAGAACTTCAAACATTAAACTAATCTGTTTCTTTTAAAGAATTACAAACCGAAATAAAGTTATCACAAATAAAAATTAAATTAATAAGCCTATTACCATATTAATAATAGAATACCTATTTTTACAACACAATTAAAAATATAAAACAATGGCAACAGTAACATTAAAAGGAAATACAATAAATACATCAGGAAATCTTCCTGAAACAGGCACAAAAGCTCCAGATTTTGCTTTAACCGCAAACGATTTATCTACAAAAAAATTAAATGATTTTGCTGGTAGCAAGGTTGTTTTAAATATTTTTCCAAGTGTAGACACAGGAACTTGCGCAGCTTCTGTTCGTCAGTTTAACAAAGAAGCCAGTACTCTAGAAAACACCAAAGTATTATGTATTTCTCGCGATTTACCATTTGCACATGCTCGTTTTTGTGGTGCTGAAGGTTTAAATGATGTAGTGAGTTTATCCGATTTTAAAACAGGAAGCTTCGGAAAAGCTTATGGATTAGATTTTATCGATGGTCCTTTAGAAGGTTTACACTCTAGAAGCGTAGTTGTTTTAGACGAAAATGCAAATGTAATATACACAGAACAAGTTGCTGAAACGGTAAACGAACCAAATTACAAAGCAGCTTTAGAAGCGCTGTTAAATGCATAACAAAAAAGAATCTTTTTTAGTAAATAGATTAAAAAGTGTTGGCTTTGCGTTTAAAGGTGCTATCCTACTCCTTAAAACCGAAGCCAGCATTAAAATTCAATTTACACTAGGTGTTATAGTAACCATTGCAGGATTTTACTTTAATATATCTACAACCGAATGGCTTATCCAAATTTTGGCTATAGCACTAGTTATGTGTGCCGAAGGCGTTAATACAGCCATTGAAGCTATGGCCGATTTTATTCATCCAGAACACCATCAAAAAATAGGTTTAATTAAAGATATTGCCGCTGGCGCCGTATTTATTGCCGCCATTTTCACTTCTATTATAGGGCTTATTATTTATATTCCTAAAATTTTCTAGACCCACAAATTTTCAAATCAAATGAATTACAAGTTTCCAATGCAATTTTTTAAAATAAAGATTCGTTAACGTTAGTAATTTGTATTTTTGTGTCGTTAAAAAAACAATATATTCTTGAACTCAATTCAAGATCTCAATTTGAAATCTAAACGCATTAATGGCGAAAAGTAAAACAAAAACCCAAAAAGCACCCAACAAAAAAACTATCAAACCTAGTTTTAAATTGTCCAATCAACAAAAACTAGTATTAGGTAGCTTTTTAATTATTTTCGGGCTTGTATTATTCATTGCTTTTATTTCCTTCTTTTTTACAGGAGAAGCCGACCAAAGCAGTTTATCAAGCTTTACCAATCGTGAGATTGAAACCGAAAATTGGTTAAGTAAATCTGGAGCTTGGTTGAGTGATTTATTTATTCAACGTGGGTTTGGTGTATCTTCAATTATATTTTCTGGACTCATGTCCCTATCAGGTATTTATGTTTTAACAAACAGAAACAAAACAAAATTGAGAACCCATTGGTTCTGGGGTATTTTAATCATTATTTGGTTATCCATTCTTTTTGGTTTCTTCGGAAAAACGAATGCTATTTTAGGAGGTACTATTGGTTTTGAAATTAATACTTACTTACAAGATTATATAGGAAAAATAGGCATTTCACTTTTACTCTTATTTGCGTTAATTACCTATTTAGCGATTAGGTTCAAGCTTACTTTTGAAAATATTTCAAATCAATTTAAATCGGCTAAACGTAATTTAAAAAGTGAATTATCGGATATGAAAGATGATATAAGTGTGCCTTTAGATAATAATTTATCAGAAGAAGCCGAAGATATCAAAGCCGCTTTCAACATTCCTAAAGATGATGAAAAACCTATAGAAACATCATTACAAAAAGATAAAACTCCCGAAAAACCCAAAGTAGAAAAAGTAGTTATTGAAGATAAAACACCACTTGAAGTTAAAATTGCTGAAGAGGAAGTTCTTGAAGAAGATCTAGAAATGAAAATCATTGAAGTTCCCGAAGAACGCTCTGAAACCGATAATTTAGCAAACAAACTTGTTGAGGATTTTGGACTATTCGACCCAACTCTAGAGCTTGGAAATTACCAATTCCCTCCATTAGATCTTTTAAAACAATATGATACCGGAGGAATTACCATAAATCAAGAAGAATTAGAAAGCAATAAAAATAAAATTGTAGAAACTTTAAACAACTATAAAATTGGTATAGCTAGTATTAAAGCTACCATTGGACCAACGGTAACCCTTTACGAAATTGTACCCGATGCTGGTGTTCGTATTTCAAAAATTAAAAATTTAGAAGATGATATTGCCTTGTCTTTAGCCGCATTAGGTATCCGTATCATTGCCCCTATTCCTGGAAAAGGCACAATTGGTATCGAGGTTCCTAATAAAGATTCAACTATTGTTTCTATGCGATCGGCTATTGCTTCGCAGAAATTCCAAAAATCCGAAATGCAACTTCCTATAGCATTAGGAAAAACCATTAGTAATGAAACTCTTGTGGTCGACTTAGCCAAAATGCCACACTTGCTTATGGCTGGTGCTACAGGACAAGGGAAATCGGTTGGATTAAATGCCGTTTTAACCTCTTTACTTTATAAAAAACATCCAGCAGAAGTTAAATTTATTTTAGTAGATCCTAAAAAAGTAGAACTTACGCTTTTCAATAAAATTGAACGTCATTATTTAGCCAAACTTCCTGACAGTGAAGAAGCTATTATAACCGACAATACGAAGGTAATTAACACCTTAAATTCGCTTTGTATTGAAATGGATAACCGCTACGAGTTGCTTAAAAATGCCCTTTGTAGAAACATTGCCGAATACAACGTTAAATTTAAAGCTAGAAAATTAAACCCGAACGATGGGCACCAATTTTTACCATACATTGTTTTGGTGGTCGATGAGTTTGCTGATTTAATTATGACGGCCGGTAAAGAAGTTGAAACCCCAATTGCCCGTTTAGCACAACTTGCCCGTGCCATTGGTATCCACTTAATTATTGCTACACAGCGTCCATCGGTAAACGTCATAACCGGTATTATTAAAGCCAATTTCCCCGCAAGAATAGCTTTTAGAGTAACCTCAAAAATAGATTCACGTACTATTTTAGATGGTTCGGGAGCCGATCAACTTATTGGTCGCGGTGATATGCTTTATACTCAAGGTAACGATTTAATTCGTATTCAATGTGCCTTTGTAGATACGCCAGAAGTAGAACGTATTGTCGATTTTATTGGCGCACAAAAAGCTTATCCAGAAGCTTACCTGTTGCCAGAGTTTGTTGGTGAGGAAAGTGGCACAAGTCTTGATATAGATATATCCGATAGAGATAAACTCTTTAAAGATGCAGCTATAGTAATTGTAACGGCTCAACAAGGTTCTGCGTCGCTTTTGCAACGTAAATTAAAATTAGGTTACAATCGCGCAGGTAGAATTATAGATCAATTAGAAGCGGCTGGCATTGTTGGCCCTTTTGAAGGAAGTAAAGCCAGACAAGTTTTAATTCCAGATTTAATAGCCTTAGATCAGCATTTAGAAAATGAAATATAATTTAAAATGAACATAATAATGAAAAAAATTATTGCACTTTTATTAATAACCCTTTCCGTAAACACCTTTGCTCAAAATAAAGGAAAAACATTATTAAATGAAGTTTCCAAAAAGGTAAAAAGTTACAATAACATTTCAATAGATTTTAAGTATGTACTTGAAAACACTGCTGAAAATCTAAAACAAGTGACTAAAGGAGATATTGTACTACAAGGAGAAAAATACAAATTAAATATTCTAGGTATTACGCGTCTTTTCGATGGCAAAACCATGTATAGCATTAGTCCAGAAGATGAGGAAGTGACTATTTCTTCAGAAAATGATAATGAAAGTGATGCCATTACACCAAGTAAAATGTTATCTTTTTATGAAGACGGCTACACCTACGCCCTTGATATTGAGCAAAATATTAATGGGAGAAAAATTCAATATGTAAAACTAACACCTATTGATTCTGATTCTGAAATTAAAACCCTTTTATTAGGTATCGATGCTAAAACAAAAAATATTTACAATTTAATTCAAGTTGGTAAAAACAATACAAAAACCACACTTACCGTAAATTCTTTTAAAACAAACGAGACTTTATCGAAAACCTTATTTACCTTTGATGCGGACAAGTATCAAGACTATTACATCAACAAACTAGATTAGGTATTCCTTTGAAAATATTAGACCGCTACATACTAACAACCTACTTTAAAACATTTTTCAGCGTATTTATTATACTTGTGCTGATTTTTGTTTTACAAACCATTTGGCTCTACATAAAAGAACTTGCAGGTAAAGATTTAGAAATAGATATTATCGCTAAGTTCTTAATTTATATTATGCCAAAACTAATGCCGCTGGTTGTGCCACTTACCATACTACTCTCATCAATAATGGTTTTTGGTAGTTTTGCTGAAAATTATGAATTTGCAGCAATGAAATCCACTGGTATTTCATTACAACGTGCCATGTCTGGTTTAAGTATTTTTATTGTAGCCCTTGGTATCATTACCTTTTTCTTTGCCAATAACGTCATTCCTTGGGCGGAAGTAAACTCGTATAACCTTAGACGTAATATTGCGAAAATTAAACCTGCCATGGCTATTGCTGAAGGTCAATTTAACCCGATTGAAGGCACTCCCTACAATATAAAAGTTGAAAAGAAAAGTGGTGAAAATGGTCAGTATTTAGAGAATGTTACTATTCATTTAAAAGCCGTCAATGGACGAACAAACGCTACCATAATAAAAGCAAAAACTGGTGAGTTAGCGAGTGAAAAAGATTCTAATGTTTTAAAACTTATATTGTTCAACGGCAATTACTATCACGATATTAATGAAAAAGATAGAAAAAAGAAAGCAAGAAAACCTTTTGCCAAAAGTACATTCGAAAAATACACGATTAATATTGATTTATCAGACCTGAATAAGGTTGATATCGATGAGCAATCTCAAACCGATAAATACAGCATGCTAGATGTAGTAGATTTAAATACGGCTATGGATTCTCTAATAAAAAAACAATATAACGAGAAAGAAGGACTTGCTAAAAACTTAATTAACAGGTCTAGTGTTAATAAAATATATAGAAATACTAAAACCAAAAAGAACTCCTTATATAACGGTCCAATTTTAAATGTCTTTAATACTAAGCAAAAAATAGAATTAATAGAGCTTACTTTAAAAGCAACTAGCAGTAACAAGCAAACTATTACTCAGAAAATAGCTTCATCTAAAATTACAAATTCAACATTTAACCGACACGTTATTTCATTTCATGAAAAATTCGCATTAGGAGTAGCTTGTATTATTTTATTCTTTGTTGGAGCTCCTTTAGGTGCGTTAATTAGAAAAGGTGGTATTGGACTCCCAATGGTCATCGCTATTTTACTCTTTTTAACCTATCACTTTATTGGTATTTTTGCAACAAACTCTGCGAAAACAGGTAATTTCAATCCCGTTTTAGCCAGCTGGTTTTCTACGCTCGTCATGTTACCATTAGGTATTTATTTAACAAAACGTGCCACAGCAGATAAAGGTATATTTGAAGTAGGAAACCTTATGGAGCCGCTTAAAAAAATATTCAAAATAAAAGAAAAAAACGCTGTTGATTATAAATTTTTAACTGCTTATAAAACGAATGAACTCGTTGATGTTATTAAAAATTATGAAACCCTAGGACACGATGAAAACTGCCGATTTGAAGCGCTAAACCTATTAAAGGAACGTGGACATAGCATTCAAGATTTACAAGAATCGCAAGGCTTGATTATAGATTCGCAATTTGAAGCTTCCGAAAAAATTGCTAAACATTATAAAGAGCACTCCACATTTGCAATTTCTTTGTATGCCACAGGCGCCGTATTATTAATCCTATTTTTTGTATTTAAAAATAATAAACTATTACCACTAGCTACAGCTTCTATTCAATTAAGTATTGTATCCTTTCTTCTTTATATAATTTACTATATAAAGTCTATAATTAATTTGAATAGCTTTTATGCCTATATCAATAAAAAAACAAAACGTCCTAGTTTAGGATTACTCATTTTAGGGTTGCCATTTTATATGATGACTTACCCTTTATTAAACGTTAAATTGAAAGAAGATTTAAAACAATTTTGTTTAGATTCTTTGAAATAACACATTTTTAATAGATGATTTTAGAACCTATGAGCCCCGTATCCAACCCAGACACTAAATTAAATACCATTCACGATGCCATTGAAGACATTAGAAATGGTAAAATAATTATTGTGGTCGATGATGAAAACAGAGAGAATGAAGGTGATTTTCTGGCTGCCGCCGAAAAAGTAACACCAGAAATGATAAACTTTATGGCAACACATGGCCGCGGATTAATATGCGCGCCCTTAACAGAAACACGCTGTAAAGAAATTGACTTAAACATGATGGTGAGGAATAATACCGACCCTATGGAAACCGCTTTTACCGTATCGGTAGATTTACGTGGCCATGGTGTAACTACAGGTATTTCTGCTGGTGACCGAGCTAAAACAGTAAAAGCACTCATTGATTCTAACATTAAACCTCACGATTTGGCACGTCCAGGACATATATTTCCTTTAATAGCAAAAGAAGGTGGTGTTTTAAGACGAACAGGCCACACCGAAGCCGCCATAGATTTTGCACGCTTAGCAGGTTTACAACCCGCAGGTGTTATTGTTGAAATAATGAATGAAGACGGTAGCATGGCACGCCTACCACAACTATTAAAAATAGCACACAAACACGATATTAAAATAGTTTCTATTGAAGATTTAGTGGCTTATAGAATGCAACACGATTCTTTAATTGAGAAAAAAGAAGATTTTGAAATTGAAACACGTTTTGGAAGCTATAGATTAAGAGCTTATAAGCAAACAACTAATAATCAAATCCATATAGCCTTAACAAAAGGGGCTTGGACCGATGACGAAGCCGTACCCACCCGAATAAACTCCACACTAATTAATAACGATATTTTAGGAACGCTTACCAACAATGTAGACGCCCAACTAGAAAATATGTTTAGCGTTATTAATACTAACGGAAAAGGTGCTATTATCTTTATAAACCAAGAAGTACAATCGATGAATATTTTAAGTCGATTGGCTTTTCTAAAAGAAAACCAAACCGCGGAAACTATTACCAAAGCTCCAAAAATAAATATGGATAACCGTGATTTTGGAATTGGTGCCCAAATTCTTCACGATTTAAATATTCATAAACTACGTTTAATTACCAATACCGAACAAACTAAACGTGTTGGATTAATTGGATATGGTTTAGAAATTGTAGATTTTATGAATTATTAATCAAATTCATTTTATAAAAAAAAGGCTTTAAATTGTGAATTTAAAGCCTTTTTTTATGTTCTAATATTTTAATATAAACCTTTGTAGGATAGTTGGAATAACTCTTTTTATAAAGCCGTTTTAATAAGTGCCACCATTTTATTAGCGCGTTCTTTAACTTCCTCCTCTGTCCACGAGAGTTTGATTAAACAAGATATGTTTCTGCCAATATAGCTATCCGATTTTTCAAATGTTCTTGTTTGAAGATGTTCTAAGCCTTGTTTTACTTCTTTAGAAAGAGGAAACAATGATTTTAAATTCTTTAAATGATCCCATTTACGAATGTAATGCCAATTGTTATCATAATAATTCCAACAACCATCTACTCCACCGTTTTTAAAGGCTTCAATTACTTTTCTAGAAGTTTCTAAATCGGGTAAAAAGAAGTTTAAAAAAGCACAACTTTCTACACCTCCTTCGGGAACCGTTCTAAAAACCACTTCCGGAATTGTGGATAAAGCTTCACGAATAATATTAAAATTTCGTTTTTGTATCTCTAAAAACTCTGGTAATCGTTTTATCTGTGCTAAACCTACGGCCGCGTGCAATTCTGAAATTCTAAAATTATAACCTAAAAACGGATGCGTTTCTGCACCACGATCGCTACCTTCATGATCGTGACCATGATCGCTATAATGATCGGCGTTGGTATAATATTTCTCGTTGTTTGTAATTACAGCACCACCTTCTCCACAGGTAATTGTTTTAACAAAATCGAATGAAAAACAGCCTAAATCGCCTACACTACCCAATGGAATACCGTTAAAGGTTCCTCCAATGGCTTGGCAAGCATCTTCTACTAAAAGCAGATTATGTTTGTTAGCAATCGTTTTTAATGCCGTCATATTAGCCATACTTCCGCACATTTGCACCACCATTATGGCTTTTGTTTTTGGTGTAATAGCAGCTTCTACCGCTTCTGGATTTAATCCTAAAGTATCATCAACATCAGTTAAAACAGGAATGGCGCCTAACATCATGATGGCCTCAAAACTAGCGACAAATGTGAAGGTTGGCATAATAACCTCGTCTCCTGCTCCAACGCCCGCCGATGCTAATGCTACCGATACCGCAGCGGTTCCGCTTGATACTAATTGTACGTGTTTCGACTGAAAGGCATTTTTTAATTCACTTTCTAAAGCTTTGGCTTTCCAATGGCCGTTTCGCATACCATCGAAACCATAGCGCATTAAAACGCCATTATCTAAAACATCGTTAACTTCTTGTTTTTCTAATTCTCCAAATAATTCGAATCCTGGCATATTGTTGTTTATTTATCTTTTTTTCCAATTTTAGACGATTACTGCGTTAGGGATTGAACGACCTGTTTGAAATCCTTTTTGTTTTAATAAAAAAACAAAAAGATTGAGTAGTGAAAGCCCGACCCTTGCGGTAACGCCCAAAGGTATTAAATTTCTATGATGCTTTGATCTATAGATTTCCTTACTTTTTTTAAGGTTGAAAACATATCGTTCGCATCCCGATAGCCTACAGGCATGATTAATACAGATTTTAACCCTTTTTCTTTTAGCTGAAGAATTTCGTCGTATTTATCTGGAATAAATCCTTCCATTGGACAGGCGTCTATGTTTTCTATAGCACAAACCGTCATAAGATTTCCGAGTGCTATGTACGCCTGGTTTTTAGACCAGTTTTGGCGTTGTTCTACGCTTTTACCTTGCATGATACCAACCAATTGTTCTCGGTATGGTTTTAGGATACTTTCGGGAGTGTTGCGTATGGTTTTTATGTTATTGTAATAGTTTACAACATCTTGTTCTTGAATATCTTCTTGGATACATATTACAAGCAAGTGCGAGGCATTTACCACCTGCGGTTGGTTATAGGAATGCGGAAGTAAGCTTTCGCGAAGTGCTTTGTTTTTAACAATAACAAGGCTTAAGGTTTGTAAACCAAAAGAGGTTGCGGTAAGATTAAAGGCTTCTTTTAATGTATTTAACTTAGCGGCGTTTAATGTTTTTGTTGCGTCGAATTTTTTGGTTGCATAACGCCATTGCAACTGCTTTATAATATCCATTTAATTTTACTTAATTGATATGCAAAAGTAAGGTTTTATAATTCTATTTTTTTTGAATTACTTCGAAAATATAAGTTTTATTAGTATCTCGGCTTTTTTTAAAATATTTTTTTCTTTTCTTTTTCCCTAAAAATGAATACATTATAAATGAGTTTCAAAATTATTTAAAAAAAACTTAATTTTTATTAGAATACATCGAAAAAGGCTCTTATATTTGCACCCGCAATAAGGCAATAACCTTATGAGACACTCAAGGAGAAATGGCAGAGTGGTCGAATGCGGCAGTCTTGAAAACTGTTGAGGGTCACACCTCCGGGGGTTCGAATCCCTCTTTCTCCGCTAAGAGTTTAAGAAACTCAATCAAAACGCTGTAAAACTTATGTTTTACGGCGTTTTTTCATTTGTGACTATCCCATAAAGTTCATTAAATGGTATGCTTTCAGTGACCTATTTAGTGACCTATTGTTTAAAATTCAAATAGGTCACTAGAAAACGCTGAAACACTTGTATAATAAGGAGTTCACGTTTTGAACATCTTGTTTCAAGTGGTTTTAAGAGATAGTTTTATCAACCTAAAAAGTTACCACAAATGACCAAAACATTCAACTTACTCTTCTTGATTAAGAAAAGTAAAATCAAAGCCAATGGCACAGCCCCAATTTATTTAAGGATAACCATTAACGGAAAACCAAAAGAAATTGCATCAAAAAGATATGTAGCACCCGATTTATGGGATAGTAAACTTCAGAAAGTGATAGGTAAATCCGAAGAAGTAAAATCTTTAAATAGGTATCTTAAAACGTTAGAGCAGCAAGTTTATGATACACACCACACAATATTAAAAGACAAAATAACTGCAACCTCAGCAGTTTTAAAATCTAAACTTCAAGGTGTTGATGATAAACAAAGAATGTTAATTCCAATCTTCAAAGATCATAATAACAAAATTAAAGAACTGGTTGGAAAAGAATATGCTCCAGGAACATTAGAGCGTTACAAAACATCTTTAAAACACACAATAGCTTTTTTAGAATGGAAATATCAAATATCGGATATAGATATTGCAAAAATCAATCATGCTTTCATAACAGAGTATGAATTTTATTTAAGAAGCGTTAGAAATTGTAATAATAACACAGCAGTCAAGTACATCAAGAATTTCGGTAAAATCATAAAGATATGTTTGGCCAATGATTGGCTAGACAAAAATCCATTCGCCAATTATAAAGCAAAAGTTAGAGAAGTTGAGCGTGTCTATTTAACAGAAGAAGAAATCCAAACCATATTGAATAAAGATTTTAAGACAGAAAGATTATCGCTAGTTCGTGATATCTTCCTTTTTAGTTGCTTTACAGGATTAGCATACATTGATGTCAAAAATTTAACAAAACTGCATATAAGTATTGGAATCGATGGAGAGAAATGGATATTTACTCACAGACAAAAAACAGAATCCGCTTCAAAAATCCCCATACTCCCTGTTACACAAATGATAATTGATAAGTACGCACAGCACCCGCAATGTATAAACGAAAACAGACTGCTCCCTATTTTGAGTAATCAAAAAATGAATGCCTATCTTAAAGAAATTGCAGGTGTTTGTGAAATTGAAAAAGATTTAACTTTTCATATTGCACGCCACACTTTTGCAACCACCGTAACACTTACAAATGGCGTTCCTATAGAAAGCGTAAGTAAAATGTTGGGGCATAAAAATTTACGGACTACCCAACATTATGCAAAAATTTTGGATAAAAAAGTAAGTGAGGATATGAAGGTTTTGAGAGATAAATTCAGTTTAACTGATATAAAATCTCAAAAAAATAATAATTTAACTTATTATAATAAACTACTATCAAACAACTTATAACTATGATTGTTTTTCTAAATATCTTTTCTTTGTAATTCAAAACAAACATTAGCTATATAAGAATAGAAATTTAATGAAAGAGAAAAGTATTCCTTTTTATACTTCTATTAATGATTTTCTAGAATCAATACCTGTCAATCATAGGACTAAAAATCCTATGTTTTATTGTATGCGTTTAGAAGAGCATAAAGATGAAATTTACAAAGCTCCATTTCGTAGAGATTTCTTTTTTATCGGTTTAATAACATCTAATGGAAAAACCAATGTTATATATAACAATCAAGATGACCATATAAAAGAGTCATTTCTCACCTTTCAATGTTCAAACTTGATTTATAGTTTTTACAAAGAAAAAAATACGGAAGGTTATCTCATTTATTTTAAACAGGAATACTTTAATTTTTTAAAATTTGATTTTTTTAATGAATTCCCATTTTTTAATATTTTAAACATCAACTTATTTCAACTAGAAAATAATAAATATCAAGAATTATTACCAGTATTTGAAGAGGTATTTAAATCTTATGAAAATATAGATGTCTTTTCCAAAGTTACTACACATAAATTTCTTGCTTTACTCTATAATCTAAAAGAATTTACTAAGATTCAAAATGAATTACAACCATTAATAAATTCTAGTCATTCCATTACAAATCAATATTTAAAATTGGTGAATGTTCATTACCTCGAAAAACGAACAGTTAAAGAATATGCTACCTTATTAAATATCAGTGCTAGTCACTTATCTAAAACCGTTAAAACTGAAACAAATAAAAAAGCACTTTCGCATATTAATGGCAGGCTTATAAAGGAGGCAAAATCACTGATTCAATTCACTAATTTAAGCATAGCTGAAATAGCGCATCAATTAGGCTTTTCTGACGCTTCTAATTTTGGTAACTTCTTCCGTAAGCATACTTCAACCAGTCCACTAACATTCAGAAAAAACTACACAACCCGATAAACACCATTTATTCCCGCTTTTGCACCATTTTATAAAATAAGGTTAACCTAATTTTGTAATGAAATTATATTTACAATTTGCGTAGCCAAATAACTTCACATATATTTGTAGTCAAATAACTTCATAATGAAATTAAGACGAGATATTTTCCAAGCCATTAGCGATCCAACAAGAAGAGCAATATTGGTACTACTTACTTCACAATCCATGACAGCAGGAGCAATTGCTGAAAATTTTGATGCTGCGAGGCCTACTATTTCTAAACACATTCAAATTTTAAATGAATGTGACTTGGTTGATGCAAACCAACAAGGTCGAGAAATATACTACGAGTTAAAAGTTGAAAAAATGAAAGAAATCGACAAATGGTTAGAGCAATTTAGAGCCATTTGGGAAAATAGATTTAACCAACTAGATAATTTATTAGAAACACTTAAAAACAAAAATAATGAAGAGTAATTTATTATTCAATTTTTCCGTGAATAAGGAAAATAAAACTATTAACATTCAGCGAGAGTTTAATGCTAATCTTGAATTGGTTTGGAAAGCTTGGACAGAACCAGAATTATTAAACCAGTGGTGGGCACCAAAACCCTATCATATTGAAACTAAAACTTTAGATTTAGAAATTGGCGGAATGTGGCTTTATGCAATGGTAAGCCCTGAAAACGAAAAGACCTGGTGTAAAGCTGATTATAAAGGAATTGAAATAAACAAGTTATTATCTTGGTTAGATGCCTTTTGTGACGAAAATGGAAATGAAAATACAATAAAACCACGCTCATTATGGACAAATATTTTTACAGAAAAAAATGACATTACATTAGTAGATGTTACCTTAAAACACGATAAACTAGAAGACATTGAAACATTGATTAAAATGGGCTTTAAGGAAGGTTTCGGAATGGCTCTTTTAAACTTAGACCAATTATTATTAACTAAAAATAAAAAACAATGAATAAACTACAATTTGACTTCTTAGTAAACAAGAAAGATAACACACTTACTATTGTGCGTGAATTTAACGCAGAAAGAGAACTTGTTTGGGATTGCTACACGAAAAGTGAATTATTAGAAAAGTGGTTTGCACCAAAACCATTGACGGCCAAAACAAAGACGATGGATTTTAAGGAAGGCGGCTATTGGTTATACGCTATGATAGAACCAAACGGAACTGAGCACTGGGGACGAACAGATTTTACAGAAATTAAACCTATTGATTATTATAGATCATTAGATGGGTTTTGTGATAAAAATGGAAATCTAAACCCAGGTTTGCCAAGAGCAAAATGGCATGTGAGTTTTTTAGATTTGAATGAAAAATCAAAAGTTGAGACCATTGTAACCTACAATTCTCTAAAAGATTTAGAAACTATAATAGAAATGGGAATGGAAGATGGACTTAAATCAACGTTAGAAAGATTGGATGAGTTATTAATAAATGTAAGAAAATGAAAAAGATTAAAATCATATTTTGGATAGCAACTTCCATCATTTTTGCGTTAGAGGCCCTAATGCCATTGGCAACGCTTTTATTCGCACACGAATATTTTAACGCAGGAACTAAACCTTTGGGCTATCCCGATTACTTCGCCTACGCTTTAATTGTTTGCAAAATATTAGGAGCAACCGCGATAATGCTTCCAAAACTTCCAGTTAAACTAAAGGAATGGGCGTATGCCGGTTTAACATTCAATTTAATTTTTGCAGCTATAAGTCATATAGCGGTAGACCAAGTCATAGCCAACATTGTAATGCCTATAGTGGTAGGAATTGTTCTAAGTGTATCTTATATCTACTCACAAAAAATTAATCATAAATCTAAAACTATATAATTATGTCATTCCAAACATACATCAAAAACATAGAAGATAAAACAGGTAAAACCGCAGAAGATTTTCAAACATTAGCAGAACAAAAAGGCTTTACCAGGAATGGAGAATTAGTTGTAAAGGCTACCAAAGTGACCAATTGGTTGAAAGAAGACTTTCAGTTAGGCCATGGTCATGCAATGGCTATGTATGCCTATATAAAAGGGAAAAGAGAATAAACTACCATCCTTAAAATTATAATTAAATGAACAAGTTAACTGTTACAAAAATAAGTGCTATCGGATTTGTTGTCCTATTAGTCATTTTACATTTCATAAACACATCAGTAAATCCAATATGGCAACCCATTAGCGAATATGCATTAGGAAATACAGGTTGGTTAATGCAGATTGTATTCTTTTTACTTGGTATAAGTTTTTTAACCTTAGGCTTATATCTAATTAAATACTTACCCAAAATAGGTTCTAAAATTGGAGGAGTGTTGTTAGTAATAGCATCTCTTGGTAATTTCTTAGCAGGCATTTTTAATACTGATCCTGTAGATACTTTACCCAAGTACATGACTATGAGTGGCCAAATTCATAACGCAGCAGCAGGATTATTAGGTTTTATGATTTTGGCTACGGTGTTTATTACTTATCAATTTAGAAAACAGGAAAAGCTTAAACCATTTAGAAAAAATATGTTTGTATTTACTATAATTCTTTGGGGTTTAGAGGTTGCTTTAATAATTGTCATGGGTGTTTATTTGAGTGAAACGAATGGTATGATTACACCAGAGACTCCTATTGGTTGGCTTGGTAGAATCCTTATCGTATTTTGTGCTATTTGGGTTTGGAGTTGTGCTCATTATCTCCAAAAATCTAATTTCAAAAATTAGCTCATATGAATACCATCAATCAATTCATAAAAGATAAAATTAAGGAAGAGCATCAACCTATTTTTTTAAAGTTTAGGAGCTTGATTAAAGCAAAATTCCCAACACTAAAAGAAGAGATGCGAGGAGGAACCGAAAAATATTATGGTGTCCCAGTTTATAGACACAATAGAATTATCATCTCCGTGAGCCCTACCCTAAAAGGAATTACCTTTTCATTTACGGATGGTAAACAGTTTGAAGACAAGTATAAAATACTTGAAGGAGTCGGAAAAAAATCATTAAATTTAAGATTGAGTGACCCCAAAGATTATAAAGATGACATACTTGAGTATTATATTTTACAAGCGATTGAATTAGATAACAAATAAAGATATGTAATGAAAACAACCATTCTAAGAATAGTTCCTAACATTTATTCCAATGATGTGGAAGCAAGCAAAAAGTTTTATACTCAGTTTTTAGATATGAAATTGGTGATGGATATGGAATGGGTTTTAACTTTTGCATCCAAAGAAAACCCAAAGGCTCAAATCACAATTATTCAAAATACGGAGAACAAACCACTGGATAATAAAGCCATTTTTCTATCCATAGAAGTGGTGAATATTGACCAATGGTATGAACGAGCAAAAACACAAGATATTGAAATAGTTTACCCAATAACAACCGAATCTTGGGGTGTAAAACGATTTTTTGTCAAAGATCCCAACGGAGCAACAATCAATTTATTATCACATTTTGTTTAGTTTTTTTTAAATAAAAAAAGACTGTCAAAGGGTTGTCACAATTCCTAGTTTTCTTTGTTGTATAAAATTATAATTGTTATAAAATGATAGAAGTATATAAAACTAATATCTTAAAAAAGAAACAAGCTAGGAGAATAAAGAAACAAATAAAAAATAGGTTTCCTAATTACTGTATTGATTTTGATCTTGAAGATTGTGATCATATTTTAAGAATCGAAAATTTTAACGATATATTAGACAATGACGTTATTATCAATATGGTTCAAAAACAAGGTTTTAATATTGAAATTCTAACAGATGAAATTTCTATAGTAAACATTTAAAATACTATTGTGATGGCATATACAGATAACATTTCAAGACTTTCACGGTTAACGGCAATTCATTTAAAATTACAGTCCAATTTATATGTGACTGTAGAACAATTGTCGGAGCAATTCAATATTAGCAAAAGAACTGTTTATAGAGATTTACACGCTTTAGAGCAAGCCAATGTTCCTATTGTGACTGTGGAGGGAAAAGGTTATACTTTAATGGACGGGTATAAAATTCCACCTGTAATGTTTACAGAAACTGAAGCAAATGCACTCATTTTTGCGCAAAAGATAATGGCAAAAACCAAAGATGAATCTTTGATAAATGAATTTAATAATGCCATAGATAAAGTAAAAGCAGTATTACGAAGTGAAGAAAAATCAAAAGCTGATTTTTTAGCGAATAGAACATTTATAGGAAAGAATTGGCAAAATGAAAAAACAAGTAATTTTCTTTCTGTAGTACAACGTGCTTTAACAAATTTTAATGTATTAAAAATAGACTATAAAAAAGAATCTGACGTAGAACCAATTCTAAGAGAAATAGAACCTTTTGCTATTTACCATAGTTTTTCAGAAGATTGGATTGTAGTAGCTTGGTGCAGGTTGAGAAATGAATTTAGAAATTTTAGAATAGACAGGATAAAAACCATCGTTAGTTTACCCGAAAAATTCGTTCCACACCATATGACAATGGAAGAATATGGTGAAATCCAGCGGAAAAAATATTTAGAAGGAAATAGTTTACATTATAAAAATATAAAAACAACCAAAATGATAACCGTAAAAGTAACGTACACTGTAAAACCTGATTTTGTTCAGAAGAACCAAGAAAACATTAACTTGTTTATGACTGATTTCAAAAAAATGGACACTAATGAATTCCGCTACGGTTCCTATGTGTGTGGAGACGGCAAAACATTTGTTCACCTATCTCATTACAAAAATGAGAACATTCAAAAAAAATTGCTTCAGGTGCCTTCATTTTTGTCTTTTCAGAAACAAAGAGATGAAAGTGGTTTAGAAGACTTGCCAGAAATTGAAGTAATGGAAGTAATTGCTTCTTCACATGATATTTTTAAGTTTTAAAACCTATAAATAAAAACAAATGTTTACCTACTCCAATTTTAAGATTATAGAATCTCAATATTTTGTATTTTTAAACAAAAAAAAATAATGACAGATTCCTTTTTTGAAAGTATTTATAACTATCCAAGTATTAAAAAAGAGGACTATAAAGCTATTATGTCCGCCCACACCAAAGTTGAGTTTGTAAAAAATGAAATCATACTTAATGAAGGCAAAATAAGCAATGAATATTTTTTGATAAAAAAAGGATTGTTTCGTTCATTTGTTATTGACTATAAAGGTAACGAGATTACTACCGATTTTTTTAGTCCTAATGATATTTTAATTGAAGTAGCTTCTTTATTTCTTCGTACACCTTCTAATGAATCCATACAAGCATTAACAGACTGTGAAGTTTATAAAATTGAGTTTAATGATTTTCAAAAGTTATATAGTACTATAGAAGGATTTACAGAATGGGGTCGCAGCTGGATGTCTCAGCAACTTTTTATGGCAAAACATCGTGCTGTAAATATGCATACACAAAGTGCTTCTCAACGCTATTTAGAACTAATGATTCAGAACCCACAAATAATCAAAGAAGTACCCTTAAAATATATTGCGACTTATTTAGGGATTACCGATACGTCTTTAAGTAGGATAAGAAAAGAAGTATTGTCTCAATCAGAGAACTTGCCATAGGACAAGATTTTTTCGCTTTCCTTTTTTCATTTTTGTAATCATAACAATTAAATAAATAGATAAGATGAAAAAATTTAATCCTGTAGTGTGGTTCGAAATTTATGTAAATGACATAGATAGAGCTGTAAAGTTTTACCAAAATGTATTTCAAGTTACATTGGAAGATATGAGTGACCCAACAAATAAAAATGTTCAAATGAAATGTTTCCCTAGTGATATGGAAAATTACGGTGCAGCTGGAGCTTTAATGAAAATGGATGGGATAACACCTTCTACAAATGGTAGTCTTGTTTATTTTGGTTGTGAAGATTGTAAAATTTTAGAAAATCGAGCAGCTGAAAATGGAGCTGAAATTATTCAAGCGAAAATGGGAATTGGAGAACACGGCTTTGTATCTATTGTTAAAGATACTGAAGGGAATTCTATTGGGTTTCATTCATTGAACTAGGAAATAAAAATGATTTAAAAATGACCAAAATAATATCAAGTCCCAATTGCGGTAATTCTCCCAAAATGGAATTTTTAAAACAATTTAATATTGCCTTTGTCGAAGGAAATGTTGCCTTTTTAACAGAAAATGTAACAGACGACATCGTTTGGAATATGATTGGCGACAAAAAATTAGAAGGAATAAAAGCGTTTACGGAAGAATTAGAAAAAATGCAATCTGTAAAAGCATCTGAATTGATATTAAATCAAATCCTATCCCACGGTAAAGAAGGTGCAGTAAATGGGGTAATGACAATGGAAAACGGTAAGCAATATGCATTTTCTGATTTTTATATTTTTCAAAGTGCTAAAGGAGAGAAATTAAAAGAAATAACATCATACTGCATAAAATTATAAAGATGAAAACCATTTTTGACCCGAACATCAGACTACAGCTAATCAAACGAATTGAACAAATCAATGCAGACAGTAAAGCGCAATGGGGTAAAATGAATGTTTACCAAATGATAAAACATTTGAACATTTGGAATCAATGGGTGTTAGGTATTGATAACAATATACCTTATAAACAAGATTTTCTAGGTAAACTTATTGGAAAAATGGTCTTAAAGGCCAACACCAAAAACGACAAACCAATAGGCAAAGGTGCACCAGCAGGTTCAAACTTTACCATCAAAGAGAAAAGTGGAGATTTTGAGAAGCAAAAACAAAAATTGTTTGATTTAACTGAACATTACGGGTGCTATAACAACCTAGATTTTATTCACGGTTTTTTCGGTAGAATGACCAAAGAACAAATTGGAATTTTCGCTTATAAGCATTATGATCATCATTTAAGACAGTTTGGAGTTTGACTTACATTCATTGTATAGAAGTATAAATCTCTTGAAGAAAATGAAAGTGAATCCCCAGATTAATACTCCCTCTGCCACGGTCGAGATTTTCAAAACCAATGTTGACAACCAACAGTTAGCCAACAAAATAGTAGCTGATTTCAAGCAATTATATCCTGAGTATCGCATCAACTTTGATTTAGAGGATTGTGATAAAATACTTCGTATAGAAAGTTATACAGGTATTGATATTTTAGGCATTCTCAACTATGGCAGTTTAAACAATTTAGAAATAAATCTTATTGACTATTAGATGCTTAAAATTTTATTTCAGAGCTTGGTAGCAAACGTGAATCTTCAAGTGCAGCAGTTCTATGACCAGCATTTTTTAGATAATCTTCACTTTGAGCAAATTCCATAAATTTTAGTACCGATTGATGTTTAACCAATAATATTGCATCCCATTTTTCAGTTTCAGGTCCTATTAAAAAATCTTTTCCCTTTCCATAATATACAATTTCACTACCTGCTTTTAGAAATTGTGATTTTGTGGTATCGAGATATAGCTGATAGGCTTCTTCTCCACTAATTTCTTGTTTGGGTCTTAGATGTTTTAAATCTGTATAATCAGCTATTTCTTTAAATTTTAATAGATTTAACATTACTATTTCTCCCCTGTCCTTAAAGTTTTGATAAAATTGTTTACCACTATTGGTTGTGGCTTCTAAATATTTTTCCATTACAAATTATTTAATCTAACCATTCATTTACAGTTGTCTAATTTAAAATAATACACTTTTTTTATCGTATTTTTCTTAAAAAAATTGCGCAATTAAATAACTGCACTTATATTTGCAGTCAAATAACTGCGTAATGAAATTAAGGAGAGATGTATTTCAAGCTATAGCCGACCCAACACGAAGAACCATTATCACGTTGGTTGCGGCAAGTGCAATGACACCGAGTGCTATTGCCGAAAACTTTGATTATTCCAGACAAACCATTTCCAAACACATTCAAATTCTTACCGAATGTGAATTGTTGAAACAGGAACAAAAGGGAAGGGAAATCTATTATCAACTAAATCCTGATGGGATGAAGGAAATAGCTGAGTTTATAGAACCGTTTAGAAAATTATGGGATGAACGATTTAATTCATTGGAAGCTGTTATGAAGAAACATCAATCAAATATTAAATAGACAATGGAGCAAAAAACTAAAATCAATGCCCTAGAAGGTAAGCAAGAGCTAACTATCACGAGAGAATTTGACCTTCCTGTTGAACTTGTTTACAAAGCCTATACCGAAGCAGAATTTGTAGCAGAATGGATGGGAACCAACGTACTAAAACTGGAAAACAAAAATCACGGAAGTTATGCATTTGAAACCTCACACGAAGGAAACGTAATGTTTAAGGCAAACGGAACAATTCACAAAATCGTACCAAATCAAGAGATAGTAAGAACTTTTGAAATGGAAAATATGTCGATAGGCGTACAATTGGAGTTCTTGAATTTTGAAAAAGTTACAGAAGACAAAAGCATGTTAACCATTCAGATTATATACAAATCAGAAAAACACCGTGCTGAGCAATTAAAACTACCTTTTGCTTATGGTTTAAATATGGCTCACGATAAATTAGAGGTAATATTTACAAATTAAAAAAAGTCATAATGAAAAAAAGAGACAAAATCATTTATTGGATAGCCACAGTTTGGCTTTCCTTAGGGATGTTATCAACAGGAATTGTACAATTGTTGCAATTAGAAGAAAATATTCAAAGTATGGAATTACTAGGTTATCCTATGTATTTGTTAAGTATTCTAGGTGTATGGAAAATCCTGGGAGTTATAACCATCTTAATTCCTAAATCCCCATTACTTAAAGAGTGGGCATACGCAGGGTTTTTCTTTGTAATATCAGGTGCTATTATTTCCCATTTAGCAGTTGGAGATGAATTAATAACACTTTTTGGACCGACTTTACTTTTAGCTCTTACAATAGCATCTTGGTATTTCAGACCGGCAAACAGAAAATTAGAAAAACAATAGATATGGCAGATTTAAAACCTAAAACAGTTGATGAGTTTATAGACAATTCACCAGAAAAATCTCAGGGAATTATGATTAAGCTGAAAAAGCTAATCGAAGCTACTGAACCAAATGCAGAAAGTGGTATTAGTTGGAATGTGCCCATCTATAAATGCAATGGAATTCTAGCAGGATTTTCCTTGGCTAAAAAACACGTCAGTTTTGGCATAGATTCATTAACCGAAGAGATGCGTAAAATATTGGAAGAAAAGGGATATAAAACAGGAAAGAAAACCATTCAGATAAAGTTTGACCAAGATATTCCTTCAGAAGAACTGATAAGCTTGGTAAAAGAGCAAGCTAAATTAAACGAAATTTAAATGGAAAAAGTTGACCAATACATCAAAAAGATAAAGAACTGGAAAGAAGAAACCATTCTATTGCGAGAAATCTGTTTAGAATGTGGTCTCGAAGAGGATTTTAAATGGATGCATCCTTGCTATACTTTTCAAGGTAAAAACATTGTACTTATCCACGGATTTAAAGAGTATTGTGCCTTGTTGTTTCATAAAGGAGCATTACTGAACGATGCTAACAACCTTTTAATTCAACAAACCGAAAACGTTCAGTCAGCTCGTCAAATTCGATTCATAAACAAAGATGAAATTATTGACTTAAAAGCAGTTATCAAAGCTTATATTTTTGAAGTCATAGAGGTCGAAAAAGCAGGTCTGGAAGTAAAAATGAAAAAGACTTCTGAATATGAAATTCCTCAAGAGCTTGAAGAAGCATTAAAAAACAATCCCGAATTAGAGACAGCATTTTACAACCTAACCCCAGGGAGACAAAGAGGATATCTACTTTATTTTTCACAAGCAAAGCAATCTAAAACAAGAATTTCAAGAATTGAAAAATCAATTCCTAAAATATTTAAAGGCAAAGGGTATAACGAAAGATAGAAGAAATAGTCTGTAAAAAAATATAGTTACTTTTTTTAATTTAGTACTCGCAAATATGCTATGCAAAAAATAATATTAAATTACAATCACAAATAACTCCTCATAAAGTTAAATTGAATATAACAGCTTTGGAAAATAAAATATTAAAATACCTCTCAAAATATACAAAAACCACAAAGGAAATAGAGGAAGCAATAATTGAAAGTTCATTTTTCAAAACTTTTAAAAAAGGTACAATTTTACTTAAAGAAGGCGGTTTTTCAAATGAATGTTATTTCGTGTTGGAAGGTTGTATGAGAAGCTATTTTTTAAAAGATGGAGAAGAAAAAACTATAGAGTTTTATACTGAAGAAGATATTGTAACACCGGCCAATTATGGGAAATCAACACCTTCCCAGTATTACCTAGAATGTATTGAAGATACTATTGTGAATGTAGGCAATCCAAGCATAGAAAAAGAAATGTATCAAAAGTACCCGCAATTAGAATCCTTATCGAGAGTAATAGCAGAAGTAATATTAACCAAGCAACAAGAATCTTTTACTGAATTTAAAACATCAAGCCCAGAAGAACGCTATTTGAATCTGCTTAAAACCAAGCCTGACTTAATGCAAAGAGTTCCTCAACACCAGATAGCAAGCTACTTAGGTATAAAGCCTGAATCATTAAGTAGAATTAGAAAAAGGTTAATAGCTAGTAATTTGCTTTCTTAACTTAAGTCAATGACTAAGAGTTAAGGCCATGATATTTTTGTGTGAATTATAAAAAGTAAAATATCATGGATCAAATCAGAAAGAAATCAATTACTGTTGGTGTATTATTAATTCTTGGTATAGTTGTAGGTGTTTTGAGCATAGACCCTGTTATTGATGAGATGAATAATCTTGAAAGTATTTCTATCCATTCAACTGCAATATTAATTAGGGCTTTCATGCAGTTTATCCTGGCTCTAATTTATGCTAGTATTCCTATTATACTATTTTCAGTATTGAAAAAATTCAATATCAGTTTAACAATTGGTTTTCTCGTTTTCAGAAGTATTACTGTAGTATTTATTTTCATAGGATGGTTAAGCATACTTTTGTTATTGGTCTTAAGTCAAGAATTTGTAAAAGCAGGAAGCCCCGAATTATCACACTTTCAAACATTAGATACTTTATTACGATCTGGTAGGGATTTAATCAACCATGTGGCAATGCCCTTAATTCTAAGTGTTGGCAACCTCTTGTTTTATACTATTTTGTACCAATCAAAATTGACACCTAAGTGGTTATCTGTATGGGGACTTATGGCTACGGTTTTAAGTGGTGTTGTAGCAAGTGTACTGCTTATGTTTGGTGTTATAGATATTATTACTACTACCTATATCTCATTAGCCATTCCAACCGCATTGCTGGAGATAACTTTAGCATTATGGTTGATGATTAAAGGGTTTAATACTAACTTTGTAAAATTTTAATTTTTAAAGAAATGAAAACAAAATACTTCATTATAACATACCTATTGATTTCTTTTTTTTCTTTTGGACAAAATAAACTATCTCAAAAACAAGTTTTAGAAGACTATATCATTTTCAAAGAAATTATTACAAAAGGACATCCTAGTTTGTATGAATATACCTCAAAATCTGAATGGGAAGATGTTTTTAAGACATTCGAAACAAAAGGAATTCCAGAAATAAAAACATCAAATGAATTATTTCAATCCATTACTTCTATTGCTGACAACGCTAAGGATGGTCATTTAATAATTCACCATCCAAAAATGGACACCATTCCACCAATGTTTCCGTTGTTTTTAAAAATAATTGAAAATAAACTATATACTGATACTGATGACTTTGGTATTCCTGTGGGGTCAGAAATAATATCTATTGACAAAAAGTCTTCTCAATCTATTCTAAAAGATTTATTAAAGTATGCACCATCAGATGGGTTCAATCTAACAAAAAAATATCGTCAAATAGAAAAGGAGTTTGGCATACTTCATTATTATGAATATGGAAGTAAAGAGAAATATACTATAGAATACATTACTACTGAAAGCAAAATTAAAACAATTGAAATTAATCCAAAATCATTTGAAAGCATTGGTAAACGCTACCCTTATAGAAATTCCCACTTTGCATCCTATCACCAAGAGACAAATCGAGTTGCGTATTTTAAAAATAGAATAGCAGAAAAGTGGCCTTTTGTTTATTACATAGACTCCATAAATACTGCGGTATTAACTGTAAACTCATTCGGTTTAGATCCGAAAGAGTTTAAATCCAAGCTAATTGACTTATTTAAAGTAATTAAGAAAAAAAAGGTTGAAAATCTTATAATAGACATAAGGAAAAACATAGGGGGATACAGAGTCAACGCTATAAATCTGTATTCTTTTTTAACAAATTTTCCTTTTAAACAAAGAATATCCGAAAGTGTTATCACAAACAAACTTCCTCACAAAGAACATGTAATCCATACTCTTTCTGACTATAGTGAGTTCTTTAAAATGTATTTTGCTTCTGCCAATAATGAAAACGACAGATGGGTGTTAACAGAAGATCATGCACAAGCAGAAATGATTCCTTATAAGAAAACATTTAAAGGGAAAATATATGTTTTAATTGGTGGTAATACTTTTTCTGCTGCCAGTGCTTTTGCTTTGAATGTTAAAAACAATAAAAACATAACACTAATTGGAGAAGAAACAGGTGGTGGGTATTATTTTCACACTGCGCAGTATTCGGCATTATACGAGCTTCCAAATTCAAAAATTATGGTACGAATGCCATTTGTAAAAATTGATAAATATGTGCTTGACGATTCGGTTCCAAAAGGAAGTGGAATATTACCTGATAAAGAAGTAAACTTAACTGTTAAAGACTTAATTGATGGTGTTGATAGTCAATTAGATTACGTAATAAAACAGATTAAAAAAAATAGATAATTTCACAAAACTCACAATCTTCCTTCACTTCATGCAATGTACAGCAAGAGAAAAACTATCCTAAAGACAAATTAATACAAGCCTCAACAGTTATTGAGTCACTACTACATAAATGTGAAAAGTCCAGGCTAAAACTTACGGATAGAACATCACAACATACTTTACTAAAAAATAGAATTGAGGCTCTCAAAATTGCTTTAAAACTTATAGAAAGTGAGGTTGAAAACAAATTGATAGACAATGGGAAATAAAAAAGAACTGATCAATCAAATAGAATTTTTAAGAATCCCATTTATAATTATTATTTTAGTTCTTATAAGTAGAATAGCATCAATGATTTTATTCAATTGTTGGCAACAAGCTAAAAAAAATCCGTTTTCACATCAAACAACGAGCAAAAAAAAATAAGTTCAGCTTTTAGATGACAAAATCCCCAAAAAAATCAATCATATTTGTCTTAATCGTTACTGCTTTAGATACTGCGGGATTAGGAATAATATATCCCGTTTTACCACAACTAATAGAGGATTTAGTAAACACAGATATAAGTACTGCGGCAACTTATGGCGGTTGGCTGACTTTTGCATATGCGTTGATGCAGTTTTTTTTTGCACCTGTTTTAGGAAATTTGAGCGACAGATATGGCAGAAGGTCAGTATTATTGATTTCGCTATTCGGTTTTACGCTTGATTATTTATTTCTTGCGTTTGCACAAAATATAATTTGGCTTTTTATCGGTCGCATAATTGCAGGAATAACCGGAGCAAGTTACTCGGTTGCAGCGGCTTCAATTGCAGATATAAGCACCGATGAAAATAGAACGAAAAATTTTGGTTATATAAATGCTGCATATAGTTCGGGCTTAATAATCGGACCAGTAATCGGTGGATTGCTCGGACAATTTGGAACACATATACCTTTTATTGCAGCAGCTGTTTTAAGTTTCGGGAATTTTGTTTTTGGATATTTTATGTTCCCAGATACATTGGACAAATCCGATAGAAGAAAATTTGAATTAAAACGAGCCAACCCTTTTGGGTCTTTTAAACATTTAAGCAAATTTCCAACAATTATAACTCTAATTGTTGCAATGTTCTTTATGGCAATTGCAGGTCATAGTATGCCAAGTGTTTGGGCGTATTTTACCATTGAAAAATTTGATTGGAATGTAGAATTAATAGGTTATTCATTAGCATTTTTAGGTTTACTTTCAATTATCGTTCAATCTTGGCTTGTAGGCATATTGGCCAAAAAGTTGGGAGATGACAAAATGACCATATTTGGGTTATTGTTTTCAATCGTAGGATATTTACTCATAGCATTCTCAAACGTGGAATGGCTTCTAATTCCAGCAATGATAATTAATGTAATTGGGAGTGTGCAAAGAACAGGTTTTCAAAGTATAATTTCCTCTCAAGTTTCAAAAAGCGAACAAGGCGAATTGCAAGGAAGTTTAAGCAGTCTTCTCGGATTAGCAACAATTATCGCACCACCATTACTGACAATGGTTTTCACACATTTTACAAAAAATGAAAGTTCGGACATTTATTTTCCAGGAGCACCATATTTAATTGCTGTATTTTTGACAATAATAAGCCTGATTATAATGTTTATAAATTACAAAAATCGGAAAAAGCCAGTTGCCAACAACGTATATAAAACATAGCTATTTCGGGCTTTCCCAAAGGTTTGTGCTTATTTACGAAGTCCGCCAAATTTTTATTTTTGTATATTTAGAAATTAAAAGATAAGTAGAAAAAATAAAAATTTGGCTTGTGCATAATCCGAAAAGTTAGCGTCTATTTACACGCTACGTTTCATATACAAACACGTTAGCTGCAAACTGAAAACACATCGTACTAAACAACAAAATTAAAGTCTGAACAATGAACGACATCAAATTTAATGGCGGAATAAATATCGCAATAAAAATTCCGAAATCTAAATATCAGGAAACTGTGAAATTTTATAGAGAAATCCTGAAATTGGAAGTGACCGAAAAAGAAATAAAGAACCCAACAGTTTCTAAAACTCACGAAGTTAAATTTGGAAATAATATAATTTGGTTGGATTGCGTAGACAATTATACTCATTCGGAAACTTGGTTGGAGCTGAAAACGCCAAATGTGGAAAAAGCGACAGAATATTTGAAATCCAACGGAATTGAAACTTGCGATGAATTGGAAGAAATACCAAAAGATAATCATTGGATAATGGACCCAGCAGGTAGTGTATTTATAATCGGAAAAGATAATTCGGAATATTCACTCGACTGAAAAAAAGTGAACAAGTTACACGTATAAAAAAATGCTAGGTTTAGCTAAACCAAAATTAGTTGCTCGTTTGCTAGCTTCTAATTTTTCTTTGGGAAATCTTCACACACACAACTTTTATACATAAATGTTCTGCATAATGTAAAATTAGACTGGTGTATTCAAAATACCGCAATAAAAAACGAATAACTTTAGAAATTAGGGAGAAACAAGTTAAACAACAATTAAACTTCTTATAGTTTTATCAATGAAGTATACCGAAATAAATCCAAGTCGTAACCTCCAAAATCAAATTCACAGCTATTGGGAAATAAGGGGTGACACATCGAGTAATAATTGGGAACGCATTTTCCCTGATGGTTGCCCAGGTTTAATTATGAACCTTGGAGACAACTGTACCACCGATAATGGTACAATGAAAATGGAACACGGTAAAACTTATATGGTTGGAGCAATGACTACTTTTAAAGAAAGTTATATTAATGAACACACACACCTCATAGGTATTTGTCTTAAACCATCAGCTTTTGCATCATTTTTCTCTTATTGCTCTCTCAGCGAGATAAAAAATAACACCGTTCTATTTGACAAAAATCTCTCTTTTGATAGAGACCGTTTTTTTAAGGATAATTACACCGATTATTTAAATCAATTTTTTACGGATAGAAAAAATAATAAGGCCACAAGATTAAGTTCAGTCATAGATGACATACAGGTATCAAGAGGTTTAATGACTATTGATGAATTGTCAAAACAAAATGGAATTTCAATAAGGCAATTAGAGAGGTTATTTAACAGCTTTATAGGGTTAACGCCAAAAGAATACGCAAACATTATTCGTCTACAATACGCATTAAATTTAATTGCATCACAAAAGGAACACACATCATTATCAGATATTGCTTTTGAATGTGGATATTATGACCATTCTCATTTCACCAATGCTGTAAAACGTCATACAGGGTTTTTACCCTCCGAACTTTAAAATGTCGTTTTTTTCCAAAGAAAAACACTAGTCAACTTTCTATTTTTGTAGAAAATTAAAATTTCACACCAAATGAGAAAAATAAAACTATTTATAGTAACCAGTTTAGATTTTCCATATACTAGAATGTTAGTCATAAGTTAAAAAAACGTAGGTCTAAAAAGAAACTTAAGAAATAGAGTGAGCAGAAATCCTTTTGCCATCTGCGTACAATTTCCCCCAATCACAAAGACTTTCTAAAATAGGAACCAAATCCAAGCCTTTATTGGTCAAAACATATTCTATTCCAACAGGTACTGTATTTGGAATTTCTTTTTTAATTAATATGGCGTGTGTTTCCAATTCCTTTAATTGTCTTGCCAAAACAGTTTCCGAAATATTAGGCAACTCTTGCTGTATCAAATGAAATCGATTGTTGCCTTGAGAAATGGAATAAACAATCTGTGATTTCCATCGACCATTTATCATTGCAATTGCCGAATTTAACTCACAAACTTGAAATAGGAACTGTTCGTTGACATAATTTGTCGATTGTTTTTTTCTCATAATCAATAGTTTAAAGACTAACAATTTTGTTAGTTATTGTTTCAAAAACAGTCTTTTAAGATCTTTGACAAAAATATAAAAAATGAAAAATATCGTTTTAATTACAATATCTATGGTTTTGACACAATCGCTTTTTGCTCAAAAAGTTTTTAGCATAAAATCAGATAAATTGGAAAGAACAGTTTCAGTTTCTGTACAAAAACCAACAAACTATCAATCTTCAAAAAGCTATCCTTTGGTTTTTATGCTTCACGGTTATAGTGAAAATTATGAACAATGGAGTAAAACAACCAATTTGGAAAAATTAGCAACGGATTATCAAATGATTTTAGTCTGTCCAGAAGGTTTCGTCAACTATTATTTGAATAGTCCAAATTTAAAAACCTTTCAATACGAAGATTTCTTTTTCCAAGAACTTGTTCCTAACATTGAGGAAAAATACAATATTGACAACAAGAATATTTTTATAACTGGTTTGAGCATGGGAGGCTATGGAGCTTTGAGTTTATTCATAAAGCATTCTGAATTTTTCAATACTGCTGCTTCTACAAGTGGAGCTCTTGAATTTGATTACGAAAACTTAAAAAAAGTCAGCTTAAAATTCTTTGAAAGCAAAAGAATGACAAACGATATGGAAATGACATTGGGAAACCCGAAAGAAAATGATTGGCAAAAGTTTAGCATTTCATCTTTGTTAAAAAACCAAAAGGAATTTAATAAAGGTTTTTTTATTGATTGTGGTTTAGATGACCCTTTACTCTCAAACACCATACAAATTAAGGAATTGGCTTTGTCTAAAAAATTACCGATAAGATTTTCAATTCAACCCGGAGAACACAATACTGAATATTGGGCGAAATCCGTTGAATACCATTTTGTATACTTCAAGCAACATCTGAAAACTGAATAGTAAAAATCTGTGGCTAAGGCTAACAATATAACGAACGACACTGTAGAAACCAATGAAGTACAATAAAGTAAAACCATACAAAGAATTAGAACCTTTTATTCATTTCTATTAGGAACTGAGAGGGTACGAGCTAGAAAGACAATGGGCATAGGTTTTTCCAGATGGTTGTGCTGGTATAGTAATAAATTTGTGAGATACTTGCTTGACTGACAACGGCTCGACTTTAATGGAGTTTGGGAAACTTAGGTAGTTGTTGCAATAACTTCTTTAATAGACAGCTTTATTGACACTGATGTACGTTTAAGGTATGTGCCTTAAACCTGCAACTTTTTACAAATTTCTATAAAGATCCTCCCAAAATGAATTGACTAAAGACACCGTGAATTGGAAAAATATAAATCATTTAATCTTGATAAAGTATAGAAAATCCGTTTAATTATTTTGATCATTTTTACTCCGAAAAAATAATTACCAAATCCAAGTAATTGTTATATTTATCCTCCGACCTTTAAAATGTCGCATTTTTCCAAAGAAAAACACTAGTCAACTTTCTATTTTTGTAGAAAATTAAAATTTCACACCAAATGAGAAAAATAAAACTATTTATAGCAACCAGTTTAGACGGATTTATAGCGCAACCAAATGATGACCTTAGTTTTTTAAAGTTAGTTGAAAAAGAAGGAGAAGATTATGGTTATGATGCATTTACTTCATCCATAGATACGATTATTATTGGTCGTAAAACCTATGATTATGTTGTAAAAGAGATTGGTGCTTCTCACTACGATAATGGGAAAAGAGATGTGTATGTAATTACAAGAACGGAACGTCCAGACAACGGTAGAATTAAATTTTATACAGGTAATATAAAAGACTTAGTAACACAACTTAAAAGCGAAGCGGGTAAAGACATTTATTGTGATGGTGGTGCTGTAGTGGTTAATGAACTACTTAAAAATGACCTCATTGATGAACTTACTATTTCCATTGTACCTATTCTTGTAGGTAATGGTACAAGATTATTTAAAGAAGATAGACCAGAGCAACTATTGGAATTTATAAGTGCCAAAACATTTGATACGGGATTGGTACAGGTATATTACAAACGAAAAAAATAAACAACGAACAATGATGAATAGAATGGAACATATAAATCCGGAAGGACTAATAAAAAATTCTGCGTTTTCTCAAATCATAACGACTGAAGGAAACGGAAAGACAATTTATATAGGTGGACAAAATGCAGTAAATGGAAACGGAGAAATTGTAGGGAAAAATGATATTTTAAAGCAAACTGAGCAAGTAATGAAAAACCTTGAAATTGCTCTTAAATCTTGTGGAGTAAATTTTGAGAGTTTAGTGAAATTAAACATTCACATTGTTCAAGGGCAGAATGCTTATGGTGCATTTCAAGTTTCACAGAAATTTTTAGGACAAAACCCAAACCCACCGATTATTACAGTTTTGTATGTTGCAGGACTAATAAATCCCGAATTTTTACTTGAAATTGATGCTATCGCATTTAAACCTGAAAAATAAGAAAATGGAAAATCAAGTCGGAAAAACCAAAGATGTAGGATTTCAATTTGGAATAAGAAAAACCTTTTCTGTTTCGAGTGAGAAAGTTTGGGACTTTTTATTTTCCGAAAATGGACTAAGGATTTGGTTAGGCAATTTGAAAAATGAACTTGAAATTAAAAAAGAATTCGAAACTGAAAATGACATAACAGGTCTTGTCCGTGTTTTTAAAACAAATTCACATATTCGTTTGAATTGGAAACCGAAAAATTGGGAAAATATGTCAACAATTCAAATTAGAGTAATTGGAAATCAGACTAAGGCAACCATAGCCATCCATCAAGAGAAATTATTGAATACCGAACAGCGAAATGAAATGAAAGCATATTGGACTGAGATAATGAAGAAAATTGGCACTGAACTATTGAGATAGTGTCATTTGCAAATTATTTATGGCCCAATTCTGAATTTCTTTGATGACCGGCTGATAAGAATTTGAAAAAAGTAAAAGCTGTACGTTCAAAAAGATAAAACGAATAAAGCCAAAACTGAAAACAACGAGCTCTCAACCAATAACTATCATAAAATAGAAAGATTCTAATATTAATTTTGACATTACATTTTTCAAATATGCAAGCACAAGACAAAATAATAGTGTGGAAAAGCACTTATGTAAACACAACCGAATTTACCACCATTATTTTTAAAGACTCGATTGAAGTTAAGGGACACATCACAGGTCAAGGATTGGGGAAATTATTGAATGTAAATTATCAACTTGACATTAATAAAAAATGGGAAATTAAGTCTGTAAACATCAATTTTCAATCAGACAGTACGTTTAACATCTCACTCACAAAAAATAAAGACAATCATTGGGTCAATGAAAAAGGCAAAATCCTCGAACAATTGGATAACTGTATAGACATTGATATTGCCTTGACCCCTTTTACCAACACATTACCAATCAATAGGCTGGGTCTAGCAGTTGGAGAATCAAAAGAAATAGAAGTCGTTTACTTTGAATTACCTACCCAAAATTTTTCGCCTGCCAAACAGCGATATACCAATTTAGGTAATGGAGTTTACAAGTATGAAAATCTTGCTTCCGGATTTACTGCAAACTTAAAAGTTGACAGTCAAGGATTTGTTTTGGATTACCCAGGTATTTGGCATAGAGTGTTTTCAGAGCATGAAGCTACTGCAAGACAGAAGGAAGGATTTGCTTCTTCACTGATTTCAGATAACGCAAGTGACGAAATTGCTGGAAATAATATTTACGATTGGCTTATAGGAAGTTGGAATGTAGAAGCTGTTGATTATTTAGAAAACAATGAAATATTAAAATCACAAGGTGAATGGCATTTTGCCTATGTTCTTGAAGGGCGGGCTGTGCAAGATGTTTGGATTGCCCCGAAACGTTCATTAAGAACGCCAAACCTAAAACAGCCAAGAATTCGTTATGGTTCAAGCATACGTTATTTTGACGCAAAATCAAAAAAATGGTCTGTTTATTGGTTCAATCCCGTGAGTAGTACAGTAAGTAAACTTTATGGTTGGAAAGACAAAGGTAATATTGTACAGGAAGGAACCGATGAAGATGGAAATATAATGCGGTGGACATTTCAGAACATAACCAATAAGTCATTTCATTGGAAAGGAGAAATTAGTACCGATAACGGAGAGACTTTTACTTTACAAGCAGAGTTCTTTGGAACACGAAAATATTAAACACCAAAACGAAAGTCTTTTCTACAACAATAGAGATACTTCAAACCATTGGACAACCTGACCCCCGGCAGTCGTATATTTTGGATTGGATCAAAGGAAATTCAAAAACATCAACTGATAAAGTAAGCTACAAAAGGGTTAAATGATTAAATTATTAAAAACCTTCTAATTGGAGCTACAGGAGAACGATAAAAAATAATAATACATTGAAGAAACCATAAAAATAAAACACAGATATAATACTTTAGGATGAAAAAAAATGATAACTGCAATAAAATAATTTACGCACAGACACCAGAATCTACTGCTATGGTTGAAAATACTAAGCGTGCAATGGAAATTACAGCCACAATTAATCGTTTAACATTTAAAGATGCTGATAAAGTTCGAGCTCTATTCAGTCAACTTACACGAAAAAAGGTGGACGAAAGTTTTTTACTTATTCCACCATTTTACACTTCTGGTGGAGTAGAAATAAATGTAGGCAGGAACGTTTTCATAAATCAGAACTGCACCTTATATGACCTTGGTGGTCTCGAAATAGGCGATAATGTGATGATAGGTCCAAATGTGAGTATTATTACTTCTGGACATCCCATTGCACCTTCACAGCGTCGTAAAATTACAATTGGTAAGCCTATTGTAATTGAAAGAAATGTTTGGATTGGTGCTGGGGCAACAATTGTTGGGGGAATTAAAATTGGTGAAAATTCTGTAATAGGTGCAGGTTCTGTAGTTACTAAAAATGTTTTTCCGAATACAATTGTAGGTGGAAATCCTGCAAAAACAATTCGTTTAATTAAAGAAGATACTTCTAATGAAAACTGAATTTACAAATTAAAAGTAAACCACTAATAGTTGAAGGTTCATTGTTGTCACTTCTAATCAATTAAAATTTAGCTGTAAGTAATGTGTTTACATAAAAAATATAAGAATTTAAAAACGAATTGTGTAAATTCAATTAACATTATATGACTTTATTCATAATTGGAGATTTCTCAAAATTTGAAAGCAAAAGTTTATAGGACTTTATTTACTTTATGAAAGTAATCAATGAAGTCAAGTAAACTTTTTTATCTCCATAGAAGTGTCGTTAAAAAAATAAATGTAAGTGATTGAAATGGAAAATCGTGAAAAGTTGGAGTTGAAAGAAGCTTAAATCGTAATAACACCTTTACTCAATTAATGTGAAAAATCAGTTGTAAAATTAAAACCAAACTCAGCTCAATATACACTTTTAGAAAACCGTATTAATGCATTAAGGTTTTCGTTAAAACTGATTAAGATAGAAATCAAAAGTAAAAATTATAATAATTACAACCACCTCACAGGTCTTGTTTTTAAAGCAAATTCACACATTCGCTTGAATTGGAAACTTGCCTATCGGGGAAACGTGTAACCGTTCAAATTCGAGTTATTGGAAACGAGTCAAAAACAACCATAGCCATCCATTAAGAGGAACTTTTAAATGATGTACAGAGAATCTAAGTGAAAGCATATTGGAGCGAGATTCATACCAATTGTTCGGAAAACAACCACTAGTTGTTGAATCCAACTAAAAAGAGAACTTTTACAACTAATCGTAGTCAATTAAATTTCTTATTACTGGGCAGCACAATCTACTTTTGCATAAACAAAATTGTAATAAGATGAACTCATTAAAAATTCAATCAAGTAAAAAGTATATAAAACCTTGGAAGGGCTTTATATCTGTGGAAGACACTCAACTTTATCTTCAAGATTCAGGAGGTTTAGGCCCTGTTATTATTTACTTAAATGGCTCATATGCCAACCTCAAACACTGGGACCGTGTTATTCAAGAACTTGGCTCAGACTATCGTCACATTTTGTATGATGAACGTGCCCGTGGTAAATCAAAGAAATCAAAGGATTACTCCTTTGATGCTTGCTTGCGTGACCTGACAGCAATTATCAAAGCAAGACAAATCAAAAATCCAATATTGGTGGGTTGGTCGTATGGAGCCATTTTAGCTACGCATTGGGTGAACAAAAATCCTGGAGTACCCCGTGGAATAATAGCAATAGATAGTGCTGTACCTTATGGGCTTACGGGTGAAGAATCTCAAAAGCGTATTTATAAATTATTTAATCGCTTAAAATGGATTCTCCCTGTAATTGCTCCATTTGGTTTAGCTGCAAAAATGAGTGCTAAACAACATGCGGAAATCAATATCGAAATAAATGAAATTTCCGCAAAATTAGAACAAACCCTTATAGATATTAACATACCAGTATGGTATGTCTTTGCATCAGGCGAAAGTCGTGGCGGAGAAGCTCATGAATTTAAGGCCATGCGTGACAGTCTCAACCCTTTGTTGAAAAAAAATGAAAATTTGAAAGTATTTAAACAAGTAGAGAGCAATCACGAAAAGATTCTCTCAAAAGATTACAAAACGATAGGAAATGCAATTCAAACATTAAACAAGAAAATTAAATAAATTTATATCCTTTTATTATGAATAACTCAAAACATTTAGGTCTGAAAATTTTAGAGGCACGAAAAAACATTAATTTATCACAAGCAAAACTAGCGAATATAATTGCCATTAGCCCTCAAGCTATTGGGAAGTGGGAACGTGGTGAATCAATGCCTGATATTATAATGTTGGATAAATTAGCTAAAGTCTTTGATGTAGATCTTAACTATTTTTCTAATGAAAGTAATAGTAGCTCACATAAAGTCGACCTACAGCAAAATTCAAATAAGCTACTTTCAAATGATTCAGGTATTCATTCCAATAACGACTATAGTTCAAACTGGGATATGTCCAGTGGAAATTGGGTAGATGCAGATTTTTCAGATTTGAAGAACCTTAAAGATAAATTCAGTAACTCTAATATGAAACGCTGTAAATTTATCGGTTCTGAATTATCAGGTCTTCTATTAAGAGGTAACAATATTGATGGATGTGATTTTACAGATTCTGAAATAAAAAGCAGTCAAATACAAAACTCTCAACTGATAAATAATGAGTTTCAAAATTGTGTGTTACAAGGGTCTGAATTTTCACAAAACCACATCAAAAACTGTAATTTTTCAAATGCCAATTTATCTAAGATAAAGCTTATTTCAGGAACTTTTATAAATATAGAAGTGATAAAAACTGTTTGGAATCAAACCTCTTTTATTAAAATGTATTTTGAAAACATTGTTTTTGAAGGAAATATCGACAACTGTTCTTTTGATAATTGCAGATTTAAGAAAGTAACATTTCAAAATGCAGTATTAACCAATACTTTTTATAAAGGTAGAAAAATGAAAGGAGTTAAGTTTATCAACTGTAAAGCAGATAAAATGACTTACGAGTTTTTAAAAAATGCAAAGGCAGATCTGAAGGAGGTTACATTATTATCACATAAACAACTATGATAGACGAAAAAATAAACCTCTCAGAATTAAAAAATCTGAAGTTTGAATACATTAAAAATGAATATGTGGTAACTTTAGTTGATAACCAAGGCTTTGAAATATTAAAAGGGTATGGTATTTCAATTGTAGATGCAATCAATGATTTACATCAAAATTTAATATAAAATTAAAATTTAACAATTGTCTCCTATTGGTCACAAATTGTAATTTAAATAAATTAAAAACAATCTTAGGTCAAGAAAGTAACCAATACATCGAAAAGGTAAAGAACTGGAAAGAACAATCCCTGAATTTGTCAGGTATCATGCCTTAATTTCAATTGCAGTAGTTTTTCCATTTCCGTAGTTTCCTGCAATACAAACTAATTTCATAAGAACTAAATATTATTTTTTTAACTTCTTTGTAGATATTAATTATAATTCTTTTAAGCAAAGTGAGCGTTATCAATAATTATCTCTTTGCCGACGTACAACGATTAAAAGTAGGGCTGTAAATAAGCGATAAATTTTCAGTTTAGCAAGAAGTCATATTTTTAATTTTCTTGTTTTCAAAAATACAAATTAAAAATATGGCGACCTCTCATACACGCACAAGCCTTTGTTCAAACACACTACCTACCCTACTTTTTTTATACATATAAGCGAGAGGCATTTCTACTTGTAGTTGATTGTTTTTATAAATGTGTTCCAATCTTCTTTCCCGAAAGTATTATTTGGAGAAAGATTCACGCCTGTTCGAAACAGTTGATGCCGAATATCATTAGTCATTTCCGTTTGTATTTCCCAGCTAGGGTGGAATTCTTTTAAATAACTATCAGTCATTTTTTCAAAAGAAAGTATTTTAGGTCCTCCAAAATCTGGAAGTAAACCTTTTGGCGATTCTAAAGATATTCTTGCTAATAATTCAGCAACCTCTTGCGTACCAATGGATTGAAATTTTAACTCTTTTGGGATTTTCAAAATAGACTTATCGTCAGTCGTTTCATTGATAAAATTTTGTATCAAATTAACTACAAAACTGTGGAATTGTGTAGTCCTTACAATTGTATAAGGAAATCCACTATTTGACACTAAGTTTTCCACCTCAAGTTTTGCCTGATAATAAGGATAGTCGCTCTTATCAACCCCGACAATAGAAATATAAACAAAGTGTTTTATAGCACGACTACCAATTGCTTTTAATAAATTTTTTGTACCCTCAACATCTACCAGTTGAAAGTCCCTAGGGTTACTGGCACAATGTATGACAACATCAACATTATTAGTCGCTTTTTTCAGTCCAGTATTTTCGGCTAAGTTACCCATGTAATACGTAATGTTGTCTTCTTTAGTAGGCGTGAAGGTTTTAGTTGATAAAACTCCTACTTTATAATTTTGCGATATAAGGGTCTTAGCAACTTTTCTCCCAAGATGTCCAGTTCCTCCAGTAATTAAAATCCTGTTCATAATTCTTTTAAAATTTATTTTCTGTTTATTTTTTCTTGAAGATTGGATTTCACATTATTAATCCATTCGTCCTTCAAAATACTCAATACGATAAGGTCAATTCGGTTTCCTTTTGCGTCAAAACTAAAATTCCTCAAAACTCCTTCTTCGACACAACCAATGCTTTTCATAGCATTAATGCTTCTTTTATTAGCAATATTGGCTTTAAATGCTACGCGTTCGTATCCTAATTGCTCTAAAGCAAATTCGAGCAATAAATATTTTGAATTTTTGTTAATGTAAGTTCCTTGATGATCTTTTCCATACCAAGTGTAGCCTAATTCCAATGTTTTGGTGACCTGGTTTATTAAATAAAATCTGGTGCTACCTACCATTTTATTTTGCAATTTGTCTATCACGACAAATACATAATCGGTTTGTTTTTTTCTGTTTTCAATAGCAGTTTTGATGTATTGCCTTAAATTATCTTCTCCGTTTGCACCAAAAGCATTGAAATCCCAAATATCCAATTCGTTTAAAGAATATCGTAAAAGTTGATCAAAGTCATTTTCAACCAATGGTCTTAAAAGCACTTTGTCGTTCTCTAAAATATAGTCTTTTTGAAAGTCAATCATTTTTGTTTTTTCATAATTTTGTCGTAATAATATATAAAAAACCTCTTAATTATTTTTTGCAAAAAATATTTGAATCGGATAATGTAGAAAATACTCACTATTAATTTCTGTGACATTTATTCCTAAATCATCTACTCCAACATCTGCAACAATCATATCTTTTAAAGCTATTGGATTACTCGGAAAAGATGCTTCAAGCTGCTCATTAAGTCCAATTTTCATTGAATAAAAATCAGTATTAACATTTTTGAAACCTACTTTTTCAAAAAGACGATAAAATTCAGTTAATGAAAGTGCAGCAACATGAGAACAATCTCTATTTCTCTCCATTTCATTGTATTTTTTTATTTTAGTGTCTGGTAAAGAAACATCAACAACTATAACTACTCCATCGGGTTTACAGACTCTTTTCATTTCAGACAAAACTTTAAGTGGATTTAAAAAATGATGAAAACCAAATCTAGAAACTACTATTGAAAAACTATTATCTTCATAAGGTAAATTCTCTACATCTCCTATTTGCCAAGTAAGGTTTTTAAGATTAAATTTTGTTTGTAATTTTTTAGCTTCATCAAGCATTCCTTGAGTCATATCAATACCTGTTACATGATTGGTGTGTTTGGCAAATTCGCACGAGACAATACCTGATCCACAAGCAATATCTAAAACTTTATCTTTTTTAGAAGCAGACGTTATTGAAATTAATTTTTCTAAAGCATCGCTATGTGAAGTTATCGCACTATAACCGCTTGCTTGTTTTGAAAATTGTTCTACAATGTTTTCATTATGTTTTTTAGTGTCCATAAATCTATTATTTTAATTTTCTCCAAAGTTCTAAACTTATCACTAAGTCATAATTACTATATTTGGACAATGAATAGCGAGTATCAGACAAATATTAAAATAGATTGGCTTTAAAACAGTAGTATGAAAATAAAGCCAATCTATTTTAAAACGGAAAAATTGTATATTTGGATTTACTAACAGTTCTAAATTGGGAAGGCTTACATAACCACTAACCGTTCTAATTAGTCTCTCCTTAGTTTCATATTAGTTAATTGAATACCAATATTATAAGTTTTTTTGTTCAATATTGATGTTTATAATTGCAAGGTAGGAGGTAATAAAAATCTTATCGTGTTTATATGCTTCATTAATAAACTTATCAATTGTAATTGATGAATAAACTTCTCCTTGTAATTCAGTAAGTTTACAAATGAATGGGGAAAGAAAATTTTTTTCAATTTGTTGTATTAGTTGTTTTTTATCAATTGTATTGGAGCAATATATAGCTATATGTTTCATCTTTCTTCTAAATCATTTTCGTGTTATATTTCAAAATAAAATTACTTTAAATAAGAAAACAAATTTTATAATTTCTAATTCAAGCAATTATAAAATTTGCGTTAATCAAACTATACTTTTTTACTTTCTATATTAGGTAAAAAGCTTGTTAGAATCCCAATTAATGGTAAAAAGGCACAAACTTTAAATATATATACAATACTAGTTTCATCAGCAAGTTTTCCTAAAATAGCAGAACCCAAACCACCCATTCCAAAAGCAAATCCAAAGAACAGTCCTGCTACTAAACCTACTTTTCCTGGAAGTAATTCAGTTGCATAAACTAATATTGCCGAAAAAGCAGAGGAGATAATCAATCCTATTACAATGGATAAAATTCCAACCCAAAATAACGACACATAGGGTAGTAAAAGTGTAAAAGGAGCCGCACCTAAGATAGAAATCCAAATAACATATTTTCTTCCGAATTTATCACCTAATGGACCACCTATTAAGGTTCCTACAGCTACCGCACCTAGAAAAGCAAACAAATAAATTTGTGATTCCTGTATGGATACATTGAATTTTTCTATTAAGAAAAATGTATAATAACTTGTGATACTGGTCAAATAAAAATATTTAGAAAATATTAAAAGTAGTAAAATTATCAAAGAGAATATTATTCTATTTTTTGATAAATGATGCGTTGATATTTTTTCGGAAGCTATTCTATTTTGCTGTTTTAATTCCAACTGAATGCTATACCAAATAGCTACTTTATATAAAACAAAAACACCTATTAATGCAATAAGGCAAAACCAAATAATGTGTAATTGCCCAAAAGGAATTACAATTAAAGCCGCTAATAATGGACCAACTGCACTCCCAGCATTTCCTCCCAACTGAAAAATTGACTGTGCTAACCCCTTTTTTCCACCAGAAGCTAAATGGGCTACTCTTGAGGATTCAGGATGAAAAATTGAAGAACCAATACCTATTAAAGCCACTGCGGCTAATAAATAATAAAAATTAGATGCAATAGAAGCAAAAAACAATCCTGATAAGGTAAAACTCATTCCAAATATCAAGGAATAGGGTTTGGATTTTTTATCAGTATACATGCCCACAAACGGTTGTAAAATAGATGCGGTGACTTGATAAATTAAAGTAATCATTCCGATTTGAGTAAAATTAAGATCAAATTTTTCTTTGAATAATGGATAAACAGAAGGAATTACAGCTTGTAATAAGTCATTTATAAAATGAGAAAAACTAATTGTAAAAAGTATGGAATATATTGTTTTTTGAGCTATTTCTGTATTTGTATTAATGCTTTTCATAAATGGTTGTTTTAGGTTTATTTTTTTTTAAAATAATAGCTGAATTATTTTTCACAAAGATTTTAATAAATATACTGCCTGAATTGGTATATTTGGACAATGAATAGCGAGTATCAGACATATCGATTAGTTGATTTTGGATTCCAAATTAATTCAGATTTTCCTGTAATAGGATATTCGGAAATGGTAACCAATTCTATTTGTATATCACATTCACATCCAAGAGCACAACTTCTTTATGCTACTACTGGTGTAATGAACGTAGTAGTTAATAACCAAATTTGGGTAGTGAATCCATTACAAGGACTTTGGATTCCAGGAGGAGTAGAACATCAAGTTTCTTTTCAAAAAAATGTCAAATTATATAGTGTCTTCATAGATCCTTCTTTTACAGATGGATTACCAAAAACTACTTTTTCATTTGACATTTCCTCTTTTTTAAAACAATTACTATTTAAAATTATTTCTTTTAATACAGTTGATACTGTCTCAATTTCAGAAAAAAGAATTATGATGGTCTTTTTAGATGAAGTTACTTTAATACAACCTAGTATTACTTTTTTACCAACAACAAATCATGTAAGATTAAAGAATGTTGTACAGCTTTTACTTAACGATGTTGCCAGTAAGCAAACGATAGAATACTATGCTGAAATTTCATGTATGAGTAGTCGAAATTTATCTCGTTTATTCATCAAAGAATTGGGTATGAATTTTAGTGATTGGAGAATTCGTTTAAAACTTTTAGAAGCAATAAAAAGATTAGGTGAGCAACAATCGGTAAAAGAAATAGCCTTTGATTTAGGCTACGAAAGCTCGAGCTCATTTATTTATATGTTTAAAAAATATTTAGGTAAAACACCATCAAATTATATTTTGAAAAGTAAGGATTGAAATGTGTGAAATAGTTAAATGTTAATTAATTAAAAACCTTTATACAAATAATTAATACATTCGAAATTTCTCTTTCACAGTGTAAATGTTTTACAAAGAGTTTGTAACAACTGATAAATAATGAGTTTCAAAATTGTGTGTTACAAGGGGCTGAATTTTCACAAAACCACATCAAAAACTGTAATTTTTCAAATGTCAATTTATCTAAGGTAAAGTTTATTTCAGGAACTTTTATAAATATAGAAGTGATAAAAACTGATTGGAATCAAACCTCTTTTATTAAAATGTATTTTGAAAACATTGTTTTTGAAGGAAATATTGACAACTGTTCTTTTGATAATTGCAGATTCAAGAAAGTAACATTTCAAAATGCAGTATTAACCAATACTTTTTATAAAGGTAGAAAAATGAAAGGAGTTAAGTTTATCAACTGTAAAGCAGATAAAATGACTTACGAGTTTTTAAAAAATGCAAAGGCAGAACTCCAATCCATACTGCTTAACAAATTGAATGTCAGAATTAAGATACCCTCCCATAGAAACTTGTAGACGAAACAATTACAACAGTAATAATCTCATAATAAATAACTTGCAATTTAATATCGTCTTTAGGATCAACTCCTTGTAAAATATCATCGATTAAATAAAAAATTGAAATAATTTTGTCTTTGCAAAGTATCGGTTTTGTTTATGGGGCAGCAAAACATATTTACTTAATCTTTGCTTTTTTTAATACTCTAACTAGCAACTTGAATCAATTAAGTTAAAAGCTTAGTTATTTTTGAAATTGATCCATATTCGGTTGGTTGTAATTCAAATAAATAATCAGCTTGTAAACCAACTTCTTTGCGATGCGAAACAAATATTATTGCAATTTTTTTAGTTTGTGCAATTGCATTTATTATGGATACAAACAGACTTATATTATAATCATCTAAACCAACTGTAGGTTCGTCGAGTATTATTAAAGGAGGTTGTTTAACAATCGCTCTAATGATGAGAATAATTCTTTGTTGCCCAGGGGAAAGTTCATGAAAATTTTTCTTGTTATAATCAATACCTAAATTTTCCATCCATTCTTTGGCAACCTTACGTTGCCAATCTAGAGGTTTTATATACAATCCAATTGAATCATAAAAGCCTGAAATAATCATATTTTCTATAGAAGTTTCTCTATTAAATAATTGCATCATTTTAGGATAAAAATATCCAATGTGTTTTTTTATTTCCCATACCGACTCACCACTCTCTTTTTTACGACCGAATAAATGCATGTCTTGTCCATATGCTTTTGGATTATCACCAATAATCATCGAAAGTAATGTGCTTTTTCCAGAACCAATTGGACCGCGTAATTCCCAAAATTCCCCCGCTTTTATTGTCCACTTAACCTTATGTAAAACAGGTTTTGTTCTATATGCAACTGTAACATTTTGCATTGTTACAAGTGGATCAAAATAGGGGACTTCAGAAAGTAAATGAGAAACAGTATATTCATTTTTTTTTGAAACATCCGTTAATGTATGCTTTAACAGAAACTCATGTTGAGTAAATACGTTACTAATACCCATAACATTATCTATTTCAATAACCTGTGATACATAAGGTAAGATATCGTTTATTCTACTAAATATTTGAATGTATAAACAAGTATTTAAATATTCTTCAAACAATTTATATACCATTGAAAGTGTTTGTTTATCAACATTACTACAAATATCATCTATAATAACATAGTCAGGGTTTTGCTTAAAAATAAATTTTGCCAATGCTATGCGTTGTTGACCGCTCGACATTTCTTCAAAAGTTGTATCTGAATCAGTTGAAATAAAAATCTTATCGTGTTTATATGCTTCATTAATAAACTTATCAATTGTAATTGATGAATAAACTTCTCCTTGTAATTCAGTAAGTTTACAAATGAATGGGGAAAGAAAATTTTTTTCAATATGTTGTATTAGTTGTTTTTTATCAATTGTATTGGAGCAATATATAGCTATATGTTTCATCTTTCTTCTAAATCATTTTCGTGTTATATTTCAAAATAAAATTTGCGTTAATCAAACTATGCTTTTTTGCTTTCTATATTGGGTAAAAAGCTTGTTAGAATCCCAATTAATGGTAAAAAGGCACAAACTTTAAATATATATACAATACTAGTTTCATCAGCAAGTTTTCCTAAAATAGCAGAACCCAAACCACCCATTCCAAAAGCAAATCCAAAGAACAGTCCTGCGACTAGGTCTACTTTTCCTGGAAGTAATTCAGTTGCATAAACTAAAATTGCTGAAAAAGCAGAGGAGATAATCAATCCTATTACAATGGATAAAATTCCAACCAAAAATAACGACACATAGGGTAGTAAAAGTGTAAAAGGAGCCGCACCTAAGATAGAAATCCAAATAACATATTTTCTTCCGAATTTATCGGTTTTGTATAAGATTAGTTGCGTGGTTTAAGTACTAAATTTAGCAAATAAATCACAGATAGAAAGTCCGCGAGGACTTTCGTAAGTAGGCTAGAAGCAAGCAATTAATTTTATACGTTGTTGGCAACAGTATTATTTCTCTAATATGCCTTTTTCAACACTTTCATCGATTAGTTTTTCGGCATAGTTCCATAACTTTTTCGAGCCATTTTCAATTACTTTTTTCTTTTCATACACAGTTTGATATTTCACTCCAAATTCTTTCCACGTTCCTCCATCGTTTGAAGTGTTCTGTAATAAAGGTTCAAGTCTGTCCATTGATTTTGCGAATTTCGCCTCGTTAGAATTACCATCTTCAAATTCAGTCCAAATTTGGATAAATTCCTCTGCTTGTTTTTTTGGTAACATTCCAAAAATGCGTTCCGCACATTTCATTTCTTCTATGGTGTTATCGTGATTTTTATTTTGGTCGTACAAAAAAGTATCGCCAGCATCAATTTCAACAATGTCGTGAATTAAGACCATTTTTATTACTTTCAATAAGTCAATTTCACAATCTGAATGTTCGCTTAAAACAATTGTCATCATCGCTAAATGCCAACTATGTTCTGCATCATTTTCGCGTCTGTCGCTATTAAATAATTTTGTCCGTCTTTGAATATATTTTATTTTATCAATTTCTTTTATAAAATCAATTTGCTTTAATAAATTTTCGGTTTTCATTTAGATTTCGTTTTTTTTATATTGTTGTTTTATGTTTATTTTTTTTAAAATAATAGCTGAATTATTTTTCACAAAGATTCTAATAAATATACTACCTGAATTGGTATATTTGGACAATGAATAGCGAGTATCAGACATATCGATTAGTTGATTTTGGATTCCAAATTAATTCAGATTTGCCAGTAATAGGATATTCGGAGATGGTAACCAATTCTATTTGTATATCACATTCACATCCAAGAGCACAACTTCTTTATGCTACTACTGGTGTAATGAAAGTAGTAGTTAATAACCAAATTTGGGTAGTGAATCCATTACAAGGACTTTGGATTCCAGGAGGAGTAGAACATCAAGTTTCTTTTCAAAAAAATGTCAAATTATATAGTGTCTTCATAGATCCTTCTTTTACAGATGGATTGCCAAAAACTACTTTTTCATTTGGCATTTCCCCTTTTTTAAAACAATTACTATTTAAAATTATTTCTTTTAATACAGTTGATACTGTCTCAATTTCAGAAAAAAGAATTATGATGGTCTTTTTAGATGAAGTTACTTTAATACAACCTAGTATTACTTTTTTACCAACAACAAATCATGTAAGATTAAAGAATGTTGTACAGCTTTTACTTAACGATGTTGCCAGTAAGTAAACGATAGAATACTATGCTGAAATTTCATGTATGAGTAGTCGAAATTTATCTCGTTTATTCATCAAAGAATTAGGTATGAATTTTAGTGATTGGAGAATTCGTTTAAAACTTTTAGAAGCAATAAAAAGATTAGGTGAGCAACAATCTGTAAAAGAAATAGCCTTTGATTTAGGCTACGAAAGCTCGAGCTCATTTATTTATATGTTTAAAAAACATTTAGGTAAAACACCATCAAATTATATTTTGAAAAGTAAGGATTGAAATGTGTGAAATAGTTAAATGTTAATTAATTAAAAACCTTTATACAAATAATTAATACATTCGAAATTTCTCTTTCACAGTGTAAATGTTTTACATAGAATTTGTAACTTCTTTATATAGGAAGAATTTATAATTTTTTTATTTATATTAATGATTAATTGTCCTATTATCCTTATTTATTGTCTATATATGATTATTTAGACTTTGTAGTCTTAGCTTAACTTTACTAAAAATATTATGGATACCAAAAAAAAACATTTTAGCTTAATTAAATAATCCAATGAGTGCTTTTCAATCACTTCTCATAATGATGTTTATGAAAAAATAATCCACATGTTATGGAGGAATAAAGAAGACTAAATATTGGATATTGCTTGTAAGTTTACTAAACATTGTTTTGTGTTACAGGATGAAAGCATGACAAAGGAAATACTTAATAATGTATATGAAATTCAAGTATAAAAATCTATAAATGGATACAATTTTAATTACAGAAAGAAATGGACATCTCAAAAAAAACAGTATGTCTTTATAGGTAATGAAGGATTGTGTTACACAAATTTTATCAAAGAAAATCCAATTTTAAAAAATTGAGAATATAATAATATTATAGAAGTTACCTAACAAGGAATATCTGTTTTAATAATGTAAACAAAGTGGTTGTTATTATTTGTATGAGAAACTTTAATTAAGTAAGATCCTGATGATGCGAAAAATTTCTTAATAATTTAACTTATAACAAAAATAACGGTTTGCAACCCCCAATAAACAAACTACTAATAGACCTACAAGAACAACTCAACTTTATAAATATTGAGATTGATGACCCTATTGTGGCATGTGAGCAAGCCATTGAAATAACCTTAAAATCTTTAGAGCAATTAAAGAAGTTTGTGTTAAAAAGAAAATTCAAATCAACAAACGAAGAAATTAATTTTTTCAAAGAAATCAAGCCTCAATTTTCCTCCAAATTTATTTATTACAACAAAATATATAAAATGGAAACCAAAAGACCTTATGGAGGTCAAAGAGTGGTGAAAAAATTTTATAGAAATGAATTGCGAAAACTAAAATTGTTTTTTGATAGCGAACTAGAGTTTTATAGATACTTCCGAACAGGAAGCAATTATTTAGACCATAAATATTTTGTACGCGGTAAGTTAGATGTAAAACTAAGCTTAAACTCCTTTTATTTCGAATCAGATAAAAACTTTGCAACCACACATAGTTACAAAGTCGCTAAAATTATAGCGCATGATTTACTACAAGTATACCTAGAGGATAAATTATTGTTATTAGAAAATAAGCAACCCAATCAAAAATCACAAGTTAACCCGAAGATCAAACAAAACTGGACTGGCTCTAAAGTGGCTCTAATAGAGTTGTTATATGCATTACATTCAGAAGGTGTCTTTAACAATGGAGCTTCAGATTTAAAAGACATTGCTGCTTATTTCGAAGACACCTTCAATATCAATTTAGGTCAATATCACAGAGCTTTTTTAGAAATTCGAATGCGCAAAGGAGATAGAACAAAGTTTATGACCTCACTTAAAGAGAGTCTTAAAAAAAGAATGGATAATTCGGATGAATAAGATAAGTGATTGAATTATTGTCTTTAAAATAAAATGTATCACAACTTCGGTTCGCCTTGTGATGTAAAATCACTCAAAACCAACAAATTTGTACCATAACAATCTAAAAATCAAGTTATGGAAGTAGAACTAATTACAAAAGAAGACTTACACCAATTCAGAATAGACCTTCTAAACAGCATCAAAGCCATCATAACCCATCAAGCTGGGTATCGAGAAAAACAATGGCTCAAATCTATTGAAGTCCGAAAATTACTAAACATCTCTCCAGGAACCTTACAAAACCTACGCATCAATGGTACGCTCACTTATACCAAAGTTGGAGGTATTATCTTTTATGCCTACGATGATATTCAAAAGGTTTTAGAAGAAAATAAAGTTAATAATTCCGAAAGCTAATTACAATCTCTATTCGACATAGGATTTGTAGGCGAGTGTCAATCAATAGAAAAAACCGTAAAAAGAAAAGCTGTTTGAGGCTTAAGCCGAGTTCTTTTCTTTTAGGGTTTGAGATTGTAATTGACCGCTGAGAATCCAAGTCTTGACTTTTTGTTTCTTTTGTGTTAAGACAAAAGAAAAATCAATTTTACTGTCGAAAATTCAAGGGGCTATTTCTATGATAAAGTTTGTATTGATTGAATTTAAAATGTTTATGTCAATGTAAAAAACACAAAATTAAACCATTTACAAAATGAACTACATAAAACACTTAACAGGATTTTTTGACCGCATCATTCACGATTCAAATTTAAACCCAACACATATAAGTTTATATTTAGGCTTATTTCAATACTGGAATATCAACCGGTTTAAAAATCCAATAAGCATTACAAGAGATGAGGTTATGCGTATTAGTAAAATATGTTCTAAAGCAACGTATCACAAATGCATACGCGAATTAAATGACAAAGGATATCTTAAATACGAACCATCCTACAATCCTTTTAAAGGCAGTATGGTCTATATGTTCAATTTTTCAGAAGACTTAAAACCAGTTCAAAAAAAAGACCGCAATACTAAAAAAAATATCCCTGTTGATGAACAAGCTCTAAACAAGCAAAAAACTAGTAGTGAACAAGCACTGGTATCTTCTATAAACAGTATAAACAAAACAAACACTTTAAACATTTCAAACTTGGAAGAACAAGCACCAAATTTTGAAAATAAAAATATAGAGTTTAAAAATCAGGGCGATGTAAAAGAAAAAAAGTTGCGGCAAAAAAAGAAAAATAAGATCACTTCAAATGCAGTCTTGAAGCCGACTATTGAAGAAGTAAATAAGTATTTTATAGAACAAAAACACCCAGAATTAGAAGCGCAGAAGTTTTACAATTATTTTACCAGCAATGGTTGGTTAGTAGGCGGAAAAACCAAAATGGTCGATTGGAAAGCTGCTGCAGAAAATTGGATGCTCAACAGTGCTAATTTTAAGCACAACACCGACACCACACCGACAAATCGAGCAAAACAACTCAACACAACTACGGATAAAAATTACTCCGAACCATTGTAACGTTTTGTCTCATACTGTATTTGTTCAATTAAATAAAACGCTTTATTGTCACACTGAGCTATGTAGAAATGTAAATAAAAAAACATGACTAAAAATGTAGATAACAAATCTAGTTACAATCTCAACCGCCATAGAATCTGGCAGGCGAGTGTCAAATATTTGAAGGTTTCGTAAAAACAAAAGCTGTTTGAGCCTGACTAAAAGGAAGGCGAGTTCTTTTGTTTTAGAAATCAAAAATCAATTTGACCGCCGAAGATTTAAGGCTTGAATTTTTGGTTCGTTTTGTTTCAAGACAAAATGAACAAGTTGATAGCTTAAAGCAATTTCTATAATAAATTATAGATTAAAATTAGAAAACAAAATGCGACACAACTACCAAGAAATAACCCAATGGCTCGAAAAAAAAGGCAAAGAACTATTCGGAATCCATTTCAAAATTTATAAAGAAGATAAAACCATTATTGAAAAGTTAATAGCCTATATGCTAAAAGATGAAAAAAGAGCTATTGAACTCAATATTTCTTTAGAAAAAGGCATCTTACTTTCCGGACCCATAGGCTGTGGTAAAACATCATTAATGACCTTGATAAAACATATTACTGAAAAAGAAAAGTATCATGTAAAATCCTGTAGAGATGTAAGTTTTGAATTCATACAAGACGGTTACGAAGTCATTCACAGGTATAGCAAAGGCAAGCTATACCAACCAAAATACAACACCATTTGTTTTGACGATTTAGGAACGGAAAGCAACTTAAAATACTTCGGTAACGAATGCAATGTCATGGCAGAAATCATATTAAGCCGCTACGATTTATTCGTAAGTAAAAAGCTAAAAACACACATTACCACAAACCTCTCTGCATCAGAAATTGAACAACACTATGGCAACCGAGTAAGAAGTAGAATGCGAGAACTATTCAATTTAATCGCTTATGACAATACATCAAAAGACAAACGCAGATAATTAAAAAAACTATAAATTAATGAAGATGCTAGGTGTAAAGAAAACAATTTATTGAAAATAATTAATCTTTGGCAAATATTATGTAATTTGCCAAAGATTAATTAAGAACTTAACACTTTGATTGATACAATAAAAGATAAAATAGAATCTTATTTTAAAGAACAATCAACCATTTCAAAAGAGAAATTGGTGAATTGTATGGTGTTAGATTTTCCTGAACTAAAACAAAGCACTATAAACGTGTATTTGTCACGTTTAAAAAAGGAAGGACTTATTAAAAACCCCGCAAGAGGCATGTATGCATTAAAAGAAAAAAAGACATACAATCCTGTTGTAGATAGTTATTTAAAACGCTTGTTCAATAAAATAAAAAAAGACTATCCTTTTGTTGAGTTTTGTATTTGGGACACCAAATGGTTAAATGAATTTATGAGGCATCAACCATTTAAATGCTATACGGTTCTAGAATTAGACAAAGATGTTACAGAAGCTGTCTTTCACGCATTAAAAGAACAAGGAAAGCAAGTCTATATAGAACCAGATGCAGAAACGTTCAATCTGTATATCAACAATAGTGAAGATGTTATTATTTTAAAACATTTAATATCAGAAGCACCTTTGCAAGAAATAAATAAAATAACGCTGCCAACGCTGGAAAAATTATTAGTTGATATGACTATTGATACCAAACTATACGCAGCACAACAAAGTGAAATAGAGTTTATTTACGCTTCTGCATTTGAAAAGTATGAGGTAAATAAAAATAAAATGAAGCGGTATGCATACAGACGAAATAGAGAAAATGAAGTAGAAAATTTAACCAATTTAACTTTGGCAAAAATTAAATAATTTGCCAAAACATAATTACGAATGATAGAACCAACAACATACCATCCAGATTGGATTCATGAAGTTAAAAGTAATTTAGGAAAAAAGAAATTAGATCCTAAATTAATTGAGAAGGTAATTTATGCATTGCTGTTTTTAGAACAATTAAAAGGATACGGATTAGAATTTATTTTTAAAGGTGGTACGGCGTTATTACTAGCTACCAAAATACCTAAACGATTTTCAATAGATATAGACATTATCACAGAGCAAACACAAAGTGAAATAGAAAACATTCTAGAAAAAATTAGTAAAAATACGGTGTTTACACATTGGGAAGATGACAATAATAGAAAACACACGCCAGATGCACCAATAGGACATTTTAAAATGTATTATACTAGTAATGTAGATGGTAGTGTAGAACCAATACTATTAGATGTATTATACACACCAAATCCATATCCGGCACTTATGGAAATTCCCATAGCGCATGATTGGGTCCAAACTACAGGAGAAATTATTACGGTACAAATGCCAACCTTTGATGCCATATTAGGAGACAAATTAACGGCTTTTGCACCAAAAACAACAGGAATATTATATAGTAAAAACAGACCTGTAGAAATCATAAAGCAATTGTTTGATGTGGCCTTTTTAACAGATAACATCACAGATTTAAAAACAGTTCAAAATAGCTACAACAAAGTAGTGGCAGAAGAAATTAAATTCAGAAAGTTAAACATATCTGCAATTCAGGTATTAGAAGATACCCAAGAAGCTTGTTACATATTAGCAACTAGAGATCTCAAATCAGAAGAATTTAAACATTTACAACTAGGGATTAGCAATTTTACAAATTTCACCATTACAAAATTTAATATTGAAGAAGCGATTACAGCTGCAGCCAAAACAGCTTATTTAGCAGAAGTATTAAAAAATGAAATAGTATCAGATTTAGAAAAATTTAAAAGCCCTAAACAGATTAAAGATTGGACTATTGAAAACCAACAGTTCAATAAATTAAACAAACTAAAGAAAAGCAATCCAGAGGCCTTTTTCTATTGGTTCATAATGCTCGAATTAAAGGGGAGCTATTAAAAAAAACATGTCAATATTTATAAAATTAATAACTAATCTTTTATGACATCTATATTACATAGACTATTTAATGAACTTGGATATAATAAAGAAAATGGACTTTTTATTTTGGATGAAGATGAAGAGAAAATTTTAAATGTATTTCCTAGTAGAGTTAGTAGGATAATTACAGAAGTTATAAAACCTTATGCTATTTTTTGTGCTGATATTCAGTATGAAAATAAAGAGCATATTAAACCATTTAATAACCCATTAATCTTATTTTATGATAATCCTACAGAATCTGAATATAGTTTAATTCCAAAACACTCATTTAATTTAAGTAGAGCACCTTTAGTTATAATAAATAAAGAAAATAACATTGAAATCTATAATGGTTTTGATTTTTCAGATAGTTCAAACCAGTGGTTGGAGTTAATAAATGTTAATAGAAACCTTCTGTATATTGAAAATCTACGAAATGGTGAAGGCTGGAGAGAGATTTATAATGAATATTTTACAAAAAGTAAAACTGTTGATAGATTTCTGTTAAGTAATATTACTGATGCTAGAAGAATATTAATAGCAAAAGAGATTAATTTTCCAGAAGGAAATTTAACACCTGAAGTTGCTAACCGGTTAATCGGTAGGCTTATTTTTATTAGATATTTAATTGACAGAAATGTAGTTTTTAATGATCAAAATATTTTAATTGGCTCTACAAAAAAAGAACGACAAGAGGCACTCAATCAAATCTTGCTAAATCATAAGCAGACGTATGATTTTTTTGAATACATTAGTAATAAATTTGGAGGAGATTTATTTCCCCTTGAATTTGAAAATCAAGGGCTACCTTTTTTTGAAAAAGATTATGTTAAACAAGAAAATTTAAATATCCTTTATCATTTATTGACGAGTTCTAAAATGTTTATGGGTGATAAAGTTAAGGGCTATAGTGTGCAGCCATCAATGTTTAATGTTTATGATTTTGAAATTATACCAGTTGAATTAATTAGTAATATTTATGAGAGTTTTTTAGGGAATACTGCATTTTCTAATGGTAAAATGATCACTGAGCTTTCTAAACAAAAAGAAGTTAAAGCATATTATACACCACCTTTTTTAGTAGATTATGTATTAAGCCAAACTATTCAACCTTTTTTAAAAAAACAACAAAATAGTAATTGTAAAGTTTTAGATCCATCATGTGGTTCTGGTATTTTTTTAGTAGAGTCTTTAAGAAGGATTATTGATAAAGAAATTGTAGTCAATAGCAAAGAAAATAAGTATAAGAAAACAATTTCTAATGAAAAACTATGGCGTTTATTAGAAGACAATATTTACGGGATAGATATCGATAAAAATGCAATTGAGATAACTATTTTCTCTCTTTACATCACATTGCTAGATTACAAAACACATCCAAAAGAAATTGAAAATTTTGAATTTAGACCATTAAAGGATAAAAACTTATTTGGAGGACAGAAAGCAGATTTCTTTAATGAAAGCAATGCTTTCAATACATTGTTTAAAAAACAAGTTAAATTAGATTTCATTGTTGGTAATCCACCTTGGGGTATCGTAAAGACATCAAGGTATGTAGACTATATTACAGAAAGGAATAGGAAAGAATTATCAAGAAACTTAAAAGAAGAAATATCATTATCTATAGGTAACAAGGAAATTTCTCAAGCCTTTATAGTAAGGGTAAGTGATTTAATTCAGAAAGAACATAAGACCAAAATTTGCTTTATCGTAACAGGTAAAAACTTATACAATTCTGATGAAAGTGCTATAAAATGGAGAAAGTACTTCCTGTCAAAATTTAATGTGCATCAGTGTTTTGATTTATTTGGTGTAAATAATAAAGTAGCTGGTGGTAAGCAGATATTTGACAATGCTAATCAACCACCTGCAATACTATTGTATAGCTTGAAGGACAATAGTATTGCTAATAATAAAATAAAACATATTGTAGCTAGGGCTAATAAGTATTATTATTATTTCAAAACTATAGTTATTGAAAAGAATGATGTTAAGTTAATTGATCAAAACTTATTTATTAAGGATGATAAGTTATGGAAGATAATGTTATATGGTAATATTTTGGATTATTTGTTTATCAAAAAACTAAAAGATAACGACTTAACTATATCTAAAATAATTAGCAAATTCAATCTAACTATAAAAGGTGGTTTTAAATCTAAAGATTCAGGTATACCAGTTAACAAGAGAAAATCAACAAAAGAATATTGGAAATATGATTATATAGAAGTAGAAAAAAGCAAAGATTTAAGACAGTTTCAAGTAATCTCAAATAAAACGTTCAAACAAAAATTGGATGAACTCTATCTAAAAGGAGATATACAAAAAGATCTAAAAGTACCTCAAATAACAGAAATTTCAGCATTTAAAGGGAAGAAACTATTAATAAAAAAAGGTCTTGATAAATACTTAAATCATAGAGCGGTGAGTGCTTTTTATGATGGAGATTGTATTTTTTCATCAACTATAGCTTCAATAGTACCTGTTGATGGAGAAATGTCGAATGAAGTAGAGAATTTACTTCTTTGTATGTCCGCAATATTTAATTCTAAATTATTTACATATTTCCTTTTAATGACGAGTTCTTCATTTGGTGCAGATAGAAACAGAGTTAATTTTATTGAATTTTTAGAAATGCCATTTAAAGAAGATATTGAGTTATCACTTCTGACAAGGGAATTACATGATTTAAAAAAGGATGATTTTTTCAATGAAAATAGAGAAAAGATTTATTCAATCGAAAATCAGATTGAATATAAAATATATGAATTATTTAATATAAATTCTATTGAGAAAGAATTGATAAATTATGCTTTAAATATCAGTATACCTGTTATGAAGAGAGCTGATAGATTAAATAGTAATCATCTTTCAATTTTTGAAAAAATAACAGAAAAAAATCTAGAGTCTATAGGAAAATATTGTCAAACATTTATCAATCATTTTAGTTCGAGATTTAATAAAACGAATAAGTGCTTTATTGTAGATGTATATATCAATAAAAACTTTATTGCCGTTAATTTTGTTGTTTCAGAAGAAGTGAGAAAGGATATAATAAAATACTTTTTTAACTCTAGTTTAGAAGATTCGATAAATAAAATCGGTGGATTGGGTATGCATAAAGTTAGTACTTGCTTGTTTGCCCAACAAGATATTAGAGGATTTAATAGAAGTTCATTTTATGTAATAAAGCCTAATATTTTGAAAAATTGGCATAGGGCTATTGCTCATTTAGATTTATCGGAATTTATTGAGGCTATAGCAAAATCAGAAATAAAAAAAACTAATTAAGTAAGATGAACGCAGACAGTTTTATTTATTCTGAAGAACCGTATTATCAGACAAAACTATTTAATCTAGTAGGGTATTCTTATTCGGAATTAAAAAAAGAAAAAAAAACATCCAAATATTCTAGAAAAGAAATTTTAAAAAAGCATGTCCAATTTAAAGGAAATAAAGGTGCTAAAACCAAATTAGAACTTGAAGATTATTTAAGAAATGATTTCCTTAAAAATTATATTAACAACAATAAATCAAAATTTAATCTAGATTATTTTTATTTTGAACCTGGTGTTGATGAAATAAAAGATGGTGTAACAATAGGTAGTTTAGATATTAAAGTTTTATTACCAACTAATAAATCGTTAACTGGTGATGAATATTTTGCTATAGAATGCAAAAGAATTAATAAACTAGCTAAAACAAAAAAATATTATATAGATCATGGAGTTAATCGTTTTTTAACTAGACAATATTACCCAGAATCTAATTCTAAAATAGCTTTTATGTTATCATTTATGGAGTGTGAAAAACCATCACACAGAGAGGATTCAAATTCAATAGTAATGTCTTTTAATGAGCTATTGGATCAAAATTATCAGAAAAGTATTTTGTGCTCAATAGGAGATGTAGATTTAGATGTCAATATTGATAAAAAATATGAAATAGATATTTATAATTCATATTTCAGAAGAGATGATGGTAGCAGTATTCAGATTTATCATATTTTTTTAGATTATTATGATATAATTGATATTTAATCCCCACAAACCAAAACCCAGTTTTCTCGTTCCTCAAAACCCTCTGTCTTTTGGTTTGTTCCGCGCGCCACACGTCTATAGCGTTTAAATTGCCAAACTATTGCAGCACATTACAGCTTGTTTCATTCGTGCCTCATTTCACAACTATAAAGAGCTGCCCCAGGCAAAAAGCTAATAATTTAAACGCTATCCCAAAGCTAAGTTACATAACGGGTAGTTATGGTAGCATTCATTCACTTTCTGTACCATAACTCCATTATGTAAAATAGCCGTTTTCCAGCCGCACACTTCTCATTTCAATTAAAATTTTGAACAAATAAACATATTATAAAAGACCACTTTCCCCGCCACCCATTTCAGCGGTGTAGGTTACAGCAATTAGTAATGTTTGCTATGTGTCTGCGGTAGGCAAACTACATTCGTTCAATCCCTTATCAGGGAATCACTCTTTTCATTTCCCCACCTCAACACCGCGCATAAAAAAAGTGCACCACTGCGTTCAGCACTTCATTTATTTTTCCCACCGCTACAACATCAATAATCACTTCCACCTACGCATATTTCCCCCAAAGTATCCTAGAATTGAAAATAGGTGAAACAAAAAAACAAAAAAAAGAATGCAATGCTAGGCACTCCCTTCGTCCAATGCTTTTATGCTATAAAGGTCAAGCCCTACGGGTTTTGAAAAAAATCTCCACTGCAAAACTCAACTGGTTTTAACATCTTTTTACAATCCAGTAAATACCCTTTCTGTTTAATATTTTGAACTAATTAAGCAGTAGTATTTTTTCCAAAAACCTTGACAGCATAGCCTCGTTTCCTTAATGATGGGCTTTCTTTTTTCTGTTTTTCTTTTAAAATTTTATTGCGCGAAGCGTAGCGGAGCATAGAGAATCTTAATTTTTTAATTGGATAACTATGCTAACTTTTCAAATCAAAACCCACAAACACGGACAAACGTACTCAAAACCGCATTTCTACATCTTAAACAAAGGGTTAAATAGCGGAAAACCATGTAGAACCCCAATAAGAAACTCATTTGTTATTTCAACAGAAACAATTGAACAAAAAGAAGCTTTGTTTCAGCTATCATATATGTTGTTAGAATCCAAATACTATAATTATTATTTGAAAGGTTCTGTTATTCCTTTTATAGGCATAAATGATGTTAAAAATTTACTGATAAAAAATCATAAGTACCTAAAGCAACAAGATTTTCAAACAAAAATTGAGGCAATAAAAAAAGTAGAGGTCCTAGAAAAAGGTTTTCAAAATAAATTAAAAACCATTCAAGAACTAAAAACCTCCTTATTAAGATCCTGTAAATTGGAAAGGTAAATAAAAAAGGTTCAATCAATATGACTGAACCTTTAATGTTCGGTAAAGTTACCACACTAAAAACCGAACACGATGTTTATTTTATGATGAAGTCTATTTCTTAGACTTTGTAAGCCATTTTAAAAAATAAGAAACGGCAAAACTGACAGTGGCTCCAACAATAGCCAGAAGAACTGTTTTGAGAATATCTTCAGAAAAAATGGTAGGACTGATACTCAATAATGTTCCTGAGGCAGTTCCTATTTTAAGTGAAATATTTGTTTTCATTACTCAGAATTTATTTCATTTGCTGAGTTGATTTCTTTTAGAGCTTCATCATCAACAGTTACTTGACTTACAGCTGATAAAACACCACCAGCAACAGCCACATACCCTGCAATAGTTACAACCGTTGCAGGCAAAGCAATAGGAGCAGCAATAATACTTCCGCTTATAGCTAGCAATGACAAACCTACGGTTCTTAAAACTTTAAAAAACTTAGGTGTTGGTGCATTTGCACGTTTTGTTACATTCATAATTTTATATTTTTAAGTTCAACTTCCTTTTTATCATTTAGGTTGGTTGAGGTAATTCTCAATTCCACTTGTATATTTTTATCTAATATGGGAAAAACCAAATCAGTTAATTTCTTGAGTGCTTTTCTTGAGGAACTACCTTGACCAATTCCTATGTGTTTTGTTACAGGAGCAATACAACCTTTTAATTCTTTTTGAGCATGATTCGCAGGATGGATTAATATCAAATTTCGTCCTGGAACATTTTTAATATGAAGATGCTTTTTAAATCGTTTGCTATAACGCTTCTGCAAAATATATATCCCCTCTGGAATACAAGAAACACAACGTTGATTCTCTAACCAAGGCAACTCAATAGTTTGGCAAATAGTTTTACCGTTAAATTGGAGTGTTCCTTGTGTTCCATTAGGAAAATAAGTTCTATACAGTACCAACAACATTATACACCGCTATCAACTTTTACAATAGATAAAGGATTGTATGTTCCATTTTTAAGAGAATACATTTGTCCGTTAACCTCTTGAAAAAATTCAATACCCAATGCTAAAAACAAAGGATGTGTACTATTTGCTGTTACGGCATTGCTTAAATTAATAACAGCAGTGGCTGTTGTATCCCATGGTAAAATTGCCGTTTCAGAAGTCTCTACAATAGAAGTTTCTTCTTGAAAATCAACTTCAGCACCTCCAGAAATCACTTTAAAATGTGTTGTACCACTGGGTGCAGCAATCATATTTGATGGAATAAAAGAAGGAATCTCAACATCCAAAGTTCCTGCAACACGATCAATTGTACCCGTAAAAGGTGCAAATAAACTGGTGCCAAGTTTACCTCTAATATTAAATTCAAATCCTAACAGCAATTCTGTTTCACCATCAATTACGTTACGCAATCCACGTTCGCTAGTGCTATCTGCTTGAATGACTTTCACCATAGTTTGTGTCAATCTACTAACCATTCTACCATCAGAAGCATTCAATAAAAGCAATCTCAAAGCAGTTCGTAACACTTTACCTGCTTTACCCGCTCTACCAAATTCAGAACCATTTTCACGCGTTCTTTGAAAAGCCGGATCTGTTGCAATTCTTTTTGCATCAATACCGCCTTTTTCACGAGCCAAATGTCCGTCTTTGGTTTTGTAAAAGGTAATATCTCCAATAGTACCTTTTAGTTTAATTATGCCTTTTTGTCTTGCCATAATTTTTCATTTTTTGATTATACATTTAGAATGTTCAGGTACACTCTTTCAAACCTCATAAATCAAATCACGATGCATCAAAAACCGATTTACAGGAACAAATCTTTCATTTAAAATTAATAAACACAAGGAACTACTACCTTACAGAGCTATTATAGCCTAATAAGTTCTTTTTTACCTATTTTTACTTACCAATGGATAAATGATATTAAATAACTTTGAAAAGGCTTTTATTTCGTTTGTATGACATTCATGAATAAAGTATAGCAAAGCCAAGTTTAAAGTATAGATAGTATATGAAATTTGAACAAAAGAGAGTATGTATATATCCAAAAGACGTTCAAAGAATTACGGGTAAAAGTTATCGTTATTCACGATTACTTTTAATTGACATCAAAAAGCACCTAAACAAACAAGATCATCAATTCATTTCTGTTGATGAATTTTGCCAGTATACAGGGCTTAAATTTGAAGAAGTTAATCCTTTGATAATTGGATAAGCGTTTAAGAGTTAAGCCTCTTAAATAGCCTCTTTTTAATTATTAAAAACAAGTTCATTAAGTAGTTCATTATTTGGACTTAACACTTGTGTTTTCAGTGGTTTATTATTATATTTACACATATAATTTAATGTTCTTTATGCATATTTGATAGTGACCTATTTAATGACCTATCGAAACATATTACAGCGAAACCCTTGAAAATACTAGCATAATAAAGAGGAATACAAATCCCTCTTTCTCCGCTGAAATTTATTCAATTTCCAACAAAGTCCTGTAAACACTATGTTTACGGGACTTTTTAGTTTCTGCAAAACATCAAAATATGTATTAAATACCATTCTGTTGGTGACCTATTAGGTGACCTTTTTTGAACCTTATTTAGGTCACCTGTTTGTTAATAACTGTTTATAAATCAGTTACTTAAACAGGACAAAAGACCTTGATATTTCGTAAATTAATGTATAATTTTAAAGGATCAATCCAAATTGTTGTGTTTACGCAAAAATTGTTGTTAATCTATAGAGGAAGAATTCTACATTTTTAACCCCTCTAAACTGTGCTCTAAAAGCTTTTATTTTGGCATTAAAGGATTCGGCAGAAGCGTTTGTACTTCTATTTATAAAATAATTAAGGATCAAGTCCAAAAGTTGTGTGATTTTGGTTATTAAGCAAAAATATTAGTTGGTCTAAAAAGGAAGAATTCTACACTCCTACCCCCTCTTAAACTGTGCTCTAAAAGCTTTTATTTTTGCCTTGAAAGATTCAGCAGCGGTATTTGTACTTCTATTGACAAAATAGTTAAAGATAAATCTGTAGTTTATAATTATGGTATTTGCTATGGTATTAAACGCTTTAAAGCCAGATTGCTTCATTTCTTTATACTAATGTGCATATATAGTATATGCCATTTCTTGGGATTTAGCAGAATTAAAAATATTTCTAAGATTTTGTGCCAAATTAAAAACTGTTTTCATATCAGAATATTCTTTAAAATTTATTTGGCTTCTTTCATAATGATTTTTAGTCTAATTAGAAGGCTCTTTTTAAAGTAAATATCTACTTCTAGCTAATAGTTGTTTTCTAGTAATTCCATTGCTAAACAGATAGAAGCCTTTGCCATAAATATTAAACAAATTGTATTATAGAACAAAATTACAATTTAAAACGATTAAAATCTCAGGCAAACAACTTATTGATCAGCAAACAAGGTATCGCAAAAAGAAAACTGCGCTACATGGATAAGGAAGCTGTTTTTGGAAATATTAAGCAAAACATGAACTTTAAGCGCTTTATGTTAAGAGGAGTTAATAAAGTAAAAGTAGAAATAGGCTTAATTGCAATGGCTCACAACCTAAAAAAGTATAGCTTAACTAGGTTAGCTTACTTTGCTTTTTTATGCCTACGCTATTGTAATCTCATTTTAAAATTATCTAACAAAATTAAATATATTCAAAAAAGAAAATCGCCTAAAATTACTTTTGAGACGACCTCCTCTTTTTTATCGGTCAGCATCATAAAAAATCATTGGTCCAGCATTCATATCATTTAGTGGTGCTTCGTATTTTGGAAGCCACTTTATCATATGCTTTTTTTGAGCTTGATACGTATCGATATTAGCCAAATTCTTAATTTCAAGTTTATCCACAGCATTATGATATAATTCTTCGCTACCATCATGATATCTAATATATCGCCAATCTTTTGTTCTAATAGCATAATTTCCTCTCCCCATAGTAGTAATGGCAGGAATATCACGTTTTAATTGAGGATTTTTAAGCCATGGAGTTAAATCAATGCCATCAAGATAACTTGGAGATGTAAGACCTGTTAATGCCATGATGGTGGGGTAAAGATCGACAAGAGATGTACTTTCTTTACAAACCCTTCCTTTTTGTATACCCTCCCTCAAATCCCAAATTATGAGTGGAACACGGGTTGCTCCTTCCCAAAGCGTAAATTTTCCTAATTTTGATTTACTACCGTAATGATTACCATGGTCTGACCATAATATAACAACGGTATTCCTGTAATTCTCGCTATTTTTTAAAGCTGTTATTATCCTACCAACCTGATTATCTATAAATGAAAGCGTTGCAAGATAAGACTGAATAACCAATTTCCATTTGTCAGCCTGTTTAATCTTCTTATCATCATTTCCATTATTTATGAATTCAATGCCTACGGGCGGAATATCATCTAAATCCTCTAAATAAGTAGGAGTGATTTCTAATGCATTATATAAGTCAAAATATTTTTTAGGAATCATATTAGGTAAATGTCCTTCATATAAACCTAAGGCAAGAAAAAAAGGAGTTTCATGCTTTTTTTCAAGTATTTCTATTCCGTAATTAACCACATCATAAGACTGGTAGTCTGAGTCATCATTAAGGGTAGGATAAAATTTCCGAGATTTACTAAACGTATAACCTAAATCTTCAATAGGCTTCATCTCTTTTTGTTTTGGAGTATAGTGCCCTGTCCATTCATTTTCACCATGCATGTGTGTATAAGTCCAATTGTAGCAATGAATTTCTCCAGATGCAAATGTATTGTATCCATTTTCTTTAAGTAATTGTGGTAAAGAAATGAATTCTGGAGTTTTTTTTCGTATTTCAACTTGTATTTCTTGCATATCCTTATTGTAACGATATAAACCTGAATTAAAGGCATGCTGTCCAAACAAGATAGCATTTCTGCTAGGGCCACAGGAAGGGGTTGTGCAGTGAGCATTTGTAAAATTTACACCCATATTAGCAATCTTATCCATATTTGGTGTGATTGCTTTGTATCTACCATCTAAAAAGCCTACAAAATCATTGACATCATTTATACTTAGAAATATGATGTTTGGTGGTTCTTTTTCTTTTATAATTTGACATTGTGTAATAATTGGTATTAAATTAAAAACTACAATAGTAATTATTTTTAAATTCATCTGAATTTGTTTTTTTAATCTTTGGGTTTACTCCCGTTTTAGTAGGAATGACGTAAATTTTTATTCTAAGATAAAAACCAAAAGGTTTAAGCAGTAATCTTAGTTAGTCTAGAAATAAATTTAATTTTTGATAACTTCATTAAGTCTATAAAAGTTTATGATTTTAATAATTTCTCAATATTTTATAATAATTCATTATTTATTAAGACCAAATTAGACTGTTAAAACAAATAAAATATTAAGTAAACTTAAACCTATCTTCTGTACTGTATTTTATTATTTTTTAATTATAAATTAATCTCCTATAAATGACTTAATTACTCTAAATTTGAATCTTTTTTCTTTTATAGAAATTTAAACAAACTGAATTAATGTTTAAATAAGTAACTTGACATTTTCTACTTCAAAATCCATACTGGTGCAAGCCAAGCTACTGGTACGGGTCCTTTTTTAGTATTTTCAGGTATAGAATTGTCCCAAACTTGAATAAAAAAATATTCATCTATATCATTATTCTTTAAAGATATATTCCAATAATTTTTATGTTTCCTTTTTTTTGATTTAATTGATTTTATAATTTTTCCTTTTTTGGTAACTATATCTATTTTTGATATTTTATCGGATTCTTCATTCGTGTCAGGATCATTCACATAAATCTTTAAATCATAGGTGTTTTTTTGCGGAATTACACTCCCCATAACCGAGTCATTTACTGAATAACGACATTCCAGGTTTTTATCAAAAGATGCATACGTTCTTCTTTTGCGCATTGCAATTAATATATCCTTTGGTGTATTCCTTTCGGCTAAAACAAAAGCCCTTGATTGTACTATTGCAATATCTGTATAATTATGATTATCGATACTAGCAACCGGTGAAACTCTCCACCCCTTATCTAAAGCACTAATAAAGCCTCCACCCCTGGATTTTTGATTATTTCTTATTTCTAATAAACTTATAATTTCTGTAATTTTATCATCACGGTATGCCCAATTATTATATTGCTCTTTTTTAGGATGATTAAACATGACTACAACAGGATTACCTGTTTTTAAATTAATAGGGTTTTCTTTGAGCCATTTATAAAAAAATGGAATATCAACACCTGGACGGATAGCATTAATGTAAGAAGAAGACCCAATAACATTATAATGCCCTCTTCCATTCTCACTATCGTTTTCCGAATGTTCAACACCCATAAAAGCTGAAAAGTTATTATTGGAAGCCATTTCTGCTTGTTTTTTAGCTATGGCCCATGCTGTATTGTTTATACTATTAGGAAAAAATGCTTCTTCTTGAGAGTGATCTGTTACACAATAAAAATCAAATTCAGCATTTTTTGCTTCTTCATAATGTTTTTCAGGTAACCCTTGAAAAGAGTCCCAATCTTTTTTAAGATGAGTGTTTTTAGGTCGACTTACAAAAAGTGAATCTATATATAAAATCCTGCTACCTTTAACAAAATCATCATTATGTTCCAGATGATCTCCATGTGAATAAGACAGTATAGAATGAGAATGTGTACTACCATTTAAAATTTTTAGATTTTCAAACGGTATTTCATACTTTTGCGCCATACCTCTCAAACAGAAGGTATACAACAAAATACTGATTATTAATGTCTTTTTTTTCATATTAATATTTTCAATCTTATTTAATTATTTTTCAAAAACTATTTTCAAAAAATTAATTAAAAATAAATCCTTTAAATTGTATTTTTTATTCAGAAGTAAGGCTTGTTTTAGCAAGGTGTTATTTAATCTTAGATTAAGAAATAATAAGCCTCAACCTTCTTAACTCTACTAATCATATGCAAATTGATTTACACCATCAACCACTCTATTTCTAAATTCTAGAACTTCAGTAGATTTATAATTTATTCCATTAAAATCGAAAGAATAATTTAGAGTAATTTCTCGTGTTGAAGGATTGAATGATGAACCACCTTGATCTACAACAGGTACCAATCCAGGAATACTTTCAATAGTTATTGTATTGTCTTCAGCAATCACAATATTCATTTTTTGTGTAGCCCCTCTAAATGTACCAAGTCCATTATATATTAATGTATTAGGGTTTTCCATTGTTAGCTCTACAACATCTGTTATGCCTCCTGAATAAGTAATTATTTCCACATTGGTTCCATCTGTTTCTATAACTTTTCCTGTTTGTACATAATTGCCATAAAGTTGGTTTATGTATGAAAACGTAATTAAGGATGATTTATAATCTGTTAAAATAGAATCTGCTTTAACCACATTATCCAATTGAAAGCCTAATGCGTAATTATTACCAAATGATAATGGATCAGCAAGATAGTTTATAGAATCTGCCTTTACGTAAACAAATCCTTGTACACTGCCTGCTGGAATCGTTATTTTATTAGTTATTGGATTACCTCCTTTATCTACAAGTTGATAATAATTGCTTGGTAATGGTGTTAATCCAGCGTCGGTAACTAGTCCATCATCTAAAGAAAATGTTACTTCAACATTTTCTGTATTAGACAACCTGCCCCCCAAGACAACACCTACACCAATTTGCATGCCTTCACCCATAATAAAAGTGCGATTTATTTGTGCTTTTGGTAAGTATACTGATGTAAATTCAAATTCGTTTTCCACAAAATCATCGTAAGAACATGATACTGCACCTACCCCTATAATAATAAATACCAAAATTTCGATTATTGATTTTAATTTACTTTTATTCATAATTTATATTTTTATTTTGTTTACCACCCTTGATTTTGTTCTAGATTATCATTTAACAGTAGCTCTGTATAAGGAAGCGGTAAATAATAATTTTTAGTTTCTAAATTTCTTACTTCAACTAGAATATCCTCATAAGTAAACGTATCGTTAGCGTTTTTAACAATTTTTACTCCTTTAATATCTTCAGTGTTTTCAATGTCTTTCCATCTTCTTAAATCATGAAACCTTTCTCCTGAAAAAGATAGTTCTATACGTCTTTCATTTTTTACTAAATCTCTAAAATCATTACTATTGGCTGCAACCTCATTAAGATAAGGATCTGAAGATATTCCTGCTCGCAATCTTACTTTTGCTAAAGCATCTTTTGCTGAAAATGTAAAACCAGCGGGAATCATATCAGGTTGTCCAAAAGCCTCATTTAATGCCTCTGCATAACTTAAATACATATCTGTAAGCCCTAATTGTACATACACTTTTGGTAAATTTGTTGTGGGATTTAGAGCTGACGGATCAAAATTTAAGTTATTTAAAAACTTTTTTAAATAATATCCTGTTCTTGTTCCTTCGTTAGGAATGAAACCACCAAAATTATCTAAACCTCCTTGATATATTTCAATAGGATTATACTCTGTACATGATGCTGAGGTAAAACATTGATCGCCATTGTAAAATACAAATCTATAAAATCTACTATCTCTAGAAGCATATGGTGTTGTTTGATTATAAGTACTTAAGGCATTATCTATTGGATAGCCATTTGCATCTGGAAAAGCATTAACAAAATTTTGAGAAGGATTCACCTCGCCTTGACCATATAAAGTTGGAGGATATAATCTATTCTCTAAACTATTATTTTGTCTTGAGTTGCGCATTCTCCAGATATGATCTGGATTATTTTCTCGACTATAGTTATAAGCTTGTAGGTTTATTAACCCTCCATTTTTTACAATTAAATCATGCGCATAGGTTGCTGCTAATTCCCATTTTTCTAAATTGTTAGTTGGGTTAAAAGCAGGACTAGCTGCCATTAATGCCACTTTAGCTTTTAGTGCGTATGCAGCTAAACCACTTCCCCTACCTGTTTCGGAGACACCATATCCATCAGCACCATTCCCTGCATATACAAGAGGTAGATTATTAATAGCTACATCTAAATCTGCCATAATTAGATTTACACACTCATCATAAGTACCCCGTGTTAATTCTGCATATTCTTCATTTTCTAAAATTCCATTTACAATTGGAAAGCCAAGCATTTCTCCACTTTCTGATGGGCCTCCAAATATTTTCAGCAATTCCCATTGTGCCCAAGCTTTTAAAAAATAGGCTTCACCAAAATATCTCTTTTTAACATTTTCATTCAAAATAGCATCATCCGGATCTGACAAATAATCCAAATCTTTATTGTGAACTAATTCTATATACTGATAAACCTTTCTAATGTTATTATAGGAACGTTGCCATACGTATTGAAACGGGTTATTAGTTGCTGTCCATTGGCTCGTAACTAATCCTGTTTCCTGTGAGTTTAAAACGCCATTATCTGTAAGATATTCAGCAGAAAAATCATCAAAATAATTAAATGAATAATCTGTATAAATATCATCTATAATTCCTCTAGATTTTAAACCCGATTCTGTTACAAATTCCTCATTAAAATACTGAATATCGTCTTCTAAAAAATCACTACATCCAACAATGCTAAACATGAAGGCTAAAATTGTTATTACTGTATTAGTTGATTTCATTTTATTAAGTTTTTTTACCATTTATTGATTAAAAATTTACTGAAACACCAAATATGAAATTCCTCATCATAGGATATTCAAATATTCCTGATCTAGGATCTTCTGGATCTAAATCTTTCATTTTACTAAACAAAGCTAAATTGCTCCCTGTTAAATATAATTTCACTTTGTTAACAGGCCATTTAGCTATTAAGGATCCTGGTAATTTATATCCAAATTGTGCATTAGAAATTCTAAAATAACTACCATCTACTAACCAATAATCTGAATTTGTAAAATTATTGATACTTCCAAAGGCACTTATTCTCGGGTTTTCATTTCCATTTGGTAGGTTACTATTTACATTTGCATAATAGGTTTCTAAACCACTGTGTTGGTAATATGCGATACTATTTAGGTTTATATCATACCCTGAAACTCCCATTCCAACCACATCTAGGTTAAAACCTTTGTATTCAAATCCTAGATTAATACCATAATTAAACCTTGGTGTATTATTTCCAATAGCTCTTTGGTCTCTAGCATCAATAACATTATCTCCATTTTGGTCAATATATTTAATATCTCCTCCTTTTACCTCACCGAACTGAGGTAAGGCGCTTCCAATATTTTCTGCAGTAAATAAGCCATCGCTTACATATCCCATAATTTCATCTTCGGCTTGACCTTCTCTTATTCTGTATGACTCTAAATGTTGAATTTCTGATATCCTTTCTCCAACAATCTTATTATAACCTCCATTTACACTAAAATAATATTTAAACGGTTTGGTAGTATCACTAAAAGAAATGTTTGAATTAAATCCTTGATTTCTTTTATTGGTATAATTTATTTGTGGTAAAAACACATTATTACCTAAAGCTGTTGCGTATTGTTCGCTGGCATTAATAACTTGCCCGTTAATTGCTATATTAAAATAGTTAAGATTCAAGCTCAATTTTTTTAACATCTTTAATTCTACGCCTGCAAATAGTTGATTATAAACCACCCAATCAATAGCTTCACTAGCTGTATTTGTTAAACGAAATCCGTATTTAGATTGTGTGGTATTTCCATCTCCTAAATAAATAGTTCCATTGTTTTCACTTCCTCCCCATGTATCTAAATAATAAAAGGTTGAAGCAGAGTATTCTGTACCTACTTTTGCAAAGGACGCTCTAAACTTTAAAAAGTCTATTACATCATGATTTTTTAAAAAACCTTCGTTTGACGCCACCCAAGCTAAACCTATAGTTGGAAATAATTTCGTTCTATTATCTCCTATAAACTTAGAACTACTACTCATATTCATATTTGCGTACATGATGTATTTATTATCAAGCGCATAGGATCCGTTTAAATTGAAAGTTAAATCTCTTTTATCTAATTGTTCTGAATTTCTGTTTGGCTGGCTATATAAAAGATGGCTAAGGTTTAAATTTAACACATCGTTGTTAAATCGTTTATTGTAACTTAAATTACCTCCATATACAAAATCTCTTTGAGCGCTCGCATTTGCTCTATTAACATTAAGAACATTAACCTCTCTTGTATGCAACTTTAAAACCAACGAATCCTGTCCTGTAGCATCTTGTTGATAATCTAAAGTATACAAGCCTGGGGTGTTATTTGCTAACAATGCTTGAGTACTAAAAGTTCGCATCATTATATAAGTACTATATTTTAATCCCGGTATATAATCCTTAAAATCAAAATCCAATCCCAAGTCAAAAACTAAATTCGAGCTATAATCGGTTCTAGTACCTCCTGACTCTAATTCAGATAAGACGTTCGAATTATACTGATTACTAACTACATAAGCAGTGTCTGCAACCTTTAATGGAAACGCATTTGCAGGAGTTGAAGAAATCCAATTAAATGTTTGATCGGCTCCTATAACAGGTCTAACATTCTCGCCAAATTTCCCATAAACACTTGCACTCGTACTGATTAAATCGTTAATAGCTGCATTTATTTTAGTTCTAAAAATAATATCTCTACCATTTATTTCAGAGCCTACCTTCTCTAAGCCTTCCCAATCAGAATATCCTATAAAAGCGCTATAAGCTAGTTTTTCTTCTCCGCCATAAATACCTAATGAAGCATAATTGGAAACAGAAAAATCACTTACAAACGTTTCTTGATAATTAATATTTGGATATTTTATTGGGTTGGTCCCTGTTTCATAAGCTTGAATGGCATCTGGACTATATATAACCCCTAAGCCATCATTACTGGCTACTTGGTTAATTACTTTTGCGTATTCTGATGCTGAAAGTAAATCTGGCATTCTAGTAGGTGCATTTATCGATTTTTGAAAATTGACATCAATACTTAAAGGGCTTGGTTTACCTCCTTTAGTTTTTACATATATCAATCCATTATCTCCTAAGTTTCCTAATAACGAGTTAAAAGTGCCATCACTTAAAACTAATACTTCTTCGACCTCTCTTAAATCTACTTGTAAACCTCTTGGCTGTCCATCAATTAGAATATAAGGGTTACCGCCATTTAATACATAAGAATAACCTCCATCTGTACCAGGTGTATTTGTACCTCTTACAATTCTTAATCCTGGAACCCGTCCTCTTAAAGCTTCTGATAAATTATCGCCTCCTGTTTTTCTTAATTCATCTCCAGAAATTTGGAAGACAGCACCACTTGTACGGCTTAAATTAAAAACGCCAAATGGTGTTTTTAACATTTCATCGTTATCATTTATTTGTACCGAATCTTGAGCAACTGAAGTATTCAAAGAGGTGTTTTGAGCAACACCCAACTGAATTCCTAGTACACTGAGTAAGCAGGAAATAAATATTTTTGACTTTTCTGTAGTTATTTTCATTTGTTAAATTTTGTTTTTAAGTTCTTCATAATCTTGTTTTCTTTTTTATAAAGAAAAACACTACCTATTTACCAACCTATGGTTTGTCCAAACGTTGGTACAGCTTCGATTTCTGAACTAGGAATTGGCCACCAATAATTCTTTTCGTTAAATGTTTTTTTCAAATTAGTTTGCTCTACTTTGTCATAACTAAACCCTGTTGGGTATAACACGCTAGTTCCTCCTTGCCAACGCATTTCTAAAAACTCTACTTTTAGATTTTCTTCTAAATGTGCTACTTTCCATCTTCTTAAATCATCATATCTAATTCCTTCAAAACATAATTCTACAGCGCGTTCATTTCTAATTCTTTCTCTAAAAGCTTCTTTAGATCCTATGTACATACTATTCACATTAGGCATTCCAACTCGGTTTCTTATCATGTTTACAGCTTCTAATGCCGTTAAATTAAATCCTGGAGCAGTGCCATTGGGACCATAAGCTTCATTTACAGCTTCTGCATAGTTTAAATACACTTCTCCCATTCTAAATACATTATTATTTATATGAAAATTTCTGTAGCCAGGCCATCCAAATCCATGAGACACCCACTTTCTAATTCGGTAGCCGGTTAAGTTTTGTACCCTCCATGTTAAATTTGCAGGTGTTTTGGGGTTATGTAAATCTATTCCATATTCATACTCCTCATTAACAACAGCCAAATCAACAAATCCTGTCTTATTTAATGGCCCAGCTGTTGTAACATCCCATGCTACACCATCAAATAATATAGCATTATAAAATCTGGGATCTCTATTAATAAATGGTTCTTGTGGATTATAACTCGTATCGTCTTCTATAGCTAAACCACTTTTAGTCTCAAACTTATCTACAAAATTAGCCAAGGCACCAATATTCATTGGACGGCCATTTCCTTTCATAGTATCAAACCCACTAGTTAGGGTGAGCCTAGGTATAGGGTTGATAGTGTTTTTAAACACGTTTTCTACTATTTCATTAACTTCCATAAAAATAACTTCATCTGGAATAGTTTTCTGAATACCTGGTCCAACAAAAATATTTCTATAGGGAGCTAATTCTTCTGGCTCTGCTAAAAAAAGATCTGCTCCATCATGCCCCACATCTAACCCACTTGCTGCACTGGCATCTGCCAAGTTGTATAAGCCATTTGTATTAGCAAACTGAATTAAATCAGATGCGGCTATAGCCGCATCTTGCCATGCTTGTACATCGTTAGTTGTATTAGCTAAAGGACTTGCCCCAAATAATGTTACTCTAGATTTTAAAGCCATAGCTGCTCCTTTTGTGGGTCTACCAACATTTTCAGAAGACCAATCTATAGGTAACAAATCAATTGCTAAATCTAAATCTTCAAGCATATCGGCTAAGTTAGAGGCATAGGATTCTCTGTTTTTATCTAGGGATTCGTTTAAATTTAAATTTTCCTTTAAATAATAAAGTCCCCCATGGCGTTTGGTCATTAAATGATAGTAATAGGCTCTTAAAAAATAAGCTTGACCTTTTAGATTGTTTACATCTTCTTCGCTTGCGTTATTAATTCTATCTGCATTCTCCAAAAAACTGTTAACTATTCTAATTCCTTTCCAGCTGAAAGAATACCGCTCTACAAAATTGGGAGATTGTGTTGCTGTAAATCCACGATTCATTAAACTTAAGTAGTCTCCTTGTGCATAAAAATTATACAGTTCCGGAACACTGCTATTAACTCTCCCTGGATAACCTTCTCCAGACATGGTCATTCCTGGTAAATAATCTGACTGTTTGTTATTTCCTCCACGCGCACTCATTTCTGTTAACAAATACCCATAGCCACCATCCAAAAAGTCTCTTGCTAAAAGTATATCTTCAAAAACGTCTTCTTGATTTAGTCCTTCAAATTCTTGTACTTTATCCAAATAATCTTCACAGCTAACAAATGAACTAGCGAAGATTATAACACTACATATATATCTATTTATTTTCATGATCATTAAATTTTATATTATAAACTTATATTTAGCCCTAAATTAAACCTAGCCAAAATAGGATAACTACCTGCTGAATTACCTTGAGGATCGCCATAATCAATATCTGAAATAGTAAAAAGGTTATTCCCATTCAAATAAACCTCTAAAACACTGATACTATTACTTTTACTCATATCAAAGTTGTAAGCCAAGTTTAAACTTCTTAATTTGATATAATCTAAATTTATAATTCTAGCAGTAGTTCCTGCATTTAAGTTTGGGTTGCTTATACTTTTATGCAATGCGGGATATGCTGCATCTGGATTACTAGGTGTCCAGTAATCTAACTGATCGTATCTTCCTGTTGCTTCTCCACTTGGCAACGCATAAGCCAGCGTACTATTCACCAACCCTTTATGACCTTTAATACCATTTATCAAGGCACTTAAAGACCAACGTTTGTATCCTAAGTTTAATTTAAAACTATAACTGTTTTTTGGAGATGTTGGTAAATCAAATCGAACCTGATCTTGTAAATCGTTACCTATCACGGTTCCGTTAGCATTATAATCTACATATCTATAATCGCCCAATCCAGGGTTTCCAGCAAATTCTGGATAATTTAGCAATTCATCTATATTTTGAAAATACCCATCTGTTTGTAATAAAGCTGTTGTTCCTGCTGGTTTTCCTTCTAATTTTGAATACTCTGGTGTTCCAGCACCATCTGCGGGGCTTATAACGACTCTGTTTTCATTAAAGCCATAAAATCCAGTAATAGCATAACTAAACCCACCACTGGTTTTGTTTTTATAAGTTAAAGACACCTCGTAACCATGACTTTCTGAAGCTCCTAAATTTGCATAAGGTAACGAAACTGATGAACCAAAATAACTTGGTACAGCGGCAGTAGGCCTACCAATTAAGCCCTCTCTTTCATCTTTAAAAAACTCTACAAAACCTGAAAATTTATTCTTAAAAACACCAAAATCAACTCCTATATTTTGTTTGGTAACTGTAGCCCAAGTTAATTCTGTATTCCCTATTTGAGATTCTCCAATAATCGTAAGAGGTGTGTTTATATTTTCTCCAAAATAATATCTGTTTCTTAAGTGATTACTTTTAATATTATCATAAAAACTTAAATATTGCCAACGATTATTTCCTAAACCGGATTTATCTCCTGTTTGTCCATATGAATATCTAACTTTAAAATTATTAAGTACGGGAATTGTATTTTTTACAAAATTTTCTTTTGCTAAATTTGCACCTAATGCAAACGATGGGAAAAACTTAAAACGCTGTCCTTTTGCAAAAGTTTCATCTCCGTTATAAGCACCACTTGCTTCAAAAAAGTAACGTGAATTATAGTCATAGGTAAAACGCCCTATCCAATCTTCGTTAAAATAAGGATATTCTGTACCTGTAACACGTTTACTACGGCTAAAAATAGCCAATCCAGTAACATTATGATTATTAAAAGATTTTTTATAATTAAGCTGCCCTCTGTAATATGAAATTTCTTGATTATAAGTGATGCTTTCATTATTATGAAAAAATTCTGTAGGACGTTCATAATTTCTACCTTCAAAAGAAAACCAACTACCATCTCTATTCAAAGTATAAGTATCAATTCTTCCTGCTTCACTATTACTTAAATCAAAATCACTTTTAGTAGTATAACTACTAACGTAATTATACTTACCTGTATACATTAAACCTTCGGTAATAAAATCTAAATCCTGCTCTAATTCAAAATCTATTGAGAATACTGTTTTTAAAGCGTTCAAAGCTCCTGTTGCATTTATACTACTATACAAGTTAACACCTGCACCAAACCTATATTCTGAAAAACCATCAGGGTATAAAGGATCTGGATATTGTTCCATTATTTCGGCTGGGTATATAGGCACCAAACCACCTGGAGCTGATTGATATAATTTTATAAAATTAGCATTTCCAGTATTTCCTGGTTGGTTTGTATCCTCTAAACGGCTACTAATACTTGTTTTTAGTCGTGTTGATTTTGTTAATGTAAAATCTAAATTTCCTCTAAACGAATATCTCTGAAATTTAAAATCCGGATTATAATTAAATAACTTTACGGTTTTAGTAATATCGCCTTCCTCTAAATATCCAGCAGAGGCATAATATTTAACAAAATCATTTCCACCTCTTAATGACACCGTTTGAGTTGTACTAAAGGCATAATCCTCTATCAACGTGTCTTGCCAATCTGTATTTGGATAGATATATGGTAAATCACCACTAGCCCAATGTGCTAAATCTTCTTCAGAGGAATATCCTCCTGTATACATTTGATCATTTAAAATACCTACGTTAAGGGCGTTTTGTGCATCATAGGCATTTAACATATCTGGTGAATTCTGTACTGTTTTAACTGCAAATTGACTATTAAAACTGACTTTAGGTTTTCCTATTTTACCTCGTTTGGTTGTTATAATAATTACGCCATTAGCACCTCTAATACCATAAACAGCTGTTGCTGCTCCATCTTTTAAAGTACTTATACTTTCAACATCCCTAGGGTCAATATTGGAAAACCCACCTACAATTTCAACACCATCTACTAATATTAAAGGATTTGCATTCCCTCTAATAAATATTTGTCCTTCATCTGCCCCAGGTTGTCCAGAAGATTGAACAACATTTAGTCCTGGTGATACTCCATTTAAGGCATTTACTATATTGGGAGATCCTGAATTTACCACGTCTTCCCCTTTAACTTGGTTAATTGCTCCTAAAACACTTTCCTTTTTCTGTCTCCCATATCCAACAACAACAATTTCTGAAAGACTTTCGGTGTCTACTGTCATTACAACATTAATATTTTGCTCATTGGATACTTCTACTTCTTTAACCTTATAACCGAGATACGAGAAAACTAGAATAGCGTTCTTAGCAGTGGTTATCTCATATGTTCCATCAAAAGTTGTTACCACTCCATTTGACGTTCCTTTTTCTAAGATGTTAACACCTGGCATAGGTCCAGAATTATCCTTGACTACTCCCGATATTAAATTTTGAGAGAAAGAGCACCAAGAAATTGATAACATTAGTAAAAATAAATGGTTTTTTTTCATATTGTTTTTTTGATTTAATTTTTCTAATTCACTTAACTTCTTAAACCCAAAGCATTATAAAGAAGTCTAAAACTGATTTTTATTTGCGGTGTAAATCTATGCTCCACTTGTTAGAATCAAGGGGGTGTTTCATTCAATTATAAGGGTAAATAAGTCAAATAATTTTGTGAATAATTACTACATTAAACTAGACGCCAAGTAGATAGAATTTGTTTGTGCGTTATTAATTTAGCTATTATGAGAAGTAACCCGAAACTACACATTAAAATTTAAGCAAAAGCTGTAGTATTAAGTTATGTAAAGGCAATGTAAAGCAGGGCAGTGAAAACTTATACATTTTACCGTCTGTGCTTTATGGTTGGCGTAAAGAATTAAAAAATTACTGTAAAAACAGTTTTCCTGGTTGGGGTAAGCCTAAAATATCTAATGAAGAGAAAGCGATAGATTGTTTAAAAAAGGCTTTAAAAGAAGCCGAATTAGAGCGTGATATCTTAAAGTAGCCAATATCATGAGCGCTAATTATTTGTTTGCTAAACGAAAACGTAAATTTAAAACAACCACAGATAGCGTCCTTTTCTAAATCATTAAAAGTAGAAAGGGTATATCAACACACTTATAAACGAAGGTTTGAAGCCGAATTATCTATCTTTAAATAGATAGAAACATGATACAATAATAAACAAAATTATTCCTTTTTAGAAAACCGAAGCATTAGTGAATTTGAATTAGATATGTAGCATCACGAATTAGCAGCATAGTCACTCAACGCATTGTCTCGTTTTTTGTTTGCAAGTCCATATTTCCATTTAGCTATTCTCTACAATTGCTATTTACTCACCCAGTTTCTATGGTTTTTTGTGTTTATGAATCAAAATGAATAGACATTCTTATTTATTATTTTAAGAATTCTCCACAATCTTAATTTCCTCCTCCGTTAACCCATACAACTCATACACCATTTGGTCTATTTCTTTATCGGTTTGGTTAATTTGGGTTTGTAAGGCTTGTGCTTTTTGTTTGTTTTCTTCAAAGAGGTCTAACCATTCAAACTCATCTTTTTTGGTTAGGGTTGGTATTTCTGCTAAATCCTCTTTAACACGTAGTTTATTGTTTGCTTTTATGGCTTTGTTTAACTCTTTTATGAAGTCGCCAAATTCTAATTCGTGCCAGTTTTGTAGTTTTTTGGATAGTTTTTGTAAACTGAATTGAGAATCTAAATATTTTATAAACTTATTATTTTGAGCTTGAAATATTTTATTGTTATCTAATTGAAAATTTACTTTATCAATTAATTCTTGATTATTTTCTGAAATTTCAGGTAAAGGAAATGGTTTTAAGTAATTAGTTTTAAATCTAAAATAACCACCACGTAACTCTGTTCCTGTGTTTTTTAGAAAAAACCACATTACTTTAGAATTTAATATCCCTAAGTAGTACTTATCATCAACTTTGAATTTTTCATTTTTAACAAAGGAATAAATTGTTGTAGGATGATAAAACTCTCCGTTTTCATCATAAGTCATATTACAGCCTAAAGAAATTTCTTGTGTCATTATTTTAGGTTTACCAAATTTAGTCAAGCTTTTAGGGTAAATATATAAATACCAACCTTCATCAATATCCATTCTACCTCTCTCTCTTCCTCGTATTTCCTTTTCAAAATGTTTTAAGTAAGAATACGTTTTAGGTAATTCCCGTTGTATATATTCTTCGCTTACTGCTGTACCATTTTCGTAAGGAAATAATACGTAATGTATATTTTTTAAATTTTTATTTTTTGATATTTCATTACCTTTAATAAATGGTTTGACTATTGATTTTTCAATTTCAAAGTGATAATCAAATTTAGAATTATATCCTTTTACATAGCTTCCTTTGTCAACTCCTTCAAAAACATAAACAGAATCGAGACTTGTCGCTAGTCCTTGAAAAATTGTATTAAAAATATCTCCAACAATATAAGGCTGTTCTTTTAGCTTATCAATTACATCAAAAACCTGTTCACTTTGTAAATCCCAATTTTTTTCTGATAAATTAGAATAAGACATTGTGTCCCAAATAAAAGGCTCAAAAACTTCACTTGGTAATAGTTTTTTAAAGTTCACTTTTTGCTTTACTGTTTTAGTTAAATCTACAATACAAGTATATGTTGAAGCTTCTTCAAAAACTATTTCAGACCCAAAGTGTACTAAATTCGATACAGCCGTATTTTCTTTAAAAAACTTTCTAATACCTTCTCCAAAATCAGCCACTAAAAATTTATGAGGCAAAATAAAAGAAACCATACCTAAATTATTTATTAGATAATAACACTTCTCCATAAACAATGCATAAATATCATAATTTGCGGTTGCTGATTGAAACTTCTTTTCATAGTAATCGCACATTTCAGGATAATGTTCCATTAACCCTTGCTTACGTACATAAGGCGGATTCCCAATAACCACATCAAAGCCACCAGAAAATTCGGTATTAAAGGCTTTATCTTGTGTGCAACACATGGCATCAATAAGTTGTTGTGTGTCTTTGTTATGTTCTGGTAATTCGTGTTTTGCTCTATTGTTTTGTATGTATTTTATAGTATTGTATAGCTGCTCGGTTGTGGTAATTTCTTTAGGCGCGCTGTATTTTTGTTGCCATAAGGGTTTGTTTGGTTTTTCTTTTTCCGCTTCCGCAAGGGGCTTAAGCCCCTTGTTAAGCCCCTTGTTGAGCCCCTTGCTGAGCCTCTTGTTGAACGTCTTATTTTGCGCCTTGCTTCCTTTTACAAAAGAGGTGCGTCCTTTTATTTTTTGCATAATAGCAGGAATGTCGTCTATATGGCAAACTAATAATAAATGAATATGGTCTGCACAAATATTATAGGCCAATAGGTTTAACTGGTCTTCTTTTACAATATTTGCAATGGTATTTGTAATAATTAAATCGTCTTCAGGAGTAAAATAAATAACATTTGGATAGGGGTTTGTGCCCATATCGCGGCGTTCTCTTACTTTATATTTTACCATCCTATCGGAAGTACGACTGTCGTGTATGGCCGTTGTAATATGATAGGCTTTTTTATTTTTTTCTTCAAATACTTTAGGAAACTGCTCTTGCCAATTAAAAGCTTTATCGCCTGCAACGGCTTTACTATCAATTAAAGAATTACCACATTTAATATTGCTACTTAAATCGTTTAATTTTCTGCGGGGTTGTGCGGTGCGTAACCAAAGCGATAGTTTTGCGATTTCTACAGATTCTTCGTTTAAATCTACACCGTAAATATTGTTTTCTAAAATGGTGTTTTCAATGTCGGGAAACTGTAAGCCACCGCCTAAAACTTTGGTTTTTAACTCATCGATGTAAGTATGTTCTTTTATTAAAAAATCTAAGGCTTGGTTAAGGAACGCACCAGAGCCACAAGCGGGGTCGCATATAGTGAGTTGCAACAACCAATCTCTATACGTGTCTAGTATGTTTACTAGTTTTGTAATGGTTGCTTTTTGCCTGTTCTTTCTGCCTTTAAAATATTCTTCTTCTTTAAAGCCTAGTTCGGTTTTCTTTTCGTTGCAAAGTTTACCAATGGTATTTTCAACTATGTATTTGGTAATGTATTTAGGGGTGTAAAAAACACCGTCTTTTTTACGTTTAGATTTTTGTTTATCGAAGTCGCCACCTTCAATTTCGGCATTTACACTTTCAATCTCGTTTAGTGAGTTTTCAAAAATATGTCCTAGTATGTTTACATCAACTTGGCTTTCAAAATCGTAAGCTGCTAATTTACTGGTATGCTTAAATAATAGTTCACTATCAATTTCTAAACTATCAAGGGTTTTATCTTCTTTAAATAAACCACCGTTATAAGCGTATATTTCGGCTCTTTTGGCTGTTCCTGCTCTTCCTTGATCTAAGAAATTAAAGTATTGCTTAAATAGTGTGTATAGTGGTCTATCGTCGCCAAAATCTACATCGTCTTTCCATTTATCTAATATTTGTTGTGTGCTGTTTGCAGGAAGTAAACCTCTATCTTCGGCAAAGAAGATAAACAAATAACGGTCTATTAATTTTTGAGACTTTTTAAAGAGGGTAAGCTTCACGTTTTTTTCTAAACGTTGTAGTTCTAGTTGTTCTTCTTGAGACCTCTCGACTGCGCTCGAGGTGACATTAGATGCTTTTGCTTTTAAAGGTTTTGCATTGCGCTTTACTAAATCGCGATATAATTCACGTTTAAATACAGAATAGTCTTTATAGAATTGTTTTGTTATTTGTTCTTCTATAACTACGGACGCTTCTTTAATGTTTAAGGGTACGTTATTTAATATATTATCCTTTTGTAAACATAGATATAATAATTCAAAACGTTCTAAGGAGAGTTCGAATAAATTAAATTCTTCAAATTCTGTAGCATCGTTAATATAGAAACGTAGTTTTTCAAAATTTGAGGTGATAACATAAATACAGCCTTTTTGATTGGCTTTATAATCAAACGCTTGTTTACGTATGCTTTCTAGGTCTTTGGTGTTTGTACCTTTTAATTCTATAACACCAATAGCAACATCGTTATTTAATATGGCACCATCGGCTTTACGTGCGTTATTTTGATTTTTATATTCAGCAACTAAATTAAAATCGGCATTTGGTTTTAAGGTGTACCCTAATATGTTTGCAAAGAGTTCGGTAAGAAATATGCCTTGATATTCTTCTTCTTTAGAACTGCGTATATTGTCTTGTATAGTTGGGTTTAAGAAATACTTAGTGTATTTTTTATACGCTTTATTTACGAGGTCTTTGTCTTGTAAAGATATGTGCTGTTTTAAAACTGAGGTTTGATATAATGCCATGAACTAGTTTAGAGTATTATGAAGCCTCTAAAGTAATAAAATCAATTAGTATTTAGGCATCTCACTCTTATATAATGTAAGTAATTTTCAACAAAATCATCATTAATTTTTCTTTAATAACCACTAGTGTAATTTAGTTTTGTTACCCTTTACAAGGAAAAAAATTACCCTTGTTGAATAAACAAGGGTAAAGATGAATAAAAATAACCTTTAAATCTTAACAGCTTAGTCCAGATTCACAATATCTTGATGCTTTATTTGATGCGAAGATGTACCTATAGAAATTACAAACTTGCCTTCCTCTACGTTCCAACCATGAGTTTGCACATCCCAAAAAGCAAAAGCCTCTTTTGTTAAATTAAAAGAAAATATTTTACTTTCATTAGGAGCTAGCTTAATTTTATTAAACGCCTTCAACTCTTTTGTAGGCCTAATAACAGTACTCTGCAGATCGCTTACATAAACCTGAATAACCTCACTTCCCGAAACCGAGCCGATATTGGTAATTTTTCCTGAAATATGAATTTGTGGATTTTCTTTATTTGAATTTTTTACTTCAACTTTAAAATCTGAAAGTTTAAAGCTGGTGTAACTTAATCCAAAACCAAACTCATAAGCAGGCTTAATACCTTTTGTATCAAACCATCTATATCCTAAAAGCACACCTTCTTTATAATCCATATCGTAACCATGTAAAGCAAAACGCTCTTCTGCCTTAAAAGAAGCCTTAATTGGAGCTGGATTAATAATTGCTTGAGGAGGCCAAGTATCTAAAGCGTGTGGCGCATAATCATTTAAGTTTTTAGCTATTGTAAAACTTAGTTTTCCTCCAGGGTTTGTTTGCCCACTTAAAACTTGTGCAATAGCATCTCCTGCTGATTGCCCCAAATACCAAGCACTTAAAATAGCATCTGTATCAGTTTCCCATGAACTAGTTTCGAACGCACTAGCAGATTGAACAATTACAGCGGTTGAAAACTTTTTATTCCATTTTTTAATAGATTCGCTTTGATTATTAGGTAATACTAACGTTTTCATATCGTGTCCTTCGCTGCCTTGCCCTCCTTCGGCAAAGTATAAAACCGGATATTTTAAAGTTTCATATGTATTGAGCGTTTTTTTATCTACCGTCTCAATATCTGCTATTTCTATTATTTTATTTTTGCCATATGTACTAATTAAACCAGCAAGTGGGGTTAATGAAAACTCTGAGTCTACTCTACTCGATCCTTTTCCAAAGGCCACATGATTTAAAGCTGGACCTGTAACAATTATTTTATCATAATCATTTACTTTTAGTGGTAAAAGTTTATTTTCATTTTTTAACAAAACCATACCTTGACTGGCGGTTTCTAGAGCTACCTTTTTATGTTCTGGTGTATTAACCTTAAAGGGTTTTTTATTATTTTTCTTTTCTAAAAGACCGGTTCGCTGATACAGTTTTAATACCCGAAAAACACGATCATTCAACGCTTTATGCTTAATCGTTCCATTATTAACCAGTTTTAATAAATCTCCGTTTCCATAAACATAAGCACAGATTCCCATACTCATATCCAATCCACCTACAAAACTAGCTAAGGGCGTATAGGCCGCTCTCCAATCACTTACTACAATACCATCATAATTCAATTCATCTCTTAAAATAGAGTTAAGTATGGTTGTGTTTTCTGCTACATGTTTACCATTTACAAGGTTGTTCCCAGCCATAATAGTCCAAACATTAGCATCTTTTATAACATTCTCAAAAGGAAAAAGATGTAGTTCTCGTAATGTTCTTTCGTCTAGTTTAGAGCTAATAAAATGGCGCAAACCATCAATATCGTTTGCTACAATGTGTTTGGCGCAACCAGCTATATTATGTTTTTGTAGCTCCTTAATATATACATTTGCAAGAGTTCCTGTTAAATAAGGATCTTCGCCCATATATTCAAAGTTTCTTCCTCCTAAAGGAGATCGCATTAAATTTATTCCTGGTCCAAATAAAACTTGCTTATCTAGCGAAACCATTTCGTTAGCCAAAACATTTGCATAATTTCTAACAGCTATGGTATCCCAAGTACAGGATAAAGCTAGCGTAGATGGTAAAGCTGTGGTGTGTTGATTTTTATCAAAATCACGCAAACCAACAGGGCCGTCTAACATCTTTATTGGAGGAATATTTAATCTAGGAATACCGCCACTTTCAAATCGTTTTTGTTTATTATTTGAAATAAACCCATGAAGAAGGCTTACTTTTTCTTCTTCTGTTAATTGATTAATAATATTATAGATATCCTGATCTTCTTTTGATGAGGTTTGACTCCAACCTATGCTTGTTAATACTATGAGTATTGATGTTAGAATAATTTTACGAATTGTCATTTTTATTTTTTTAACTTTATTATTGTTTATCTCTTAAAACATATTTATTTTAATATCCACACTGGAGCCAACCAAGCAACAGCAGAAGCAGTTTCGTTATTCTTAATTTTTGTGTTATCCCAAACTTGAACAAAAAAATAGGTATCAATATCTTTATTTTTTAAAGTGATATTAAAGTAATTTTCATGCTTAATATTTTTAGCTTCAACCGATTTAATAACTTTCCCTCTACGCGTTATAATATCTATTTTAGAAATTCTGTCCGAATCATCATCGGTATCGGGGTCGTTTATATATAATTTTAATTTATAGGTTTTCGTTTGTGGAATACTACTTCCCATAATAGAATCGTTTACAGAATAACGACACTCTAAATTCTTATCAAAAGCGGCATAGGTTCTTCTTTTACGCATCGCATTCAAAATACCCTTTGAAGAATTATTTTCTGCCAAAACAAAAGTTCTCACCTGTGCTTCTGAAATTTCGGTATAATTATGGTTATCAATACCGGCTACTGGAGCAACCTTCCACCCATGATCTAAGGCGTTTATATAGCCTTCAAATTTGGATTTTCGATTATTAATTATTTCCAATAAGGTTATAATTTTAGTGATTTCATCATCACGGTAATCCCAATTATTAAATTGTTCTTTATTTGGATGATTAAAGATAACCACTACGGGATGGCCTGTTTTTAGATTTATTGGGTTTTCTTTAAGCCAATTATAAAAATACGGAAGATCAACTCCTGGACGAAGCGCATTAATATAAGAAGGAGCTCCAATAACATTAAAATGTCCTCTTCCATTATTACTATCATTCTCTGAGTGTTCTACCCCCATAAAAGCCGTAAAATTATTATTTGAAGCCATTTCTGCTTGCTTTTTAGCAACCGCCCAGGCCGTATTGTTTATGCTATTGGGAAAAAACGCTTCTTCTTGTGAATGATCTGTTACACAATAAAAATCGTAATTGGCTTTTTTGGCTTCCTTATAGTGCTTTTCGGGCAAACCTTGAAATGCCTGCCAATTATGTTTAATTTCTTTATTTTTAGGACGGCTTAGAAAAAGAGAGTCGGTAAACATAACTTTATCCCCCTTCTTAAAATTTGCTGTCGGTTTTAAATGAGCGCCATGAGAATATGAAAGTATAGAATGGGCGTGAGTACTCCCTTTTAAAATTTTGAGATTTTTAAATGGTATTTCCTTATTTTGTGCTATTAGGCAACAAAATGAATATAAAAAAATACTATTTATAATATATGCTTTTTTCATGTTTTTTAACTTTAAAACTATAGCGCAAAAAGGTTTTTTTAAAAATAATCTAATAGCTTTTAATTAGTTATTAGGAGATACTAAAATGCCTTTACCAGAACTAACTAATACTAAATAGTTGTTTGAAGCACTTAAATCTGTTACCAAAGGTGCCACTCTTTTAAAGGTATCATCTGCAATATCAAACCAAAAACCGTCATTGTGCTCTGGGGTGTTATTTCTGTATAGAACACAATCTGAATAATCTGCATTTAATGGTTTAGCATATACTATTAAACGCCCTTTAGGATCTAAGTCTAATGGTCCTGGATTGCTAACCGGAAAGGATAAATTGTTTACCATATTAGAACTTGAAGCGTTATTAACTCGAAGCACTTGATTTGGCGTAGATATGTATAATATGTCCTTACCACCATCATAAGCCAAATAGCCTTGATCTTTTCCTGCTTTTGTGGTTAAAACCTGAGTCCAAGTAATACCATAATCTGTTGTTCTCCAAACTCCAGACATCCTATCGTAAACAAATGTGGTTGAAGTTCCATTTGTTACTACAGAACATCTTAGTCCATTATTAGATTGTGGCCCCATAAATGATGTCGTACGCGTAGTCATTGCTGTCCAATTACCATCTTTTCTATCTACAGTTCTAATCCCCCCGTTATCTACAGCAGCTATAATACGCTCGGTTAAATCAGGTAAAATTACCCAAGATAAACCTATAATTCGCTTTGGTGAAGTAGTATTGTTAATTTCAGTAACTACCGGCGAATTTGTTCCTAAAGAGGAAATTGAACCTAATAGCCCTTTTTTTGTATTATTATCTCGCTCATTAACAGCTATGGCTAATTCTGAACCATTAGGTGAAAATTTTAGCCCATGACCAGTAGTAACCTTATCAAACCCCTTAGATACCCAATGAATACCACCGTCATTCGATAACAATATATCATGATCTACATTTCCCACAGCAATTATACCCGCTTGATTTATTTCCACATCACGATAAGTTAATATTTGAAAACCATTGGCTGGCCGCCATGTAATACCGGCATCATCGGTAGTCCAAATTGCAGAAGTAGAACATACAACCCATGCATCTGGGTTATGAGGAGACACTTGAATTGAGGCTACATCGCATTTAGTGCCACCTAAAGCCCAATTTGCATGCTTATCAAACACAATTAAATTTTTATTACTTCCCCATGGGTTTTTAGACACTCCTGAATTTGTTGTATTAGTCCAGCTCATTCCACTATCCTCAGAAATCCAAATATCCCCACTACCATGTCCAGTACCAACAACAATTCTATCGGTATCCGAAGTTCTTTGAACGCCATCTATAGCTGTTGCCATAACTGATGTACCAATACTGCCGGTAATATTGCTTAAGCTATTATTTGATGGTACAAATTTTCTTAAACCAAATTTACCACAAGCTAGATAAAGCCTATGTCCTAAAACAGTAATAGATTCTACGACATCTGGCACCTCTAACACTTTTACAGCTTCTGGTTTACTAGTGTTTAGTTTGCTTATACACCATAACCCTTTATTTGTCATAGAAGCATTGCCCCATAAACCAACATAAACAGAATTTGCGTCTATTGGAGACATGGCCATAGAACGCACATAAACGGGGCCATTAAAAACATTTAATTTATTCCAACTTGAACGGTTATTATTTGAAATCCATACGCCTTCTTTATAAGTTCCAGCGACCCAAGTTGAACCACCTACCCATTGAATTAAACTATGATCTGTAGACCGCGGTCTTCTTTTTGGTAATGGTCCATCGCTGTTTTGTGCTGAAAAAGATATATTAGAAGAATCCTCTACCCATGAATCTCCCCCGTTTGAAGAAGAAATAACGCCCCCTCCTTGGCCTTTAAACCCTGTACCACCAACAATTATGGTATTTCCATTTACATCTATAGCGTTAAGAGCTGCTATCTTTTGATGAGAATCTTTATACCCCAAGCCACGTGCTGCAGATTCAAAATTTTTACCATAATCAATTGATAGCCCTGTTCCCCCAATATCTGCGCCATAATAAATTTTACCAGGAACATTTGGATCCCAGGTTACAACATTTGGATAGCCACCACCAACAGGTCCCATTTGCTTAAATTCTAATGATCCTGAAACAACATCTTCTTCAGGAATTTCTACATCATGTTCTTGATCAGAAATAGCTTTATCCTGACAAGCAGAAAGCATACACGAACCAATTAACAACATTGAAAATGCTAATTTTTTAAAATCCATTTTTTTTAGTATCATAGTTTTTGTTATCCAAATCTTAAATTTTATGTTATTCAGCTTTTATGCTGTTAAAAGTTTCTATCATCTCATCAAGCTTAACCTTATTAGTTTTAGCTAAATTATTTTTTTCAGCAATGTCCTCTCCAAGATTATAAAGTTGATATTCCATAGAATTACCTGTTTTAATATTCTGTTTTTTCATAATTTCTGGTCCACTGTATGGGGGAATCATCACCCAATTACCTTTTCTTAATGCTGTTCTAGACATAGCTTCAATAACAACTTCTTCTCTTCCTTTAGGTGTTTCCCCTAAAAAGGTACTCATTAAATTTTCGCTATCTGTTAGTGGTATTTTTTTATTTACCAAATCTGACAAAGAAGCCAATAAATCTAATTGAGAAACTAGAGCTTTAGAAGTTCCTGGTTGTATTCTTCCTTTCCAATAAGTTACAAAAGGTACGTGTGTTCCTGCTTGAAACAAACTATATTTACCCCCGCTAAAAGGGCCCCATGGTTTATGACTACCATTTTTTTCTACGGCGTCATCATAATAACCATCGTTTAAAACAGGCCCATTGTCGCTAGTAAATACAATTAATGTGTTTTCTAGTAAATTTTCTTTTTCCAAAGTTTTCATAAGTTGACCTAGAGTCCAGTCGGCCTCTACGATAACGTCGCCACGAGGTCCCTTTCCCGATTTTCCAATAAATTTTGGATTAGGTGTTCTTGGAACATGAGGTTGTTGTAATGCGTAGTATAAAAAGAAAGGTTTTTTCTTATTATTCACTACAAAACGCTGTGCTTCTTTCAAAAAAGTTTTAGACATGGTGCTATCTACCCATTTAGCACTATGCCCTCCCTTCATGAAACCAATTCTTGAAATTCCATTTACTATACTATTATTATGAGTATGATGCCATTTCATCTGGAGCATTTCTGGGTGGTCTAATGCGGTAGGTTCTCCAGGAAAGTTTTCTTCATAGCTAACTTGAATAGGGTCTGAAGGGTCTAAATTAATTACTTTTCCATCTTTAATATATACCGTTGGTACTCTATCTTGAGTTGCGGCCATTATATAAGATTTATCGAAACCTACTTCATTAGGTCCAGGAGTAATATGTGTATTCCAATTAATATTTCCATCTCCAAGTCCTAAGTGCCATTTTCCTATTATACCTGTAACATATCCAGCCTCCTTCATAACTTTAGGCATAGTGACTTGGGCCGTATCTATAAGCAGCGGTGCCGACCCTGTAAGTATTTTTGCTTCTTTTTTTCGCCAAGGATACATACCTGTTAACAATGCGTACCTACTTGGTGTACAAGTGGCAGAAGTGGCGTATCCATTTTCAAAAACTAAACCCCCTGCTGCTAAATAATCTATATTAGGAGTGGCAATTTCACCGCCATTAAATCCTACATCTCCAAAACCAAGATCGTCCATATATACAATTAGGATATTTGGTTTTTTATCTATTATTTTATTTTTTTTATGATTGTTACAGGATAGCACTAAAAAAAGGAGTAATAGAAAATATAATTTATTAAGGTAGTAACGTATTTGTTGTTCCATTTTTGATTCTTATTATTTAATTTATGAGATATTTAATTTTAGTTGATTTGTTTATAACTAATAACGGCTTACCAAACCAAAACCTAAGCGCAAACTCCTGTTTTTTTTAGTATTGTTGCCAACGATTATTAAATACCTTAAAAACATCATCTTCCAAAAATTAATTCATTCAAATATATAATTCATGTGTTATTTAATTTAGGTTAAATGAGTCAATTCATAGGGGGAATAAATCAAAATAGGCTCCCTTTTGTATTAAAACCTAAATTCTATATAATTTAAATTTGTATTCTATTTGGAATTCTTTATTTACAATAACGGCTACTCTCCGTTTACTTTTTTTTGTAGATAGTTAGCATACTTAAATAAAGTAGACCATTTAAAAAAGAGCATAAATAAAAATAAATTTTAAAAATGCCCTTTTTGGTCGAACTAAAAACAAAAATTATACTTTTTTACTCATATCCAGGGTTTTCTTTTAAATTAGGATTATCATTAGTTCTACTAACCGTTAATGGTAAATAATAATGCCTGTCTTGAAAAACTCTAGAACCAGTAGATTCACCTCTTCGAATTTCTAACTTATACTTACCTGTTGTACCGTTGTAGGTATATTTTAAACCTTTTAAAGCAACACCATCCAAAACTTGTTTTGCAATTCGCCATCGGCGTAAATCCCAATAAGCTTGGTCTTCAGCAAATAGTTCAACACGGCGTTCTTGCTGAATATTTTCCATTGTTAACTCTTTTCTTTCTGGCATACCAGCACGATTTCTAATGGTATTTATAGCGGTTAGGGCTTCACTCTGTTTTCCTGGTAAATGAAATGCAGCTTCTGCTAGGTTTAGGTATATTTCTCCTAACCGAAATACTATATAATCTGTATCATCTGCGCCAGCATCTGGATGTATTTCACTTTCATCAATTCGTTTTCTAACTAAAAGTCCAGTACCATTACTAAGGTTTCTGTTTTTTGCAGGCGCCCTATTTTCCCAGTCTTCTGGGGCATCGTTGGCATTTATAGTATTATCATGAAAGTAAACATTACTGCCCATCCAAGCGGAACCTGGGTAAAAAATAGATGCAATAAATCTTGGGTCTCTAGTTCCAAAAAAGACATCGGCATCAATTTCTTTACCATCTATACTATTTCTATCGACTTTTCCTGATGTGCCATCTGCGAAATCAAATAATTCAACAATATCATAGAACACGAAAAAGTTTGATGCCCAACCAGAATCAAAAGGCTGTGGAATTGCTATAAAACTCCAATTATGTGAATTGAGAGTAGCATCATAGGCTTCTGAAAAAATTATTTCAGGGTTGTCTTCTTCTTCAATAAATAATTGTTGAAAGTTTTTTACTTTGTCTGTATATTTAGTAAATAATACATGTTCACTTTCATTAATAATTTCCTTCGAAGCTTGGTAAGCTATTTGCCAATATTTTTCAGGATTATTAATTCCTAGTATACCATCTAACTGAATTGAGCCGTACTCTCCAATAGAACCAGCGTATAATGCTGCTCTACTTTTTAATGCTAAAGCAGCCCATTTTGATGGTCTTCCTTGGCTTGGATTTGGTGGTAATACTTTAGAAATAGCATCTGTTTCGCTAATAATAAAATCGTATACTTCTTGTTCTGTATTTCTTGAAACAAATAGCTCTTCGGCTGAATCGTTAAGTGATTGTGGAGTGGTTATTATTGGCACACCTCCATAACGCTTTACCATTTGAAAAAACAAATAGGCTCTTAAAAAACGTGTTTCAGCAATTTTATCAGCTTTAAAATCTTCATCTAACTCGGATATGTTTTCTAAATTAAAAATAATAGTATTCATATCCCTTAATGTACTATAACCCCAATATTGAAGAACTCGGGCCGGATTTCCTGTTTGATCTATAACTCCTGTAGCTGCTTTAACAGGTGCTTGCCATCCAGCATAGTTTTTAAACTCACCAGCCATATTACCGTCTAGTCCAGCATTAAAACCTTTATTACCTGTGTTTAATAAAAATAAAGACTCTTTGTAAACTTCATTCAATTTTAGATTCACTAAATTTTCATCTTGCCATACGCTTTCATCAGAAATTAATCCTAATGGTTGTTTATCAAGTACATCATCACTACAACTAAAACATAGTAGCTTGATACTTAAGATTAAGACAATATTTAAAACTTTTTTCATGATTTTATTTTTTATAATGTTACTTTAAAACCTAATGTTAATGTTTTCATGATAGGATAACTGTTCCCGTCTTGATTAGCAGGCCCTTCAGGATCAAAAGTATCCTTATATATCCCAAACTTATTAAAGCTAAATAAATTGGTAGCCGATGCATAAACATCAAAACTGCTAAACCCTAATTTGTTTAATAGGTTTTTATGTAATGAATAATTTATGTTTAATGATTTTAACCTTAAATAAGTACCGTCTAACAACCAAAAATCTGATGATTTAGAATTATTGGTAGAAGTACCTGTTTCGGTAATTCTTGGTAATCTAGCCTCTGGATTTATATTAGTGTCTGGATTATTATAATCTGGTCTCCACGAATATTTGTATTGGTAATCGTAGGGTATAGAACCATTATTAAATGCACCACGAGCGCCACCACCAATTTCTGTACTAAATAAGCTAGCACCCTGAAATAATGCAGCTACTGAAAAGTTTTTATACTTAGCACTTAAATTAAGACCATAAGATATATCTGGTGTAGAGCCATACCCAATATCATCTCTGTCCCTATCATCTAAAACTCCATCGTTATTTAAGTCTATATACCTAATATCTCCTGGTACTAAAGTTGTATTTCCATTACCATCTTGATCAAAAGGCAAAGCATCAATATCGGCTTGTGTCATGAATAAACCATTACTAAGATAGCCTATGTTTCTATTGGTATAATTTTCTTCTTTTTTTCTTAATCTAATATCGTCTGGATCTGTATATTCTGTTTCTGAAAATTTTACCCACTTTTGACGCGCCCAACCTACATTTGCAGAAACACTATAACTAAACTCTGAACCTATTTGATTTCTATGATTAAGCACGAAATCAAAACCTCTATCATCTCTACTATTAATATTTTCTTGAGGTAGACTTCCTCCAAAAGTACTTGGCACATCTCTTTGATTTGTACCAAATATTCCTTCTGTTAGTCTATAAAACACATCAAACTCAAAGCTTAATTTACCATTCCAAAAATCTCCATCAACACCAACGTTATAAAGTGTATTATCTAACCATGTTACCTCGGGATTTGGCAATCCATTACTTTGAATTATTTGTCCAGCATTATCATCAATTAAGTAAACACTATCTAAAATATTATAACCTGTTAGGTATCTAAAATCGCCTACGTTATCTAAACCTGTTTGACTATATGATAACCTCAATTTTAAATTGTTCATAGCATAAAAATTTTCTAAAAACTTTTCTTCTGAAAGTCTCCAAGATGCTGAGACACTTGGAAAGTAACCCCATCTATTTTCTGGACTAAATTTTTCACCAGTAGCATCTGCTCGCATAGTAGTTTCTAAAAAATATTTGTTTTTATAATTGTAGTTTAATCTTGTTACATAACTTTGTCTTCCTGATTCTCTTGCAAATGAATTATTTTCTTGAGTGTCTTGGCTTCCTGAGCTTAAGTAGGGTATATCGGTTGACACTAAATCGAACCGGCTTGCTTCAATTTCATCGTTAGAGTAATCAATAGATTCAACTAAAGCAAGAGCGTCAAGGCTATGGTCTCCAATTTTTTTATTGTATTCTAAAGACAAAAGCGGATACATTTGTATTCTTTTTCTGTAGGTTTCACTAATACTACTCCTAGAGTTTTGTATTCCTAAATCTGTATAGGTATCGGTATCATAATCATAGCTATATACATTATATGATTTTCTTAATGATTTTTCGGAATCGTTTAATGTTTCGTAATTGAAAACAGCTTTTGCAGAAAGTCCAAAGTCAAATTTATATTTCAATTCAAACCTACCTATTAAACGTTCACTAATAAAATCATCAAATCCGGCAAATTCTTTGCTAGTAGCCGCGTAAGGACTTCGCGTTCCAAAACCAGAATATGCAGCTCTAGTGGCATCTGGTAAAAATGCAGGATAAACAGGTTGCGCCGTTTTAAGGGCTTGATATATTGAACTTAAATTTGTTCCTGGAGAGTTTCTATTTTCTCTTCTATATGAAATATCAACACCTACAGAAAGCTTTTTATTAAGTTGTACATCAACATTAGATCGCGCATTGTATCTTGAAAAATTTAAATCCCCAGATCGAAAAGCACTTTCTTGATCCAATAAACCAAGTGATGTAAAGTACTTTACATTTTCATTCCCACCTCTTACACTAAGGCTGTGTTGCATCATAGGCGTCCAGTTTTTAAATACGGTGGCATCCCAATCTTCGTTTACAAAATTTGGATCATTGCCCGCTCGAAATTTCTCTACATCATCCATAGTATATGTATCATCCAAACTACCACCACCGTTAAGATCAGACTCTCTCACCAATGTAGCATAATCCCAAGAATCTACAGTATTTCGAGTTTGAGTAGGTTGCTGAAAACTAGTGCTGGTATGCAATGAAATTTTAGGTTTTCCAATTTTACCACGCTTTGTAGTGATTAAAACGACACCGTTACCTGCTCGAGATCCATAAACTGCAGCAGCTCCATCTTTTAATACAGTCATGGTCTCGATGTCATTTGGGTCCACCCTATCCATAGGGGTTTGTAAACCATCTACTAATATTAAAGCATTTCCAAAACCTCTAATATTAATAGATGTGGCATCAGCCCCTGGAATACCAGTAGTTTGTTTTGTAATAAGCCCAGGGATACGTCCTGCCAACAACTCTGTTGCCGTAGTTGTAGGGGCTTGAGTGAGTTCTTTAGCCTGTACAGTAGACACGGCTCCAGTTATAGACGATTTTTTTTTGGCGCCATAACCTACAATAACTATTTCATCAAGTTTAGCTGTATCTTCCTTTAAAGTTATTTGGTAGTTGTTTTTAGAACCTATAGTAACTGTAGTACTTAAAAATCCTAAATAAGATATTTTTAATACCTCTCCTGGTGAAGCTTCTATAGTAAAAACCCCATCAAAATCTGTATAAGTTCCTCTTGTAGTATTTGCGATAGCTACAGACGCAGAAGGTATTGGTTGTAAATTTTCATCCATTACCTTGCCAGTAATTTCATTTTGGGAAAATGCGGCTTGCCCCAGAGATATTAGAATAATAAAATAAAATAGAAGTGTTTTCATTGTTTTGATTTTAAAATTTAGTTAACAGTTATTTTGCACAAACTAAAAGCTTTTGAAATGAAATTGTAAGGGTAAATAGAGCAAGAAAGGGGTAAAATAATTCAATTTCATAAAAAGGGAATAAATTTAATTGTTGATAAGTATAATCCCCCTTAAAATCAGTTAGTTTACATATATTATTCATACTTATTCCCATCTTGAATTTTAAACAACTTTATAAAATGGTTGAAATTATTTAATAACTAAACCGATTGCTCGTTTTGTAATTTTATTTTTGATTTATACTTGGAGGGAACGCATCCAAATTGTTTTTTAAAAGATACTTTAAAATATTTATAATCATTAAAGCCTACCTGCATAGCAATTTGTTTCATTTTAAGGTCTTCGGTAAGAATTAATTCAGCCGATTTTTTAATTCTAATAGATCGAATAAACCCTGTTAAAGAAAGACCTGTAAGCGATTTTATCTTTCTATATAATGTAGATTGACTCATACAACAAATATCAATTAAGTTTTCAATTCCAAAGTCTTCATTCATAAGGTTTTCTTCAACCGCTATAATTACTTTATTGATAAACAGACTTTCAGAATCATCCTTTTCTAATTTAGAAAATGTTGGTTCAAACCTTACTTTATTCAAAAAATACCCTCTTGTTTTTGCTCTATTTTCAAGAAGAGTCGCTATTCTTGCTTTAACAATCTGTGGGTCAAAAGGCTTAGTAATGAAATCATCGGCTCCTGTTTTAAGTCCTTTAATCTCGTACATATTAGAAGATCGAGCGGTGAGTAAAATTACTGGAATATGAGAAGTAATTATATTAGATTTTAAAGTTTTACACGCTGTTAACCCATCCATTATAGGCATCATGATATCACAAAGAATTAAATCGCAATTTTCTTTAGAAGCTATTTCAACACCTTGCTTTCCGTTCTCTGCTTCTAATATATTATAAAAAGGACCTAAAAATTGATGTACATATTCTCGTATTTCGACATTATCTTCTACAATTAAAATAGTGTTTTCTTTTTGTTCTATTTCAAGGTTTTTAATTGATAAATCATTAAGATCTAGTTTTTCATATATTTCAATTTTATCAGTATTTTTAAAGTTTTCATCTATAGTACTTGGATTATAATTGATTGATAATGGAAATTTAATTATAAACTCCGTTCCTTTATTTAACTGACTATTTACTTCTATTGTACCATGATGTAACTCTACTATTTTTTTAGTAAAACTCAACCCGATACCGCTTCCAATAAAATGCGAGGTATTAGTTGTTTGAATTTGATAAAAGCGATTGAAAATTTTACTTTCAAATTCCTTGTTCATTCCAGCGCCATTATCTTTTATTTTTAAAATACAATAATCATCAATTTGATCTATTAAAATTTTAATATTCCCGCCTTTTTCTGTGAATTTAAAGGCGTTTGAAATTAGGTTGCATAAAACAATTTCAATCTTATTTCTATCAAACGGAAAGACGATAGAATCTTTTGGTTTTATATATTCATATTCAATATTTTTATCTACTGCTTGTTCTTTGAAATAAAGAAAAACCTCCTCAGTGAATCGGGTAAAATCGCCATCACTAACATTAAGTTTTAATAAACCATGACCCGCTTTTCTAAAATCTAATAACTGATTAATTAGGTTGAGTAATCTGGTGGCATTTTTATCTACAGTAATAAGTTTTTCAGTAACTTCTGTTTTTAAGCCTTCCATTGAAAGCATGTCTTTAATTGGCCCTGTAATTAAAGTAAGTGGTGTTCTAAATTCATGGGAAATATTGGTAAAAAAAGTAAATTTAGCCTCACTCAATTCTTGCTCTTTTTTTAATCTATTAGTTAGTTTTGAGTGTTTTAAAAGCATATAATAGAAGCTAGTAATAACCAAAGCAAAAAGGATAGAATACAAAAAGAAAGCCCACGGACTAAGCCATGGCGCATAATTAATTTTTATGTTAAGAGATTTTGGCACTGACCATTGTTGTAAATCTTTTGAAGAGCTTATATGTAGCTTATAAGTACCTGGAGGCAAACCAACAAAATGAACTTCGTTTTGTGATTTTAAATTTACCCAGTTATCCTGATACCCTTCTAATTTATATCTAAAATTATTGACATCGTTGGCAAAATTAGAGCTTGCAAAACCTATTGCAAACGATTTTTCTTTATGTGTAAATTCAATATCCTCTACATAACTAAAATCTTTATCAAGATTGACAAATTCATACTTAGGATTGCTAGGTGTTACCACCTCATTATTAACATATAAATGAGTTAATGTAATATCGGTATTTGCTACTATTTCTTTTTTTATATTATCAGGCTGAAAATATGTTAAATTCCCTAAACCTCCTGCATAAATCCATGAAGCATTATCTTTATAAAAACTTCTAATATAAAATTGCGAGGTGTAAACGCCATCATTTCTTCCGTATTCTACAAAAGACTTATCCTTTATATTTAATTGTACTAAATTGGTAGTGGTGGTTAACCAAAGTGTATTGTTATAACTGGTAATACCGCAAATAAAATCATTTTTAAGTCCATCTTTCTTTGAAAATTTATCGATTAATTTTAAGGTGTTATTTATATATTTTAACTTATAAAGGCCATCGGGTGTACCTAACCATATATAGCCATTATTTACAAATACTACATTAATAATTGCCGGAAGGGCTTCATCGAAAAACTCTGCATGATGATTAAATTCTTTATTTGTCTCATCATACATATAAATTCCGTTATACGTTCCAACCCAAAGCTTGTTATGATTATCTCGAACTAATGATGTTATTCGATTGCTTCTTAGTGCTTTTTTTTCAGTATTATTTGTAAACTGATCTCTAATAACAGGTTTTTTAGGGTTAGAAACATCTAATAATATTAAACCATCCTGCTGTGTTCCCACCCATATCACCTCATCATTTTCTACCAAATATGATGTAGCCAATGGTATTTTAATCGAGCTTATTTTTTGGCCAGAAGCATTTAATAAATAACATTCATCTCGTGTTCCAACATAGAAAATAGAATTATCCTCATAAATAGATAGTACTTTTTTATTTCCTATTGCTTCAACTTGGTTTAGGTTTACTAGAGCGTCACCAATAAACAAGCCATTTCTTAAAGTTCCAAGCCAAAATTTTTCTTTTTTAAGTATTGAAAGTATAACAAGGTTTTCCTTTAAAACTGAATTTTGAACCACGGCATCTAAGTTTTTAAAACCTTTACCTTCTGTTAATCTTACTATGCCTCCTAATCCTGTTGCAATCCAAAGTACATTATCTTTATCGTTATGGATATTTATAATAATATCATAATTAACCGTGTTTTTTTCATTTGGAGGATAAACTAAATTTATTTTTTCAAACGCTTGTAAAATCTCATTATGCCTATATAAGCCATTTCCCCATGTACCAATCCATAAGTTGTTTGTATTATCTAAATGTAGCGTAGGAAAATAATTTGTTTCAATTCCTGTGTTAAACTTTTTAATACTTAGTTTGGTACAATCAAGTTGAAAAATACTTTTATCCTTTTGAACTCCATTGGATAATGTACTTATCCACAAACAATTACGCTTAACATCTTCAACTATATCTGTAATAACAGAAAGCGCTTCATCCAGATTAAATGAAAAAATCCGATCTTCTGAAGGGTCATATTTCTTTAAACTATTTCTAGAACCAAACCATATGTTGCCATGGGCATCTTTTATAATACTAAGAACCTGTTTAAAAGGGTAATGCTCCAACAATTCATTATAAGTATTATTAATAACAAATAGACCATTTTCGCTTGTTCCAACCCAAATATTCCCATTAGAATCCTCATTAATTGACCGCACTCTTAGGGCTGCTTTTTCATTTCCTGTTAGTAGTGTATTAAAATTATCTAATGCTCCAGTTTCTAATACAATACGGGATAATCCGCCACTTTTAGTACCAATCCAAAGGTTATTTTTACTGTCAATAAAAAGTGTTTCAATATTTTCATTATGAAGTCCAGGATAATCTGGTCCTGGTTTTATAGTTGTAAAGCTATTACCATCAAACTTTATAAGCCCATTTTCTGAAGCAATCCATTTAAAATTTAACGAATCGCTGACTATTTGAGACACGTAATTATGGGAAAGACCTTGGTTTGTTGAAATGTAATCGATTAAATATTCTTGATTAAATTCTTGTGAATACCCTAAATAGGAATAAATAAATAAAAACGTTATAAGAAACTTTTTCATATATAATTTTATATCAAAAGCATAATTTAATTAATAATTATACCTATGTTAAATTTAAATTTTAATGCTATTGATCTTTCCACCATTGCCATTCTTTACGATGCTTTTTTAAATAAACAATAGCTTCTGCACTTCCATAATACCTAACAGCACCTGAGGGCATATGAATAACACAAACAGACCGTCTATTAAAAGAAGCATCTATATAAGCGGCATAATGATAATCTTTAGCAATAAACACATTTCTAAATTGCAACAAATGTTTTTGCCATTTCACTACATTGCCATGGGCATCTCCATCTGCAACAATGGGTAAAACGCCTTCCCAACGTTCTTTATATGGAAAATGTCTAACCCAATCTATATTTCCAAAATGTGCTCCTGGAACTGCATTATAACCATTACCACCGTTTAAACCATCATCGTAAACCCTATACGCGTTTACAATAGTATAATCTAATTCTGGGTAAAAAAGGGTGCCTTTTTTTAATGTTTTAATTGGGCTTAAAACGTTGTTTTTAAAACGGCTCCAAGTAAACCCTTTTTTTCCAGCCAGATAAGCTTTTTTATATAGAAGCGCATTTGAATGTGATAAGTTTGGGGGAATTATAAAATTAGAAACATGATCTGCTTTTTGGCTATTAGGCCATTTTAGTTTGTGGCTGTAATTTTCAGGTAATTCTAAAACCTCTAGAGGATAGCCTTTTTGTTTTGCATACCTCCTGTTATTCTCTACTTGGGCACTTATACCTTTATTTAAGTCAATCGTTTTTATATTTGATTTTACCCCAATTAAATTTATTTTCATTTTAACTATAGAGTCTATCATTCCTTGACCTCCTGAGGGACTTTTATGATAAGCTTGAAAAATGGAATACTTGTTTTCTGGAATAACTTTAAAATATGGTTTTAGTGTCTTTGGAGCAATTGCCAATTTTACATTCGATGTTAGATTATTTAATGCTGAAACTGCGTAATACGTGCTATATATTCTAGATTTCCATTTTGGTCGGTCTCCAAAACCTCCGTCGTAATTTTGAAGCGAATTTAACCATGTAATACAGTTTTTAGTATTCTTAGGTTTAGCTCCCAGAATGTTTAAAGCCTTAATCGCCAACCATGTGTACCATACATCTGCTTTATTACTAATTTCTTTACTTTCTGGATTATATTTAAATCCTCCTTGGGGAGTTTGACAAGATTGTAGCCATTTTATACACGTTTCTTTATTTGGAATTTCCTTCCCTAAACTATTTAGTGTTAAAATGGCATAACTAGTAATCACTAAATTTGTTTCCAAATTGGTAGGTGAAGGAACCTCTGTAACATCATCAACAAACGCCCCATTTTCTGCTTGGCGCTTTCTTAAGTAGTCTGCAACATAATCTTTATTTAAAATAGTACCATCTAGTACATGTAATGCCCCTATCATGTGCCATAAGGAAGGGATATCAAAAAAATAACCATTTGTATATCCTCTTAACTCTAAGTAATTTTTTCTTGGTTTAAACTTAATAATCCAATTCTGATTTCGTTTTACACCCGTTTCAAAATCTAGGTTCGTTTTATTAAAAAGTTTGTACAATTGTGCTTTTTGAAAAAAGGACCAATACCAAGGCCCGTTTTTTCTAGAATTTATCTCAATCCAAGATTTATTACCATTTTCAAATGCTTCTTTTTCTCTTGGTATTTCTGCTCCAAGAATTTTAAGCGTATGCATGGCAGGATAATTCCAGGCTAAATCTGTATATTCTTTATTATATGGCCCAAAGGCACCGTTCTCTTTTTGATGATCTAATAAATAAGAGACTACAGAAGAAGCATCAATAATTTGTTGCTGAGCGAAATTCGTACAAGAAATAAACCAAATAAAAAGGGCTATTGCAATTTTTAGAAGTTTGATTATCATATAAAATTTTATTTAAAAATTACTCTTTACTAAAAAACTCAACATCGTAACGTGTGTTTGCCATAAACTGCTCTATTTTTTTAACAATTTCTGGATATTTTATGGCTACATCGTTGGTTTCTCCTTGGTCTATGCTTAAATCATAGAGTTCTAGTTTTGCGTCTGGGTTCTTTGCAATTCCTTTTCTAACGGCTTTCCAATTCCCCATCCTAACAGCTTGGCTTTCAAATGAATTTCTCGTTTTTGGATCATCGCCTTCTTTCCAACCATAGTGATATTTAAAAAATTCCCAATATAGAAAATCATGCTTCTTTTGTTTTTCTCCTTGTAATTCAGCTAAAAAGGATATCCCATCTATATTTTTAGGTGGTTTTATTCCTGCAATCTCACAGGCCGATGGTAAGAAATCTGAAAAATCAGATATTAAATCGCTTGTTGTACCCGCCTTAATTTTACCTGGCCAGCGCGCAATCATTGGAGCCTTAATTCCACCCTCGTAAAGATCTCTTTTAAATCCTCGTGACGGACCATTACAATCGTAATACTTATTTACATTGCGCGTTGGTCCATTATCACTAGAGAATATAACAATAGTATTTTCATCAATATTTAAACTTTTAAGCAACTCCATTATTTTTCCTATATCGCCATCCATACGCGTAATCATTGCGGCATAATTTTTAATAGGTTGAGGCATGTCTAAATCTGAATAAGGTGCATCGTCTGGCACTTGATACTTACCATGCGGAATAGTATAAGGCAGATATAGAAAGAAAGGTTCTTCTTTATTTTGCTTAACAAAATCCAATGCTTTATTAGTGAAAAGATCATGACTATATTGTATCTCTTGCTTATTAACATTTTTTTCTAATTCATATTTTTCTTCATTTTCCCATAAATATTCTGGATAATATTCGTGAGCATTACGCTGATCGAGATAGCAAAAAGAATAATCGAAACCTTGGTTGTTTGGACCACCAACAGATTTAGGGCCACCTAATCCCCATTTGCCAATAACACCAGTTTTATAACCTCTTTTTTTCAATATTTCGGCTACCGTTACTGTACTATCTGGAATGGGTAGATTTCCTTCCTCTTGCTGCGAAAAATTACCTCTTATGTAGGCATGAGCTGTATTTAACCCCGTCATAAGCACACCTCGGGATGGCGCACAAACCGTACTTCCTGAGTAATGCTGTGTAAACCGCATACCTTCATTAGCCATTCTATCAAGCACAGGAGTTTTAATTATTTTTTGCCCATAACTTCCCAAATCACCATAGCCCATATCATCGGCAAGAATATATATAATATTGGGTTTAGTTACTGTTGCCGCTTCAATTTGATTTTCAAGTTTTTGCTTACACGACTGTCCTAAAATGGCCATAAGTCCTATAATCATTATTAGGTATCTATTTTTACAAATTGTATTAATTATCATTTCCTTATATTTTGTATTTATTGAATGAGGTATATCTGTTAATGATCTATTTACTATCCTTACCTAATAAGGTATTTTCCCAATATTTAAGGTATGCTTCATCCGAAATATCTGGAGAAAGCCCCTTTGCCTCCATTTTCTGTTTAAATTTACCCTGCATTAATTGCTGTGCAAAGTCTATTTCTTTTTGGTCTTCTGGATAAGTTCCTAAATCTGTTTCTTTTAACCATTTGTTTAGCACATTTTTAAGTTTAATCTTTTCAGATTTATGTACTTTAGAATCGGCCAAATTATATAATTCAAAAGGGTCAGCGCTCAAATCATATAATTCTTCTGCTGGTCTGTAATTCCTAAAAAATGAAGCTTGATTTGCATTAAGTGCTCCTTTTTTATACATGACTTGCATTAAGGTTAACACCGGATAAAAATTCTTCTTATACGCATTAAATTGAGTGTAAGGTCTGTCTGTATAATAATTTCGAATGTATTTATAATTTTTACTTCTTACCATACGTATTCTATCTACCGTCTCATCTCTACGATCTCTTAATGCGTACACATAGTCTCGTTGAGAATCACTTTGAAAAAAGTCTTTACTCTGGATGTATTCTGGAACCGTTGCATTGGCGATTTTTAAACTTGTTGCTGCTAGGTCTAAATTATTTATGAGTTGATTATTTACAGTCCCTGGTTTTATTTTTCCAGGCCAACGCATAATAAAAGGTGTTTGGATACCTGCATCATATAAAAACTGTTTTGATCTTACCATTGGTCTACCTTGATCCCCTATAAACATCACTACGGTGTTTTCAGAAAGACCTTCCTTTTCTAATTTATTAAGTATTTCTCCAACCTCTTTGTCTACTTGTTGAACGGTTTCCAAATACATAGCCCAATCTTTTCTAGCAAGTGGATGATTAACATAATAAGGCGGAAGTTTTACCTTATCTGGATGTATTGGATGTACCGTATCATTAACAAAAGGTCTATGTGGATACTTTATTTGAATCTGAGAAAAGAACGGTTGCCCAGGCTTTCGGTTTTCCCATCCTGTACCATCAAATAGATTTTCTTGTGAATGAATAAAATTATAGTCTGTTTTACCCTTATTCGAAACATAATAACCAGCACTCTTAAAATATTCGGTAATAGGTTTTATATGATTAGGTAACGAATCTTTAAATTGTGTTCTATGTTGATGACAACCAATACTTGCTGGATACATACCAGTAATCATAGACGATCTACTAACAGAACAAACAGCCGAAACTGTAAACATATTAGTATAACGCACTCCTTGACTAGCGAGTTTATCAAGATTAGGTGTGTAAATTAAATCGTTTCCATAACATCCTAAATCGACTCCTAAATCGTCTGCAATAATCCATAAAATGTTGGGTTTATTTTCTGAAAAGGTTTTATTATCATTTATAGCCTTACTATTTTTATCAGAACTTGAATTCAGACATGACGTCATTACAAGTAAAACTCCAATATTTAAATATTTAATTATTTTAAACATATGATCTACTATTAATTTTTAATTTCTGGTCTTATTTCAAAACTATAGGAATAGCTTTTATTGTTTAAACGATATTGTTTGTGGGGTTTTGATCTTTTGGTCCAAGTATCATCACCACCTAATCCCATTTGTTTATAATCGATATTAAGGGTAATAAAATTGCGTTTTGGAAGCTCTATAATATGCTTGGTTGTTGCTAAATCAATCATAGAATACGGCCAAGCACTAACACTTAAAGGTTGTAAACCTCTTACATGCCAGCCAATGTTTTCGTTATTTAATAAATTAAACCATTTAACTTGAGTACGGTTACTACTTTCTTGAGGTTTAACATACTTCACAAAATCTTTAGTAACGTGCGCACTATAATCTCCAAATGCAGCTCCTTTATTTCTATCTGAATAATTTTCGTGAGGTCCTTTTCCAAACCATTCTAAAAATTCTAAATCTTTAGAAATTTTCATTTGAACACCAAAACGAGGAAGCTCCGGAAGGGCCATTTTTCCTGGTTTATAAACACAAGTTACTGTAATAGATCCGTTTGGTTGAATTTGATAAGACATGTTATACTTAGCCTCCATATTCTTAATGCTGTAACTTGCTTCAATTTCCACTAATTTCGGATTATCCTTAATTCTAAAATCTGTTAACATTAAATTATCGGCTGCAGTTTTCCACACTATTTGATGTTTACCTACCTTGGCTCCTCTTTCATCATTATCTGTAAGTGGGCGCCAAAAATTAGGTTTCATTTCTGAAAGCAAGATGTCCTTATCATTAATTTTATATGAACTTAAGAAACCTGTTTTTTTATTAAACGTTATTCTAGTATAATCGCTTTTAAGTTTTAATGTATTTTTATCATTCCATATCTCAAGTTTAGAAGTCGTAAAATTGTAAATGGGTTTAGAGTAGCTTTCATTATAAGGAATTTCAAACTGATTCCAACCTACTACATCTCCTTTTTGTGCCCAAAGCGTGTTTTGTTTTAATTTAAAACTTACCGTAATAAAATACGATTTACCAGGAATAAAATTTGGAAGTTTATAAGGTAATTTTACCTCAGCAGTTTCTTTTGGCTTTATGCTTAAATCATCAATAATTCCAGATTGCAATATCTTACCTTCTTCTTCTAATTTCCATTCTATTACATACTTGTTTAGATTTAGAAAATTGTGCCTGTTTTCTACAATAAAAACACCCTTTTCTATAGCTAATACAATTACTTCTATAGGCTGAAATATTTTTTTACATTCCCAAGCTGCGGGTTGTGGTGTTTGATTTGGAAAAACGATTCCGTTGATATTAAAATTTTCAGAGTTTATCGTATCTCCAAAATCGCCTCCATAGGCCCAAAATTCATGACCGTTTTTATCGTTTTTAATAAGCCCTTGGTCTGTCCAATCCCATATAAAACCACCAATCATTCTTTTATTTCCACGAATAGCGTCCCAAAACTCTGCTAGATTTCCTGTAGAATTACCCATAGAGTGGGCATACTCGCACCACATAACTGGTCGGTCATCATTACTATTTTCAGCAATTGCAACAACTTCTGGGATTGAAGTATACATGCGGCTTACCACATCTACATAACCTGGGTCTAACGTACTATCTTTATATTGCGCACCCTCATAATGAATAAATCGAGTTGGATCATATGATTTTATCCACCCTGCCATAGCAGCATGATTAGGTCCCATACCAGATTCATTTCCTAATGACCAGCCTATTATTGAAGGGTGATTTTTATCGCGCTCTACCATACCAATGGCACGTTGTAAAAATGCTGCATTCCATTTAGGATTATTGCTTAATTTACCTCCTACACCATGAGTTTCAAGATTAGCTTCATCTAAAACATAAATTCCATATTCATCACATAATTCATACCATCTTGTATCGTTAGGATAATGTGACGTTCGAACGGCATTAAAATTAAATTGTTTCATTAATTTAATATCCTTAATCATAGTTTTCTCATCGACAACCTTACCCGTTCTTTCATTATGATCATGACGATTTACGCCATATAATAATATCGCTTTACCATTTACCCATAACTGTCCTTTCTTAGTTTCTACTTCCCTAAATCCAATTTTAGCACTTCGTGCTTCTATAATATTGTTATCTTCATCTTTTAATTTTAAAACTAGGTTATAAAGATTTGGCATTTCGGCCGACCATTTTTTAGGGTTTTCAACGGTTTGTTTTAATACTGCAAATTCTGTAGCCCCGCTATAAGGGTATTTCTCATTTATAATGTCATTTACATCTTTTTTAAGCGGCTTATTCAAAATGGATTGTCCATTATTATCGTAAAGTTCTATTTCAAGATTCCACCCTTTTAATGTTTGGCTAGTTTCATTTACTATTTTTGGTCTTACTTCTAAAACAGCATCCTTATAAACACTATCTAAACTTGTACGAACAAAAAAATCTTGAATATAGGTATGCGGAGTCGCCTCTAGATACACTTCTCTATGAATACCGCTTAGGCGCCAATGGTCTTGATCTTCGAGATAACTTCCGTCGCTCCATCTAAAAACTTTTACGGCCAACTTATTTGTACCCTTAGTTAAGTATTTTGTTATATCAAACTCAGCTGGCAAACAACTATCTTGGCTATACCCTACTTTTTCCCCATTAACCCATACATAAAATGCCGAACTTACACCACCAAAATGTAAAACGACTCTTTCGTTTTTCCATTTAGCAGGAATTTTAAATTCTTTAACGTAACAACCAGTAGGATTATCATTTTCTGGAACATATGGTGGATTTACTGGTACAAATGGATATATAGTATTTGTATAAATTGCAGTTCCATAGCCTTCCAACTCCCAATTTGCAGGTACTTTTATATCCTTCCAATTAGAAGTGTTAAATTCAATTTTATAAAATTCTTGATTAGATTCTTTTATCGTTTTAGACCATTTAAACTTCCAGTTACCGTTAAGAGTAAGGTGTTTTTCAGAATTATTTTTGTCTCGCTTAATAGCATTTTTTTCATCTCTAAATGAAATAGAAGTTGCTCGAGCCGGTAGTTTATTTATACCAAATACTACTGGATTTTCCCAATCCTTATTTTGAGAAATAAGTATATTTATAGATAAAGTAATGTAAATAATTGATATAATTTTTAAAATTTTCATTGAATTTATGTAAGTAGTATGTATAAGAATGAGTTAATAAAAGTTTAAAATTTCAGTTTATATTGATCTTAAAAGGCCATATTTAATTAAAAACTGAAAGGAATTATAGGCTTCAAAATTGATTTATAAATAATAAATTCAAATATATATTCTACTTAATAAATTAATTAGGTCAAATGGTTCATTCAATAGGGCGTATTAATCAAATATGGTTTTATTCCAATAAAATCTATATCTTTTTATATAATACAGGAACACAAAACACCTCTCTTTAGCATTCGAGTTTACCTTTGTATTGTTATAATTACATATAGTCCAATTATAATAGATTTAGAAAAACTGAAGGGGTTAAGCAAAATTTAAAAACTATTTTAAGTTTTAGCACTACACTTATCCATTATCCTTCCCCCGCATCATAAAAATTGAATAAAAAGACGCAGTTTAAAACTGCGCCTTAAAAGAAAAAAGAAAACAAAATTTACTAAAAACTCAACTTCTATTTTTGTATTTGCCATATTACCTTTTCGGGATAATCGGTAATTATACCATCTACACCAAGAGTTATTTGCTCTGTTATTGCTATAGAATCATTAACCGTCCACGGTATTAATTTCATATTTTTCGCTTTTATAGAATCTACCATAGCCTTAGTTTTTATTAACTTGTAATTAGGACTATAAATATTTGGGGTGAAATTTAATAGCTTTAAATTATCTTTAAAACCACCTTTACTTACCAAAAAAGCAAGCGTTACTTCAGGGTGTTTTCTATGCATTTCATTCAAAATTTCTGGATCAAAAGATTGAATATTCCAATGCCCTGCTATGGTTTTGCTATTTAACACTTGCATAACTAAATCTACCATTTCACTTGGTTGTGGTTGATATTTTCCATATTGATGTGGCACCGATTTAATTTCAATATTATAACCAACTGCTGGTAGTTTATGCTTAATAATAAAAGTTTCAACACTATCAATAACCTCGGCTAGTAATGGTTTGTATGCTTTAATACGTTTTTGCTGCGGAAACTTAACATTACCTTTTAGGCCAACTTCAAAGGTTTTAATACTATCATAAGTCATTTGGTATAAATTAAACTGCTTTTCTTTGGCTTTTGAAATACTTTCGCCTTGCGGAGTTAAAACATAAAGCGATGACATAAAGGGCTCATGCGATACCACTACTTTACGATCTTTTGATATTACCACATCTAACTCAATAACATCAACACCTTTACTTATAGCATTTTTAAAACCATTTATTGTATTTTCAGGGCTATGTCCTCGTTCGCCTCTATGCCCCTGTACTTGTATATGTTTCGTTGGTTCAATTTTTTCTTTTGAAAGTTTTACTTGTTGCTTACATCCCACAACCAATATGAATACCGCTAAACACTTTAGATATATCATTTTTATTAATTTTTAGAAGTTCGTATTTTCTACACGATATGTTTTGCTAGCAAAATGTGCCTTACCAAACATATCTGTTGCTTTTACCTCAATAGTATGCACACCTACTTCTAATTTTGTTAAAATTTTACCTTTCCATAGATGTGTACAATCTATAGGGTTTGATGCGCGCTTACCTGGTATTAGAGTTTCAGATTCATCCCTTTTCATAACTTGAGACACGTACGACGGATCAGGTTCTACAACATGTTTCATTGGTTTCCATTCACCACTATCAATTCTATATAGCACCTCATCGTTTTTTCTTCCCATAAAAAAGTTAGTATAAATTGCTGCCTTTGTTTTTTTAGATTTTGCGACTACTTTGGGTGCAAATATTTCCATTTGATGGGTTTTAGGTTTACCCGCAACTTTATAATCTACACTGTATTTGTTACCATTAAAATTTATAAACGCATAACCTTTTGGCGTGCCATCTCGCATAGTTGAAATGGGAACTTTATTAGCATCTAATGTTCCCGAATACCAATCGCCACTTGTGGTTCCTACGTTGTAATGATGGTGTGGTTTTTCATGCGGCCACCCCTTAGTCTTTGTAAAAAAATCTTGACGTTGAATATGGGTATGAGCCGATAACGACAAGGTATTTGAAAATGGTTTTAACAAATTGAATAACCTCTGGCGGTGTATATCATTAAAAGTATCATTGTCTTCTGGTTCACTTAAAGGAATATGCATTGCCAAAACAATTAAATAATCTTTTGGTACATGTTTTAAATCGTTTTTTAAAAACTGAAATTGGTCTTCTCTAAAACCACCCCAATATTTTGAAGTTTTTCGTGGATCTGGATACAATATATTATCAATAATTATAAAATGAACTTTACCGTAATTAAAAGCATAATTTGCGGGTCCAAAATGAGCTTCAAAAGTTTCATCGGAAAGCATATCGGTTTCAACATCAAAATTAAGATCATGGTTTCCTAGTACGTTATACCAAGGAATACCTGTTTTTTTAGTTGCCTTTATATAAGGATTAAATAAGCTTAAATCATTACCAACTAAATCGCCCAAACTCAATCCAAAAGGTATATTTTTAATATTCGCTACTTCATCAACAATACCTTTAGCAAAATAATCTACTTCTTGTTGAGTATAAGGTTGTGGATCTCCAAAAACAAGTGCAGTAAACACATTGTTTTCATCTGAAGGTATTAAAGGAAAATTAACTTTTTTTGATAATTTTCCTGTGGCTTCAACACCTTTAAATTTTAATTTAGGAGACCCGTTAGGTTTATGAATGTAGAAAAATTGAGGTAAGTTATCTTGATTTATTGGTACTTGATAATTACTTGGTTTTATAACCGAAACTATAGCATCATTATTTAAAGGCAACTCATACATCCCTTTTTTATTGGTAAGAACAACCTCTTTACCATTGGTTACCGCTACATTTTCAATCCCTTTTTCCTTTGCTTCTTTTTTACCATTTTTATTAGTGTCGGAAAACACATACCCACTAACTATATTTTGGGCTATTACTTGAGTTGTTGCCATGCAAAATATTGCAAGGGCTATTATTAATTTACTATTTATATTTTTCATTGTTTTATTATTTTAAACCATGTCTAAAGTCAGCGCTTTTGGTCTTACCATGTTTTCTGTGTAAACATTACCAAATCTATCGGTTACTTTAATTATTAAAGTAGAATCTGCCGTTGTTGCGTTAACTTTAAAAAAGTGTGTGGTTTTGTTTGTTACAAATGCATTTGTTGGTTTTGCGCCTGCATTTAAACGCAGTGCTTCATATGAAATAATGTGTAGTGGATCTTTGGCAGCAACTCGAGTTACAGGTAATAACAGGCTGTTTTCTGAAACTTCAATTTTCCATTTCGAATCATACCCCCAAACATTAATTAACACCTGGTTATTTGTACTTGGGCTTGCGTATTCATCGGCATAATTTTCTAAATCTGCATCGTTTACATTTGGTGCATAATTGGCTGCTGTAATGTGAATACTATTAACATCGTAAGTTCTAAACTGATAATTTTCATCCAAACCAATACCTTTAAAACGCCATTTTATATCGGTATTATTTATTTGCCAAATACCATAACCACCAGGGCTTCCGTCTTTACAAATATGATTATTGGCATAACCATTTCTACCAGTCCACCACCAAGTAGCACACAAGGCGGCTGTGTTATGTTCCATGATATTTTGTTCTTCTTCAACAGAAAAATTAATATGAGCATGACCAGATAGTACGTGTACCGTAGAAAAATTTGCCAAAACATTTATTAGTGTATTAGCGTTTGATAAATCCTTAGCATTTATTTGATGACCACTAGCATTAACCGTTGGGTTTTTATACAACGGGGTGTGCATTGCTAAAACAATAGGTGTACTTTTATCGGTAATGGTTGCTAAATCTTTTTTTAACCATTCTATTTGATCGTTGGTTAGCATTTCATTAAAATTTCGGCTACCAATAGTACCTTGCGAACCACCAGAATTTACATACTCTACACTATCTAAAACCACGTAATGTACTTTTCCTAAATTGAAGGAATAATAGGTTGGTCCAATACTATCTCTATATTTGTTTTCGGCTTCCCAGTCATTAGAAAAATAGGGATCATTATCATGATTGCCAATAAGGTTGAACACCGGTGCGTTTACTTTGTTCATGTACGGCACATAGTCGTTTAATCCAAAATTATTATTATACCAATAAGCATCCCAAGTTAAATCGCCTAAAGTTAAAGCATAGACTTTAGAGCCTTTGGCTGTATATTTTTCTATAGTACTATTAATATCTGGCAGTACTTTAGTTGTAAATTGCTCCAAATCGTTATTTCTATTCGCCAAATGCCAATCGGCTAAGGAGAGTACAACATGCTCCTCATTTTGCACTTTAATTAACGAAAAATCTTTTTGTTCTATAGTTTCTAAACTGCTACTTACACGCTTAAAAAATTGTGGTGCACTACCAACATTAACCACCTCATAATTACCGGGAATAGAAATAAAAACAAAACCTGTTTTTTTATTAGAGGACAAATAATAGCGGCCTTCTGTATCTGTAACAGTTAGGTTGTAACCATCGGAAACTACTACGTTTGCAACTCCTTCGCCGTTACTATAGACTACCCCTTTTATATTTTTTCCATCAACATCGGGAATATTTGTATTGGCCACAACATAAAACAAAATATTTCCTAAAAAAAGGCTGTTGTTATTACGTGAAACACTAACTTTATACGTGTTTGATTCAAAAGTTGAAGGAATAGAAAATGTAAATGTACTAGCAGAAACTTGAACCACCGTACCTGAAAAACTGGATGGATTTGTTGAAGATACAAACGTAATTGTATCTCCAACCATAAAGCCTTTTCCTGTTAAGGTTGTTTGTCCATTTCTGTCAACCTCAACCACCGAAGGAATTGAAACACCAGAAATATTTAAATTATTATTTTCATCAATACTTACGTCATCATTACTTTCGCAATTAAATAAAGTAAGACCCAAACCACTAAGGCTAGCAAGTGTTGTTAAGCCACCGAGTTTAATAAATTTTCTTCGTGTTTGATTCATAAAATTATATTATTCAATTATTTCAACTTTTATATCATCTATAAAAATTCTGTTTTTACCTTTACCAACACCCGCAAGGGTAAAATCGCCACCAAGCAATCTTAATTGCGTTTCACTTGTAGCCCCCGTAATAGTAAAAGTGTAAGTAGCCGAAGGCGCCTGCCAAATCGCAATACATTCTGGGTCTGTACTATAATCTGGCCAATTACCAATAGTAAAAGCCTCGGCACTAGGTGTACCAGGACCAACAACACCTACTTTTAAAAGGTTATCATCTTGCGTACCTTTTTTAGTTTGATACGGCACCGCTTTAAAGGTTACTTTTACATTAGTTTCTTCATCAAGAATTGAAAATTTAGGTGAAATTAAATCGCCTCCATAGCCTGTTTTACCTAATTTTACAAAGCCGGTTCTAGCATATACAACTTGTTGATTACTAGAGTTTGTATTTGGAGTACTGCTCCAGCCTCTATTTAATTCATCATCTGTCCAGGAGTCCATACGTTTTTCACCAGAAGTGGTGTAAAAAATAGTGCTTCCGTATGTTAACCAATCAAAATATTCTTCTAATACTATACTACCGTCAGATTGTGTTATGGCTATATTTTTTGTTAACGTTGGATAATTAGCCGATTTCACGGTTAATGTGGCTACACGCTCCGTTCCTTTATTTTTTTCTGCAGAAAGTTTTATAAATGTTTCGCCAATTTCTAACTCTGAAATCCACTGCCCGTTAGTAATTTGATAGCTCCAATCTACATTAGCGTTTAAATTAATTTGAAAATCGCCTCCTACAGATGGTACAGCTATACCAGCATCTGCATTTTGTACATTAATAAAAGGCACATTGGCCTCTTGATTAATACGAAATAACGCAGGTTGCTCTGTACCATTAACAAGAAAAGCAAAATTAATAACTCTAGCTTCAAACGTATCGTTTTCTTCAACTATAAATTTGAAAATACCATCATCATTACCTTTATTAGGAAAAGCCTTAACCCAATTACCTTCACTTTGCGCAATAACTTCCCATGGTTGATTAGAACGCACCACATAACTTTGTGTTAGCCCATTAACATCAACTGAAAGCCCTATTGGGTTCTCTTCTATTGAAAAATATGGTGCTTCGGCTACACCTTCATCATCACTACAACCAACCAATACTGCCAGTAGTAATATGAATATCCATAACTTTGATAAATTACTTATATCTATTTTATCTCTTGTTTTCATCTGTTTACGTTTTATATTTTAGTTGTCGCTTTCAATGGCTTGTTTACTCCACCAAACTGGTGTTTTCATATTATTTTCACCATTCATACGGTTTAAAGCTTCTTGTGCATTAGCATTGTTTGTAGCCATAGTGGTATTAGGGTAAGCAAAACGTGTTGGCAGAATATAATCGTTAAATACGGCACCACGCCCTATAGTTAATTCTGGATATCCTGTGCGTCGGTATTCATGGTAAGCCTCCATACCAATCCAGAATAATGCTAAATATTTTTGATTGGCAATAAGTGCTTGTTTATTAATAGCAGTATCCCAAGAAGCTAATTTTGAAGTTAAAAATGTATTTATTTGTGCTTCGGAAATTTCAACTGGCACTTCGCTAAATGCACCTAATTTGGACCATTTCTCAATAGAAGCAGTAACAGCGCTTTCATAATATTGCTTAGCTACTGCGTCGCCACCAGGAATATAGCCTTTTAATGTAGCTTCGGCTAAAATAAATTGTACTTCGGCAAAATCCATGTAGCTTGCTGGCATTTCGGCTCTACAAAAAACGGCTGTATTTAACCATGATGTTCCTGCATCAACTTCACTTTGTTCTGCTTCTGTACACCCCGCTACGGTGCCTTTCCATACGTTTTCTCCGTTAACCAAATAATTGGGGTTTTTCTTGCCATAAATAGCTAAACGCGGATCTTCATAAACTTGATTGCCAAAATCATCGGTTAAAACGGTCATGTTAATAAGTTGTTCGGTTAATTTTCTGCCAGAGCTTGTAAATCCATTTTCATTAGTGTTTGCAAATCTACTTCTGTAAGGATCTGCTCCAGAAAATTGAACCGTAGCATTATCGTCATTAGATTCGAATATTGGATATTTGCTTGGATTATTAACAATCTGGGTTATTTTATCTGCTGTGTTCATTTCTGCTCTACCACTTACACGGCATAACAAACGCAGGTATAACGCATTGTTGAATTTTTTCCATTGCTCCATACTACCGCCATACATACCATCTAAAGTTGGTTTTATAAACACAGGATTATCAGCATATAAAGTATTTGCAGCTTCCAAATCGTTAAACATTTGCATATAAACCTCTTTTTGAGCATCAAATTTTGGCTCGGTGGTGCCACCTTCTCGAACTTGAAACGCTTCAGAATAGGGTATATCACCATATATATCGGTTAAATTAGACATGTATAACACTTTTAATGTTAAAGCTATGGCTTGTAAAGATTTGTCGTTTTCAGCAACGCTTAAATCATACATATGCAATGCATTGTTGGTATAACGTGCATAGGTGTTCCAAACATTTTGCCAATTTTGATCGCCAATAAAATAACGATGTTCTTGCCTTGTTGTTCCGCCGGTAAAGGCTGTAAACTGAATTAATTCGTTATTCCAAAACCACGAGTAGTATTGCCAAGCATTAATACCGTTGTAAAGTAAAGGTTCAAACATGCCGCTAGCTTTAATATCGCCAACATTTGTTCGGTTTGGGTTGGTGTTTGTTTCTTCAAAATCTGCTGTACAAGCAAGTACAAAACCAATTAAACTTATGGTTACTATTTTTTTTAAATAATTCATAACTGTTTTTTTAGAATGAAAGTTTAACGTTTAATCCGTAAGTTCTTGTCATTGGAAAAGTCATAGACTCTATGCCTTTATAAATATTAGAACCGTTTAGCATACCTGTATCTGGATCGTACTGTGGAAAATCTGTAATCATAAAGACATTTGTGGCATAGGCTCCAAAACTTATACCTTTAAACATGCCTATTTTACTTAATAATTTTGTTGGCAGTTGATAATCTAAACGTAACTCTCTTAATTTTAAATAAGAAGTATCAAAGGTGTTCATTTCTGTATTATTACGATTCCAAACGTAGGTATTGTAATAAGTTTGAATACTATTTGTTACCGTATTGTTTTTGGTGTACGTTATAGAGCCATCAGTATTTTCAATAGCATTAACACCAGAGTGCACAATACCATCATAACGCCCTTCAATAGAATTATTAAGTTTTCCTTGATAAGACAAAGCAAAGTTTGTTACCGAAAAAGCATTACCTCCCAATTGACCTGCAAATGTAGCTGAAAGCATAAGGTTTTTATATTTAAAACGTTGTACCATACCTGCACGCCAATCTGGATTTACACTACCAATTCTAGTTTCAGGAGCATTATCTAGCACCGGATATCCCTCAGAATTTACTATGTGCATACCCGATGCATCCTGAGTTTCGCCATTTTCATCAACATAAGTAGCACCCTCAGGAGCTCTTTGAAAACCGCGCCCATACAATACATGCATTTCTTCACCAACATAAGAGTACACATACGTTCTACTCCCAATGGTTGTTCCCATATCGGTTTGTAATGGTACTGTGGCATCCCACCCATCTTGTAAGCGCTCTAATCTATTGATATTTTTAGACCAGGTAACATCAAAATCCCATTTAAAATTGTTTGTTCTAATAGGCACAAAATTTGCTGAAACCTCTATACCTTTATTAGAAATTTCTCCAGCGTTAATAGTCATTCCTGTAGCACCTGTTATTTGATCTACATCGACTGAAACAATTTGATTTGTAGTTGATGCATGATACGCCGTAACATCAAAAGACACCCTGTTTTTAAATAGTTTAGCTTCTATACCGGCCTCCCAACTTTCAACGTTTTCTGGTTGAATCAAGGGGTTAGGAATATTTCCTGGTAAAGTATAACCTCCAGGGAATGACGTCGTACTATACACCTGGTCTAATGAATAGGCCGAGGTATCATTACCTACATTTGCCCAAGATAGACGTGCTTTTAGCATATCTACCCATGGTGCATGCTTTTTTAAATTGAAGGTTTTATTCAACAATGCGCTAGCCGAAACCGACGGGTAAAAATACGACCAGTTTCCTCTAGCTAACGTACTCGACCAATCGTTACGCCCTGTAACATCAAAAAAATAGGCGTCGTCCCAACTTAATGATACAAGACCATATAAACTGTTTACTATTTTTTCACTCCTATAGTTATAAGGATCTGGGTTAACACCGGTTGGTACATTTGTAGTATGATAAATACCTTCTTCACCTAACTCACTTAATGTAATTTTGTTGTTATAATACTCATTAACACGGTTATTACCGCCAACCATAGCCGAAAATGCTAGGCGTCCATTATTAAATGTATTATTATAGCGCAGCATAAAATCGTTATTATTCTCTAAAAACCTAACGGTTTGTTCTCTATAAAATCCGTTTTGATATCCAGCCGTGTAATGCGGTTTACGTTGCGTTCTATATTCATCGGACCAATCTAAACCAGAGCGTAAATCTAAAGTTAGTCCGTCTAAAATATCAAAGGTTAGCCCGATGCTTCCAAAAACACGATTTTTATCTTGTGTATTTAAAGCTTCATAAAGGGTACGATACGGGTTAAACGAATTTGCCGAAGGGAATACAAGTCCCATTCCATTTTCGCCACCAGCATTCCAATTGGCATAATTGTAGCGTCCGTTAAAATATTCATCTTTCCAATCTTGAATACTATTAACATTAAATCCCCAAACTAAAGCGTACATTGGGTTAGTTTCATCATAACCGCTTACGGGCATGTTATCACTTTTCTTTTTATTATAATTTACCTTTGCCGTTAATTTAATACGTTCTGCAACAGGTGTGTTTATGGCCAATGAAATCGTATTACGTTTAAAACCGGTGTTAGGTAAAATCCATTCGTTATTAAAATCTGTTACCGAAAAACGTGTTGATGTACCATTGCCATTATTTCCATTAATACTAACGGTGTTAATTTTTGTAACTCCTGTTTGAAATAACCCGGTATACCAATCGTCTTTATAAACCCAAGGCAACTTAGTATATGTATTATTACCCCAATTTTTAGAAGCATACAAATAACGTAGTTCATTTTCATTAAATGCTTCACCAAAGGTATAACGTGAGTAATGCCTAGGTTGCTCTATACCGTCTGGCGTTATTTCTGGTGTAAGTTCCCAAAGCGAATATTCTCGAGCCCCCATATCAGAGCCATTGCCAAATTGGGTTTGAAAATCAGGAAAATATCCGGCTTGCTCAAAAGTTACCGAAGAGTTTACTGTAATGCCTAAGCCTTTGTTTTTTCTACCCGATTTAGTCGTTATCATTATAGCGCCGTTGGCAGCTCGAGAACCGTATAAGGCTGCTGCTGCTGGTCCTTTTAAAATCGATACGGATTCAATATCTTCTGGGTTAATATCACTCATACCGTCACCGTAATCTACTGGAGCATCGGCTTGAGCATAATTACTTACGCTTCTGGTTGCTGTGGTACCAGAATTTACAGGCACACCATCTATAACAAAAAGCGCTTCGTTATTACCGTAATTTAAAGATTGATCCCCTCTCAAAGACACACGAATAGAACTACTTGGCCCTGAATTGGCCGATGTAAATGTTAACCCTGCTACTTTACCATTTAAACTGTTTAACCAGTTACCAGAAACCGTTTTATTAATTTCATCACTTTCTATTTTGTCTACAGAATATCCAAGAGATTTTTCTTCGCGTGAAATATTAAGTGCTGTTACTACAACTTCATCAATAGCAACCAAATCTTCTTCCATTACTATGTTAAAAAGACCTCCTTTTTTAGTTGCTTTTTCTACAGTAATCATTCCCATAAACGAAAAAACTAAGGTGCTGTTTACGGGTACTTGCAATGCATAGTTACCATCAAAATCGGTTAAAACACCTTTTTTTTCTCCTTTTAAAATAACATTTACCCCGGTTAATGGCATACCTTGTTCATCACTAATTTTACCATAAACGTTAACTTTGGTAACACCACTTAAGGTTATATTTTTACCGTTTACTAAATAGTTTATTTGAGCATCTTTACATACTTTATCTAAAATAGTTTTTAACTTTTGATTGGTAAAATTATAGGTAAACCCCTTTTCGTTATTCAAAATAGCATCAGAATAACTAAATTGATAAGGTGTATTTTGTTCTAATTGTTTAAATATTTGATTGAGGGTAACATTTTTTACTTTTAATGTTGTTGTTGTTTCTAAATTGTTTTGAGCTATAATTCGCTGTGTGGATACCCCAAAAAGCGTAATTGTTAAAATAAATAGCGACAAAAACTGTGTGGGAAATAATTTTCTTTTTTGATATAAATTTAATTTCATAATTTAGTCATTACTTTTATTAGTAAATAAGATTTTAAAGATCTATTGAGCTGGAGTTGGTGACGCAACTCCAGTTTTTTTTGTGTTTTTGTGTTTTTGTGTTTACTCTTATAGTTTATTTAATTATTACTTTGTTATTTTCTATTTTATATTTTAAGCCAACCATAAATTCTAAGCTTTTAAATACCTTATCTATAGGTTCATTGTTATACACTGCTCGTATTTTTTTATTTAAAATAGCTTCAGATTCGCATTGAACTTTAACATGGTACCAAGCTTCAATTTTACTAAAAGCTTCTTTTAAAGTTATAGCATCAAAACGCAATATATTATTATGCCAATCGGTTACATAAGCCGCATTAACAGCAGATTTCTCTAATGCATTTAATTCTTTATTAAAGACGACTTGCGTATTTTTTATAAGTATAAATTCTTTTTTAGTATTGGTGTTTTCAACCTTAACTTTACCGGTTTTTACAACCACACTAAAATTAGTTTGAGCTGTACTATTTACATTAAATGATGTCCCTAAAACTGTAGTTTTAAAATTACCTGAGTTAACAACAAAAGGTTTGTATACATCGCGTTTTACTTTAAAAAAAGCTTCGCCTTTTAAAAAAACACTTCTTTGTTTATTATTAAATTTTTCTGGATAGCGTATTTCGGAACCTGTATTTAAAAATACTATTGAGCTATCTGGTAATATAATTTGAGTGCGTTGCCCTTCTAAACTGGTTACTAATACATAATTTACAGATGGATTAGAAAAGTTGGCATTATTAAGCAGCGTACCTATACCCAAAAACAGCAACAAAGATGCAGCAATAGCAAAGGCTTTTTTATTTATTGAAAATTTACGTTTTTCTTCTTGATTTATTTTACGGCGTAATGTTTTAAGGCCATGCTTAAGATTAAACTCATTGAAAATTTTAGATGAAGTTTCATGAGATAAAATCTCTACTAATTCATTATATTTATTTTTGTATTCAGAATGTTGCAAATAACGTTCTAGCAATTCTTTATCTTCAACCGAAGTTTCATTTGCTAAATTTTTAAACGCAATTTCATAAAAAATATCGTCGTTCATATTTTAGATCTTTTACTATTAAGACCAAAACTGAACACTCAATCTACCACTGCAAGTTGTTAACAAAAAGTTATCTAAACATCAATAAAACTAAAACAGAAGTATATTATAATGGTAATGAATTGCGATTCGTATTGTGAAACATGCTTAATAGCTTCAAGCATTTGTTTTTGCACTGTACTTACAGAAATACCCAATTTATCGGCAATTTCTTTATACTTTAATCCGTCGATTCTATTTAGTTTGAATATAATTTTTCGCTGTTGTGGCAACTGCTCTATAATTTGATCTATTTGGTGTTTCACCTCATTATAGCGTAAGGTATCGTCGGTACTTAAGTGAGAAAAATTTGTATTTAATTCAGTTAATTGCTGTTTTAAAGTATCAGCTTTTACTTTATTTACAACATTAATAGACAGGTTTTTAGTAGCTACGAACAAATATGATTTTAAAGATGTTTTTATTTGGAGAGAATTTCTATTTTGCCAAATTTTAAAAAATACATCGGCAACCACTTCTTCGGCTAAATCTGCACTTCCAACATATTTTTTTGAGAACAAACACAAGTTAAAATAGTACTTTTGAAACAACTGCTCTAAAGCTTGTTGGTTATTTTTTTTAACACAATTAAATAGTATTTCGTCTTGATTCACTGGATAAAAAATAGTTGTAGTTATAAAAAGTAAAACTATTCTATCTACACAGGTGTTTTGTTACTAAACAATTAAATTAATATTATATTTTTAAATAATAGCTAAAACCATGCGTTAGTTAATATATTGTGGTTTTCCAATTCTAACAAGGTAAGCGCTAATTTGTCTGTACTCGTGACGTAATAAAAATGAAATAGATAAAAATATATTGAAACTAGATTATAGAGCTTTTCCTAAAAAAGAAAAAAGTTGTTTTATTAAGCCCCATTTAAAGAATGGTAAACCAAGCTAGGCTTAGGTTTAAAAGTTATGCACTAGCCTATTTTGATACACTTAGTTTTATAGTAAAAACACCAACAAATTTACCGTTTAGGCATAAAAAAAGGCCGTCTTTCCAGACAGCCTTTTTAATTAAATACTAAAGCGTTAACTTAAACAACTAAGCAACATTATTATTCTGTAAGTTCTACTATAAATTCCTCGAATATAACATCTCTATTTCTAATTACTAAGGTATCCTTAACCGCGTGAGTTTCATTATTTGTCGCATCATTGTATTGGTAATCTAAATAGATAACATTACGCTTTTCTCCCCCCCATTCATCGCCATCTACAACAAACTCTCCGGTACCAGAAACATTATACGGGTTACCATCTGTACCGGTAATAGTACAGGTATCATTTTCATTAAACATTAGTTTAATATTTACATCACCAGGGCTAACTAGGTCTCCTCTACGAACACGATTAGTGTAATCTACATCAAATCGACCACTAGTAATTAAATCTATTAACTCGTCATCTTCAACAAACTCCGATCTATAAGTTACGGTTTCTACCTCGCCTAAATCATTTGTTCTAACATCTTCACCACGACGCAAATATTTACCTTGGTACTTATTCATAAATTTAATACCAAATAGGGTATAATCTTTAGGCGTCGGATTCCAGTTATCATCTAATATTTTAATTGGATTTGTTACCGCAGGCACGCCTGTTAATAATGAGTCTAGATTTTCATAATCTGTTATTTTTAACGGGATAACATAATGTGTTTCATTTTTTGCTCCAAAAGAAAGCGGGTCGTCAAAAAAAGCATCTTCCAATTGCACGGGAATACGCCCGTTAATAGAGCCAGCAGGAATGGTAACAGGACTTTCTTGCTCAATGGTATAGTAAGCAGGCGGTAAAACTTCTACATTTACAGCAGTTACCCCTAATGTATTGGCATCGATTAATTCTGGAGCCAATTCAAAATACACTTTACGATCTTCTTTATTTTCAAAAACCCCAGACATCACTACACCAATTTCAAATCGGCCATTGTTATCATTATCATTAAACCCTAAATCGTATTCTCCCAAAACTAAAGTTCTGGCAGGTCTTTGATAGGGGAAATATACCGAAGTTGACTTATAATCCTCAACTATATTATCTTGATTTTCACAAGCCATAATACTTAAAAGCATTGTGAAAACTATCACTATTTTTATTTTCATCTTAAATATTTTTTAATTAATTAAACCTATGCTCTTACCAACCTTCATTCTGCTCAATTTCAGGAAATCTCAATACTTCAGCATTAGGTATTGGCATATACTTACCAAATGACGGATAATTTCTATTTTCTACTGAAGGTAACTCTACATAATTTGTACCATCGAAGAAATAACCTCTAATGGTTTCGTTTAAAGGTGCGTCCCATCGTCTTAAATCCCAAAATCTATGGCCCTCAAAACTCAGTTCTAAACGTCGTTCGTTTCTAATTAATTCACGCATGGCCTCTTTGGTGTTAATAGATGCTAAGTAAGTATCTGGTTGTGCTAATCCTGCTCTCTTTCTAATAGCACCTATCACCTCTCTAGGAGTCAATCCGTTTATTTGTTGGTCTGGCCCACCCACTTCATTAGCGGCTTCTGCAAATATTAAAAACAATTCGGTGTATCTAAAATATACATCGTAATGTCTTTGGCCAACGGTTGAACCATCATCATTTAATCTTACGTCTGGGCGTAATAATTTTTTAAGATAATAACCTGTTTTAGTAGAAAACTCGGGAATAGAATCTAATCTATTAATTTTCCCTCCCACACCAGTATTAATAGTTGAACCACTAAAAGTGCTTCCGTTAACCACTACAAACTTCGTTAGTCTTGGGTCTCTGTTGGCATAAGGGTTTTGTGGATCGTAACCATTATCTGCAGTTGCAGGAAATCCATTTTGCATAGGAAAGGCATCTACAAAATTTTGCGAAGGATTAATTTCTCCTTTACCATTTACAGAGGGCGGAAACATACGCGCCTCTATCCCAGAACTATTTCCTCCAATAGTACCTCTCCACAGCATTTCAGCATCTTCATCTTCATCATAAGCTTTGTAAAACTCAAGACCATTACTTGCAAGTCCAGAAACACCACCAATATCACTTAATAATTCACCAGCATCGGTGGCCGCCAAATTGTAATAAGTTTGATCATTTAAAAAAGCAGGACTAGCAGCAAAAAGTTCTAAACGCGCTTTTAAGGCTTTTACAATTTTACCAGAAATGCGTAAATTATATCTAGATCCATTAACAACATCGTATTTACTATACTCATAACCTTGATAAATAGGGTCAACATCGCCTGAGCCTAAACCGTAATCTGTGGGTAATAATGCAAGTGCCGCATCAAAATCGGCCAAAATAGCCTCTACAGTCGCTTGAAAAGACAAACGTGGGGTATTAAAATCTCCATCAGATTCTATAAACTCCTTAATGTAAGGTACCCCTAATAATTCACCTGAAGTTCCAACACCAGCGTGGGCTTGCAAAGCATAAAAATGATGTAACCCTCTTAAGGCTAATGCCTCGCCTTCCATACGTAAACCAAACATTTCATTTATTTCTTCATCTGGCGACCAAACAATTTCTCCAGTCTCAATAATATCCAAAAACTTGTTTATCCATAACACACTTTCATAGTTGTTCCAACGTGATGCTGGATTATACAAGGCATTTAACTCACCAAGTGCCATACGTTTAAAACCATTATCCAATTGATTATTTACTGCATCATCTGTTGCCGCATCAATAAAAGTAAACTGATCTATTAAACGCGAATAACCATTCAATAATATACCTTCTGCAGATGCAGGATCCTTACTAACAAAGTCAAAATCCAATCTGTTTTCATCAATAGGCTCTAAATTATCACAGCTAATTATGCCCGCAAAAAGCGACATAATGACTATATATTTTATTAAATTTTTCATTTTATCTATCTATATTTTTATTTTAATTAAAATGACATTCTTATACCTAAAGTATAACTTCTAGCCCTAGGATTACCACCAACATTTAACTGTCGAATATCTTTATTTTTACCAAACTCTAAAAGCCTAGTTCCTTGGAAGTTTAAACTAAAATCCTCTAAACCAAGTTTTTCACAAAAATAATCTGTAAATTCATAAGTTAATTGTGCACGACTTATCTCGAAGTAACTGCTATCATACAACCAAAATGAGGATGTTCTAAAGTTATTTTGGTTTTCTCCAGAAGCCAATCTGGGAAAGGTAGCCGTATTAGCCGTTTCTGGTGTCCAACGATTTAATACCTCTACAGAATATTTATCGGTTCCGTTTGGACTATAGTAGTTACTAAAGCCTGTTAACTTATTACCTTCTGCACCTGTTTGCCCATAACCTAATACAAATAAATTAAATCTTTTGTATTTTAAGTTAAGGTTAACACCATATGTCCATGGGTTAGAACTCTGTCCAATAGCCACCTGATCATCATTATCAATAATATTATCATTGTTTTGATCTCTATATTTTAAATCACCTGGTTGTACACTACCAAAACTAGGAACAGGCAAACCACTGTTTAAAACATAATTACCATCTGTATCTCTAGTAAAATCAGATTCGGCATAGAACCCTTGATCTACCAATCCAAAAATGGAAGATAATTCTTTTCCTACTCTATTTTGGTAATCAAATTCGTTAGTTTCAGAACGTTTAGAAGCTTCTGTTTGGCTATATAATACATTTGCACCAATAGCCACTGAAAAATCATTAAACGTTTTATTAAAATTCATTCCTAATTCAAAACCACTATATAAATTAGCATTGAAATTATTATAGGGTCTAAAAGTGTTGTAATATGACGGATATTGATCGGCCAATATGGTTAATTGTTTATCCAATTCTGTTCTAAAGTAATTGGCCTCCAACCAAAGTGAATTCATTAAATAACTTTCAAAACCAAGGTTAAAATCTATACGTTTTTCAAATCCTAGATCTGCGTTATTCCCTTGTGAAATGTTTTGTTTTCTGTTACTATAAACACCGTCTCCCCAAGTGAAGTTTGCACCATCTGAATAGTTTTCATCATACAAGTAATATCCTCCTATACCTTTATCAGATTTAATAATTCCTCCTGTAGCTCTTAGTTTTAAATAATTTACAACATTATTATCTTTTAAAAATGGTTCTTCACTTAAAATATAACCTAATCCAACTGTTGGAGAAAAACCACCTCTGTTACCGTCAGGTAATTTCAATGAATGCGCATAAGCTCCAGAAAAATCTACAAATAATTTTTTCTTAAAATCGTATGTCACTTGAAACCCTAAATGAGAATCTTTATCTGTTTGAATAGCACCCGCACTTTGTTCCGAATTATAATACCCCAATAAAGTTGTATTAACAGAATGGTTTTTAGCAAAGGTTTTATCATAATTTACTAATGCATACATACCTGTTCTTGATATAAATCCATTTGAGCTTACATTTTCAGATAAATCCCTTCTGTCTTGACCAAAATCTTGTAGTGCTGTAATTTTACCATCGGTCCACGTTGGTGCATAGGCTCTATATTGATTTGTAATAGATGTAGTATAAGCATCATAAAAATCGAAACTTAAATAGGTTTTTGCCGAAAGTCCTTCTGTTATTCTAGACAAATCAAAATTAATAGCGTTATTAAATTGTGTTACACGATATACCCTATTCTGATATCCCCCAGCAATAGATGTTCCTACTGGTGTACTACCACCTTGTTGTTGAACTGTACCAATTAAATTACCATCGAAGATAGTTGCTCCAGCCAGTAAGGTTTCTAGATTTGGATTATTTTCAACATCCAACGCACTCACAGGAATTAAGGGAGAGTAATCATACGGTAAAAAGCTAGTTACAGAACTTAATAAGTTGGCTCTAGCACTTTTAGAATTGTTAATAATGGCCACCCCATCAATACTACTCGTAATCCAATCGTTAACCTTAAAATCAATATTACCTCTAACATTAAAACGATTAGATCCCGCATTAATTTCGTCATTAATATTAAGCCAACTTTCATCATAGAACCATCCGGCATTAACATAATACCGTGATTTATCATTACCACCAGAGAACTCTGAAATCACATTATGCGTGCTTATAAATGGTTGCACAAACTCTAGTAAATCTACATCTGGATATTCAATAGGATTTAAGCCACTTCTCGTATTTTGAATTTGCTCTTGAGAAAAGCCTACTATATTTGGATCTGCACCATCATTAATATAAGCCTCGTTACGAAGTTCCATAAAGGTAGCTGCGTCTAAGTAATTCGGCAATGCGATAGACGAACTAATACCAGAGCGCACATTTACCTTAACCTCTTTTTTATTTATTTTACCGCGCTTTGTGTTTATTACAATAACACCATTTCTTGCTTGGCTACCATATAAAGCTACAGCATTTGCATCTTTAAGTACGGTTATTTGTTCTACCTCTTCCATGTTTAAAACATTAGGATCACGTCCAAAAACACCATCAATCACAAATATTGCATCTCCAATACCTCTAATATTGGATGATCCTCTAGCACCTACTGTTAAACCAGTAATATAGTTTCTTACATATTGCGTGTTATCATAGGTTAAACGATCTTTAGTATTTACTGACGATACAGAGCCAACTACATCTCGTCTATCTCTGGTTGCAACCCCCATATTTATTTCATCATCTTCCGAAGCCAAGAATTCTGACTTTACGAGAGTAATATTATCGCTATCACTAGAGATGCTAAGAAGCTGTGATTCATATCCTTTCTTCTCAACAACAACGGCTTGATCATTTACCAAAGTAATATTAAAAAACCCACTGGCATCTGTTGATGCCCGAGATCCTCCAGCTGCATAAATATTAACCCCACTTAAAGGATTTCCTTGTTGGTCGACCACGGTTGCAGAGACCTGTGTACCTTCAGATTGGGCTGTTACCATACCACAAAAGGAGAATATGGTGAAGCATACCAAGGCGTACAACTTATATATTTTATTTATCTTCATTTTTTTATCTTTAATATTTTAGTATTAGTTAAAACAAATTTGTCCAGCTTTACCAACCTGGGTTTTGAGGGAAGCCTTCATAAAACTGTGTTTGATTTGCCTCAAATGGTAACCAATAATGTTTAGGATACTCACAAACTCTTTCAACAAGCTCGAACTCTTGAAAGAACGTCCAATCTTTGTCAAAATATAATCCTGTTTTCTTTCTGTATTTTTCCTCATGAGCAACACCCCAACGGCGAATATCCATCCATCGGTGTCCTTCGTAAGATAATTCTACCGCACGCTCACGTCTTAATTCATCCATAAATTTCTTACTATCTGCAACAATAGCTGCGTTAACATGAGGTACTCCCGCTCTATCTCTTAAGGTATTGATCGCTTGCTCTGCTGTTAACCCAAAAGCACTAGATGGCGTTGTTGCGCCCTTGGCTACATGAAGTGCTTCTGCATACATAAGGTAAACATCTGTCAACCTCATGTGAATACGCATTCCTGTAAATCTTCTAATAATATTATTTCCACTTTGTACATGATATTGCCCATCAATTTCTGGATAAAATTTCTTAAACATATACCCGGTTAGTGAAGCATTAGTAGCGCGGTGAGCGCCAGAATTACCTTGTCCATCATCATACAACTGAGCCGTTTTATTTGCATCAGGCACACTTCCTCTATTAGAAATAACATCTCTATCAGAAAAAAGCCAAGCATAAAATCTAGGATCGCGGTTATCGAATGGTCGATTAGGATTATACAATGGAGAACCACTTTTTAAATCATCTTCAATAGAAAGTCCATTAGCCATTCCAAAATTATAATAAATAAAATTATGAGTTGCATTGTCATTTCCTGAAGCAGACTGACCGATAGGTCTAGGAATACCCGCTGCCATAAAAGCTATTGTAGTACCAACATGCGAACCTCCAGAACCAGCAAAAATTAATTCATGAGCCTCTGGAACTAAACCAGGCCAAGTATTTCGTGGTGTTTCCCAAAACACCTTTTTATAATCTTCCATGTTCTTAGCCAATGAATATTCACCAGCTTGTTCCAGTTTAAGCACTTCAGCAAAAGCTTCTGCTGCCATAGCCGCTAATTCGGTATCATAAGTATATGTATCAATTCCAGGTTCGTTGTTAAATTTCATTAACGGACTCGCTGCAAAAAGCAAGTTTTTTCCTTGAAATGCATAAGCAGCTCCTTTTGTAACTCTACCCGCATTATTACCTAATGTTCTTTGTCCATAGTCTTCATAATCCCAATTTACAGGTAATAGCTCTATGGCTTTTTTATAATCTTCATTAATAGAAATAGCAACCTCTCTATAGGTTTCTGGACGCGGCGTGGTAATAACACCATCATACACTTCTGTTATATGTGGAAAACGTCCCCAAAACTTCATAATTTCATTATGAAAGAATGCTCTAAAAAAGTAAGCTTGCCCCAAAACAACATTTTTTTCATCTTGGGTTAAACCAGTCATTAAATCTTCGTTGGCAATTACTATATTCGCTTTACGAATACCTAACATACTTCCACGCCATATTCTAGGTCTACGTCTTGCCTGGCTGTTACTTGTACTTCCATCTTGACCTTGGTGTGTATCTTTACCAAGATATGCATATTTTTGGGTAATCCAGTTAGTTAGGTTTCCTTGATCTACAGCTTGACTGAATTGGGCATTTCTATAGGCATCATCTCCAAAAATATAATCCTGAAATGAATGTCCAGAAGTGCCATACTCTACTACTAAATTATACATTTCTTCCACAAACCCTTGAGAAGATTCGAAAGTGGCAAAAACATCTGTGATGTCAATTTCCGCTTCCGGAGCAATATCTAAATACTCTTCGCAGGATACCGATACAAGTAAACCTACAAGTAAAACTATTGTTATTTTTAATTTTTTCATAATTTTTTATTTTAGAAATCTAAATTAAAACCTAAGTTAAATTGTGCCATCGTAGGGTAATCTCCCCTAAGTACAGAATCAGCTGTTTGGCTACTATTAAACTCTCTATCATCAGGCAAATCGGTCCATAAAAATAGATTATTACCATTAGCAAACAGACTTAGTGCTTTTAGCCCCAATTTTTCACAGGTTTTCTTAGGAACCGTATATTTTAAAGCTACAGATCTTAATCTGGTTAAAGAGCCATCGAAGAAACTAGACCTTGGATCACTAGCACCTTGTGCAAAAGCAAATGTAGGCTGTGTGCGAACTCCATTTGGGTTTTCTTTAGTCCAATAATCTAACTCATGCTCAAAAAATGTATCTGTTTGATTAGTAAACGTTCTAGTTGAATAGTTTCTATTTGTATTTTGAGTACCATAAAACTGAACAGATAATTTCCACGCTTTATATTTCGCACCAACCGTAGCAGACCATGTTCTTTGTGGACGCGTAGGATAACCAAACGGCACATTATCAAAAGAACCATTATAATAACCATCTCCATCGTAATCTACTAAATTATAATATCCTGTTCTTATAAAGTCTTGACCATTTACTCTTGGGGTTGAATTATATAAGTCATCTAAACTACCCATAATATTTGCAGGGATAGCAGACCTTGGCTGACCAATTGGATAACCTGCTGCATTTTGGTAAAACTCGCGCAATTCTGGATCTTCTCTATCTATTACCAAATCTTTAGCTTGCGTAAAATTTAAATTACCAAAAATATTTAAACCACTTGCAAAAGTATGATTAGCCCCTAGTACTATTTCAAAACCTCTAACCTCAACTTCACCTCTATTAAAAGCAGGAGGACTAGCACCAAACCACTCAGGCACTGCTCTTTGAGAACTTGGTATTAAAATATCACTACGATCTTCTCCAAAATAATCAAATTCTGCCGTAATTTTGTTATTAAACAAACCAATTTCTGCCCCAACATTATATTTAACAGCCGTTTCCCATCGCAAATCTGGGTTACCAACATTATCCTCTGTATAAAAAACATAAGGCGATGTGGTGTTTGATCCATTAGGATTTATATAAGCACCTCCCCCGATATTCCAAGTTTTTTGATACTCAAATCTACTTCCTCCACTGTCATCACCAATTAAACCATAAGATCCTTTGAACTTCAATTTATTAACCCAATCAACCTCACTCATGAAGGCCTCATTAGACATGGTCCAACCCGCTGCCAACGCAGGGAAAAGATCAAAACGATAACCTGGGCCATATTTTTCCGATCCGTTGTAAGCCCCACTAATATCTAAAAAATATCTCTTATCGTAATCATAAGTAATCCTAGACACCCAGTCTTCACGATATACAAGAAAACCATTACCTTTTCCTTTTTGTTGACGTCTTACCAAGGCCAATGCCGTAACGGAATGCTTTTCAGCAAACGTTTTACTATAATTAAAAGAAAAATCATACAACATATTACGGATAATGGTATTAGATTCATTAGGTCCACCATCGAGAATATTATTAGCCTCAAGTGTCCATGGGAATGGTACAAAACCAAAATCATTAACGCCATTTGGCGATTCAATGCGCTCTACAAAATCTTGATCATAAATACGGTATACAACATTTTCTTGACCATCGGCTCCTGGGTCTAACAATCGTTGGCGACTTTGAGATTGGTTATCTAAAGAAAAACGACCTTTAAAAGATAAGCCCTCTGTAATAAAATCTAAATTTTGTTTTAAAATAAAATCGGTATTTATATTAAATGTATTAGTTGTTGTGTATCCTGTATTAGTTAAGGTAACAATTGGGTTTGTATTTGCAAAAATATCTCTATCATCCCTACCAAATGCACCATCAGGAAAAATAGGCGTATAAGCATTAGGAGCCAATTCGTATATCGCATTGGTTACCAAGTTTAAGTTCCCGGGCGTCTTTTGAATACCGTAAAATCCACCAAGATTTACAGAAAACTCTGTAGTTTTAGTAATATCGAAATCAATATTACTACGAAAATTAAACCTATCATAACTAAAGCCACTACTGTACCCTTTACCGTTATCATAACTTTCTCCATCAAAAATATCAGATACCTTTTGGTAAGCTAAACTTCCAAAATACCTAGCGTTATCTCCACCACCACGTACGGATAAATTAACGCGATAATCTTGTGCCATGTCTTTTAACAAAACATCTTTCCAGTCTACATTAGGGTATATTAAACTCTCGGCCTCATTAGCTGGATTACGAAATCTATCTGCTATAGCTAATGGACGAATATAATCCCAAGAATCTTCATTATAAGGAAGTTCACGCATTATTGATGAATTGCCCTCCAAAATGGCATCATAAACATCTAACTTTTCCGGAAGTTTGGATACATATTTAAGTGTTGTATTTGCTTGTAACGATAATTGAGCCTTACCTTTTTGCCCTCTCTTTGTTGTTATTAAAACCACACCATTAGCACCTTGCACCCCATAAACCGCAGTTGCAGAGGCATCTTTAAGTACAGAAAGGTTTTCAATGTCATTAAAATCAACATTATCAATATCTCTTGGTGCACCATCAACAAGTATTAAGGGCTGCCCAGAACCATTCCATGAGGCCTGACCACGAATAAAAATTTGCATATCGTTTCTACCGGGAACACCACTACCTTGAATAGCAACAACACCAGGTAAATTACCTTGCAAAGCTTCTTGCACATTGGAAACCCCCATATTTAAATCTTGTAGATCCTTACCCTTAATTTGTGTAATAGCACCTACTACACTCTCTTTTTTCTGAGTACCGTAACCAACAACCACCACTTCATCTAAACTAGCAATATCTTCTTCTAGATTTACATTAATAGTTGTTTTACCATTTACTGAAATTTCTCGAGTCTTAAAACCGATATAAGAAAACACTAAGGTTTTTTCTCCTGGGGCTAAGTCAAAGGAGTACATTCCGTCAAAATCGGTTGACGCGCCTCGATTTGTACCTTTCTGCAGTACAGTTACTCCAGGTAATGGCATTCCGCCAACATCTTTTACCACACCAGAAATTTTTTCCTGGGCTTGTAAATTAATTGTTGCAAAACTGGAAAAAACCAGCGCAAGCATTAATACAAATCCAGAAACAGAAAACTGTCTTTTTAATTTTTGTTTCATTTTGAGTTTTAGTTTTAACATTTTAAAGTTTTGATTTAGTTTGTATGACTTTAGTATTAGAAGACATGTAGAGTCATTATAAATTATGAAAACAATTTTACGATTAAAGTAAAGAATCTGTATCCTGCACTATCCTGTGGCCTTTTTATTTCGCTCAATTCTAACCATAATAAATAAAAAGCAAAAACCACAAAAATCATTTTTAAAACTGTTTTTTTGTTTTAAAAATATCCGTTACAATGAAACATATTAATATTAAAAAATAAAATAATCTATTAAAAACAATGGCATAATTGATTGCTCTAAAATATATTAGATAGACTACCATATAAAGAATCTTATTTTACCTCCATTAAAAGAGAACTTATAAAACCTAAATAGTACCTATTTAATAGCGCTTGTACATTTTTATTTAGATTAATAATAAATTAGACAACAGTAAGATATTATATACAAAATTTTATCATTAAGTATACTAAAACCCAACCTATAGTTTTACTTAAATTAAATATTTTAACGTTTTTTAGAGATAATACAATAGATTGTTGTAGCGTATATTTCAATCAAAATCTAACAAAATTAAAAAAGATCTACATGATAGATTCTTATTTAACCTTAGTAAATATAATAAAAAATCGCTTTTTATAACAAAAAACACAAAATTTAGTTCTCTTTTTTACTAAATCCATAATCTACCTCTATAAATTATATCACTAAAACCCTTTGCTTAAAAAATACAACAACTTAAAGTTCTATTAATTCCTTGTTATAAATAGACATAACCCTTATATTGTTTTAACAAAAAAAAAAGATTAAAAAATAAGATGCTAATGAAAAAGGTATATATTCTAATAGTAATCATTTTTTTCCCCATAACAACAAAAGCACAAGACCAACAACTAGACATTCTAAAAAATAATTGGATCAATTACCTTCTTATGCAAGAAGAAAATTTAGCTACACTCCCCTACTTTTACAATATCAATCCGGACGGCACTTGGAGCGATATCGATTACACCAATAAAGTACGGGGGAATTGGCCATTACGAGAGCATTTATATCGAACTGTTGACATGGCCATAGCCTATCAAAAAAAAGGAAACAAACACTATAAAAACCAAACACTTTACAATAATGTACATCTGGCCTACAATTGGTGGGTAAACCATGATATTATAAACCCTAACTGGTGGTATCCACAAATTGGAGTGCCACAAAATATTGGCCTTATTATGTTGTTAATGGAAAATAGTATTAACGAAAAACAGTGGCAAAAAGGAATAACAATTATGAATCGTGTTGTGTTTGGAAATCTTACTGGGCAAAACAAAGTTTGGGTCTCCTCAAATATAATTTTGCGCAGTATCTTAAAACACGATTTGGACTTAGTGGCACAAGCTACCAAAAATATCCGTAATGAAATGCAAATCGCGAACAACGAAGAAGGCTTACAACCCGATTATTCGTTTCATCAGCACGGCCGACAGTTACAATTTGGAAATTATGGCTTGCACTTCCTTGAAGATCAAGTGAAATGGATGTTTATTTTAAAAAATTCAGAATACGATTATACGCAAGAACAAATTGATTTAATGCGTAATTACTTTACTCAAGGTCAACGTTGGGTAATTTGGAAAGGGGTTTACGATATAAACAGCAGTGGGCGACAGTTATTTCTTAACGAGCAACTAAAGAAATATAAGCGGTTATGCAAAGCATCTTCTGAAATGAAAAAAATTGATCCAAACCATGCCGATTTATATCAATCAATATGTGATGAAAACAAATTGAATGGTGTTAAACATTTTCCTTTTTCTGAATTAATGATTCAACACACCCCGCAATATATGGTTTCGATACGAATGGTTTCTAGTAGAGTAAAAGGCTCCGAATCGGGAAATGGAGAAAACCTAAGCGGCTATTACCTTGCCGATGGCGCCATGTATATTATGAAAACAGGAAAAGAATATCTTAATATTTTTCCTTATTGGAATTGGCGTAAAATACCTGGAACAACCGCTGTACAAGATACCACAAAGTTACCCCAATTAGACTGGTATAGCTACCATATTCCTAGCCATTTTACAGGTGGCTTAACTCATAATAATAAAGCAATTACTAGCATGCAATACGATAGAGATGGCGTAACAGCCAACAAATCCTACTTTTTGTTTCCTGAATTTACGGTATGTTTAGGCGCTGGAATTAATGGGCAAAACAACCAGCATTTACAAACCACCATAGAACAATGTTTTAGTACTACGCCTATTTATACTAACGATGATGATATTTTACAGTTTGAAGATTCGGAAACTAAACAATCTAATGCTCATAGCTTTTGGCATCAAGGCACAGGCTATATCATAAATGAAGGGCATAACATTACAGTAAGTTTAGAAAACAAATTGGCCAATTGGAATCAAGTCGATAATTCTTCATCTGAAAAAGAAGAAAAAGCTACAAAAAGCGTATTCACTTTAGGTATCGACCATGGTAAAAACGTGAAAAACGACAAGTATGCCTATGCTGTATTTCCAAACATGGATAAAGCAAAGCTTAGAAAAACCTATAAAGACCAACCTTATCAAATACTTTCTAATACAGAAAATATACAAGCGGTTCATTTCAATAATGATACGGCTATGGTTTTTCACAAGTCTGATAGCATCAACATAAATGATAAAATTGAACTAACATCCAGTGTTCCTGCTATTTTAATGTGCAAAGAAAACCAGAAGCAATTAAGTATTACAGTATCCGATCCAACCCAAAAGTTAAAATCTGGGCAAATTACCATAACGCGCACCGGTAAATCTGGTGTGGAAACCTTTGTAAAAACCATAGATTTCCCTATTGGAATAAAAAAAGGAACACCTGTAACTATAGAAATATCTCTAAAATAAAAGATTCTAAAACCTATTAATAAAAAAACAGCCTTTTAAAATATTTGCTAACTATAATTGATTATCCATTTTAGTAATATTTAAAATAAAATAAGAATTGAATTATAGTAACTTAACCATAAGCCCATTACAAATTTAACCTAAGTAATTAATGAAAACCTTAAAAGAACAAACTGACGCAAAAATAGCAGCGGGACGACAAGCAAAACCTGAATTTATGAAAGGTGTTGATGATATTATTAACCAAGCTAAAGCATTCCAACAAGGAAAAGACGCTATAAAAATTGGAAAAAAAGCGCCTAATTTTAAACTTCCTAATGCTGAAGGGACATTATTGTCTTTAGATATGCTATTAAAAGAAGGTCCAATAGTTCTAACTTTTTATCGTGGAGATTGGTGTCCGTATTGCAACTTGCAATTAAGAGCTTTACAAGCCCGATTAAGCGATATTCATGCATTGGGCGCAACATTAGTGGCTATTAGCCCACAAGTGCCCGACGGATCGTTAACTGAAAATGAAATTAACAGCATGGGGTTTACTGTATTATCTGATCAAAATGCGAAAGTAGCTTCGGAATACGGTGTTGCTTGGAACGTACCCGAGTTTTTATTGGAGCATATGCGTGTGGATAGAAACCTCGATTTAGAAACAATTAATAACGGTAATGGGACTGTTTTACCTATTCCTGCAACGTTTATAATAGACCGTACCGGCATTGTAACCTGGAGTTTTGTAGATGTGGATTATAGAACACGTGCTGAACCAGAGGCTATTATTCAAGCCTTGAAAAAACAATCTTAAAAGTTTATTTCTTCTTGAAAAAGCATGATAGCATTAAAACCCTGACCACTGATTTAAAATACTAGCGCTGCGAACCGTGCGCAAGGGATAGTAGTGGAAAGCCCACAGTAGTGCCAATGCAAATTGGTGCTACGAGGACTTGCAGCGGATAGCCCGACCCAAAGGGTTGCGCCCAAAATATAATTACAGCAACTTAATATCCGCCTCGAATTTGATTGTGAATTTGTGTGTTATACAACTGGGTTAATGCGTGATGGGTTTCGGCTGATAGGCTTTCTAAACTTGACACTGCGGCATTGGAAATCACTTGATTTGGCGCACTTGCTCCCGGAATAATACTGCTTACTGCGGGATGGTCCAAGAGCCATCGTAGAGCCAATTGCACCATGGTTAACGAACTTGGTAATATGTTGGTTTTTATGGTTTCTACAAGGTCTATTCCTGTTTGGAATGGCAAACCTGCAAAGGTTTCTCCAACATTAAAAGCTTCGCCATTTTTATTATAATTTCGGTGATCGTTTTCTGAAAAAGTGGTGTCTTTTGTGAATTTTCCCGATAATAATCCGCTGGCTAATGGCAAACGCACAATGATACCAACGCCTTTGGCTTGGGCTTGTGGTAACAGTTCGGTGACTAACTTTTGTCTGAAAATATTGAATATCACTTGTAGTGAAAGTAAACCGGGTTGCTCTAAACAAATCAAGCCTTCTTCTACGGTTTCTACGCTAGCTCCAAAATGTTTGATGAGGCCTTCGGCTTTTAATTCGCGTAACCAATCGAAAATAGCGCCGTCTTTTAAATACTGGATTGGTATGCAATGGAGTTGCAATAAATCTAAAGATTCTACGTCTAAACGTTCTATGGAAGCTTCTACGCTTTCGCGGAGTATGGCTTTGGTATATTTATCAGGAAAGGCATTAGCTGCTCGTCCAAATTTAGTAGCCACTCTTATTGGTGTTTCGGTGGTTTTTAGGAACTCGCCTATGGTGGTTTCGCTTTTTCCGTTACCATAAACATCGGCGGTATCGAAAAAAGTAATACCGTTTTTTACGGCTTCGTTTAAGATATTAAAACTAGTAGTTTGTGACAGGGATTCTCCCCAATCTGCTCCTAATTGCCAGCAGCCTAAACCAACTTCACTCACTTTAAATCCGTGTATTCCTAATAGTCTTTTTTGCATAGTGTAAAGTTATACTTTAAAAGATAATTTCTAAAAATTTTAGAATCTTTTTAACAAAAGAAAGGCTTCAATTTTTAGTTGAAGCCTTTGATATAAATTTGTTGTTTTTTATAATATTTAACATGTCCTCGATAAGCAAAAACTCCGATAATAGCGATAATTACAGCAGCAATTACAATGAATTTTACACTTACAATTTGATCGCCACTGGCATAACTATGCAGACCTGCCAAGTAGAAATTAACTCCAAAATAGGTCATTAAAATACTTGCAAAGGCTACAATAGAACATAGATTAAATAACCAACGCCCACGTAATCCCGGTACCAAACGCATGTGCACGACAAAGGCATAAATCATGATACTAATAAGCGCCCAAGTTTCTTTTGGATCCCAGCCCCAGTAGCGTCCCCAACTTTCGTTGGCCCACATACCTCCTAAAAAGTTTCCGATAGTAAGCATGACTAAACCAACGGTTAATGCCATTTCGTTTATAATAGTAAGCTCCTTAATATTAAGCAGCATTTTGTCTTTGTTGTCTTTGTTGGTGAAAATCATTAAAAATAAGGCTACTAAACCTAAAATCATGCCCAAGGTAAATGGTCCGTAACTCGCTACAATAACCGCCACGTGAATCATTAACCAATAACTATTTAATACGGGTTGTAGGTTTGCAATGGCAGGATCCATCCAGTTCCAATGTGCAATCATTAAAATCATGGAAGTTACAAAAGCAGTAGACGCCATGGTTAAATCACTTTTTCTTCCGAAAAGCAACCCGAATAACATGGTAGCCCAAGCCACGTAAATCATAGACTCATAAGCATCACTCCAAGGCGCGTGCCCCGATAAATACCAACGTACTATTAACCCTGTAGTGTGTAAAATAAATAAACCAATAATGATAAATTTAAAGCCTTTTATAGCCATATTTAATCCTTTATTTTTCGATTTAAATATTTGAACAATTAATAAGATAAACATAAAAGTTCCAGCGTACATATAGAAGCTAAATAGTTTTTTGAAAATATCGTATTTATTATACAGTACTTCCGTTTTTATCTTTTGGTCGCTTAACATGACTGAACCGCCGTAACGGTGTTGGGTATCTTTAAAGGCTTTTAAAAGTTTTGAGGCTTGAGAAAAGTCACCCGATTTTTTAGCCGCATTCAAAGTATATAAATAAGCTAAAAATCCGCTTTTTACAAAGTTGTTATATAATGAATCCTTAATAACGGTTGGATCCTGTTTATATTCATAATTAGAAATCCATTTATGATTAGCATCATCTGGAATAGGAAATATTTTTAACGAGCGTCCTTCAACCGTATTAAATAATAAATTAACACGTTGATCGGCTTCTTTAAATTCCTTTTGAAATCCGTTTGGCACTTGAGCTTTATAAGCTTCGTCCAAATATGGTGCTAAAATGTACTCCCCTCTTTCTGTGAAAAAATCAGCTAATGTGGCATAGGTTTCATCTAAATCGAGACCAATCATGTGGCGAATAGAGTCGGCTTTTTTAGCTTTCAAATAAATAATAGGCACATTGTACCAAAGTTGCGGACTTTCCTGAATAGATAAAAACACTTGGTTGGCATCAAAATCTTCGTAAGTATCGTATTTACTTAACTTTCGAAGCATTTCGGAAGCATAAGTATTCACCGGCATCATACGTCCGCTTAAATCTTGAATCACCAAATTACCAAATTCTGCCGCGTGTTCTTTGGGTGTAATATTGGCTTTTAAAATAGAATCGATTTGGGCTTTGGATGGTGCGGAATGGTCGTGCCCATCGTTGGCTGAATGTTCTTGGGCAAAACCTTGTAAACCGAAAAGTAACACAAAAACACCGAGCAGTTTTGCTTTTTTAGCCTTAACTTTTTCAAGTTGTTTTTTAAGATCTCCAAAGCGTGAATGCTTAGAAAACAATATAGCCATTAAACCAAAATAAAGCATAAAGTAACCAATATATGTTAATAGTGTGCCCCAGTAATCGTGATTTACAGAAAGAATGGTTCCTTTTTCATCAGGATCGAAACTTGATTGAAAAAAACGATACCCACGGTGATCTAAAATGTTATTCATAAATATTTTATAATCGAAATCGCCTTCTTGCTCATCGATAACCGTAACTTCACTAGAATATGCTGAATAACCTCTTTCTGTTCCTGGATAACGTTCCGCTTCGAAATCGTTTAATTTTATAGAAAAAGGGAGTTCTAAATTTTTAGATCCATATTTAAAAGCGAAATCTAATCCACCAATTTTAACTTGCTTAAAACTGCTGTTTGAACCTTTTCCTCCCAGTAATCCCACACTTTGAGTTTCACCATTAGCGGTTACTTTTAATACCACACCATCTTGATCATTTTTAAGAAAAGTGGCTTTTTTAACCACATCGAAAACACCTTTTACTACAGGTTTTGGAAATACCAATTGCATGTTACCAATAACATAACGCGAACGTAAAATTAAAGGCTGTACACTATCTTTTACTAATTTCCCTTCTGCGCGGGTTGCCATAGTCATGTACTCCCCTTCAAAAGGTGAGTTTATAGTCAACTCATTGTTTTTATAGGTGATATTTATAGCACCATCGGTTGGTTTATTAAGCGCAAACAATACATTATGTACACTAGACACTTGACCTTCTTTTAAAAAATGATTGTGCGGTCCACTTCCATCTGCCTCAACCATTTTTAAATAAGACTCGCCATTCTCATCGGGCCTAATATCTTCTTCGGCACCAACAATAAATTTTTCTAATTCTAAGGTTACTGGTGTATTATGGTATGCTGTATGTACAACAAAATCGTTTTCTAATCGTCCAGAAAAATCAACTTCATTTTCTAAAACACGACGTTGTTCTACGCCGTTAATTTTAAAATCACCATCAATATAGGTAGTTAAATATGTTTTTTGTGATAGAAATGAATTTTCGGTTGCGCCTTCACGAATAGCCATCATCCCTTCAAAACTAGCATATCTGGTAATAAAAGCACCAATTAAAATAAAAATGAAAGATAAATGAAGAATAAAAGTGGCCCATTTTTCTTTTTTATATAAACGGAATCGAAAAATATTTCCAACAAAATTTATTACAAAAAACACCATGATGCCCTCAAACCACCAGGTATTATAAATTAAATTTCTAGAATATGGCGTTGGCGACATGTCTTGTCCTGCATCTAAAAATGTCCCTGTGGCCATAGCGGCGGCAAAAACAATAAATAAAACAGAGGTTAAACGTGTTGAGAAAAGAATATTAGCTAGTTTTTTTTGCATAATAGAAGGCCTTTTTAAGGTCGTGCAAATTTAATGATTTAAGTTTATTATGAAGTGTTAAAACTGTTATAAAAAAAGGACTAAAGTTCGGCTTTAAACCCTAATTTATGATTTTAAAAAGTATAATTACAGCCATACACTATGCAATTCATTATAAAATTCTAGAAACTGAAACAAATGAGCTTCAACTGATTTTTAATAAACGATCTTTTTTTTAGGAAATAACTCACTTAATTTCCCGAGCTTCAAATATTTTTAGATATAAAAATGAGCCCATTTTACGGGCTTTAAATTTGGCGTTTTGGGCATAATCGCCTTCAAAAAGTTCATCTATCGTTTGAAACCATAGATTTAACCAAAGTCCGAATTGTACCTGTGTGATACTATGTTGATGATCGGCATCTACTTTAATATGGGTTTCCAACGGATTTCCTGTGTATTTCGTTTTTAAAAACAAACTAGCTTCCCAAAAGGTAGTTAAGCGTTCGATATGCGCATCCCAATCTTTTATAGCCTCTTTAAAAAACGGACCTAAAACAGTATCTGCTCTCACTTTGTCGTAAAAGGAAGCTACCAATAATTTTACATCTTCGCGAGTTTGTAAATCTTTTTTCATACTTCAAATTTAGTTAAAACCATGCACTTTAATGCATCTAACTATAGCTTCTAAAAACTTTTAGCCACGAATTCACGAATTAATTAGTATACCATAATTTTACTAATTGAATTTCACTAAACAAACCTACAGCTTACTATTCAATATGTTTTTCTTTTTTGTTATTTGAACACCTCTTTATAATAAGTGGTAGCATCTTTTAAGAGTAACTCTAGTTTTTCGGCTTCGGAAGTCCTGCGCTTTTCATTCCAATTTAAATAATTAGTGGCATCTTTTAAAATCACCTGATAGTATTTTTTTATACTTGAAATATTAAAATATAAGCGCCCAGTGCGACGGACAAAAAAATCGGTTAAACTATTTACCATTTCGTTCTGAATGGCAAACCAAAGTTCGGCTCTAATTAAGCGTTTCAAAACATCGTCTCCTTCAAATGCTTTTGATTTCTCAATGATTATATCGGCTTGTTTACCATAGGTTGTACATAAATACCAAGCCTGATACTGATCTGTAACTCCTAACTTTTCTAAAGTTGCAGCCATCTCTTTTTGATACGCATTAACCGCTTCCGTAGTTTCCAACACCGGTTCAACTAAGGGAATTTTTTTAGTCCTTGACTTTTTATATTTTTCCTGTTTTTCATCGTTCATAGTATCTAAAACGGCATCCAAAGCACGCTGTGCCATTTTACGATATCCTGTTAATTTTCCGCCAGCAATGGAAATAAGTCCGCTTTTGGATAGAAACAATTCATCTTTTCTAGAAAGCTCGGACGGGTCTTTATCTTCTTCATGAATAAGCGGTCGCAAACCAGCCCAATTAGATTCGATATCTTCTATTGACACATGAACCGTTGGAAACATATTGTTCACAGCTTCTAATAAATACTCGGCATCGTCTTTGGTGGCCACTACCCGCTCTAAATTCCCGCTGTAATTGGTATCAGTTGTTCCCACATAAGTGATACGCCCTCTGGGAATTGCAAAAATCATACGCCCGTCTGGAACATCAAAATAAATGGATTGTTTAATCGATAATTTTTCAAAAGGAAAAACAATATGCACGCCTTTAGTGAGGTGCAAATGTTTTTTATTCATAGAATGGTCTTTTTCACGTAATAAATCCACCCAAGGCCCGGTTGCCGAAACATAATTTTTAGCCTGAATTTGAAAGGTATGCCCTGTATTATAATCGATACAATTTAAACGTTCTATTTTAGAATCCTGATTATAAACAAAGGATGTCATTTCGCAATAATTTATGATAGTTGCACCAAATTCAGCCGCTCTTTTAAGGATTTCGATAGTTAGTCGTGCATCGTCGGTACGGTATTCTGCGTAGAGTCCGCTTCCTAAAATCACAGCGTCATCCAAAAGGGATTCTTTACTTAAAGTCTCTTCTTTATCCAGCATTTTTCTGCGGTCATCCCCAGTAACATTGGCTAAAAAATCATAGACTTTAAGTCCGATAGATGTCATCATTTTACCATAAGTTCCCCCTTCAACTAGCGGAAGTAACATTTTTTCTGGAATCACTAAATGCGGTGCTAATTTATGCACAATAGCACGCTCGGACCCCGATTCTCGAACCAATCCAATTTCCAATTGTTTCAAATAGCGTAATCCGCCGTGTATTAATTTAGTCGATTTATTACTGGTTCCCGAAGCGAAATCACTTTTTTCAACTAAGCAGACTTTTAATCCGCGCGATGCGGCATCCAAAGCAATTCCTGAGCCTGTAACACCACCACCAATAATAGCTAAATCAAATTGTTCTGTTTGTAATTTTTCTATTTGATACGCTCTGTTTAAAACCGAAAAACCTCCTATTTTCATAATCCAACCTCTATTAAATGTTTTCTAAAGGTATAAAAATATATTCAGCGCATAAGACTAAAACGTACGGATTCTGTATGAAATCTAACTAAATTTTAATCGTCGATTCACTAACAACTGTTTACAACATTTATAAAAGTAAAAGTGTACATTTAAAAAACTAAAGCAAACCACGGGCTTTAATTTCGAGGTATTTATTAATCGTATCGATGGTTAAATTTTCGGGAGTGGTTAAAATAGAATAAATCCCGTATTTCTTTAATTCGTTTACAATGAGTCGTTTTTCGAAAGCAAATTTTTCAGCAATGACTTTATCATAAGCTTGCTGAACTGTGGTAGCTTTATCTGAAATTAAGCTGTCTAATTCTGTATTTTTAAAGAAGATAACCACTAACAAATGACTTTTAGCAATACCCTTTAAATACGGTAACTGACGATGTAAACCATCTAAAGTTTCAAAATTAGTGTAGAGTAAAACTAGACTTCGTTGTCTGATATTTCGTTTTACATCGGCATATAGGCGTCCAAAATCACTTTCAAAAAAATCGGTATTCACATTGTAAAGTGCCTCCAAAATTAAATTCATTTGTGAGGTTCTACGCTCTGCGACGACTCTATTTTCAACCTTTTTAGAAAAGGCGAATATCCCCGCTTTATCTTGTTTTTTTAACGCTACATTGGATATTACTAAAGACGCATTTATGGCGTAATCTAGCAACGTTAACCCATCGAAAGGCATTTTCATAACACGCCCTTTATCAATTACAGAATAAACGGGCTGCGATTTTTCATCTTGAAATTGATTCACCATTAATTGGTTTCTCTTAGCGGTCGCTTTCCAGTTTATGGTGCGTAAATCATCGCCTAAAACATAATCTTTAATTTGCTCGAATTCCATGGTATGTCCAAGCTTACGTACTTTTTTAACCCCATATTGCAACAAATTATTACTAATGGCGAGCAGGTTATATTTTCGTAATTGAATAAAACTTGGGTAAGTAGGAATCATGACATCATCATCGAACCAAAAACGTCGGGAGATGAGTCCGAACACCGATGACACGTAAATATTAAGTTTCCCAAACTGGTACTCACCACGTTCTGTGGGACGTAATTGATATTCTAATTTGGTAACACTCGACGCCTCGAGCTTTCTATCAATTTTAAAATCGCGCACTTGAAACTGCACAGGGATTTCATCTATAATTTGAATATATATAGGAAAGGTGTAAAAATTTTCAATTGAAATACCAATGGCATTCTGATCGCCATTCGAGAATTTTTCAGGTAAATCACGCGTCCCTTTTATTCCTTTTTTAGCGACGAACAGCAAAAGCGCATCTAAAATACAGAGCGCAAAAAGCCCGAGTAAGAGCAACTTCACCAAATTAAATAGCCACGGAAACACAAAACTGATGACAAACAAAACCATGAGCGCTATGCAAGCGTAAAAAAAACGATTTTGTATGTAAAAGGGTTTTAGGCGTTTCATTTGTTTGTTCTTGGTTCTTGGTTAGATTGTCAAAATTTTAATAGTTACACAAGTAAAATTTATGTTTATTTATATTCATTTTTTTAAGATCCGGAGTAAACTGTTTACTTAAAACTGAGACTTTTTACTGCAACTGCGACTGTATTTTTAACTGCGACTGAGACTGAAAACTAAAACCTACCGAGGTATCTCCACAGCTTCAATAATTTGCTTAATAATCTGCTTAGACGTTACCCCTTCCATTTCACGTTCTGGCGTTACAATAACGCGGTGTTGTAATACTGGAATAGCGGCTTGTTTAATATCTTCTGGGGTTACAAAGTCGCGTCCGTTCATGGCTGCAAAAGCTTTACTGGCTTTTAAAATAGCTATAGATGCTCTTGGCGAAGCTCCTAAATATAAAAACGGATTACTTCGTGTATTCACAATAATATTGGCAATGTATTTTACTAAATGTCCTTCAATTATAATTTGAGTAACTAGGTTTTGATATTTAGAAATATCGGTTTGACTTAAATGTGCGGTTATTTTATCGGTTTTAGTTCCGCCTTGTAAAGCCTGCTCTCTGTTAATAATTTCAATTTCTTCATCTAAATTAGGATAATCAATATCAATTTTAAACAAAAAACGATCTAATTGAGCTTCGGGCAAACGATACGTCCCTTCTTGCTCTACAGGATTTTGCGTGGCTAAAACAATAAATGGTAAATCCATTTTATAAGTATGCCCGTCAATAGTAATTTGGCGTTCTTCCATCACTTCAAACAAAGCGGCCTGTGTTTTTGCTGGGGCACGATTTATTTCATCAATTAAAATCATATTTGAAAAAATGGGGCCTTTTTTAAATTGAAATTCCGAAGATTTCATATCGAAAACCGAAGTTCCTAAAATATCACTCGGCATTAAATCGGGCGTAAACTGAATACGGCTAAATCCAATATCTAAAGATTTGGCTAACAATTTAGCTGAAATGGTTTTTGCCACTCCGGGAACACCTTCAATTAGTGAGTGGCCATTGGCGAGAATGGATGCAATAAGCATATCTATCATCCCTTTTTGCCCCACAATCACTTTACTAATTTCGTTTTTAATAAGCATAATCCCTTGTTGGAGTTCGCTTAAATCGATACGATTTTTAAAATTTAAATTCGTTTCAGCTGCAACGTCATTCTCCGAAAGCATGTTTTCAGAGTTTTGCTGCTCGTTTTCTAAATCTAAATGATTTTGGTTTGGCGTACTATTTTCGTCCATAATTATTTATTATAAAAAGCTTCAATAGCTTTGTTTAATCGTAACAAATCGGCCTCTTCCAAATGGCGTTTGGCTTTCAATTGTAAAATTAAATTAATTAATCGTTTTATACTCTCTTGTTTTTTGTTGGATTTCAGACTTAAATTTTTAATAAATTTATCATCCAAAATCTGTGTATCTAATAAATACTCTCGCCTTAAATATTCTAAAAAGTAGGTGATTTTTTTATCAATAATAGTATCGTGTTCTTTGGTTTCGTAATACAAATTACCAATAGTTTTTGTAAAAGCTACCGTGGTATTCTCGTTAGCTTTTATCGATTTTACAATGCGTTGCCGGCGTTTGGCATTAAAAATCATAAAACAAATAAGTGTAAAAATAGCCAAGTACCAAGCCCAGCGCAACGCCGGTGTTTTAAGAATAAAACGCAATGGCGAACTCCCTAAATCGCTCCCAATTTTATTTGCCGAATCGAAATGAATAGTATCATTTGAAACATAACTCAAAGCCGCTTCGGCATATTTTTTATTATCGTTTTTAAGCAAATGATAATTGGTAAACACAACGGGTTGTAAATGCAAGTAAAATTGACCCGCACCATGTTTCACTTTTACATAATTAATACGTTGCACCGAATCGAGTTTTTGATAGCCTAAAACCGTGGTCGATACAGAGTCTAAGGTTTTAAAATAATAATTATCCAATCCTTTTTCTATAGTAATAGAATCGTTTTGAAAACGCGGATTTGAAAAACTAAAACTGGCGTTGCCTTTAAAAGTATAATCGCTATCGACTTCAATACCTAAAGAATCTTGAATGCTTTTTGATGGAAAATGAGAGGACATAAACACCTCGTTTCCATGCGCTACAAAGTCTAATAATTCCTGAGCAGACACATCATCTAAGCCTGCATAATTATCAACAAGCATATACGTTCCGGTAGTATTATACGTGCTATCTTCTAAATTATAAAGTGCATTAAAATACTCGTAAGGTGTGTTTTTAATAGTCTTTACTGTACGTTTTGGAAATAAGGTTTTAAGCTGATTGTATAAAATAAACGTACCGTACGGAATTTTATCTTTTTCATTAAACGTCCGATTCCAGTTGATAGGTTTTTCTCTCGAAAACTCGATAACCGCGGCGCCCACAAAGATAAAGACGAGCAGAACCAAATATACTTTTACTGCTCTATTCATGCTTTTATCGATTTTAAAAATTGAATAAAAGCTTCTTTTGCTTTAATAAACTCGATTTCGTTTACATCAAACTCGCCATACCATATATAATTATATAAATACGAGGTGTATGAAAACTGGTCTTTTATAGATTTGGAAGTAATTTCATTTTGATAATCGCTGTTAGTTTTTTCAACATCATATTCAATAATTTCGGCATGAGTTAAATCCTTTAAAAGCCACAAATAATAATACCTAATGGCTAATCTGTATTGCTGTTCTGCTTCCGCGGAAGCGATAAGGGCTTTAAAATCTGTAACATGAATATTAGCTTCAATATCATTAACCGGAAAGATGTTTTTATCAGATCCTTTTCCAAAAACCCATTTTCCTTCGCTATTCATTACGGCTTTAAAAACAAAGAATATCACCAATAGAAAAATAACAACAGCACCAATTTTAAGCACTAGATCTGTTAATTCTGAAGATTGCCCCTCCCCTTTCATTTCGAAAAATTTCTGTAAAAACGCGCTTAACCAAAGTTTAAATCGGGTCCACCATCCAGAGCTTTCTACGGTTCTATCGTACACAAATTCTTCACCGGTATAGATACCTTTTAAGTTTTCGAAATGTCGCTTTTCTACGGAAGTGGTATCTATTTGCAAGGTATCCTGTTCCACCAAAACGGTTACCAAAGTTGGGAGGTTTTTAGCCAAAACCGTTCCGGAAAACATTAATAATCCGAAGCATAAAAACACGATATGTAGATACTGTTTTCTATTCACCCGAACCTATTTGATCTATTACACTTTTAGTCTTTATGTTTTCCTTTTCTTCTTTCAAGCTATAAAAAACGATGCCTTGGTTCAGTTGTACCACATTCCCCAAAACGGTGCCTGTAAAAAAGGTTAAAAAGAACACAAAAAGCATAACAATGGTCATAGTAGAACCAAGATCATCACTATTAGAACTGCCTTCTTGAACGGTAGTAAATACACTTGCCATCCCGAAAACATAGGGAATAATTGAAATAATATTCTGAATAATATAAACGATAAAATAAAACATCCCCACACTACCTACTGCAGCCCAAAACTTTAATTTTATTAGATCGAAAGCATAAGAAAAACAGTCCCAAACACTTTTTTTACCTTCCAGATATTCCATTAAAGTCATACCATAAAAAAGCATAAACGCACCACCTAACAACGGAAGCGCCATAATTCCAACAATAGTTATCGCTAATATAAAAGCACCAATTAAAAATACAATAAGCATGGGGATGGCAATGGCCATGAAACACAAAATATAGGTAACTAATTTACCCACATTTTCTTTATAGCTATTTAAAATATCGCGGGTTTCAAAATGGGTTCCACCTTTATGACTGTAAAGCTTTAAATAAATAAAAGGAAATGCATAGGATACCACACCCGCAACCAAAGCCACAAGCATAAACACAACAAACATGGCTAAAAACAAGACTAAATTATCATTAATATAATCATCGAAAACCGAGGTACTTTTATTATTTAAAACACCACCAAAAATAAACTCCGAATAAAATTTGGTGAAAAAATATCCTAAAACCGCCAAAACCAATAAAAAGATGCCGTTAACAATAAAATACTCTCTAAAAAAGTGTTTTCCGTTTTCTTTAATAAAGGCGAAAGTATCTTGAAAAAAGGCACTAAAACCTCGTGACTTATATAATTCCATGTGCTTTTTTAAATTTTTTATTCAAAATAAATGGGTATACTAAATAGTAAAATGAAATGATACTTAGAGTTATTAAAATAATACCCACCGATAACCAGTTGGGCATAATATTAGAATAGCGAGTAATAAAACCTTCTAAAAACCCAGCACAAATAGTAAACGGAAAGGTGCTAATTAAAATTTTAACGCCATCCTTCATGCCCATTTTAAAACTTGAAACTCGTGAATAAGTTTTAGGAAACAAAATACTTGCCCCTAAAATTAAACCAGCAGCACCTTCGATAACAATAGCAAAAATTTCCATGGCACCGTGAATCCAAATTCCACGAACGCTCTCCCAAAGGACGCCATGTTTTTGAAACATAAACTGAAAAGCCCCAAGCATAATGCCGTTTTTAAGCAAAATGTATCCGGTACCAATACCGCCGAAAACGCCGTAGATAAAAGATAAAACCCCAACGTAAAGGTTATTAAGCGTAATACCGATAAAACTACCCCAATTACTACCACTTTTATACACAGCTACGGGATCGCCTTTTTCAATATTTTCAAGGGTCATATTCACGTAATGATCGCCTAAAATAAGACGCACAAAAGAATCATCGAAAGCAGCCGATAAGGCGCCAATACCCACAAAAGTTAAAAAAATAGCGAAAGCATAAAGCACATAACGCCTATTTTGGTAAACAATTAAAGGCACTTCCACCTTCCAGAATTGCACGAATCTATTGGTGTCTTCGCGTTTTGTTTTATAAATTTTCTGAAAAGCTTTGGCCGCTAAGTTGTTTAAATAAAGAATTGTTTTACTTTTGGGATAATAGGTTTGAGCGTAAGATAAGTCGTTTACCAAATGAATATAAAGAGAAGCCAGTTCGTCCGGATTTTTTAAAGTTTTTCCAAAAATAGCTTTTTCAAAATCCAGCCATTTTTCTTTGTTTTGTTTAATAAAAGCTACTTCTCTCATGTACAATCAAATTAAAACAATTCATGGTAGAGTTACAAATAAATACGACACAAAATGTCAATATTAATTTCACCGCAGCAAGTGTTGGTGAACGTATTTTGGCTTATGGTATCGATTGGATTATAAAAATCGCTTACATTATTGTGGTGTATCAACTGCTTTTCAACCTATTCGATATTCCATTTTTAATTCAGGATATGGATAATTGGTCCAAAGGCGCCATTTACGTAACCTGCTATTTGCCCGTAATTTTATACACGCTCATTTTTGAAACTATACTTGACGGACAAACGCCAGGCAAGCGTATTTTAAAAATAAAAGTAGTTAAAATTGATGGTTACCAAGCTTCTTTGTCCGATTTTTTAATCCGATGGTTTTTTCGCATTGTCGATCTCAATATGCTTAGTGGTGCCGTGGCATTAATAGCAATAATTACCAGTAACAAAAACCAAAGATTGGGTGATATTACCGCGGGAACTTCGGTAATTTCATTAAAAAATAATATCAATATTAGCCATACCATTTTAGAAAATTTAAATACCGATTACAAACCCACTTACCCAAACGTTATAAAACTATCGGATAACGATGCCCGCATTATAAAAGAAACCTTCACCACTGCAAAAAAATCGAAAGATTACCGCACCTTAATTAAACTGCGCGAAAAACTTGTTGAAGTGGTTGGTATTAAAGAAGTGATTCAAAAAACCGACATCGAGTTTATTGATGTTATTATGAAAGATTACAATTATTACACCCAAAACATGTAAGCCCATTATACTTTCAAAAGTAAAAATATCGCAATCAAAAGGCATTAAAATTATAAAATAGATTAATTTTGCAAACCTTTTTTGGCGTTACCACAAGGGTCGGGCTTTCATTACTCAATCTTTATGTTTTTAACAAAACAAAAAGGATTTCAAACAAGCCATTCAATCCCTAACGCAATCTAGGCTTAAATTAAAGACAGAAAACATGTTATACATTATCGATATATTGGGGGTTATTGCCTTTTCCATTTCTGGCGTATTAATTGCCATTGACAAAAAAATGGATCTCTTTGGCATTTTAATTATTGCTTTTGTTACCGCTGTTGGTGGTGGTACCCTTCGCGATTTACTCATTGGCAATACACCTGTAACCTGGATGCTAGATATTACCTATAGTTACGTTATTTTAGCAACTGCTGTAACTGCTATTATTTTTCGATCTAAAATAAATTTCTTACGCTCCTCTTTATTTTTGTTCGATACTATTGGTATTAGTCTTTACACCCTTATCGGTATACAAAAAGGTGTAAACCTTGGTTTACACCCTATTATTTGCATTGCTCTAGGCACTATAACAGCAAGTTTTGGAGGTGTTATACGAGATATTTTATGCAATGAAATTCCCATAATTTTTAGAGAAGAAATTTATGCTACAGCTTGTATTTTAGGAGGCATTACCTTTTTTGTTTTAAACATATTTCCTATTCCAAATAATTGGGTGTTCATAATATCAGGTGTTGTAGTAATAATTATAAGGTTATTAGCTGTAATATTCAAAATATCTTTACCAACGGTATATGGGAAAAATTAAGTTATAGCTCTAGGTTTATTTTCGATTCCACTTCATAATCATGTTTTATTCATAGAAGTTTTACGTTTTTACATTTACAATTAATATTCATATAAATTGATCTGCATTTATAAAAATACCATGTCACTTTGTATAAATCTAAAACAACTGGAAAATAAATAATTCATGACTTCAATATTTAAAAAAAACCTGTTATTGATTTATGTTTTACTCTAAAACCTGTTTTTTTTTCAAAACGAACGAACTCTTTCTAAGTTTTAAAATAACAGGATAAATTATACCAATAGAAAACAAAACTAAACTTAAAGATAATAAGTTAGGCACAGAAACAAATACGGTATTTGCGGTTAGAATTCCTAAAACTAGTAAAACAGATATAGGTAATGATAAGGCCAATATCGATATTGCAAAATTAGCATTAAACGTTTTATCCTGCTCTTCTCGCTTTCTTTCTTTAAAATCTATTCCAGAAATATGAGCGTAAGGCCAAAAACTACATGCACTTAAAGAAAAAGCAATGAGAACAAGAATATCATTTTTAACCACTAAATCAAAAGAAAAAACAACAATAGAAACAAGTAAAAGTGTAAAAGCTGCTCTAAGAATGAGTAATGAAAATATTTCGAAAAATTGCTTCTTTTTTAGTTTTACCGCTAACCCAATAAAAATTAAAACTAATGGCGTCATTATTGCGCTTAAACGAGACAAGGTACTACCCAAAAAACTAGGAAGACTATCTAAAGAGATATTAAATGAGACTAAAATAAGCGCTACAAAAATAAAAAGGTTAACAGGCTCATAAAGTAGCGTTAGCAAGAGAGATTTTAACCTAGATTTTAAAGGCATTTTAGTGGTGTTTGCTTTTTTATAATGCCACTTTACGGCCAATAAATACAATAAAAATAGCACAAAGAATTTATTACCTAAATCGGCCATTGCCGCATTGGCTAAAGCGGTATCTCCTAAAAATTCTAAGATAAATGGAAAACAAGACAAACCTGGTGCTAAAGAAGGAATTAAAAGTTTCGCGCTTCTTCCAGATGGCGAGTTTTCATCTATGCCTATAATAAGTAATAACAAAGGTGACAAAGCTAAAAGTAATAAATTTAAACCAAGAGCTAAAGCAGGAAAAAGAATGAGGTTACTATCTATTTTTATCTTTAAAAGTGCTATAAATATGGTTGCAGGTAAAATTATGGAAAGAATTAAACTTTTTAATCCATTGGTCTCATCACCTGCCGATATTTTCTTTCTTAAAAGCAGCCCAATTGCCACAAAAAGAAGAAAAGAAATAGGTTTATTTAAAAAATTTTCCATGGTTTAGGCAAAGATTTCGCTTATAGCATTAGTAAAAACTGCCATTTCATCTAGAGTTCCAATACTTACTCTACACCAATTTTTATCCCAAAACTTAAAGGCTCTTACAGCAACCTTTTTATCATACATTTTTTCTAAAAATAGTTCTCCATCCATAGGGATTTCAAAAATAATAAAATTGGTTTCAGAAGGTAAATATGAGAAATTCTTAGATTTTAAATATTTTAAAGTATAATTTCTAGCTTCCGTAATTTTTGCTTTGCAGTCCACTAAAAAAGCTTCATTATCTATACTTGCAGAAGCGGCAGCTATAGTGGGCCCTGTAATACCCATTCCACCTCGAGTAATTTTATTAATTCGATCTAAAGTTTCTTTTTTACCAATAACATATCCTATACGCAAACCCGCCATACCATGGATTTTAGAAAATGTACGAGCAACAATAACATTTTCTCCTTCTGCAACCAAAGTATTCATAGAATCTTTCAATCCATTTTTTGAAAGTTCTATATAGGCTTCATCCACAAAAACAGGTACCTTTTTTGAAACTCTACGGCAAAATGCTTTTAATTTTTTTGCATCAGTAATTGACCCCGTTGGGTTATTTGGGTTACAGATATAAACAAGTTTTGTATTCTCATCTATTCCAGCTTCCATGGCATCCAAATCGTGCTGAGAATCGTCCAATAATTTGTATGATTTCCATTCACCTCCTACAGATTTAGCCACAATTATAAGAGACATGTAACTAGGATCGGCACTAACAACATTACCACCTTCATTAAAAAACACCATAGCAATTTTTTCCAATAAATCTGAAGAGCCTGGTCCCATTAAAATTTGGTCGGGCGTTACCCCTTCATTCTTCACAATTTTAGCTTCGAGTTCTTTTAAAGTTTTCCAAGCGTATCTATTTCCTGAGAACACTTTTTCCTGAAAAGCTTTAGCTGCTTCTGGTGGTGGTCCATAAGGATTTTCATTAGCCCTTAAAATTATTAGGTTATCTTCAATTTCATGTAATATAGGTGGCGTAAACTCATTAAAAGTACTACTAGAATTATACAAAAAAGAACGGTTACTTTTTTGTGCTTTTTTAACATTAGCACTCCAAATATCATTTGGCATTAATGCTAGTGAAAATAAAGAAAGTCCTCCTTTTTTTAACAAATCTCTTCTACTAAATTCAGTTGGTTTCATAGTTTTTTTTTAAAATTAAATGAACTACAAATTAAAAAACTCCTAGAGAATTATTAGAATAGATAATATAAAAATCGATACCCTTAATTTGTTATAACAAAAAAATCATGTTGTTTTTTTATGGCTATGATAATAACGATGATTTTAAGGTGAAAATGCTTTTTTTAAATACGCAAAAAACGACAATACTCATTGCAATTATCAAAATTCATTAAAAAGTACCAATAAAATCAATGGGGCCTTTTCAACTAAATCTATGGCCTCTTAAGCGCGAAACAACTTTCCTTTTCTGGGTATTCTATTTACAACTTATTCTTTCTTATTAAATAAAAATTTAACCAACATAAATTAAAATTAATAATTACTTAACCAACAAACTTAAATTGCCCCAATTGCTTTTGCTAATTTTCGAAAAAATTCTAATAAAGTGAAGTTAAGTGAGCTCGACGATACGCAACTATTAATATTGATTAAAAACGGAAATGAGTTAGCTTTTAACCAACTTTATCATATCTATTGGAAAAGACTTTTTTCGTACACTTTAAATATTTTGAATGATAAAGGACTCGCTGAAGATGTTGTTCACGAAATATTTACCAATATTTGGATTAAAAGAGAGACTTTAAACATCTCCTCTTTTGAAAACTACTTGTTTGTTTCGGCAAAAAACAGATCGATCTCCTTATTAAGAAAAGTACAGTTTACAGAACTAGATGATACCATAATTACCTCACTAACCTTTGCTCCAGAAATAGACCAAACTACAAATAGTAGCGATTTAAAATATATTATAGAACATGCAACCAAAGCACTCCCTAATAGATGTAGAGACATTTTTTATATGAGTCGTTTCCAGCACTATACAAACTTAGAAATAGCTAATTATTTTAAAATTTCGCAAAGAACTGTAGAAAATCAATTATACCTGGCTCTAAAGCACCTAAAAACAGCTATTAATAGGTCTTTGGTTTGGCTAGTTACCTTTTATTTTTTTCGATAGTTTACGGCTTTGTTTCCGCAATGTTATCTATAAGTTAAAAACCTCATTTTTTATTTTTTTCTATGTGAGAACTAGAGCTATTCTGCGTCTTTCTGTTGTAAAACCATATTATGACTAAAGACGAATTTTTAAAATTAGCTAAAAAACACGAGGAAGGTGAATGCACTGAAAGGGAAAAAAACATACTCTTCTCTTTTTGCGATAAAGCGCAATTTAAAGATTTAATAAACACCTGGTCGGTTACCGAAGAAGAGCAGATAAAAATAGACCTTTTACAAAGAATACGATATACAATAAAAACCCACGAAAGTAAAAAAAAGAAACAAGCTTATTATTTAAACATAAAATCTTTTGCAGCTGTTTTTATTGGTTTTATGGTAGTAAGCTATTTGTATTTACAAGAGAATAAAGACCTAAAAATAACGCCTCCAAAAAACGCCATAACACTTGAGCTGGAAGATGGATCTATACAAGTTATTGACGAGCATAAAAAAACAAACACCTTTGTAAACCAACAGGGGCATATACTTGGCACCCAAAAAGGAAAACGGTTGGTTTACAAAAAGCAAAACACGATTACCAATCTTATTTATAACACCCTTACGGTTCCGTACGGTAAAAGATTTGAGATTGAACTATCAGACGGAACCACAGCTTTTTTAAATGCTGGCACGTCTATAAAATACCCCGTTAAATTTATAAACGGCTTAGACAGGCAAGTTTTCATTACCGGAGAAGCTTATTTTAAAGTTGCTAAAGATAGTATGCACCCATTTATTGTAAATGCAGACAAACTTAATGTGAAAGTTTTAGGTACCGAATTTAATGTTCAAGCCTATCCCGAAGATACCGTTTCTGAAATTGTTTTAGTAGAAGGCTCGGTGGCTTTATATGAAGATGCTAAACAATCTACCAAAAAAACAATTTTAAAACCAGGATATCAAGCTCGCTTCAATAGGTTAAATAATAACATTAAAACTAAAACCGTAAAAACAGATATTTACACCTCTTGGATTTACGGAGAACTCGTTTTTAGAAATATGTCTTTTGAAAACATCCTAAAAAAACTAGAACGCTATTACAATATAGATATTGAAAATAAAAATAGTAGTCTTTCTAAAACAATTTTAAACGCCAGTTTTGGAAACGAACCCATAGATGTGATTTTAGAAAGTTTAAAAGAAAATTACGGCCTTAATTATTCCATTTTAGAAAATAACAACATAATTATTACTAATTAAATATGCCTATGAATTGAAAAACAATAACTAATTAAAAATTTCAGCAACAATTTACTGCTAAAACCCATAAAAAATCGGAAAATGTTACGAGCATTTCCCGATTATAAAGCAGTGATTACACAAAAAATAACCACAGATTAAGACTACAAAAGTATGAAAAAAACACTTACTAAAACAAAAAGAAGACCCAATCATTGCTTTGGGAAATTCGATTTAAAAATGAAACTAACTACCTTATTATTTTTATTTACATTATTTACACTACAAGCCAAGGAATCCTATGCACAACGCACAAAAATTTCTTTAAACCTTGAAAACGTTTCTATAAGTGAATTTATAGACGAAGTAGAAAACAGCTCCGAATTTCGTTTTATCTACAAATTAAAAGATGTTGACCTTAAAAGATTAATATCACTAAAAGTAAACAACGAAAACATATCATCTGTTTTAAAACAGATTTTTAGAGGTACAAATGTAACGTTTAATTTTAAAGATCGTTTGGTGTATTTGGTAAAGCAAAAACACACCAAAACACACCTAAACAAGAAAAACATTAGCACCCAAAAACAAACACTACAGGGTAAAATATCCGATGAAAACAACGTGCCTTTACCTGGCGCTAGTATTGTAGAAAAAGGAACGCCCAACGGGGTTACAACAGATTTTGATGGTTTATTTTCTATATCTTTAAATAGCCCTAACTCTACCATAATTATATCTTATGTTGGATATGAAACACAAGAGCTACTAATAGGAAACAAAAAACAAATCAATATTCAATTAAAACCTGATACCTCTTTACTAAGCGAAGTACTTATTGTTGGATACACCGCCGAAAACCGTAAAAATGTTACAGCATCTGTAGCATCTGTTTCTCCCGCGGAAATCAATACTAAACCCGTGGCCAATGTTGCCGAAATGCTTGAAGGACGCCTTCCCGGTATTCAAATTATGAGTGATAACAGCCCTGGAGGAGGCACATCAATTAGAGTAAGAGGCTTTAGTACTATTAATAATAACGACCCTTTAGTTATAGTAGATGGCGTTCCTGTTTCCAACGGACTCGATGGTATTAACCCTACTAACATTGAAACCATACAAGTTTTAAAAGATGCCGCATCGTCTTCAATCTATGGTTCGCGTGCTGCCAATGGTGTTGTTGTAATAACCACAAAAAAAGGAAGCACAACAGGTAACTTTGAAACCACATTAGATATCTATAATGGTTTACAAGCCGCTTTTAATCTTCCTAAAACGTTAAACGCACAACAATATGGCGATTTACTTTGGCAAGCATCAATTAACGATGGCAAAATACCAAGTAGCGATATTTATGGCAATAACCCCAATAATGCTGTAATTCCAGAATTTCTAAATGCAGAAAAAACAATTCCTAGCGCCAATGTTAATTGGATTAAAGAAATTATGCAAGTCGCTCCTGTACAATCCTATAACTTAACCATGTCTAAAGGCGATACAAAATCACAACAATCTTTTGGTATGGGATACTTTAACCAAGATGGTATTATAAAAAACACCGGATACGAACGTTATACGGCACGTTTAAACTCAAGCTATCAGGTTACCGATTTCTTAACTATTGGAGAAAACTTTACAGCATCATACAAGGAACGCGTTTCCGTAGGTACAAATTCTGCTTTAGGAAGTATTGTTTATAATGCCTTACAATTTTCATCAATAATTCCTGCAAAAGATATTAACGGAAATTTTGCAGGTAACCCTATTAACGATCTTCAAAACCCACTAGGGGAACTGGATAGAAATAAAGACGATGTTAATAAAAGTATACAAGCCATTGGAAACATATTTTCTAGTGTTAAATTAGGCGATTTTAGCGCAAAAACCTCTTTAGGCATAGATTATCAAAGTAATAATTCTAGAAATTTCTCTCCTGTTTATGATGAGATTTTAGCACAAAACAACACCAACTCCCTAAGTACAAGTAATAGTTTTAACTACCAATTAATTTGGACAAACACCTTAAATTATTCTAAAAAATTAGGTTTAAATAGTATTAACCTTCTTTTAGGCCAAGAATCTATTACCTATTATTCTGAAGGCTTTGGAGCATCGAGACAAAATTTCTTATATGAAGATGAAAATTTTAGATATTTAAATAATGGTACCGAAAACCAATTAAATTCTGGAGATGCGAGCGAATGGGCTTTAAGCTCTTATTTTACTCAAATTAGATATAATTTCGACGAAAAATACCTGTTTACAGCAACCGTAAGACGCGATGGAACGTCACGCTTAGCCAATAACAATTATGGAACATTCCCTGCATTTTCTGCTGGTTGGCGTATAGATAGAGAAGATTTTATAGACCTAGGGGATACCTTTTCATCCTTCTTAATACGAGCAAGTTGGGGCCAAACAGGTAACCAACAATTACCATCCTACTCTACCGTAGATAGTTATACTAACAATAACTCTAACTCCGATTATGCCATTGGAGGCAACCAAAACACCGTGAGTACCGGACTAACCCAAACACGTGTATCCAATCCCGACTTAAAATGGGAAACCACAACAGGAACCACCATTGGTGTCGACTTAGGCTTTTGGAATGATAAATTAGAACTATCGGCAGAATATTACACAAAAAAAACTGATGACATTTTAATCTACAACATTATACCGCTTTCCTATGGAGGAACCAACGATGGACAATGGATTAATGATGGAGAAATGGAAAATAAAGGTTTTGAGCTTAACCTCAATTACAATAATCAAATCAATAATTTTGGCTACGCTGTTGGATTAAACTTCACCACTTATAAAAATGAACTAACAACCTTAGATAACGTGCCTTTTTTGGGCATCCCAAGCTCGTCGCTTCACTCGGTTAATTTCGATCAAGAAGTTTCTAGAAGTGCCATTGGCCAACCTATAGGTTCTTTCTATGGCTATAAAGCCGATGGTTTATTCCAAACCACCCAAGAAATTGCAGCTTATGGTTTACAACCAAACGCTCAGCCCGGCGACATCAAATTTATTGATGTTGATAAAAACGGCACCCTAGACGATGAAGATAGAACATTTATTGGCTCGCCACACCCCGATGTATTATTAGGAATGAATTTTAATTTCAACTACAAAAACATCGATTTAGGTCTGTTTTTCAACGGTAGTTTTGGAAATGATTTGTATAATTTAACAAAATACAAAACCCATTTTTTCAATCAAGCCGCATATAATAAAAATGCCGATCTTTTAAATGCGTGGACACCAGAAAACGCAAACTCCTCTATTCCTAGATTGTCTTTAGATGACCCCAACAACAACATTAGACCTTCCTCTTTTTATGTTGAAAATGGGTCTTATTTAAAATTAAACATGTTACAAATAGGCTACACCCTTAACCCTTCTTTTATGAAGGATAAAAAACTTAGAATCTATGCGCAATCTACCAATGTGTTCACCATGACTAATTATAGTGGTATGAACCCTCAAATTGGTTTACAAAATTATTCATCGGATAATAGAAATTTAGACATCGGCGTAGATCGTGGAATTTATCCACCATCCCGCACATTTACATTAGGTCTTAATCTAAAATTTTAAAAAAACATTATGAAACTTATAAATAAAATTAAATACATACTACTAATTTGTGTAGCTATTCAATGCGTCTCTTGTTCTAAAGATTTTTTAGAAGAAACAACCTATGGCGAAGTAGACCCCTCGGAAATTTTAAAACCTGAAAATATAGAACGTGCTATTATTTCGGCTTATAGCGTGCTTAATGGTCAGTTTGACAATGCTAGTAATGCTTATAATTCACCAGATTCTAACTGGAGTTTTGGCGATGTCGTATCCGATGATTGCTATAAAGGTGGCGGTGGTACAGGTGACCAAAATAACATTCACCAAATGGAAATTTATGCCACAAATCCAACTATTATTGATGTAGAACGCAAGTGGTCTGCCTTATACGAAGGGGTTAAAAGATCCAATGAAGCCATACGTTTACTAAACGCTTCGGAAGATTTTGATGCCACATTAAAAACGAAACGGTTAGCTGAACTTTCTTTTTTAAGAGGTCATTATTATTTTGAATTAAAAAAAATATATAATAGAATTCCTTATATAGATGAAACGGCAGAAACCGTTGCAGATTATGCGAGATCGAATACAGAATTCACCTCTGATGAATTATGGGATAAAATTGAAGCTAATTTCCAAAACGCTTATAATGGCCTACCAAATACCCAAGAAGAACTAGGAAGACCAACCAAAATAGCTGCAAAAGCTTATTTAGCTAAATGCTATTTATTTCAAGGCCAATGGAACAATGTTATTGAAGCGACTTCCGAGGTTATGTCTAGTAATTATGACTTAATGGACGATTTTGAACAAATATTTCTTCCTGAAAACGACAATAACAAAGAAATTATATTTGCCGTTCAACATTCCATAAACGATGGACAACCGAATAATTATAACGGAAGCATTGGAGATCGATTAACCGCACCTGGTGGTCCATTTTATCCTCAATATGGATTTCACAGACCCTCACAAAATTTAATTAATGCCTTTAAAACATCAGACGCGGGATTGCCTTTAAATGAAAACATTGACGTAAAGATTAATGATTTTGTAGATCCAAGACTAGATATTACTGTGGGCCGCCCCAATATTCCTTACAAAGATTTAGGGATAATATATGAAGAAAATTGGGCACGAGATTTAGCCACCTACGGTCCTTATGGCCCTAAAAAACGTATTGTTTCGGCTAATTCCTCCTTTTATGTTAGTACTTGGCCTTATGTAAATGCTCTTAATTACTATATTATTAGATATGCAGAAGTTATTTTATGGAAAGCTGAAGCAGAAATGGAGTTAGGCAATCTAGAAGCAGCCAGAACCTTGGTAAATAAAATTCGTCAACGTGCTATAAACTCTAAACCTGTAAAAAGTTTAGATGGTACATCGGATGCCGCCAATTATAAAATTTCTACTTATAACCAAACTTGGACAGACCCTGAAGCAGCAAGGGCAGCTGTATATTTAGAAACCCGCCTAGAATTGGCCATGGAAGGTCATCGATTTTTCAATTTAGTGCGTTGGGGCATTGCCAAAGAAGTGATAGACAATTATTTGTTGATTGAAAAAACAAAAAGAAGTCATTTAACAAATGCCGTTTTCACTGAAGGCAAAAATGAATATTGGCCTATACCACAACGCTATATTGATGGTGTACCCGAAAACACCGTAACACAAAATAATTATTAATAATAAATCAAGGAAGCTCGAAAGAGCTTCCTTGATTATATATATACACAATGAAAAACCTCTATTTACTTGTGTTTGCTATCGGTTTTATAAACACAATTACCGCTCAAAACACAACAAACTTTAACCCGCACTTTAAAGCTTCTATATCGAGTTCTAAAGTTCAAGATAAAAATTTTTATCTTTTTACGGCTATTCAAAATACTCCTAGCTTGGTATCTTTTTTAGAAGAAAATGAAAAACTTGAACATATTTTCAAAAATAAAAAAGAAAGTATAACGGCTAATTTAAAACATAAAAATCTTGAAATAAAACCGTTAATCGAAGCCTATAAATTTTCAGACAAAGACATTAAAACTGTTTCGTCCATACTTAGTAAAGCTGCGAATTCTAATAAAGCATTAAAAGAATTAATTAGCAAAAACTTACGCCCTTCTGGAAATTATGAAAATTTTAAATCTTTAGAAAACGCAGAATATATTACCGCCACATGGGAACTTTGCGCCAAAGCAATCAATCAAGCTCTCTCGGTGTATGGCCTCGGCGAAAAAGGCCGTTATCATACTATAGACTCGGTATCCTATAATGTAAACGAAAAAGATTATAAAGGCGCTATATTTATGTGGAGCGATATGCTTATGCATAAAAAAGAAGCTCCAACACAGCTGTTTTTTCAACCTTCATTAGATTATACATTAGCCCTATTATACATGAATCATCGCGATGAAGCTGCAAGATACGAACCGCTAATTACCAGAGAAAATAAAAAAACCATTGCGGCTATAACTCAAATTAATTTTGATGATTATCTCTATTCAAACATTTTAATTTTAGGTAACGGCCCAGAAAACAATAAAGATGTTTTAACCGCCCTAGGTAAATTAAATCTACAATTAGGAGTTATTGAGTTTCAAAAAAAGAACGCGCCTATTATTATTGTTTCTGGAGGCCATGCACACCCATTTAGAGCTCCTTTTGCTGAAGCTATAGAAATGAAAAAAGAATTAATAAATCGATACCATATTCCAGAAAACAGAATACTGATAGATCCACATGCTCGACATACCACAACCAACCTGCGCAATGCTGTAAGACTTATAGTTAATAGCGATATGCCTTTCGATAAATTAGGACTTGTTGTAACAAACAACGGACATAGCGATTATGTTGGAGATGATCGTTTTATTAATCGTTGCAAAAAGGAACTAGGCTATATTCCTGCATTCATTTTAAAAAGAACAAATTCTACTACTGTAGAATACCAACCCAGAATAGAATCGCTTCACCAAAATCCACTAGACCCTTTAGATCCATAAACCACTTATTATGAAACAAAACTTTATTCTATTTTTAATGTGTTTAATTAGCATTAAACTTTGTAAAGCTCAAGCAAACCAAGATAAAAATCCTACAGCACTTGTTAATGTTTTTTTAGGAACCTCTGGAGATCACGGCCAAATGTCGCCCTCGGCATCTTCTCCTTTTAACATGATGAGTATGGGGCCACAAACCACACCACATATTCATGCTGGTTACGAATATTACGCAAAAGAATTTATAGGTTTTACTACCACCCGAATTGAAGGTGTTGGCTGTGGTGGTAGCGGCGGAAATATATTAATTTCACCCTATTTAAGTCATGAAAACAAAACAATGCTTTTAAAAGAAAAAGAACAGGCAAAACCCGGCTTTTATTCGGTAGCTTTTAAAAACGGAATTAAAGCCCAAATGAGTGTTAAACATAATTTCGGAATACAAAGTTACAGTTTCCCTGAAACACAAAGTGGTTTAAAAATAGATTTATCCTTTGCTTTTAACAACCAGTTTGTAGCCGAAGAACACACTATACTTGAAAACCTGATTACCGGTTGGATAGACACTAAAACAACATGCGGTAGTGGTGTATACAGAATTTACTATGCTTTAAAGCTAGAAAACATAAAATCTTTACAACAAACGGCAGACCATATTATTAAGGCAGAACGAAAAACCCTAAATGCTGATATACAAGTTCGTTTAGGTTTTTCTTCAGTAAATACTCAATATGCTAAAGAAAAATTAGAATCTATTTCTATTGAAACTTTAAAAACAGAAACAGAAACAGAATGGTCTTCTCTTTTAAATACCATAAAAGTTACAGGCGAAGCAGACAGAACAGCCTTATTTTATTCGCTTTTGTACCGTGGTTTACAAGCACCATATTTAATTTCTGAAAAGGACGGCACTTACGCCGCAATAGACGGATCTATCCAAAAATCAAACCATAACATATATAATGGTTGGGCCATTTGGGATAATTACCGAGAACAACTTCCTATGTTATCTTTATTTTATTCAAATGAGTTTTCCAATATCACAAAATCTATTGCAAACCTATACAAATATGGTAAAAATAACTGGGGCACAATGCACGAGCCTTCTCCAACGGTAAGAACAGAACATGCCGCGGTAGTGTTATTAGATGCCTACAACAAAGGGTATACATTCAATTTAAAATCTATAAAAGAGGCTTTACTTGCCGAAGCCGATAAGCTTGTTTATCGTTCACCAGATAAAGCCCTCGAATCATCGTATGACCATTGGGCCATAAGCGGGTTAATGCAGGCTATTGGCGATTCTGTTTTAAGTAAACAACACAAAAACAAAGCTTTAAACTACAAAACCTATTGGAAAAAAGATTTCGCCAATCTTGCTAAAAATGATGTCGATGTTATGCAAGCCAGAGGGTTATACCAAGGCACCATATTGCAATATCGTTGGTTTGTTCCTTTTGATGTAAAGGGGCTAAAAGAATTAACTGGAGGCGAAATTGCTTTTACTAACCAGTTAGATTATTTTTTTAACAGCAACAGTTATAATCATGCCAATCAACCAGATTTACAGGTGCCCGGTATGTACAATGCTTCTAAACAACCATGGAAGTCTCAAAAATTATATAGAAACATCATGTTAGATACCGTGGTACAAAACTATTTTAATAACAACAGTAAAGGTGTCGATCCATTTATAGGAAAAATATACAATAATAAACCTAGAGCTTATTTACGCACTATGGATGACGACTCGGGTACCATGTCTTCCTGGTTCGTTATGCGTAGTTTAGGGATTTCTCCTGCCAATGTGGGATCTCCAATTTATTACTTAACAGCTCCAATTTTTAAATCGGTTTCCATTAATTTTCCAAACCATAAAATTCTAAATATTAATGTGAAAAATTACCATAAAGATCATTTTTACGTTAAATCTGTCATATTAAATGGAAAGAAAATAAACCGAAATTGGCTCACTCACAAAGAACTTATAAACGGTGGATCTTTAGAAATAGAAACGGCAGCTAAACCAAATGTAGAATGGGGAGTTAAAGCGCCATGGATTTCCGCGTTGGATTAATCTATTTTTAAACCCCAAAAATTTGCACCAAAACCTAACTTTCTGGTAAATATTTTGAGCTATAAACTCCAAGTTTATAGCTCATTTTTTTATTAAAAATCAATGTCAGACCAATTATTTTTTTCATTAGCCCATGGAAATCTTTCAGCACAAATTAATAGCACTTGATAAACTCAAATAAAAATTTAATTAATACCATCTCGCTTCGCCCATTTAGATGCCACGCTGCTAATAATTAATAACTGCAACGCATGAAACAACACAAGCGGTAACAATATAATTCCAATAGAAGTCATATTTCCAAACAATATTTTAGAAAAAACAGTACCATGAACTAACGACTTTTTTGTACCACAAAATTGCGCTGTAATTTGATCTTCTTTATTAAATTTCATTTTTTCTCCTATAAAACCCGTCAATAAAAAAGTCACAACAAAAAGTACAAAAACACCAGCAAAAAGCAAAAGCAAATCTAAAAAGGAAACAGAACTAAACATACCACTATCAAAAGACTCCGAAAAACTCTTATAAATAATCAGCAAAATTATAGATTTATCAAACAAAGTCAGCTTGCTACTGTGCTTGTGTACAAATGCCCCTAAAAAACGTTGCAGCAAAAGCCCCAAAATAACGGGTAAAATTATTTGAACAATCAGTTTTAAATATATGGCTGTAAAATCGAAATCTGTTTGGGCATCATTCACAAATAAACCCATCCAAAGCGGCGTAATAGCAATACCAATAATACCAGAAATACTAGCGTTAAAAATAGCCGCAGGAATATTGCCTTTGGCTATAGACACCATCACAACAGACGAAGATACCGTAGATGGTAAAGCCGCTAAAAAAAAGAAGGCCAACCAAATGGTTTCCTGGGCCTCATTTTGAATAAACGGACGCAACAGTAAAACCAACAACGGAAACATTAAAAACGTAGAAGCCTGAACCAAAAGATGCAACTTCCAGTTTTTTAAACCTGCTTTTAACTGCGTAGGATTCAATTTAAGACCATAAAAAAAGAATATAAGCGAAATCCCTATCGCACTAATAGTATCGATAGGAATTTTGCTGCTTGCAATGCCCCATTCCGGAAAAAAATAAGCTATTATAATAACGCATATAATAGATAATACAAATTTATCAATGGTTACTTTCATTTATATGGTCTTTACTGCTAAGCTAAATCAAACCGCTTTTTAAAGCACAAATGTACTCAAATCTATATCGTTAATAGCCCCATGACTAGCATGCGCAACCACGCCCCCATTTTTAATAACCAAAAGCTGTGGCGATTGGTGCATCACTTGAAATTTATACCCTACCTCGTTAGAAACCTCACGAAAATTAAGCAAATCTAAATAATATAAATCCGCCTCTTTCTCTGTAAAATCGTAAGCACTTACAAACTGCTTCATCACCATACTACTAATGCCGCAGCGCGTAGAATGTTTAAATATAATTTGAGTTTTACTACTCGACTTTTCCTTAATTAAATCCAATTGTTGTACAGCATTCAAAGGAATCCAAGGCAATACTTTTTCCTCCTTTGCCTCTCCCGAAGCACCAAAAATTTTATTAAATAATCCCATTTCTTTTTTCCAATCTATTATTTGGGCGTTACCACAAGGGTCGGGCTTTCGCTACTCGCTCCCTCCTACCGTCGGGGAGCTCAAACAGGCCGCTCAATCCCTAACGCACATATCCGCCAAATTCGTGTTAAACCCGAAACTTTTTCAGGTATTGGTTTCAAATTTAAGTACTTTTATTACACTTAAAAATATAACTTATCACAAATAAGTCGACCTCTACATCAAAACCTTACAAACCGACAAAAAGTCACGAATAAACATCGCTAAACCGTCATTTTGTCCTATAAAACAACATGGTAGGGATTTTGAAATAGCCTATTCAAAAATAGAACATTAATAGAATTTTCAGTATAACGGAAACTAAAAAAACACAATAAGATGAACCTAAACAATTATACTATTAAATCGCAAGAGGCCATTCAACAAGCGCAGCAAATTGCGCAAGGTTTAGGCCAACAACAAATAGAAAACGAACATATTTTTAAAGGCATTTTTGAAGTAGACGAAAACGTACTTCCATTTATCCTAAAAAAATTAAACATCAATATTTCAATACTAAAAATAGCTTTAGATAAACAAATTGAAAGCTTTCCAAAAGTATCAGGGAGCGAACTTATGTTGTCTCGCGAAGCCGGAAAAACCTTAAACGAAGCTTCTATATTAGCAAAAAAACTAAAAGACGACTACGTTTCTATCGAGCACCTTATCCTAGCTGTTTTTAAATCGAACAGTAAAATAGCACAAATGCTAAAAGATCAAGGGGTTAGTGAAAAAGGCTTAAAAGCCGCTATTGAAGAATTACGTCAAGGCGAAAACGTGACTTCGCAAAGTCAGGAAGACACCTATAATTCTTTAAACAAATACGCTAAAAACCTAAACCAATTAGCCAAAGACGGTAAATTAGATCCTGTAATTGGTCGTGATGAAGAAATTCGTAGAATTCTACAAATTTTATCGCGTCGTACCAAAAACAACCCCATTTTAATTGGTGAACCCGGAACTGGTAAAACCGCCATTGCCGAAGGTTTAGCACACCGTATTGTAGATGGCGATATTCCGGAAAACCTAAAAAACAAACAAATTTTCGCACTAGACATGGGTGCACTTATCGCTGGCGCAAAATATAAAGGCGAATTTGAAGAACGACTTAAAGCCGTTATTAAAGAAGTAACCACCAGTGATGGCGATATTGTACTGTTTATAGATGAAATCCACACCTTAGTTGGTGCTGGTGGCGGACAAGGCGCTATGGATGCTGCAAACATATTAAAACCAGCTTTAGCTCGTGGTGAGTTGCGCGCTATTGGTGCCACTACTTTAGACGAGTATCAAAAATACTTCGAAAAAGATAAAGCACTCGAACGTCGTTTTCAAAAAGTACAAGTTAACGAACCCGATACCGAAAGCACCATTTCAATACTTCGTGGTATTAAAGAAAAGTATGAAACACACCACAAAGTACGTATTAAAGACGAAGCTATTATTGGTGCCGTAGAACTTTCAACACGATACATTACCAATCGTTTTCTACCAGATAAAGCCATCGATTTAATGGACGAGGCCGCTTCTAAACTTCGCATGGAAATCAACTCTAAACCCGAAGAACTCGATGTTTTAGATCGTAAAATCATGCAACTGGAAATTGAAATTGAAGCTATTAAACGCGAAAACGATGAAGTAAAATTGAAATCTTTACGTTCCGATTTAGCTAATATTAAAGAAAATAGAAACGAACTTAACGCTAAATGGAAAAGTGAAAAAGAAGTTGTTGATAATGTCCAAAACACCAAACAAGCTATTGAAAACTTCAAAATAGAAGCCGAAAAAGCAGAGCGCGAAGGCGATTATGGTAAAGTAGCTGAATTACGTTACGGAAAAATAAAAGAAGCCCAAGAACAACTTGAAGCCTTCCAAAAACAATTGGACGAAAAATCGGAAACTTCACTAATTAAAGAAGAAGTAACTTATGATGATGTTGCTGAAGTGGTTGCAAAATGGACCGGAATTCCAGTAACTAAAATGCTACAAAGCGAACGCGAAAAACTATTACGTCTCGAAAATGAATTACATAAACGTGTGGTTGGCCAAGAAGAAGCTATTGAAGCCGTTAGTGATGCCGTGCGCCGTAGTCGTGCTGGATTACAAAACCCGCAAAAACCCATTGGAACCTTCTTGTTTTTAGGAACAACTGGTGTTGGTAAAACGGAATTAGCTAAAGCTTTAGCCGAGTATTTATTTGATGATGAAAACGCTTTAACCCGAATAGACATGAGCGAATACCAAGAACGTCATGCGGTAAGCCGTTTGGTTGGAGCGCCTCCGGGATACGTTGGTTATGATGAAGGTGGACAATTAACTGAAGCTGTAAGACGTAAACCGTATTCTGTAGTCCTTTTAGACGAAATTGAAAAAGCACACCCAGATACCTTTAATATTTTGCTACAAGTTTTAGATGAAGGCCACTTAACTGATAACAAAGGAAGAACAGCCGACTTTAAAAACACGATCATTATTATGACGTCCAACATGGGTAGCCATATTATTCAAGAGCGTTTTGAAGCTACAAAAGACATCGATTCTGCTATTGAAGCCGCAAAAGTAGACGTATTAGCTTTACTGAAACAAACCGTGCGTCCTGAGTTTTTAAACCGTATTGACGATACCGTAATGTTTACGCCTTTAAGCAAGGAAAATATTGTATCTATTGTTGGTTTACAAATAAAAAATATCACTAAAATGATAGCACAACAAGGGATTACCTTTGATGCAACACCAGAAGCGGTTACTTATTTGGCAGACAAAGGTTATAACCCAGAATACGGCGCAAGACCTGTAAAACGTGTGATACAAAAAGAAGTTCTAAATGCTTTGAGTAAAGAAATTCTAGCAGGAACCGTAACAACAGATAGTATTATTTTACTAGATGCTTTTAATGACGAATTAGTTTTTAGAAATGAAGGAGAACTTGTAAACGAGAAATTCTAAACCTAAAAAAATCTAGCAACAAAAAAGCAACACAAAACGCCTTTAGCGCATTGTGTTGCTTTTTTATTACACCGATATCATAGATTTCAACTGAAAAAACACAGACTGGCCTGTAAATTTTTGAGACAACACATTAATCGAGGCCTCACTTAGTTGCAACACCCTTGGATACCCCCCAGTGGTTTGACAATCACGCATTAAAACAATAAGCTTACCAGAAGGTGTTAACTGGACAGTTCCCGGAATAACAGGCCCTGTAATTATAGGTTTTAAATCATTTTGAATAGTTTCAACCAACTGATACCCCATTCTATTACTGTTATTTGAAATAGTAAATAAAGCTGAAAACAACTCGTCCCGTTGATTTATAGAAAGGTATTCAAATTCCGGTCCTTCAAAAACTTCTAATACGTTTGAGGTTATGTACGCACCATTAAACCGAATCTTAGCATGCTTCCCTTCATTTAAACGATTAGTCGGTTCTATTTTAATAATATCATTTTTAACCACCTTGTTTGCTTTTGTAATGTTTGGATACATACTTTTACTCCCCATAACTGTTTCGGTCTTAAAACCACCTGAAACGGCCAAATAACACCTAAAACCACTTAGCAGTTTCCCAAAACGAAGCACATCACCCATTTCAACCCGAACAACATGATTGTTTTCAATTAGAATACCATTGAGCATAGGTGACATATGCGCCCCAGAAATAGCAATACAAGTTGGCGTTTTAAACTCAAGTTGTGCTCCCATCATAGTCATTTCTAAAACCGCTTCACCTTCATTATTTCCAACCAAAGCATTTGCAAAACTAGCCGCTTTACGATCCATAACTCCAGAATACGGCACTCCAAACTGCTGCACCCCAATGCGCCCTAAATCTTGAATAGTAGAATAAAATCCCGCTTTTAAAACCTTAATCATCTATCGCTTCGTTTTTTATATGATAAACACCTGCATCTGCTAAAATTTTAATATCTCCATGTGCTTTTAGCGAAATTGGATAAAACTGAATTTGATCGCCTGCTTTAGCAAAACATGGCATTTCTTTTGAAACATCAAAAAAGTTAATGGGCGAATTTCCAATAATATTCCAACCACCAGGACTCGCATTTGGATACACGCCGGTTTGATGTCCTCCAATAGCTACCGCACCTTTTTCAACCTCTAATCTTGGCGTTTGTTTTCGAGGTGTAATTAGCAATTTATCCATGCCTCCTAAATATAAAAACCCTGGTAAAAAACCGATAAAATAAACCGTGTATATTTGTTGAGAATGCCGTGAAATAATCTCCTTTTTAGTCATGTTTTTTTCAGAAGAAATAGCGTCTAAATCCAAGGCAAAACAATCATCATAACACACAGGAATTTTCCAAATCCTGCCTTTTCTCGGAATAGTCGTTTTTTGGGAAACATAGATTTTATCTATAACAGCAATTTCATCAATAAAATTAATTTCTAAAAAACCATAATTAACTAATAATGAATTATATGAAGAACTTACATAAACTAATTCTTTAGTATAAAAATTTTCTAATTTCTCCTTTAAAAGCAAGACATCTTTTAATATATCTTGACTGATTTTCGCCGGCCATTCCACTAAAACAGCATGCAAACCCATAGATTTATATCGTAATTTAAACCCCATTAAAACTAACTGATTTGAATATTATGAAGTTCTAATTTTTCTTTTAAACCCTGAATCAAATTTACCACATTTGGATGATCACCATGAAGACAAAACGTGCTGGCTAAAATATCAATTTCTGCCCCTTGAATCGTCTTTACTTTTTGTTTCGAAATCATTCTAAATACATGATTAAATACGGCATCACTTTCATGGATTAAAGCCTGCTTTTCTTGTCGTGAAACCAATGTTAAATCGTTATTATAATTCCGATCTGCAAAAGCCTCATAAGTCACCTTAATTTGATTTTGAAGCGCCAAATCCGCCAGCACAGAACCGTACGGCACATATAGTTTAACCCGTAACATTAAACATTTTAACACCTCAATAACCACGTTCGCTGTCTTTCTATCCGTAGCCGCCAAATTATAAAGTGCGCCATGCAATTTTACATGATGCAGCCCTGCGTGTTCCTGCTCTAAAACTCCAATTAAATCTTTAATTTGATGCTTTATAGACTCAAACAAAGCCACACAAGAGATATCTAAAACCGTGCGACCGAAATTTTCTTTATCTGGAAAGGATGGATGCGCACCAATTTTAACCTGATGTATTTTCGCTAACCGAACAACAGTTCGCATAGTATCAACATTACCTGCATGCCCGCCACAAGCAATATTGCACGAAGATATGTAAGGCAACAGCAAAGCCTCGTTGCCAATCCCCTCGCCCACATCTACATTAATGTCTACTGTTTTAATTTCCATCAAGGCAAGTTAGCGAATTTGAATTAATTCTTAAAAGGAATTTAAAGCATAAATAGCGAACGAACCTAACCAATGCCCTCCCTCGTAACTATCACTAAAAATACTAGGTAAAGAATAATTTAAATGCTGTATAGCAACCGGCCTAAGATGCGCGTATTCTGGCAAACCTTCTGCAATTTTATTTAAACTCCAAGCTCTAGAAAAATTTAAACCATCTAAATGCACCAAATGCCCATCGGTTCTATCAGATACTTTTCCGGTTTCTAAGCTAAAGTCTTTGTTTTTAAACTGTGGCAAAAAGGCTTCTAACCACGGTTTAAATGTTTCAGTAGGCAATAATCGTTTCATTAAAGCGGCTTCTTCTAAACAAGGTGATAAGAAATCGGATCCGCCAGGCTCCCAAGACATCGGGCAATTTTCATCGTTTAAAAAGAAATATTTAGCACGTGTTTCAATGGCAGATTTAAATGTTTCATGATTCACAGCCACTGCATAATCGTAAGCAAACGACATTCCAAAAGCGGTATTACTATGTGTTCCAACACGGGTTGGATAGTTTAATTTTGGAAGGTATTCTATATATTTTTTAACAATCAAATCGGTTAATGGTTGCAGGTTTTCTTCTAACACCTTAGCCGTTTCATCATCCCAAGTATGTAACTCTTCAGCTAACTTCAACAACCAAGCCCAGCCGTAAGTCCGCTCGAAAGATGCGTTATGCCGTCCTAAAAAATACGCGACTTCACCTTCAATATTCACTTTAGATAAGTTTTGCAACAATCTATTTTTTAATTCTTTATAATTATTAATCTCAGGATTATTTTTAAGCAAACTCACTAAACTCCAATGACCATGTACAGCCGAATGCCAATCGAAACAACCATAAAACGCAGGATGCAAAGTTGCTGGATTTTTCAAATCCTCATCACCACCCAAGGTCTGTGACAACTTATTTGGATACTCCGTATTTATACAATGTAGAGGCAATGCCGCTAATTTATTAGCCTGCTCTAAATCGAGTTTTGGAATTTGCAAAACAGCCGTTTTAACCATAGTATCAACCTGCTTTATGTCTTGCTTATTTTCAGGTTGCTTACACCCTACTAACACGATTAAAAACAGTAAAGTAAACAATTTCATCATAGCTATATTTTTTTAGTATCAAAAGAACAGAAAACCTATTACCTCGGTAAAAATCTATCGAAAGATTGCCAATACTTATCTTTATAAATATCGAAACTAACCTTTAATTTATCGGCATATTTTGTTTGAATATAATACAACACTTTGGACGGCTTTCTAAAATCTGAACAAGCGAAATAAATTTCCCGAACGTTCTCTGCTGTTTGTCTGCCAATATTCAAATAGCCTTTAGAGGCTTTTAATTCCTGTAAAATTTCATTTTCAATAATCGTCAATAACGTATAAGTTTCCTCATCCGGCATACCATTATTACTTATGCCTTTATATTCCATTTCAAGAACCACTACCCAAGGATGCGACGCTTTACTGTCCCACTGTAACAAATCGGTATTTACAACAGCTAAAAGCGGCAAACCCGATTCTGTAGTCGCCTCAAAGGCCGAATAACTATCATTTTCAGTAGAATGACGCAAACGGTCATATTTTTCAATAAATTCTTTCTCACGCCAAATTAAAAAATCTTTTAATTTTTCAATTGGAACTAAAGGTTTTTTAGCTTGATTAGTATTAATAACATTTAAACTATCTATAATAGAAACCGAATTAAGCTCACCTAAGGCATTATCTAAAAAAAGATACACCCCATTAGTGATATCCACCACATTATCTTTATTTAAATCTGGATGTGTTATTGTAATATCAATTTCATCAGGGAAATCGACCAAATTGTTAGAATAAAAACGAAGTGTATCTTTACTAAATTTATAGTCGGCTATTTCTATTCCCTTATTTTCGAAACCAGATTCAGGCTTTAAAGCCGTAATTCTCCAACCTTTAATTTGGGGCGCTGCTTTTACTAAATCTTCAATAAAAACAATATTTTTCAAATCGCCATCGGCCGTTAAAATAAGCTCGGCTGTAGCCTCGTCATACATACCAGCTAAAAACCAATATTCCGTTTTTAAAGCATCTAACTTTTTTGATAATTCACTAAAAAATAAAGCACTAACATCCCCACCTTCTTTAATAACTTTAAAGAATAACTTCTCGTTTTTTACGAACCAATTCCAGAAATCGGCATTAGATTGTATCGGAATTTCTTTTTTAAAAAGCCTTTTGAAAAAACTCATACGCCACCAACAAAGTGATTCTATATTAGGAAAAATTAATTTTGAAAACCCTAAATAGAACTATTCTACCCGCTCTATTTTAGCACCAATGGCACGTAAACGTTCGTCTATATTTTCGTATCCTCTATCTATTTGCTCAATATTCTGAATGGTTGATGTGCCTTTTGCAGAAAGTGCAGCAATAAGCAATGATACACCCGCACGAATATCTGGCGATGTCATGGTTGTTGCTTTTAAGGTGGATTTAAAATCGTGACCAATAACGGTTGCTCTGTGCGGATCACAAAGAATAATTTTGGCTCCCATATCAATCAATTTATCGACGAAAAACAAACGACTTTCGAACATTTTTTGATGGACTAAAACACTACCTCTAGCTTGTGTAGCCACCACTAGAATAATGCTTAATAAATCTGGAGTAAAACCAGGCCATGGTGCATCGGAAATGGTTAAAATAGATCCATCGATATAACTTTGAATTTCATAACCATTAACATGTGCCGGGATATGAATATCATCGCCTTGTTTTTCTACAGTAATTCCTAATTTTCTAAACACATTTGGTATTAGCCCCAAATCGTTCCAACTCACGTTAGTAATAGTTAATTCACTTTTAGTCATCGCGGCAAGACCAATCCAGCTCCCTATTTCAATCATATCTGGAAGCATACGATGTTCTGTTCCACCTAAAGTTTCAACCCCTTCAATAATTAACATATTAGAACCCACACCGCTAATTTTAGCGCCCATTCTATTCAGCATTTTACACAACTGTTGCAAATAAGGTTCGCAAGCGGCGTTATAAATAGTTGTTGTGCCTCGTGCTAAAACCGCTGCCATAACAATGTTTGCGGTTCCGGTAACCGAAGCTTCTTCGAGCAACATATAAGTTCCCGTTAAATATTGGGCTTCAACACCATAAAACTGGTCTTCTTTACTGTATCTAAATTTAGCGCCTAAATTAATTAAACCTTCAAAATGAGTATCTAATCGACGACGACCAATTTTATCGCCACCTGGTTTTGGAATATATCCTTTACCAAAACGCGCTAATAAAGGTCCTACTATCATGATAGACCCACGCAAACCGCGACCATCTATTTTAAAAGCATCAGATTCTAAATATTCTAAATCGAGAGCATCAGCTTGAAATGTATAACTTCCTTTGCCAATATTTTCAACCTTTACTCCAAGTTTTTTCAACAAATTTATCAGCTTGTTAACATCTATAATATCAGGAATATTATTAATGGTTACCAATTCTGGAGTCAGTAGAACGGCACATAAAATTTGTAAAGCTTCGTTTTTTGCTCCTTGAGGCTGGATACTTCCTTTTAATTGATGCCCACCTTCAATTTTAAATGTTCCCATGCGTAAAAATTAGTAACGTTTTCTTTGGCGGTTGTTTGAATTATTCTTCTTAGCCCCACCTTTTTTATTATTGTTTGCAAATTTAGATTTAGTACGCAACAAACTACTAGAATCTGTTAAATCTTCTTTAGAATTTCTAAGATCTATTTTCCCTTTCGACAATTCGTACAAATGTCCATAAATAACAGCGTCTTCCACGGTGTCTTTATTCCAATTTAAAAAACACTTTTTCATATGATTAGCGATTGTGTGGAGCAAAGCTTCTTTTAAGTCGCCTTCTTCCCAAGTATTTGCTACATCTATCATGGTTTTAATATTGTTTCCGTAGAAACGATATTTTGGAAAATTTTGAGGATATTTTAATGGTTCTGGACGCTCTTCGTAAATTTCTTTCGTAGGAATTTCGTAAGGAGAATCGGCATCTAATTCAAAATTAGACATTATAAAAAGCTGATCCCAAAGTTTATGTTTAAAATCGGGAACATCGCGCAAATGCGGTTGCATATTCCCCATTACAGCAATAATACCGTTCGCTAATTTATTTCGTTCTTCTTTTGTTTCTCTAGTTTTAGCGTAATTAATCATTTTCTGCATATGTCTTCCGTACTCTGGAATGATTAAATGCTCACGCTCTGTGTTGTATTCTAAATCGTTTGTCAAAATAATGGTGTAGAATTAATGTTTTTTTGCATGTAGTTGTTATGCATGCCGCAAAATACAAAAAATTTTGAATAGCACGACTATTAATATTAGAAGCTTCATGGTATAACACAAAATTGAAATACTATTATTAACTATTTTCTAATAAGGTTTTAAATAAAATTAAAAAAACCTCTCATTTATAGGCTAATTACCCCTTCAATTTTATTGGCTACTTCTTTATATTTTTCAATTACAGCTTCGGGTTTTTTCATAGAAACACTAATAGACACACTAGTATATTTACCTTTTGCAGACTCTTTAGTTTCTATTACAGCGCCCATACCGTTAAAAATAGCTTCTAATTTCGCTATCTTTTTTGAATCTGAAAGCACTATAAATTTATACAAATACTCTGCTGGCCAAACATCGGTTTTATATAGTTGCTCTTTTAATTTCGCGTAAAATTCTTCTGAATTTGGAGTTGTACTCATTATATATTTATTAGTTCACAAATATACAGTTTAGTTTCCATTTTTTTTATAGATTATAAATTCCGATTTTTACAAAAAATAAAGCAGCATTGAACACTAAAAAGATTGTTATTACAGGCGGTCCAGGAACTGGAAAATCAACAATAATTAACGAATTAATAAAAAGAGGTCATACCTGTTTAGAAGAAATTTCGAGACAAGTAATTTTAGATGCCAAAAAAGAAGGTATCGATCAGTTATTTTTAACCAATCCATTATTATTTAGCGAGTTATTATTAAAAGGAAGAAAAAAACAATTTATTGAGGCTGAATTATTTAAAGGTGAAACTGTTTTTTTCGATCGTGGCCTACCCGATGTTTTAGCCTATATGGATTTTATTGGAGACGATTGTCCTAAAGATTTTATTGAAACCTGCAACAACTCTAAATATCATACCGTTTTTATTTTAAAACCTTGGGAAGCCATTTACACCATTGACAATGAGCGATACGAAAGTTTTGATGAAGCTTTAAAAATTCACGATCACTTGGTTGAAACTTACGAAAAATACGATTATAATTTAATTGATGTTCCTTTTGGTTCCGCAGAACATAGAACCGATTTTATTTTAAACAGCTTAAACATGTAATTGTCCTTAATGGAACACCCAATTAATATACTGGAGCGCTATTGGAAATTCACCGAATTTCGTCCAAACCAAGAAGCCATTATCAACTCGGTTTTAGCGGGTGAGGATACCTTTGCTCTTTTACCAACTGGCGGCGGAAAATCGTTGTGTTTTCAAATTCCAGCCTTGGCAAAAAAAGGGATTTGCATTGTAGTTTCTCCGCTTATCGCCCTCATGAAAGACCAAGTACAATCCTTAAACAACAAAGGGATTAAAGCTATGGCACTTACCAGTGGCATTTCATATAAGGAATTGGATACGCTTTTGGATAATTGTGTATACGGAAATTATAAATTTCTTTACCTTTCGCCCGAACGTTTACAGCAAGATCTTGTGCAAGATCGCATTCGGTTAATGGATGTGAATTTAATTGCCATTGATGAAGCCCACTGTATTTCGCAATGGGGAAGCGATTTTAGACCAGCCTATAACAACATAGCCATTTTAAGACGGTTGCAACCTACCGTAAACGCTATTGCTTTAACGGCATCGGCAAAACCAGAAGTTATTCAAGACATTGTAAAACAACTGGATTTTATTAATCCTAAAATATTTAAACAATCCTTTTTAAGACCCAATTTAGGTTATTTAGTTTTTAATGAAACCGATAAATATTACCGGATTGAAACTATCCTAAAAAAATATAAACAGTCCTCTATTATTTATGTTAGAAATAGAAAACTCACTTTAGAGTTAAGTGCTTTTTTAGAATCTAAAAACATATCGGCAACCTTTTACCATGGCGGTTTGCACAATAATGAAAAGGATAAAAACATGGAGGCCTGGATAAATAATCAAAAACAAGTAATGGTAGCCACAAATGCCTTTGGAATGGGCATTGATAAACCCGATGTAAAAACAGTAATCCATATTAGTTTACCCGAAAGTATTGAGAGCTATTTTCAGGAAGCTGGGCGCGTTGGTAGAAATGGCGATAAAGCTTTTGCTGTAATTTTGAAAAATGAAAATGACGAAAACCGCGTTAAAAAACAATTTTTAGGGGCGTTAGCCAGTGTCGATTTTGTAAAACAGGTATACCGAAAATTATGCAATTATTTCCAAGTCCCTTACGGCGAAGGGGAATATTTATCGTTTGAATTCGATTTTAACACCTTTTGCAAAACCTATAAATTCAGTCCGAGTTCTTGCTATAATGCCTTATTAATTTTAGATAGAAACAGTATTATCACGCTTTCTAAACAATTTAAAAACAAAGTTACCGTACAATTTATAATCCCCAATGCAGCGCTGTTTAATTATTTAGACACGCATACGGAATATAGCATTATTGTAAAATCTATTTTACGTATGTACGGTGGCGCTTTCGAGCAGGTTACAAAAATTGCACTGGCCAAAATTGCCGAAAAATCGGCTATAAACGAAACAAAAATAGTGAACGCCTTAAAACAACTGGAGCACGATGGCATTATCACCTTAAAACTTGCAGAAACCGATGCGGAAGTTACTTTTATTCAACCCCGAGAAGACGACAAAACCATAAACCGAATTGCTAACATTATAGAACAGCAAAACAATTTAAAGCAACAGCAAGTAAAAGCCATGCTTAATTATGTTAAAAACGATACGGTTTGCAAAAGTATGCAGCTCCTTGCCTATTTTGGTGAAACCGACATTAGCCCTTGTGGTATTTGTTCGGTTTGCACTAATACTAAAAAAACAAAAGTATCATCAACAGATATTAAAACGACTCAAAACCAAGTGATTGAGCTTTTAGAAACTGGCGATCAATCTTCCAGACAAATTTCAACAGTATTACATACTTCCGAAGAAAACATAAAACAGGTTTTAAAATTACTTTTAGAACATCAAATAATAACGATAACAGCAAAGAACACCTATAAATTGAGTCATTTATAAATAATTAAAGGATAAACCCTCGTCCAGATTTAATTTTTCAGACTGTAGTCTAAAAACATTAGTAAAACAAAACGAGACTAATTTATTCGTGAATTCGTGGCTAAATACAAAAAACATTAAAATGAAAGATTTAAAAATAGTATTTATGGGAACGCCAGATTTTGCCGTGACCATTTTAAAAACATTAGTAGAAAACAAACAAGACATTGTTGGCGTTATTACTGCTCCCGATAAACCAGCGGGACGCGGCAGAAAACTAAATGAAAGCGCCGTAAAACAATACGCTAAATCGGTTGGTTTACATATTTTGCAACCTACGAATTTAAAAGATGAAGCCTTTTTAGAAGAATTAAAAGCCTTAAACGCCAATCTTCAAATTGTAGTTGCCTTTAGAATGCTACCAAAAGTAGTTTGGCAAATGCCCGAATTTGGCACCTTTAATTTACATGCCTCGCTACTACCAAACTACCGTGGAGCAGCTCCTATTAATTGGGCTATTATAAATGGTGAAACAAAAACAGGCGTTTCAACCTTCTTTATTGATGAAAAAATAGATACTGGCGCCATGATTCTTCAAGAAGAGCTAGCGATCGACCCCGAAGAAAACGTTGGAAGCCTGCATGATAAATTAATGCACTTAGGAAGCACTTTAGTTTTAAAAACGGTAAAACTTATTGAAAACGGAAATGTTACCACGATACCACAACAAGAAACAGCCGATATAAAAACGGCTTACAAACTAAACAAAGATAATTGTAAAATAGATTGGACAGCTCCTATTAATGCTATCCATAATAAAATACGCGGATTAAGCCCATATCCTGCCGCTTGGTGCACTTTAATTAATGGCGAAGATACTTTAGATATAAAAATTTATAGTGCAAAAAAGGAAATTACAGACCATAAAGATACCATTGGAAGTATTATTTCAACTAAAAAAGAATTAAAAGTAGCTGTAAATAAAGGTTACATTATAATTGATGATATTAAACTCCCAGGCAAGCGCACTATGGATGTAAAATCACTTTTAAATGGCTATCAATTTAAAAGCGATGCAAAAATGCTGTAAAGCCCTGCAATTACTAATGAAATTAAAAATTTGGTAAATTCACTAAGCTTTATTAACAAATGTAGGAAGTTATCAACAAAATTATGGATTTCCCTCGCTATTGCTTGCTTTATTGCATAATCCGTATAAATTTGTATAGGTATTAACAAAAACGTTTAATCCATTTATTAATAATTAAAATTTATATTATGAACAAAACAGATTTAATCGATGCTATGGCAGAACACGCAGGAATTACTAAAGCAGCTGCTAAAAAAGCTTTAGAATGCGCTATTATTGAAATTGAAGGTGCTTTACAAAAAGGTAACAGAGTTTCTTTAGTAGGTTTTGGATCTTGGTCAGTTTCTAAAAGAGCGGCTAGAGATGGAAGAAACCCACAAACAGGTGAAACTATCAAAATAAAAGCTAAAAATGTTGTAAAGTTTAAAGCTGGAGCAGATTTATCAAATGCAGTAAACTAATTAGTTACTCCATAACACATATTAAATGCCTTCAATTTTTGAAGGCATTTTTTTTATATATTCCTTAAAGACTTGCTTTTTTAATAAATTAATATTAGATTTAATTACTAAATCCTATATATATGGTAACTACGCAACCAAAAAAAGGTGATTTATTAATTGCTGAACCTGCTATTATTGGTGATGTTTCATTTAACCGTTCCATTGTTTTATTAGCAGATCATTCTATTGAAGGTTCTATTGGTTTTATACTAAACAAACCTTTAGAATATACCATAAACGACTTAATACCAGAAGTTGAAGCTAACTTTAGAGTCTATAACGGAGGTCCTGTTGAACAAGACAACCTCTATTTTATACATAAAATTCCGCATTTAATCCCCAACAGTATAGAAATATCTTTAGGGATTTATTGGGGTGGCGATTTTAATAAAGTAGCCGAATTAATTGCTAATAATACCGTTAATGAAAACGATATAAAATTCTTTTTAGGCTATTCTGGTTGGGACAGCAACCAATTAGCCAGCGAACTAAAAGCTAATTCCTGGGTAGTTACCGAGAATATCTACAAAAAAGATGTTATCGAAAAAAGCTATAAGTATTTTTGGAAAGAAAAAATGTTAGAGTTTGGTGGCGAATACAGCATTTGGTCTAATGCTCCCGAACACCCCAGTTATAATTAATTAGTTTGATCCCAGTCTTATTTTAATATTTAATTTCTGAATTAAAAGTTTAGCCACTTCGGAAGTAAATACTTTTTTTCTGTATTTCGTTACCGATTGCATGCCAACAATAACGTTTGTAATAAAAATCTCATCGGCTTTTTGTAATTCAAAAGGAGAAATTGGCGCTTCTACAAGTTCATAATCTGATAAACTTTTAGCCTGTTCTATAATTTGCTTTCTCATCACGCCTTTTAAACAACCATTACTAATTGGAGGTGTTTTTATAACCTGTCCTTTTACAAGAAAAACATTTCCGTTTAAAGCTTCTACCACCTGCTTATCGGTATTTAAAACAAAACAATTATCCAATTTATTTTCTTTGGCATAGATACTACCAACTACATTTAAGGCTTTATTATTTGTTTTTAAGGTAGATAATAAACTTGGCGACACATAGTAATCTTTAAACAAATCGACCTCGTAAAAATCATCATTCACAATATAAAAATCGGTATCCAAAGCCTTAGTCGTTATTAAAAAACTAACAGTATTGATTTCTGGTAAATATAAGCCACCTTCATTTCTAAACACCGTTAATTTGACGCGCGAAGAGGTCCCTGTTAAATGATTAGATTTTAAAGTTTCTAATATTTGTGCTTCTAAAAACTCCATGGTAAAGTTCATGGGAATTTCCATACGCATAATTCGCATAGAAGCCATAAGCCTAAAGTAATGATCTTCCCAAAACAGTAGTTTGCCATAAGATACTTTTATTGTTTCAAATAAAGCATCGCCGTATGAAAACCCCCTATTATTAATAGATAATAGCGCATTTTTTTCTAAAATATTTCCGTTAAAATTTACCATAAAAAATCCCGTTTTCTTTTAATGTGAAAACGGGAACAAATATAATTGAAATTATACTTTATTTTATTATGCTGAGCCTAATACTTGCTTTAAACTTGAAATTTGATTGCTCCATAGCATTTTAGCTTCATCAACTTCATCTTCTTCTGCAAAATCGGTAACCATTAAAGAAACATCTTTTGTTATCTCATCAACTTGAATTCTTATTTCAAAAAAGTATGGATCGCCTTCTTCTTCATCTTCCAACCATCTAAATTTAATACGTTCACCGCTTTTTTTGTTTAATAATTTTGCCTGTTCTTCGCTACCATCCCAAATAAAAGTAAACAACTCGCCTCTTGAATTTACATTATCGGCAAACCACTCTGACAACCCTGAAGGTGTTGATACATACTGGTATAGCAATTGTGGTGATGCCTGTATAGGAAATTCTATAGTATATTTAATTTTCTCGTCCATATTATAATTTAAACTTTATGTTCACAATATATACATTAATTAAGAAGTACCACAGAAAATTTAATAATATTTTTCGCAACTATTATTTGTGTAATCTAATTATGTTTCTATCTTTGCACCCGCAGAAATGCACATGGCGAGGTAGCTCAGCTGGTTAGAGCGTCGGATTCATAACTCGGAGGTCGCGGGATCGTGCCCCGCTCTCGCTACAAGTAAAACCAGAGAAAGTCAAGAATTTTGTTCTTGGCTTTTTTGTTTGGTTATAACTTAGGTCTTATTTTATCCGAACACCGCCCCGCAACTAAAGGGATTTTGGAAAACCTAAAAAACCAGCTTCTCAATCGCTATCATAAAATTACCAATCTCCAACAACGACATAATGGTGCGCTACCCTATTTTGATATAGATACTGGGGAGGTGGTTTATTCTTTTTTTGCTTTGTAGAATAACTATAAATTATTTTTCTTAAAATTTTCTGCTTGCTCAAAAATTTCTTTAAAAACTTCATCTTTAGTAATAGGCGGATAATCGTTTTCTGCTAGAAGAATAATCAAATCTACTTTTAATTCTGCTTTAATATCGTCTCTTTGATTCCAATCGGTATATTTGGCTTTATCATCAACTACTTTCTTAACTTCTTTAGCTAAATGAATTAATTTTTCCTCTGGATAATCAAAATCATATTTATGCGCAATCGCTTTTAATATATCATAGAATGCCTTTTCCTCAAAATCGATGCCCATACCTTGAAAAGAATCTTTTTCTTTTCTCATTTCATGATATAAGTCAATAATTTCATCTGTAAAATCTTCTAAAACGTTACTTTGTAAAATATCTGGTTCACTTCGCTCGTTATATTTATCGACGATACTTTTAAATTTTTTAGAGAAATCAATCCCTTGCATTTTGTTGGTTTTCTTTAATTCATCAATCGCTTTTAGCAATAGCTGTTGCAAGAGTTTTATTTTAGTATTTGGTAATTTTATTTTTTCAATTTTTGCCAAATACGCATCATCAAAAATATCTATTTCATTTTGAGTATCTTCTCCTAGCTTAAAAATTTCCTCCACACCATCACTCTGCAAAGCTTCTTTAATGAGCTCTCGAACTCTCGCATTCATTTGTGCCGTATCTGGAGCGTTGCCTTTAGTAAGCTTAAATACTATGGAACGTATCGCTAAATAAAAATGAATATAATCTTTTTGAATTTCTGTAAAGGCTTCTGCTCCGCAACATATATCATAAGCCGCTTTTAAGCGTTTTACAATATTCATAAAACGCGTTTCTATGTTCTTAGTACGCTGTACAAACTCCGCACCTTGATTTAAGCACTCTAATTGTTTACTACCTTCTCTTGAAAAATAATCGGAGGCATCAAATTTATGAAATAGTTTTTCCAATAAATCTAATTGATCTTTGACAACAATAATAGAGGTTTCAATATCTTCAAAGTTTTGCCCATCGACCGCAGAATACTGTTTTAAGGCTAAATTCATTTGTTTTTTAAAGCCTATATAATCCACCACTAAGCCTTTGGATTTGGTTTTATATTTTCTATTTACTCTAGAAATGGTTTGTATTAAATTGTGTTGCTGTATGGGTTTGTCTATATACATGGTATCTAAAAAAGGCACATCAAAACCTGTTAACCACATATCTACTACAATAGCAATTTTAAAGTTAGACTTTTCGCTTTTAAATTGTCTATCTAATTCTTTTCTATCGTCTTTTGTTCCCAATAAATCGTACATCTCCTTTGGGTCGTCTTTACCACGCGTCATTATCATTTTAATGCGCTCCATAGGTTTGATTTCCTTCTTTTCTTTTTCTGTTAAAATTGAACCCTCTTCAAAAGCTTTTACTTCTGCCCATTCTGGACGTAAAGCAATAATTTCTTTGTATAAATGAAATGCTATGGGTCTAGAGCTACACACAAACAAGGCTTTCCCTTTTAGGGTTGCGCCTTCTGTTATTCTGGTTTCATAATGTTTTACAAAATCTTCCGCTACGGCTTTTAATCGGTCTGGATCGCCTATAATAGCATTCATATTAGCCGAAGCCTTTTTACTTTCTTCTATTTGATAATCATTAGCGCCTTCTTCTGCGCACATTCTGTAATATTCTTCTATTTCGTAAAGCTTCTTGTTTTCTAAAACTACCTTTGCTGCACGACCTTCATATACAATTCTTACTGTAATATCATCTTTCTCAGACTCTGTCATGGTGTAAGAATCTATAATATCTCCAAATACACTTAACGTGGCATCAATTGGTGTCCCCGTAAAACCAACATACGTTGCATTTGGTAATGAATCATGTAGGTATTTAGCAAAACCATAGGTTTTTTCTACACCATATTCTGTAACCTTTATTTTTTGATCTAAATTTATTTGACTTCTATGTGCTTCGTCTGAAATGCAAATAACATTTGTTCTATCTGTTAGTACATCTAAGTGTTCTGTAAATTTGTGTATGGTTGTTAAAAATACGCCACCACTTTTACGGTTTTGAAGCAATTCTTTTAATTTGCTTCTGCTTTGTACTCTAATAATATTATTATCGCCAACATATTCTTTAGCATTTGTAAATTGCCCTGATAACTGGTCGTCTAAATCTGTACGATCTGTAATAATGATTAAGGTAGGACTTTTAAAATACGGACTACGCATAAGCAGTCTAGACAAAAATAACATGGTATAACTTTTACCACAACCTGTGGCTCCAAAATAGGTTCCACCTTTACCATCGCCTTTTGGCTTTTGATGCAGTTTTATGTTCTCTAATAATTTTGTAGCTGCATAATATTGCGGATAACGACACACAATTTTTAACTCGTGTTTGTTAGAATCTGGAAAGTATATAAAGTTGTGGATTACCTCGCGCAGTCTGTTTTTATTAAACAAACCTTGTATCATGGTGTACATACTATTTATACCATCTACTTCCTTGTCTAAACCTAAAACTTTACGCCATGCATAATAAAACTCATAGTTAGAAAAAAACGAACCCATTTTACTGTTCACACCATCACTAATCACGCAAAAGGCATTGTATTTAAATAATTCTGGTATATCTTTTTTATAACGTGTAGTTATTTGAGTATATGCATTATGTATTGTAACATTCTCTCTTATTGCTGTTTTAAATTCAAAGACCACTAAAGGTAAACCATTGATGTATAAAATACCATCTGGAATACGTTTTTCGTAACCGTAAATTTCTAATTGGTTTACTATTTTATAAGTGTTATTATCTAATTCTGAATAATCTATAAGATGAATATATAAGTCTTTTTTAGAACGGTCTTCGCGCTCTAACTGAAAACCATTACATACCAATTTCATGATTTGTTTGTTAGACTCGTACAAATCGGAAGCACTAAAGACTTCTAGCTTACGGATAACCGAATTAATTTCGGCATCTGTAATATGCTCTTTTTTATATTGGTTTTGCAGGTAGTTTTTAATATCTGCTTTAATAAGCACCTCTTCTGGTTTTCTTGTAATGGTATTACCAAGTACATGCGGTATACCTTCATTACCCAATAACTCTATAAAAACGTTTTCTAGTTGTGCTTCTGTGAATTTGCTCATTACCTTATACTTTTATACTCCATGTTACACCTTCTAATCTTGCAGATACGGTTTGTATTGTCTTTAACACCTCATTTTCATTAGGCAATTCACCATATACTAAATTGCTAAAACTATTTACATACGTGTTTTCTAATTTACTCCAAGTATCTTTAGGTGCTTTAAATAGTATAGCCTCTTTTGGATGGTGATTTAACCATGTATTATTGTTTCTAAAACTTTGTACATCGTCTTGTGCAACTTTAAGAAGCATTTCATAAAATTTTTCAGATTCAAAAAAAGTTTTAATCTCGTCGTTCTTTAATAATTGATGAATATCATAAAGATGTCTAATTTTATTGTTTAAATCTACAATTGCAGTTTCTGTATGCGAAAAACGTACTAAACTCATTATTTTTTCGCATAAAGTTCTTCTTGCATCTAATACAAGTAATTCAAAAGGCATCAAATTATATTTTTGCACTAGTATTTCTTGGTTCGAAGCCAACATCATATCGTGTATATATGTTGCTGTTTTTTTTGTAGTGTAAGGTTCAAAATTACCTAACCAAGTGGCTTCAATTATTATTTGATCTCTTACTTGTCCAAAATCGCCTTTAAATGCTTTGGGGTAATTATATGCTACTTTACGTATCATACCCATTTTATTAGTAACACCTTCAACATATTCCTCTTTAAACGGTTTTCCTACTGCATTAGTTATTTTCTTTAATTTGTTTTTAAGTTGGTTTCCAGATTCTCCGTCCTTACGCAATACCACTAAATCTATATCTTCAGAAAAACGTTCTATTAATTGATTGCATTTAGACAATGCTGTACCACCTTTAAAAATAACGGCATCTTTTATTGCGCTATTATAAATAAGATGCAACGCATAACATACCCAATAATCCTTTTCTATATATATTTCTGCTATTCCAATTTTTTGAGAAGTAGATATAATGGCTTGTCTAAATAATTCTTCATTTTGATGTAACCTCATACGATATTCCAATTGGTGCTTGTAGGTAATTCTTTTTTTGAAATCCCTAATTTATATTCAGACAAAGGATTTAAACTATTTTTTAATATAGTTAAATCTAAATTAATCTCTAAGTTTTGAGCTATTGCTCCTAATAATGCTCTTGCTCTTGGTGGATATTTTAACGCTAATTTCATTAATAAATCTAACTGTTTTATTTCTAAATTTTCAATGAGATAGCCCAACCTTTTTAAAGCATTATTCGTGTCTAAATCTGGGATTTTTTTAAAATCTTTAATGGCATCAAGTAAGCCAAGTATGTAAAAATTTTCATCAGTTACTTCTACATAACTTTTAACTGGTTTTGCTTTTATAGCTCCTTTATTAATATATATTCTTTTTAAAGAGGCAATTTTTATAGTTGCGGGTATTTGCGTTGTTAAACCTAGTTGGTTGTATAATAATTCTGCGGTTATATAAGCTATACGTTTTCCTTTTTCAAACAAATAAGGTTTAATTATTTCGTTTTCACTTGGTTTTAATTCTCCAAAAACAGTTTTTTCTGGTTTGTAAAAAGTGCCTTTAGCTATTTTTTTTATGACGCCTTTTTTTATTAATCGCTCTATTACTTTTGCTGCAGTGGTTATTTTTTTAGAAGATACATTAAGGTCTTTATACCCAAATGTTTTACCAATGGGTATGTTTTTAATTTCATCTGTTATTTGTGCTGTAATACTCATGTTACAAATTTACAAAACCTGTTATAATTGTCAAGTTTTTTGCGCAAAAAACTTGACACCTACAATTGCTCGTAATAAGTTCTAATTTTAGCAGCTATTAATCTCTTTATAGTTTTTATTTAACACCCGTTGCCCAACTACCGCAGCAGTTAAAGCTGTAATACGCTGTTGTCCATCTATTAATACTTTTTTGCCAGCCGATAATTCTCCGTTTTTAAGTTTTACATCTGGGTTACGCCAAGTAATAATATAACCAACAGGAAAACCTTGATATAAAGAATCTATTAAATCTCTAACTTTTGCGCTTTTCCAAACAAAAGGACGTTGTATTTCTGGTATGGCTATTTCGCCAGATTTTATCCAACTTAATAAGGTTTCTACAGGTTGTTGGTGTACGGAGTATTTTGACATTGATTATAGCGTGTTTTTTTTATATCTGATTTAATTTTTCAAGTTGTCTTTTCAATCCTTTTTCTCCTTCTCTTTTTAATTCTTGATGGCGATACTCATCTTTAATGTCCCAAGAGTGATTCGGTGGAGGAATTAAGTGAGAAACATATATTTCTAAATCGTGAACAATCTTATTCACATATGGTTTTTTATCACCTATTGAGTTATAAACATCTTGACTATTTGATGATTTTGGCAATGTTTCAGATAACTTATCAAAACCTTCTTTATCAAAATCATAAAGAAAAATTATTTTTTTTTCTTTTGCTAAAGACCTAAAGAAAGGAATCGCTTTAAAAACGCTAATTAGATTATTCATGTTACCAGAACCATGAGAGTTGATGAATTTATAATTTTTATTTTTAACCCATTTCTCAAAATTTAAAACATCTCCTTTTCCTTCAAGAAAAATAACTTTTTCATACTTTTTATTAAAAACATCTTCTAATATTCCAAATTCGCCATGGTAAACAAATTTAGGTGCAAGACGTTGTAGAATGTTCTTTTTACCATCTTCATTATTTGCACACTTTAATTCACGAGAATCGGTTAATTCAAAAAGTTCATTAGGTTCAACCTCAACAACAGTTGATGGTGAATGTGTGGTTAATACAACTTTTATATTTTTAAATTGTTCTTTAATTACGTTAATATATCTTTCTGCTAATTGTGGATTAAGATTGGCATCAAACTCATCAAGCATAATCATTTCAAACTTAGATTCTTTAGCTGCAAAGTAGTAGCATATTAGTTCAAATATTATTTTTTCACCACTTGAGAGCGAATCAAAATATATATGCGTGTTAGAAGTATTATCAAAACGCTTAAAGGCTATTTCATAATTTGAATCATAAATTTGAGGTCTTACTAATTTATACTTAAAATAACCGTTTGTATTATACTTATTAAGCTCTTCATTTATCTTTTCCCATAATTTTTTAGTTCTAATTCTTGAGCTTTTTGATTTAAAGTCTTGATAAATTTTATTGGACATTTTATGAACTATTGACTCGATAGAACGAAACTCTCGAGTTATCAATTCATAAACATATTGTTTAAGCGCATGTTCACTATTAATTTTTGATCTTTTTCTTAAATGAAGTTTTAAATGCTCATGTGCATTTTTCTTTTTCTCATCAAGTTCTCGTTTTAGTTCTTCTGATAATTTAAAGTCTAAATACTTTTGAAATACTGTTCTCCCTCTAGTTATACCATACTTATTTTGGTTTTCACTTTTATTTTGATTTAACTCCCATATAATATGTTCGTTAACCTCTATTTCAGTTACAATACCTAATTCTCGCTTTATATTGTCTAAATCATCAAATTGATAATCTGATAACAATTTTGCAATTGATTCTAAATAATTATAACCTTCTTTATAAGCAATAGAATTTTTATCGAATAAAGATGAATAGAAATCTGTTTTATCTAAAAAAGGAAATTCTATTCGTCCTCTTCTTCTTAAACCTACAGACTCGACAGCTTCCATAACATTATCAAAAGAAACGTCATCTGTATATTTTACGCCACCTCGATAAGTAGTAATTCTTCTTCTTTCGTTATTGTATAAATCTAACGTTTGCGGAGTCTTAATAAAGCATTTACTCCTATCAGGATAATTTTCATAGAGATATTTTAACATTGTTGATTTACCACAACCATTCAATCCAGTAATTACCGCCAATTGAGTATTAAACTCAAGTACTATATTATTACTTATTCCTTTATAACCTTTAGGAACAATGTATTTATTTTTTTTCATGATGCTATCAATTATTTCACTAATTGGCAATCTCTTTCTACTTTTGACATTTTGGAAAGAAGTAGCCCTTTTAATGAATATAGTTCTAAATTCAACTTATTTTTTATTGAAATGCTTTTATGAATTTTACCATATAACTCACTAAAATCCTTAATAACTTTTTCTGATGGCTTTATAATTACTTGATTACCTAGAGCATTCATTGTTATCGCACTTTGAGTCGAACCAATAGTAATATTATCAATAACTTCATTAAAATTTTCGCTCTGCATAAATGCATAAATAAAATTGTTATAAAAATCTTCTTTAAAATTCTTAAACCAAATTACATTTCCATCTTTAAAGTAGAACTCTTCTATTTCAACTAAATAACTAGAACCAATTGTTCCTACCGCTGTTAACAAAATATCACCTTTAATTGGTTTACCATATTTCTCTTTAAGTTCTAAATATCTTTCTTCACTTATATATAGAATATCTTCAATAGGTTTCCCTGATTTTTTTATGCTAATTTCTTTGCCTCTATAGAATGGAATACCTTTTTCTTTATATTCTGATTGAAAAACTCTTTTACTCGAACCTATTTTGCTAAAATAATTAATAGGTTTAGCTTCCCAACCCAAAGGAATCTCAGCATCCAACTCCTCATTATAAACCATTTTACCACCAGAAGATTTATAAAGTTTACCTTCCAATTCAGGTGATCCTGAAACAAGTTCAGGACAACTTTCCTTTGTAATTGGAAACTCGAAATCTACAAACCAATGTTTATACAAGGCTTGTGCAGTGTCTTCTAGTTTTTGGTTTAGCGTTTCGTTAAGTTTAATACGGTTTACAATGGTGTTGTATTCTTTAACTATTTCGCGTTGTTTTTCTATGGATGGCACAGGAATAGGCATTTCTAAAAAGTCTTCCCATTCTAAACTACCTCTTACTCCACCAACAGCTAAAAAACAAGCGTGTCTATCAAATTCTGAACGTGAAAACCACATCATTAAATACTCTGGATTCAGAATGGTTTCATCCACAACCTCAAAAACAGGATAGGCTTGTGAAATAATTGCTTCGTCAAAATCTTGTAATAAAGCAACTGGCATTTTTTTATCTCTACGCACTTGCATTGTGCTGCACGCAAATTGATTTTTACGAATAATTTTGTAGTTCTTCATATTCGTTCCTATTGTATTTGCTACAGAAGGAATAAACTGTTTAGAAATACTTAAACCTAAAAGCTTTGTAACTTTTAACTCTTTATTTCGTTCATCAACTAACTGTATGAAATCGCCTATTTTTCTATAATTCGATTTCATAGCCTAAGTTTTTAAACACGTTTAGTAATTCGGTTTTAGACTGTGCTTCTTCTTTTAGAAGTGCTGCAAATTCGGTTTGTAAGGTTTTCATCTTCTCCTCAAAATTGATGTTTTCGTCTCTGTTTACAAACTCTATATATTTACTTGGTACTAAAGAGTAGTCTTTTTTACGTACTTCTTCAAGTGTGGCAGCATAGCAGAATTCTGGAATGTTTTTGTAAGTTCCTGAGTCTTGTTGCCAAGTGTGCAACGTTTCAGCAATATTTTGAATATTATCAGCACTAAATTGAATAAATTTCTTTTCAAATGGAACTCCTGTTTCTCTCAAATCAAAAAACAAAATTTCATCTTCTCTGTTTCTATATTTCTTTTCAATATTATTAATGTTAACCTGTCTCTCTTTTTTATTATTATTTAAAATCCAAATGGTTACAGAAATATTAGTTGTATAAAACATATTTTGAGGCAATACCAAAATAGCTTCTACTAATTTATTTTCAATGAGTTTTTTACGTATCTCATATTCAGTTCCTCCACCAGATAATGCGCCATTGGCTAGTATAAAACCTGCAACTCCGTTGTCTGAGAGTTTAGAGACCATATTAAGTATCCAACCATAATTGGCGTTTCCTGTTTGTGGTACCTCGTAACCTCGCCAACGTGGGTCGTCTAATAACTCGTCTGTGGCTCTCCAATCCTTTTGGTTAAATGGTGGGTTTGCCATAATGTAATCTGCCTTTAAATCTGGGTGTTGGTCTTTACCAAAGGTATCTGCTGGCACATCGCCTAAATTAGCAGATATACCACGTATGGCAAGATTCATTTTTGCTAACTTATACGTAGTTGCTGTGTATTCTTGCCCATAAATAGACACGTCTTTTTTGTTACCATTGTGGCTGTCTATAAATTTCATAGACTGCACAAACATACCACCAGAACCACAAGCAGGATCGTAAATTTTACCTTTGTAAGGTTCTATTAACTCTGCAATAAGGTTGACGATACTTTTTGGGGTGTAGAATTCGCCTTTTCCTTTACCTTCTGCAATCGCAAACTTGCTTAAAAAGTACTCGTACACTCTACCAACAATATCTTGTTGTTGGTCTTTTAGCGTGTCTATGTTGTTTATGGTGTCTAGTAAAGCGGCTAGTTTACTCACGTCCATATTTAGGCGTGAAAAGTAGTTGTCTGGTAAAGCACCTTTAAGCGATGGGTTGTTTTTTTCTACGGTGTATAAAGCCGTATCTATTTTTAGTGCAATATCGTCTTGTTTGGCATTGGCGATGATGTAGCTCCAACGGGATTCTTCGGTTAAATAGAACACGTTGTTTTGCGCGTAGAATTCTACCATGTCGATAAACTTTTCTTTGCCATCGTCTATGAGTTCTTGACGACGTTTCTGGAATTTATCACTAGCAAATTTTAAGAATATTAAGCCTAAAACGACGTGTTTGTATTCTGAAGATTCTACGGTTCCGCGCAGTTTATTTGCCGAATCCCAAAGGGTTTCTTCTATAGATTTTGTTTTTTTTGTGGTTGCTTTTTTAGCCATTAAATAAATGTTATTTTAGAACTTTAAATGTAGGTTTAAAATCTGTTTATTACAATAAATGGCTACATCACTTTTTCAGCCAAATATTTCTGCACTTCGTACACATTAATACTTTTATTAAACTTTTTACTAACGGAAGGTACGTTTTCACTAGAGATCCAAATTTTAAGTTCAGCATCTAAGTCGAAAGTTCCAGAGGTTTCTAAAGAAAACCTTGAAATGCTTTTATAGGGCATGGACTTGTACTCTACTTTACTTCCTGTTATTCCTTGCACGTCTATTAAAATTAAACGTTTATTGGTAAACATAAACACATCTCTAAACAGTTTAAAACCGAGTTCAACTTGCTCCGTACTTGTTAACAATCGACCGTATTTCTCGGTTAGTTTTTCTACGGAAACCTCACTAGCGTTTCCTAATATTTTATTTAATAATCCCATAGTTTATTTAATGTTGGTAGCATATTCTACTTGTTTTCTTTTTGGCATATAAATAGGCTTCTTTTTTTAAACGCTGTGCTGTTCCTAAAAACAAAATAACAATAGCAGAGCGATTACGTGTTTTTTCACGTATATATTGAGTCATAATTTTTTAACTCTATCATCCTTATTCTAGCACTTACAGCAGTATTAATTCCCATATTTTTTTAAACTGAAAATGCATTAAAACATTGAACAGCTGAAAACTTAGCTACAATAAAATTATAACCTTTATGGGTTTCATAAAGGTTATAATTTTATTATTTTAATACCTTTTACTTATTGCCCACCACATAATATAAATATACAGAAAATTCGGCGGTTTAATAATGTAAAGGAATAAAATATAACAAAAAAAGTTGTTCAATAATTTCCTTTTAAGCGAAGGAGTTCCAAGAGAAAAATTTTATAACAAATTATCAAAGAGTTGCTATTTGGATTTTACTTTTTTTATTTCTAAGCCAACTTTGTGGACTAAAATTTTACATAAAAAAACGGCGTATCCATTGTTCATTAAAAATTAATAATTTAGACTCTAAGTATAATGTTGCTTTATTTTAAGTAAGAGGCTAGCAGGATGGCAAAATATTAATTTGTAATAGTTATAAAAAAAACAAAAAAAATACGACGATCTAAAGCTACATAGACCGCCGTATTCAATGTATAGTAAGGTATTTTAGTGCATTACTTTTATAAAGTGATACATTACTTTTTTTCCAACACGTTTCCTGTTTTATCCAATACAAGATTTATAACCTCCTCTTTTTTTCTTAATCTTACATTATACAAAACAGCTTTTTCTTTATTCTCATATAACCGTACTTGATCGATTAAAAATCCTGGATTTTGTTTTAAAATCTCATGTTCAATATCTCGTGGTAACTTATCATAATATGAAATGGTATTGCTATGGTACCTTTCTTGAACAGCACGATCACTCATATCGATAATACTGTTAGGGCCATCATCATTTTTTACAAGAACAAAGGCATCATAGAGTTCACCAAGTGGGGTATATGACTCAAAAGCAAGTTTATCACCATCAACAGTTATGGTTTGAAATAATTGAGTGTTTTCTCCCAATCTACTCCGGTTAGCCTCATAATTATCCCAATTGGGTTTATGGTTATACATTTTGCCTCCACTTACTGATACCACATAAACGGTACCCGTTTTTTTATCTGTTTTAGACACCCCAGTAGTCATATTATTTTCACCACCTCGTGCATATGTATGATCATGCCCCTGTAAAACCAAATCCACTTTATACTTATCAAAAATTGGCTTTAGTAAGTCTCTCCACCTTTTATTATCTCTACCGGCAGAAGAGGAATATATGGGATAATGAAATGTAATAACCGTCCATTTATTAGGGTTATATTTTAAAACCTCTTCTAACCAAATGGCCTGTTCTTTCTGCTTTTCCATAGAATTAAGCCCGATAATACGAACATTTTGATAATCGGAATAATAGGCACTTTCTTTAACACCATCAGGTCCGTTTTCTGGTAAAGTAAATTGATGTTTCCACTGTATGGCTAATTTTCTCTCCTTCTTTTTATCTGTTTTATACTCATGATTACCAGGTACAGGAAAAGCAGGTACCATACTATGTATCCAGTCTCCCGCTTTAAACCATTCGTGCCATTGCTTGTCGTTCTGACCAGTTTCTACCATATCACCAGCATAGACTATAAACCTTGCGTTAGGTGCTTTTTTAAAGCCTTCTCGAACAACTCTAGACCATAATTCAAGAATATTATTTTGCACATCACCCATATACAAAAAAGTAAACTTACCAGCTGAGGTTTTTGCTGTTTTGAATTGAATCCATTCACTCCAATGCGCCCCATCACCTACCCTATAACCATAGGTTGTATCAGGATCTAAATTTTTAAAAGTAACCGAATGATAATTTATTTTATAATTAATGAGTTCTATTTTACTGGCATCTAGCGCTTCTGTTAAAGCATGATACCTAGTAGAGGTTCTCCAAAATTTAGGAGCCGCCGTAGCTTTTGCTATTTCTGCGTATGCATTTTTGACCGAACCATCGGTTCGCCAAGTTACACTCATAGTATTTGCAGGATTCTCTCCTAGATTTAACATTATATGACTTGGGTGCACGGTTGGTTTAGACCAATTGTCGTCATAAATTGGATTTTTATACACTTTAGGCGTTTGTGAAAACGCTTTAGTGAACAAAAAAGATATTATTAAAAAAAAATAGATCTTATTTAAATGTTTCATTTTGCTTTTTTTTAATTAAAAACATCAATGGTTTACAAAACCGAAATTTTGTAAACCATTGATATAGTCTCCCTCTCTTTAATAATCTAAATTCTGACCTAAATTAGGATTTGCATCTCTTTCTCGTTGAGGAATTGGTAAAAACTGGTACCGTTCTGGTACCGTTCTACCTAACATTTCAGATTTTATAGAAAGTAATCGGTTAGTGCGTTTTAAATCGAACCACCGATGCCATTCGCCAGCAAACTCTAATTTTCTTTCCTTCCAAACAGCGGCTCTAAAACTTTCTTTAGAAAGTCCTTTCAAATCATAAGAAGCATCTGTAACCTGGTATGCACGACGCCTAACTAAATTTACAGCTTCATAAGCCTGATCTACGGGACCATTACTTTCGTTTAAAGCTTCTGCATAAATTAACAATATGTCGGCATAACGTAATAAGGGTACATCTGTATCATTATCATCGGTATTACTTAAAGTCGCATAATCCATAAATTTATGCCAGTGCGGAGTAAAAGTGTAGGTTTCCCCTTGATACGTATAAGACGTAAAAAATGTCCAGTCTTTTCTAGAATCCTGGTCATCAAAACTATTATAAATATGTTCTGTAGGATGATAACGACTTAAACCTCTAGCTCCTGGTAAATCTCTTGGTAAATAGTATTTTAATTCAAACTGCTGATCGCCTGGCAAACCAGACTTAAAATTAAGAACAAAGATGTTCTCTTTATTAACCTGTGTTTCTGGCTTAAATACTTCGGAAAAATTATCCATTAGTCCAAATAGTCCTGAATCGATAACTTCTTTAGATTTTTTAGCAGATAACTCCCAATTTTCCATGGTAAGATAAACTTTAGCCAATAAACCAGTTGCCGCAATATTAGAAGGTCTACCAATTTCTGTTTTATCTTGAGATAATAGATTCTGCTCTGCAAAACTCAAGTCTACTATAATTTGATCATATATGCTACTTGCTGAAGATCGCTCGACATTAATACCTTCAATAGATTTTGTGGCAGATAACACCAAAGGTATATCTCCAAAAAATTGAACTAAACGGAAATAGGCTAATGCTCGCATAAATCGCGCTTCACCTAAAAAACTATTTTTTAAGGTGTCGTCCATATCAATACTTCCAATTTCTTCAAGAATTACATTAGCATTACTAATTAATTTGTAATGATCTTTCCAAAAATCGGCTACGGTTCCTTGGGTGCTATCAAAAGTATATTGTTCTAAAGCATTTATACTTCCAGGAGATCCTGTTCCTTCATCTGTAGTATATGAATTAAGGATATACATATTACGACTATGGTCATCGGTTAAATCTGAATACATGGCATAAACTGCAGATAAAGCGTCTTCTTCAGTTTTAAAAAACTGATCTGCTCCAATAAAACTTTCTGGGTTCTCTTCTAATAAATCCTCACAGGAAAAACACAACAGGAGACTCAATGAAAGCATCCATAGTATTGAATTATTAATTTTCATCTTTTGAATATTTTATTAAATTATTATCGTTGATATTATTTTTATATTTTTTTAATTTAAAATCCAAGTTGCAGTCCTAATGTATAGGTTTTTGCTGTTGGATACACCCCTTGATCTATACCTTGAGAAAGACTAGACTGTCCATTTACACTAACCTCAGGATCATAACCGCTATAATTTGTAATAGTAATTAAGTTTTGAGCGCTTAACGAAAGTGTTAAGTTTTTTAGATTTAATTTTTCTAAAATATTTACAGGAAGCTGGTAGGCTAATGTGACATCTTGTAATCGTAAATACGATCCATCTTCTAAATATTTGTTTGAAAAACTACTTACCCCTCCTGTTGCGGGAATATAGTTACTAGGGTTTGTAGGTGTCCAACGATCAAGAACTTTTGTACTATTATTTCTTGCGCCATCAGCACGCTCTAAATCTTGTCTATCTTTATTATAAATATCATTACCAATAACATAATTGAAATTTGTAGAAAGTGATAAGTTGTTATAACTTACATTAGCAGAAAAACCACCAATTAAATCTGGTTGTGCATTGCCAATCACTTTTCTATCATCAGCATCTATTGTGCCGTCATTATTTATATCAACATAACGCTCGTCTCCTGGTAAAGAAGTTGTTTGAGATGAATTAGCTATATCTGCCTCATCTTGTAAAATACCATCAAACACATAGCCATAAAAAGACCCTAGTGGCAATCCTTCTTTAACAATTATTGCAGATCCCTCGACAAAAAATTGATTAGTACCACCTAAATCTAAAATCTCATTTTTATTTTTTGATAAGTTTATACCAAAATTTAATTTTGTTTTACCTAATTCAAAGGACTTGCTATTTACTGCTATTTCAAACCCTTCATTTTGCATTTTACCTAAATTCACCAATGCATCTGCAAAACCTGTTGTCCATGGCACAGGCACACTTAAAAGTAAATCTTTGGTTGTTTTTCTATAATAATCGGCATTAACCGCTAGTAACCCATCCCATAAGCTCATTTCCAGACCAAAATCTAATTGATTTGTTGTTTCCCATTTTAAATCGGGGTTACCAATATTGGCTGGATAAATACCTGTTTTTCCTTGATCTCCAGCAACCACATTAACCGTAGAAAGTAAACTTAGTGATTGGTAGTTTCCAATTTCTTGATTTCCTGTTACTCCAAAACTCGCTCTTAATTTCATATCGCTTATTACATCTTGCTTGGTCATGAAATCTTCATTAGACACTCTCCATGCTAAAGCAGCCGATGGAAAAAAACCATACTTATTACCTTTTCCGAATTTAGAAGAACCATCATAACGAGCAGAAACCGTAAACAAATACGTGTTTTTATATCCGTAATTTGCTCTGGCTAAATAGGAAATAAGCTTTGAAGATTCTTTATGGGTTTGAGGTGCACTAAATACTGTTCCTGAAGACAAATCGAACTCTCGTAATACATTATTTGGAAAATTAGAAGCCCCAGCTCGTAATAATTCCGAACGGTTACCTTCCAATGAAAACCCTCCAACTAAATTAAGGCTATGATTTAAGTTTTCACCAAATTCATTAGCATATGTAAGCGTGTTACTATTAACCCAATGTTCTCTTTTTAAAACACCAATAGCCGCTTGGTTAATTTCGTTCCCTGCAATAAAAACGGTATTTGGTTTAAAGTAATTTTCTTGATTATTTAAATAGTTTATACCTAAAGTAGATTTAAAAGTTAAACTTTCAGTAAGATCATATTCTCCAAAGAAATTATCAATTATTCTAGAGGTTTCAACTTGATTGGTTAATTCTAAAGCCGTAGCCACAGGGTTTGGTGTATCGGCATCACTTCTACGAACATAGCTTCCGTCTGGATTATAAATAGTTAAAATAGGATCCATTTTAATAGCCCCATTTACAATACCAGCATCAGACCCCGACGTTCCTGTACTTGAACGAATAATATTTGTATTAATTCTATTTAAAGACAGTGTATTTCCTATTCTAAATTTATCACTAATTTCTGAATTTATATTTGCTCTAAAATTAATGTTTTTAAGATCTGAATTGATAATGATCCCTTCCTGCTCTGCAAAACCTCCAGAGATGTAATACTTTGTTTTATCATCACCTCCCGAAAATGAAAGATTATAATTTTTTATCATTGCGCTACGGTAAACTTCATCTTGCCAATCTGTACCTTCACCTAAACCTGCTATTTCGGTCTCTGTATATGGAGCTTCTTCACCATCTAATAGATAGGCTTCATTCTTAATTCGTGCAAATTGAGACGCATTAAGCAATGCTAGCTTTTTTCGAATCTGTTGCACTCCAAAATGTGTATTTAAAGCTACGGTAGGTTTTCCTTTTTTTCCCGTTTTAGTGGTAATAATAATAACCCCGTTTGCCCCTCTAGATCCATAAATAGCTGTTGCTGATGCATCTTTTAAAACCGTCATTGAACTAATATTCTCTGGTCGAATACTAGCCATAGGGTTTAAGGGACTCCCTTGAGCTATACCCGAAGTAGATCCGGAGGTCGATATATCCATAGGAACTCCATCTACAATAAACAAGGGATTATTTCCAGCATTTATTGAAGTTCCTCCCCTAACACGAATGGTGGTAGCAGAGCCTGGTTGACCTGAATTTTGCGAAATATAAACTCCAGGGACACGTCCTTTTAGTAATTTTTCTGGAGATTGAACAGGATCATTAGGTATATCGCGCTCTGTAATAAAACTAACGGCACCTGTAAGGTCTCTTTTTTGTTGTTCTCCATAACCAATAATAACAACTTCATCAAGTTCTGAAGATTCTAAAGCCATGGAAACATTAATAACTTCTGCATCTCCCACCGTGAGTTCTTGAGTGGCATAGCCAATAAATGAAAAATTTAAAACATCTCCCTGGGTTGCTTCTATTTTATACTCACCGTCAAAATTAGTAACGGTTCCTTTTTTACTTGTTTTATTAAGTACGGTAGCTCCAGGCAGCGGAATACCATCCTTATCTTTAACCACTCCTGTAATGGTAAATAAATCTATAACAGATGCTTCTATTTCTTTTCCATTATCTTTAGATTTAGTAACACTAATTAAGTTATTTACTCTATAAAATTTAAGATTTTCCTTTTTGGAAAGGTTTTCTAAAAGACTTAACAAGGACTGATCTTGCTGATATGGTACATATATACTAGACATATCAATTTCTTTCTCATAAACAATAAAACTAAAGTTGGTAGTTTGTTCTATTAAATCAATTACACTTCGTAGTGTATATGTCGATTCGGTAAGCTTAATCTCGTATGCTTCTAATCTTTGAGCATTAACCTTATTCACTGCGAACAAATTGGTTATACTAAGCATTACGGTAATAAGAAGGGTAGATATTCTCATTAATAATTTAAAATTAAGTGATTTTTTTTTCATAATTTTACTTTGGATTTGATAAAATTTTCTTTTTAAAATGTGTATTAGCGTACATATTATTTAGGGTATTACGGTCCGAGGAAGTGTTAGCGCACTTCCTTTTTTTTATTCTATTTATTCATATATCAATATTTTTTTAGTTTTATTATTTATTTTAAAGTTAAGGTTGCCTCCCTTTGTTAGAGACATTAAAATGGTTTTTAAATTTTGATTTTCGAAATGGGCAGATAGTCGTTTTTCCCTAATATGCCCATTAGAAAATTGAATAGTAACATTAAATCGTTTTTCTAATAATTTTGTTACTTCTCCTAAGGTTTCATTATTAAAATTAAAAGTATTGGCTCGCCATGCTAACTCCTTATATTGGTTGGGTGTTGTTATCCCTATACCTTTTTCTGTAGGGATATAAACCGCTTTTTGTTTTGGCTTTAAAATTTGCTTTTCTTCATTTGTGGCTACCTCTACACTGCCTTCAACTAAATACACATTTACACTATTCGGGTTACTATTTACATTAAATTGTGTGCCAAGAACTTTGGTTGTTAACCCATTTGCCATAACCACAAATGGTTTGGCTTTATTTTTGGAAACGTTAAAAAAAGCTTCGCCGTTTAAAAAGACTTTACGCTCTTTTGTAGTACCGAAAGTTTTAGGATATTTTAGTGTACTATTAATGTTAATTTCTATTAAAGTACCGTCCGGGAGTTCAATTTTTTTTCTAATCCCGTCGTGTGTTGATATTTCTGTATAAATAACATTGGGCTTAGCTGTTGTACTTACTGCCACATAAGTTAAAGCTACCGATAATAACAAAACAATGCTAGCGGCAACCTTATATATTAATCTAGTATTAAAACGTTTTTTTTCTTGATTTATACTTTTATCAATTTGTTTCTTGAGGGTATGCTTTATGGTATTTCCTTCTTTATCTAACCACTCAAAATTAGCTGATTTTTCATTCTGTAATGCAGAATAAAACGTTTCTATAATGTTTGCTTCATTTTTATTGGCAACACCTTTAAGATATTTTTCTAGAATAATATAAAATTTTGCTTTCGTCATTTTACGCACTATCTTTAATAGTAAGTATCTATTTTAATACAGTACACGTACGCAAAATTTTTAAAACCTATGGATTTAACCTTATATTAATATTCTTTACACCATGGTAAAGTTTAGTTTAAAATATGGTAAGCACTTCTTTACGTAAAAATTTTAATGCCTTGCTAATTTGGGTTTCAACCGTTCTTTTAGAAATCTTCAATCTGTCTGCAATTTCTTGATTTGAAAGTTGCTTTTCTCTGCTAAGTTCAAAAATATTTCGACAACCATCGGGTAATTGACGTACAGCTTGATCTACCTCTGCTTTCAATTCATTGGCCTGGTTATCGACCTCATAATACAATTCTGGAAGTTTACTAAGTACTTCTATATGAACAACCTTTAAATTTTTACTTTTTAAATAGGACAGCGATTTGTATTTTACAGCTGTGTTAATAAACGCTGCAAAGTTATTAACAACCAAATGTTCTCGCCGTTCCCAAAGATCTATAAAAACTTCCTGAACAACATCTTGAGCAGCTTTTTCCTCTCTAACAATGTTATAGGCCTTTTTTATTAACTGTTTCCAATACAAGAGGTAAAGGTGATTAAAGGCCGTTTGGTCGGATTTTTTTATTCTACTCCAAAGCTCTGGAGTGGGCTCACTTATCCTATTAGAATTCATGAGCACAATTTACATTTTCAGTTTATGGCAATTATTAAGTTAAAGTAAAGTAATTGTTGCTTAAATTAAAAGAACGTCGTTTCTTTAGTTTAAAAAGTTCTAATAATTTAATACTGCGGTGTCTTAATTTTAATGCACTAATACTAATACACAATTACAACTTCCTCTTAAAAAATTGAGCGAAACCTCTTAGTATTACTTCTTAAACAAGAAGCTAAATACCTTGGAAGTATTTTTCTTTTTAGTTTTAAACAGTAATATTTCTAACACTGCAACTCCATCAAAATTAGACATTCTAAATGGCATTGAATTTATATGTGAGATGGTATTTTTTTAACAAAAGGAAAGCTTATACTAGTGAAAAACGCTTGAAGTATTTAAATACTGTTAGTTAAAGCTATTCTCTATGACTACACCATAAAAAAAAACACTTGGCGATAACTTAAATGTTTTTTTTAAGTTACCTCAAGCGTTTCCAAAAAACTGTATCTATCATTAACTAAAAGTGTGCTATAGTTACCAATGCACTAAATATACTTTAAAAGAAGATAGATTGACAATTAATTACTTTCCTAATAAGTTATCACCAAAATTTATTTTATAAATTTTGTGTACTAACGTATTGAAAACATGATATTTTTAATGAATGAAAATTTTAAGTAATAATATTACTTCAATAACTCCATATCTAAATTCAAATTATCGAAAAAATTAATACGATTTGGCATGGTCTCATTAATAGTGTCTATTAAATCTTGTGGCACTCTATCTGCTCTATAGGTAACAGCTATCCACATTAAAAGGCTCTCTGCCAAATCTTCAGTCGTGGGATTATCTCTAGCATAAGTAGAAATAAAATTACCATCGGCCTGCTGACTTGCTAACCATTCTGGGTCTTGCTTATAATCTGAATCTATAGAGGCATGTGTTCCCTCATGTACCAAAGTTTCTTCTAGCTTACCTTCTCCATCATATCTATCTGCTCTTCCTGCGTGAATTAATATATTATTATTTCCACCCCCAAACGAATAATCTCCTTTATGAATCCAAACCGTTTGTACGCCTGTTCTTAATGCTTTTGGTATTCTTCCAATCGCTACCGCATATTTCTCAGCGAAAATTTTAGCTTCTTCTTGAGTTTCAAATTCAGGGTTAACTTGTACTTCAACGTTTAATCCATCACTATAGGCTACATTAAATAAAAATGCGTTTAAATCAACCCAAGTAGATCTTCTATCAAACATTCTACGCTCTCCACGTCCAGTATAACTAATACTTTGAAATGTTGTAGGATCTGACGATTTTATAATATCAGAATTTAAATGAACCGTTCCAGAAAATGGAGGTGTTTTAGGCTCTGGTTCATTACCGTTTTTTTTCTTAAAAACCATACTTATCAAATCATGTTTATCCGAATTCCACCAATCATCGGTAACATTAATATCTTTAAATACAATTTCTTGTGTTTCACTATCATAATATCCTTTAGGAGAGCCTTCCTTATAAATATAAGGCATTAACCTTAATCTTCTTGTTTTTAAAACGCCATTATCATCTAGCATTTCATAGGTGTCCTGAGTTGTAACACCGTCTCCTAAGAAATCAAATTCTACAGGGTCGCCTTCTACAGGAGGACAAGCAAAGTTGAATAATACGCCATACCAATAATCATTCCATTTACTCCAATCTAGACCAAAATCAGTAAAAGCATATGCACCTCTGCTTTCATCCCAATATAAAGTAACTTCTTTAGAGTAATTGCTTTTAGTGTTGGTGGCAATCCAAGTTCCTAACTCTAAAACTGGTCTGTCGCAAAATTCATTATATTTTGCTTCAAAGGTATGTGATGTATTAACTACAATAGTATCAGATTCGGGTGTAATTCCAATAGCTTCATATCTAAATTTAGAACCTATTTCAATTTCATTTATACTTACGGAAAGCCCTTTAAACAATTCTTCTTCCGTTTCAATACTAAATTCTATAGTATCATTTAAAATAAGTTCAGAGTCTTCAAACACACTTTCAATCTTTTCAAACTTACTATTTAACAAGGATTTCACTAGAATTACTCGTCCAGAAAAGTTCCCAGAATCAACAAACCATTCGCCTTTAATATTGACATCTAGATCTACACTTTCGTCTTCAAGATTTCTTGTAAAAGTTAAAAGGTCTTCATCTGATGAATAAGAAATTTCAAAACCTGCTTTTTCGTTTGGTGTAAATGATCTTTCTTCATTAGAACATGATGAAAAAATAATCATTATGGCTAGTAAAATATAATTTTCAATTTTTTTCATAGTTTTATTTGTTATTTTGTCCATATTAATGATGAGTCTAGTACATCTCCCTTTTCAAGCCTATCAATAGCTTGATTTTTATTTATGCTATTGGTGGATTGTTCAATCAAGGGATAGGTAAATCTTTTAGGAATTTCATTAATTAGCCCATCGGGATTTGGTATTAAAGTTGGAATTTCAGTTCTTTTATAATCTATCCAAGCTTGTAATCCTCTCCCAAACATGCTTACCCATTTTTCTGTATAAATTTCTTCTAAATTTGTTCCGTTACTAACAATATTATTAGTGTATTGATCTATTTCTGATTGAGAAATTCCTAATTCTTGCATATGCGATATAATGGCTTCTTTTAAAATATCAACTTCATCTCCAACGATTAAGTTTCTTGCGACTGCTTCTGCTTTTAAAAATAACAATTCAGAATAATCCATAAAGGTTGCCGTACCGTTTCTATCAAAAAATTGTGGGTTTATTTTAGAGTAATTATTATTTAGCCCAAAGGTTTCATAGGTATATGCTCCTAGGTATTGACCGTCATCATTAGCAACGGCATATAATGATCTTCTTGGGTCATTAGTTTGATTCATTCTACTAATTAAAGGAGCTGCCATTCTGTGTACTTGTCCTTCTGTGGCATCTGGTCCTAAAGCACTGCTTGGAGGGTAAATATCGCCAACGTTAACCCCTGAAAACTGATACATCGCATTATCAGATGCATTTTCAAATACTGGAGCAATTGAAGATAACTCTGAGGATACATCCCTTATTTCAGACAATTGGATTAACAATCTAAACCTTAAACTATTTGCAAACTTTCGCCATTTTAATGCGTCGCCATTATAAATTAAGTCATATTCTAGTGGTATATCAATAGCAGAAACCCCTTCTAATAACGTATCAACTTCTCTTAAGTTTTCTAAAATATTATTAAATATTTCTGATTGCAAATCGTAAATAGGTTGGTTAATTCCTTGATCTACTTTATTAAACTCTGCATAAGGTAAATCTCCAAAAGTATTTACTAATAAAGTATAAGAGTAGGCTTTTAAAGTCATAGCAACCGCCTTTAATGGTAAATTATTTTCTTGATCTGCCAATACAACAATACGATCTAAATCGACTAAAGGGCCTTGATAAATGGTGCTCCAAATTCGAGATCGAACATCTTGATAATTATATGAAGTGGCATCTCTTGATTGTCCTTGTGTAGTATATTGAATCCATGTAGACGGATAAAGATACCCATCATAATAATGATTTTCAGCATTTGCTATAGTTAAGATAGATCCTGGCAAGAAAAAATGAGTTGGTACTTCTGTAAATTCAGAAGGGTTTGTGTTTATTTCATCAAAATTATCTTCACATCCTGTGAAAATAATAATTGAAAAAATTAAAAATATTGAAGTTATTTTTATAATTATGTTCTTCATGGTATGCGTATTAAAAATTAAGTGACACTTTAAAGGTATAGGTCTTAGCTGTTGGCATATTGAATTCGTCAAATCCAAGATCTGAATTTCTTGCTGAACTAGCGCCTTCTGGATCAAAATTAGGTGCTTTACTATATAAAATTGCTAAATTACTTCCTATAACACCAAACCTAATACTTTGAAAAGGTAATTGATTAACAATCTTTTTAGGTAAGGTGTAATACAGTTGAAGCGATCTTAATTTTACATAAGAAGCGTCGTATATTACGGGCTCATGAAAACCGTAGCTATTAAGGTTTTCAATATAATTTTGGTATGGTACAGAAACATTATTGGCTACATAAACGCCATTTCCTTGATCTATAACGCCATCTGCAACTATAGAGCCACTTCTATTAGGGCTTAATGTACTTTTACTTAATCCGCGTCTTGCTGCCCATTGGTTAGTTAATGAAAACATATCTCCACCAATTCTAGCATTAATTTGAGCTGTAAGGGTTAAACCTTTATATTTAAACGTATTAGAAAAACCGCCTAACCAGTCTGGTGTAACATTTCCTAAAACTATTTGTTCATCTGTTTTTACGGCATATCCATTGCTATGAACAATATTACCTTCTAAATCTCTTTTATATCCATAACCCATTAACTGGCCATAAGGTTCTCCCGCTCTAGCAACACTTCTAATTTGCGAATATCTACTAGCAATTAATAGCTCGTCTAAACCTGGGGCTAAGGATAAAACTTTATTAATATTCTTAGAATATGTAATTGAGGACTCCCAACTAAAATCTTTACCTTCAATATTTGTTGTGTTAATAGCGATTTCTATTCCTTTATTTTCAATATCTCCAGCGTTTATAATTCTTGAAGAGTACCCTGATGATGCTGGTAATTGCACTCTTTGAATTTGATCTTCAGATTTACCTATATAGGCCGCAATATCAAAATTTAACCTACTTTGAAATAATCTTATGTCTGCCCCAATTTCGTAAGTTGTTGTTCTTGTAGGTTTTAAAGTTGGATTATTAATTCCGTTTGCAACAGAGGCTTCAAATACACCTGTTAATCTTTTAAGCGCCAACAGAGATTGCTCTACTTGATATGCGCCAGTACCGATACCCACACGTCCAACATTACCTCTTAACTTAAAATATGAAAAAGCAGTAGGCAGTTTAACCATATCGCTTACTATTAAACTTAGAGAAGCTGAAGGGTAAAAGAACGATCTATTAGATTTTGGTAGTGTACTATTCCAGTCATTTCTACCCGTTAAAGTAAGATAAATTTGTTTTTTATAATCTATGTCTAATTGCCCAAAAGCACTATTTGTTTTGGTATGATTATGATATTGATTTAGTCGAGGTTCTCCAACAGCATTGTTGATATGAAAAAGATTAGGAAGTTCTAACTCATCGGCCCGTTGATTTGATCCGTCTAAAATAAACTCTTTAGTTTCAACCCCTATAAGTCCTCCAATACCAAAACTACCAATTTTATTATGCCCTTTTAAAAGTACATTAGCAAATGTATTGTTTCTTGTATATTGATCTCTAAAATAAGAACCTTTATAACTATATTGGGATCCATTCCAAAGACGCACCCCTTCGTTTGTTTTTTTCTCTTTCTTTTCGCCTATAAATTCTTTGCTTACTCTAGAATCAATACTCAACCAATCTGTAATATTATAGGTTAAATTAAGTACTGAAAACATTCTATCATTACTATATATGTTTTTGTTATTATCCAAAGTAAAAAAAGGATTAGGAAAAAAGTCGCCACTAATAGCATCCCAGCCTGGAGCAATAACCTCAGGATTATCTCCGGTAATCTCAAAAGGTAAAGGCACCCCATTAGCTAAAAGTTCTTTATAATTTCTAAGCGCATTTACATCAACATGGCGTGGTATTATAAGAGCCATTTTTATTGGGTTATCCGAAAAATTTTGAGTTGTAGCTCTATTAGGGCTATCAATATTAGAATAGTTTAAACTGGCATTTACTTTAAATTTCTTAGTAATATACGCACCCGCGTTAAAGGTTATAAAATTTCTTTTAAGCCTTGTGGTTGGTATCATACCTTTTTCATCTATATTTCTTAACGACAATTTGAAATTATATTTATCTTTTTCACTTTTGCCAATAGAAATACTATTATCTCGTGTAACCCCTGTATCATAAAAATCTCTTCCATTATCCGGGTATGCTTTATAGTCTAACGGAACTAAATCGCCATTCTCATCTACAGGGCTATTCCATTGTAATGCAGTAGGTTGAACTCCAAATGCGTTTCCCCATCCAGCTGAGTTATTAACGCCATCAAAATAGTTATATTCATTTCCAACAGTTCCTGTTCCGTATTCATTTTGATAATCAATTAACCGCAACGGGGTACTTAAAGCAATACTACTATTAACTTGAACCCCCAAATTTTTACCATTTCCTCCATTTTTAGTGGTTATAACAATAACTCCATTTGCACCAGACGATCCATATAGAGCTGCTGCTGCTGCAGATTTTAGTACGGTTATTTCTGCAATATCATCTGGGTTAATGTCGCTAATTCCATTTCCATAATCAACACGACCGTTAGACCTTATACTGTTGCTTACAGGTACGCCATCTACGACAAATAAAGGCTGATCACTATCGCCTCCTATCGTTTTTACCCCTCTTAAAATAATTCGTGAAGATGAGCCTACACCGCCACTTGTATTGCTTATATCTAAACCTGCAACTTTACCTATCAATGAATTTATTACATTATTCTGTGCTGTTTCCGTAATACTTTCGCCTTTAATATTAGTAGCCGCATAACCTAGCGATTTTACCGATCTTTTCTCTCCAAGTGCAGTTACAATAACCTGATCCAATTGTTGCGAATCTTCCACTAATACAACATCGATTCTATTTGAATCTGTAAATGCTATTTCCTGAGATTCAAACCCTATAAACGAAAAAACTAAAATCCCTTCTTTATTTACAGATATACTGTAATTACCGTCAAAATCTGTATAAACGCCATTGGATGTGTTTTTTTCTATAATATTTACACCAGGAATTGGCTGGCCATTAACATCTGTAACTTTACCTGTAATAACAATGTCTTGACTATTTAAGGACTTTGCTTCAATATTGATGCTTTTAGAGGAAAAACTATACCCCCATATAGGAGTAATAAGAACACATAAATAAATAAGATATTTAATCTTACTTATGTGATTTAATGTTGATAGTTGGATCGTTTTTAATTTCATAAAGTTTTAGTTTTTATTTTAAGAATTTATTTTTAAAAATTATTGCCTCATATTTTTAATTTTAGCATAGTAAATTATGAAGTCTTAAGTTTATACTTATATAGTATATTTACAAGAGCGCCTTTTTTAATGTGTTTTTTTCAACAATTTCACCAACCAAAAGGGAATTAATATAAAAACACTCACTTTTATTAACAATTATTTAAATTTGAATAAGATAAAATTAATAGGATTTGTATTTAAAAGTTAATGATTAATTAATCATATCCTGTATTATATTATCCTATTAACCTGAAAACTATTGTATTTTTATGGATATTTTACGCCCCTTGACTTTTTGTGTTTTTTTTTAATTAAAAAAGCGGTTCCATTTTTAATATTTTCTTTAACTATTTTTGCTTTTTTATGTTAATTTTTCATTAAAAAACAACCTATAATTTACATAATAACTCACGAAGGTTTTAAAGAGTTTGAAAGCAACTGCTAAGCCTACTTTAATACAAAAATCATACTCTATGTTGAACCACATAAACCTGATTTTTTTAAACTAAAAAAACATATAACTAGATAGGAATATGTTTGCTTTTAACAGGAACACAAGCTAAAAACATGTTATACAAAAAAGAGGTAGCAATTTAATATTACTACCTCTTAGATTATAAGGTTATGTTAAGCCTATTTATTTTCCAAACTATTTAATATAGACATATCCTTATTAGTTTGTTGTAGGAAGATGTTCTTTCCAAAAATTTTCCATCGTTTTTCGTAAATGGTAAGAGGTATTAGCTCTTTCTCTAATGGAATGAGACCTCATAGGATAGGACATCATATCAAAAGTTTTATTTTCCTTTATAAGTTTGTCTACTAACATTTCAAAACTTTGGTAGTGTACATTATCATCTCCCGTTCCATGAATTAACATTAGGTTACCTTCTAAGTTTTGCGAAAAATTAATAGGAGACCCATTATAATATCCTTCTGCATTGTTCTCTAAAAGATCCATATACCGTTCTTGATAAGTTGCGTCGTATAATCTTTGGTCTGACACAAAAGCGACTGCAATCCCCGATTTGTATATTTCAGGATACCTAAACATCATATTTAAGGTCATAGAGCCTCCGCCACTCCAACCCCAAATACCAACACTATCAGAGTCAATAAATTTATAGGTTTTCAATATTTTAGTTGCTGCTTTACTTTGATCTTCGGAGGCCAGAATACCAATCTTTCCATATATTGATTTTCGCCAATTTCTACCTCTAGGCGTTTTAGTTCCTCTATTATCAACACAAGCTACAATATACCCTTGTTGGGCTAAATATTGATGCCATAAATTTTCGCGTCCCCAGTTGTCTTGAACTTTAGCTGCAGCAGGTTCTCCATAAACGTAAAATATTAATGGGTATTTTTTATTAGGATCAAAATCAACGGGTTTAATCATCCATGCATCTAAAACGGCATCACCTATATCAACTTTAAAAAAAACTTTTGGATTAAGCCCTAAGGAATCGTATTTATTTTTTAATTCATCATTACCTTCTAACATTCTTACTTCTTTATGATTTGGAAGGCTTATTAAATAATATTTAGGAGGAGTTATTGAATTTTGAAAAACTTGAATTCCCCATTTTGCATTCTTAGATATTTGATATGAACTTTGACCAGAAAACGCCTGTGGTGTCATTCTTTCTGCCTTTCCTTTTCCATCAATTCTGCTTCTGTAAAGATAGCGTTGAGTAAAGTTATCTGGTGAAGCTATATAATATACATACCCGCCTTTAACATCTATATTATTAATATTAATAACATCAAATTCGCCTTTAGTAATAGGTTGTATATCTTTACCATCACGCGATACTTTATATAAATGTAACCAGCCATTGCGCTCGCTAGACCATGTGAAATATTTTTGTTTATCTAACCAACGAATATTATCATGAATATTTAAAAACGCATCATCTTTTTCTGTAAGAATGTTTTTAATAGTCATGGTGTGTATATCACCTATCCAAACTTTGTTTGTGTTTTGTTGTCTATTTAACTGTTGAATCATAACCTCATTTGAGTTAGGAATAAAATCCATTCGCGCCAAATAGTTGTTTTTAGGATCGCCAGGAATGTCAAACCATCTGGTCGCTCCTTTATTTACAGATATCACCCCAATTTTTACCGAAGAAAGTGCGGTTCCTACTTTTGGGTAAGGCATTGGAATAGGTTTTGAGTATATAGAATCTATATTATTAATCATATAGAAAGTACCAACTTCCTTGGTATTAGAATGCCAATAAGCAATGTTTTCACCATCAGGACTCCATCTAAACCCATCTCTACAAGACAGCTCTTCCTCGTATACCCAATCAAAAGTACCATTAATTATATGTCCGCCCCCATCTTTTGTTAATTGTTTCAGTTTGTTTGTTTCCAAATCTTCAACAAAAATATTCAACTCACTAACGAAACCTACTTTGGAACCATCAGGAGAAAATTTGGCAAACATTAGTGTCGATTCTTGTAAAGATTTTCCTAATTGCTTTAATTTATTCGTTTTTAAGTTAAGTACCCAATAATCGCCTCGCGTATGATACCTCCATACTTTTTTAGTATTCGTAAAAATTAACAACTTTGTATCATCGTTTGACCACTGATAATCTGAAACCTCTAGTGGTTTATTCATGTTACTAGGTAGTAATTGTGATGCAGAAACCATTACTGTTCTTTGACCTGACTTTGCACTATATTTAACAATATCCTTCCCGCCAAAGTCTTTATTTTTTTCTAAGGTAGAATAGCTATTATTATCCTTCATCCATCTAACGGTACCAATCCCCTTTTTACTGTAAACTTTATTGTTGTAAATATCTGACAACAACAACAACTGCTTTTTAACCTGACTATCAGAGTTATATACAGCAAAAACAACCATAAGTAATGCAATAACAAAACGTTTTTTCATTTGTATCTATTTGTATTAATTTAAATTTAAAAAGTGTAACCTTTATATTTTTGTATATACCCCATGTAAAAAAACAATACTTAGGTTATAGTTCACGACTTCTTTTAGATAATATAACCTACCCCCTGTATAGGTTTTCCTCTTTTATAAGAAGCTTATAATTCAAGGCTTCATTATTATTTTTTATCAAATCTAGGTATCTATTCTTTTTATTTACACTAAAACCTGCGATCTGGATGAAAAGGAGCTAACTCTAAACTGGTTTTTTTACCTGTAATAATTTCAGAAACTAGTTTTCCGGTTGCAGGGCCTAAACTCCAACCCATCATAGCATGTCCTGATGCTATAGTTAAATTAGCACATTTTGACGATTTACCTATATACGGCATACCATCTGGAGAACATGGGCGTAAACCACAATCTGCTTTTAATTTCTCTTCAGTATTAATTTCAAGATTATTGTAATATAATTTTGCGGCGTTTGCAATGGCATTAACTCTTACAGGGTTAATGTCATGATTAATGCCTGCTATTTCCATAGTACCTGCAAAACGTGTAAACCCTTGCATTGGTGTTACGGCTACTTTAGATTCGCATAAAATTGCAGGTATGGTTATGTTGGTTTTGCGCTCTACATTTATTCTATACCCTTTACCGGCTTGTATTGGTATTTTTAGCCCTAATTTTTTAGTAAGTAACGGACTCCAACTTCCTGCGGCTAAAACTACCTCGTCGCAAATTAATTCTTGCTTATCGGTAATTACTTTTGATATTTTATCTTTAGCTATACAAAGGTCCAAAACGGCTTCATTTGAATAAATGGCTACCCCCTTTGATTTTAAATAGAAAAGCATTTGTTGCATAAAATCTTGAGGCGTCATATGCGCATCAGAATGGTAATAAATGGCTCCTTTAATATTTAAATTTGCCTTAGGCTCTATTTTTTCAACTTCTTTTAGCGATAAGTTTTCAACGTTTAAACCCGCTTTTATACCACGTTGTCCCACCTGCCATTCTTCTTCACCTACCTTATCGGTCTTATAACACATTAAAAGTCCTTTTTTTTCAAAATGAAAATTAAAGTCTTCCGAATTGTTTATATCCTTATACAATTCTCTGCTTAATATGTTTATATCTTTTATTGGCTTTATGGCTTTTTCAACTTTTGCTGCTGTTGCAGATTTTTTAAATGCTAAAGACCATTTTATAAAGTCAATATCGAATCTTGGTTTTATATATAATGGGCTTGCTGGGTTAAACATCCATTTAAGTCCTTTAGAAATCATTCCTGGAGCGGCCAAAGGTATAAAATGACTTGGTGTTATATAGCCTGCATTTACATATGATGCCCCGCTTGAAAAGTTAGATTTATCTATAACAGTAACTTGATATCCCTCCTGATGAAGGTAGTATGCCGAGCATAATCCTATTATCCCTCCTCCTATAACTATTGTATGCTTACTCATAAGTATTGAAATTAAAATTCCATATAGGTTTTGCCCCTAATAGATGTTCAACAAAATAATTCCATCGCTTTTTTATAAAATAATTACGATGCTTGCCTGTATAACCGTGACGTTGACTAGGAAGTATCAATAAATCAAACTCTTTGTCGGCTTTAACTAAAGCTTCTGCAAATTTGAAGGTGGCAGATGGGTTTACATTATCGTCTAAACCACCATGAACTAACAATAACTTTCCTTTTAAATTTTTGGCATTTGTAATATTAGAAGCTTCTTGATAACTTTTATCTACGGGCCACCCCATATACATTTCTGGCCACCATACTTTTTCCATTCTAAAATCATGATCTCCAGAACTGGCAACCCCAACTTTATAAAAATCTGGAAATGCAACCATAGCGCGTCCTGTATCATACCCGCCTGCCGAATGTCCAAAAATCCCAACCTTATCGGTATCTATCCAACTAAACTTTTTCCCCAAATACTTAATAGCTAAAACATGGTCTTCTAAGTTTGCCCCCATATTTTTATATGAATGCTCTCGAAATGCTTTGGAACGCCCCGACGTGCCTAATCCATCAACTTGCATAACAATAAAACCAAGTTCTGATAATGATTGATTGTAAAATGCCACATCAAAAGATTTTGGAAACCTTTGGGTATGGGGCCCGGTGTAAGTAGCATCTATAATAGGATAAGATTTGGAAGCATCAAAATTTGATGGTTTCCAAATGGCTCCATAAATAGTAGTTTTATCATCTTTAGCGGTAAGTTGAAAAACTTCTGGCGCTTTCCATCCTTTTGATACAACTTGAGAAACATCTGCTTGTGTTAATTTACTTAAAATTTTTCCGTTTTTTGAATCTCTTAAAACCGTTTTTGTTGGTATCTTAACTGTAGAATAATTATCGATAAAGTATTTACCATCTTTTGAAAACGCTACTTGATGATGCTCTTTTTCCGGGGTTAGTAATGTTACTTTGCCTTTAAAAGTTACTTTATACAATTGTTGATGATATGGGTTTACATCTGGAAATTTACCGGATGCTAAAAAATAAATAACCCCATTATCTTTATCGAGATAACTGATACTATTTATGTGGTAATTTCCGTTAGTTAAAGGCTTAGTTTTATTGGTTTTTAAATCTAAGCTATATAATTGTCTCCATCCACTTCTTTCAGAAAGGAAAATTATTTTGCCTTTGTCTTCTAATATAGAATATTCAAAATTATCTATACTTGTACTACTGGTTTCGTGTACTAAAGTTCGCTCTGTATTGGTGGTTAAATTAATCTCTTTTATAAATTCGTTTTTAAAACCACGGGTTTTATAATTAGCATAACATAGTCCTGATTTTTTAGACCACCTTATTGAAACCGTATTAATATGAGTAGTTATTGGTAGTTTTGTTTTTATTTCTTGCTTGGTTTCAATATTATAAAAAACAGGCTTTACGCGCACCATAGTTGTATCGCCTGGGGAGCCTCTAAAATAAGATAATAATTTAGGCTTGTATAATGAATCTTTGCTCCAATCTAGTAAATACATTTTTTCTGCATTTTGAGAGTCGATAATATTTGCCGTTACATACTTAGAATCCTTAGACCAATTTACCGAAAAATGCTTTGGTCGTTCGCCATTTTCACCTTCCATTTTGTCAAACCACCCATAATAACTTGCGTATTCATAATGCTTTTTACCATCAAAACTTAATTGATGTTCTTCATTTGTTTCTGTAGATTTTATAAAAAGATTGTAGTTTTTTGAATAGGCTATCCATTTACCATTTGGCGATTGGCTTTCAAATTGGTTTTTAGCTTCTTGCGTAACTTTATCCTTGAGTTGAAGTTCGTATGAAATCAAATTAAAAATATATGTGTTTCCTAAAGTTTTAAAAGACAACCTGTTTTCAGATTCAAATTCTATATTTGAAAGTGAAAGATTATTAAAAGCAACGTCTTTTTTTAACAATTTTGATAAAGCCTCTGCTAACTTTTTATGATTAAATAGTGTGGTAACTTTATAATCTTTGAAGTTAATTATCTGGTAAGTTTTCCCTTCTTTTGAATAATCAATAAACCAAAGCCCTTTATTATTTTCAAACCAATTTACTGGGGTGTTTAGATTAAAAACCGTTTTATTATACCTATTACTAGAAGTATAACTAACCGCTCTATTATAATCTTCTATGGTGATATTTTGAGAATAACTAGAAAAATAAATTAAACTAAAACTAAATATTAAATACCTTAAATAAATCATATATATACTTTTTAAATAACTTGAAAACCGTGTGCATAAGGATCGTCTTGCTCGTCTATAACTATAGTGTTATAACCGTATATTTTTGCCCACCCTTGAATACTAGGTACAATAGCGGGTTTTCCATTTATTGTTGTTTCTTCTACAATACGACCAATAAATTTACTTCCTATAAAACTCTCGTGTATAAAATCGTCTCCTATTTTAAGTGTTCCTTTAGCATGACGCTGCGCAATAACGGCAGATGTACCTGTTCCACAAGGACTTCTATCAATAGCCTTATCTCCATAAAACACAGCGTTTCTAGCTGTTGATGTTGGATCAATCGGCTTTCCTGTCCAAAGCATGTGAGAAACATCTCTTATTGTATCATTTTCTGGATGAATAAACATATTTGGATATTTATCATTGATTCTTTTACGAAGTATTTGAGAATATTGTATAATTTTTCCAGCAGAAAAATCATGAACACCAGTAAAGTTTTTTTGAGGGTCTACAATAGCATAATAATTTCCACCATATGACACATCAAAGCTTAGTTCTCCTAACTCGGGACAATCAATGGTTAAACCTTCTGCTGCTAGGTAACTTTTTACATTAGTTAAACGCACCCAATCGACCTTATTTCCTGTTTGTTGATATTCTATTTCTACCAAGCCCGCTGGCGCTTCCATTTTAATTTTCCCTGGAATCTTTGGGGTTATTAAACCCTCTTCTATAGCTATAGTTATTGTACCTATGGTTCCATGACCACACATGGGTAAACAACCAGAGGTTTCAATAAACAATATAGAAAAATCATTGTCTGGGTTATGTGGGGGATATAAAATGCTGCCACTCATCATGTCGTGTCCGCGAGGTTCAAACATTAAACCTTTACGAATCCAATCGTATTCTTTTAAAAAGTGCTGACGCTTTTCGCTCATGGTTTTCCCTATTAACTCTGGTCCGCCATCTTTTATAACTCTAACTGGATTTCCGCAGGTATGCGCATCTATACAAATAAAGGTGTTTCTACTCATTCTTTACACGTGCTATATAATTATTAATTCTATCTTCTAAAATTGATAAAGTAACTGTTCCATGTTCTAAAATAATTTCATGAAATGTTCTTATATCAAACTTTTGTTCTAATTCTTTTTCTGCTTTATTACGAAGTTCTCTAATTTTCAACTCTCCTATTTTATAAGATAACGCTTGCCCAGGCCATGAAATATAACGGTCGGTTTCAGTATTTACCTCGCGTATTGATAGCGCTGTATTTAATAGCAAATAATTTACAGCTTGTTCTCTAGTCCATCCTTTAGCATGTATTCCTGTATCGACTACCAAACGGCAAGCACGCCACATTTCGTAAGTTAATTTTCCAAATTGTTCATAGGGCGTTGTATACATTCCCATTTCATCAGCTAAAAATTCAGAATATAACCCCCAACCTTCACCGTATGCAGACAGGTATAGTGTTTTTCTAAAAGTTGGAATACTATCACCCAACTCATTATTTAAACTTCCTTGTAAATGATGCCCTGGAACAGCTTCGTGAACTGTTAAGGAAGGTAGAGTATATAAAGGCCTACTTGCCAAATCATAAGTGTTAACCCAATAATAACCTGGCTCTGTACTCTCTTTTGAAGTACCAATGTAACGCCCTCCCGTATATTTTGGGGCAATAGCATCTGGCACTGGAGCAACACCATAAGGCTTTCTTGGTAAGGTTTTAAAAAATTTTGGTAGTTGAGCATCGGCTCGTTTTGCTATATCTCGTGCTATAGTTAACAACGCTTTCGGAGTTTTCACATAAAACTGTTCATCGTTTCTTAAAAACTGTAAAAAATCGGAAAAGCTTCCTTCAAAATTTAAATCTTTAATGATGTTTTGCATTTCAGATTTTATTCGAGACACTTCACTTAATCCTATTTGATGAATATCATCTGCTGTATATGCTGTGCTTGTTGTATAAAAATTAATTCTATTTTGATAGAAATCATTTCCGTTAGGTAAGTTTAAAGCGCCTATACTGGTTCTTGTTTTGGGAAGATATTCTGTATCGAAAAAATATTTTATTCTTTTAAATTGTGGCGTAACCACATTTTTAATAGCATCTTTAGCCGCGGTTAAAACCGAATCTTTTTGGGTTTTTGTTAAATTTTTTGGTAAATTTTTAAACGGTACATAGTAGAAACTGTCTTGGTAATTTTCTACAATATGATCGTTATAAGAAGATTCATAACCATTAAAAATAACTCTAGATTGTGATACGCCTTTTTCTAAGCCTTCTCGTAAATTGGCAAAATGTTGATCGACAAAATAAGGAATGGCTTTAAGTTTTGTTAGGTAAAGTTTTACTTGTTTATAATTGTTAAGTGGTTTTACCATATAGGTTAAACTAGTATGAAAACCAGAATCTGAAAGCAAAGGATTTAAATAACAATCAAACTTGTAAAAATCAATTTTATCTTGAAGTACAAACTTTAAAAGTTTTAGCGAAATTAGTGCTGTTTCACTTAAACCTGATGCATCTATTTTAGAAAGTTCATCCAACTTAGTTTGTGCAAATTCAGCTTCGTTTTTGTAATATGCTTTATTAAAAAGACCTAAAGGGTATTCTGAAACAGAGTACCCAGTATGGGCCTGGTAATTCTCAATAATGTTCTGAAGATTTTTAGAGTCGTCATTATTTTTTTTAATATCGCAATTGAAAAAAAGACAAATAAAAATTGCGCACACTACATAATTTGCAGGAATTATAAAATTTAGTGTTTTATTCATACTCTTTTCTTTTGTTTAAACAATTTATCGTTTTAGGGCTTCCAGTAACCGTTCATTGCGAAACATTGGTAACTCACAGGACGGCCTCAACGTTTTGTAGCATTTGTTCCTACAGCTGTAAATCTAGAATCGATAATGCTTGGCATGGTTCACCGTGTTGCCTTTAAATGCCGTCCATACCAATTGCTCAATTTCATCATCAGTGGCTTCATAAAATGGCATTGGATTTTCCGTATTAAGCTTTAGGTTAATTGTTTTACATGTTTACTTCCTGTGGCTTTTAATGTATTACCAATGTAATTTTTACCTGTTATCATTTTTTTCTGATGTTTTATATTTATAAAATTTTGGACGTTGACTAAAACGAAATTAATCATTGTCCAAAATTTATTTTTAAGCGATAAGTAAACAAATACTCTATACTTTAGATTAGGTATATTAAAGGCAACCATTTCTCTAGTTAAAATACGTCCTTCTTCTTCACTTAGCGTACTAAATTCTTAAAGTTTCGCATATAGAATACCTCGAACAGCAGCACCTAATTGAGCTTGAATGTTTAATTTAAATAAATCTAAATCCAATCGCATTGTGTACTGTAAACAGTGTTGTTACTACTAGCACCTAGCGCTCCCAATGCACACTTACAGTGTTATACGCTATTCATGGTATAAAATTACTCTAAAACATATCCTAAAAATTAATGACTAATTATCCACATACAATACTATATTATCCATATTAAGGTTTTAAGTGTTGCAATCGGGTATTATTTAAGTATATTTAACGAGAATAATTAAAAACTATGAGAGCTTTACCTTTTAAAATACCAAAACCAAATCAAGATGCTTTAATCTATCAAGTTGATTTAGAGGTTGCTTTTTATGACAAACTACATCAACATGAAGAAATACAAGTTAGTTTAATTGTTGAAGGCGAGGGCGCATTAATTGTTGGAGATTCTATAAACTATTACACTAAGAATGATGTTGTAGTTATAGGAAGTAATATACCACATCTTTTTAAGAGTGATACAACACGTTCTGATAGTTCGAAAATGATTACTTTATTTTTCACAAAATCTTCTTTTGGTAAAGATTTTTTTGAATTAGAAGAACTAAAAAAACTAGACCCCTTTTTTAAATCGGCTAAACACGGTTTTAAAGTTACATCCAATTTAAACCCCATTAAAGATTGTTTTTTTCGGTTAGAACATGCCGATAAGCTAGATAGATTTTTGATACTACTTGAGGTTTTAAAATTATGTGCAATATCTACTCACAAAGGCTTATCTTCCTTTATTTCTAATAAAAAGTACACAGATAATGAAGGAAATAGAATGCGCAATATATTTGAATACACCATAAATAATTATTCAAAAGAGGTCTCCTTGAAAACCATTGCAGAAGTTGCAAATATGACAAAAAATGCATTCTGCAAGTATTTTAAGAAAAGAACCAATAAAACATACTTTCAATTTTTAAATGAATTACGAATTGAAAATTCTTGTAAACACCTGCTTGAAGACAAAGACACTTCCATTACAGAAATTGCTGAAAAAGTAGGATTTAATAATATGTCTAATTTCAATCGACAATTTAAAACAATTAAAAAAATGAGCCCTTCTGAATTTAGAAGAGTAAAATATTAAACCGTCCTAATTGGCACTTAATTAGTTGTTGAAATAAAATAACATATGGATAAAAAAGTTAACGTCTTCATTAAAAAAACATCCAGATTAAAACTATTTATCTAAATTCTAAAATACTCTAAAAAGGGAAGCATACAGATAAACTATTAAGATAAAATACTATTTACAATTTTTACAAATTCCAGTTAGCACACAATTGGCATTTTTAACCTCGTAGCCATTTGGAACGGCATATACCACCGGCACTTGCAAACATTCGATAGTATCGCAGGATAAGCATCTAAAATGAAAATGATGTGTTATAGTTTCCGATAATTTGTTACAGGGTTTACATATGGCAAAATATTGTTTTCCATCTTCGCCAACAATTTTATGAGTTAACTTGTCTTCGCAAAATCTATTTAAAACACGATAAATAGTAGCCCTATTTATTTTAATATTCAGTTGCTTTTCTACAGCATCTTGACTTAATGCTTTTTTTGAATTTGAAAGTACGGCTAATATGGCTTCTTTTGTTGGGGTATTTCTTCTATTCATTTTTTTAATGCGAATTAGTTGCAATAATACAAAAAAACTGTATTTTTGACAATATTATTATTGCGATAGTATCGCAATAATAATATGGAGATAACTCGAAAAGAAATAATTAAACCATTTGGAATATCTGCTTTAGGGTTTATGCTTCCAATATTATCATCGCTATTTCCCCGATACAAAAACAAAATGGATACAAAAGAATTTGAAGTAATTATAATAGGAGGTAGCTATGCAGGACTTTCGGCTGCAATGGCTTTAGGACGGTCACTTAGAAAAACATTGGTTTTAGACGCAGGTAAACCTTGTAATCGTCAAACACCACAGTCGCATAATTATCTTACGCAAGATGGAAGCACGCCTCGAGAAATAGCGGAAAAATCCAAAAGTGAAATAGCTAAATATAATAGTGTTAAATTCTATAATGGTCTTGCTGTTAAAGGAAAGAGAAGTAAAAACGGGTTTGAAATTTCAACTTCAACAGGTCGTGTTTTTTTAGCAAAAAAATTGGTCTTTGCATCTGGAGTTAAAGATGTAATGCCAAATATAAAAGGTTTTTCAGTATGTTGGGGAATATCTGTTGTACACTGCCCATACTGTCATGGTTACGAATTAAGAAACAAAAAAACGGCCATTATAGCCAATGGAGAAAGCGCGTTTCATCTAGCATCTTTGGTAAGTAATTTAACAAAAAGAATAACCATACTCACATCTGGAGTAAAGGATTTTAAAGATGAACAACTTAAAAAACTCAAGCAACATAATATTCAAATTATTGAAAAAGAAATAGTGGCAATTAAGCATAAAAAAGGACAAATGGAAAAAATGCTTTTTAAAGATGGTGGTACAGAAAATTTTGAATGTGCCTATGGCGCTATTCCATTTGAACAAAACTCTACGATACCAATTGAATTGGGTTGTAAATTTACAGAAAACGGACATATTGAAGTAAATGTTATGCAAAAAACTACAGTAGAAGGCATTTATGCTTGTGGTGATAATAGTTCTAGGCTGCGGTCTATAGCTAAGGCAATATATGCAGGAAATATTACAGGAGCAATGATAAATAATGAATTAACCCAAGAAAATTTTTAATATGGTAGAAGTATTTATAACTAACGTAAAATTCGAAGTTCAATCAATAGAAGTTTTACAAGTTTTGGAAATAGAATATCCAAAATTAAAATTTAATTTTGATTTGGAGGGGTTTAACAAGCCTTACCCTTGTGGTCATTCTATTTTAAGAATAGAAGGCGATTTAATTGATATCTATGCTATTGCAAAGCAGCTTAAAAACAAAGGGGTCGCATGTGAATTGCTAAAAGATAAAGTTTGTGTATAATATGGCAGAATTTTGGGAAACCGCATTTAGTAACAAGCAAGAAATGTGGGGCATGAGCCCTGCAAAATCTGCCGAACTCACATTGAATTTATTCAAACAAAAAAAAATAAAACATATACTAATCCCAGGAATTGGATATGGCCGAAATGCAAAACCATTTATAGAGCATGGAATATCGGTAAGTGGAATAGAGGTTTCTAAAACAGCCATTGAATTAGCCAGAAAACACTACAAATCCCAAATAAAGTTGTTTCACGGTTCTGTAACTAACATGCCTTTTAATAACAAAACATATGACGGAATTTTTTGCTATGCACTTATCCATTTGCTAAACCGTGAAGCAAGAAGAAAGTTAATACAGGATTGCTACAATCAATTAACTAAAAATGGATTTATGGTTTTTACGGCTATAACCAAAAGTGCACCTCAATATGGACAAGGCAAGTTGATAAGTAAAGATCGTTACGAAACTCATAATGGCGCAAAAATATTTTACTACAATCGAGAATCTGTTAGTATTGAGTTTGAAAAATATGGACTTTTTGACATTGTAGAAGTAGATGAAAACCAGCCTATGTACTTAATTAAATGTCAAAAAAAATAAAAATTAGACTTTAGCACAATGTTTGAATTTTTGTGCAGCGTATTAAGATGGTATTTTTTCAACCTTAATGCACGGTAATTGGGTATGGTAATTAATTTAAATGCAATTTTTACTCGTATATATAATTTATAAACAAGATGGATAAGGCTTAAGCTCAATTGATATGCTAAAATTGAATTCGAAAAAATGTATATCAGATGTTTTGATATTCTGTAAATCAACAGGTTGTCATTAGTGTTGAGAATTTCAAAAAAAGGATAAGATATACAGAGAATAAAAAAAAGACAATTTATTTAAAATTAAAAGAGATTTTTGTTGTTTAAAACTCAAAACAGTTATATATTTGCAGCCGATAAAGTAAAACCTATTACTTATACGTTCTTAAATAGTAAATTTAGATTATAAAGTTACCTTATATTTTAAAAGGTTGCTATAATATATAACTAGTGTTATTTTATATACTTTTTATACATTTACACATGTTTTCGTAGAAAAAACTACGGGCTCTTAGCTCAGCTGGATAGAGCACCTCCCTTCTAAGGAGGCGGTCGAAGGTTCGAATCCTTCAGGGCTCACTTAAACCCTTGTTAATCGTTTGATTTTCAAGGGTTTTTTGTTTTTAAGAGGACGAATTATTTTGTGCTTTTTCTTTTCCTTATACGCTTCTTAAAGTCTTTTTTTACATCTAGGAAATTATCTATATTAAACCTTCTGTATATAGATTTACCTCGTATGTGGCTTATTCTATCTTTTATTGTCTAATATTATATTATAATTAATCTAATTTTAAAAGGTAAAGCGCTTACCCGAAAAATTAAACTAATAAAGATAGATACACAATAAATATCTCAATAGGACATGTGTTTTCAGTAAAAAGGATAGTATAATATTATATTGTAGTAATATTATATCGATATGATTCTTATAGTATCAATAATTTTACAAAAAACATATTAACGTAATTTTATATAAAACAAAATATGATGGAAATAAATAATTTAGATTGGAGATATACCGTTATGCCAGCTGTGTTTACCTGGCTGAAAGAGTCAAAATCCGGCTCTATTGAAATTGATCTTGATGCCACGCAAAAATACGCTGCAGGTATTTTAAAAGCTAAAGGAAAAGGGGGAAGCCAAATGGGCGGACTTGTGGGTTCTGGTACTCTTGGTGAGAATAGCTATCTAACTTCTGAACAGCGCCTTTCTTTACTTAAAGCGCTTTCTGAAGTTGCTAAAGAATACAATGTTCCATTGATTAGTGGAGCTGCGGCAGAAAATAAAGAAGCGCTTGTGAAAATTGTTGAAGGACTAGCGACTGTAGGAGTAGATACAGCCATGATAATGCCACCAAAAACTAAGGCGCTTCCTTCTGATGAAGAAATGTATGCGTATTATGAACTAGCTGAAGCAACTGCAAGAGGTGCTGGAATAACAATGATGCCTTATAATAATCCTGATGCAGCTGGATATCATGCACTCTCTACCGATCTTTTATTAAGAATTGCTAAACTCCCAAATGTAACGGCTCTTAAAATATCGACTATAGATGTTTCAATAATTGAAACAATGATGTTAGCCAACAAAGATTTAAAAGTGTTAGCAGGTGTAGATACTGTAACTATACACGCAGGACTTGCAGGTGCATCTGGAGGAATTACAGGTGTAGGTTGTATCTTCCCCAAAGCCAGTGTTACTATGCAGGAGTACGTAACAAAAGGAGAATGGGCTAAGGCTAATAAAATTTCTCAGGCAATGAATTCCATTTCATACCTGGACGCTAAGCCGTTGCTTCTCGAATATCTTAAGTATGCTTTTGGAATTCATCATAATGATGCCGTAGGAGGACTTCGTACCTTTGGTAAGAAATTAACGCAACAGCAAATTGATGATGTTCATGCAAGATATATTCTTGCAAAAGAAAGACTTGAAGTTCTGGACTTGGTATAATGGTCTTTTAAAATATTAAAAAGAGAAGCTCCATAAAAATGGAGCTTTTTTTGTACTCAATATTTTGTGTCGTAGAGAGATAATACGGGAGTTGTTTTATAAAAAAGACTGCTGTAAATAACTTTTAAGTCTTGGAATTAGATGTTATCATTTTAAGCTAGATGAGTAGCACTGCTTACAATTATATTTTATGCTAATTATTTACAAAGCTAATTTGGCTTTTAAGGCCTAAAACGAACCACCTTCTTTTTCGTGATAATTTTTTTTAGTTTCCTATATTGCAAATTATTTATACCCACGAATGTTTTTAAAACTCCCAAACCCCAAGGCCGTAAGTAATAGGCCAATACCAATTCCTGTAAATGTTCCTTTCGTTAAATCGATTAATTGCAAATAATGAGAAAACACTTGAGAAGCAGCTATTATAAATATTCCTACAGATAGTAGGGTTAACGCTTTTCTTTTTGTTATGTTTTTCATTCTTAATTTGTGTTTTAATAATTTGTAGTTCCATTTAAATTATTGTTACATCATTATTGAAAAAAGATGTAGCGCCTAATTTTATAAGATACCCCTTTCTGTTAATTTAGACAAAATGAAAGAAAAAGAAACACATTTAACTGATAAATTTAGACCATCCGCATCCCAAAGTTTTAACCTATAATGCGGATTTATTATGACCAACAATTCAAAAATACATTTTAAATAATGACAAGGAAAACAAGGTTAATACTTACGCAATAGCGATAGCACAGTTACGTAAAGTATTGTTTTAAATGTAATTCAATAGTTTTATTTTTCAGAAAGTAATATAATTTTTTTCCAAATACTTTCATTAACAGCAACCCCTTCTTTTAAATGTTTTGCTCTAGTTTGTGAACTTCTTTCGCCTGGGTAATATACCTGATCTCCTGGATTTATAGATTCTACATTATGTGTATAATCAATAATTTCTTCTATAAGTTTTTGCTGCAATCCTTCATCGGTAAAAACTTCGGGGTATATGCAAATATATACCTGTGAAATACCTGTTTCCAAGTCGTTAGCACTTATTTTGGCGGTAGAATTTCCAGCCGACAATAAGGTAGCGAGCATATCTAAAACAATAGATAACGCCGAACCTTTCCAATAGCCAATGGGCAATCCACGTTCTTTCGATAAAATTTTATCCGGATCATTTGAGAGCTCATTGTTGTTGTCCCACCCCCCATGGTAAGGTAACTTTTCGCCTTTTAATCTATAATCGTTAATTTTACCAAACGAAAATTGCGAAATTGCCATATCCAATACAACGTGTCCTTTTTTTCTTGGTATGGATACAACAAAGGGATTGTTGCCTATTCGGCTATCTTTTCCACCCCAAGGCGGCATATTAGGTTTAGTATTTGTAAAAAGAATTGATATACAATTAGCATTAGCAGCTTGCAGTCCATAGGTTCCTCCTCGCATCCAGTGGTTGGTGTTTCGCAATGCTACCATACCCATTCCGTGTTGTTTTGCTAATTCTATAGCCCGGTTGGTACATTTAGTGGCATTTACAATACCCGGACCTAGATTTCCATCCCAACGTTCTATGCTGCCAAAAGAAGCAACTTGCTCTGCTTCAGAATCTATTCTAATAATTCCTTTTTCTATATATCCAATAAAAAGAGGTACGCGATTGATGCCGTGCGAGCTTATGCCAGCTAAAGTACTTTCTGTAAATACATTAGCTAGTAAATGTGCCTTCTCGCTAGTAAATTTATATTTAACAAAAAGGTTGTAGAGCACCTTTTGCATATTGTTTTCTGTAATTAGCATAACTATTTTAGTCTTTTTTTTTATATCCTATATTTAGTAAAATACAAGCATTATAACGGGGTTTAAAATTATATATCTATACCCAGTATATTTATACATTTTATTATGGTTTAAGTACTAAAGTTTCTTTTTTAGATGTTTTAATTATATCATTTTCTTTCAATCATTTTTGCCGAAATTATACGAATATCCTTAATTGGTTTGTCTTGTTTATTTGTTTTTACAGCAGCAATACTATCCACTATGTTCATCCCTTTAACAACCATTCCAAAAACGGTATAGTTTTGATCTAAATGAGCAGCACCTCCTAATGTTTTGTAAATTTCACGATGCTTTTCAGGAAAACTATAATGCTTCATTTTAATAAGTTCAACCCTAGCCAGAGAGTCAAATTTATTTTTTAATCTCTGAATAGAATCTAGCATTATTTTTTTAACCTCACTATCCAAAACATCTTCTGCTACAGCAATATCCTCCATTTTATTTGACAACTTAAAGAGTTTATTAAATTCTGTTTTGTGCTCTGGTTTATTAATAATTCTATGGTATGCTAAGTTAGTATTAATACGTTTTTCGGCAACAGCTAAAGTACTATCGTTGTATGGTTTACCTTGGATAATTGTAAACTGAGTACCACTAGAAGAACGATTAGGGTTATAATCATCTCCCATTCGAGCTGCGTTTATAGCACCTCGCATATGAAATAAGTTTGGCCTAACTTCAGCATCTATGGTATAAGCTTGTTCAGAACTATCTTTTTCTTGCTTAGGGTCGGGATATTTTGTATCCATATTTCCTGTTTGTATAAGAAAATTTTCTATAACACGATGAAAGGACACATTATCATAAGATTTTTGATTGACTAACTTAATAAAATTGTTTCGGTGTTTAGGGGTATCATTCGATAATCTAAAAACAATTGTTCCAAAGTCTGTAATAAGCTCTACATCTTTTGATAAATCACTTTTCATGACACCTTTTTCAATCTCATAATCACATCCTAAAAAGAATATAAAAACACCCCCAAGAATCAATTTTTTAACAATTTTCATAACGCTATTTTTATTTCAATAATTAGTCGATTTTTATGATCAACATGTCAATAACTAGCCTTGTCAATTTCATGAAGCACAAAAACAACCTTTATTTTTAAACATTGTGTCAGTTATTCAACACCTGATAAATATAAAGAAAACCCCATATTCAGGAACACTAAGACATGAAAATATTTTAAAAAACTTATTTAATAATTTTCTATTTAATCGCCCAATGAATCGATTCCATTTATGTTTAAAGAAATATAATGTTAAAAAGAATATTTCAAATTGTATTTTTACGTGAGGATTCACAAGTATCAATACCAAGGGATGTTGCTTCTTTTAGTTGTGAATTGATTTCAAATTGTATTTTTACGTGAGGATTCACAAGTCTTTAAAATGGGTGAATACTTGTCCATGGGTTGTGAATTGATTTCAAATTGTATTTTTACGTGAGGATTCACAAGTCCTATTAGTGAGACTCAGATTATCTGTAAGTTGTGAATTGATTTCAAATTGTATTTTTACGTGAGGATTCACAAGGCGTAAATGATAGTATTGACTTAGACAGCAGTTGTGAATTGATTTCAAATTGTATTTTTACGTGAGGATTCACAAGTGCCAGCACTAGTACCTCCCTGAACTATCTGTTGTGAATTGATTTCAAATTGTATTTTTACGTGAGGATTCACAAGTATCACTTGCAGGAATTGTAAACGTGTTAGGTTGTGAATTGATTTCAAATTGTATTTTTACGTGAGGATTCACAAGTAATACTGTATTTGTTACTTCTGAGTTACCGTTGTGAATTGATTTCAAATTGTATTTTTACGTGAGGATTCACAAGTAGAATTACAAACTATTGGAACAGTTACTCGTTGTGAATTGATTTCAAATTGTATTTTTACGTGAGGATTCACAAGATCATCTATTTTAGCATGCTTATTGTCTGTGTTGTGAATTGATTTCAAATTGTATTTTTACGTGAGGATTCACAAGCCTATTTGCAAAGAAACTAAGCCGTTAACAGTTGTGAATTGATTTCAAATTGTATTTTTACGTGAGGATTCACAAGTATCCACGTAAAACCCCCAACCCTTTTCGCCGTTGTGAATTGATTTCAAATTGTATTTTTACGTGAGGATTCACAAGCAACTTCTTTAGTTATTGTGTAGGCTTTTTGTTGTGAATTGATTTCAAATTGTATTTTTACGTGAGGATTCACAAGCGTTTACTTTTTTAGGATAACTCATTATGTGTTGTGAATTGATTTCAAATTGTATTTTTACGTGAGGATTCACAAGTCTTGAACAAACTCAATTAATAGGTGTTGCGTTGTGAATTGATTTCAAATTGTATTTTTACGTGAGGATTCACAAGAATGGATTTTGAAAAGTAATGAAGATAAACGTTGTGAATTGATTTCAAATTGTATTTTTACGTGAGGATTCACAAGAGTTCTTGGAGAATGAGGGAGTAGCAACGCAGTTGTGAATTGATTTCAAATTGTATTTTTACGTGAGGATTCACAAGATAGCACGTATTAAAAACAGTAAAGAATTGGTTGTGAATTGATTTCAAATTGTATTTTTACGTGAGGATTCACAAGATTTTACAGACAAAATGGCTAAATACACACGTTGTGAATTGATTTCAAATTGTATTTTTACGTGAGGATTCACAAGATAGTTACTGAATTATTTTAATTACACACCGTTGTGAATTGATTTCAAATTGTATTTTTACGTGAGGATTCACAAGTTCTCTATTCATAGGCAACTCGCTATTCTCGTTGTGAATTGATTTCAAATTGTATTTTTACGTGAGGATTCACAAGAAATAGCTAGTGAAGCCAGTTGGACGATTTGTTGTGAATTGATTTCAAATTGTATTTTTACGTGAGGATTCACAAGATGAAGAAAAAGACAAGTTTGAGCGCAATAGTTGTGAATTGATTTCAAATTGTATTTTTACGTGAGGATTCACAAGATAATGACGTTTTAAACAGCGCAAACACTAGTTGTGAATTGATTTCAAATTGTATTTTTACGTGAGGATTCACAAGTATCTTTCTTGTCTCTCTTCACTAGGCAGCGTTGTGAATTGATTTCAAATTGTATTTTTACGTGAGGATTCACAAGCAAACGAACGCATAACAGCATCACAGAAGCGTTGTGAATTGATTTCAAATTGTATTTTTACGTGAGGATTCACAAGCCACACGCTTAAAACTCGCTTGTACTTTCTGTTGTGAATTGATTTCAAATTGTATTTTTACGTGAGGATTCACAAGTATCTTGGTGGGTGTAACCTGTGGCATTATGTTGTGAATTGATTTCAAATTGTATTTTTACGTGAGGATTCACAAGTCATATTTTTTAAAGGCGAACCATCATCACGTTGTGAATTGATTTCAAATTGTATTTTTACGTGAGGATTCACAAGCAACTTTCTTCCTGTTATTTCTAACTTCTTGTTGTGAATTGATTTCAAATTGTATTTTTACGTGAGGATTCACAAGCCTTATTAAATTTTCTCTCGAGCAAAGCGTGTTGTGAATTGATTTCAAATTGTATTTTTACGTGAGGATTCACAAGCAGGATGGCCTGCAGTAACCGTGGCACCTGGTTGTGAATTGATTTCAAATTGTATTTTTACGTGAGGATTCACAAGCCTATTTATACGCGCGCTATGTGATTAATGGTTGTGAATTGATTTCAAATTGTATTTTTACGTGAGGATTCACAAGCTTCTTGGGCTTTGCCCGTCCTGTACGTTGGTTGTGAATTGATTTCAAATTGTATTTTTACGTGAGGATTCACAAGAAGCGACTTTATTAAACGCGTTTACGATGCGTTGTGAATTGATTTCAAATTGTATTTTTACGTGAGGATTCACAAGAACGGGAAATGGATTTGCTTCATCAAAGCAGTTGTGAATTGATTTCAAATTGTATTTTTACGTGAGGATTCACAAGTGGTTTTTGTTTTTCCGCTACTTATCGCGTGTTGTGAATTGATTTCAAATTGTATTTTTACGTGAGGATTCACAAGTTACCTCATACAATCTATTCCCTATCCACAGTTGTGAATTGATTTCAAATTGTATTTTTACGTGAGGATTCACAAGGGCGAAACAAACTGCAAGCCGTAAATACTAGTTGTGAATTGATTTCAAATTGTATTTTTACGTGAGGATTCACAAGGTCTATGAGTTTAGAAAAACATTGTTTACAGTTGTGAATTGATTTCAAATTGTATTTTTACGTGAGGATTCACAAGTACAGGGAGGCGTACTTGCACCACAAGCCCGTTGTGAATTGATTTCAAATTGTATTTTTACGTGAGGATTCACAAGTATCTAATTGTAGCTAATGATGATAGACACGTTGTGAATTGATTTCAAATTGTATTTTTACGTGAGGATTCACAAGGTCACTATCTTCATTTGTGCCTCTGAACTTGTTGTGAATTGATTTCAAATTGTATTTTTACGTGAGGATTCACAAGAGCTTCGTCTTCTATTTTGGCTATAATTTCGTTGTGAATTGATTTCAAATTGTATTTTTACGTGAGGATTCACAAGAGTATTGGGTATAACAGCATGTATGAAGCTGTTGTGAATTGATTTCAAATTGTATTTTTACGTGAGGATTCACAAGAAACAGATGAATTGTTTAGAAGATTAATGAGTTGTGAATTGATTTCAAATTGTATTTTTACGTGAGGATTCACAAGCATTACTTACGCTTTATGTTGCGATGTTACGTTGTGAATTGATTTCAAATTGTATTTTTACGTGAGGATTCACAAGTACCCGACTGAACCTCATAACTGACTCCGTCGTTGTGAATTGATTTCAAATTGTATTTTTACGTGAGGATTCACAAGCAAACCGTTTAATGTTTTGGCCATCTTCGCGTTGTGAATTGATTTCAAATTGTATTTTTACGTGAGGATTCACAAGAAATTGCTGCGGCAAGTCAATTAGTGGTTTGTTGTGAATTGATTTCAAATTGTATTTTTACGTGAGGATTCACAAGAAATGCTTTTTGGCGATGTACACAAGTTTAGTTGTGAATTGATTTCAAATTGTATTTTTACGTGAGGATTCACAAGACACTAAGGTTTACACCTTGTTTTTAGATTGTTGTGAATTGATTTCAAATTGTATTTTTACGTGAGGATTCACAAGTCCAGTAAATAAATTTGCGCCCATAAGTCCGTTGTGAATTGATTTCAAATTGTATTTTTACGTGAGGATTCACAAGGTCAATCCCCAAAACTTTAGATAAATAAAGGTTTGGGGATTCCTTTTTAGAAATTAAAAAATTATTTTTTTTGTTGGTTTCGTCTGTTTTAAACTTGAATTTTCCTATTCTAATGTTTTGGTGTTCGAGCGAAGTCGAGAACCATATATTTATTTTTTCCCCTGTATTTTACTCTATATAATTAAGTGTTTCCCATCTCGACTCCGCTCGATGACCTTTATTGTTAAGTGTTTTGTATTTTATAAAAAAGTGTGTTATCAGAAAACATAAATAGCCGTTATTTTTTTAGGAGATGGAATATCTTGTTTTGGTGTTCGAGCGAAGTCGAGAACCGTTTATTTATTCCTCCCTGTATTTTACTCTATTATAATTAAGTGTTTCCCATCTCGACTCCGCTCGATGACCTTTATAGTTAGGTGTTTTTTATTTTATAAAAAAGAGTGTCATCAGAAAACATAAATAGCTGCTATTTTTTTAAGAAATGGAATATCTTGTTTTGGTGTTCGAGCGGAGTCGAGAACCATTTATTTATTCCGCCTGTATTTTACTCTATATAATTAAATGTTTCTCATCTCGACTCCGCTCGATGACCTTTATTGTTAAATAATTTTTACGTTCTTTTATAGTATTCTAAATATATAATCTTCCTTACATTTTTATAATTTAACTATATATAGAATTGCTTCTCTACTCCGCTCGAAGGCCTTTAAAAGAGCTCTAATTGTTGCGTTGTACCAGGCAAATCGGTCTGTTTTTTACCGTGAAATAATTCCATGTTTCCAAATTGTTTATCCGTAACACATAAAATTCCAATTTTACCATGTTTGGGCAAAGCATTTTTAACACGTTTAATGTGTACGTTAGCATTTTCTCTACTGGGGCAACACCGTAAATAGATAGAAAACTGAAACATATCGAATCCATCTTTAATCAAATTCTTACGAAACACACTGGCCGATCTTCGTTCTACTTTGGTTTCGGTTGGTAAATCAAAAAACACCAATACCCACATAATTCTATAAGCGTTAAATCTGTCTTGTGACATAGTTAATCTAATTCAGGATATTTAATGGTTCGTAATTCTCCTGTATAACATTTGTATAAAGAGGCTGTTGTAGTAGTAACTGCTACTAGCAAAGGTCTTTGTTGTCCATCTATCCAAACATCTTGGGTAGCAATGCCTAATAAATAGGCTTTTACTTCTTTGGTTAACTCGTCTGTATCTCCGTAATTATTTACATGATTTACCACCATTTTATCTACAAAAGGTCGATAAGGCTCCATAATATCATCGGCTAAACAATACGGATTATACTTGTTTTTATGAAATAAACCTAATACCGGTAACAATCCAGAACTTACCAAAGCTCTGGCCACAATACTTCGTAAAATGGCATAGCCAAAATTTAACAAGGCATTGGGAGCTTCTCCAAAACGATTTCGCTGAAATTCTGGAAACAAATGTTTCCAATAATGTTGTGCTGCTTTGCCTTCGGTATTGGTAGTGTCGCCACTTTTGGTAGCGGTTCTGTACTCCTCCATAGGTTCATAAACTCGGTTATTGAGTTTTAGCAAAGCTTCTTGGTTCTTAATTTTTTGTTGAATGGTTTGTTTCCATAATTGTTTTTTTAAGGGTTCGCTTGCTTCTAATTGGTACTTCACGCGCTCAGAATGTTCGGTGTGTCCATACAAAGGCAAAGTAATTCCAAAAGGCAAATGATGTGTATCGCAAGTAACAATACACACACCATTTCCTTGTAATTGATTGATGAGTTGTGTGCTAATAGTTATTTGATAATGATCTAATACCAACAAAGCCACATCTTCTATAGGCACCGTACCTTTTACCTCTCCTTTGGGTTCTTGCACCACCATTTGTTGGTGTTTTAGTTTAAGATGGGTTGGATTGCCTATGTAAATGGTTCTTTTAATCATCTTTTATACTTTTGAAATATTGCCTAAGCGATCTATTTTTAGTTTGATACACCTTTCTTTAATCATAACGGGCTTTTCTTTTATATCATAAATACACTCTCCATTGTAAAAGTCTTGTATCCTTTCATTTTTGCTATTCGTACCATTTTCATTTTTCTTTATTTCTTTTGCCGTTTTGTTTGGAACAAAATGACACTCTACTCCAGTGCAACTTACCATTTTATAAATTCGATTAATTTGTTCCTTACTCAAATTATTAAAATCAATAGCATCTTTATTATCCAACTCTTCATTTGTAGGAACATAGACTAAATCATTTGGAGAAAGTGTAAATAAAAATGTTCCTTTTTTAAAATTAGGCTGAATAGGCAGGCGTTCTGTTTTCGGTAAATAAGCTACTTGCTTTTGATGGGTAATTACTTCATTTAAAGGCACTGTTTCAAAATTGCGTTTTTGTTTTTTCTCATCCCAATAAACGGCAAAAAAAAGATTGGTTCCTTTAGCTGCTTCTACATATTTTTTGTTTTTTGCCGAATTATAGTCTTCAGAAATTGAAAACTTACTCCCTACTTCAAATATTTTTATTTTATAAATTGGTTGATGATTTTTTCCTAGATTCAGTTCAACTATATTTTTATTTAAATCTTCTATCCCTTCCTGATTAAAGGCTTCATCGTATTTTGGTTTTCCATCTTTATCTAAATAATTTTTTAAATGATTCGGTAAAATCACCTCTCTAATTCGCTCGTCTGTAATTTTTGCCAAATGTTTTTCATTTTTAATTTCTGTTAAAGCTACTCTAACAGCAGTAGCTATTTTTCCTTTAGGGGTGTCTATGTTATAAATCCCTGAAACAGTTTCTTTGTGCATTGCCTTTCGTATTGCCCAATTATCGCCTTTGGTTTGTTTACGAAGTTTTTTAACAGGTTTCCCTCTCTTATCTAGATTTAGGTTACCATTTTCATCTTTATAAGACCAGAATTTATTGTTAGCTTTATTGATAACACGTAAATTCTGCTTGAAACTAATAACGATTTTTTCTAGTTGGTTTTTAGTTTCTGTAGCAAAATTATCCCAAGGCATTAAAAAATGTTTGGTATAATCTCCTTGTTTATTTTTAATCAATAATTTATCACGTAAACCATAGTTTTTCTTTTCATTATTTAAGGCATTTAAATAATGGGTATGTTCTCTAGTTGTACAAGCTACAACCAAAGCATCTAAAGCATGATGGCGGTGGTCTATTCTTTTTTTATTAAACCCTTTGCTAATTTCATCGGGTACTTGAATTCTAAAGGCATTAATTTTGTTGTCCCAAAAACCAAAGTTATTAGAATTGGTTAGTTTATTTAAACGTTCAAAGCGTGGCTTTATAATTTCATTCCACTTATCGTTTAAGCCCCAATCTCGTTTTAGCTTTGATGTAACCACCCCTGTTACCGGAATTAAGTTTTTTGAAGTCGCTTCTTGCTCATTATCTTCTCTTACAATATTACTCAATAAACCTTTTACAAGTTTACTAATGTATCGGCTATCGTTTAATTGTCTATTGATAAAACCTTCTGGAATATCTTCACTCAGTAGGTTTTTGAGTTTTTGTTTATTGCTTTTAAAATACTTGTTTACGTGGGATTCATATTCCTCTATACTTAATAGTTTATGTCCATCAACAACACTACCTTTTTTCTCTGCCAAATACTCATATGCCGTTTTATTGCTTTTGTCTTCGTTTACTTCACTTTCGCAAATTACTTTGTTACTCAAAGAATTATCGAAATAACGAGATTGTGGAATTATATGTTCTATTTGATATTTATGCGTAAATAACTCACTTAACCTTATTGGATTTCCTGTATATGGGGAAATATAACCTTGCTCTAACCAAAGTCGATAACGTTGAATTTCTTTTGAAGTAGGGTTGTTACTTCTTCTTATTTTTTGAATTTCATCTTCACTTACTTTTGAAAAATCAGCTTTTGGGTTTTGATAGACTCCTTCCTCATAAATTTTTAATAAATCTTGTTGACTAGGCGAATAATCACGGACATCCCCATCTATAGAGGCATCGTTCATTAACTCTTTTAAAACTTCTTTTATGCGGTGATTGGTGTTTTCATTTTCGGTGTTCCTTTTAGATATTTCCTCTCTTTTTCCCGCAGGGTTTTTCATTTCTCTTCCAAGTTCTACATGGATTTCATTAAAAAAATCTTTTTCACTATTCCCATAATATTTCCAAATATCTCTAACTACTCGCAGCGTTTCGGTAATAACTTGCTCAACAATAGGATTACGTAAAGAATGCTGTTTAAAGTTTTCTAAATAATTATCTATATCATCTGGACTATTCCAATGCTGAATATCTCCTACTTCCGAATGCCTTCCATAAACCAAATAGGTAGCTTGATATGTATTTAAACCTTTTAATGGATTTTTATCTTTAAAAGACACAAAACTCTTTATCAATTGTTTTTGAATATCATCATCACTTATTTGCGTAAGGACTTCAGAAAATTCTCTATCCGTATAATTCCCTTTAAGCCTTAAGACTTTTACTCGCTCCATAATGGAGTTCGCCCTTTCTTTTATTTCATCTAAAACATCAGATTCGTTCCAATATTTACCCATTCGCATCACAGGCAAAAGTTTAGTAATCGCCTTTTTAGAATAGCTTCCATAATCACTTTTAAAAGGTGGGAATTTAGCAAAATTGCTTACAAAAGATTCTTGGTCTAAGTTGTGTTTTACTGCAAATTTTTCTATAGCCGATTTGTATTCATTAATATCAGAAACCGAATAAATAATATGCCATAATTGCTCTATTCTAGGCATAAATGGACTATCTTTTCTAGTGCCAACCTGTGTTTTTTCAGATAGAAAGTTTTCGACATCTGCTACTCCTTTTATTTTACTTAATCGACTTATAAATTGAGCTCTAGTTTCTGCAAAAGGATATTTTTTATCCTCTACATAGTTCCAACGATAGTGGTCTTTCTCTTTTTTATCAATTAATTTCTTTTTAACAAAATAGTCTACAAACTGCTTTTGCTCTAATTCTTTTTTACCGTGTAGAAAATCAAATAAATTCACCCAATCTTCTTCTGTTTTTAAAAGCGTAGAAGTAACATCTTCTAACTTCCCATTAACAATCTTTTCTTTATTGTAAATTTTAACGTTTTGCAACCATTGCCAAATTCTAAACTCTTGAAACAAAGGGTGTGATTTAGAAATCGCTTTTACAGCCTCTTTTATTTCTTCAATTTTTCCTGTTTCCTTATTTTCTTTTTTATAGCTTCTATACTCTAATTGACACCCCGATATATTAGATTTTTGACTTTTTAAAGGTCTTTGATAAAAGATAATATCTTCTGTAAACAAATATTGAAAACCTTTATCTTTTATACTGTTTTGATGAGCTTCGTTTCTTGAGTACAACTCTTCAACACAAGATTTATATAATGTACTAGTAAATAGTATTGGTTGTAATTCTATTTGTTTGGAAAGTATTTTTTCGAATTCTTTTCTATAAAACTCTCGTTCAATAGTTTTTACTAGCTTCCCTCTAATTTTTTGCGTGGGATCTTTCAACAAAGACTCATAAATGTACTCGCCAACTGTTTTGCCCGATTTAGCTATTTCTTGTTCTGTTTTTGCTTTTATGGCAGGCCAATCTTTTTCAGAATCTACGGCTTTAAACGTTCTTTTAATGTCGCCATTTTTTAAGGTTGACGTTGTTACGATAAACTCTTTTGTTCTACCTATCCAATCTTCGGTTTTTACAATTTGCTTAGAATATTCCCAACCATTTTCAAAAACTACATTATAGAGTGTTTTCCCTTTTACATTTTCCCCAGAGTCGATAACGTCTTTAACTTTCAACTGAACAAATTGCTTATTTTTTTCTTCGTCTATTTCTTCTCCTCGTAGTTGATAATATCCTCTTTTTTGATTAAAATTTAGTATTATCCAAGCTAATTCTTCTTTGGTTAAAGGTTTTGATAGACCTTTTTTCCGTAAGTAATACAAAGTCCAATCGTATGGAATTTTTACATCTTTTCCATAAGACTTAAACTCGTCTACCATTTCGTAAAAAGAATCTTGAAAAATAAAATGATATTTCCCGGTTTCATCTTTTCGGTACACCAATTTAGGTTCTGTTCCTTCCTTAAATTGCCCTAATCGTTTTTCAAAATCAATATTGTCTGCATAATGAGGAGGAAGAAAACCCAAAATATTTAAAACTCTGTGTAAACGCTCTCTTCGTAAATTATCTCTTTGATATAGGCGTCTAATGCCTCTATAGCTTGTTCTTTCGGCCGTTTGCGATATTGATACTCCAGAATCAAACTTGCCTAATATATCTTGACTCATCGGTATTATCCGAGACCCAATTCCAATAATTTCTCCTTTTTGTTTCTCTAAATCTTGTAAAATTACAGACCAACCAATTGAATTGGTTCCTAAATCTAATCCTAATATTTTTCTCATACTACATGTGTATTTCAATTGCAAAGAGGCAACTGAATATATTTTTAATAAAAAAAAGCGTTTGAATTATAAAAGTAAGAAATTATTGCAATATTTTTATTATATTCGCAATACAATTTGAAATCAATTCACAATAAGGATTATTCCGTTGTGAAAACATTTAAAGCGGCAACCTCGGTTGTCGCTTTCATTTTATAACAATCTAAACGATTGAATACTATGATTAGGATGTTTTAATAAAGAAGTTTTAAATGCAAGTAAAATCTTTCAATACAGAAATTACATAATCCACTTCCTTTTTGGTATTAAAAATGCTAAAAGAAAACCGTAAAGATGGTTTTTCTAATGCGTCCCCGGATAAAATTTCGGATAACACATGCGATTTTTTATTACTTCCACTCTGGCAAGCACTCCCTTTAGAACAGGCAATGCCTTTTAAATCTAGCTGAAAAAGCAACATATCCAATCCGCTTGTGGTAATTGGTAAACGCACATTAACCATAGTATAAGTGCTTTTATCAAAATCTGCAGACAGCCCATTAAATGTAACTCCAGGAATAGCCGAGCGAATTTCATCTATAAAATACTGTTTTAAACCTTTTATATAGTCATATTCCTTTTCAATATTTTCTATGCAGAGATTTAAAGCCCACTCTAAACCTACAATATTATGCACACTCTCGGTGCCGGCACGCAAACCACGCTCCTGTTCGCCTCCAAAGATTAAAGGTTTTAAAAATCCAGAGTTTTTTCTAATAAAAGCAAATCCCACACCTTTTGGTCCATGAAATTTATGTGCCGCAGCTGTAATAAAATCCACTTTTATATCTTGTAAATCTAAATTATAATGCCCGATAGATTGTACTGTATCACTATGAAAATAAGCATGATTCACTTTGCACAAATTGGCAACATATTTAATATCGGTAATATTTCCAATTTCATTATTAATATGCATCAGGCTCACCAATGTTTTTTGATCAGTTTGTAATAAGGTTTCTAAATGATCGAAATCTATACTACCATGGGCATCCAAATTCACATAACTCACCGCAATATTATAAGCGTCCTGCAAAGCTTGAACCGTGTGTAAAACGGCGTGATGTTCAATTCTACTCGTAATAATATGTTTAACATCTAAATCTCTAACGGCACTATTTAAAATTAAATTATCCGCTTCGGTCCCTCCCGATGTAAAAATAATTTCACTTGCAGAAACGTTAAGTGCACGCGCTATCGCTTTTCTAGATTTTTCAATTAACGTTTTTGATGAACGCCCAAAACCATGTGAGGATGAAGCATTTCCAAAGTTCGACTTCAAAACGTTCGTCATTACATTTACAACATCATCGCGTAATTCTGTTGTTGCGGCATTATCAAAATAAACTGGTTTCATAGCAAAGTTTTGAACCACAAAAGTACTTTAAATAAAATTATTTCTAATATGGTTCGTTATTAGATTAAATGAATTTTATAAGATTTGAAATTAAGTTAATTCATTCTTTTTTATGAAACATTTCAGTTTATTAAAAAGATGCTAAAAACGATTTTAATCGGTAATTTTAAACTTTATTTGTTATCAATAACATTTCCACTATTTTTGTGGCAAACAAGGAATGCAATGCGCAAGTTACTTTATATATTTATAGGTGTTTTTTTTATTTCAACTCAAAGTTGTGATGACGGTGATATAATTACTGTAGATCTTGAATTTGACGATGATTTTAGTGCCTGCGAAGGCGTAACTGATTTGGTCCTGTTTAAAACGAAAAATGATCCATCGGAATCTATTTCTGTTTTAATTTCTAATTATACTTTAGCCGAACTTTTAAAAATTGATAACAATGGCACCTTAGAGGTAGAAAAAAGCGCCACATTTTATTATAGAACGTATCAAGATGAAAGTTTACCCTCTGGCTTATTCTGTAGCGATATTCCTGAAGATGTTATTATTTCTTCTAGCGAAAGTGATGCCTGTACTGCGAAATTTTTAACTGTACTTACCAAAGATGATAACGATGGTGTTCCTGCCGAATTAGAAGATATTAATGGAAATGGCGATTTAACTGATGATGATACGGACGGCGATGGTATACCAAATTATATTGATGTGGATGATGATGGGGATAATGTATTAACCGCTGATGAAAATCCTGATCCAGATGGTAATGGAAACTTAGATGATGCACAAGACACCGACGGTGACGGCACTCCTGATTATTTGGATGATGATGATGATGGTGATGGCGTTTTAACACGTGATGAAGAAAACAACTTGCAAGATCAAAACCCGAAAAACGACACGACAAATAGTCTTATTGGTCCCGATTATCTAAACGAAGAAGTAAACAATACTGTACCTGCAACAGCGTATCGCTCGCATACTATTTATCAAACTTATTTGGTAACGGTTACGCTATCTGATATTAGTTTAAGCTTTTTATCTCAAGATGAATTTGATTTTGGAACCTTAAGCGACAGTAGCCTATCGACTTCAACAACTGAAACACCAAATTTTAATTAGGACTTACGTTTTGGTAAATATAAACTTCGGTTGCACCTAAACCATATTTTTGGTAATTCGCGTCGTAATATTTCACATTATTATAGCGTCCAAAAAGGTATTCCAATTCCATTTTTAGTATGCCTTCGCCTACACCATGGATAAATACTATTTTTTGTATACGTTTTGCTATGGCCCAATCTAGTTTTTGCCTTGCCGTATCTAATTGAATCGTCAACATATCATGATTACTCATACCTCTAGCCGATTTAACCAATTGATTAATATGTAAATCGACCTCCATAGTAGGTTCAAACCTATCTTTTGGTTTTACTTTTATAGATTTTCTGCGCGTTGGTTTTTCCTTTTCATCCAAAACAGCACTGATACTTTTATGAGAAAATAATCCGGTTTTAAAATCATTTTTAGAAGTATCTTTAACCAATTCATCTTCTTCAAAATCAAGTAAAAACCCGTCCGTTGTTTCAATAAACACCGTATTTCCTTCTATCCTTTTTATTTTCCCAGATAAATTTTCATCTAAAACTAAAACAAAATCGTTTACTTTAAATTTCATATCAATTAATTTTAAATGTCTTCATTGTTATTCCAATCTTCTTCCTTCTTACTCGGTATCGTTCTAGACACCCTATAAATACCCATCATTAAAAACACAATTCCAGAAATTAATATATATTGGTTTTGCCCATCATTAACCTTAGCATACATGGCTATTATTGCTCCAACAACAATTAAGATATAATTTAAATACTTCATGCCACAAATTTAAGTAAATTCTACCCAAAAAAAATTGGCTAACATGTTCTTAAATTTTAATAAAATATATTGTTGGCTACTCGCTTCTCCTATTAAACTAAAAAGCTTGTAAACAAAAAAGCATAAAGCATTTTTTTGTTTGCGGGCTTTTAGTATTTTAGCAAGTAGCAAAACTATATTTTATATGCAATCTCTAGAAAAATACATGTTGCCTTGCCTAAACAAAGAGCTCTTTGGTGTAGAGTGTATGGGTTGTGGTATGCAGCGTTCTATTTCGCTTCTTTTTCAAGGAGAATTTGTAGCAGCTTTTAAAATGTACCCTGCTATTTATACTTTAATATTACTTTTTGGCTTTATAGTTTTAACCCTATTTAAAAAAATTAATTTTTCGCATAAAATAACCGTTGCTCTTGGGATTTTAAATTTAGTCATTATTGTAACGAGCTACATCATAAAAAACTTTTATAATTAACACTTAAAAATATACCATGGAAAAACAAAAACTACCTAACACAACGCTTATTTTAGTATTCGGAATTTTATCTATAGTCACCTGTTGTTGCTATGGTATTATTGGTTTAATACTTGGTATAGTTGCCATTGTTTTAGCGAAAAAATCAATCGCTATTTACAATGCCTCACCTGAAGAATATTCTGGAATACAAAATATAAAAACAGGAAAAATTCTTGCTATTATAGGAGTAATATTAAGTGTTTTATATTTACTTTTTGTACTGTGGTTAGTAACTACTTTTGGATGGGAGACTATGCAAGACCAAGATTTACTTAGAGAAAGAATGCAAGAAATGATGGGACAATAACCCAATGTTTAAATAATAAAAAACGCGACCATTGGGTCGCGTTTTTTATGCTCTATTTTTTAGAAATCTATTACTCTTCAAATTGAGATAATGTTTTTGTAATAATAGAAACGCAGTCTAATAATTGTTCTTCGGTCATCACTAAAGGTGGTGCAAAACGAATAATGTTACCATGTGTTGGTTTTGCTAGCAATCCATTATCACGTAAAGCCAAACAAATATTCCATGCTGTATCGCTTTCTTCATCATCATTAATCACAATAGCGTTTAGTAAACCTTTACCGCGAACTAAGTTTACAATTTTACTGGTTTCAATATATTTATTAAGTTCTTTTCTAAACAAATCGCCTAAAACCGATGCGCGTTCTGCAAGTTTTTCATCACGAATAACCTCTAATGCTGCTGTTGCCACAGCTGCTGCAACAGGATTTCCACCAAAAGTACTGCCGTGGTTTCCTGGTTTTATCACATCCATAATACTATTATTGGCTAACACTGCCGATACGGGGTAAACGCCTCCACTAATGGCTTTTCCAAGAATTAAAATATCAGGTTTTACGTTTTCATGATCTACGGCTAGTAATTTTCCGGTTCTAGCAATTCCTGTTTGCACTTCATCGGCTATAAAAAGCACATGGTACTTTTCGCATAATGCTTTGGCGCCTGATAAATAATGTTCATCGGGCACATAAACCCCGGCCTCGCCTTGTATCGGTTCTACTAAAAAACCACTTATATTTGGGTTGTTTTTTAAAACGGATTCTAAAGCGTCTAAATTATTATATTCAATTTTAATAAATCCGTTGGTATAGGGTCCAAAATTTTTACGCGCCACAGGATCGTTAGAAAACGAAATTATAGTAGTAGTCCGGCCATGAAAATTATTTTCGCATACTATAATTTCAGCTTCATTTTCTGCAATACCCTTTACTTCGTAAGCCCATTTTCTACATAGTTTCAATGCTGTTTCTACCGCTTCGGCACCGGTATTCATTGGCAAAAGCTTATCGAATCCAAAAAATTCGCAGGCAAACTTTTCATACTTCCCAAGCATATCATTATAAAATGCTCTCGAAGTTAATGCCAATGTTTGCGCTTGTTGTACCATCGCATTGACAATTTTTGGATGACAGTGTCCTTGGTTTACTGCCGAATATGCCGACAAGAAATCGTAATATCGTTTCCCATCTACATCCCAAACGTACACCCCTTCTCCTTTACTTAATACTACCGGTAACGGATGGTAATTATGTGCACCATACTTGTTTTCTAAATCTATCGCTTGTTGCGAAGTTAATTGCTCTAAAACAGCCATTTTAAAAAAATTTAAATGTTGATATCCAAAAAAAATGGATATTATAAAATAACCATTCCTTCTCTACCTTTATCCTTTCGTGGTTTCGAAAATTCAGCGTGGGAGAGAAATCATCCCTAAGAAGTTCAAATTTATAAAATATTCATTCAAAAAGTGTCTTTTTAATCCTTTATGTGTCTAAACAGTAACTATTTATTAATCAACAACACAAAAATTATGAATTATTTATCAAATGTATTGGACAATTTTACCGAAACTGTTGGTGCAAACTTATCTGGAGCCATAGCCGCACTAATCATTCTTATTATTGGATGGTTTGTTGCCGGATTACTAAAACGACTTATTTTTAAATTATTACAAAAAACAGGAATCGATAATAAATTAAAAAACTCCAACCTTAGTCTTTCAAAATTTATTAGCAAGTTAATTTACTTTTTAATAATGATTTTCGTTTTCTTGTTAGCCCTTGAGAAACTTGGTATGAGTAACGTACTGGACCCTTTAAAAAATATGCTTAGTGAGTTTACTGGTTTTATTCCTAATATTATTGGAGCGGGCTTGGTAAGTTATATTGGCTATATGTTAGCCACTATAGTATCAGAACTGGTGGAACTTTCGGGAGATTCTATTCAAAAATTAACACCTAAATTAAAGCTGCCTGAAAACATTGATATCGTTAATGTTATTAAAAAAATTGTTTTCATATTTATTTTTATTCCGCTACTTATCTCAGCTTTTAATATCTTAAATATGGATGCCATTTCGGAACCTGCAACAACTATGTTAAAGGACTTTTTTAGCGCTATTCCAAAAGTAATACTAGCCGCTATTATTATCATAATTTTTGTAGTTGGGGGCCGTTTTTTAAGCGAACTTATAAAAGACTTACTAAACAGTATGAACCTAAACAACTTTTTTAATAAAGCTGGTTTAGGAGCCGTTACCGGAAGCACCAATTTGGTTAAAATTATAGGTAACTTAGTGTATTATTTTATTATTTTGTTTGGTCTTACAACTGCTGTTGATAAACTAGAATTTGGTTATTTAACAGATATTTTATACACCATTACTAACTATTCTGGAAAAATAATTTTTGGACTAGTAATTTTAGCTTTAGGAAACTGGATTGCTTCTGTTGCAGCCACTAATTTCTCTAAAAATGATGATAATACGTTTGTTGCCTCTATTATTAGAATTGCAATAATCGCTATTTTCTTAGCCATCAGTTTAAGAACTATGGGGCTTGCCGATGAAATTATAAACCTAGCCTTTGGAATTTCTTTAGGTACCGTTGCGCTAACCATTATCCTATCTTTCGGACTTGGTGGTCGTGAAGCCGCAGGAAAACAAATGGATAAAATACTTAACAAATTCAATAAAAAATAACCCATTTAATATAAGCATAAAAAAGCTGTTTGGTAATTTACTAAGCAGCTTTTTTTATGGAATTCATGCAAAATTTTATACCAATTAAACCGAAATTGAATACTCAACTTACTCCTTTTCAACCTAAAAACATCTTTATATTTCAGTTGAAATTGAAATTACAATAAACTAATTGAAAATAATGTGAAATTTATTTCTGGCTATTAGTATTTTTGCAGCATGTCAAGAAGAAAAACAAGAAAACAAGTTTTTGAAAACGTCGAAGTTATCGATGCTGGAGCTAAAGGAAAAACCATAGCTAAAGCGCCCGACGGAAAAGTTATTTTTTTACCAAATGCTGTACCTGGCGATGTGGTAGATGTACAAACCTTTAAAAAGCGTAAAGCGTATTATGAAGGTAAAGCTACGGTGTTTCATAAACTATCGGATAAAAGAACCACGCCTGCTTGCGAGCATTTTGGAACCTGTGGTGGTTGTAAATGGCAAGATATGGCTTACGAGCATCAGCTGTTTTACAAACAAAAAGAAGTGACTAATAATTTAACCCGTATTGGGCATATAGAATTACCAGAAGTCACTCCTATTTTTGGAGCAAAAAACCAGTATTTCTATAGAAATAAGATGGAGTTTTCGTTTAGCGATAGCCGTTGGTTAACCTTGGAAGAAGTACAATCAGACGAAGATTTAGGAGACAGAAATGCTTTAGGTTTTCATATTCCGGGTATGTGGGACAAAATTTTAGATGTAAAAAAATGCCACTTACAAGCCGATCCGTCTAACGCGATTAGAAATGCGGTTAAAGCATTCGCTCTTGAAAACGATTTAGAATTTTTCAATACTAGAAATCAAACCGGATTTTTACGTACCATGATGATTAGAACATCAAGTACGGGGGATATTATGGTGATGATTCAATTCTTTAAAGAAAACAAAGAAAAACGTGAATTAATTTTAGATTATTTAGCTGAAACCTTTCCGGAAATCACATCGCTACAATACGTTATTAACGGAAAAGCTAATGATACCATTTACGATCAGGAAGTGATTTGCTATAAAGGTGCCGATCATATTTTTGAAGAAATGGAAGGTTTAAAATTTAAAATTAACGCTAAATCGTTCTATCAAACCAATTCCGATCAAGCTTTCGAACTTTATAAAATTACTAGAGATTTTGCTGGATTAACTGGAAACGAACTGGTTTACGATTTATATACAGGTACCGGAACTATTGCGCAATTTGTTGCTAAACAAGCAAAAAAAGTGGTTGGCGTAGAAGCTGTGCCCGATGCTATTACCGCTGCAAAAGAAAATGCACAATTTAATAACATAAACAACGTTGAGTTCTTTGTAGGCGACATGAAAAATGTGTTTAATGCAGATTTTATTGCTGCCCACGGTACGCCAGATATTATAATTACCGATCCGCCAAGGGATGGTATGCATAAAGATGTGGTACAGCAAATACTAAACATTGCGCCGTCGCGAGTGGTGTATGTAAGCTGTAATAGCGCAACACAAGCTAGAGATTTAGCGCTTATGGATGCACAATATAAAGTAGTAAAAACACAAGCGGTAGATATGTTTCCACAAACTTTTCATGTGGAAAATGTCGTGCTTTTAGAAAAACGTTAGTCAAAAAAAAGACCTTTAACAACGCCTTTTTCTTGATAACAGGAATACATTTTAATGGAATATGAAATATTTTAAAATTCTTTTTATCCCCATAGTTTTATTAATCGTGGGGATAACTATAAGTTGTGAACGAGATGATATTTGTCCGGAAATTACTTCGACAACCCCCGATTTAATTATTGATCTTTTCGATTACTCTAATGAAGATAGTAGTAAAAATGTTTTTAAATTAGTCATTGCTGGCGTTGGTAGCGAGACCATTTTACCCGGATACGAACTAGTAACCAGCAACGAATTAGTACTCCCTTTAAAAACAACAGAAAACAGCACGCAGTATAGATTACTTGAAGGCGCAACTGTAAATGATAATGATACTCCAGATGATGCTACCGATGATTATTATGAAGGTAACGAAGATATTATTACCATAAATTACACCCGTACCGAAGTGTTCGTTTCTCGAGCTTGTGGTTATAAAACCATTTTCGAAGACGTCACAATTCAACTTGAAAGTGATGAAGATAATTGGATAAAATCCATTTCACCCCTAAACGCAAACCAATCTGTAGAAGATGAAACAGAAGCACACTTTAACTTATTTCATTAATAGCGTCGTGCTATTATTATTTTGTGTGTCTTTAAACGCGCAAAATGATAGTATTCCAAGTACGGTAAACGATTCTATTAAAATAAAAGAAAAATACGGCATTCGCATAGGTGGCGATATTAGTAAATTAGCACGCTCCTTTGCGGAAGATGATTATAGTGGTTTTGAATTAAAAGCCGATTTCCGATTAAAAAAACATTTATACCTCGCTGCCGAAATTGGATTTGACGATAAAAATACCGTTACCAATTATTTGGATATCACCACAAAAGGAAGCTATTTAAAAGCAGGTATCGATGTAAATATGTATGAAAACTGGCTTACCATGGATAATATGGTTTACATGGGGTTTCGTTTAGGCTTTAGTTCTTTTAGTCAAGAACTTAATAGTTTTAAAATATACACTACCAACCAATATTGGTTACCACAATATTCCTCAAGCGATTTAAAAGAATTTAACAACTTAAGTGCGGTATGGGCAGAAATTATTTTAGGGATGAAGGTAGAGCTATTCAATAATCTTTATGCTGGCGTAAACGTGCAACTTAAATTATTAGCATCGGAAACCGAACCAGACAATTTTACAAATGTTTACATCCCTGGCTTTAACAAAACATACGATAGTAATAATATTGGTGTAGGTTTTGGATATTCATTATCTTACCGAATTCCACTTTATAAAAAAGATAAATAGTCTGTTTTTTTAATACGATTAAAACCTCTAAAATGAAACGCGCCTTTTACTGTTTACTTACCATAGGATTTTTAATACTTTGTAGCTCCTGCCGAAAGGATTTTGAATTTTCTAGAAGCACTGGAGAGCTTACCTTCTCAAAAGACACGGTTTATTTAGATACTATTTTTACAAAAATTGGTTCTAGCACGTATAACTTAAAAGTTTACAACAACAGTAATAAGGATATTCTTATTCCTACAGTAAAGTTAGCTTTAGGCGAAACCTCAAATTATCGTTTAAATGTTGATGGCAGTACAGGGAAAACCTTTGAAAACGTGGAACTTTTAGCAAAAGACAGTCTCTATATTTTTATAGAAACCACGGTTGATATTGAAAATGAAGCGGCAATTTCAAACCAATTTTTATACACCGATGCTATTGAGTTTGATACTGGTGCCAACCAACAAAAAGTAGAATTGGTAACCCTAGTAAAAGATGCCATTTTTATATATCCAGATCGCGATAACACCACTAAAATTGTAGAAACCTTAAGTCTTAATATTGACGGAGAAACAGTTAATACCGATTTACAAGGACGTGAATTATTACCAAGCGAACTTCATTTTACCAACAGCAAACCTTACGTAATTTATGGCTTTGCCGCCGTACCCGGGAATAAAACACTCACCATAGATGCGGGAGCTCGCGTGTATTTTCATTCGGAATCTGGCCTTATAGTAACCAACGGCGCTTCTTTAAAAATAAACGGCGCTCTAAGTAACGACCAAGATATTTTAGAAAACGAAGTGATTTTTGAAGGCGACCGCCAAGAACCCGATTTTTCTGAAATACCAGGACAATGGGGAACCATTTGGTTGTTTGATGGCAGTATAAACAATGAAATAAATTACACCACCATAAAAAACGCAAATGTTGGCATTTTATGCGATGGCAATCCAAATGCAACAAACAACAAATTAACCATCAATAATACTCAAATTTACAACTCCGCAAATTTTGGTATTATGGGTAGAAACACCTCCATTTCTGGTAAAAATGTGGTTATAAACAACGCAGGACAGTCGGCTTTTGCAGGCACTATTGGTGGACGCTATAACTTTACACATGCGACACTAGTTAATTATTGGAATCATAGTTTTAGACAATTACCTGCCATACTCCTAAATAATTTTATTTTAGATGAAGATAACAATGCCACGCTAGCCGATTTAGGTGAAGCAAATTTCAACAATTGTATTATTTACGGCAATGATAACCCAGAATTTTCATTGGAACAAATAGAAGATGAATCGGTTAGTTTCAACTTTAAATTCACAAATTGCTTGTTGCGTTTTCAAGATGATAACAATAATTATACTGAAGCTATTTACGATTTAACAGATACCAATCACTTTGAAAACAACATATTTAATGAAGATCCAAATTTCAAAGACACCAGCTTAAATCAACTTATAATTGGCGATGATTCCGCAGCTATAAACAACGGAAATCCTACTTTTTCACTACAATCGCCTACCGATATTTTAGGGGTCACTAGAACCAATGCTCCCGATATTGGTGCCTACCAACATATTACTTTCCCTGAAGAAGATTAACTAAAGACGGTATGATATTGCGATAATCAATATTATTAACCACTTATATGGTTAAAATAACCCCTTTATTTATAGAAATTTGTAATAAAATTCAAAATCAATAGACTCATTACAAAAAAACACAATATTTAATTTATATTGTATAACTTATTTTAGATTAGTTTTACTAAAATATGAGGTATCTCAGATTAACCCTGTCTAACCATAACGTAAATCCTTAAAAATGTACCCTAAACTAGATCCTTTCTTTGAAATATCTTTGGATTGTCTATGCATTGCTAATTACGAAGGATATTTCGTAAAAATTAACCCTGCTTTTGTGAACTTATTAGGATATTCTGAAAATGAATTATACTCTAAATTAATTTCAGATTTTATTCATGAAGAAGATAAAGCCCGCACCGCAGCATATAGACAAAACTTAAAAAATAATAAACCCCTTATTAATTTTGAAAACAGATACCGTTGTAAATCAGGAGCTATTATATGGCTACATTGGACATCTATCCCTATTGAAAAGGATCAATTAATATATGCCATAGCTAAAAATATTACCCATAAAAAAGAATTAGAGCAAGAACGCCAAACCTTATTACATACGCTTAATAAAACCAACGAAAAATTAAAACAACTTAATTACACAACCTCTCATGATTTAAGGTCACCTATAAATAATTTAATTTCCTTAATAGATATCATCGATCTAAATAAAATAACCGATAAAAACACCTTAAAAGCACTTAATTACATTAAACTTTCAGCCGAAGGGCTAAACACATCACTAAACAACTACGTTGCATCTTTTCAGCATAAAAACATCGCTAAAGAGCGCTTAGAGCTGGTTAATTTTAATGCTTCTTTTCAAAAAACCCATAGCTTAATTAGTGCACTTATAGACAAATCGGGGGCTAAATTTTATATAAATTTTTCCAATTTAGACAGTGTGCTGTTTAATAAATCGTATATGGAAAGTATCTTTTTAAATTTAATAACTAACTCCATAAAATATGCACAGCCTAATGTACCGTTAGTTGTTTCAATAAAAACTTTCAAAAAAACCAACGTATCTACATTTCAATATACCGATAATGGCCTCGGTTTCGACATGGACAAAATAGGGCACCTTATATTTAAATTGAACACAGGGTTTCATAACAATCCAGACAGTAAAGGGGTTGGTTTGTATTTAGTTTACAACCATGTCACCAGCCTTGGTGGGCATATTAGCGTAAAAAGTAAGGTTAATGAAGGCACTACATTTACCATTAGTTTTCAAGATTAAAAATTTAAATTGCGCTATTTAGTGAGTATCACGCATCAGTTTCATACTTATTAGGCCTATTGTAAATAAAAATTATTAATGTTTTGTTTAACAAATACCTAAAACAATTAAACATTTTGTATTTTTATACACATAATCAATACGTATATTAACATGTTTGGACTATTTAAAAAGAAATCGGAGAAAGAGAAACTACAACTTCAATATGAAAAACTAATGAAAGAAGCCCATACCCTATCCACAACTAACAGAAAAATGAGCGATCAAAAAACCTATGATGCCGAGCAAATCATGAAACAACTAGAGCAGTTGAATTAAGATTAAAAAAATGACAAGAGAGAAAAAACCAGATCAAGTCGTTTTTAATGAGGACACTCAAACGTATGATGCCGCAATTAAACCCTATGCTACTTCTGTAGGAGCCCCAGTAATCACGACTACCGATACTATAGCCTGGAAAAATAGAAGTATTAACAAAATAAACCATAAGATTGAAGCTAAATACCTCGAACTAAAAGCGGAATACGAAAAAATGATGGAAGAGTTTGAATACAACAAACTCATTTTTAATGCAAAATTTACTTTCGAACCTGTTATTGGTGAAGTATATCATCTTTACAAAAGAGACAACGGTGAATCTTTTCTTTCTATTATTGCACCAAACCAGTGCAATTTTCAATCGTTAGGAAGTTTTTATTTAAATGCCGACCAAGTTTGGGAAAAAATATAGTTTAAATATGATAGATACAAAATGCTTTTCCGATAGAAATCTAGATCGTATTATTGAAATGGCCTGGGAAGATAGAACACCCTTTGAAGCTATATTATTTCAATTTGGTCTACCAGAAAAAGAAGTGATTAAGCTTATGCGCACCAACTTAAAAGAAAGCAGTTTTAAACGTTGGAGAAAACGTGTAAATAGTGGTGTTAGTCAAAAACACCTAAAAAAACGCCATCCAGATATTCTACGTTTTAAATCTTCTAGACAAAAAGCAATTTCTAGAAATAAAATTAGTAAACGCTAAATAACCAGGTTTAACCAAAATTGACATTTATCCATTTCCAAACAATAACACGATGACTAACGCACACAATAGTATTTTCGAATTTAATGAAACTTCCGATATCACCCCTTGGAAAAATGCTGACGATGTTGTTATGGGAGGAAAATCATCGGGAGCATTCTATTTAAATAAAGAAGGAAAAGGTGTTTTTAAAGGTCATGTATCTTTAGAAAATAACGGCGGGTTTTCTTCATTAAAATATCAATTTGATAAAATAAGTACCAAAGAATTTTCAAAAATCAGATTGAAAGTAAAAGGCGATGGAAAAAGATATCAATTTAGAATAAAACACAAAACCTCCGATAAACAGGCTTATATCTCCTATTTCAATACCACTGAAGATTGGGAAATTATAGAATTTTCTTTAGCCAAAATGCACCCCACTTTTAGAGGAAAAAAACTAGACATGCCAAATTACGATGCGGATGGCATTGAAGAAATTGGCTTTTTAATAGCCAATAAAAAAGCGGAGCATTTTAAACTCGAAATAGATTCTATTTCCTTGAAGTAAAACAATATTAACACCTAATAAAGCCCAATAAAGGCATCTAGTCAAAAATAAGTCTTGTGCCCAAATTCTTCTTCCGAGGTATCAATGCGTTCATGGTTTTCACGAGCTAAATCCCATTTTTCAATCTCGGTTTGGGAACTCACAGAAACGTACTCTCCAGCCGCCATGGACCATACTCCTGCCACCATTTCTGTTTATATAGTGCTTTTCTGCTGTTTGTCTGTCCATAATTATTCTCCTAATAAATTAAACCCTCCTTTCGTTAAAAATTTGGTATTCACTTCAAAACCTTCCGTATTTTCTATAATCGCATAGCCTTTATAATGATCTTTAACCACTACTTTTTTTCTTCTGAAATAATAAATATCACCAACTTTTTCATCTAAAACTAATACAAATGACACCCCATCCACTTCAATAATAGATGTATTTGGTAACGCTTTCGCGGAAACAACACCGGTAATAATTTGAGCATCTACAAACATCCCTACTAAGAAATTATTTCCAGTTTCATTTTCTAAATGCCCATGAACATGAATAGTTCTATTGGGTTCTATAGAGGTTCCAACCAGATGAACTTCGGCTTTATAAGTCTCCTTTGAAGCTTCGGGTATTTTAAAATCTATCTTTTGCCCTTTTTTAACCGCCATAATATCCTTCTCAAAAACCGAAAGTTCAATATGAATATGATCGTTGTCGATAATTTCTAAAATGGGCGACGCCGGCGAAACATAAGCGCCCTTTGTAACATTCACCATGGTAATACTTCCTGAAATTGGCGCTAAAATACTAACCACAGACGTTATATTCCCGGCGCGAACTCTAGCTGGTGATATATTAAGCATAATTAATTGTTTCTCTAACCCGTTATGTTTTGCAACGGCCATTTTATAGTCGCTCTCTGCTTTTAAAAAGCTTTTTTGCGAGGTAATATTTTCAGCTTTCATGGTTACTTGTCTGTCATATTCCGCTTTTAAATAGGTAAGCTGTTCATGCACTTCCATATAATTCTGTTGCAAAGTCACAAACTCTGGATTTTCAATAGTAACAAGCACTTGTCCTTTATTCACCTTATCCCCTATTAACAAAGGAGTTGTTTTAATATATCCCCCCATGGTTGCATTAACAACCGCTCTATTTTCTGGAGGAACATCAATCATTCCATTTACACTTATTGTATTAGGAAATTGTTTGTCTTCTAGACCACCTAAAGTCATTTTACTATGGTCAAACTGGGCTTGCGTTACCTGGATTCTACTATCCTGTATGGTATTATTTTCATTTTGAGATTCGGTTGTTTGGTTCTTTTTTTCACCGCAACTAAAAAAAGTAAAAAGAAGACTGAATACGACTATGATATATATATTACGTTTCATCACGTTATGTTTATAAAGTTAAATAATTAATATTTATAATGGTTTGGTTGTAGGCATTAAGTTTATCTAAGTAACTTAGTTTTATCTCATAAGCACTTTCCAAACTCTGGATATATTGGTAGAAATCAATCTCGCCGTTTCTAAAACTTCCTTTAGCTGTTTTTAAAATTTCTTCGGAAAGTTTATCGCCTTCATTTTCATAATAGTCCAAAGCCTCTTGAAGCTGTGCTAACTGAATTTTAAGCGCTTGAAACTTTTCATTTAATTGAATTTTATACGCCTTAGATTCTGAAACTGCCACATCCTCTGCAAGACTAGCGGCTTTAATTCGAGAAGCTTGTCCACTAAAAAATATAGGAATTTTTAAACCCAATTGATATCCCGAAAGGGTTGCTCCCAACCCAGAATTAGTCCCTTGAAAATAATTAACACTAATATCTGGTAACAGTTTATAATTTTCAAAACGCCGTTCTGCTTCTTTAAGAGACACCCTGTTTTTATAATATGTCAATTCTTCACTGTCTTCAATATCTAAAATATTTAAAACTGCTTTTAATGAAGATGCTTTAGCGATTTTAATAGGCTCATCTACTTGAATTATTTTTAACAAGCCATTATAAACCAGTAAAACCTCTTTTTGAGCTTCGCTATATTTAAGACTGATTTGCTTTTGTTTCGAAGCCGCTGTAATTTTTTCTAAATAATTGGTTTCGCCAAGTTCAAAACGTCTTGCCGCCAATTTTTCAAAATTACTATACAAACTATCTAAGCGCTTATAAACACCTTCCTTCTTTTTAGCAATTTGATACGCATAATAAGCCGCTGTAACTTGCCGAGCAATTCCTTTTTTCTGAATATTATAACCACTTGAAATTAAACCATATCGCGCTTTATTAACTTTCTTTTCGGAAAAATATAGCGTTGGAAATTTAAAATCTTGCTGAATTCCAAAGACCTTTAATGGCTCATTATTACTAGCTAAATTATTCTCATCATACTCATAATACACATGTGTTTTATCAAAACTAAAAGCAGTCCCAATTAAAGCATCCGATTGTTTTACTTGTAATCTCCCAGCTTCTAATCCGGCATTATTTTCAATAGCCATAGGGATAAGGTCCTTTAATTTAACACCTGCTCTTTGTTGTGCAACTCCATTAAAAGACACCAATAATAACAATACACCTAAAACTTGTTTTGAAGGTTTCCCTCTAAGTTTACTTTTACCCCTGTTAAAACGATTAAATAAAGCATAAAGCACCGGTAAAACTATTAAGGTTAAAAAGGTTGCAGTAACCAAACCACCAATAACTACAGTAGCTAACGGACGTTGTACTTCGGCACCTGCGTTAGTAGAAATAGCCATCGGTAAAAACCCTAACGCCGCTGCAGTAGCCGTTAATAATACGGCACGTAATCTATCTTTAGTTCCTTGTTTTATTAAAGCTTCCATGCTTTCAAACCCATGATTTTTTAATTCTTTAAAATGCTCTATTAACACAATACCATTAAGTACTGCAATACCAAATAACGCGATAAACCCTACGCCTGCCGATATGCTAAAAGGCAAACCGCGAAGCCATAATAAGAGCACCCCACCAACAGCCGCTAAAGGAATTGCCGAGTAAATAATTAAAGCTTCTTTTACCGATTTAAAAGCGAAATACAACAGTATGAATATTAATACTAATGCAATAGGAACGGCAACCATTAATCTGGATTTTGCACTTTGTAAATTTTCGAACTGACCGCCATAAGTAATAGAATACCCTACAGGCAAATGGATGTTTTCATTTATTAATTTCTGAACATCGTCTACAACAGATTGTAAATCCCGATTACGTACATTAACGCCCACAACTATTCGACGTCTAGTATCATCACGAGATATTTTGGCGGCTCCTTTTCGGTAACTGATATCTGCCAATTCACTTAACGGGATTTTTCCACCGGCAGGTAAATCGATATACAAATTTTCTAAATTATCAATATCTCGTCGCTTTTCTTTATCCAGCCGTACGACTAAATCGAATCGTTTTTCACCTTCAAAAACACTACCTGCCGATTTTCCAGCAAACCCCATAGAAACCATCTCATTCAGTTCTTGAATATTAAGTCCGTATCTGGCAATTTTAGCTCGATTGTATCTTACACTCATTTCTGGTAATCCTGCAATTTTTTCAACTGAAATATCTGCGGCACCCTTTACGTTTTCTATTAAAGCACCAATCTCACTTCCTTTTTCTGCCAGAATATCCAAATCATCTCCAAAAACCTTGATGGCGATATCTGCCCGAACACCCGTAATTAATTCATTAAAACGCATTTCTATAGGCTGCGTGAATTCCACTTCCATCCCTGGAATAATAGCTAGTGCTTCTTTAAATTTATCGGCCAATTCATCTTTAGACGATGCCGAAGTCCATTCGCTTTTAGGTTTAAGCACAATAATCACGTCACTTTCTTCCATAGACATGGGATCGGTTGGTACTTCTGCCGCACCTATACGAGTGACCACTTGTTTTACTTCCGGAAACTGATTTAAAAGAATATTTTCAATTTCGGTAGCCGTTTTAACCGTATTACTTAAGCTTGTTCCTGTTTTTAAAATAGGCTGAATAACAAAATCACCTTCATCTAAAGTGGGAACAAATTCCCCGCCCATAGTAGTATATAAATACATTGAAATTGCTAAAAAAGTTCCTGCAATCCCTAAAACTAACGTTTTACTTCGTAGCGCCCAATCTATGGTTGGTTCATAAATTTTATTAAGCTCATTCATTAATTTTACAGATACATTTTTATGAGAGGCATTAGACGGTTTTAAAAATAAAGAAGCCACCACAGGAACATAAGTAAAGCAAAAAACCATGGCGCCAATGAGTGCAAAACTAAACGTTAATGCCATAGGTTTAAACATTTTACCTTCTACACCGGAAAGTGATAAAATTGGAATGAATACAATTAAAATAATAAGCTGACCAAAAATGGCAGAATTCATCATTTTTGAAGCACCTGAAATAGCTATATCATCTCTAAATTCTTGACGTCCCTCTTTTGATAAAGCATTAATTTTGTCCTTCTTTTGAGTGATTTGAAAAGCGATGAACTCCACTATAATAACAGCGCCGTCAATAATAATCCCAAAATCTATGGCGCCTAAACTCATCAAGTTAGCATCTACCCCAAAAATGTACATTAAAGACAGTGCAAAGAGCAAACACAATGGAATAACCGATGCAACCACAAGTCCAGAACGCAAATTACCGAGAAGTAAAACCACCACAAATATGACAATTAAACACCCCAAAACCAGGTTTTCAGTTACGGTAAACGTAGTTTTTGCAATAAGTTCGCTACGGTCTAAAAAAGCATTAATATAAACCCCTTCTGGCAACGATTTTGAAATTTCGGAAACACGTTCTTTTACCGCTTCAATTACTTTTTTAGAATTGGCATCTTTAAGCATCATCACTTGACCTAGCACTTTTTCGCCTTCGCCATTTCCTGTAATAGCACCAAAGCGTGTGGCACTTCCAAAGCCTACTTTAGCTACATCTTTAATATAAATGGGTAAACCATTGGTATTTTTAACAACAATATTTCGGATATCTTCTAATGAAGTAACCAAACCTTCCCCTCGAATAAAAAAGGCCTGATTTACCTTTTCGATATACCCGCCACCAGAAACACTATTATTCATTTCTAAAGCTGTAAAAACATCACGCGCGGAAATATCCATAGCATTTAGTTTTTCAGTATCTATAGCGACTTCATATTGTTTTAAAAAACCTCCCCAGGTATTAACTTCCACAACACCAGGAATCCCAGAAAGCTGCCGTCTTACCACCCAATCCTGTATGGTTCGTAAATCTTGAGCAGAATAACGGTCTTTAAATTCGGGTTTTACATCAAGAATATATTGATAAATTTCTCCTAAGCCCGTGGTAATAGGGCCCATTTCCGGTGTACCAAAACCTTTCGGAATCTTTTCGGAAGCCGACTTAATTTTTTCAGCAATAAGCTGTCTGGGTAAAAAGGTTCCCATAGCCTCATCAAAAACGATGGTAACTACGGAAAGTCCGAATTTTGAAATAGAACGAATCTCGATTACACCCGGCAAATTTGCCATCTCCAATTCGACTGGATAGGTTATAAATTGCTCCATATCTTGGGTAGATAGGTTACGAGATGTTGTGATAACTTGTACCTGATTATTTGTTACATCGGGCACAGCACCAATAGGTATTTGAGATAATGAATACAGTCCGAAACCTATAATAAAGCCTGTAAATAAAAGAACAATAAACTTATTCTTTATACTGAAATTGATAATATGTGATAACATTTTTTCATATAATAATCTGAGTGAACATTCCAAAACCAACAAACGATTAAGGAATTAAAAAAACTAAAAGCCTGTGATTACTTATGAAAGCCTTGGTGGCTGAAAAAGCCCTTCTGAATGTAGTGAAGAAGAAGATGCTTGATAATAAAATTTATGTGTGTTTAATTCTGAAAACTCAATAGGTTTTAATTCCGTTTTAGGAGTATTTAACACCACTGCAATAACTGAAGATATATGAGATTGATGATGAAAAGGTAATTGCTCGTGCTCTTCCCTTTCTTCTTGATGTTCCTTATCGTGATCTGCTTTTAATTCTCCGTAATGCTTAGAAATAAACACAAAAACATTATCACCATAACGCTGATTATGATATTGCGCATGCTGAATAAGCTCATCAATTTGTGCAATATCACCTAGACTTATCCCAAAACTTTGAATTAGAATAATGAAAGATAACGCTATGGAAAATATTTTACTCATTAATACAAAGATAATAATTTAAAACTTTCAAAATATTTATTAATATAAATTATTCTTATAGCATCATTTAAAATACCATTAGTATCTCCGGTTATAACGTAGGCTTATGCTAGCAACCATAAGTTGTTTAATTTCGTTTTATAAAAAAACTAGACCGCGATGGTGCAGGAACCATAGCATTAAAATAAGTTTTAAGGGTTTTATCATCTTTACTATTTAATGGGTCTAAACGCTTATTTTGTCCAAAACAACCTTTAGAATTAGAATATAAACCATTTGGCTTAACCAAAACCACTGCTGGCTTTACTAGCTTTATATTAGAGCCAAATGCAAGTACTAAAGGAAAAACTACGGCTAACAAAATAACCTTTCGTAAAATAATAATCAATTTTAAAAATTAAAAAAGCATATTAAGCATAATATCATAATTACCACTAAATTAATTTGTTAAAAAATAACTAAAACTTTTTATTTCTTAACATTCCCCTGTTTTCTTCTTAAAGCAATATGAAAAATTGAGATTCTAAAAACAAAAAAATCCCGCTTAAAAAGCAGGATTCTTTCAATATAATATATTTTAATAATACTTATACAAACAAAGGTTTGTTATGCATCATCTCATTTACTTTTACTTTTACAGCTTCTAAAGCAGTTTCATCTTCAAAGTTATTAATAACCTCGTCTACCAGCTCTACAATAGCAAGCATATCGGTATCATTTAAACCACGTGTAGTAATTGCAGCAACCCCTAAACGAATTCCTGAAGTTACAAACGGCGATTTATCATCAAAAGGTACCATGTTTTTATTTACCGTAATATCAGCTTTTACTAAAGCTTGCTCAGCATCTTTACCAGATAAGTTTTTGTTACGTAAATCAATTAACATACAGTGGTTATCTGTTCCTCCGGAAATAATATTATATCCTTTAGAAACTAATGCTTTTGCCATGGCCGCAGCATTTTTCTTAACTTGTAATTGGTATTGTAAAAAATCATCGGTTAAAGCTTCACCAAAAGCAATCGCTTTTGCAGCAATAATGTGCTCTAATGGACCACCTTGATTCCCTGGAAAAACAGCTGAATCTAATAAAGACGACATTTTACGTAAGTTTCCGTTTTTAAGTTTAATTCCGAAAGGGTTTTCAAAATCTTTCCCCATCATAATCATACCACCTCTTGGGCCACGTAACGTTTTATGTGTTGTAGTCGTTACAATATGACAGTGTGGTAAAGGATCGTTTAAAATACCCTTAGCTATTAAACCTGCTGGATGCGATATATCGGCCATTAAAATAGCGCCAACGCTATCTGCAATGACTCTAAAACGTTCAAAATCGATATCACGAGAATATGCCGAAGCTCCTGCGATTATTAATTTTGGTTGTTCTTTAGTAGCAACCTCTTGTATTTTATCGTAGTTTAAAACACCTGTTTCTTGCTCTACTCCGTAAAATACTGGGTTGTATAATTTACCAGAAAAATTTACAGGAGACCCGTGTGTTAAATGCCCACCGTGCGACAAATCGAATCCTAAAATTTTATCTCCCGGAGTTAAACAAGCGTGATATACAGCTGTATTGGCTTGACTTCCAGAGTGCGGTTGTACATTTACGTATGCTGCACCAAACAAAGCTTTTGCTCTATCGATAGCAATTTGTTCAACTTCATCAACCACTTCACATCCACCGTAATAACGTTTACCTGGATACCCTTCTGCATATTTATTAGTTAACACTGATCCTGCAGCTTCCATAACTTGGCTGCTTACAAAATTCTCCGAAGCAATAAGTTCTATGCCGTGTAATTGGCGTTCCTTTTCGGCTTCAATTAGTTCAAAAATTTGTTCGTCGCGTTGCATATATTGAGTTTGATAATTTTAATAAAGCGCAAAAATAACAAATAGATTAGTTAAAATAGGTAAAAAATCGTTTTTTACCTTCAACTTTTTAACCATGTTATTAACGGATAAAGAAAATTCATTTTTAAAGTAATTTTGTATTGTAAAACAAAAAAATTATGTACGTTTGATAACAATACAATAACTAGAAAACATTTTAAGATTATGCCCTTAACAGCGAACAACCCTGAAAGAATGTCCTGGCTACATGTCGATAAAAATTCCGATTTCCCTATACAAAATATTCCTTTTGGTGTCTTTTTAACCCGTGATGATATCATAACTATTGGAACCCGTATTGGAGATACAGCTATAGATTTAGGAGCTTTACATCAACTAGGATATTTTAAAGACATTCCTTTAACCGATGATATTTTTCTTCAAGATACCCTAAACGATTTTATTGCCGATGGCCGTAAAACATGGCGTTTGGTAAGAAACAGAATTGCAGAGATATTCGATGCCGAAAACGATAGTCTTAAAAGTAATAAACAACATAAAGAAGTGGTTCTTTTTCGTTTAGATGAAATAGAAATGCAACTTCCCGTTCAAATTGGTGATTATACCAATTTTTACGCAAGTAAAGAACATGCCACGAATATAGGTGCTTTTTTTAGAGGTTCAGAACAGGCGCTTTTACCTAACTGGTTACATATTCCTGTGGGCTACCATGGGCGTAGTTCTTCGATTATTCCATCGGGTATTCCAGTACATCGGCCTCAAGGGCAAACCTTACCAACCGGGGTAACGGAACCCGTCTTTGGTCCGAGTGAATCTATAGATTTCGAATTAGAAATGGCTTTTATAACGACGGATGCTAACGATTTTGGTGAACCTATTCCGGTTAATGAAGCGGAAGAACACATTTTTGGGTTGGTACTACTCAATGATTGGAGTGCTCGCGATATTCAAAAATGGGAAAGTGATCCTTTTGGTCCTTTTTTAGGAAAAAGCTTTGCTTCATCAATATCACCATGGATAGTTACTTTAGATGCCTTAGAGCCTTACCGTGTAGAAGGCCCAAAATCTCTAAAAAAACAGCTTAACTATTTAAAATATAATGGAAAAAAAAGCTACGATATAAATTTAGAAGTAGCCATACAGCCTAAAGGTGCTAAAGAAACCGTGGTCTCTAAAACAAACTTTAAGTATATCTATTGGAACATGGCACAACAACTAGCACACCATACTATAAATGGATGTCCAGTAAACTCGGGTGATATGATGGGAAGCGGTGCTATTTCTGGACCAACACCAAACAGCCTTGGCTCCTTATTAGAATTAACCTCACAAGGTAAACACCCCTTAAAAATGACAGACGGTAGCGAACGTAAATTTATAAATGATAGTGACACCGTTATTATGCGTGCACACTGTGAGAAAGATGGAACACGTATTGGTTTTGGTGAAATCTCAACAAAGCTCTTACCTGTTTACTGTAAAAACTAGAAATCCAATTTTTTAACTAAAAAAAATCTTAAAATAAAAAATCCCTTTGAAATGGTCTCAGAGGGATTTTTTGTTTGTTAAAATGTTTTTGTAATAGACTATTCTAAAGTCTTTTCATATGTAAATGTTGTAGTCGTAATAATTGTATTACCTTCGACATCAATATACTGCAAAGAGTTTTCTGTAGAAAATGCGGTGTTATCATCGTTCATCTCAATTTGGGTAAATTGAGTTGAGCAATTATATACCGTTTTTAATTCGGCATTTTCACTCAAAGCCCATGTGCCCTCTATTTCTTGAGCATTAACACAATCTACAGCAGAACTTCCTGTTGTAAACGTGTACTCTCTATTTTCACCAAAATTGTAAATTATATCTTTTGCACAATCGGTATATTGGGAAAATAAATCTGTACTTGGATTTTCAATATCGTCATCGGTTAAATCAATTTCATCCTCCGAAACCATACTTTTAAGTGTCCATTCTCCTACAAAATCAATTTCTGTACTTGTCAATTCTCCTGTAATTGCTTCTGGACAAGTAATGTCATCATTATTATCACTACAACTAACAAATAACAGACTACAAACCATTAAACTTTTCACTAATAAGATACGTTTTTTCATAATTTATTTTTTTTTATAACTATCTCTTAGATGAGGTAACCATTAAATAGTTGCGTAAAAAAATAACAAAAAATGTATCTATCTGTTTATAAAAAACTTAAAAATATAAAATATTTCTTTTTTTGTTTTGACCAAACAAAAATCTATGCTTTAAACAAATAAAGACACCCTATAAAAGGGTGTCTTTTTATATTAATTTAAAATAGTGTCAAATTTTAAATGTTTATACTTTAAAACTCGTAATGATTTGGAATAATTGAGCAAGAAATTAATGGTATCTACCTTTGGCTCAAATTTATTTTGATTTTTATTTGGTTGTTTAGAGTAAATTTTTTCCATATCGATTAAATTAAGGTTGATTTAAAAGACAAACGCAGTAAAATTTACTTTATTGTATTTTCAAAATTTAATCGGTTAACACAATGTTATGCTTCTCAATAATTTTACGCATATTTATTAGAGCGTAGCGCATACGCCCTAATGCCGTATTAATACTCACTCCCGTTCTTTCAGATATTTCTTTAAAACTCATATCCTTATAAATACGCATTAATAAAACTTCACGTTGGTCATCTGGCAGTTCATCCACCAAACGGCGTACATCGGTTTCTATTTGCGCTTTAATAATGGTTTTTTCAGCATTTAAAGTACTATCACTAAGCACCGAAAAAATACTAAACTCGCCGGTGTTATCAAACTTAGGCATACGTTTATTCTTTCTAAAAAAATCGATAACCAAATTATGAGCAATACGCATCACCCAAGGTAAAAATTTACCTTCTTCATTATACGCACCGCGTTTTAAGGTTTTTATCACCTTAATAAAAGTATCCTGAAAAATATCATCGGCAACATCGCCATCATATACTTTTGAATAAATAAAACTGTAAATTCTTTGTTTATGCTTTTCTATAAGTACTTCTAAAGCACTTTCATCGCCGTTAATATAGTTACTAATTAGCTTAGCATCTGTGATAAGTTCGTGTTTCATAATCATTACTTTTATTATAAAGAAAAGAGATTCTTTTAAATTAATTTTTTTTTAAAGTAATGTTATGCTATAGGCAAGTGTTGATTTATAATTAATTAGTTGCTTCAAATATAACAACAATCATTCCAATTAAACAAAAATTTTTATATCTATTTTAACATATTTAATACAATACAATATATTTTATAGCTGAAAGACTTATGTTATATTTGTAAATTATTCCTTTAAAAGCTTATGAATATTAATCTTTCCGAAGTTGATCCTAAACAAAATATCATTATAAAAGGTGCTAAACTACACAACCTTAAAAATATAGATGTTGTTATCCCTAGAAACAAATTGGTTGTTATTACAGGACTTTCGGGTTCTGGAAAATCCAGTTTAGCCTTCGATACGCTTTACGCGGAAGGGCAACGGCGCTATGTAGAAAGTTTGTCTAGTTATGCACGTCAGTTTTTAGGCCGACTAAATAAACCCAAGGTAGATTATATAAAAGGAATAGCTCCGGCCATTGCCATCGAGCAAAAAGTAAATTCTACCAATCCACGTTCTACGGTGGGCACAACAACCGAAATTTACGATTACTTAAAGCTTTTATTTGCAAGAATAGGAAAAACCATTTCGCCAGTTTCTGGAGATGAAGTAAAAAAAGACACCGTAACCGATGTTTTAAACTACCTAAAAACCTTTCCCGAACGCGAAAAACTTCTTCTCCTCGCGCCTATTCATTTAGAAGAAGGCCGCACTATAGAAGATAAATTAAAAGCATTAAACCAACAAGGTTACGCTAGAATAAAACTAAACGACCAAGTTGTTAGAATAGACGATGCTACTAAAATTAGTAAAAAAGACAAGATTTTATTAGTTGTAGATAGAATTATCACCAAACACGAAGAGGATTTTTATAATCGTCTAGCCGATGCCATTCAAACCGCTTTTTTTGAAGGTAAAGGTGAATGTAGCATAGAAACACTTTCAGATAATAAACAACGGACTTTTAGTAATAAATTTGAGTTAGACGGATTAAATTTCTTAGAGCCCAATGTACATTTATTCAGCTTTAACAACCCTTACGGCGCTTGCCCAACTTGCGAAGGTTACGGCGATATTGTTGGTATAGACGAAGATTTAGTGATTCCAAACACAGGACTTTCCATTTACGAAGGGGCCATTTTTGCTTGGCGCGGCGAAAGCATGAGTTGGTATAAAGACCAATTGGTAAACAACTCGCATAAATTCGATTTCCCAATACACAAACCTTATTTTGAACTTTCCGAAGCACAAAAACAACTCGTGTGGGATGGCAACCAATATTTTGAAGGCTTAAATGCCTTTTTTGCCGAGTTAGAATCTAAGGCCTATAAAATTCAAAACCGCGTCATGTTATCGCGTTACCGCGGAAAAACCAAATGCAAGACCTGTAATGGCAAACGTTTACGCGTTGAAGCCAATTATGTTAAAGTAGGCGGCGCAAGTATTTCAGATTTGGTAGAAAAACCATTGGATAAACTCGCTGATTTTTTCCATAACTTAGAATTAAACGAACACGATACCACCATTGCAAAACGCTTATTAAAAGAAATAAATAATCGTTTAGAATTTTTAGCAAATGTTGGTCTCGATTACCTGACTTTAAACCGCAAATCCAATACCCTTTCCGGTGGAGAAAGTCAGCGTATAAACCTAGCAACCTCTTTAGGAAGTAGCTTAGTGGGGTCGATGTATATTTTAGATGAACCTAGTATTGGCTTGCATCCAAAAGATACCGAACGTTTAATTATGGTTTTAAAATCCTTACGTGATTTAGGAAACACTGTGATTGTTGTGGAACACGACGAGGATATTATGAAAGCGGCCGATAACATTATCGACATTGGTCCCGAAGCCGGAACTTTTGGCGGACATGTAGTTGCCCACGGCGATTACAACGCTATTTTAGCATCCAATTCCTTAACGGCACAATACTTAAATGAAACTTTAAAAATTGAAGTGCCAAAAAAACGGAGAACCTCCAAATATTACGTGGATATAAAAGGCGCTCGCGAAAACAATCTTAAAAACATAGATGTGCGTTTTCCTTTGGGTATGCTCACCGTAATTACGGGTGTTTCTGGTAGTGGAAAAAGTACATTAGTCAAGAAAATATTATACCCCGCATTACAGAAAAAATTAACCGATTTTGGCGACAAACCGGGACAGTTTTCTAGTTTAGACGGGAATTTCACCAATATAAAGCAAATAGAATTTGTAGATCAAAATCCTATTGGGCGCTCCTCACGTTCCAATCCGGTAACCTATATAAAGGCTTACGATGATATTCGTGCGCTATTCGCGAAACAGAAATTAAGCAACATAAGGAATTACCAAGCCAAACACTTTTCTTTTAATGTCGATGGCGGACGCTGCGAAACCTGCAAAGGCGAAGGGGAAGTCACTATAGAAATGCAATTTATGGCCGATGTGCATTTGGAATGCGAAACCTGTAAAGGCAAACGCTTTAAAAAAGAAGTGCTCGAAGTAACCTTTGCCGACAAAAACATAGACGATATTTTAAACCTAACCATTGATGATGCCGTCACGTTTTTCGAAACTAACAAGCAAGACAAAATTAAGAACAAACTCCAACCGCTGCAAGATGTTGGTTTGGGTTACGTAACTCTCGGCCAAAGCTCCTCTACCCTTTCTGGTGGCGAGGCGCAGCGTATTAAACTGGCATCATTTTTAGGGAAAGGTAACAAGAAAGAAAAAGCGCTGTTTATTTTTGACGAACCTACCACGGGTCTGCATTTTCACGATATCCAAAAGCTTCTAAAATCTTTTAATGCTTTAATAGAAAACGGGCATTCCATTATTGTGGTCGAACATAATATTGAACTTATTAAATGTGCCGATTTTATTATCGATCTGGGTCCAAAAGGTGGCGAAACCGGAGGAAACATAGTAGCCACAGGAACTCCAGAAGATATTGTAAAAATTAAAACTTCGGAGATTGGAAAGTATTTGGTGGATAAGATTTAAAAATATGTTTGCAGTTGCTGTTTCAGTTTTACGTTTAAGAGAAAAATTTTATAATTAGTAAACCAGTATAAAACCTACATCTAGCTTGAAATCTATTTCCAAGTTTTAAAAAAACCAATATCCTTAATTAGTGAACTCCTGTGGTATCGGTTAGCGTTTCCATAAAAGCAATAATATCTTTAATGTCTTGTTCAGATAAATTCAATGGTGCATCAGATAAGGTTTGGTTTTCTACCGCTAAGCCGATCCCTGCTCCGCCGCCTAGATTATAAAATTCCAGAACATCTTCCAAAGTATTAAAAGAACCATTGTGCATATACGGTGCTGTTAAAGCGATATTTCTAACAGACACCGTTTTAAACGAATTTTTAAAATAGAGCTGTTTGTCTCTATTAAGTCCATTATTCATACGGCCTAAATCTTCATCTAACTTGGGGTTTATAGAGTCGAAACCTTGAGTAACTCCTAAAACTTCCGATTCGGATTCTAGGTAAAACGGAGGCACAGAACCATTAAACAAAGGTGCAAAATGACAAGTTCCGCAGGCGCCTTTTCCCATAAATATATTAAAACCACGTTTCGCATTTTCGGGGTAATTAGCAGTTTCATTTCTTACATATTTATCAAAAAGACTATTGAAGGATTTTAAAGAATTTACATAAGCAGCAATAGCATTACTAATAGAACGCTCGTTGATATCCTGCTTGCTAATACCGCCATAAGCATCTTTAAACAATTTTAAATAATTAGCGTCTTTATTGAGTTTAGAGGTAATCTCATCGAAATTTGTATTAAACTCCAAATCGTTATCAATAACATGAGCCACTTGTTTTTCCAGATCGAAAGCGCGCATATCCCAAAAATAACGTGTGGAATAGCCTGCATTAATTAATGTTGGCGAATTTCTTGCCGTAAACATGCCTTTTTGATTCGATATACTTTTTGGCAAACCATCGGTAAATCCTTTATTGGGATTATGACAGTTTAAACAGGACATTTTATTTTCATTTGAAAGTCGAGGATCTTCAAATAACAACTTCCCTAATTGAATGGTTTTAGGGTTATTTAATGGTAAATATACTAATTCTGAATAAAAATCGGGATCGAGAAAATTAACATCAAACATGTTTTTTGCTTGATAATTTTGAGCATGTTTTTTATAAGGTTCCAATTTGATATTATTCAAATTTTGAAACTCTAATAACTCTGAATATATAGGATTAACAACCTCTTTTAAAAACAGTAATCTATCAAAATCATTAAAATGTGTTTCGGGCTTTAATAAGGTTTCGCCTTTTTCAAAATGTGTCTTGATGGATTCAAATTTAGTTTTAGTCTCTAAATTCATAGCGGTTTCAAAACACAAAAATGTGGTTTTCATACTTTGTAAACTGGCATAGCTTTCTTTTAAGGCATTTGCAGAACCGGGCGTATCAAAACCAGTGACTCCCAACGTAAAAATACGCACCATCCCCGAACGCATACATTCTATAATCTGACTCGATTTTAAATGAATCGGTAAATGTATTTTTGAAATAAAATCGACCCGTTCCTTAAGATTATTTGCCAAGGTTTTTATATGCTGTAAATTTTCAGGAGTTAGATTTTCAAAAACCGCTTCATCTAAAGCTTGTAAACCACAAGGTTCGATAACCTGCTCTGCTTCAAAATATTCACTTATTTTAGGAACGGGCGCTCCATTAATATAGGTACCATTATAGTTGGTTTGATAATAATCAAAAATAAATTCGATTTTTTTATATGCCAACCGCGTCTTTTCAACTTGATTTTTCAGCTTTAATTCGTCTGAAACCATAGAACGATTAACAAGAGATGCTAGTGTGTGTACTTCAGTTTGAAAGTTCTTAAAATTATCGATATATAATGCCCCTACTTTTTCTGGAACTCCATCAAATTGATACTGAATGGTTGCCTTTTTTCCAGATAAAACAAAAAAGCAAATAACAATTACACCTACAATAATACTTGCTTTTTTCATTTGTAACGGACATTACACATACTTCTACTTTAACAACTTTATATTGTCTTTTTTCAAATAAAAACAACTAGTTAATAACACAGTGACTTATAAAATTAAACTATTATAATTTAATCGATTCGCTATATGTGTTTATATTCGTAATAATTTCGACAACATATAAGCCCTTTGAAAGTTTGCTAACAGAAATACTTTCTTTTCGGCTTTTCTTTACTAATTTACCTATGCTATTATAGAATTTAACTTTCTTTAAACGTTCATTAGGATTTACTGTAATATTTAACGTTTTCAAATGAGATTCATAAGAAACCATCGAGCTGTTTTGTTCAGGTTTATTATCATCAGCATTAAATGCTAAACCTGTTTTATTAATGGTAAAATAATCTTCAATTTCATTATTTTCGCTTATAAATTTTACGGTTAAGTTTTGTCCACCCTTACCATCATCTGCAACCTCCATAACGCAAGATCCTAGCTGATTTAACGACAAAAACATAGCTTGATGATTTAAGTCGCCACCCGATATTTTCCCTGCAGAGCCCGTAGTAATATATACCGCGCCTTCTGTAGCTTCATTTGTTTTTTGGTAGGCGCCATCGCTATCTATTTTGCCATTTCCATGCCCATTTGTCCCAACAGTATGTCCGCCTTTGGTCATTTCATCGCCATTAAATGTATTGGAAAAACCATGGTGACCATTTAAGAAATAAGAACGCTCGTAAGAGTGACTGTGTCCATTTAAAACAAGATCTATCCCGTTAGCCTCTAGCATAGGCATAAAATTTTCTCTCATTTCAATAAGTCGATCTTCGGTATCCGAATCATGAGATCCTTTGGTGTAAACCGGGTGATGGAATAAGGTTACAATCCAATCTTGAGTCGTATTCTGAATATCGTTTTCTGCCCAATTATACATAGCACCACCAATCTCACGATTGGTATGATGAGAATCTAAAATAATAAAATGAATATTGGCATAATCGAAAGAATAATAAGCTTCGGTTCCAGAAGGTATACCACCTGCTTGTCCTTTGGTTGGAAAGGTGAATATATCATAATATGGACCCGATTGTTTTTCAGAATCTGCACTTTTGCCATCATGGTTTCCTAAGCACGACCATGCCACCGATTTTTTTAGCATATTATCATAAATATCAAAAAATGCTTTTTGATATTCATCATCCTTTCCAGAGCCATAAGCGTTATCACCTAAAAACAACATCATATCGGTCTTGCCAGTATTTTCTGGACTAGTAGCCACATAATTATAATACGCATCGCGCACTGCTCTTTGGTTATTATTTCCTGTACCAGCATCGCCTAAAATCCAAGCACGAACAAATTGTTTTGTTCCTATATTTGGAGCTGTTATCACATACATATCGCCCGTAACACTTTCGGATAATACGCCTTTTTTGTTACCAATATTAAAATAATATTTTGTGTTTGCTTTTAAACCAGATAAGGTAACTTCGTGTTCCTTTGTTACATTAGAACTTGTTTTATTCATAGCTAATGCCCCCAATTCGGTACCGTAATTAACTACAGATTCCGTTGCCAAATTTGTTCTCCATTTTACAATAACACGCGTTGCTGTACCACTTTGTAAATATGGTCCTCTTTCTACTAAAACAGTTGGTTTTACGGGTTTAGTAGAACTCACTAAACTAGTTGTTGCCGTTTGTGAAAAGGAATAAGCTGTGAAAAGCAGCATTATTATAAGCGTCGTTTTTTTTATCATAATAGGTATTAATTAAGGGTGGTTTCTAAATTTTTTATTTGTGTTTGCAATCTTATTATTGAATTGGTGTTTTTAAACTTAGCATCCAATTGCTCAATAGAAATGGCAGCTAATTGCAAGGCGATATTGGCGTCTTTTGGTTTGTTTATTTTCTGTAAATATTTTGCTTTTTTGTAATACCAAAACTCCTTTCTTTTATATTGAAGAATAAAATAATTGTATTGCTCTAATACTTTTTTTACCTGATTAGACGCTTCCAAATACTCTAATTTTTTAAGTTGAAGAGATAATGTATTCAACCCAAGTTGCTTTAAACCATAGTCGATAGCCTCCAGAGCATCGTGATAGTTATTAGGGTTTTCGGCTAAGATGATATTGCTGTATTCAAGTATATCTTCTGGTCGTGTATCAACCATCTGATTTATAACATATCGGTAAGCTTTTAATGACTTTTTATAGGCTTTTAAATTGAATAATATTTGAGCTTCCAATTTTTTAGCTTTCACATTAATGGAATCTATTTCTAAATAATTCGAAATAAACTTTAAGGCTTTATTGTAGTCTTCGCTTAAATAATAAACCTCAGCCATGCTATATTTTAAATCGTTATTTGTATTCCCTAAGGATTCAGATTTTATATAATCGTTTAAAGCTTTATTATATTCAACATGTTGCTGATATAACAAACCACGTTCATAATATAGTTCAAAATTGTTTGGGCTTTTTGTGATTGCTTTTGTTTTTTCTGCAATCTGTATGCTTAAATCGCCATGTGCAAAAACAGGTATAGCTAGAAGTAAAAACGCTGTTATGAGTAGCAGGTTTTTAATATTATTGGCTATATATTTTTTATTACACATGCGTTGCTATTGGATATATTTATTTTTAAGTAATGCTTTAATATTATTTGTTGTTTCATCTTCCTCTGTATATTTCTCAATATAGTGAATTTGATTAAAAACTATTTATAGAACGAAGAAATAGATATCTCACTTCCTTTTCTAAGTTTTTAAGTTAAATTTTTATTAACATTAAACAAAATAGAACTTTTTAAATAAGTTAAACCACTATAAATTAATAACAATCAAAAAAAGATTGTTCTAAAAAAACAAAAAAAGAGATTCTTAAATTAACAACTAAGAATCTCTTAAAACTATTCTAATACGAATATCATTTAAACTCAAAAAAATAAAACTCAATCATTAAAACCTGAATAATATTCTATAATAAATCCTTATAACGATATAGATCTATTTCAAAAACCTGCCCTAATTTATTTGAAAATAAAACGATCCATGGTCCTTGAGTACAGTTATAAAAATCCGATTTACTTACGGTAACATTATTCATCTCAATCCTATTTTTTGCTATTACTCGAAATTTTTCAGTCACTTTTGACTTGTTACCATCTACATTAATCGTAGAAATAGAAATATAAGAGCTATGATTAGGGCTTGCTACGGTATGCAATGTTACTAATTTCCCATTAGGCAAATGCGTCACCACAGGACGTGTTGGGGATTCTGTTTTTGTAAGATTACAATATGGAATATTTAACCATTCCCCAGATGGTCTTCGAATTCGTAAAACAAATTGAGGCCTATCTAATTGATCCAAACTATTTTTGGAAACTAAAACTAAAGTATTATCAGATAAAACGGTTGTATTAAGATGGTCGTCTGCCGTTTTTTCTCCATTAGATATACTTATTTCAGAAGACCAAGAACTTAAGTCTTTATCATTATGATGAATACGTTCTACAATACTTTCATTATTTTGATTGGACCAAATTACAGAAACCGTATTTTTGAGTTTAGAAACTATACAAATATCATCATCACTTATATTTTCTGCCAAAACTATAGGAGAGGACCATGTTTTTCCATCATCTATCGATGACCAAACTAAAACTTGGTTATTCATATCCGAAGCAACCCACCATACACCGTTAGTATCACAAGTAATTGTGGCTGTTTCTATAGACAGACAAGATTTAGGAGTTTTCAATGTTATAACATCTTCCTGTTTGTAAACAGATTTATTATTAGATCTAAGTTTTAAAACTTTTATTTGACAATTCTCTACCAAAACAGCCATAGCTATTCCCTTATTGGCATAAACATCTGCCTTCCCAGGCTGCCCCAAGAATTCTTCACTTAATACAGGTTCACTTGTCCATTCATTACTCGTCCTTTTCCACAAACTCGGCCCTTTTTTATCAGGAAGTAGCGCCCACCAAGCAGCCTTTGAATACCAAATTTTTGATTGAGGCTTGTCGTTAGTAGGATCTGGTTGCCCGACCTCAAATACTGGATTAACCTCAATAATAATTGGCCTTTTTTGCTTTTCACAACTAAAAAGACAAATACCTAAAAATAACTGTAAAAAACATGTACGTATTACCATTTTAATATTCTGGATTTTGTTTTATTTTATCTGGATTTACATCTATTTGTGACTGAGGAATAGGATATAAAAGCTGATAATTACTTATGCCACCATTTTGGGAAGACATCACTTCAATAGCACGTTTTGTTCTAACCAAATCAAACCACCGATGTCCTTCAAAAGCAAGTTCGACTCTTCTTTCTTGCTCCAAAGCTAACCTGAATTCTTCTTGGTTACTGATTAATAATTCTGGATTAGAGTTATTAGATGTTTTATCTAATAATCCTGCTCGATTTCTTATTAAATTAAGATACTTAAAGGCTTCTCCATTTGCCTGATACCCTATTTCATTTAGAGCCTCTGCATACATTAACAATACATCTGCATATCTTATAACTGGCCAATTATCATCCGAACCAGAAGCTGTATTTGCTGGGAAATCTGAATATTTTGTACAAAACCTCCCCTCAAGACCAGTAATCTCATCATCGCCAGATGTCCAACTTTCTTGAATAGATATGTTTTTTCTAATATCTCCTGTTTCATATGCAGCGATCATATCTTCAGTAGGGATATTATATCCTCCACTAGCTGTGATAACCCCCATATTAACATATCCATAAGGAAAAAAACGTTCGGCATAATTAGAAGCAGTATCATAAGTGTCACTAGCCTCCATTTGTACATCAAAAATAGATTCGGCATGATTTTCCTTACTTACATCCCATAAATCTGCATAATTATCCAAAAGTTTATATCTTCCGGTTTGTATGAGTTCTATCAACTTTTCCTTAGCTGAATTATAGTTACCAATAGTTAAATAAACTTTCCCTAACATAGCTAATGCTGCTCCTTGGGTTGCTCGCCCAATTTCATCTTCATTTACAGAAACGGGAAGTGTTTCTTTAGCATAACTAAAATCTTCAACTATTTGTTCATACACCTCTTGAACTTCATTTCTTCCATAAGAATAAGATTCTTCTATCGATGTCAGGTTTTTTGTTACAAGAGGTACTGCACCAAATACCCGAACTAGATTAAAATAGAATATCCCTCTCAAAAATGTACATTCACCCTTAATACGTTTTTTATCATTTTCATCCATACTAATATCTTCTATTTTAGAAAGAATAAGGTTAACTCTTGAAATTCCTTCATAATGATCATCCCAAGTATCTTCATATAAAGAAAATGTAGCCTGTGTACGAAACTCTGAAAGCGCATAATAATTAGCTCTCGAACTAGCAGTCGATCCCATTTCAGCATTATCAGAACGTAACTCTCCTAATATCGGCATACTAGTACCATATACTCCACTCAATGTAAGGGCAGAATAACTGCCGTTAATTGCTCTTTCTATATCTTCTTGATTCTTAAAAAATGTTTCAACATTTGCATTCGACTTTGGTGAAAGATCAATAAAATCCTCAGAACAGCTATTGGTTAGTATTAATGTAACTAACAATAACAATTTATAAACATTGGTTTTAATATTAATTTTATTCATTTTAAATAATGATTTAAAAGTTTAATGACATACCAAAAACGTATGACTTATTTGTTGGATAATTATAATCTTCTGTCCCAGGTGTCAAGCTATTATGATAAGTACTCACCTCTGGATTATACCCTGTGTTTTTTGATGCTATAAAGGGATTGTTTGCAGATAAATAAAGTCGTGCCTGACTAACACCTAATTTATTTATCAATTCTTTTTTCAGGGTATACCCTAATGTAATATCTCGAACCCTGAAATAAGAACCATCTTCCACATAAAAGGTAGAAACATCTCGCCTTACCCCATAGATATCAATATTTGCACTTGGAACCACACCATTTCCTGGATCTTCAGGAGATCTCCACCTGTTTCTTGCTTCCCCTAATTGATTCGTTCTAGCAGTTAAGATCATTGTTTGCCTTTTGCCTATATTCATAATTTCTATCCCCTCTACCCCTTGTAAGAAGATATTCAAATCGAAATTCTTGTATTTAAATTTATTATTGAAACCATACATGAAATCTGGGTTATTGTTTCCTATAACTGTTCTATCTTCTGTACTAATTTCTCCATCTCCGTTTACATCTTTAATTATAGGGCTTCCAGGAACATCTGTTGGTAACGAAGGGTGTGCTTCAATTTCTTCTTTTGTATTATATACCCCTTCCCATATATACCCAAAATACTCACCTATAGAACTTCCTACTTGTGTAATATGTGTAGGAGACCCTCCATAAGTAGTTGAAATAATAGCATCTCCACTAGGCCCAAGGGCTAATACTTTATTTCTATTGAGAGAAAAATTAACATCTGTTTTCCATTGAAATTCACCCGTAGTGTTCACCGTGGAAAGCGCTAATTCTACACCTCTATTCCTTACCTTTCCAATGTTTTGCAATGCAGTGTTAAACCCATAAATTGTTGGAATATTAACCTCTAAAAGTAAATCTTCATTAGTTTTTTGATACAAATCTCCTGTAAAAGAAACCCTATTGTTCATTAATAGAAGCTCAAAACCTAAATCCCATTGCTTGGACGTTTCCCAACTTAATTCTGAATTTGAATTAGTAGATTGTACCAAACCAGTTGTGTAGTTATTTCCATAAACATAATCTACACCTTTTAACAGACCAACAGATCCATAATTAGGAATAGCATTATTACCGGATACACCATAACTTAATCTTAATTTAAGAAAATTAATAGCATCTACATGTTTTAAAAATTGTTCATCTGAAGCTATCCAACCTACAGAAGCAGATGGAAAAACACCCCATTTATTTTCACTACCAAATCTAGATGAACCATCTTTTCTTACTGTAAAAGTTGCAAAGTATTTTTTATCGAATGAATAGTTTAGCCTAGCTAAATAAGACAATAAAGACCATTCTTCTATAGAGGTTCCTGCATCTGTTACCACCCCTGCATTAAGTGTAGTGACAAGATTATTAGGGAAATTATTAGATGCTATAGTAGCCACTTGCTCCGTTTGTTTTTGAGCAGTATACCCTATTAAACCATTTAAATGGTGTTTATTTAGACTAACAGTATAATTTGCTGTTCCTTCAAACAGCCAATTTTTACTCTTAACACCAAAATATGAACCAGAAGCCTCATAGGTACTTGAAAACGCACGTTCAAAAGATTTTGCAAAATAATTATTATTTGTATTAATATTATCTAAACTAAAAGAAGCCTTTAATAATAAATTTTCTATTGGATTATATTCCAAAGCCAACTTTCCAAGAATACGTGACTTTTCTTTTTCTAACGATTTTTCATTTATATAAATCATAGGATTAGTAGCGGCAGAAACACCGTAACCAAAACCCTGAAAATCTGAATAAGACCCATCTTCATTTTGAGTAGCAAAAAAACCAGGAAGCCCTATAGCCGAACCAATAATACTTTTTCCCCAAGTTCCTTCTGCATCAACTATGGCTTCATCACTCTGCGTGTAGTTCAAATCAACAATAGAACGCAGCTTATCCGTTACTTTTAAATTTATATTTGAACGAATAGAATACCTTTTAAAATTTGATGTTTTTATAATTCCATCTTGATCTAAAATACTTCCAGAAAGTCTATACTTCAAGTTATCACTACCTCCTGAAACAGAAAGTTCATTGTTATAAATGGGTGCCGTTTGGAATATTTCATCCTGCCAATCAGTTATCACCCAACTATCTTTATCAAATAAATAAGGAGAGTTTTGATAAAAAGTAGGACGAATTTCATTGGGATCACTGGCATTACCACCTTTATATTCCCATCCATTATTAGATGCATCTAGTTTTAGTTCGACATACTCTTCGGGCGACAATACATCAACTTTTTTTGTTACTTTCTGCCAGCCCATATATGAGTTATACGAAATACTTGGAGCTCCATCCTTACCACGTTTAGTAGTAATCAATATAACTCCATTGGAACCACGAGAACCATAAATAGAAACCGATGACGTATCTTTCAATACAGTAATAGATTCAATATCAGAATTATTTACAGTATTAAGGGCATCACTTCCTACAGGAAATCCATCTATAACATATAGTGGCTCATTTCCTGCTGTTATTGAACCATTACCTCGAATAGAAATAGAAGGAGTTGAGCCAGGTTGGCCTGTAGGTTGAGACACCCGAACTCCAGGAGACACACCTACAAGTGACTCTCCAAAATTTGCACTTTGTATTCTTCCAACCGATCCATTCTTTATTGTTGAAATAGAACCTGTTACTTCTCGATCTACCTGTGTACCATAGCCAACAACAACAACTTCGCTTAACTTAGCAGAATCTTCTTCTAAAACTATATTTATATCAGACTGTCCGTTTACAGCTACTTCTTGAGTAACATAACCGACATAAGAAATTACAATGACCCTAGTATCACTAGAGAGATTTAAAGAGAAGTTACCATCAAAATCAGCAGTAACACCGTTAAAAGTTCCTTTTTCTACAATACTAGCGCCGGGTAAAGACACTCCTGTTTTGTCTTTTACACTCCCTGTTAAAGTAAATTTTTCTTGAACTTGACCTACATTTAATTTATCGTTTAACGCTTTCCCTATTAAAACCTCATTACCTTTAACTTTAAAACTAAACTGAGCACGTTTACCCAAATCTTTTAGTATTAAACGTAATGATACATTTTTGTAAACTGCATTATATTTTTTATTATTGTTGGCAATAAAATCACCATAAGTAATATTAAAATCTGTTTTACTCGATATTTTGTTTAAAATATGTACAAGTGTAACGCCTTGTTCATTTAAAGTGACAGTTGTAGTATTAATGTTTTGAGAGCTTGCGTAGCTATTATACGCGCTAAAAAAACATATAAAGATTATTAAATGGAAGTGTTTCCTAAATAATTGTTTCATTTAATTAAGTGTTTGTTTTATAATTATGTTTTAATTCAATACTTATTATTAGGGGGTCTGTTGGAGCAGATCCCTTTTATTTTTTTTACTTTTTAGTAATCTCCACCATATTTTTTGTTTTTATTAGTTTTACTTCTGTTATAAAATTTATTCGTTCTATCAACTCTCTTAAGCTTTCCTTTTTAGACAATCTAAAGGAATAGAGATATACACTTTTTAATTCATCATTTTTAAATATGAAGGGGATCTCATATATTTTCTGAAGTTCATTCGCTAAATCTTGTATTTTTATTTTGGCTAATACCACATCGCCTTTCCACCATAAGTTTGTTATTTCAGCGTTGGTATTGGTTTTATCTAGTTCTTTTGAAGTACTTCTGTACGTTACTTTTTGATTTGGATTTAGGTATATAGAATCTGATTGAGATACCACATTAACAAGTCCTGTACTAACAATAACCTCAACTACAGAATCGGTCTCCCGAATATTAAAAGACGTCCCCAAAACTTTAGTAGATATATTTCCAGACTGAATTACAAATGGCTTATTAGGGTTTTTAGTCACATCAAAAAAGGCTTGCCCTTTAAGCGTAACAGCTCTAATGGTATCATTAAACTGTTTGGGATAAGATATAGAGCTTTCTCCGTTTAAAATCACTAAAGATCCATCAGGTAAAGTCATCGTAGTTTGTTCACCCTTTTTAGTCCTATTGATAATTTGACTCATTTCTGTGTTGCCAAATGCATTAAAAAAACCGTCGTCAGTCATTGATGTATAAAAACCAAGACTCACCAATAAAAGTATAGAAGCGGCAACTGGCCAAAACCAAATTTTAGAGTTACTTTTCCTTTTCTCAACCGCTTTATATATCCGATATTTAAGCGCTAGGTTTTGTTTAACATCTAGTTTATGATCTGCCTCCTTTTGCATCTCATTAAAAAAGGACTCAACTATATCAACTTCCTGTTTAGAAGCGATTCCTTTTTCATACTTTTTTAAAATAGCCTTAAACCTATGCTCTTTCATAATACTTATTTAATTAGAGAAATAACATCCCTTTACTATTAAGTACCAGAAAAATAAAAAGCCCCTATCTATTTTTAAGGACTTAAAGTTTTGTTAACTTAGTTTACACTTTATTAACACATCTACATAGCAACACCTATTAAAATAATTTGTAGAAGTACCATTTCGGAATTATAAAGCCCGGATTCTCTTAAGGTTTTTAAAGCTTTATTTATTTGATTATCCACGGTACTGGTAGATATGTTTAACATACTTGCTATTTCTTTATAACTTAAATTTTCTTTAAAACGAAGTTTAAAAATCTGAAGGCAGCGTTCTGGCAATAAATCGTTTGCAGTAGCATCTATTTTTTTAACCAATAATATTTTGTTCTCTTCCAAAGCTAAATTATACTCGCTATCATCTAAAGATAAAACAGCCTCTACTTTCTCTAAATGCACCTCGGTAAAAGGCATTTTACGTAACTTTTTTACACACTGAAATTTTACAGCTTTAAACAAATAAGCCCTATAATGATCTATTGTTAAACTATCTAACCTATTCCATAAATCTAGAAAAACTTCCTGTGTAACATCTTCTGCGGCTTCGTGAGATCTTAATATATTATTTGCATAGACATATAATTGATACCAATAATCGTTGTAGGCTTTATCGTACTCCTTTTTCTTACCCATAATAAATAAATCGAAATCCCATTACCCTTATAAGAGAATAACAAAATAAAGGCTTTTGAAAATAGGTGAATTATAAATCCGTATTACCATTTCGTTAAATTACATTTGAAATTCGGGAATTATACAACAAACAACTTATAAAAGACTAATATTTCAAGTCGCATTCAAACTTTTTTGTTTAAAAAACCTACTATTTTTATAGTTAAACCAAAATAAATGTAATTAATATGTACAACCAAATAAGATTACATTTATCTTTAGAGTTCAAAACTCTTAATATGTTAGCTGAATAAGCGGCATAAAATCAATTTTAATCTAAAATACGATTTCAAAATAATACAAAAGTTTATTCATGAATAATCATCATTCAGAAATTATAAATTGAATTTATTTTAAAATCACTCGGGCTAAAATTTAGGGCATCTTTAATGATACCTAATAAAATATTTATTTTAAAATGAAAAAAAACTACCACCTTATTTTCGCCTTACTTATTAGTTGTATCGCTTGGTCTCAAAACCAAAATGTTATAATTGACGACAGTTTTCCGTATTACGTAAATAACGAAACATTAGGCAGAGCAACCATTGGTGGCGATACCATTTTTATTTCTTCACTTAGAACAAAACCGTTAAAATTTCAATTTACCAATGGAGATATAAATAATCCTTTAGTCATTATCAATAAAGGCGGTCAAGTAAAAATTGAAAGTCCAAATAGTTACAGCTGGGGCGCTATCACTTTTGAAAACTGTAGATACATTAAAATTAGCGGCGCGGGACATCCAAATTATAAATACGGATTTGAATTATCGGCGGATCAATGTGGCTTAGCTTTTTCTGAATTAAGTTCCGATTGTGAAGCCGAATTCGTAAAAATTAGTCATGACGGCTTTTTTGGTATCATGGCTAAAAAAAATTACGAAGGGAATCCGCCTTCACCTCACCCACTTTTTGAAAATTTAATAATCCATGATTGCTTTATTGAAAATGTATCCGAAGGCATGTATTTAGGAGAAACTAAATCCCCTGGAATGGATTTTAAGCACGTTAAAATTTACAATAATATCGTTAGAAACACCTTAAGAGAATCTATACAAATTGCCAACATGATTGAAGATGTTGAGATTTATAATAACACGCTCTTAAATGCTGGATTGGAAAATATGATCTACCAAACCAGTCTACTGCAAATTGGGGACAACAGTGTTGCAAACGTCTATAACAATATTCTTATAGAGGCTCCAACAACAGGTATTGCGGTATACGGAAAAGGTCCTTGTATTTTTACAAATAACTATTTATCATCGAATATGGGCATGTTTGTCGATAACCGCATTTTTACTGATAGTTTAACGCCTATAAACATTGAACAAAATTATTTTAGAGCCATAAAAGGCAATCAAATTATAAAAAATTATAACGAAATTAATTATGTAACCGTTCAGGATAATAATTATGAAACTGATATTACATTTTTTTTAAACCAATCTGGTAACTCATATAACTTTACAGAACAAAACAATACGTTAACAAATATTCCTGAGATAGCATTTACAGATCCTTCCAGTAATAATTACGCCTTAAAAAGTACAACCCCCATAGAATATCAAAATATGGGTGCGCCAAGTGGGCCGGAATATTTTGATATTGAACCAGAAGAAGAACCAATGACGCTTCCCCAAATAATAACCCCGATAACCATTACAGATTTAGTTGAAGGTGGCAGTATAAATCCACCATCTTTATTATTTGACGAACAAAATTTAGATATTCAAGCCAATGAACACGCTACAAGTAACTCTTGGAAACCCGATTATGTAATGAATGAAACGGCTTATCATGTCATTGTCGATTTAGGAAATGAATATCATATATCCGAAATAAATTTACACGATATGCATGATACATATAATTTCACAGTTGAATATGGTTCGGAATCTAATTGGTCCACACTTTTTACAGATCCTTGCGATAGGTTTAAAACCTGGAGTACACATAAAACGGATATTTCTACCCGATATTTACGTTTTTCTTTGTATCAAAATGTTTATGCCGCTGTAAATGAAATCATAATTTATGGCTATCCAGTTATTAAAGAAACAGAACAAATTGTCGTTACTTCGGATATGATAACCGACCTTACTGAAAACGGAAGTATAAACTCCCCCTTATTTTTATTTGATGAACAACATTTAAATATTGAAACCGACGACCATGCGACAAGCACCTCTTGGAAACCCGATTATATCATGAATGAAACGGCTTATCATACCGTGGTAGATTTAGGAGCGGAATATCATATATCCGAAATAAATTTACACGACATGCATGACACCTATAATTTCACCGTTGAATATGGCTCGGCGTCTAATTGGTCCACACTATTTATAGATCCTTGTGATAGGTTTAAAACTTGGAGTACACATGAAACCGATATTTCAACCCGATATTTACGTTTTTCTATGTATCAAAATGTTTATGCGGCCGTTAATGAAATTATTATTTATGGATATGCATTACCATCGAATATGGCAAAATCTGCTGAAAGAAAACCAACCGAAATAATACATACTGATGGATCTATTTTAAATGCTGATAACATTGAATTTTACCCAAACCCAGTTAATGAAACATTGCATATAAAGTTTCCTTTTGAAATGACTGGGAAAAATAATTTGGTAATAAAAGATATGTTAGGAAAAACAATTTATAATAAAGAGGTTTTGGTACGCACTGAAAACCCTTTTCTTGAGTTAACGAACTATCAGTTACCTAAAACAAATGGCATATATGTATTATCAATACAACATGAATCTGGAGCTTATAAAATTTTAAAATTTATAAAAGAGTTTTAAACGTTACGTTTTATCGAAAACCGATTAAAGTAGGTTTAAACGTTTCATAAGTTCTGGTCTATTAGAACGACTTACAGGAATAACATCTTTTTTTATAAGTACACTGTTATCTTGAATATCAATAATCTTTTTAATATTTATGATATAAGATCGGTGAACTTTTAAAAATAAACTATCGGGTAGTTTTTCTTCTATTTTTTTTAATGTGGAGTGCACCGTATAATTTTTATCTTCGGTTTTTATTTGAATATAATCACCTTTTGCTTCTACCAAATAAATGCTTGGGATATCTATTTTAATTAAACGTCTGTCAATATTAATATACAAATGGTGGTCTGAAAGTAAGGTGTTTTTATCCGTTTTTGAAATAGAACTTACGGAAGTAACTTCTTTTGTTTCTGCCTTTTTAATGGCTTTATCAAAACGTACCTGTGTTATTGGTTTTACTAAATAATCTACAATACAGCTATACTCAAAGGCTTGAATTGCAAATTTAGTATCTGATGTTGTTAAAATTATTTTTGGTGGGTTTTTTAAAGTTTCAATAAAATCGAACCCGGTAAAATCGGGCATATGAATATCCAAAAATATTAAATCTACTTCATTTTGATTTAAATATTTAATGGCTTGCATAGCATTAGGAAACTCATCTAACACCAGTAAACTTGGCACATTGGAACATAATTGAGAAATTATTGCTCTTGCCGACGCTTCATCATCTATAACTATACAATTCATAAATCCTTAAATTTCTTCAAGATAAGCTGTAATCGCATTTAAGATGGCTTCAAACTCTTCTTTAAGTTTGGTAGACCCTTCTAGTAAATTATTCTCGTATGCTACAGCGACTTCATAACTTTGTTCAAGCCCTAAAATACTAATTTTATGCTTAAGTTTATGCACGTTATCAGCTACTAGTTTAAAGTTTTTTGTTTTAAAATTATCAAAATAGACTTGTTTCTCTTCTGGAAATTCTTTTTTTATAATACCAATTAGCTTTTGTTTAAAAGCTTCATCGTTTCCGGATAAGGTATTTATGTAGGATTGGTTAGGCTGTTCCATTTACAGTTTTTTTAAGGTAAAATAAAAAGTAGTTCCAATATTAACTTGAGACTCAAGCCATATCTTTCCTTTATACAATTCTACAATTTTTTTTACAATAGACAAACCAATTCCGGCAGATTCTGAATGGCATTCTAATTTTATAAAAGTTTTAAATATTTTATTAAAATAAGCTTTTTCAATACCTTTTCCATTATCTTTTATAGAAAACTTCCAATAATCGGTCTGGTTTTCAACATTTATTTCAATATATCCTTTTGGCTTATCGTTATATTTTAAAGCGTTACTTATTAGGTTATTAAATAACTGCTTTAATCTATGCTTATCGCCTTTTATTATTGGTAAATTTACCTTATTGAAATGTATATGTTGCGGAATTGGAGTTATTTCTAAAATGTCGTTAATAAGTTTATTTAAATCCACATCATAAACTTGAATTTGATTTTTTCCAATAGTAGAATAATCTAAAATATCACTAATCAAACGATCCATTTTTTCTACATTATTTCTAAGTAAATCTAGCGTTTTTTTTCCATTAGCATCCACCACATCTTTATAATCTTCCGCTAACCAAGTGGTTAATGCATGCATACTTCGTAAAGGCGATTTTAAATCGTGTGATACCATATGAGCATAATCACTAAGTTCTTGATTTTGAATAGACAACTCATTTAAAAGGGATTGTTTTTGTTTATTCATTTCAACAATCTCTTTGGTTTTATGATCTATAAAATCGGCTAAATTAGCGCCTGTTAACTCTATATTTTCAGGTTTTTCATTTTCATTTAAATTATAAAATTTTAAAGTATTTATAACGTTTTTCAACTTTTCAATAATTTCCTTTTGCTCTTCTGTTTCGTTTTGCAACTTTCTATTAGCCGTATATAATTCCTCAGAACTAATGGTCAAGGCTCTTTGAATCATTCGTGATTGATCTTCAAAATTATTATAAGACAAATCTACAGCATTAAAAAAAGCTGTTAGATCTTTATTGTTTTTTAAATCTTCACTTAAAAACTTACGTATTTGTCTTTTTAATAATGAATTCATTATTCACTTAATAATGTTATTGCCATCGTTTGATTATGTAATTGACAAGCAGATTCTCCATGAAAAGGCGCTATTTCTCCATAGGAGTAAAAACCAGAAATAACGACGTCTTCCCCTATAACCTCTATAACTTCTTCTACTTCCTCTTCTACACGTTGATCTAATACTATTTTTCGACCAATACAGCTTATTAATATGGCTAATTGAGGCTTGTTTATCCTAGACTCTATAGCTTGTCTTGCGGCACGTTCTGATGCGTTTGCAATGTTGTCTACGTTGGTCATCATGAGTTGCACTTTGGCATTTTCTACAATATCACCGGCCAATATTACGGCTTGTTTTTCTTCATCAATATTTAATATTGATCGCACTATAGATTGCCTATCTCCTTCTATGGTTACACTAAACGGATACAACAATGCTGCCCCTGGCAAATCTTTGGCTTTCTCTCCTAAATATTTTTTATATAAATCTAAAGCAGGTAAGCCGTCTAATTCATAAAGTACATTTCCTTCAGATTTTGTTACAATACGTTGGGGCCCAAAAGGGGTCCATCCACCATGGATAGACGACGAGATTTCTAATGTTTCTCCATAAAATCCTATGGCCACCAATTCACCTTCTTTTGGGTTTTCATTGTATGACGCTATGGTTTTTTCAAATCGTCTATTATCACCACATAAGCCACCTGTAATTAATAAATTACCGTTTAAAGCGGCGTTCATTCCTTTGCTAAGCTGACTTCCATTAATAAAACTACCTTCGGAAACTACAAATATATATTTTAAACCGCTCTTATTAAATTTATTAATAAGGTGATTACCTGTTTTAAAACTATTTAAATCTGTATTTAAGGTATTACTTGTTTTTACTTCAAATGTACTTTTTTCAAATTCTATCGCTGTTACCGTAATACTCTCTTCGTTCACTGTATTAGCTGATATTTCTGCACATGTAGAACCAAATATTATATGCCCATCGGGAAACAACTGTTTAATAGTTTCATAAATAGAATCATCTTCCAACATAAGTCTATTACCGAAGACTAAAACCAATGGAGCTTTTAAAGCTTGGTTTTCTATAACGTATTTCCAATCCTGATTTTTATGTTTAACGAGTTGTACTGTTTTCATTGTTGTTTTTTTAATGTGAAATAAAAAGTGGTTCCTACATTCAATTCACTATCTAACCATATTTCGCCCTCATGCAAATTCACTATTTTTTTAACAATAGACAATCCTATTCCCGAAGAATCTTTACTTTTTCTTAGTGAATGGAATATTTTAAATATTTTTTGATGATAGTTTTTATCGATACCAATTCCATTATCTTGAACTGAAAATTTATAATGAGTTTTTAATTCCTCTACATCTATTTTTATTTGGCCTTCTTTTTTGTCTATAAACTTAACAGCGTTACTTATAAGATTTTGAAATAATTGTTGAAGCTTAGTTTTGTAACCTTTTACCATGGGTAATGGTTTTACAAATTCTATTTTTATATGTTTTGGAATATACAAAATAGTAATTAACTCACTTAATAAAACATTTAAATCCACATCGAGTTTTTCTGTAACATCTGCACTTACGCTAGAATAATTTAAAACATCTGTAATAAGCTGCTCCATTTTTTCTAAAGTTGTCTCAATAAGCTCAAAGTTTTTAAGACTTAAATCGTCCAGTTTACCAGTGTTATCTTCCTTTAACCAACTTACTAAAGCATTAATACTACGCAATGGTGATTTTAAATCGTGAGATACAATATGAGCGTATTCTTGCAACTCGTCGTTACTTTTACCAAGTTTATTTAGTAGGTTTTCTTTTTGAATTTGTAAGTTTTTAAAATCGGTAATATCGAGAACAACCCCAATAGATCCGGATGTATTTCCTTTTAAATCTACATTGGGTGCCGCACTTACTAACCAATGTTTTTGCTCTCCCGATTTTGTTTTTGCTTCTATCTGATAAGAGTTGGATCTTCCTGCCTTGCGGTTGTTAATTTCTGTTTCTAAAATATCACTATTTTCTCTATCTATAGGAAAAATAAGTTTTCCTACTTTTCCTAAAAGCTCTGCTTCATTATAACCAGACATTTCAGAAAAACTCTGATTTATCATTAAAATTTCACCATCCTCATTAAGTTCAATTAAACCTATATTCATATTGGCAATAATATTATAATACTTTTGCTTTTGAACTTCTAGGCTTTTTCGATAAGTTCTCTTTAATGTAACATCGGTAAAGGTCCACAAATACCCCTTATTTTCGGCCTCAATTTGTATTGGCATGTAATTACGTTCTAGTATCTTCCCGTCAAGCATTTCTAGTTCGTCTCCAATAACGGTTTTTTTTGCGTTATCAATATCTTGCATTCTTTGTAAAAATGCCTCGGGGTTTTTAAACAATACTTTGTTTTGTTCTGCTGCCGTTTTACAATCTATCCCTATTAAATCTTTAGGGTCTACGTTAATATTAAAGAGCTCGCAAAACTTATTATTAGTAAGTAATACGTTTCTATTTTCATCTTCTAAAACAATTCCACTATCCAGATTTAAAACTAAGGTGGCTAATCGCTTTTCTGATTCAACTAACTTTTTTTCTGATTTTTTTTGGTCGGTTATATCTCTAACAACACCTTGTGCTGCAACGGGTTTTTTATTTTTATCTAAAATAATGCTTGCATTAATATGCACCCATTTAACCTCTTTCGATTTTGTATATACCCTGGCTTCGTAATCTTTAAAAAAACCTTTATCAGTTAACTCTGCAAAGGCCTTTATAGCATATTGATAATCGTCCTTATAAATAAGGGACATAACATTAACATCCTCAGCATTAATATCATAACCAAATAGCTTTATCGCTGCCTCATTCAGTTTTATAATATTTCCTTTAACATCCATGACCATATAGGCATCTAAAATATTTTCAAAAACACCTTCTAATTGCGAAGATTTCTCATCCAATAAATTTTTTAATCTTTGGGTGGTATCATAAAGGTCTCTTGATTTTTCTTCAAGAATAGACTCTGCAACTTTTCTTGCAGCTTTTTCTCTAATTAGAGCGCGTTGTAATATTTCTATTTGCTTTTGACTCATTGAACCTTTTGAATAACAAATCGAACTTCGGTTCCATCTGCTTTTATTTTTTCTAGCTCAATGGTTGCTTTAGAATTAAAATGCTCGAAAGTCTTGTTCATTAACCCAAGTCCGAAATGATGCATAGCTCGGCTTGATTTGTATATAAGAATTAATGAATCTTCTGTTTTATCAACAACCTCAAAAGTTGGTAATTCGGCATCTGGATATATTTTCTTGACTTCAATATGAATATGATTTTCTATAGATGAAATCATTTCAATAGGATCTTTATAAGCTTCTAAAAGTCCGGGGTAACTTTTCTTTAAAACAGCAAAAAAATGCTCCGCATAAACTAGTAATAAATTATCAATAGAAATCCCTGTATTTTCGCTTAAATGTTGCAGTAACTGTAACATTTCAGAAAAACTATATGTTCCTACTGCGGTATAAACGCCTTCTGAATCTAAAGTGGAGGCAGATATAATTCTATCCACCATTTCTAGCCCAAATTTATCTTCAACTAAATCTAAAAACTCAGTAAAAACAATGCCTTTCATTTATATATGTTTTAATTCATTAATACTCCAATACGCCAAAAGTTTATCCATTTTAGACACGTATTCTTCGTACTTTAATGGTTTTAAAACATAACCTGCAATACCAATTTTATAACACTCCAACAAATCTTTTTGGTTCTGTGAGGTTGTTAAAATTATAGTCGGAATATATTTTAATACTTCGTCGGCTTTTAAAATATTTAAAAATTCAATACCATTAATTTTAGGCATGTTTAAATCTAACAAAATGATATCTGGCAACTCATCCTTACGCTCTAAAATTTTTAAAGCATCTTCTCCATTATTCGCTTCAATAATTTTATGGTTTAGCTGAAGAGACGAAATGGTACGCTGAAATTTCATAACTTCAATCATGTCATCTTCTATTAATAGTATATTTAGAGTTTTCATTAGCATCCCTTTCTTAAATCTTAAGTTTTAATATATAAAAATAGTCCTTATAATAATGCTTTAAAAATCTAATTCGTTCAATTAAATTTTAATATAGTTGAATTTCTATTAAGTATCGACGAATGGTTTTTAGTAATTAAACTTGGCGTTTCTTACTTAAATATTTTTAATATTAAATGATTAAAAAAGATTCTTATCAAAGAGGAACAGTTAAATAAATTTTTCATTTCTATCGTTTTGAAAACTCTTTTTTAACTTTTTCCAATTTTTATATAGCTAAAAATACAAATAAAACATTATTAAGCAATATAAAAGTTGTTTTTAGGTAATTTATCTCCGATAGAATCGGCATCCTTTTTTGAATTGATAGATCGTGGTAACTCTAGTTTTTAAAGTATTTTTTATAATAAAACTGCCCCTAAAATTATCTATAAAAAAATATAGTGGGTTACAGGAAATAGCTTCTAAACTATACATTATTTAACCAATACTTTTTGTTTAAAATTACTTTTAGGTGCTTCGCATAGAGAACATTGATAGGTATCTTCGAGCTTTTCGAAGGGTGTATTTGGTGGGATATCTTGAGTAATATCTCCATAAACTTCGTTATAAATAGTTAAACAATCTTGACATTGATAGACGTTTTCTTGGGTGGTTTCTTTTTTAATTTCTTTAGGTTTAACCGTTTCGTTTTGAGTGCCTAATTGCTTAAAATAGAGTTTACTTAACTCCATTAAAAGCCCAGGAAGCTCCACTTTATCTACATCTTGAACATGCATAATGTATTCGCCAGTATTGGGATCGAAATTTTTAGCATAGAGTAAATTATAGGTGTCACGAACTACAAAATCGCCTAAAAGTTCGGGTTTTTTATTTTTTTCAATAACCACCGATGTAAAATGATAGGCTTTACTTTCGAAATTTGAAATTCCAAAGGTTAATCCGTAGGTACTTATATCGTTTTGATCGAAGTTGGTTACTAAATATTTTTTTAGGTTTAGCGCGTCTATATCGTTTACTGGTAAATGCCAGTTGAGTTCTAACATGGAGTGACGCACGTTAATCCCGTAACTACCTAAAAACTTTTCCCATTGTAATTTTGAATGGATTGGAACGCCTTTTACAATAAAGGATTTCCAGGGTGTGATACATATTTTACCTATTTTACTTTCGGCACATAAATCGCATAAATCCTTTAAAAAAGTTAAATCGTAGCGGTTATTTCTCCAGTATAATCCTAGCCAATATTTATCGCCAAACCGGTTCATGCCTTCATAATATGGAAAGGGGTAAAATGGCACTTCCAAAGGTTTATCTACGGTGCGATTATTGGTTTCTACTGCATCGTTTACTAAATCGAAAAGCGTTTCTATGGTTTCTGGCTCTTCTTGTAAAACCTGCTCTATGGCCAATTCTACTTTATCCATATCCCAACTGTAAATTAAAGCAGGATACATTTCTGTTTTTTTCCAGTCTGGTAAACGCACATACAAATACCAATAATCTTCATTTTCTGAGGCTATAAAATTTACATTTCCTGTAAATAAAGGTACTAAGCGTTGCTTTGGGTCTATTATGTTTACTCGTAATTTTAAATTGTGTTTAAACTGTTCTAAAATATATAAATAACGATCGCTGGTAAGCCATGAGGTACTAGGTAAAATATCGGCCGACACATAGGACGACACGATGTTTTCTATACCATCGCGTTTGGGTTTTATAAACTGAATTTTATCAAATTGCGTGAACTTATCTTTATCGATTTGTTCGGGAAAAATAATATCTTGTCGAGATCCAAATGAAATGGCATCTAAACCTAAACCTTCTGCGGCTTCGCAAATATATTTTAACTCACCTGGCGATAAAACACCACCGTTTATTCTAAGTCTATATGGTTCCATAATTACGCTAATACTTTGGTGTTATTCAAAATTTCTTTCACTTCAGTTTTACAACTTCCGCAACCTAACCCTGCTCCTGTTTTGTTACAAAGTTCGGTAAAATCGTTACAGCCTTTTTGTATGGCTTCTACTATATTCCCCTCGCCTACTTGGCTGCATGAGCATACCAATTTACCAATAACCGGCACATCGTTTGAAGCGCCACGAAGCAAAGTATTTCGCTTATCGGCCATTTCAATTTTACTCTCAATCATGGTTTTAAACTCGGCAAATTCATTTTTATCACCCATTAAAACCGCGCCAACTAATAAATCATCTTTTACAATACATTTTTTGTAATAGCGCTTAGAAATATCCGTGAATATAATTTCCTCGTAACTTAAATCGTTTTCGGGAATATTAATTTCTCCTATACTACACAGGTTTAAATCGTTGAATTTTAAAATATTCATTAAAACAGAACCGTTATAGGCTACACTAATATCACCTGCTATAAAGTTTGCTAAAATATTGGCTTGCTCCTCTGCCGCCGATGTAATCCCGAATAATTGATTGTTGAATTCTGCAATTTCGCCAATGGCAAATATATTAGGAACTGATGATTGTAAATGCTGATTTACCTTAACACCGCGCCCGCAAAGAATACCGTTTTCTTTAGCTATTTCTATATTTGGACGCGTACCAATAGCATATACAATGGCGTTTGCTGTTAAAGATTTACCACTTTTAAGAGTGATGTTTATCTCGCCCGTATCATCATCATCAAAAACGGTACTCACTTCGTTATCAAAATAAATTTGAATACCACGTTCTTGAACATCTAGTGCCAAAAGTTTACTAGAAACCTTATCCAACTGGCGCTCCATTAAGCGTGATGCTCGCTGAATGATAGTAATTTTTACATTTTTATGTTTCATGGCAGCTGCCAACTCCAAACCTAATAAACCACCACCCACAATTACAACATGCTGCTCTTCTGGAGGTAAATTTGTGGCCTCTAAATACGCTTTAAAACTATCGGCATCATGCTTGTTTCGCATAGTAAAACGCCCTGGTAAATCTATTTGAACACCGTTTGGTATAAAAGCACGACTTCCTGTTGCTAAAATAAGTTTGGTATAACTATGCGCTTCGCCATTACTATCTGTAACTACATTATGCTTAGAATCTATATTAGAAATAGAGGTTTCCGGGTGCACCGTTATTTTAAGTTTTTTTAACTCGAGTTCCTTTATTTTTAATAAAGCTTGCCAAGTTAACTCTTCGGTAATGTACTCTGGTAATAATACCCGATTATAGAATAAATTAGGTTCTTTAGAAAATACATGAATTTCATCAACCTCGTTAGATTCTCTATAATTTTGAACAAACCTAAAAGCGGCTGCTCCAGCCCCAACAATAATAATTTTATCGACTGGTTTTTTATATTTTTTAACGGATACACAAGTGAATTTAAAATCGGGTTCTTTAGAAACCGGATCTACATGTGTATTGGTTAAATTATTCGCACGGTTTAAATTACTTTCAAGTTGTTTACCCCAGTGCATGGGTAAAAACACCACGCCTTTTTTGATGGTATCTGTAATTTTTACACGTACACGAACCACACCGTTCGCACTTTTTATTTCTGAAATATCGCCATCTTTAATTTTATTTAAAAAGGCATCTACCGGATTAATTTCTAAAACAGGTGTTGGGTAATGTGTTTTTAATCGAGACACCTTCCCGGTTTTGGTCATGGTATGCCATTGATCGCGCACTCTACCTGTTGTTAAAATTAAAGGATAGTCTCCATTAGGTTGCACCGAAGTATTCTCTATTGTTGATGGTAAATTAAATATCGCTTTTTGCGAAGGTGTATAGAATTTTTTATCCTCAAATAAACGTGGTGTTCCTTTATGGCGGTATTCGGGAACAGGCCATTGAAAAGTACCTTCCGTTTTTAATCTATCGTAATTTAAATAAGATACATCAATATTGGTTCCTTTGGTCATGGAGGCATATTCATCGTAAATTTCCGAAGCATTATTAAAATTAAATCCGCGGAAACCCATACGCTGCGCAAAATCGCAAAATATTTCAACATCTGGTCTTGCCTCTCCGGGCGCCTCTATTTCTTTTGGTAAATATGAAATACGACGCTCAGAATTCGTCATCGTACCTTCTTTTTCCAACCAAGCTGCTGCTGGTAATACTAAATCGGCATATTCTAAAGTATCCGCTTTATGTGAAATTTCTTGAACCACTACAAATTTCGCCTTCTTCATGGCACTTTCAATTTTGTGGGTATTTGGCATACTCACCAACGGATTGGTACAAGCAATCCAAACGGCTTTCAATTTTCCGCTATCTAAAGCATCAAATAATTCCGTTGCTGTTAAACCCGGTTTAGGCGAAATTTTATCGACACCCCAAAACTGAGCCACTTCACGACGATGTTCTTCATTTCCTAAATCCTTATGGACGGCAAGTAAATTAGCCATACCTCCAACCTCACGACCTCCCATAGCATTAGGTTGCCCCGTTAATGAGAATGGTCCCGAACCTGGTTTCCCAACCTGGCCAGTTATTAAAGATAAATTAAGTAAAGACACATTTTTATCGGTCCCCACAACACTTTGGTTGAGTCCCATGGCCCACATACTTATAAATCCTTTTGAAACACCAATAATATCGGCTGCTTTTCGGATATCTTTTTCTTCAACACCACAAATTTTGGAGGCTTGTTTTAATGAAGTTTTAAATATGAGTTCTTTATAATCCTGAAAACCCTCAGTATGTTCTTTAATAAATTTTTCGTCTATTAAACCTCTTTTATATAAACATCTTCCAATGGCATTGTATAAAATAACATCGGTTCCCGGAAGGAGTTGTAAATGTAAATCCGCAAAATTTGCAGAGTCCGTTTTTCTCGGATCAATAACTATAATTTTAACCTCCGGATTTTCTTCTTTACGTTTCTCAATTCTTCGGAATAAAATAGGATGACACCAAGCTGGATTAGCTCCCGTGATAAGAAAACAATCGGCCAATTCAATATCTTCATAAGACACCGGCACGCTATCTTCACCAAATGTTTTTTTATAACCCACTACGGCAGAACTCATGCAAAGTCTAGAGTTAGTATCAATATTATTAGTTCCTAAAAATCCTTTGGTAAGTTTGTTGGCAATGTAATATTCTTCGGTTAAACTTTGTCCCGATACGTAAAATGCCACGCTATCTGGACCGTGCTTTTTGATAATGGACTTAAAAACACTTGCTGCACGATCTAAACCTTCGTCCCAAGTAACACGCTCTCTGGGGTGCGAACGACTCCAACGCATTTCTGGATACAGAATTCTATCGGAAACATCGTTGGCAACGTAATGTAAATTCATGCCCTTTGAGCATAACATACCTTTGTTTACTGGATGGTCTTTATCCCCCTCCACCAATACTTTACCATTGCTATCTTTTTTAACAATAATTCCGCAGCCTACACCACAATATGAACACGTTGTTTTTACTTCGTTTTTAATCATTGAGATTCATATTTTACACTAAGTAACATCTTTTAACTTCAGAAAACAAATAGAAATTTTATTATTCTGAATACTTTAAAAAAGGATGCTTTTACTTAAAAAATATTAAAAGCATCCTTTGTAACTCTGCCTTTTATTCTGCCAGAATTAAATTTTCTGGATTAACTATAGATTCCCCTTTCGCTATTTTTTCATCTTCTAATGAAAAACGAATGGTTAAAGAAACTACCGCAGTAACAACCACAGTGACACCAATTATGAAATAGCCACTAGAAACTGCGGTAGCTGATGCTGCTGATTGAGCGGCTTTAATAGCCTCTTCGCCTAAGCCTTGACTGGCCATTATGGCGCTTTTTTCTGCTACGGCCGACTGTGACTTTAATAACATAGCTGCTAAAAAAGCACCTACATTACCGCCTGCGCCAACAATCCCTGAAACCGAACCAATAGCTTTTTTATTAATAAATGGCACTACCGAAAACGTTGCGCCTTCTGCCATTTGAACGGATAAACTAAATAATATTAAGAATGTAACACCCACAATGATACTGGTTGTTGTTGAAAAAGTCACCAACATTAAACCTTGTATCGCTAAAATGAATGCTAAGAATAAGACCCGACCTCTTAAGCCTTTTAACTTTCCAAATTTATCACCGAAGAAACCACCAAGTGTTCTTGCAAAAATATTCATTAATGCGAATGATAACACGATATTCCCCGCTGTAACACGCTCTAACTGAAAAGTGTTTTGAAGATAATCATCCATCGTTCCGTAAACCGTTAATTCAATTCCGAAACTAGCCGCATAGACTACAAATAAAATCCAAACTCTATAATCTTTCAACACTTCTAAAAAACCAATTTGATCTTTTTTAGTTGAAACCATTTCGCCAGAAGCTCTTAAATCTTTAAAGTTTCCGTAAAGCGTATCTTTAGTAAAGAAAAAATAAATAATACCCATACAGAAACAAACAATACCAGCAATAACCATCGAGTATCTCCATGCATCAGCATCGGCAACTCCAAAACTAACAACAGCAGCTGCAATTAACGGCATCCCTAATCTATTTGCTCCTCCACCAAGGTTTCCCCATCCGGCAGAAGTTGCGTTTGCTGTTCCAACAATATTTGGTGCATACATTAAAGAGGTATGTACTTGCGTAATTACAAATGATGCCCCAATAAAACCTATAAACAATCTACAAATTAAAAACTGGGTTGGCGTTTGCACCAAACCACATAAAATAACAGGTATTGCACCAATAGTTAATAACCATGTATAACATAATCTTGGTCCATATTTATCGCATAATTTACCAATAAGTAAACGTGCAAATACGGTTCCCGAAACAGCTAGAATAATAGAATTCCATTTTTGATCTGGTGTTAAACCTAAATCTTTAACCACATCGGGCATAAATGGAACAATACCGAACCATGCGAAGAAACACATAAAAAACGATATAGACGTGATCCAAAATGTACGTGTAGACACGCTTTTAAAATCTAATAAACTTAGTGTTGTTGACTTTGCTTGTGCTAAATTTGCCATAATTGATAATTTTATACTTACAAAACTAAGTATAATTACTTAATTTGTACGTATTAAAATTACGTATTAACAAATTAATACTAGATTAACAATTTTAGAATAATCTTTTTGAGGATATGCTAATACTTGGTTAATATTTAAGAAGAAATATTGGGTTTTCATAATAAGACTATTAAGCATTATACGTAATTACGTAAACACAAACCTTATACCTATTCTATAATTACGTACAATATACTTAAAAGAAGTATTCTGAAAATAAACCACGATGAATTTGAAAATTTAAGACTTTCGTCCCCTTCATACTAAAAGTGTACTTATTGAAATACACAAAACCAAACCATACTAATTGATTTTCGAATTCGTAGCTAAACGCTCAAAAACACATAAACCCTATAATTTTAAAATAAAAAAACAGAACTAGACTATTAGGCTAAGCCAAATTCCTTAGCTTTATTTGATAATTCCATCAAATTTTTAACCTCTAATTTTTTCATAAGATTAAAACGATGCACTTCAGCAGTACGCTTACTTATATTTAGTTCCTCCGCAATGTCTTTATTATTTTTAAGTTGCAGTACTAAATTAAGTATTTGTTTTTCGCGTTTGGTAAGTTTGAAAGGATCTTTAATAGGTTCTACTTTAGGAGCAACCGCTTTGTTAGTATTGCCATTAACAAAGTTATTCATGATTATAGCCGACACATCTCCTGTAAAATATTTCCCACCGGAAGCGACGTTATTCAAAGCCTTTAAAAACTCATCTTTACTAGCGCCTTTTAATAAATAACCATCGGCACCTGCTTGAATAGCTTGTAACACATATTCTTCGGAATCATGCATAGATAGTACAAGTGTTCGTACATCGGTGTACAACCTATTAACTTCTTTAACCGCATCAATACCATTCATTTCAGGCATACGTATATCAATAATTAACACATGTGGCTTGTTTTTTTTAAGAACTTCTAAAGCTTCTTTTCCATTAGATGCTTCATCCATAACAACAACCCCAGATTGATCTTCTAAAAGTGCTTTTATGCCATCACGAACTAAAACATGATCATCTGCCAATACAACATTAATAATATCCATACATAATAATTAGAAGTACAAAAATACTAATTTTTAAGTAATGCTACGTAATTTGAATTTGATTGTTGATTACGTTTTGGAAGAAATTTATAATACAAACATAAAAACTCACTCCAATGTGATGTCTCAATACTTCGACATGACAATCACTAAACCTCAAACAAACCGACTTTGTCATTTCGACGATAGGAGAAATCTCATCATACTAACCAAAAAAACGCACTCTAATGTGATGTCTCGATTCCTCGACATGACAATCGTTAAACTTCAAACAACCCAACTTTGTCATTTCGACGATAGGAGAAA
>NZ_VOGY01000001.1 GCF_008033385.1 Algibacter pacificus | reverse complement strand
TTAGAATTAAAGGGATGTGTAAGAGCTCTTAATAAGGCTATTTATCAAGCCAAAAATATCAATGGGCTTATTCATCACTCCGATAGAGGAATACAGTATTGTAGCAATGTTTACACGCAAATACTTAAGAGAAAAAAAGATAGATATTAGTATGACTGAAGAAAATCATTGTTACGAAAACGCAATGGCTGAACGTGTAAATGGCATATTAAAAGATGAGTTTTATCTCGATCAAACCTTTGATAACATGGCACACGCTAAAAGAGCTACAAAAAATGCAATTAATTTATACAACGAAATAAGATTACACTTATCTTTAGATTTCAAAACACCAAATATGGTATACAAATTAACAGCGTAAATTCAATTTTAACCTGTAGCCATATTTCAGGACGAGACATACTGACAAAAAAACGAACTAAATCATATTTTTTTGTACATTTGATTAAAAGAAATTTTAAAATGGATATTCGAACAACAAAACTTGAACTACTCAAAACGATTTTGGAGACTGAAAACACTGATTTCATCCAAAGGGTAGCTGATTTTGTAAAAAAAGAAAAAGTAGATTTTTGGGACGAATTATCTTTATCTGAACAATCTGAAATAAAACAAGGTGTTGAGGAATTGGATAAAGGAAAAAGAGTTTCCTTCGAGTCATTCCTAAAGAAAATTTCTTAATGAAAGTATTCTTATCCGAACTTGCCGAATCAAAACTTCTCAAGCTATCTCAATATTTACTGGAAGAGTGGAACGTAAAAACTCGTGACAAGTTTATCTCAAAACTAAGCGATAAAATCAAACAAATATCAAATCAACCTGATAGTTGTCCAAAATCATCGGAATTTAAAAATCTTTATAAATGTGTTGTTACAAAGCAAACGACATTTTTCTACAGAATAATAGCTGAACGAAAAGAAATAGAAATCATTACAATTTTTGACACACGACAAAATCCTGATAAGTTAAAAAAAGACGTCGATTAAAAAATACGAAAGCCCAACAAAGTACTGTGGTAAAAAACAAGTAAAACCTCATTAACTTTTCACTAAAACACTTCTATAATTATTATCATAGGTTAGACCAGATTTTGCGATAGCAAAAGCCTGTTTTAAAAGCTTATTACAAACCGCTATTAAGGCTAGTTTTTTGCGCTTTCCTTTGGCTACTAATCGATCGTAAATTGCTTTGCAAGCATGGTTATATTTTAGACTTCCCTTAAATAGAACTGTCTAGATTTCCAAAATTACATTTATTATTATATGTTTTAAATTTAGTGTTTTTATTAAAATGCTAACTTAAGGCGTGTAAAATTTATTGCTTGCTTCTTGCCTACAATACCTTTCCCTAAAAACCTTATTATATAAAATTAAACCACTTCAATGTTTAAGACATGAAGTGGTTATAATAAAAAACATCTATAATAGTTATAGCCTAACTTTTCAAATTTTCTTGTCTTAACAAGGCTTCTAAAAAATAATAATCTGCATAAACAATAGGCTGATCTATTTCATCCTTTTTAGGCCAGTTTCCTGTGCTATGATCTAAAACAAAAGGGCCATTTACCGTTTCGCTTAAAAGGTAAGATTCCGAATTTAATACATTTATAAGCTTTATTCCAAAGTTAAGGAAGTGCTTGTTTTTTGTAAATTTATAGAGCTCAAATGCAGCTGAACTTACTAGTGCTGCCGCAGAAACATCTCTTGGAGCGTTTGGAATACCTGGATCATTAAAATCCCAATAAGGCACACCATCCCGAGGTAAGTTTTTATGTTCCATATAGAATTTAAGCGTTTGTTCTGCTTGAGATAAATACTTAGAATCCTTGGTGTAACGGTAAGCCATTGTATAGCCATAAATTGCCCAAGCTTGCCCACGTGCCCAACTAGATTTCACATTAAAACCTTGATGCGTATCCTTAGTTTTAACTTGTCCTGTAATAGTGTCATAATTAACAACGTGAAATACACTTCCATCTGGTCTAAATTGATTTTTTAAAGTATTATTGGCATGCTTTACAGCAATGTTATAAAACGTACTATCTCCAGATATTTTTGTAGCTTCAAACAACAACTCCAAATTCATCATGTTATCAATAATCACCGGAAAGTCCCAAACATCTTTATTAAAATCCCAAGATCGAATTAACCCTACTTTTCTATCATAGCGTGTACTTAAAGTTTTAGCACTTTCTAGGATAACCGATTTATAGTAAGCGTTATCTGGGTCTATTTTTAACCCTTCTCCAAAACTACAATATACTTTAAAGCCCATATCATGTGTTCTATTGTTGGTCTTTTGGTTTTCCATTAAGGCGGTCCATAACTTCGCTCTATTTGCATATTTATTGTTACCTGTTAACTTAAAAATTAACCATAAGTTTCCAGGAAAAAATCCACTTGTCCAGTCGTTAGAATTCACTTTATGAATAACTTCTGGATTAAGAGACATACTTCTTGGAAAATTAGTTGCCCCTACAGGATAGTCTAGAAGTTTTTGAAATCTTTTTTCTAAAACTGTTGGAGAAGTAATTTTGCTAATATTTTCTTTTTCTATTTTATTATTAGAATCAGACTTACAACTTGTAAGGCAGGTAAGTCCGATTACTAATACAATTAAATTAATTTTAAACATATGTTATACTTTAATAACCTGTATTATTAGGTAATAAATTAGGGTTTCTTGCCAATTCTGGTCCTGGTAATGGTAATAAATAATCTCTGCTCTCATCAAAATTTGGTTGTGGTTCTAAGCCGTTAATACCAAAAGCTTCCACACCAATATTTAGTCTTTTAATATCATACCATCTTTTAAATTCAAAAGCTAATTCTAGCCTTCGTTCTTCTATAATGACCTTCCTTAACTCTTCTTGAGATAAACCTACCGGAACATCCATTGGGTACATAGTCTCCATTCTAGCTCTATCTCTTAATCTATTAATATAAGAAACGGCCTCAGGTGCTCCACCATTTATTTCATTTAAAGCTTCTGCAGCAATTAATAATACTTCAGCATATCGCATCGGGATATAATTATTACTAGATTCTCTACCATTATTTCCGGCAAGTCCCGCATTTCGATAATACTTTGCTATATGTGGACGATTAACCGCTAAATCTGAATAATCTTCAAACTCGGTGTAAGGATAAACCAAGCCTTCTTTAGAAGTAGCTGTAGTATCTAAACTAACCGCACGACGATAATCTCTCCCATCCCAAGTATTATAAACTTTTAAACTAGGCACAGCAACACTCCATCCTTCACCATAATCATAAGAGGCATCTCCTCTTATCCCCGTTACAGGAGCTATATAATCTTGACCATAATTACCTACACGAGTTTGCCCAACATAATCTATACTGAATAAAGGTTCATGCAAGCCTGCTGTTTTATCTGAATTAAATAAATCTTGAAAATCGCTTTCTAATGCCAAATCAAAATCATCTTCTTTATTAATAACAAATTGAGCTTCTGTAGCTGCATTTTGATACTCTTTAGTGGTTAAATAAACAGATGCTAAATAAGCTGCAGCTGTTGCTTTTGAAGGTAAAGCGCTTGAAGGCTGTATATTAGGCAACCATTGTTTTGCAAACATTAAATCAGAAATAATATTGGCATAAACCTCATCTTCTGGGGTTTTAGAAATGGTAGCAATATCAGCAGCATCAGCAACGGCAAAATCTATATATGGTATATCTCCAAATAAACGCACTAAGTGGTAATAGGTAAAAGCTCTAACAAAATAAGCTTGAGCTACAACTTCATTAACCTTAGATTCCTCTTCATCAATAAGATTAGCATTTGAAATAGCTTGGTTAGCGGTTCCAATAATAGAATAGGCTTGCGGCCAAAAGGCACTTACCATACCATTATCATCAGCCATTGTAAAATTATTAACTTCTCGACGCCTTCCTGAAGTACCTTGATCACCTATATCGGCCATATCGCCTCTTAATAATAGAGTTAAGCTAAGTTTTCGCCCCCAAAAAGATTCTGTTGATAAGCCAGCAAAACTCCCATTAATTACGGCTTGTAAATCTGCTGTTGTTTTAAAGAATGACTCTGGAGCTAATACGCCCACTGGCTGCTCTTCTAAATCGGAGCACCCTAAAAAGGTTAGTGTTAATAATAGCAGTGTTATTTTATATTTTTTCATAATTTTCATGTTAAAATTTTAAATTTAATCCTAAAGTAAAAGTTTTCACGTTAGGGTAACTACCGTAATCTAAACCTACATTTGTATTACTTCTCTCATTATTATCGTTTCTATAATTTGCCTCTGGATCGGCTCCTGGATAATCTGTAAACGTTAATAAATTTTGCCCACTAACATAAACTCGTGCATTTTTAATACCAGTTTTATCTAAAAAAGGAGTTGGCAAGTTATACCCAAAGGATAAATTTTTCAATCTCAAATAGCTTGCATCATACACATATCGAGAAGTAATTCTTTTTTCGCGAACTGCAGGTCTTGGCACATTGGTATCTGTATTGGTAGCAGACCAAGCATCATTCATAGCTGTTGTTGCATTAGCTGCTCCGGATCCTAATTCTAATAAAGTGTAGTTAAGAATTTCACCACCAACAGAAGCTTGAAAAAACAAATTCATATCAAAATTTTTATACTTAAAGTCGTTATTAAAACCGAGAATAAAATCGGGTGTTGGATCTCCAATAATCTGTCTATCTTCGGTAGATATTTCACCATCATTGTTTAAATCGGCAAACAACTCGCCACCTGGGTCGGAATCTCCTGAAAATGTAGCTGTGCCATCTGGAAGAGTTCCGCCTTGATATACACCTTTGTATTGGTAACCATAAAAGGATCCAACAGGTTCGCCTTCGCGTAAAATTTGAGTTTGCTTTTGTAAGAAGTGGCCAGGTGCTGAATCGATAAAAATATCATTACCGTCTGGTAGTTTAACCATGCTATTTTTATTTGTTGAGAAATTAAAAGCAGTAGCCCATGTAAAATATTCTGAAGCTATGTTTCTTGAATTTATTGAAAACTCGAAGCCTTTATTTTCTAACGCTCCAATGTTCTGAATTTGAGAGGAAACTCCTGAATACTCTGGCAAAGGTCGTGGAAATAATAAATCTTCCGTTTTAATATTATAATAATCAAAAGCAACGTCCAATCTATTATTAAAAAAAGCAACATCGACTCCTAAGTCTAATTGTTTAGAAGTTTCCCATTTTAAATTATCGTTTGCAAAATCGGTTAGCACGACACCGTTAACTTGCTGATCTCCTATTACCGCATATACCGATGAAAATTTAGCAAGGGTTTCATAAGGTGAAATAGATGGATTCCCTGTAGCTCCATAACTAGCACGCCATTTCCAACTATTAATTACGTTACTATCTTTTAAAAAATTTTCTTTCCCCATATTCCAGGCAATGGCACCTGAAGGGAAAAAGGCATATTTATTATTTTTACTAAAATTTGAAGAGCCATCGCGTCTTGCTGTAAATGTTAAAATATATTTACTGTTGTATTCATAATTAACACGACCGAAAAGTGATACTAACTCAGATTCATTAAAAAACGAACTGGGTTGCATAGTTACCGCTCCGCCTTCTAAGTTTCTATAAAATACTTCGTTGGTTACAAAACCTCTAGCACTGGCCACAGATCCTTCGTTGGTATTTTTTTGGTATGAATATCCAGCCAAAAAAGTAAAATTATGATTGCCTAAAGCTTTTTTGTAAGTTAAATAGTTTTCCGAAAGTACGTTAGTCGATCTTCTATTTTCAATAGATGCCTCGCCTCCTACTCCAGAACCTGCCAAAATGGTTGTAGGTTTGAAGGTTCCAATTTGAGTATTTATTGAACTAAAACCAAGAGTTGTTTTAAACTCCAAACCTTCAATTATATCATAAGCCGCATAAAAATTTGTTCTATAAGTATCTACAGATCGTTCATCTATTAATTCCGTAGCTAAAGCATATGGGTTATCAATATCATCCCCTAAAGAGTTAATAGTATAAGTTCCATCGGCATTATATATCCCTAAATCTGGAGCAAAACGATAGGCTGAAGAAATAACATCGCCACCGCCGGTACCACCCGTTTGAGCTTGTGTACTAACACCATCTTTATTAGAACGTGCACCAAAAACATTTAAACCTACCCTAAAACGATCTGACACATCCAAATCTACGTTACTCAATACAGTAAATCGCTCTAAATTAGAGTTTATAACAACTCCATCTTGGGTGTAATAATTACCTGAAATATAATACTTTGAAGTATCTGAACCTCCTGAAAACGCTAGTTGTGTATTTGAAATACTACCCGTTCTATAAATTTCGTCTTGCCAATCTGTATTTGCAGAACCTTGAGTATAATTACTGGAATAAGCATTTCTATAAGTCGCAAATTCATTTGCATCTAATAAATTAATGGTATGGTTAACGTTTTGAACAGAATATGAAGTGTTTAATTCTAAAGTAGGTTTCCCCGAAACCCCTTTTTTAGTAGTAACCATAATAACCCCGTTGGATCCTCTTGAGCCGTATATAGCTGTGGCAGATGCATCTTTTAACACTTCCATAGATGCAATATCCTCTGGTGCAGGCATAGAAGCACCCACAAATCCATCAACAACTATCAAAGCATCACTACTTGCATTAATAGAAGTACCGCCACGAATACGCACTTTCATTGGTGCTCCTGGCTCCCCTCCATTATTTGATTGTACGGCTACACCAGCGGCTCTACCTTGTAAAGCTTGTTCGGCATTTAATGTAGGGTAAGCTGTAAGTTCGGCCGATTTAACTGAAGATACTGCTCCTGAAACATCACTCTTTTTTACAGTACCATAGCCTATTACTACAACTTCCTCTAGTTCGTTTTGGTCTACCTTTAAAGCTATCTTTAAGCTCGTCTTATCTCCAACGGTAACTTCTTGAGTTTCATAACCTAAATAACTTACTACTAATACGGCATTATTGTTAGGAATACGAATGGTGAAATTTCCATCAAAATCTGATATTGCCCCGACTGAAGCGCCTTTTAATAATACATTTACTCCAGGTAAAGCCATACCGTCTTCCCTAGATGTTACTGTCCCGCTAAGGTTTCTTTCTTGTGCTTGTACATATGTTCCCATTAACATGATGAACATCAGTAACAGCCACTGTGTTTTTTTGTGTTTGTTTGTTGTCATAAAATTTGGTTTTGTTTAGTTAACTAAAATAGATTGCCAATAAACTAATAACTATAATTACAATTATTAGAACTATTTCGATTACCTCTAGTTTAGAATGTTTGAATTTCATATTCCAAATATAGCCGAAAAGATATTTCGCTAAATTCAAAAAAGGGTATCCAATAGTTCATATTTACCATTAAACCCCCTTTATTTATGCAGAATACAAAATTTAGTTATTAAATTTTTCCGAAAACCTATTTTGATATTGAGTAGGAGTCTCTTTGAATTTTTTTCGAAAACATTTACTGAAGTATTTAGGATTTTTAAAGCCAACTTTATAACTTATTTGAGAAATATTCAATTTATTACTTTCAATAAGTTGTGCGGCATGTTTTAATCTAATTTCTTGGATAAACTCATTTGGAGTAAAATTGGTCCATGCTTTAATTTTACTAAAAAGTGTGGTTCGGCTTACGCCTAATTCTTCACTGAAAGTAATGACATCGAACTGATCGTTACCCAAGTTAGTTTCCACAATTTTAAAAGCCTTTTTTAGTAATTTTTCATCCAAAGATGTTATAGTAATTTCACTAGGTGCTAATTGGGCGACATTAGAAAACTTGTTTTTAAGACGTAAACTATTATCTAACAGGTTTTTAATCCTAAGTTGAAATTCTTTAACATTAAAAGGTTTACTGATATATTCGTCGGCACCACTTTCTAAACCTTCAAATTTATAAATTAAAGCACTTCTCGAGGTTAATAACACTACTGGTATATGGCTGGTTTTAATATCTTCCTTTACTTTTGCGCACAGTTCTGTACCAACCATCTCTGGCATAATCACATCACTAATAATTAAATCTGGCAGGTTTTGGTAGGCTAGTTTTAAAGCGATTTTACCATTTTCAGCTTCAAGAATGTTATATTGATGTTGTAATAAATTTTTAATAAATACGCGTAATGGTTTGCTATCTTCAACAACTAAAATAGTTTGTTCATGCTTATTTAAAGCTAGATCTTCTAATAAGCTGTCTTTTGTAACATCAGTATCTTTTAGTTGAATTTCATATTGGCTAATATCATCACTACGTTTAAAATTGTTTAAAATTTCGGAGTCTTTTAAATGTGTTCGTCCTAGAGGCAAAACCACCCTAAAAACACTTCCTGAGGACTCTTTATCTTTTAATATAATATTTCCCTTATGCAGTAAAGCTATATTTTTAGCTATAGAGAGGCCAATACCGCTACCTTGATTATAATTTTTTTGTGGTTGATTGTGAATGGGGACATCAAAAAAGCGATCAAAAATTTTATCTTTGTATTCTGGGGCTATACCTACGCCCGAATCGTTAACATCTATAAAAATATGGTTTGGTTCTTTAAATATTTTAATTTTTATAACACCTCCCTTTGGTGTATAGCGAAAAGCATTAGAAATTAAGTTATAAAAAACCCGTTCTAATTTGTTTCTATCATAATAAACATTAATGTGTTCGTTGGATGTTTCAAAGGTGTAATTATAATTACCATTTTTAGCATACTCTGTGAAAGACAAGTAAATTTCTCGCATAAATTTAACAATATTCCCTTCTGCTGCCTGTAAGTTAAATTGGTTGTTTTCCAATTTTCTAAAATCCATCAAGCGATTAATTAAATGAAGTAAGTGGTTAGCATTATTTTCAATCACTAATAATTTTTTATACATTTTATTACTGCCCTTATAATCTTGAATAATTTGCTGTAAAGGCCCTAAAATTAAAGTTAAAGGTGTTCTAAACTCATGAGATATGTTAGTAAAAAACTGAAGTTTAGCGTGGTTAATCTCTTCATTACGTTTTTTTTCAATAAATTCTAGTTCTAATTCATGTTTTAGCTTTTCCTTGGATTTTAAAAACCATAGTAAAGTTATTAAGGTAAGCCCAATTAAAGCACCATAAATTAAAAAAGCCCACCAACTACGCCAAGGTGCTGGTTGCACTTTTATAGTTAAAGTCGTTGGGACTTTATTCCAAATTCCGTCGTTATTGGCGCCTTTTACTTCAAAAATGTAAGTTCCTGGATTTTGGATAATATAATTAACTTGGTTGTTGGTGGTTAAATTCCAGGTGTCTTCCAATCCTGTAAGACGGTACATATAACTATTGTTTGTAGCATTTATAAAATTTGGGATCGCAAAATTTATAGAAAAATTCGCTTTATTATATGGTAGTTCTATGGTCTTGGTATAGGCGATATTTTTATCTAATATGCTTTTTGGACCTCCAATTTTTACCGATTCATTTTTAATTTTAAGATCGGTTAAAACAACTTGAGGGTTATAATTATTAACATTAATAGCTTCGGGATTAAATGAAGTTACGCCAGCTGGCCCACCAAAATACAAACGCTCATTATTGAAATTTAAAGCCGAATTATCGTTATACTCATTACTTATTAATCCATCGGTTTGATCATAATTAATAATCTCTCCGGTGTCGCTATTATATTTAATAATGCCGTGATTAGAGCTTAGCCATAAATTCTGTTGTGCATCTTCTAAAATGGCATGTACAGAGTTTATAACCACTTGATTTTTGTTTAATTTTACTTTTTCAAAAGAAACTCCATTAAATTTAAAAAATCCGTTTGATTTAGTTCCTACCCAAATTTGCTGTTTGCTATCTTCAAAAATGGTTAAAATATCAACGCCAGAAAGGGTTCCAGAATCGAAGAAAAAGTGTTCTACAGGAACTTGTTCATGATCTATATCTGCTAGTGCAATTAAATTTAACCCGCTTTGTGTTCCTATCCAAACTCGTCTTTTAGAATCAATATGTATGGCACGTGTTCTTCTATTTGTTAAAGAAAAACGTTTGTTTTCACCCATAGTAATTTTGGTATAGGTATTTGTATTGGTATTGTAGCGTAATACACCTTCTCCAAAGGTTCCAAGCCAAATTATGCTATCGGATTCCTTTTCGAAAACATACACACTAGAGTCTTGAAATTCATTAATTAAGAATTTTGGAAAGTTATTAGGAATTACCTTTTCTTGTTTGTAATTGTATAAAAAAGGAGGCGAGTTAAAACTTCCAACCCAGAGTACATCGCCTATTATAATTAAAGATTTAATATTGTCACTTAAAAAGCCTTTAGTATTATTTACATTTATATTTGTTGACTTATTGGTTTTTAAATCAATTTTTGTGATACCTCCCCCCTCGGTTCCTAAAAAAAGCACCTGATTATCGTTAGCCGCAATAGCACCTACCACATTATAATTTAAACTGTGTGGTTTTGTAAACTGGTTATAGTTTATAAAATTGGTATTGGCTTTATCCCATAGATGTAAGCCTCCATAATAACTCCCTAACCAAACCGAACCATTTTTATCTGTATAAATAGTTTTTATTTTACTTAAACCACTATCCTGATTGGTTTTGTTTCCTATTTTTTTTAATTCGCCTTTGTTGTTTAACAAGGAAATGCCAATATAAGAACCAATCCATAAATTATTATTACGATCTATACTTAAAGCTCTAATATCTTTATCTAAACTTTGATATTTTTGTATGTTATTTATAGAAACGAGCTCTGTAGAATTAGCCTTAATTTTATACAAACCAGTATGTTTTGTGGCTACCCACAAGTTATGCGATTTGTCTTCTATGATTTCTTTAACATACAACCGATATGCTTTTGAATTATGAGGTGATCTATAATCGAAACGTTGAAATGTAAACTGATTTTGGTTTCTAGATATCAACTTGCATAAGCCGTTTTCGGTACCGAGCCAAATAGTTCCGTTTTGAGTTTCATAAATACTAAATATAAATTTACCAGGTAAACTATTAGGGTTCTCGGGTTCTGAATGCACAGTTAAAAAGGCTCCCGTTTTTTTATTATATATCGCTAATCCATCTAAGGTTCCAATCCAAATTTCATCTTTTATTTCCTTTATTTTCCAAACCGTGTTAGATGGAATAGAAGATTTTTCGTTTGAATGTAAAAAATGATCAAAATTATCGGTTACCGGATTATAGCGGTTTAAACCGTTATAGGTGCCAACCCAAAGCATTCCTGAAGAATCTTCTTCTAAAGCTAAAATATCACTATTTGAAATTGATGTAGAATCGGCTTCATCATGTCTATAAATTTTAAAAGAATTTCCGTCATACTTGTTCAGGCCATCTCGAGTAGCGACCCAAATCTGCCCTAAGGTATCTTGTGCTATATCGATTACCGAGGTTTGAGAGAGTCCATCTTTAGGCGTAAAGGATTTAAACTTATATTGATGGTTTTGTGCCATAGTATATAAGCATAAACAAAGAAATAATATGTTAGCGAAATAATTTTTAATCATTTATATAAAACTTCTTGTTACTATAATATGGACTTACTAAACTACAACCAATCTAATCAATAGTCAAGTAAGTTCCTTTAAAATTTTGATTGATTACCATAATTTCTAAAGGTTTATTTTTAGAATATCTCATAACTTCTATAGAGGCTTTTCCGTTAGCCATAGCTATTGATTCGCTTCCTGTGGGTGTACCTAAACTTTTTAAAGTTTCGCCTCCAGAAAGGCATTGAAAATACACTTTGTTCTCATAATCTAAACATTGTAAACCCTGATTGTCGTAGGCTATAGCTGTTACTAAATAATTACCGTTTTCTAAAATCTTTTCTTCCAATTTCAAGCCTATAGCTTTAGTGTTTTTGATAAATCTATAGTTTACTATTAACTCGTCTTTCACTTCTATATTGTTCTTTGTTTTTCCTACTGCAATTAGTTTATTTTCTCCAGAGGTAAATTCTAAATCCCAATTTAAACCAGCTGCTGGAAAAGCTGTTCTGTCGCGTTTTTTAGTCCCTAAACTCTTTCCGTTTAAAAACAGCTCTACCGTGTTACAATTACTATAAACACATATATTACGCTTTAAACCTTCTGGTCCTTGACGCTTGGTCCAAGTGTGCGATTCTATATAAGCAAAAGGCTTTTTTGCCCAATAACTTTTAAACACATAAAAGGCGTCTTTTGGTTTTCCTGCGCGATCAACTAAACCTTTTTGGTTCATATAAGGAATATCATTTTCTGGACGTAAAGGTGTACCAAAATCTTTAAATGCCCACTGCACATTACCTACAAAATTGGGGGCGTTTTCACTTATACGTAAATGCCAGTCGAATAAATCGACGATATAATTTTCACTCCAATCCCCTATTTGTGCAATATTAGCAACGCCGGTTTGAACTATTTCTTCTTCCCAACCATCTGATTGAATTTTACCTTCTCCCGTAATTGGGTTTTCTGTATGGCGGCCTACATGGCTAGAACCTCCATATTCCGCATGCAAAAAAGATTTATATTCTTTTTTATATTTATCTATGGCTTTTTGATAGCTCTTGTAACTTCCTGAATACCATCCAGACCAAATAGAGGGAGAAAATACGTCGACAATATTAGAGCCTTCATAATACTTTCTAATCGCTGTTTTTCGTGAAGGATCTAAAGTATGTGCCGTTGTGTTTAATTCTGATAAAAAAGCATTCATTTTGATCACATCATCCCCTCCTTCAAAATCTGGTAACCAATACATTTCATTTCCTAAAGACCAAATAATAACACTAGGATGGTTATAATTTTGATTGATAATTTCCTTCAGCATAGTTTTGGTATTACTTTGCCAAGTCTCATTTCCAACACCGCCACGACACCAAGGCAATTCGTCCCAAACCAATAAACCAAGTTCATCACAAGCTTTATATATTTCGGGGTCTTGTGGGTAATGTGCCAAACGCACAAAGTTGGCTCCCATATCCTTTATAAGTTCCATATCTTTTCTATGTTGGGCATTGCTCATGGCTGCACCTACGCCTGCATGCTCTTCATGACGGTGAGTGCCACGTAACAACAAGCGTTTTCCGTTAAGAAAAAATGCTCCATGATCTTTAAATTCAAACCACCGAAACCCAAAACGATTTGATATTTTATCGACAACCTGTCCATTTTCTATCAAAGCGACCTGTAGTGTATATAAATTAGGGGTATTGGTATCCCATAGTTTAATATTTCTTAAATCTTTAAATTGAATTTCAGCACTATTGTTTTTTACTTTAAACATAGAGGACTTTATAACATTACCTCTTTCATCCAGAATATCTGCTTTAATGTTGGTGTTATTTTTTTGGTTACCATTAACAGAAACCATAGCCAATACAGTAGCCTGAGTTTGGGAAACTTTAGGTGTTGTTATTTTTAAATTTGAAATATGATTTTTAGGCATAGTTTCTAACCAAACATCTCTGGTAATACCTCCAAATATAAAAAAATCACTCTTTTGAGACGGTATCACTTCTGGATTATAACCATTATCCACACGCACTAAAATTTCATTAATACCTGGCTTAATTTGCTTGGTTATATCTATTCCAAATCCAATATAACCACCAATATGACCGCCACATTTAATACCGTTAACATAAACTTCACTAGTAATGTTTACACCTTCAAAATACAATTGATATATCAATTCTGAATTTACATGCTTAATATCTAGGTTCTTTTTATACCAACTTGCTGTACGTCTATAGCCTGGGTTTAAATCGGTAGCATCTAAGGCATTCCATGTATGCGGTAAATTTATAGTCTTCCAGCCTTGATGTGTTAAAGCTTCTTCTTTAGATTTAAAATTCTGTTCTAAATAGGACCAATGGTTATTAATGTTAACTTTTGTTCTTACCGGCTCTTTTGTTTTTTTTGGTGAATTCCATGCCCCCAATGTTAGGCAGATAAAAAAGAGAGTGGTACATTTTAAAATGTGAGTTTTAATTTTCATAAGATGAATGCTTAGTGGTAAACTTATTTTAGTTTTAAAGTATGGTTTAATGTAATACATATATTAAAGGCCAGCATGACTAAAGTATTAATAACTTAAAATATAGTTTTGTAAACTCTCTACATTTTTAATGTTAATTAAACTAAAAACCTTGCCAACACTATGCGTTAACAAAAAACAATATATGTAAAGATAAGTATAGGAGGTTGATTGTGGGTTCGAAAATGGTACTGCAATAGTACAAAGTGCATCAATACAAAACATAACAAACTATTAAACAGTAACTTAACAAAAAACCGTTTTAGTCGCGTTGTTTTTATCTTCTTTAATAATTTTCTTTAAGCCCGTATATTTATAAATCTAGTTTAAAAAAATTCACCAAGAGTAACTGTATTGGTCAAGTATTTTATATAAAAAAAAGTTGGATTGAATACTTTATTATGGTTATCACCAAAAATAAGTATTCAATCCAACTAAATACAGTTTAACCTAAATTTAAACTAGTATTAAAACTTGGAGCATAAAAATTCATTTTATTTTAAAATAACATAAACAATAAAATTATCGTGCTGTTTTAACCGTTTTAATGTTACTTATAACCGTATAACATTGCTTTTCTAGTTTTAATTTCCCAAATAATGAATTTTGCAATTTAACATGCAAAGTTTTTTTAAGTTTTGCAAATAACTATAGCTCCTATGCTACTTTATATTTATTCCAAACGGGTTTTCAATAGAATGCATTGGTTGCGTAAACCACTTAGGTCCTGTTTCTGTTAGATAGATATGATCTTCGTGACGTATTCCAAACTTGTTTGGAACGCAAATCATTGGCTCATTACTAAAGCACATGCCAGGTTCTAAAATAGTATTATCGTTTTTTACAATATAAGGCCATTCATGAATATCTAATCCAATGCCATGCCCAGTTCTATGTGGTAATCCGGGAAGTTTATATTCTGGGCCTAAACCATGAGATTCAAGAACTACTCGGGAAGCGTGATCTATAGAAGCACAGGTGTTACCCAATTGTGCAGCATTAAAAGCAGCTTGTTGAGTTTCTTTTTCTATATTCCAAATGTTTTTCTGTAATTCTGTAGCCTGTCCAAAAACATAGGTTCGTGTTATATCAGAAATATAATTATGTAATTTACAGCCTGTATCTATTAAAACAACCTCATTTTCTTCTAAATCCTTTGGTGTTTTTACACCGTGAGGAAAAGAGGAATCTACACCAAATAAAACAATGCAAAAATAAGATCCCGATGGCACTCCATAACGTTTATGAGCTTCGTTAATAAAATGAGTAACTTCTTTTGTGCTAATACCTGTTCTTAAAATTCTAGCGGTTGCCTTTTGAACTTCTAAAGTTATATCCATAGCCAATTGCATAATGGCTATTTCTGCTTCAGATTTTATCATTCTGCAGCCTGCTGTTATAGGTTTTGCATTTATTAAATTAAGCTTAGGGTTTGCTTTTAAAATACCATTTGTTACAAAAAATGGTGTTACCTCGTCCATAAAAACATCTCCATGGGTAAAACCATAATTTAAAAGGATATTAGAAAATAAAACATACGGACTCTCATGTTCTTTCCAGCCATTAACTTTACCTTCTACCAACATAAAGTCTAAAACGGTACCTATTTCAAATTCTGGGGCAATATATTCTAAAGTCCCATCTTGAAACAATAAGGCTCCAACCATACGTTCACTTGAACTCCATTGAGTTCCGGTGAAATAAAATAGGTTGGTTCCTGCATGCAAATACATGACGCTTATATTTTTTGCCTGCATTAAATGACAGGCTTTTTTTATCCGTAATTGAAACTCTTCCTTTTCAATAGGTTTAACTAAATGTGCTTTGGGTTTTATTGCGGCTAGCTCTTTATCTATATCCGATCCGCCAATTCCTAATATTTTCATAAATAATTGTCTTAATGGTTCATTAATCGTTCAATATCCTCTATTTCTATAGGCATATCCTGGGTAAGATTTTCATGCCCATTTTCGGTGATTAAATAATCGTTTTCTAAACGACACCCTATGCCTTCTTCTTCAATATATATTCCAGGTTCGCAAGTAAGCACCATGCCGGGTTTAAAAACTCTAGAATATAAGCCTACATCATGAACATCTAAACCTATATAGTGCGCAGTACCGTGCATAAAATATTTTTTATACAATGGCTTATTTGGATCCTGATTTTCTACATCTTCAGCATTAAGCAAGCCTAATTTAATTAATTCTATTTCTATAAGGCTTGCCATATTTTTTTCATAAGTCGTATGAGAAATTCCTGGTTTTAATAATTCGCTTCCTTTTTTTAAACAATAAAGCACCGATGAATATACGTCTTTTTGTCTTTTAGAAAACTTTCCGTTAACGGGAAAACAACGTGTGGTATCGCTATTGTAGTTTCCGTAACATACACCAAAATCTAACAATACCATAGCGCCATTCTGGCAAAGATTATGATTCGTGTTGTAATGCAAAGAACAAGCATTTTTACCCGATGCCACAATAGGGCTAAAAGCATGTCCATTGGCTCCTGCTTTTGTAAAACAGTATGATAATTCGGCTTCTAACTCATACTCGTGCATATTGGGTTTAGCTGCTTTTAAAACACGCTTAAACCCTTCTATACTAATGGTTGCTGCTTTTTTTATTAAATTAATTTCTTCTATAGATTTAACGGGTCTTAAATCTCTGGTTAGCTGTGCCACTCTGAAATATTGATGCAGTGGATATTTTTTTTTGCACCATGCAATCATCCGGTCTTGTTGCGTTTCTTGGTTCCATGTGCTACGTTTTAAATGCTCGTTATGCCCCAAATAAAAACCATCGGCTTCAAAAGCCATATATTGCAATATTTTTTCAAAATCCTGAATCCACTCAACCCTAGCAATACCTGAAATTTGCGAAGCTTCTTGTTTGGTTAACTTCTCACCATCCCATATTTTTATATGTTCGCTGGTCTCCTTTATAAAAAGTATTTCTTTGTTTTCTTCTTTATAAGCATCTGGGTATAAAACCAAAATAGTTTCTTCTTGGTCTATTCCAGATAGATATAGCAAATCGCTGTTTTGGGCAAACCCCATCGTTCCGTCTGCATTGGTATGCTTTACATCATTGGATACTAAAACAGTTATTGTATTGGGGGTTAACTTCTTTTTATAATTACTTCTGTTTTTTATAAACAGTGTATTCGGTATTGAGGTATATCTCATATATTAAAAATGCTACCAGGTAAAATATTACTAACTAAAGGATATTATTATTTAATAATATTTTACTTGGAATTATTTTACTATTTATTATTTTAATATCCTTTAGATTTTCTTTTTTACAAAACAAATTGAAACTAAATTTTATGTAGAATTCTGTTCTGTAACGCTACACTTCGCCTATTATATATTAATTAATCGTACACTAAATAGCCGTTGTGGCCATAAGCAAATAATAGTTATTAGCCGGTTACTACTAATCCAGATTATATATCCTTGATTAAATTTAAAATTCTTTTAAAACTTCAACTTATATTTTATCGGTAGTTTTTAAATTATTAATTGTTCTTAAAATAGCTAAAGGATTTTCATTTTTAAGTTCATCAGGCAACAAATGGTTTGGCCAATCTTGGTAACTAAATGGACGTACCCATCGCTTAATTGAATCGACACCTACAGCTGTAAACCGAGAATCTGTAGATGCAGGATAAGGTCCACCATGTTGCATGGAAGCGCATACTTCAACCCCTGTTGGTACGCCATTAAAAATAACACGGCCAACTCTACTTTGCAAAGCAGCTACAACCTCTGCATATGCTGTTATTTCATCATCATCAGAAATTAATGTTCCTGTTAACTGGCCTTCTAATTTAGATATTACTGTTTCCAGTTGCGCTTTATTTTCACATTGTACAACTAAAGAGTAAGGACCAAAAACTTCCTGGTGTAAGGTTGTATTTTTTAAAAAGGTATCCCCTTCAACAGTGGTTACTGCTTGTTTTCCATAATTTGCATTGACCTCATTTTTATAATCGAACAATACTGTTAATTCGCTTTGCGATAATGCTTTTGCTTTATTAGTCTCATAGGCGCCAATAATGTTGGGATGCAACATACATGATGGTTCTATTTTTACAATTTCTTCTGCTAAATCATTAATAAATTGGGTTAACTCTTCTGACTTAATACCTAGAATTAATCCTGGATTTGTACAAAACTGCCCTGCACCTAAGGTTATCGATCCAGCATAGGTTTTCGCTATATTTTGGGCTCTATTCTTTAAAGATTTAGGTAATAAAACGACAGGATTAATACTTCCCATTTCTGCAAATACAGGAATAGGCTCTTCACGTTTAGCTCCTAAATCGAATAAAGCTCTTCCTCCTTTAATACTTCCTGTAAAACCTACAGCTTTAACTCCTGGATGTTGTACTAGCATTTCTCCAACTTTAATGCCACTACTATTTAAATTTGAAAAAACTCCATTTGGCATTCCTGTATTTTTAGCTGCTTTAAGAATTGCAGATGCCACTAACTCCCCCGTACCTGCATGCATAGGATGCGATTTCACAATCACCGGACAACCTGCTGCTAATGCCGATGCAGTATCTCCCCCAGCTGTTGAAAAAGCTAAAGGAAAATTTGATGCTCCAAAAACAGCTACAGGCCCTAGAGCAACATACATTTTTCTTAAATCTACTTTGGGAATAGGCTCTCGGTTTGGTTGTGCCGTATCAATAGAGGCCTCTACCCAACTTCCTTCTTCAACATGCGTTGCAAAGGCTAGTAATTGCCCTATGGTTCTCCCGCGTTCTCCCATCGCTCTTCCTTTTGGTAAACCGCTCTCTGCCGAATAAACTTCTAAAAGTTCATCTCCTAAAGCTTCAATTTCTTTTGCAATACTTCTAAGAAAAGCTCCTTTTTTAGCTCCCGATATTTTAGAATAAACATGAAAAGCTTGCCTTGCTAAGGCTACAGCTTCATTTACCTCTTCTGCCGATGCTTCGGTTATTTCCCATTGATTTTCTAAATTTAATAACGGATTAAATGTTTTAAATGTTGTACTTCCCGTTGCAGATAATTGATTACCTATATAATTTTTTCCTGTTATCATTTTATATATTTTACTAGTTTTAAACGCTTTATAAAGTAAAAGTCATACTTACCATACGAAGTATTTTTATCTTGTGAAATTAACTTAAAACTATAAATAATAATGATGATTTATTATTCATATGTAATACTATATTATCTATTTTTAAAACACCAATACCTCATTTGAATATTTTTGTACCCTTGTTGTTTTTACAAAAAAAATTAAGCGCTTGAGTTTATTCTTTAATCCATCTCCTTTTTAGTAAACTAACATAAAAACAGAAATGTCTATTTTTTAAGTATTTATGTCTATATTTTTTTTAAACAAAATTTTTAAGTTTGAATTCTCCATTCCCCCAACAATATAACTTACAAAAAAAAACCACTATAACAACCTGTCTTTTAGATAATTATCTAAAATTAACTTTAAAAATAAAAATATAAATTTTACACATTTGATATTATCATTAAAATAAAACCCATATCGCATTATCGTTCAAAACTTAATAAAAAAGAAAGAATAATACTACAAATAAGAATTCAACTATGAGAATAATATTACTAATATGTTTTTTAACTATAATGCCAAACGTCATTTTTTCGCAAAACGTCGATGAAGAAACGCCAAAAAACGCTAAACCTAACAATACCAATATAGAAGGTAGCTGGACGCTTGATTTTAGTGATGAATTTAATGGAACAAGTGTCGATGACAAAAAATGGCAAATTGATAACAGTACAAATTCTAGAGCTGCTAGACCTAATATTGGAATTTATGATTGGAAATGGAAACCAGAAAATGTATCGGTAGAAAATGGAAATTTAATTCTAAAAGTTTTTAAAACCAACAGTAGCTCAATGACCAATGGCTCTATAAATAGTGCTTCAAAATATTTAACTCAATATGGTTATTTTGAAACCCGAATTAAAGTTGGAGATGCTAGTAAAGGCACCCATACCGCTTTTTGGCTACAAGGACCTAATATGAGTAACGTTGATGGTACTGCTAATGATGGCGCCGAAATAGATGTTTTTGAAACTGCATGGACCGGAGATTATACCAAATCTGTAATACATATAGATGGTTATGGCACTAACCACCAAGCAAACACGAAACAATATAATACTCCTGGCATCCATTCTGGGTTTCATACTTGGGGGTTTCACTGGACAGAAAGTTTTATGGATATTTATTATGATGGTGTTTTTAAGGTACGTTATTCAGATACCAAATGGGTTGTAAAAACCTTAGAATATTTATGGTTATCTAATGGAGCTAGCTTTGGGCTAACTGGCGATCAGTATTTTAAAGACTACCCTGTTGGATACCTTACAGAAACTCAAGTAGATTACATTAGAGTTTGGAAAGAACAAACCGCAACCGATATAGATGAAACGCTATTAAAACAAGACCATTGGAAGTTGGTTATGGTAGATAGCGAAGATACTGAAGGCCAAGGAAACCCCGCTATTAATGCTTTTGATGATAACCCAAACACCTTTTGGCACACAGAATGGAAAACCAACCAACCAACACCACCGCATGAAATACAAATTGATTTAGGGGAACGAGCTAAAATTAGTGCCTTTAAATATTTACCTAGACAAGATAACAATACAAACGGAAACATTACTCAGTACGAATTCTACGCATCAAACACCACGTCTAACTGGGGAACTCCAATTGCTAGTGGGAGTTTTACTGGAGATTACACCCTTAAAACAGTAAATTTTAACAAAACCATTGAGTGTAAATACATCAAACTAGTTGCTTTAGCGTCCAAAGACAATAAACCTTTTACCAATATAGCAGAGTTATATCTAAAAGGTTCATATCCACCTCAACTAAGTAAAGACAACTGGCAATTACTTATGGTTGATAGTGAAGATAATCAAGGTACAGGAAATCCTGCTACAAATGCGTTTGACAATAATTCTAATTCTTTTTGGTTTACAGATTGGGCTAACGATAAACCTTCGCATCCCCACGAAATCCAAATTAACTTAGGAGATATTGCACAAATTGAAGCATTGAAATACTTACCTAGACAAGATGGCAAAACAAATGGCAATATAACACAATACCAATTTTACACATCAATGGATGGCGTAAATTGGGGAGCTCCAATTGTTAGTGGCACCCTGAATGGAGATTCCTCTTTAAAAACCATATATCTTGACCATGTTACCGAATGCCAATACATTAAACTAGTGGCATTGGCCGATGTTAATAACTCACCGTTTACCAATATTGCAGAACTTTTTATTAATGGCTCGTATAACCATCAACTAAGCCTTAATACTCCAATAGAAACCAATATTATAATCTATCCAAACCCTTTTAAAAACAAATTATATATTAAATTAAATAAACCTAACTCCTATTATAATTGGACCATATATTCTATAAATGGGCTACTCTTAAAAAAAGATATCATTCCTTTGCATAGTACTTATTTAGAAATAAACACTAGCCACATGAGTGCTGGTAGCTATTTACTAAAACTAAATGGAACAACAAAAACCACAACTAAGCTATTGATAAAAAATTAACAACTTAAAATATACCACTATAAAAATGACAACTGTAAAAAAGAACATATTTAAATTTTCTGTTTTTGTATCTGTATTGATATCAATATCCTTGTTTTTTCTTTTAGAAACACCTAAAAAAGAAACCACAACACAACCACTAAATGATGAGTACCAAGAGGAAGAGTTCGAGGAAGAACCAGAAGAAAATTTACAAACAGAAGCACCCTTTGACCCTAATACCCTAAAAGGAGAAGCGCTTGAAAAATATAACCAATGGAAACAAAATTTAGATAAATCTGGTTATAAATTCACCAATTATGACACCTTAGTATCTTCTGAAAAAAAATTCTTAAAATTTGATAATATGCCTTTGGCTCCAAACAGCTACGCATACGCCAACAATAATATAACGGGGAGTTGGAATCAAAAAAACCTAGAACTATTTGACGATAGTGGATTTAGAGCTGATGGCTCGGTTTACGACCCTGTAAACGAAGAGCTTTATGCTGTTTCATTCGCTGGCCATCTTTATAAAATTGATGAAAGTGCCCCTATTAAATGGTCGCTTAGAAATCATAAAAAAAACGTATTAGGCGACGATTTAAACGGAATAAACCTACCAGACAATAGTTTTCGTTTACTTCACCAAAAATCCAACGGCGGTATGGAATTTTCAGATGACGAAGGCCGTAATTGGATTGATGCCAATGGTGCGCTGTTCCAAAGCTCTTGGAACTATAAAACCGTAGTTACCAAAACTCCAACAGGTAGACGTATAGTTGCTCATGGCGGAAGTTATATTTCAGGTGATGCCTACGACCGCCTTTTTATATCAACCGATTATGGACTAAATTATACCGAATCTAGTGTAAAATTTAAAAAATCAGATTTTGAAGTTGTAATTAATAAACCGCATAACAGTAATAGTGTTTACTGCTTTGCTAAAAGAAAAAGCGACTCAAGATTATTAATTTATAAAATGGAAGAAGGTGATAGCGACTTTTCGCCATACGCATCCCCCGCTCAAACTTTTTCTGGCGCACTAAAAGTTTTTGGCACCTTAGTTGGAGGCAAATACTATTTTTATATCAGTGCGGGTAATACAAATATATTTTATTCCGATGATGAAGCCAAAACATGGACACAAACCTCTAATAATAACAACAGTCCATTAATGGAAATTCACCCTACATCTCCTAACGTTTGTTTTAAAGGTTTTGTAGATTTGTATATGTCTACCGATTATGGCGCTACATGGTCTAGCAACAACCACTATTTTAACACATATTACGCCTGGGATTTACAGCACATGAAAACATACAACAAAGAAAGCGGTGGCACCATCACTTTTGTTGGCTTAGATTTTGGAAGCTATTACTCCAATAATCCTAGATTATCAAACTCTTGGGTTTCCATAAATACTGGATCTCCTATTATAATGGCATATGATGCCGCTACAAGTGATATAAACAATAGAGCTTATACCGCTAATCAAGATCGTGGATCTCAAGGTTTTATTGATACTCCTAACAGCAACAATATATATGAAGCAGACCGCGAAGCTAACACCGATGTTTTACGAGTTGCTTTATCTAAAGATGAATCCTCTGCATGGTTTTGGTATTATTATGGTACCATTGGGCACGCATCGGTACTTAATGGCGGAAATTACAGCACCGTTGTTAAAAAAGATTATTATACAAGCTGGTGGGCCACTAGCATGACCCCTTCTCCAAATCCGAATGAAGATGCTATTTATATCCCTGCAGGAGGTACCCAATTAAATAAATTTACATTTAATGGTACCACCATATTAAAAACATTACATCCTTTTGTTTTTTCTGGAGCTCCTATTAGTTTTGGTTATTCAGATTTAAATACTAATAGATGGTATGTTGGTTTAAAAAACGGACCATTAATGTACTCAAGCGATGGCGGGGTAACCTTTACACAATCTAGCTATACTGGAACCTGGCCCAAACAAGATGATTCTCACAGAAAAAGAAGAACTGTAATTGCCACAAGTACAACAGATGAAGCGACTGTATATTTTGCAGGAAAAGGCAATATGTTTTTAATATCGAATGACGGTGGAGCGACATTTTCTAATCACAATTCTGGCTTAGCCGTAACCCGAATTACAGATTTAACCGTATCGCCAAACGGAAAATATGTATTTGCTTCTTGTGAAACCGATGGCGCTTGGGTATACTCTGTAGATCAAGACCAATGGTTTGCAATGACTGGCGAACATGTTCCTAACGTTCAATTTACTGACGTACAATTTATTAAATCTAAAAACTTAGTGCGATTTGCTACCTATGGAAGCGGAGTACTAGATTTTAACATTAATGAAAGCCTGCTATCAACAAAAAAAAAATCAGAAATTAAAATAGGTAACATAAAAGCCATCCCAAACCCCACATCTGGTGCTTTTGAAATCACGGTTCCTCAATCGAAATCAGAAATCAAAATAAATATATATACAGAATCGGGAACATTAATATCTAATAAGACCTATAAACAACAACATGGAAAAGTAGTACTCGATTTGGCTAATGCAGCTTCAGGTATATACTTAGCTAAAATTTATCTAGATCACCCTATTACTGTTAAAATTTTAAAGAAATAACAACAATGCCTTTTGTTTTATTTAACAAAAGGCATATATATCCATATTTAACCAAATTTTATCCATTTTTTTATCAGATAAATGGCATAGTTTTATTTCATACTAAATAACATAAATTATGAAAAAAATTACTTTATTTATGATAGCCATTACCGCTATCTCATCTATTAACGCCCAAGTACATTTTACATTTAATTCGTCTAGAGACGACATGGGAGTAACAGTTTTTGATGCCGAATCGCCAAATAATCAAACCATTAGTCTAATGGAAAACCAAGGTGAAAACAATACTGAAACTGGAAATATGTCTTCAGGTATTGTTACAGACCCGGTGCGAGGTCAAGTGTTACAAATAGCTAACCGATACGAATTTGCAGAAGCTTCAACGTTACCAACAACAGGCGATTGGAGCATGAGCTATTGGTTTAAACTCGATTCTAGTGCGGGTGGCTATACAGCATACAATTTAGTTTTTTATGCCGAAAGCACAAACGCCATGGTTAGCATTATAAATGCAACATGGAATGCTGGTGCAAGTACCATATATATGAATAAGATTAGCGGAATAACAGCCGATCAAGGACCAGCTTTGGCAGATGGAGTTTGGAATCATTTTGTAACCGCATTTGATGAATCTGAAAATGAAATTACAACCTATAGAAACGGTGTTTTCTTAGAAACTCAAAGCTTTGGAAACACGTACCCTTTCGCCTTTCAAAATTACAACAAATGGGTTATTGGAGCCGATTGGGGTGGTAGTGCCATATCAAAATACGACGATTTTATGATACATAATTCTGTTCTAGATCAAGCAGCCGTAACAGCTCTTTACAACAGTCAAACTTTAAGCACTAATAACAATGTAGCTTTTGCTAGTAATATTAAATTATATCCCAATCCAGCAAAATCTACTTTTAAAATTGAAACAACCAACGATGCAACAATTTCTAATATTGCCATATTTGATTTATTAGGAAAGAAAGCCGCAACATTAATACCTACAAAAAATAAAAATGAATACAATATAGATAATCTATCTAACGGCTTATACATAGTTAAAATTAGTAACCAACTAGGTAATACAATTACCAAACGTTTAGTAAAAAAATAATAATTTTTAACAACTAACGTGTTTAAACCTATAGTTCTAAAAAGGGCGTATAATGATAAAAACATTATATGTCTTTTTTTATACCGAAAAGTAATTGCTAAAATTAATACCTTTCAAGCTACATTTATAAAAATTTACACTTATGAAATCAAAACATTTAATAACTCTTTTATTTTTTGTTTCCCTTAGTTTTGCAAACATTGTAAAATCAAATGCTCAAACTTCACAAAAAGCGACACCTATTTTTAAAGATGGACAAGCTCAAATAGTTCCTGCGTTTTCTGATGAAACAAAGTGGATAAGAGAAGATCTTTGGGTTGAAACAGATTTTGATTCGGATGAAGACGGAAAATTAGACCGAATGCATGTAGCCGTAACCCGTCCCTTTCAAACCGAAACAGAAAAATTAAAACTACCTATTATTTATGAGTCCAGCCCATATTATGCCAAAAGCAGCACACCATTTCCAAGCAATGCCTTTTGGGATGTCAATCACGAACTAGGACAACCAGGGAAACCAAGGGTACACCCTGTTTTAGACGGCACAATAAACAGACCAAAGCTTTCTAACTCTCAAATAAAAACCTGGGTCCCAAGAGGATATATAGTAGTGCACTCATCATCTCCAGGAACAGGGCTTTCTGAAGGTACGCCAACGGTTGGAGGGGATAATGAATCTTTAGCGCCTAAAGCGGTTATTGATTGGCTATGCGGTCGTAGGCCAGGATACAAATCCCCTGATAGTAATGAAAAGATAGAAGCATATTGGTCTACTGGTAAGGTAGGCATGACCGGAACCTCATATAACGGTACAATCCCATTAGCAGCAGCAACTACAGGTGTAAAAGGACTAGAAGCCATTATTCCTGTTGCCCCAAACACATCATATTATCACTATTACAGATCTAATGGCTTAATTAGATCTCCAGGAGGGTACTTAGGAGAAGATATTGATGTTTTGTACGATTACATTCATAGTGGCGACAAATCAAAACGCGCGCATAATAATGCCAAAATTCGTGATACTGAAATGAAAAATGGCATGGACAGAATTAATGGAGATTACAATGATTTTTGGGCAGGTCGTGACTACCTAAACGATATGGCTCCAATGCAAGCGGCACTATTAATGTCTCACGGTTTTAACGACTGGAATGTTATGCCAGAGCATAGTTATAGAATATACAAAAAAGCTAAAGAAATGGGGCTGGATACCCAAATATACTATCACCAAAATGGCCACGGAGGACCACCACCTATAAAAATGATGAACAGATGGTTTACCCACTATTTACACGGCATTGAAAACGGCGTAAAACAAGATGCCAAGGCTTGGATAGTACGCGAAAACGATACACAAAACCACCCTACACCATACGCCGATTTTCCAAACCCAAAAGCCTCTAATGTAACTTTGCATTTAAATTATGGCGCCCCAGAAAAAGGTGAATTATCTATAACAAAACCAACAATACAAGGTATTGAAACATTAATTGACAACTACAACTTTTCTGGCGAAACGTTAGCACAAACCGAACAAACCAAACATCGCTTATTATATGTTACTCCTACGTTAAAAAATGATATACATATTTCGGGAACAGCTAACGTTAGCATTAATCTTGCCAGCAGTAAACCCGCAGCAAACCTTTCGGTATGGCTCGTATCTTTACCTTGGAACACTAATAAAGATGCTAAAATTACAGATAACATAATAACTCGTGGATGGGCCGATCCACAAAACCACATGTCTATTAGAAAAAGTACACCTTTAGAAAAAGGAACATTTTATCAAGTAACCTTTAATTTAATGCCAGATGACCAAATTATAAAAAAAGGACAGCAAATTGGCTTAATGATTTTTTCGAGCGACAAAGCATTTACATTACACCCAAAACCAGGAACCGCACTTACTGTTAATTTAGACTTAACCCATTTAAATTTACCCATTGTAGGAGGCACCGAAGCATTTAAGAATGCTTTAAAGTAAAATAGTTTAAAAAGAAATAAGTAGACACCTAAAATGAACAAAAGAAAAAAACAAGCTAAATTAATACGTGTTTTTAGAAAAATTCATAAAACTGCAGGTGCCTACTTATTTATTTTATTCTTCATTATTTCTATTTCTGGATTGCTTTTGGGATGGAAAAAAAACAGTTACAGTGTTATACTTCCTAAAACAAAAACTGGAGTTTCTACAAACTTAAAAGATTGGCTTCCGCTTAGCACATTAGAAAACATAGCTTTTATTACTCTAAAAAACACTCTTAATAACGATTCTGAAATATACCTTAAAAGAATTGATGCCAGACCCGAAAAAGGAGTTGTTAAATTTATTTTTGATAATGACTACATGGAAATTCAACTAGACGCCAGCACGGGTAAAATATTATCAACAGGTATAAGGCGGTCCGATTTATTAGAAGATATACATGATGGCTCCATTTTGGATAATTTTTTCCAAACAGAAGGAGAAATCATCAAACTAATATACAGCACAACTACAGGGGGGGCTTTATTAATATTTACTATAACGGGTTTTTGGCTATGGTATGGTCCTAAAAAAATGAAAAAAAACCAAAGACAATAAATACATGTAGTTTATTGCTTATTTTTTTACAAATCCATCTTTTAATCCTAAAAAATTCTTCGCTTAAATACTATTCCAATTAACAAAACAACAGCTTTACCTCTATAATTTGTAGTCCATATCTTCTTTTTTTGCTTCATTTATCGAACATTTTAAAAATACAACAATATCATCCATATATTACCTTATTTTATCCATTGTATTAATGTTTTGTTAAATCTATATTCGTATCAACTAAAATATTAACTTTTAGTCTAGTTTAAAATAACACTTAATTAACACATAATTATCCCCTTTTTAATTAAGAAAAATCAAAGCTAGAACCAACTAAAAACAATCGTAATTATAAAAACATGAAAATTAAAAAACATTTATTATTCTTGCTCATTTTGTCCTGCCATTCGTTATTCGCTCAAATAGTAGTGACAGGATCAATTAAAGATGCGAACGGCACCCCGCTTTTAGGTGTTAACGTTCTAGAAAAAGGAACCTCAAATGGTATTGCAGCCGATTTTGATGGGAATTATGAAATAAAAGTTGCAAACAACAAAGCGGTTTTGATATTTTCATATGTAGGATACAAAACCAAAGAAATTGCCGTGGAAAACAAAACGGTAATCGACGTTCAACTGGATGAAAATCTTGATGAATTAGGTGAAATAGTATTAGTTGGTTTTGGGAAACAAAAAAAAGCTAGCTTAGTGAGTTCTATTTCAACAATTTCACCTGAAGATTTAAAAGCACCTACTAGTAACTTAACCAGTATGATGGCTGGTCGTGTTGCAGGTATGATTGCTTTCCAGCGAAGTGGTGAACCTGGGTCCAATAATTCAGATTTCTTTATACGTGGTTTAGGTTCTTTTGGTTCTGGTAAACGTAACCCTTTAATCTTAATTGATGGTATTGAATCATCGCAAACCGACATGGCTAGATTGCAACCCGATGATATTGAATCATTTTCCGTTCTAAAAGATGCAGCCGCAGCTTCTATTTACGGAGCACGTGGAGCTAACGGTGTTGTTCTTATTGCTACCAAAAGTGGTAAAGTAGGTAAAGTAAAATTTGATTTTAGAGTTGAAAACAGGTTTTCGTCCAACACAGACAATTTTAAACTAGCCGATAACATTACTTATATGAAGCTAGCAAACGAAGCTACATTAACAAGAGACCCTCTAGCGCCACTACCCTATTCTCAAAACAAAATAGATAGAACAGCAGCAGGAGATAATCCTTTATTATACCCAAATAATAACTGGATAGATCAATTAATAAAAGATTATACTTGGAACCAAGCTTTTAATATTAGTGCCAGCGGTGGAGCTGAAAAAGCCCAGTATTATGTTGCAGGAACCTTTAACATTGATAATGGTTTGCTTAATGTAAACGGCCTAAATGATTTTAATAATAACATTAAGCTTTACAATTATTCTTTAAGAAGTAATGTTAACTTACAATTAACCCCTACAACCGAAGGTATTATTAGATTATATGGTCAATTTGATGATTACACTGGTCCTATAGGAGGAGGACAACGTATATTTAATTCTGCACTATACTCAAACCCTGTATTATTTCCAGATATATACCCACAAAGCCTTTCCCCTTTTACTACACACCCATTATTTGGTGGTGCAGAAACACGCCCTGGTAGCGGTGTTTTAGCGCAAAACCCATATGCCGAAATGGTAAACGGTTACCAAGTTTATAAAAATTCTACTGTACAAGTACAGGTAGAGTTAAAACAAAATTTAGATTCATGGACAGAAGGTTTAAGCGCCAGAGCTATGGGATACATTAGACGTTTTTCATTTTTTAATGTAAACAGAAGTTACAACCCTTTTTATTACGAATCCCGAAGAAATCCAGAAACTGGAGAAATTATTCTTAATGTATTAAATGATGGAAGTGAAGGTTCTATTGGTACAACAGGAACAGAATTTCTTGACTACAACCCTGGTTCAAAAAGTTTAGACTCTAGAATTTACTTAGAAACAGCAGTAAATTATAACCACACTTTTAACGATGTTCATGAAGTATCTGGTATGTTAATCAATTTACTTTCCAGCTACCAAACAGGCAACGCCGGTACATTACAAGCTTCTTTACCTAGTAGAAACCACGGTATATCAGGTAGATTTACTTATGGCTATGATAGCAGATATTTATTCGAATTCAATTTTGGATATAACGGTTCTGAGCGTTTTGCTGAAGGAAAAAGATACGGATTTTTCCCTTCCTTTGGTCTAGCTTATAGAATTTCAAATGAAGCATTTTTCGAACCTTACAAAGATGTGGTTAACGATTTAAAATTACGATTTACCTACGGGCTTATTGGAAACGACGAAATAGGGCTTCAACAAGATCGATTTTTCTACCTCTCTAATGTTAATTTAAACGACGGCACCTATGGCGCTTCCTTTGGTGAAGAGTTTGGGTTTTATAGACCCGGAGTATCAACAAGTAGATATTCTAACTCCAACATTACTTGGGAAAAATCTAGACAAACCAATCTTGGTTTAGACATTGGATTATTTAATTCACTAACCATTTCAGCCGATTATTTTAAACAACATAGATTTAACATTCTTCAAGAAAGAAGTGATGTCGGATCAACCCTTGGTTTACAAGTAACGCCATCAACAAACTTTGGAGAAGTAGAAAGTAAAGGGTTTGAAGTTGCAATGGATTACAATGAACAAATTTCAACAAACTGGTGGACAAGTCTTCGTGCAAATATGACCTATTCTACTAGTGAAATTTTAGAATATGCAGAAATTGACTATCCAGACGAGTTATCATACTTAAAAAGAAAAGGAAACTCTGTGGCACAACGCTATGGCTTTATAGCTGAACGTTTATTTATAGACGACAATGAAGTTGCCAATTCACCAACTCAATTTGGAGATGTAAGAGGTGGCGATATTAAATATAGAGATATTAATGGCGATGGCGTGATAAGCAACTCAGATATAGTACCAATTGGATTACCTCAAACCCCTGAACTTATTTATGGTTTTGGAGGTACTATAGGATATAAGAATTTCGACTTTAGCATATTTTTTCAAGGTTCTGGTCGTTCTAGCTTTTTTATTCAACCAAATTTAATTCAACCTTTTTACATTAACGGCAGCTCTGAAAGCGGACTTCTTAAAGCTATCGCAGACAGTCACTGGTCTGAAGATAATCGCGACGTATACGCCCTATGGCCTAGACTTAGCACACAGCAAGAAACAAACAACAACCAAACTTCAACTTGGTGGATGCGTGATGGTTCTTTTTTAAGATTAAAAAATATAGAATTTGGGTTTAATGCACCAGAATCTTTTGTGAAAAAAATAGGTCTTAAAAATTTAAGAATTTACGGTAGTGCTATTAATGTTGCTGTATGGAGTTCGTTTGATTTATGGGATCCAGAACAAGGAGCTAATGGGCTTGGCTACCCAATCCAATCTGTTTACAACGTTGGATTAACCGCTAGACTTTAAGATAGAATTTATAAAAACTAAAAAAATATTCATGAAAATGTATTTTAATAAAACCCAAATATTGGCCGTTCTTCTAGCTTTAGCTATGAACATCCAATCTTGTGACAAACATTTAGATGTGGTGCCAGATAGTGCACCTACCATAGATAATGCTTTTACACTAAGAAACGAAGCTGAAAAATATTTATTCACATGCTATTCTTATTTACCAAAAAACGGTAATGTTCAATTTAACATTGGCATGCTCTCCGGAGATGAAATGTGGAAAAACGAAGTAACATTGCCGGATATTCCTAACTTTGAAATAGCAAAAGGAAACCAACGCGCTGGAAACCCTTTAATGAATGTTTGGGATGGTAACTCTTATGGAGCAGGATCAAGTAACAATTATGACATTTTTGATGGAATAAGACACTGTAACATTTTTATTGAAAAAATGAGCGATCCAAACAACGCTAGAGATTTGGATGACAGTGAAAGAACAAGATGGATAGGCGAAGCTGAGTTTCTAAAAGCTTACTACCACTATTACTTGTTAAGAATGTATGGTCCAATTCCTATTATTGATAAAAACATACCAATTGAAGCCTCTACTGAAGAAATAAACGTAACTAGAGCTCCTTTTGACGATTGCGTAACATACATATCTAATTTACTAGATGATTCAGTTGAAAAATTACCAGAATCTATACAAGATATAACTAACGAATTAGGACGTATAACACAACCTATTGCGCTTAGTATAAAAGCCGAATTGTTAACTATGGCAGCTAGCCCGCTTTTTAATGGTAACCCAGATTATACTGGTTTTGTTAACCATGACGGTACTCCTTTAATGAATACCACCGAAGATCCTGAAAAATGGCGTAAAGCAGCCGATGCCGCATTAGCAGCCATACAATCGGCCGAAGAAAATGGTAACAGTTTATTTTACTTTGAACAAAACCAGTTTGATTTATCTGAAACAACATTAACCAAATTAAGCGTTCGCCAAGCCGTTACCGAACGTTGGAATCCTGAAATTGTTTGGGCAAACCCAAACAGTAGAACTACAAATTTACAATACTACTGTATGGTACCTGTAAGCGCTGAATACAACCATACACTAGCTCAAAAAATTCTCTCACCTCCACTTAAAATAGCTAGAATGTTCTATACTAAGAATGGAGTTCCTATTAATGAAGATAAAACTTTAAACTTCACTAATGAAACAGAACTTCGATTAGCTACTGCAGAAGAAAGTTATAATATAGAAGAAGGTTTTCAAACTGCACGTATAAATTTTGACAGAGAACCAAGATTCTACGCCGATTTAGGTTTTGATGGTAGTACATTTTACAAAAGAGACAGTCCATCAAAATCAGATGAAAGCACATGGGTTATCCGTGCAAAATATAATGATTACGGTGGTAGTAATGCGGGTGTTCTTTACAACGTGTCTGGTTACTACATTAAAAAACTAGTAGATTGGAGAATGACAAACTCTACAGGAGAACCTTATAGAGCTTATGCATGGCCAGAAATTAGACTTTCAGATTTATACCTGCTTTATGCCGAAGCTTTAAATGAAGCTGAAGGCCCAACTGCCGACGTATTTAAATATGCAGACTTAGTTAGAAAAAGAGCTGGTCTAGAAGGTATTGCCGAATCTTGGTCTAATTATTCTGTTAACCCTTCTAAACCCTCTACAAAAGAAGGTATGAGAGACATCTTGCACCAAGAACGACTAATAGAACTTGCTTTTGAAGGTAAACGCTTTTGGGATTTGAGACGCTGGAAAAAAGCGGCCGAAGAACTCAATAAAGATATTACCGGTTGGAATTATCTAGGCGTAACACAAGAAGAATATTATCAAATTAGAACCTTAGAATTACAAAGATTTGTAGCCCCAAGAGATTATTTATGGCCACTATCAGAAAATACACTTTTACAAAATCCTAATTTAGTTCAAAACCCTGGTTGGTAAAAAAACAAATATTTATGAGAAAATTAATTTTAAAATACTCTGCTATTGCTTTATGCACAGCATTCGCTATATCGTGTAGTGATGACCAAAATGAACATAGCCCTTTAATAGAAAATAATGCTATTCCAGGACAAATAAGCAACATAGTCGTTACAGACTTATCTGGTAAATCTGAAATTACCTATAATCTACCAAACGACAAAAATCTACTTTATGTAAAAGCTAATTATGTTCTTGATAATGGAACCGAAATGGAAGTAAAATCTTCCTATTACAAAAAATCGTTGCTCATAGAAGGTTTTGCCACAGCAGGACCACGTGAGGTTAAGCTATACTCTGTTAGCCGAAATGAAATAGAATCAGAACCAATTACGGTAACAGTAACACCAAGCGAATCTCCGCTATTCGAAATTTTTAGAAACCTAAAGGTGGGTCCAGATTTTGGAGGTATCTTTATAGAAGCAGAAAACCCAGAACGTACAGATGTTGCCATACTTGTTATGGAAAAAGATGATAATGGCGACTGGGTAACAAATGGTAACAGTATTTACACCTCTACAAATGAAATTTTTAGAACTGTAAGAGGATTAGATACCTTAGAATACGATTTGGCCTTTACCATTCGAGATAGGTTTTTAAATACAACAGACACCTTATTCCAAACTATTAAACCAATTTATGAAACAGAAATATCTCGTACACAATACACGGGGTACCCTTTACCAGGAGATGCACCAACGGAAGACTTTGGTTTTGGATTAGATCGACTTTTTGATAATAACTTTAGAAGCTGGCCTAGAATTTACATTACAGATGCTTCAGCCCCTGCTCCACACGCATTTACTATAGACTTAGGCCAAGAAGTAAAAATTAGTCGTGTAAAAATATGGGATTACCCTCAACAAACCTCTAGCGGATTTTTCTACTACTGGCAATTTAACATGCGTAAATTCGAAATTTGGGGCTCCAATAACCCTAGTACCGATGGTAGCTGGGATAGTTGGGAATTATTAGACACATACGAGGTGATAAAACCTTCTGGTCTTCCACTTACACAGCAAAACAATGAAGACTTAGAATATGCCCAAGATGGCTTTAACTGGCCTATTCCAATTACAGCTCCAAAATACCGCTATTTAAGAATTAACAACCTAGAAAACTGGGCAGGCACAGGACGTTTAGCAATAGCAGAAATGAGAGTTTATGGAGACACGCGTTGATTAAATATAATTTAAATAAAAATAATTAAGATGATTAATATTATAAAAAAACTAGTTTTATCCCCTATAACTTTAATACTTTTCTGTTTTATCACCTTAAATTCTTGCTCGGACCAAGAAGAAGATGATTTCAAAAAGTTTTTAGAAGGAGGAGAAATATTATACACCGGTAAAATAGATTCTCTTGAAGTCTATTCAGGAAAAAACCGTATGCTACTTGAAGGTATGCTAAACCCAGATCCCAAAGTAACATCGTTTAAAGTTTCTTGGGCTAATGGAGAGGGCAGTATTACTGTTCCGGTAGAACCAGAGGATATTGCAAAACCCTTCAGTTACGTTATTGATAATTTAGAAGAAAATATCTATAATTTTGAAATACGTACTTTTGATAATGAAGAAAACAGTTCTATTCCTGTATTTATTACAGGAAAAGTGTATGGAGACCGGTATAAAAACTCGCTAATAAACAGACCCTTATTAAAACAAGATTTACAAGAAAGCGACAATTCTGCATTAATAGAATTTGCCCCTGTAGACCTTACCTCGGGTATTTTATTTTCAGAGTTAGAATATACCGATAGTAATAATGAGTTAAAAACATTTACCATTCCTCTAGATAGTGAAACTTTAATTCTAGAAAATTTTAATGCTGGTAATACTTTTAAATATCGTACTGCTTTCATACCTGAAGAAACTGCTATCGACACCTTTTACACAGAATATCAAGTTATAACTCCTGCTGTGCCAATATCTAAACCACCTTACTTTAAAAATGCAACTTATCCATTTGCACTACTAGAATTTAGTGGTGTACGTTATGGTACTCCAACTGAATGGATACATAATGAAGGCGCATTAAACCATAATGGTTATGGTGTTTATGATAATAATTCAGGTGGTGGTATTTTCAATTTAGTTAGTGGTTATGGCGAACCAAAATTAGTAAACGCTAAAGTATATCAAAAAATGCGTCTACCTGCTGGTACTTATACCTATAAAGTAGTTACTCAAGGTAATAATTACAATGGTATTAACGATCAAGTATATTTAACAGCTGCTTTAGGAAGTACTTTACCAGATGTTAAAGATGTTGAAACAGCAACAGAAACTTTAGTATTTGCTCGAGTATCTGGTCCAGCAAACACTTATACTATGGAATTTACCCTAACGGAAGATTTAACAGATATCGCTATAGGTTTAGCGGCAACTAATGGTATTGATCCTAATAATCCAGATGCCGAACCTGTAAACATTAATCGATATATGACATTTGCTTCTTTTGCATTAAGTATGCAGTAAGCTTATTGGTTAAACTTACTATATTAAAAAAAATCTCGAGAGCTATTTCTCGAGATTTTTTTTATTCAATATTTTTTCTGATTTAAGATCATCGAAATGCCAAATAAAATAACTCTTACTGCCACCACTGAGCTAATATAAATTTCAATAAACTCATTTTTAATTTAAATTTTATAGGATTTTGTAGGATTTTATTTTCTGTTTTTTTTTAATTTAATATAGGTTATAAAAACTTTGCGACTATGAAAACTTTCTGCCTTTATTCCACATTCATTTTAAGCTTAATGTTATTTTCGAGTTGCTCGAATGAGACTATGGACAAGGTTGGCACTAATAAAGAGCTCTCTAAGTCTAGTCTCCCTGACCTTTCAACACTTATTTCTTATAAAGATTATTGTAACCATACGGTATCAAAAAAAAATAGATTCGGTTATTTAAACCCAAAAAGATTTTTCACACATGAAAATGGAAGATAAAAGCCTGGTAAAGATAAACCCCCTATGGTTTGTTTTTGACGGGTTATGAAATAATAAGTAGTGATGAATCTACAATTGACAATATTTTAAATACACCTATTACGGAAAAGACATATTTACCCATTTACGTTGGAAAAGATAAAAACACCCTAAATGAATTTGTAATAAAGCAACCTTTTACTATCAACAACATGAAAAAACCAGAACTGGTAGATTAAATAAAAGGGCAAAAAGACATCATCAAATTTCGTCTTGCACAAATACCTGATTCACAATATCAATTGCTGCAATTAAATTGGGATTATCAAGGTAAATCGTTTTTTACCAATGCCGTTTTTTGTGGTAAAGAATTAATTTATGATGAGATTTTATCGAATCTTAGCAAAATAAATTATACACGAAAAAGTAGTTTGGACGAACTCAATAATTAAAAATGTTACAGAAGACTGTTCAACAACGTTTAATATATTTTTTATAACGCAATTATGTTAACTCGAAAAGGACTCTATGGGAATGGTTCCTTATGCATATGCCCACATAACAGTTTCCGGCGAACAATGGGCACCAGATTGTACTAAATATATTCAAAGCAAAAGTACAGAGTCTGATGGTAATTACTAACCTGGATACTCTGGGGGCTCCAAAGCTAAAATTATTAATTTTACACCAGCTGGGATGTATTATTATGGTTGGATTACAAACTTGCAGCTGTAATTATATAAAGTCGTAAAAATGGCACAACAGATTACATAGTATACACAAAAAAACAATTATGTTCTCCAAAGAATTTAAATTGAACCCTACGTTTACCAAAACCTATTTCTGTAAAGTTTTCTTATAAGCAGGATCCCAAATATCTTTGTACTTGACGTCCTTGTTTTCCATAAGTTGTTTATGGATATAATAAGTAACACCTTCCCAAGCAGCTCCTTCTCCCCATAAAGGTTTTATCATTTGGTTTTGCCATTCATTATATGCAGAGGTTATTTTAATGAATGTTTCTGGGCTTTTTTCAGCTAGGTTAGTTGTCTCTCCCAAATCGGAACTTAAATCATACATAACAGATCCATATCCCTCTAAATTAATTATTTTATAGTTGCCAATACGTGCGGCCGATTTATCTAATTTTTTCCAATAAAGCTGTTCATGTGGATTACCTTGTTTATCACCTTTTAAGTAGGGTAACAAATTAACCCCGTCTAATTTAAGGTTTTCGGGCTGCTCTATACCAGCAGCGGCCAATGAGGTTTTAAAAATATCTAATGATGATGACAGCCCGTCAAAAGTTTTACCTCCATTAAAACATGCTGGCCAACTTACCACAAAAGGCACCCGATGTCCACCTTCAAACTTATTCCCTTTCCAACCTTTTAAAGGCCCTTCTTTTGATTGGTTGTTGTGCGCACCTCCATTATCACTTAAAAAATAAATTAATGTGTTCTCGCGTATGCCAAGTGCTTCTAGTTTATTTAACAACTTACCTACATTTTCATCTAACGACCAGGTCATGGCTGCTAATGTTTTGCGTGGATGGCCTTTAAATTTTTCTAAATCTTCTTTTTTAGCATGCATAGGGGTATGTACAGCATTATATGCCAAATACATAAAGAAAGGTGTATCACCAGAGTTTTCAATAAATTTAACAGATTGATTTCCTAGCACGTCGGTCATGTAACCATCAAAAACAACGCGTTCTCCGTTATGTTGAAGCATTTTTTCTTTTGAAGGGTTTTTAATTGGAAAATAAGATCGACTTCCTGTGATAAAACCATAAAACTCATCAAAACCTCGTTGATTTGGGTGGTCTGACACATCTTCTCCCAAATGCCATTTTCCTAAAGCGTAGGTGTTATATCCATTATGCTTAAAAACATCTGCAATGCTCATCACATCATCACTTAAACCAATTCCTCCTGTTCCATTGGCTTCAAAACCAAATCGTTGCTGGTATTTTCCAGTAATTAGTCCAGCTCTAGAAGGCGCACAAACCGTAGCACTTACGTGGGCATCTGTAAATTTAACACCGCTGTTTGCTAATCTATCAATATTAGGTGTTTGCAAATCTTCACTGCCCATAAAACCAAAATCTACATAGCCTGCATCATCTACAAGTATAACAATAATATTAGGAGATTCTGGTTTATTTGTACTAGGCTTAACTTTATCTATTTTAGTTTTACATCCGCTAACACATAGAATTAAAAAGACAAAACCAAAATATATTAATTTATAGTATTTCATTATTTACTGTTTTCAATTCTAAAACTTAGCTTTTAATACTTTCTAATTTTACTTAATAGGAATAATAGCATATGCATAACTCATATTTTCAGCCTTAATTTGGTATTTTTCTAATGGTCTTGCCCACCAACTAGTATCGCCTCCAACGCCCATTTGCACATGGTCTATATTAACATTTACCAAATCTCTTGTTATTATATCGGTAGTATGACGTTGCTGTTTGGTTAGCCCTGCATCAAAATCTGAATTATACTGGTGGTGTGCACTAAAACTTAATAACTTTGGCCCCATTATTTTAATGCCCTTACCTTTGTTATTTGTAAGAGTTAGCCAACGTACATCTGTTCTATATCCATTTTCTTGAGGGCGTATGTAAGGAAAATATAAATGGGCTACACTAGAGTTATATTGACCAACAAATGCTGCAGTATTTCTATCTTGATAATTTTCTTGCGGCCCTCTACCGTACCAGTTCACCTGATCGTAATCTGTGTTTAAAATGAAATTATTTCCAAAGCGAGGGATATTAGGCAAATCTTTATTTACATCTTTAAGTGCATTGGTAACCGTTATTTGACCAGACGCATCAATTTTATAATCTATTTGTATTTTTGCCATATTATCTGGCAATTGATAAACTACTTTTAAATTTACCCAGTTGCTATTTAAGTTTTTATTCTTCAATGCCGATGCAATATCAACAACTCGGTTTCCATCTTTTAATTCTACAGAAATTAAAGTTTGATTTTCGGTGGCCTCTTTCCAAACTGAAAAATGTTTTGGCATATCAAATCCAAAATCATTATCGGTAGTAGCTCTCCAGAAATTAGGCTGAATACCTTGCATAAGTACATTGCCACTACCATAATCTAAAGCCTCTATTTTACCACTTTTCACATTAAAACTAGCTTTAAAATGACTTGATTTAAAGATAAGGGTATCATGTTGAGATAAAACGATAATACCATCATTTGAATTCGTTTTAAAAATAGGTGTGTATGCCCCAGTAATAAATTCTTCTTTAGCTACGGGATAGCCTTTAGGTAATAATGCTCTTTCGTTTTTTGTTGTAGCTAATAATTGAAGAGCATATTCACCAGAGTGTAAATCTATTTTAGGTAAATTAAGCGTTAATACTTTGGTTGCTCCGGGTTCTAGATCGAATGATTGGATTTGGCCATCTTCAATTTTATTTCCATCTTTAAAAAGCGACCATGAAAAATTGAATTTGTTTAAATTAGTAAAAAAGTACTCATTATAAACCGTTATTTGTCCGGTTTTAAAATTAACATCTTTAAAATGAATATCCTGATATACTTTTTTAAGTTCTTCCAACCCTGGATGTGCTGTTCGATCTGGATTAACAATACCATTTATACAGAAATTATCATCATGATGTAAGTGTCCAGCTCCTAAATCGCCTCCATAGGCCCAATATGGTTTGCCATCTTCAGTTGCAGTTAAAAGCCCTTGGTCTACCCAATCCCAAATAAAGCCTCCTTGCATGATATCGTATTTTCTAATAACATCCCAATAATCTTTAAAATTTCCAAGACTATTTCCCATGGCATGGGCGTACTCACATTGTATTAATGGACGTTTAGGGTTGTTTTCGGCATAATTTATCATTCGTGGAATTCTCCAATACATAGGGGCTTGAATATCTGTGTTTTCATAACCTGTAGCACCTTCATATTGCGTTGGACGTGTAGTATCGTGTTGTTTTAACCAATTATAAGTGGCCACAAAATTATCTCCATTTCCTGCTTCATTGCCTAGTGACCAAGTTACAATGGAAGGGTGGTTTTTATCGCGTTCGTACATTCTAATCGTTCTATCTAGGTGTACAGCTTTCCATTGTGGTGTATAGGCGGGATGTACTTTTTGAGCTTCTTTATTGTTATCTAAGCCTTGGTTTGTGGTTCCCATACCATGGCTTTCAATATTAGCTTCATCTATTACATAAAAACCATATTGATCGCATAATTCGTAAAAAAATGGATTTTTAGGATAATGACTACAACGTATAGCATTTACGTTGTTTTCCTTCATTAGTCTTAAATCTTTAAGGGTTAATTCTTCACTAACAACATGTCCCGTTTTTTCATCGTGATCATGAAGGTTTACTCCTTTTAATAAAATCGGTTTCCCATTTACTAAAAATTGATTGTTCTCTATTTTTATATTTCTAAAACCTGTTTTTAAGGAAGTGGCTTGCATCACGTTGCCATCAGCATCTTTAAGAGTTATTAATACGGTGTAGAGTTTTGGTGTTTCTGCGGTCCAAGGAATGATATTTGGAATACTTTCCCCATGCCCTCTAAATGCAGAACCGCCTGCAGCTATTTCAAATTCTTTTGAAATTCTTTTAAGTTCTCTTTCCCCATCTAAAAGTTTAATTTCATAATTTACCTTTTCGTTTTGCTTCGAATAAGTCCCCAACTCTATTCGTATGTCAAACATCCCCTGGCTGTAATCTGCCGATAAATCGCCTTTAATTTCAATATCGCTAATATAAACAGGATTCTCGGCCCTTAAATAGACATCGCGCTCAATACCACTTAATCTCCAAAAATCTTGATCTTCCATATAGCTACCGTCAGACCAGCGTAACACTTGCACGGCTATTTGATTTTCACCAGGTTTAAGGTGTTTGGTTACATTAAATTCAGCTGGAGTTTTACTCCCTTCGTTATAGCCAACCATTTGCCCATTTATATACACATACATAGCTCCACTTACACCTGCAAAATGTAAAAACACCTCTTTGTTTTTCCATTCTAATGGTATTTCAAAAGTTCGTTTATAGCTACCTACATTGTTAAAATTATGAGCGATATAAGGTGGGTTTTTAGGAAAAACATACCCTGCATTAACATAAATAGGGAGTCCAAAACCTTTTAACTCCCAGTTTGAAGGCACCGAAATAGTATCCCAACCTTTTAAACTAAAGTCTTCTTTATAAAAATCTTTGGGTCTTGCTTGTACACTATCGGCGTAATAAAAATTCCAAGTACCATTTAATGTTTTGTAAAAAGAAGAAGTTTTCCAATCTTTATTATTAAGCGCCTCATCAACACTAGAATAATTATAAAATGTAGCTCTTGGATCCTCTCTATTAATTTGAAATATTTCTGGGTTTTCCCATTCTGGGTTTTCCCAAACCGAAGCTACATAAATTGGTCGTTCTGCGGTTTTTAGTTCATTACAACTCAATAAAAGTACTGTTATACCTATAAACACCAATAATTTACTTGTTTTCATTGTTATGCATTTTTGTGTTAATCCCATACGATCTGTAGTTTCTTTTTAAACTATGGTAATCAAATACCAAATATTTTGTTGTTAAACTCATAAAAGAAAGCTGTTTTTAATAAAAAACAACCTTTTAAATTTATTATTAATAATTTTAAAGTCAATAAAAATTGATCATTAATAGCACTTTCTACTAAACTATAAAAGTGTTATTGGCATAAAGTAACATTTTGCATTTTTAATATACATTATTACTTTACAATCAATGTTCCCGTTTTTAGCACCGTATTTCCCTCTGTTAATTTATAAACATAATTTCCGTTTATTAAACCTTCACGATTTATAATTAATTCTTTACCATGTATGCCTTCAATTTTTTTAACTTCCTGCCCTAACAAAGTATAAATCATTAATGTTCCTTTACTCAACTTTCGTGAAAAACTAAAAGTACTTTGCGAAGAAAACGGCATAGGTATTATACTCACGTTATTCTTAGTAAACGCATTAGCGGAAAGCGTGTCTGTTAAATCCATAACAAATGTGGTAATGGAATATGCTGGTGAATTGTAAGACAATGTATTTTCAGCTAAAATTCCCTTTTCCGAAATAGATGATCGTGTTTTTTCGGTAGTATCTTCTCCTAGCCCCGAGCTTTCTCCAGAAGTTCGATAGGTTTTAAAGCTTGAAATATGAGAAAAGTTACTTAAATTTAAATTATAAGATTTTATATTATTTGTGCTATTCACTATTACAACCACCACTTCTTTATTATCTGGACTTAAAGCGGCTATGGTATTACCATGGTTTGTGTTAATTATTTTATAACCTACTTTTATAAAATTGGTCACATTTTTTCGACAATAAAATCCTCTTGTTTTATTTAAAACTGGGGTTTGAAACGGTGTATTTTCATTCCAATTTGTTTGATGTAATAGCCCCCAACCGTCATCTCTAGACATAAGCTGCCAATCGCACCACACTGTCGATTTTAGATTGCGTAAATCTTCCACCAACCGATAAGCCATATCATAATGCCTAATCCACCAAGCATTAGCAACAGGAGGTTTCCAACTTAAAGGTCCGGTTTCGGTTTGCCAAACAGGTTTATTTCCATTTGTTTCAGCAAAGGTTGCTAAATTAGCTTTGTCTAGCCATGTACCAGCATAACTATGTGTATTTATTTTAGCAATGCCATTATACTCATTTGGGTTATTATTTTTTAGGTTTGTTAAATTTGTTAAAGCTGAAGTTACTTTAGAATTATCGGCCGCTGCAAGTTTAATAAATGGAATATTTAAGGCCTTTTTTCTTTGCCATAGTCGCCATAAAACTTGCGCTTGAGTAGCGGCGTAAAATGCAGATCCCTCTTGATTCCCTCCTTTTTTCCAATACCCAGAAATAGGCTCATTGAAAGGCTCAATGTAACTAATATTCCAAGATGGATAATTAGAATTCAAAGCTCCTGTTACCGATGCTAAATAGTCGGCAAAATCATCATAAAATTCGGGTTTTAAGTTTTCTGAGGTTGCATTAACATGCCCTGCAACGCACTCACTATGTGTCATCCACCAAGGTGGCGAATAGGATATCATTTCGGTAATAATATCGCCTTTATCTGCTCTTAAAGCCGCTATCTTGTCCATAACCGCAATTTGCCTAGCATCGTTTGCTAAATTATAAGTCCCCCAGCCTTCACCATCGGCTTGAGGATTTCTGTAGCCAGGCATTTTACCTCCATCTGTTCTTATATGGTCTCCTTCTGTACAATTAGGATTTTCTCCCCCACCAATATTAAACCTAAATACGTTTAAGTTTAAATCGTTCACAGCGTATGCAGCAACTTCATCAATTGTAGCTTGCTCCATACCGCCTACTAAATTTGCCCACCACGCCAATGAAACCCCCCAACCTTCTATAGTTTGATGCTCTACCTGAGGATTAACAAGTACTTGTGTTTGTGAATTACACACAAAAACCATAAAACAAAACAAGGGTGATAAAAAAATATTTTTCATAGCGTACATCTTCATGGTGTTTATTATTAATTGTATCCGCTGCTATAAACGTCTTCTGCAGAAAACGTGCTACTTTTACCTTTAATCTTTATTTGTTCTAGATCCTTCATTATTATGGTTTTAGATGGATTAAAGTTATCGCTTTTCATGTACTCCAGTAGGCTATATCTCAATTGTCTCGCTACTGGCCTATTGCTTAAATCTGTAGTTAAATCTATAGCCGAAAACACTAGCTTACCTTGCCCTACATTAGCTTCAAACACATTAGACAGATGGTGGTTGGTTACAAAATTATCTATCACTCGAACTATTGGTGTTACGGCCAAGGAGTCTATAACTACAGATTTTGATTTTATACATAAGTCCCACCATTGCCAGTCGGTATGCGAACTTGTTGGAAAATGATTAAAAGCAGCATGCGCTTCATTTACCATAATTCCCATTGTTGCAGGCTGATCGGGAAAATGTACAGGGCTCCAAAAAACAGGTACAAAACGTCCTGTTGTACCTTGTAGCGCTTTATAATCGGGATTTAGCAACACGGTTTTTCCGTTATCTAATGCGTTTGATGCTTCTTGAAAAGAAGATGTAACGAGAACATCGGTTGATGCTGTAGAAACGGTTTTTGGATACACCCAAATATGCCAGCTATTTTTATATTTTGTGCCTGGCAAACTCACAGTTACTGTTAGCCTTTTAGCTATTTCGGTATCTAAAGGACAATGAATAACACCTAAGTCTACATTGTTACCTATAGTTAAATCTATATGATCTAAAACACCTTTTTTTACAACCGCACCAGCATCATCAGTAATACTCCAATCGATAGTTTGGTTCTCTATATCTTTAAAAAAATTAGCTATTTCTACCGAAGCTTGAAAGGCTTCACCAGACTGATAAACTGCTTTTTTAAACCTTAGTAACGGGACCAATTCACTATTAAATTGACTAAATTCTTCTGCGGAAATAACCCCTTTAGATTGCCAAAAGGCATTAAGTAATCCCACTAAAGCTGTTCCTTGCCCTGGAAAATCTTGAAGTTGTAATAATTGAAAACCATCAAAACTTGGTGTTTTTAATGCGCGTTCAATTTCTTCTTTGTATAATAACGCGGCTAATTTACCTGAATTATAAGTAAAGTCTGGGGCTAAATCAATTAAACCTTTCTTTTCCAATTCTAACTTAACCGCTTTAAAGTTAAGTGGATCCAGCACACCTGTATATTTTTCAATTTCAGCCATATCTGGATATACCGAGTATTGCCCAATTTCATGCGAAATTAAAGGAATTTCAATATGGCCGCTAGCAGATGTATAGTCAGCATCAAAATGTGGTGGTTTATCATTAAAAATACCTTGTCCGCGCACCCAACCTTTGTTTGTCCATTGCGTAATAAAAAATTCATCTTCTGGTTCTGGTCTTGTACCCATAGGTCTTTGAAATGAAAATGCGGTAGTAGCGTACAAGTGGCGGTTATCTTTTCCTTTTAAATCTGATACCATTTGATTAAGCACCTCTGCATTACCTTGTAATTCATTACCCATAGCCATAAAAAGAAATGAAGGATGATTTCCATAGTCTTTAATTATTTTATCGGCTTCCGCCTTTAAAAACGCTGTGGTGTTTTCATCTTTCCCTACTTTTAAGCTCCAATGTGGTAACTCCACTTGGCAGTAAAATCCGGCTTCGTCTGCAGCATCAAAAGCGGCTTTAGGAGGACACCAAGAGTGAAAGCGTAAATGATTTAATCCGTAAGCCTTTGCTTGTTTTATTAAGGTTGCCCAGTCTGATTTTTCCATTGGAGGATAACCTGTTAAAGGAAAAATAACACACTCTAAATTACCACGAAGAAAAATACGCTTACCATTTAGAGTTAAATTTCCATTATTATTTGATAGTCCTTTATATCCAAAACGTGTTTTTATAGTTCCTGTGTTGGTTGTAATTTTTAGAGTGTATAGTGCTGGATTAAACTCATCCCAAAACTCTAATGACTCTGGAGTATCTATTTGAAAACTAATGCTGATATTTTCATTTTTGGAATTAGTTATTATTTCATCGAACACGACCTCTCCTTTAGCTGATGTAATAACACATTGCATATTTTCATCTAATGGTACCGCTTGATTAAAAGCTATTTTTAAAGTACTATTTTCTATATTTGGATATACCTGAAGGTTTTCAGGCTCCTTATTACTTGAAGCTTTTAATAATATATTGCCTAAAATACCATTCCATTTTATTTGCGTATGGTTGGTGTAAGCATGTGCCATATCTTGATTAACAACATCTGGGTATTTTGTTCCTGCTACATTAATTAATGGATATTTATTAGAGTTATCAATGCATATCGTTAATAGGTGTTTACCTGGAGTTAAATATTTTGTTAAATCGTAATCATGGCTTCCAACAAGGCTATTGGCTGTATTAACGTGCTGGCCATCAACAAACACAGAAGATTCCCATATTACACGTTCTAAACTTAACGTAATGGATTTGTTATTCCAATTTTGGGGAATTTCAATTTCCTTTTGATACCATGCTTTACCAATATATTGATGTTTTCTGGTTAAATTAGACATCACATAATTATTAATTTCAGGCTTTAACGTGTTTGGTTTTCCTAAACCCGCATCATCTAAAGTTCCTGGCAAATTAATTGGTGTACCCGTAAATTTGCTACTAGCCCATTTATTAGTAATTCCTATATTAGTAGAATCTAATTTCACCTCCCATAGACCTGCCACGGAAAGGCTTTCTATTTTTGAAGAGTTACAACTACTAAATAAAGAAAGGGATATTACTGTAATCCAAAAAAAACGAAAAAGCTTCATATTTATATTGTTTAAATTTATTAATGTTTGGTAGCACTACGATATTCTTCTATTTTCATTATTTCTAAAAAATCCATACTTGCTGCCTTTACATTGTAATTGCTTTTAGGAGCTTTATGGACCGCCTTAATAATGTCTATAAATGGTGCTTTATTATCTTCATATAGCAGGTAGTTAATTGCCATTAACGCCAAATCCATATTATCATTCTGGCAAAACTGACTAAGGACCTGCATTGCTTTGTGGTTTTTAAAATGTTTATATAAAATAGCCGCTACAGTTATTGCTACTGGCGGATATTCATCATCTAAACCTTTTATCAGTTCACTCTTAAAACTGACTATTGAGGATTTATTTTGACTCAACAAACCAACTGCGCCCCAATATCTTTCAATATTATTGGTTTTTTTTAAGAGTTTTAGTTGTGCTTTTGCTACATTTTCACCTTGTTTTCCTGATAAATTGGCGGCTTCATAAATGTTTTTAAAAGGATACTTATCCTTATCTAATCGATACTCATAAACCGTTTGGGTTTTAGAAACTAATTCTATTTGGTATTCTGGCATAAAGTGAGCATCTCGAATTTTATGGATCTCCTTGTTTAATTGATTTCTCATGGTAATTAACACATCTTTATATTCCGGATTACCTACCAAGTTTTTAGTTTCCCAAATATCATTTTTAATATCATAAAGCACTTCTGCTGGACGTGGCTTAAAAATACTTTTTTGTAATGTATTTAATTTATTATTTTTAAAATCGGATCGCATGTGCTTAGTTATATCTGCCATTTCTATATATCGGATATACCGCATTTCTGGCATAAAAGGCATAAAATTTCGAGAATACACAAAACGGCCGTCTGTAATGGTTCTAGTTAAATCTATACCATTATCTGCACGATCTGAAGACAGCAATACATATTTTTTTTCTTTTGATCGATTGTCTCCAATTAAAATTCGCCCTTTAAGGTATTCTGGAATATGCCCACCAGTCATGCTTATAATGGTTGGTGCTAAATCTTCAAAAGTAATAAGTTCTTCACTTACTGTTCCTGCTTTACCCCATGGAGACAAATGCTTAAATTTTTCTGGAAACCAAATTACTAAAGGTACACGATATCCTAAGTTAATGCCGTTAGTTTTAGCTCTTGGTATGCCCTCGCCATGATCGGCAAAAAAGAAAATAATGGTATTTTCTTTTAAATTTTCATCTTCTAGCTTTTTTAAAAGTTGGCCTATTTTATTATCTGTAAGTTTAATAGCGTTATACACTCGTGCAAATTGCTTACGCATTTGTGGTGTATCCTTATAAAACGGAGGCATTTTAAATGCATGGTCTGCTATTTTATCATATTCACTAAGCTGGTTCCAAACGTTTTTCTCATACCATTCAAAAGGCATACTCATGGTTCTGGATTGATGAGATTCTGCAAAATTAAATACGGAGAAAAAAGGTTGTTCTTTATTTCTATTTTTCCAACTGGCCGTGTTTGAACTTTGGTTCCAAGTTTCTCTTATAAAATCTTTTTCTTTAGCAATATTATAATCGGTTTTAACATTATTAGATGTGTAGTAGCCTTGTGCTTTTAAATAATGCGGAAAACCTTTAATAAATTTAGGAATTGGGAAATTGCTTCTATGATTTCCGGTACCCATTTTATATGTTGGAACCCCTGTAATAATTGTAGATCTGCTGGAAGAGCAAACGGTACCTGTTGAAAATGCATTTGTAAAACGGATGCCTTCCTTAGCCAATTTATCAATAACTGGTGTACTAGCATCCTTATTACCATAACAACCAATAAACTGTGGCGAAGTATCTTCAATAGTAATCCACAAAATATTTGGTTTTACTTGGGCATAAATACTATTTATACAAAACAAAAACGCAACAGCAAGGGACAAAGGTTTCATAAATGGTTTATATTATTTTTTGAAAATTTTAGCCATTTCTTTTTCCATTATTTCAACTATTTCTGGATGTTCTTTATAAACATTATTATTTTCAGAAGGATCTACTTCTAAATTAAACAACTGAACTTCTTTTCTAAATCCTGGATCTACAAATTTATCCTCTATCCATTTTGGGATGGCTTTATTTTTAGGTTTAATGTACTTCCATTTCCCTTTTCTTAAGCCAAAAGTATAAGCTTCTTCAAGTAAAAATTCACGCCCTTGTTGCGTTTTTCCTAACCAAGTGTTTATTAAGTTTTTACTATCTGGAGCTGTACCTTTTTTTGTTTTTTCGCCCACTAAACTTGCTAGTGACGCAAACAAATCTACTTGTGATAATAAAGCAGAACTGGTAGTTCCTGCTTTAACTTCTTTAGGCCAATGCACTATAGTTGGCATACGTGTACCTGCTTCATAAATAGAGTATTTTGCACCTTTGAATGGACCGGCAGGTTTATGTTTACCTAATAATTCTATAGCGTAATCTAAATAACCATCATCTAAAATAGGCCCATTATCGCTAGTAAATATAATTAAGGTATTTTCTAAAAGATTGGCTTTTTTTAATTGCTCGGTAATTTGCCCTACACACCAATCCATTTGTGCAATAACATCTCCTCGCGGTCCCATGGTACTACTTTCAACAAATTTAATATTCGCTACTCTGGGTTGATGAATATCGTGTAATGAAAAATATAAAAAGAATTTATCAGATTTATTTTCCTCAATAAAGGCATTGGCTTTATCTGTAAGAACAAAAGGAATATCTTCATCGATCCATAAAGCATCCTTTCCACCATTCATGTAACCAATACGGCTAATACCATTTATAATAGCTCCTTGATGATAGGGATCTGTATGCATTTTTAACATTTCTGGATGTTCACGACCTAAAGGGTAACTATCTATTTTTGTTCCATAACTTACCGTAATAGGATCTGCTAAATCTAAGCCAACCACTTCTTGATTTTCTAAATATACACAAGGTGTTCTATCGCCCGTTGCCGGTATTAAAAAACTATAGTCAAACCCAACTTCTTTGGGTCCTGGCGAAACTCGCGTATTCCAATTTATTTTACCATTCCCGAGTCCTAAGTGCCATTTACCAACAACCCCTGTTTTATAACCAGCTTTCTGCAGCATGCTTGGTAAAGTTTCCTGTTTTGGATCTATAATTAAAGGAGCATCACCTTCTAATATAGCGGCATTATTTCTAAACGCATAACTGCCAGTAAGCAATGAATAGCGTGATGGTGTACATGTAGCAGAAGAACTATGAGCATCTGTAAAGTTTAAACCATTTTTAGCTAAAGCATCTACATGTGGTGTTTTAACCCCAATGGCACCATTAACCCCAATATCTCCATAACCTAAATCATCTACATAAATGATGACTATATTGGGATCGCTATTTTGAGCCATCCCAATATTAAATATCATCAACATAATTACAAATAGTAATCTTTTTGCTATTAATCTCATCTTTATTATGTTTTATTATGGACAGTAAGTTTTAGCTATTAACAAAACTCACTTCTAAATTGGCATGAATATGGGCTGGTAAATGAAAAGCCCTTTCGGTTACTTTACCAAAAGTTTTAATGGCTTCTTGTTGTTGCCCTAACCCGAGCTGCCCTAATCCAATTAAATAGTTACAATGAATTTGATTAATTATATTTAAATCTTCTTCCCAAATTAATAAATCGGGTAATGAAATAGCAAAATAATCGAGTTTTACATCATCATTCATGTGGGCTATACCGTAATTTAATAAATTTTCGAAACGGGTTTTAGCTTCACTACATCTATTTAATTTTTGTAATGCCAATCCTTGATAAAAGATTTTATCGGGTTGCTGGTCATTATAAAAAATAGCTGGACTTGGATCACTTAAACCTTCTGAGGCTTTCTCAAAAAACTGCTTAGCCAATTCTTGCTCTCCCAAACCTTCATAAGCACAACCTAACCAATAATGGATATCATTTTCTTGTGTTCCATGTAATTTACCTTCACCTAAATTATGAGGGTATATTTGTGCTTGTTCTAAATATTGAATTGCTTTTTGAAAATCCCCATTACCTATATATTGTTTAGCCAATTCTACTTGAACGGTTAAATATTGAAATGGCACTTTACCTTCGCCACCTTCCCAAGGGTGAAATTGGCGGTTATTTAATAAGGTTTCAGCTCGTTCAAAATTACCTTTCATATTATATAAGGCAATGCGTTCAAGGTATAAATCGTCTCTTGAATTTGTTAAATGTTCATACTTTTCTAAAAGCTCTAATCGAACGTCTACAGGTACATTTATTTTTTTATATAATTGATCTAGCTCCATTAATAATCTCGCATCTGTAGAATCTAACTTAAATGCGATTTCTAAATGCTCTTTCGCTTTATCTTTTTGGTTTGTTTTATTGTAATAAAGTAAAGCTAAATTACGATGCGCTATAGCAAAAGTATCATCTAATTTCACAGACATTTCTATACATTCTTGAGCTTCGAAATATTGCTTAGATGCATACCAAAAATTGCCAAGATAATAGTATGCTTTCGCATCGGTTGGGTTTGCTTTACAAGCTGCTTGTAGCGCTAATACTTCTTCTATCTTATTTGGAAAGCAATAGGTATCTGGCATTGTTGATGCTTTTTTGTAGCAAGCCAAAGCTTGTTCTGCATCTCCATTTTGATCAAAATACCATCCCATAAAATAGTGTATCATTGGGTACACCTCGGTTTTATCCTCTGTATGCGCTTTTAATATTGAAATAGCTTCGTTAAATTCTCCAGCTGCTGCATAATCTAAAGAAAACTCGATATAATTATGAGCATAATCTCTAATTAATGCTTTAAACGTATCTAAGTCTTCTTGTTTTTCTGATAACAAATAACGCTCGTATAATACACCAAAATTAAATTTATCGATAGCTAAGGATTCTTCAACTAGTTTTTTTGCTGCATCTAGTTGCCCAGATTTTCTTAGAATAACAATTTTTAAATGTCTCGCCTTGTGGTTATGCCAATTTTTAATTAGAGCTCGATCAATCAAATCTAATGCTTTTACTAGATCGCCACGTAAACAATCTATTTGAGCTAAATTAAAGTAGCCTGCATCTTGCCATTGTGCATTCCAACATGCTTTAAAGAAACTAGCATAAGCCTTATCCGTTTCACCTAAAAACCGGAGTGCCATACCTTTATTAAATAAAGGTTCACCATCATAAGGGTTTGGGTTATGGCTAAGGAGTGTATCAATAGCTTTATCAAAATAAACAACAGCTTTTTCTAACTGTCCTTTTCTTAAATTTAATAATCCCATAGCGTTATTGCATCGCACATCGCCAGGAGCTCTTTTTAAACCTTCCTCATAATAATCTATTGGGCTAAAGGTAGCATGTCGGTATTGTTCTAAATGCAATCCTTGTAAATATAGTCCTTCTACGGTTTCAATATCTTTTGGTTCTTTGGCTGCTTTTGCCGGTTCTGGTATTTCGGATGATACTTTTTTATCGGTTTCCCACGCGACTAAGGTATTCCCAGATTGATCTGAAACAGATATTTTTAAATCTGCATAATTAGAACCATTAAGTTCTACTAATTCTTCAAAACCATTTTCTGGAGACAAATTAGCCTTCGCTTCAAATAGCTCACCATGTTTTCCTTTTAACGCAATTATAGCGTTATTATAATCTGAAGTTACATAGACTTTTACTAACGCCTTACCATCTACAATTTCAAGGTTTACAAGCGCCTCTTTAGTAGCATTTTTTACCACTCCCACATTGTAGTAGGGCATAAAATATTGTTTAAAACTTTTCTCTTCATAAGGGTGCATCCAAGCAAAATCTGGTTGATTATCGGTGTAAACCCCACACATTAACTCGATATATGGTCCATCCTCGTCTGTTAAATTTCGGTCCCATGCTCTACCAAAATCGCCGTTACCCCAAGTCCATTGTTTTTTTCCTGGAGATACATTGTGGTCTGCAATATGAAGCAAACCTCCTTTAGAATCATTTTCGTAACCTCCAACAAAATCATATTCAGAATTTATTGCCATATAACTTGTTGGTACCGGAATATTTTTATAGTTTGAAATATCGGTACCTGGCGAATAATCAATTTTATAATATTCACCTTTTGCAATTGGAAATTCGGATACATCGCGCTTACCGTGATCGAAAACGGCATTTACATCTGGTGGAAATACGGACTGATAATGGTCGTTAACCGCTACTGCAGGATTAGCCCACCAAAGAAAAGTTTGGGGGTGTGGTGTCCTGTTATAAAGTTGTGCTTTAATTTCTATATAAGCTTTATCAGGATGTAAAGTAAAGCCAGCCATTCCTTTTGTACGGAACATACGCTCTAACTCGCTAACCCAAATGGTTTTACTACCATCTGCATTCTCTTCTATATAAAAATCGGTTGGATCATAGGTGCTTGGTCTATGGTGTTGAGGCCAATTAAACTCAATACCTCCAGAAATCCATGGACCAGTTAAGCCTACTAACGCAGGTTTTATAACGTGGTTATAATAAACAAAATCACGTTTTCTAATTTTATCGTAGGCCCTTTGAATTCTACCTCCTAAAGCAGGTAAAACCATAATTTTAATATACTTATTTTCGATAAAAATAGCTTCCCATTCTTTATCTACTTTGGTATCACTCATGGTTTCTATTACTGGGTGCGGATATACGGCACCACAACTTGCTTGATACACCCGTTTATCTAAAAAAACAGGATATTTTTCTGGTTTTCCAACTTCGTAAGTAGGTATCACTACTTTTTCTTTCCAAGCTTTTACAGTCTTCATAGTCTATGTTTTTGTCTGCTAAAAATTGCAGATTTTTAAATATGTTTTATTTTTTAAATAGTGCTTTTATTGTCTTTAAATTCACGTCAATTTTAGGCTCAAATTTATCACTCGCCATATAGGATTTTAAACTAAAAAGTAATTGTTTAGCTTCCAGTCTATTTTCAATATTAGTATGTAAATCTATTCCTGAAATCAATAAACTTCCTTTCCCTACTTTAACTTCGAAAATTAAAGCCGTTTTTCTATTTTGAAACCAATCATCAATAACTCTAACAACAGGTGTTATTTCTTTTGGAAAATCGTTTAAAATAATCGCGTTTGAATTGCTCATAGCATCCCACCACTGCCAGTTAGAATGATATTCTGTAGGGAAATGAGCTAAAGCAGGATGCTGCGGATTGCACAAAATACCTAAGGTGTGTGGTTTTTGTCCATTAGTCCAAGATGTATTCCAAAAAATACTAGAAAAACCAATTCCAATGTCCCCGCCTTTGTCTGCTGCAATGTCTCCTTTAGTAATGTTTAAAAGTACTTTACCTCCTTGTTCAAGATAATCGATAGTATTATTATCCAAAGTGTTAACCACTTTAATATTACTTTCATTTTCAATTTTAGTTTCCTTAGAAGGATATACCCAAACGTCCCAAGTATTTTCAAAGCGTTCTACTTGAACTGCCAATGTTAGTTTTAAGGCTTTATTAACCTTATTTAGAGGTACATTTAATTGCCCTAATGCTATACCATTTCCTAATTGAATGTTCGTTTCATTAAAATTTCCTTTAGCAAAAACACTACCATCTACTTTTGTTAAGGTCCAAGATGGAGTCACGTTGTTTAATGGTTTTGCTCCAAAATGAGCTACTTCAATAGATGCTTTTAAGGAATCGGAATTTTTAAAAATACGCTTTTCCAAACGCGCTAATGGAACGGTTTCATTACAAAATTTACTGTATTCCTCAGGAGTTACATATCCTTTTTCATCCCAAAAAGGATCTAAAACACCAACTAAAGCTGTTCCCTGACCAGGAAAATCATGCAAATCTAGCAATTGAAAACCTGCTAAATTTTTGGTTCTTAAATCGGCTTCAATATCTGCTTTATAGCATAAGGTTTGTAATTTACCTGATGCTAAAAGAAAACTATCGGCTAATTTTAACATGTCATTTTCTTCTAAAGTTTCTTTAAAAATCTCAAAGTTTTTTGGTTTTAAAACACCTGTGTATTTCGACATTTCTTTGAAATTAGGATACACACACCACTGTCCCATTTCATGAGTAACATAAGGCATTGGCGTTTTTTCTACTAAACCTTTATAATCATACGCTGTTTGTGGTGGATATTTATTTATTATACTTTCTAAATTCTGATTCCAACCTTGAATTCTAGGACCTTTATGGTTATAATAGTCTAAATTGTCTATAAGTGGCCATCCCGCAGCACTTGTATAAAGTCTTCTATTATCTAGCGTTTTAAAATGATCTACATAATTTTTTAAATATTCTTTATGATGTTTACCACTAGGCTCATTTCCATAGGTCATCATTACAAATGATGGATGATTACCATAAGCATTTATAATAGCTTCACCTTCTTTATACAGCCACTCATCAACAGGAGCACCATCTCCAATTGTAGTCCAAGCAGAGGCTTCTACCTGTAAATAAACTCCTAGTTCATCAGCTGCTTGAAAGGCTGCTTCTGGTGGACACCAAGAGTGAAAACGTACATGATTTAAACCATGGCTTTGGATAATTTTAAATATTCTTTTCCAAGAATCAACATCGGTTGGTGGGTAACCTGTTAATGGGAAAATAGCACATTCTAGTGTACCTCTTAAAAACACCGGCCTATCATTTATAGTAAAAATTGTACCTTTAGTTTTAAAATCTCGCATTCCAAAATCTATACTTTTTACATTGGTTCCTGAAGATGATTTTAAGGTTAAAATCATTTCATATAGATTAGGGCTAAACTCGTCCCAAAGTAATGGGTTTTCCCCCATAGGAAAATCTATATTAATTTCTCCTTTTGAATTTGGAGTTAATTTTTTTATTGTTTTTTCTAGAACCTGATCGGTATTGGTTTTACTTTTTACCTCCAATTGTAGTTCGTAGTTATTATCAGTAGCTACAAAATTTTTAATTTGGGTAACTACCGCTACTTTTTTCCCTTTTACATCTGGATATAGTTTTACATTTCCTATGTGGCTGTTTGACGTTGCTGTTAATTCAATATTACCAATAATACCGTTCCAGTTACTTTGTGTGTTATCGGAAATACTATGTGCATCTACGCCCACATCAATATCTTTAACTCTATTGTCTATTCTAATTGATATAGTATGTGAGCCTGGGGTTAAAATTTTACTTAAATTAAAGTTATGCGCGGTTGCCAAGCTATTTTGCATATCTATTTTTTCACCATCTACCCAAACTGTTGACTCCCAATGCACACGTTCTAACCCTAAATTGATATATTTATTTTCCCAAGAATTTGGAATATCAACCGTTTTTTGATACCATGCTGCTCCTTTATATTCTTTTACAGGTGTTAACCAAAAAGGTACTTTTACATTACCTTTTTGTCTGTATTTTTTCATTTTAGGATCCTTATACCATAAGCTATCATTCCACATATTACCTGTCCAGTTAGTTTCTACGGTAATATCGTTACCTAAACCATTCTCAGTCATAGAACCTGGTAAATTAATATGTTCTGACCATGTCTTTTGAAACCATTGTTCTTTAACACCTTGATCTAAAGAATCTATTTTAAAACTCCATTCTCCAGAAAGATTTATGCTTAACTCTTGTTTATGTTCACAAGCGTAGAACATCACAAGTAAATAGCTAAAAAAAATAATTTTTAAAGTTTGTTTTATTATCATTTGTTTTGTTTTTATTTGGATGTTAAAGCTTAAAATATTTGAAAATAGCATCAGCAACAAACTGATGCCCTTTTTGATTAATGTGATTATTTTGTGCCATGTAGCCAATTAATGGTTGTGTTTCTGCTAATTTTTTAAATAATGCATAGCTATCTACTAAACCTACTTTATACTTTTTAGCTAGTGCCCTAATTTGTTCGCTGTGCATAGCCAGTTTGGCATCTGAAGAAAAAATATCTTCATTTAAATCTGGGGTTGGTGTTAACAAAATAACTTTTGTTCCATAAGCTAGAGCTTCTTGTATCATTTGCTCCCAGGCTATTTTTGCCTTTTCTAGACCAATACCTCTGTCGTTCAAAGCATAATCTATAAAAAGCACATCGGGTTTATAAACCAACACATCGTTCTTAAATCGTTTTGCTCCTTGCGCTGCCTGCTCCCCTCCTATAGAGGTTGTTATAATATTGACTACAGCATACGGATAAAAATCATTTACTTTTTTTAAGGTGCGAAATGGGTAAGCCTGTAATCTATCTAACACGCCTCTAGTTGTGTACCCCGTAGGTACCGAATGCCCATGGAACACCAAATTAATAGTACGGTTTTTGGGCCATTTTACTTTTAATTCTTTTTTAAGAGAATCTAAATAATGGGTTACTATTTCTTCCTCTATGAGTGTTTTATTTTTTTGTGCATGTGTTAAATTTAAACACAACATAAAAAGCACTCCTAAAATGATTTTCTTTTTTAACATCACCTTTATCTTCTTTTTATTTATCTTTAGTAAGTTCTAATTCTATATCTTCCAAACTTTTACCCTTAGTTTCTGGTAATTTATTTTTAATAAACACAAACCCTAAGACACAAATAAAACTATAAACCCAAAAAGTTCCGAAGGCTCCTAAAGCATCATTTAAAATAGGGAATGTAAATGTTAAAATAAACGATGCTATCCATAAAGAAAATGTTGCTATAGACATGGCTATGCCTCGAATTTTATTTGGAAAAATTTCGGACAATACCACCCAAGTAATTGGTGCTAACGACATAGAATAAATAGCAATAGCTATAATTACCAAAAGTAATACGGGCCATCCGGTAAACTGCATATAATAAGCTCCTCCTAGAAGTGCATATACCACAGCCAAACCAACCGAACCAAAAAGCATTAATTTTCTACGTCCCCAACTATCCACAGTTCTCATAGCGACTAAAGTGAATATTAAATTTACACTACCAGTTATTACGATATTGAAAAGCATATCGCCTACGCTATACCCTGCTGCGGTAAATATTTCATCGGCATAATTAAAAATGATATTAATACCACACCACTGTTGAAATATTGCTAAAACAATACCTATAATTAAAATGGGCTTTACTTTAGGATTTTTAAAATCAGCAAATGCAATTTTTGCACTTCCCTTTTCTTGAAGTGTTTTTTTAATATTATCCAATTCGTTTAAAGCATAAGCTTTGCCTCCTATCTTACTTAATACTGTTTCTGCGGCAGTTTTATTTTCAATTTTCATTAAAAATCTTGGGCTTTTAGGAACTAAAAACATTAAAGCAAAAAATAGAATTGCAGGAATAAGTTCTGCCCAAAACATCCAACGCCAACCCATTTGACCATTCCAAGAGTTTAGAATCATACTTGGCGTGCTAGAGTCTAACACAGCATCTGCAATAAAAAAATTAGCTACTTGCGCAACCAAAATACCAATAACAAGTGTGAGCTGATTAATTGCTACAAACTGTCCCCTGTATTTTGCCGGTGCAATTTCAGCAATGTACATTGGAGACAATGTTGATGCTAATCCAATTCCTAATCCTCCTATTAGTCTATATACAATAAATGGGGTAAAATGATCTACATATCCTGTTCCAAAAGCGGATAGAGCAAATAATGCTGCCGAGAGTATTAAAGGTAACTTACGACCAAATTTATCGGCTACAAAACCGGAAATAACCGCACCAAAAATACAACCAATTAATGCGCTACTCATAGCCCACCCTTGGAGCGTTGGTAATTCACTTATATTAAAATATAATTCGTAAAATGGTTTTGCCCCGCCTATAACCACCCAATCGTAGCCAAATAAAAAGCCTCCCATGGCAGATACTAAAGCTAAAAAGAGCAAGTAACTGAAATTAAATTTTGTTTTTTCCATATTGTCTAGTTGATATATATTTTTTTTTAAAGATGGTTAGTCTTTTGTTAATAAACTACTGTTATACCAATCCTCGTTTGGTTTAAAATCTTCCTTTAAAAAATCTTTACGCTGTTTCTCTAAATTAGGTAACATTTTGTTTTTTCTACTTTTATAACGCTGCTTTGCCTTTGCATCATCATATTTTTCATAAGGTTGCGGTATACGAGCGTTTACACTTTTTAAATATGCATCTAACTGAGTTCTTAAATTTTCTACAACTTCTAGATTGTCTTTTGAAATGTCTTGATTTTCTCCTGGATCTAGAGATAAGTTATATAGCTCATCATGGCCATCTTCCCAGTAGTGAATTAATTTGTAAGCTTCTTTTCTTATTATACTTACAGGTTCCCCACCTTGGTTTCCGTAGTGCGGATAGTGCCAAAATAATGGTCTTGTATTCAATCCTTTTCCTTCTAAAAGTGGAACTAAACTAACCCCATCAATTACTTGTTTTGGATCTTTTTCTGCACCAACCAAATCTAATAATGTTGGATAAAAATCTATTCCAGACACCGGGTAATCAATAGTTTTTGGAGTGTTTTTTAACATTGGCGCTTTAATTAAATATGGTTCTCTAATACCACCTTCCCATTGGTAGCCTTTACCTCCTCGTAAAGGAAAGTTTGTTGTAGAAAAGGCATCACCACTAGCTACACCTCCATTATCTGAAGTAAAAACAACAATGGTATTTTTATCTAATCCAAGTTCCTTTAAGCGTTTTAAAACCACACCCACAGCGTCGTCCATAGATTCTATTAAGCCTGCATAAATAGGATTATCTTGAACGGTACGTATAGGTAAATTACGCTCCATTTTGTACCCAGATTCTGGAATTCCCTGTGCTTCTGCTTTATTTCTATATTTACTCCATTTAGCCTGCGTTGTTTCTATTGGGCCGTGCACAGCATAAAAAGATAAAAACGCAAAAAATGGTTCATCTTTATGCTCTGTTATAAAACTAGCTGTTTCATTGGCTAATCGCATGGTTAGGTTTTCTCCATCATGTTTGGCTTCTAATTTTGGGTTAGACCATGGAGCATAATATCCACCCTTTGGGCTACCAACTTCCCAGCCACCTATGTTAATTTCGAATCCATTATTTTCTGGTGTATGTGGCTCATCACCTAAATGCCATTTACCAGCAAAAAAGGTTTTATATCCGTTAGTTTTTAAAGCTTCTGCTATTGTAATATTATCCTCAGGAATGGCGTGATTGTATTCAGGAGGCATCACTTTTGTGTTATAATAATCTCCCCATTTTTCTCCGGTTGCCGCTCCAATCCAGTCTGTGACTCCGTGTCGCGCTGTGTATTGTCCAGACATAAGACTTGCTCTAGAAGGACTACATACTTGGCATGCCGCATAACCTTGTGTAAATTGCACACCGTCGTTTGCTAAACCATCAATATTTGGTGTTTCGTAATATTTACTGCCTGCATAACTTAAATCATGTGCACCTAAATCGTCTGCTAAAATGAAAACAATATTTGGCTTTTTGGCCGATTCATTTTTAACAACTACATCTTTGTTTTTACAACTATTCAAAAACATCGTTGTAAAACAAAGACAACAAACTAAACTAGACAATTTTTTAATCATTCTCATTTTTTATTTTTTTTACTTATTTAAACTACCAATCAAGGTGTTTACAGACCTTGCTTCAATACTAATATTTTTTGATTTTACTAAAATAGCCTCTAAATTTTTATCTTTTGAAGTGACGTACATCTTATCAAGTTGAAAATCAGAAATATTTATATTTTTATTTTCATTGCTATAATTAATGACTACAAGTGTAATTTCTGAAGTTTCTTTATTCAAATAACCCGAAATCATTAAGTCTTTATATTGCTCATTTAGTGTTTTATTATCCTTTAATGCCACCTCTATCCGAACCATATTAGGTTTAACAAATCGAGAATAATTACCTAAAGCCCACAATAGTTTTGATGCGTGAAATTCACCATTGGTTTGTAGAGATTTTTGATTGTACATATCGCCTTCAATACCCGTATCGAGATAAATGAGTCCATCCTTAAAATTCGCTATGGTTAAGGCTGTCCACCATTGCCATGAACTAGCATTGGCTAAAGTTAGATCTGCATGAATAACGCGGGCAACATACAAAGCTGTATCCATACCTAAATCTCTTTTACCACCCCCACCTATATCATCATTTTTTTCAAGAACACAAAACTCACTTTGCCAGTAATTAAGGTTAGGATATTCACTTAATTTATGATTCAACTTTTTTCTAATATCAATTAAACTATCTACTGGCCAAGTTGTAAAGTAACTGTGTCCTGTAATTTTATGATCAAGATGCTTTAAATCTATTTTTTTATTAAAAAAATAATCAATTTGATTTCCTCGTTCTGGTTTTCTATAATTAGAATACAACCAACGTAAATCTGCAGCTTCTCCCAATACTATTTTTGTGGATAATTTATTGGCTTCAATTCCTTGGTTTAATCGTTTTGTAAGTTCTAAAATATTGCTATTGGTTGCTGGCGTACCTTCTTGCGATTTTTTTTCCCAATCCCATTGAGGTTCATTTATAGGGCTTAAATAATTAAAGGTTATTCCTTTATTATCAAAATGCTTTAAGAATTGAATCATAAAACTTGAATAGTCTCCAAAATGCTCTGGTTTTAAGTTTATTTCTCCATCCTTATTATTTCCGTTATATCCTTTTCCATTTTTGGTCCATTGCACTGGAGCCGATATCGAAAACGCTAAAAACTTATCAACACCATAAAATTTTGCTTTATTTAAAAACCACTGCTGTCCTTCTTGCTTAGTCCAATTATACTCTCCCTTAGCATCTATAAAAGATTCTGCTCGTCTCCACTCATTTTTAATGCCCGATGCTTCACCCTGTTCTGCCGTACCAGCTCCAATATAAAAACGCCATATAGAAAGCCCTATTCCTTTTGGGTTTCCAGTATCATCTAACGCTTTACTAAATAACAGTTCTGCTATTTTTTCTTTCTTTCTTTCTGGCCAGTTTTTTCCAACAAATTGACATCTCCAAGCATCTGACGCCCCAAAACCTTCTATGGATTGAAATACATTATTATTTTTAATATCCACATTTAAAGACTGGGATTGAGCATTTAACATATCACTCATTAGAGAAATAAAGCATAATGCTAATAAAACATGTATAATTCTAATTTTAAATTGATTCATTTTAAATTTGAGTTAAAAAAAATAACAGTACTAAGGTCTACAAATTTACGGCGAAATGCGTCAATAAAAATAGACAGTAAAAGCATAAATATGGACAATATTACTTTTACTTACTAATATCCTTTTAATATTATTTTGTAAATTTGATATTTTCCTTCTTTATTAATATCGAAAACAACTTCATTATTTTTATTTATTTCTGCTGTAGCTTCTTCCGTTTTGTAGCTAGCCGCTTTACTCGTATCAAGGTAATCATCAGGCACAAACCGTTCTACATTTTCTATGGAAGTAATTGTGAAATTTTCAATTTTAATAGCAGCCAATGCAGCTTCTTGATTACCACCAGTAACAAAAACCACTATGGTCTCCGAATCGTTTAAAGCCGCCGCCACATGAAATTTGTTAGCTGTAGTTTTTAGTACATGCCCTTTAAACGATCGCGAAAGTTCTCCAAAAATTTGTCCAACGGGAAAAACGGTTGAGTAATTCCAATTAGTAAGTCCTAAGCCAGGTATAGATGAATTTATAGGTGGCCAAAATGCAGCTGCATCGGCATTTGCTCTTGCATAAATCTGAATTATATCTGGGATTATATTAGCTGCTTCCATGTATAACGCACGATTATTGTAATCTCTAGAAGGCATCCATTCGGACAAATAAACATAATGTTTCTCTGCATTGAAATTATTAGCACAAGCATTTATTCTAGATTCTAAATCGCTTATATTGTGGGTGTCTGTTTGGTAGCCTGTATAGGTATGTAAAGCAACACCATCTATAACTTGATAGGCTTTTGTGAATTGTTCTTTCATGGTTAAAAATTCCTCTGGTTTGGTATAATCGCCATTAACCAATAATTTAAACTTTCGATTAGGGAATTTTTCATCTAAATGCGAAGCTAAATTCATTGCTATTTGCGTATATTTAGATAATTTTGCAGCTCTATCAACGCCGCCGCCCCATTGCAACCACCATTCATTACCTATTTCCACAATACCAAACTGATCACCGGCATAATTAATAGCTTTCTCTGCCGTAAGTTTTAACTCCTGTAAAGCGGTATTAAACTGCTCAGAACCTAATACTTTGTCCATTGCGGCAGCCGTAGGGATAACAATACTGTAATTACTAACATTTGCCTTAAGTGAACTCACTGATGCTCCTGGATTTTCTGGTGCTGAGTTCCAACTTGGTGTTGTATTAGAATCCCATTCATAAAATTCAGATTCCCAACCTCCAGGATATCTCATAATGCTATAATCTATAGTATTTAAAGTATTAGCAAAGGAAGGAAAAGAGGTGTTTGAAACCTGTTTCCAATCGTTATTAACTCCAAAAATCTCAGGGTGAATCGCCGTTTTTTCTGCGGCATTTACAGTTAAAATAACATCAGGAACGACCTCTACAATAATTTCATCTGTTTCATCAGTTTCATCATTGATTATAGGGTCGATACTTTCCTCTGTTTCATTAGTAGAACAAGATGCTAAAATGCATATAAATACTAGCGTGTTAACAATTTTTACAAACGGTGCTTTCATGTTTAATTTTATTTTTAATAATTATTAGTTAGCAGTTTTTAATGCCTTAAGTTTTTTGGTAAAATCTAAGATATTATACATTCAATGTTTTGTGTCCTAATACCCTTTTTAATAAAGCCAAAATATTAAATAACACTCGTATTAAAATATCAATGTAAGTTGCATAGAAAGTTACCTACGCTATCTATATATTCTAATAAAAACTAGAATTATAACACACAACCTTTTACTTTAAGCATACAATGTTTCTATCAACATCAAAATCTTCATTTAGCGCATCGTCTTCAAGATTCTAAAACTATTTCACTAATCAATATTTACCAGAAGCGTCGAAATAACTTATATATAAATTAATTTGTGAAATGAAACTCTTGTTCCTAAAACCATCATTATAAACTCCATCAAATCAATTAATTTTTGATGTTTTAATAACAACACCTCAGTTATAACCTAATATTACTATTAGAAATATTCCCTACTGAAAGATCTATTGTACACAAGTAAACATAGATTATTATTTATTGTAAGGAAACAAAACACAGAACATGTTTTTCAAAACCAAGAAATAGCTTTATTTATAACTCAAATACTGCTATTGATAGCCAATTAAAAACAAATACAATCCTCTATTTTCAAATATATAATCAAACAAAAAAAGAAACATAGATATAAAAATCTTATCTATGGATAATATTACTATAAAAGACTATATTTATATTAATAATTTAAAATGAACTAAAAATCACTATTATATTGCACTAAAAACATAAACACATCATAAATAGATTAAAAGTATTAAGCCAACGGTATAAATACATGGATGTTTATTTTTATATTTAGAGCCTAAATAAAAAATTTTATAGGTTCAATAAATAAGAAAACAAGCTAAAATCTACTAGAAGATTTTATTTATATTAAAAAAAACAACACAAACTAAAACAACTAAATAGTGTCAAATTTAAACATAATGAAAAATGGATAATACTACTCTTAAGGAAGGGTTTCTTGGTCAAAAAATGGTTGCCTTACCAAAAACCATAATTAGTGATATTAAACAAAATAAAATAACACAAAGCTTTTATGTAAGCGATTTAGGCTACTATCCTATGGCTAACAATCACCACCGAATTAGAAATAACGGTGCGAACCAATATATTTTTATCTATTGTACAAAAGGAAAAGGTGAAATAATAATAAACAATATAAAACATTTAATATACCCTAATCAATTTTTTATAATTCCTAAAAAAGTTAAACATGAATACAAAGCTGATGATAAAAGCCCTTGGAGTATTTATTGGTTTCATTTTAAAGGGGCATTAGCACAGCAACTGTATGGTAGGTACGCTTCAACGCACTCTAAAAATTATAAAAACGTGCCGTTCTCTTTAGAAAAAATAGAAAGTTTTGAAAAAATATTTAACCTATTCAATAGTAATTATTTAGAAAACCACTTAGAATATGCCAATCTGTTAAGCTTAAACTTTATTAGCTCTTTTATTTATCATGATTTTGAATCTACTGTAGAAATTAATAAAAAGGACACTTCGGTTGATTTAGTAAAAGAATTTCTGCTAAACAACTTAAATAAAAATTTTACATTAGACGAAATAGCCACAAAATTTAATTACTCTAAATCCTATTTGCATACTAAATTTAAAGCAAAAACAGGATACCCCATACTCGTTTTTTTTAATTTAAAAAAAATACAAAAAGCCTGTGAATATTTAAATTACACCGATTTAAGTGTAAAAGAAATTAGTTTTAAAATAGGTTTTGACGACCCTTTATATTTTTCTAGAATATTTAAAAATTTTATGGGAAAATCGCCTAGAAATTACAAACAAAATTTAGATAAATAAATCTAGATAAAAATTATAATAACTTTTTATATTATTTCTTTTTTTGTTTTCTAATTAACCATTTAATCCACTATATACATTTATTTAGAGCCTATTATACGACCAAAGGGATTTTAACTAACTCGATTACACATAATAGCCAAGATCGCGCAACTAAAAGTATTAATGGAAGATGTAATGCTGTTTTAACCTGTGCGCGGCAAAGTTGCTACAAATAAGTGGCAAATTATATGTATTTTCATGTGGTTTAAACTATCTCTAGTAGATATTATAAACTACTTATACTATAATTTTCTCTGTTTTACATCTTAAAATAGGAGATATTAAAAAGGTTTTAAATATAAAATCCCCTAACTTCTATTTGTTTAGTAACCTCAATCAAATTACTATCCATTAGAAATTAAGGGAAAATTATTTTCAATAAATTCAGCTTGTTAACAAGTTCATTTTTCAATTAAAAACTGAAAAACAAACAACTTTACTCATAATTTTTAAGCCTGTATTAAAATGTTTATACCTTCTTCTGAAAATATTTACTAAATACTAAAAATAAAATACCGCATAACAACCAAGAAGGTAAAGTTACAAAAGATAAAAACACATCAAACTTAACAGAAATGAAATAAAATAATCCAAAGCTAATAGCCCATGCCCAAAACACCGATTTGTTAAAAGACAAATTAGCCAATTCAGCGTAATTTTTTATAATGCCCACTTTTTTATGAAAGAAATGCTCAAATACAATTACCGCTCCAAACGGGGCTAAAATGAATCCGTACAACGCTACAAAACCTAAAAGTTTCATTGCGAAAGCGGGAAACAACCCTGCTATTGTAGCCACAGTACCAGCTATAATAGTAACCTTGGCAGTAGATAATTTTGGCAAAATAGCTTGAAAGGCTAAACCAGCTCTGTAAATAGTAGGATTGGCTGTTGTCCAACCTGCTAGTACCACAGCAATAATACCAAAAACACCAATAGCATTATAAGCCATAGGACCAGGAGCTACAGGCGGCGCATCTCCAACACTTAAAAACGCTTGTGCCTCTGGTGATTTTAAATATACAGCATAAAGTAAAGCTGCTGCTATCCAGGCCATGTAATGACCAACATACATTCCGGCAGCGGTAGCCCATCCTGCTTTGGCTTGTTTAGCAAATCGAAATACTGATAAATCGGACATACCAATATGCATGGCACCATTAGCAAACCAAGACCATATAACAACATGCCAAAAAGTAAATTTTGTTTGCCCAGGAAAAGGGTCACCTCCTTCACCCCAAATATCCCAAAATTTTTGAAAGCTATCAACTCCTAATTGGCCTAAAGCAACAATTCCAGCAGCAACAAAAGCAAGTACAATAACCGGAGACATCCAATTTGCTGCTTTCGTAACAGTATCATAACCACGTGCTGCAATTATAGAGATTACTGCTCCAATGACAATAACAATAATTACCCAGGTCATTCCATTTGGAAGCGTATCATCTAACTTAGGCATTGGCATATTAAAAGGAATACCAACTGCTGTAGCCGAGACCGTAATCATAGAGCCAGCGAGAAAACAAAAAAGAATTCCATTGGCTAAATTATACCCCGTGACCAATTTTTTTCCACAAATTTTTTCTAATTGATAATACAGAGTCAACCTATTTTTAACCGCTATTTCTGCAGTTAAAAATCGCCAACTTAAAACGGCTAACAAATTCCCTATTAATAAACCAACTATCAAGTCAAAAGCACTAACACCAGCGGTTAAAAACAGAGGTCCAATCATAAATTCGGTACCCGCAGCATGTTCGCCGGCATACATCCCTATGAAATTTTTCCAATCTTTTAATTTAGAGTTTGGCACCGGAGTTCTTTCAAACTCTCCTCCTCCATTTTCTTCAATAATATCTTCTTCAATACTTATTTGGCTCATTTAGTAGTTCTGTTATATTTGTTAATAAAAAACGTATTCCATATAAAATAGAATAGCAATAAATTTTAAAATTTATATAAAAAAAAGACAGATAGCCACATTTTTATGCTGTGCTATCTGTCCTGCTTTTATTTAATAGTATTTAGCATACACCACACGTGTATGTAAATATTCTTCCATACCATGCTTACCATCTGCACCACCAACACCAGATTTTTTCCAACCTGCATGGAAGCCTTGAATTGCTTCAAAATGCTCCCTGTTTACGTAAGTTTCTCCAAAATGCAAACCGTTAGTAGCTTTCATTATGTTGTTAAAATTTTCTGAAAAAATAGAAGATGTTAATCCAAATTCTGTATCATTAGACATGGCAATAGCTTCATCTAATGTATTAAATTTCATTACCGGTAATACAGGTCCAAAAACTTCTTCTTGAATAATTCGGCTATCCTGACTACAGTTTGTTAAAATAGTTGGCTCATAAAAGTAACCTCTATCAAATTTTTCAGGACGCTTACCACCAACTAAAACTTCGGCTCCTTCTTTCTTAGCAAATTCAACCATTTCAGATATTTTATCTAATTGATCTTTTGAAACCAAACTACTCATATCTGCATTTACACCTGTTAATGCGTCTTCAATAGTAACTTGACTCATTTTTTTTGTAAGTTTATCTACGAATTCATCATAAATACTATCCTCAACATAGACACGTTCGGCACAGTTACAAACTTGACCACTAAAAATAACTTTAGATGATACTACAGAGTTAACGGCTAATTCCATATTAGCATCAGCACAGACAATAGCAGGGGCTTTTCCACCTAACTCTAATGATACTTTTGTAATATTTTCGGCAGCCGCAGTAATTACTTTTTGTCCTGCACCAACACTACCGGTTAAACTAATAATTCCGGTAATTGGGCTTTTAGATAGTGCATTCCCAACTGTTCTACCGGCTCCACAAACAAAGTTTAAAACACCATTAGGTAAACCTATTGTTTGAATAAAATCTGCAAATTCCATAATGGTATTTGGTGCTTCAGAACTTGGTTTAATAACACAAGTATTTCCTGTAATTAAAGATGCTGCCACTTTACGTGCCATTACAAAAAATGGGAAATTCCAAGGACATATACCTACAGCCACCCCAATTGGCACTTTGTGCAAATATATATGTTCTTTTTCGCGATCACTCTGAATAATTTCTCCTTCTATTCTACGAGCCCAACCTGCATTATAATCAAAATAATCGGCTGTTACATCAATTTCCACCTGAGCTAAACCAATAACTTTAGCTTGTTCTTTAGACAATGTTTCTGCCAAAAACACTCGGTTTGCTCTAATAACATCGGCCATTTTATGCAAAAATGCAGCTCTCTGTATAGCTGGTAAAGCTTCCCAAGCTGGTTGTGCTGCTTGTGCAGCCTCTAAAGCATTATTTGCATCTTCTACTGTACCTGTAGATATGGTACTTATAACTTGTTCTGTACATGGGTTCAAAATCTCAATAACCGAAGTTGCTTTTGAGTCTATAAATTGCCCATTAATATATTGTTTATAATGTTTCATAATATTTTGGTTACTTTATTTTATGACAAAAATTTCTTTCTTAAATCTTCTACTTGTTCATCATTAATAGGAACCATTTCACCAAGTGAATTTCCAAGTACTATTGATTTGGCACTAAATTCTGCAACTTCCAAATAATCAAAAGTTTGTAATAGTTTATCTCCTGTAATGATAACTGAATCGTTTTCTATAATTAATGCTGTTGGACAATTATCAACAATTTCAGAATGATTATTTTTTCTAAAATGACTTCCGTATTCTACGAAGTTAATATCTTGTAAAAATATCCAACTCTCTGGTATAGTTCTTACATTAAGATATTCTCCTGTTACACCAAAGGCCATTAAATATGGAGATTGCGTCATTATAATAGAGTTTACATTTGGGTTTCTATTATAAATTTCTTGATGAATCCAAGTTGCTCTACTTGGTTTTTTACCTGCTTCTCGTTTTCCGTCTTTTATTTGAACAATATCTTCCATTTCCAAATCCCAACGGTTTGCTCCTGTAGGTGTAATTAAAAAGTCGTTATCTTTCCAACGCATAGAGACTGTACCATAAGAACTAATCATTAAACCTTGCTGACAAGAACGTTGTACAATTTTACAAATTTCTAAACGTTTTTCAACCTCATCAGACGGGTATTTTGTAGTTTCCATTTCTGGTAAAACTCCTGTAGCTTGTGTTTCAAATTCATTAATTTGATCATCTGAAAGATACTTTGGAGTTCCTATTTGCGAACCGTAAAGTATGGTGCTAGCGCAAAACTCTAATGCTTCGAATCTTTCATAAGCATCTGTTAAATCACTACCACCTAATACAGTACCATGGTTTTCCATGATAATAGCTTTAAATCCTTTTTTAAATTCTGCAGCAATTACATCTCCTAAATCATCACTACCAGGCAATCTATAATCTGCATATCCAATTGGACCACAAATATGTTTTGCTTGTGATATAATATTTGTATCAGGTATTTGGCGCACAATACTAAAGGATACTAAGGCTGGAGGATGCGCGTGTATTACAGATTTAATATCTGGCCTGGCATCGTAAATGGCTTTATGAAAAGGAAACTCCGAGGATGGTTTGTGTTTACCTACAATAGTTCCATCTTTTTTAACGCATATTATATCAGATGCTCGCAACGACCCTTTATCTATTGCCGATGGCGTTACCCATATATTACCATCATCATCTATTATAGAAATGTTTCCACCAGATGTAGTGGTCATACCTCTTTTATAAATTCTGCTTATTATTTCTGTGATTTGATCTCTAGGGTGAACTAATTTTGTGTTTTTTGACATTGGATTACATTTTCATGAAATAGCTTAAAATAAAATACTTTTTCTGTTAATATTCATTTACTTTTTACAAGGGTTTAACCACTTATTATAAATGGAACATGCTTTTTAAGTGCATAATTTTTTTTCAAAAACTTAGAGTTTAATTTCGTGTCTGAAATTGAAATAGCTGCTCCCAAAGCAGATCCTAAAGATGCATTTGTTGTTCGTAATTTTTTATCTCTAAAATTGTGAGATAGTAGCTTAATAAACAAATCATTATCGCTAAAACCACCATCTACATACAAGCCTGAAATAACGTCATCTCCAATAGCTTTATTAATACATTTTATTTGAAGTAAAACTAATTCGGTCATTAATTGATGATACGCACATTCATATTTATCATAATTATAATAGGTTGTAGATGGCATTTTATCATCAGAAATACCTTCCCATTTAAAGCAATATTTAAAATCTTTCATGATATCCAGGTAAATATCATAATCGAACTTTACATTGCGATGATAATCATCATCTACACCAAATTTTTCATTAAGCTTTTCAACTTGAAGCTTATATTCGTTTCCTAAAAATAAACGTGAGGCCTTTACGGGTTTGCCATTAATACGCATGTAATTAATAACATCGCTATCATTTATTTCGGTTGAAATAGGATTTTCTGTAAAAGGGTTAAATGTTATACTCCAGGTTCCTGTAGAAATTAAAACAAACTTTTTCTTTATACTCCGAACATATGGTAATAAAGCTGCAGAACTGTCGTGAATACCAACACCTATTTTAATACGATGTCCGTTATAATTCATATTAATACTAGTTTCAGTTGAAACTATAGGAGGCAATATCTTATCGATACCTTCTTGGTATACCCAGTTATGATAATCTTTTTTACTATAATCCCAAAGCGCTGTATGGCAGCCTATGCTGGTATATTCGCTTAAAGGAATTCCTGTGAACACATGACTCAAGTATTGTGGTAAATGCAGCGAATACTTAATTTTATTAAATATTTCTGGCTTAGTTTCTTTTAACCAATATAATTGCAACCCAGAATTTAACATACTTAGATCTGAACAGCCGGTAGTTTTTAGGAACTCTTCTTTTGGTCCATATTTTTCAAAAAAAGAAGATACAATTTCCTCAGGTAAAGGTTTTGTATAGTTATATAAAGGCGTTAAAGGTTTTCCGTTTTGATCAATATGCACAAAACTTGCTCCATATGTAGAAAAGTTAATAGCCTTAACATTAAATTCCTTCTTTTCTAAAATACGGTTAAAAACATCTTTTAACCATTTTTTTAGTGCAGGAAGGTTTTCTGTTGGGTGTCCATCTTCATCCTCTATTTCTTCAAAAGAAATATACTCTTTATGTACTTCTTTAAAGTCTTTGTCAAAAAGGAAGAATTTTTTATTTGTTTTCCCGATATCAAAAACTGCGGTTACTTTTTGTTTCATACCACAAAGATTAAAGTCCTGTAGCTACAGTATGTTTACCTCTTTCTTTTATTAGTTGCCCTCTAACATCTAATGCTCTATAAGCATCTATTGGGCTAATAACACCACCTCTGCTTAATCGTGCTTTTTCTAAAAGCGGTCTAACATCGGTTCTGTAAGCGCCTTGTAAAATCTCTTGACATTTAACCACATCGTTATCTAATTGTGCTGCTTTTAAAGCAACTTGATCTATTAATAACGCTTTGGCGTAGGCTTCTTGTATTGCTTCAAGCGATTGAATTAAATCTTCTAATGGATCTTTTACATTATGACTAGCATCAATCATCCAAGCTAAATCTGGGTTTTGTGGATTATTAGCCATACCATAAACTAATTCATTAAAAATTAAGAATAAGGCGTAAGGTTTAATACTACCTACTGTTAAATCATCGTCACCATATTTACTATCATTAAAGTGAAAACCACCTAATTTTCCTTTTAATTGTAAAATAGAAACAATTTGTTCTATATTAGAATTAGGTAAGTGGTGTCCTAAATCTACTAAAGTATAAGCTTTGTCTCCACAACCATTAGCTAACATTAAAGACGCTCCCCAATCTTGAATAACCGTGCTATAGAAGTTAGGCTCATAAGGTTTATATTCTACTAACAATTTCCAGTCTTCTGGTAGGCCTTTATAAATATCTATTAAACTATCTTGAGTGTTTTGAAAAGCAGTTTGAAAATTATTTTGACCAGGAAAACAAGATCCATCGGCTAACCAAACTGTTAATGCTTTAGAGCCTAATTTATCTCCAATTTTAATAACATCTAAGTTGTGCTGTATAGCTTGTTCTCTAACGGCTTTACTAATATTACTTAAAGAACCGTATTTATAAGACTCTGCGGCATCTTTTTGATCTTGAAACGTATTAGAGTTTACAGCATCGAATTTTATGTTTAAAGCATCTGCTTTTTCTTTTATTGCATTATAATCTGAAGGGATATCCCATGGAATGTGTAAAGATACTGCTCCAGCCGTTTGTGTTAGGCTATGCAAAACCCCTATATCTTCTATTTTTTGCTCAAGACTCGTTGGTTCTCCAAAAAAAGAAAAGCGCCCAAAGCGCGTACCACCAGCTCCTAATGCCCAACTAGGAATAGCAACTTGAAAATCTGCCAATCTTGTCACTATATCTTGAACATTATGGCCTTGTTTACTTAGTTTATTGGATAAAAAATCGAAACTATCATTATGATTATCTAATGACGATTTATTAAAATTTAATAATTGTTCTTCTTGTATTTTCATGATTCATATTTCTAAAAAAAGTAAAGAAACTTCCATAAATCAAAATATTTATGGAAGATATCTTATACTAAACTAAACTAACTTGTTAATAATTTTTATCTCACAAAGGCATTTGCCATACCTCCATCAACATTAATAATATTTCCTGTTGATTTATCTAATATCCCCACTAAAGAGAATACACCATTTGCTATATCATCTGGTGTAATGATTTCGTTTAATAAGTTTCTTTTTGCGTAAAATGCAGGCAATTCTTCTACAGTAATTCCATTAGCTTTTGCTCTACCTTCTGCCCAAGCACCTTCCCAAATTTTGCTTCCTACAATAACGCCATCTGGATTTACTGTATTCACTCTTACTTTATCTTTAGCTAATTCTGCTGCCAATAAACGTACCATATGCTGTTGTGCTGCTTTAGCAGTTCCATAAGCTACATTATTTGGTCCAGCAACCAATCCATTTTTACTAGCAATTGCTATATAATCTCCTCCTAAACCTTGCTTACGAACAATAAGAGCAAATTGCTTAGCTAAATCAAATTGACCTTTTACTAAAATATTTTGTAAAATATTCCAGTCTTTATCTGTTGTTTCTGTTAATGGTTTAGAAATCGCCAAACCAGCGCTGTGTACAATCATATCTACACCACCAAACTCTATAATTGCTTTTTTATAAGCACTTGCAATAGAATCTGTATTAGTTACATCACAAACAGCGTATGAAGAAACATCTCTTGCAAAAGTTCCATTCGCCTCAATTAAAGCTTCTTCATTAATATCTGTAAGTACAACATTTGCACCTTCTGCAGCTAACTTATCTGCAATTGCTTTACCAATTCCACCACCAGCTCCAGTTACTAAAGCTACTTTTCTAGATAATGGCTTTTCTTTTGGCATACGTTGTAACTTTGCCTCTTCTAGCAACCAATATTCAATATCAAAAGCTTCTTGTCTTGGTAAAGAAGTATATTCTGTAATAGCTTCTGCACCACGCATTACGTTAATTGCATTGATATAAAACTCACTAGCAACACGTGTTGTTTGTTTGTTTTTTGCAAAACTAAACATACCAACGCCAGGGTAAATAATTATTACCGGGTTTGCATCGCGTATTGCGGGGCTATTATCTTTTTTACAGGTATTATAGTAATCTACATATTCTTGACGGTATGCTTCAAATGCAGGTTCTAATTTTGCCAAAATAGCTTCAGAATCAGATAAATCTTCATTTTTATCTAAACTTAAAACTAAGGGTTGAATCTTAGTTCTTAAGAAATGATCTGGGCAAGAAGTTCCCATAGGCGCTAATCTTTCCAAATCGTTACTATTTATATATTCCATTACAACATCTGTATCGGAAAAATGTCCAATCATTCTATTTTCAGAAGAGCATAACCCTCTCAATAAAGGCATCAGTTGAGCGGCTTTTTCTAAGCGCTCTTCTCTTGGTAAACTCTCTACTTTTTGACCGCCGAAAACTTCACCTTGTTCTTTTAATTTCTTTTCTATGAATTCAGAAGCCATTTCAATTACTTCTAAACTATTCATATAACACTCGTAAGAAGTGTCTCCCCATGTAAATAAGCCATGGCTACCTAAAACAATACCTCTAATTCCGGGGTTATCTGCTAAGCATTTTTCTAATTGCAAACCTAAATCGAAACCTGGTTTTTGCCAAGGCACCCACCCCATGGTGTCTCCCCAAATTTCTTTGGTTACTTTTTCACTATCTTTTGCAGCAGCAACGGCTATTAAAGCATCTGGATGCAAATGATCTATATGAGCAAAAGGTAATAAACCGTGTAAAGGTGTATCTATTGAAGGAGCTTTGCTGTCTAAATCATAAATACAATGATTAAACAAACCAACCATTCTATCTTCATCATGTAAACCTTGATACACGTTTTTTAAATCACGTAGTCTTCCTGTATACAAACCTGCAATTCCAGATCTTGTTAAAGTACCAATATCTCCACCGGAACCTTTTACCCACATTACTTCAACTTCTTCATTTGTTAAAGGGTCTTTTTCTATGGTTTTACAACTTGTATTTCCACCACCGTAATTGGTAATTCTCAAGTCTGCACCCAAAATATTTGAGCGGTATAAAAATAATTCAACTTGATTATCTCCAAGTGACAATGCCTTTTCGTCATCCCATAAATAATCAACGTACTTAAAACTTTTTGTAATTTCCTTCATAATAGATGTTAAAATAAATAATATTCCAAAAATATATTTCATAACCAACTATTGTATCCTGTACTGTACCGTAAAGAGTTATTTTGTTTTTAAATTTGCTTGTTTTCAATGTTAAAAAGTTACTAATTATGTACTAACGAAAACAAAAAAAAATCGTAACATTTTTATGGTTTTACTATGTTTTTTTACCCCCAATTTGTTTTGTAGAAATAAGCAAAGAGTAAAAAATAAACCAGAAATATAGCTATATTAAAAAAACTACTTGTTTTAATGAGAGCATATTAAGCATTTATACTAACCAAGTATGATTAACCTGCTTTATGGATTACTATTTTTGCAATTTTTATGGATACATTAATTGAAGGCGTTAAAACCTCCGGTATTTAACTTATATTCTTTTGTAGAAAACCCCGTTTTTTTCTTAAATAACCTACAAAAATAGTGTTCTGAATTAAATCCTAGCTGAAACGCTATTTCTTTTGCCTTTAAATCTGTATTTCTTATTAGAAATTTAGCCTTTTCAATTTTTAAAAGAATAAAATATTGCATGGGCGCTAACCCCGTTTGGTATTTAAAATCTGATCGGAATTTAGAATAACTTATGCGATTAGATTGACAAAACAATTCTAAGTCGAAGGTTTTATCAATTTTTTTTTGCATCACATATTTCGCCTTTGAAATAATAGAGTTATCAACTTCTGTAACACTTTTTCTATTTTGGTTATTTTGAATTTCTGCAATTAATTGCATGCAAATACTGGAAATTGTTTTTTGGTACCCGAAAGGCTCATCAATAGCTAATTGAAAAATGGATGTAAACAAATTCATGACGAGCATACTTGCACTATTAGGTATTACAGGATAACTCTTTTTTAAAAAACAATCTTTCATAATAATATCAGGAATACTACCGTGAAATCCAACCCAAACCTCAGTCCACCCAGTATTTAAAACTGGCTTATACCTGTGCCACTCACCAGGAAAAAGCACAAAAACGTCGCCTCTATTTATGTTTATAATACCGGTGTGTGCGTTTTCGAGCACCCCCTTTCCATGCGTTATAAGCACTATTTGGTACTCATTTAAAACCCTACCTCTATCCCAAGAAAACATATGAGAGGTTGGATGTCCTTTAGGTGGGTATTGCGAGTTTGGCGGCACGCTAGCATGGCCTATGTCGCTAATCACCATCCCCCATTTAAAATCCAAATCTGAATGAACAAAGTACTTCTTAAATTCCGACTTTAAGACATTATCAATTTGTGCAATTTTTTTATCAATATCTGTATTTTTTATCATCAAAACATCTTGTTTATTGCAATTGTAAATGTAACATTTATTATCAAAAAGTACAAAACACTTTTTTCATTTGAGACAAGCCTTATAAGGTCTAGCATTTATATATATTACGCTATTAAAATAAAGTAATTAATGTGCTAAAACTTAACTAAAAAATAATATAGAACACCACTATTTCAATATTAACTAAATTAAACTACTATGAAACATGCCCCACCACTAGTATTCATTTTATTATAACACAGCTTTTTTTTTAACTAGAAAATATCAGCTTAATTAATAAGTTTTAAAAAGACGCTGTTAAATTTTTTCTGAATTAATACTAGAGCGATCAACCTCTAAAAATAATTCAAACACTTACATATTAGCCCTATTTTTTAATTAATAGTTTAACTTAATTAAGTTTAAACCATTAATAAATTGGTAATAAACCTTAATGGGGTGTTTAAAACAAAAAAAGATTTGTAAGCAAAAAATTTGTAACGTCTTTTAATGTAACAATTAAAAAATAAAATGGAAATATTACAAGATATAACGATAAAGTCGAACTCTAGTACACCTAAATACAAGCAAATTGTAAATTCTATTATTCAGAATATTATAGTTGGAAACCTTCGAGTAGACCAAAAAATTCCATCGATAAACCTTCTAAGTGAAGAGTACTATTTATCTAGGGATACTGTAGAAAAAGCTTATAAAATTTTAAAAGAAAAACAAATAATTACTTCTATTAGAGGAAAGGGGTATTATATAAATAGAACAAAATTTGATAGTGGTGCAAATGTTTTATTTCTTATAAATAAGTTAAACCACTATAAACTACCAGTTTACAATTATTTTATAAAATCCTTAGGACAATCGTGCAATGTAGATTTAAAGGTATACCATTGTGAAGAAAGTTTGTTTTTAAACATTCTTGAACAAAATATAAAAACTTATGATTACTACATTATCATGCCACATTTTAAAACAGAAAACAACAATTATATAAGTTGTACTCAAGCCGTTTTAGAAGCTATAAAAAAACTTCCTCCTCATAAAACAATTTTAATTGATAACAAAATAAAACAACTCGAAGAGGTATCCGAAGTCTATCAAGATTTTGAAAATGATATTTATAATGCCTTAAAAAGTGGATTGAATAAAATAAATAAGTACAAAAAGATTTTTTTAATCTATCCAAAAAACAGCAACTACCCGTATCCGAAAAAAATTTTACACGGGTTTAGAAAATTTTGTGTAGCGTATAAACTAGATTTTGAAATTTTAGATAAAATTAATCCCGATCTCACTATTAATAAAGGAGAGTTATTTATAACCATTGAAGAGGCTGATTTAGTTCATTTGATAGAAAAAATTAGAGATAAAAAATTTGCTATAGGCACCGATGTAGGTATTATATCCTACAATGACACACCTTTAAAGGCACTTTTGGGAATAACCGTATTCTCTGCAGATTTTAAAATTATGGGAGAAAAAACATCTCAAATGATTCTTAATAACGAAAAAGGAAAATTTAAGGTCCCTTTTAATTTTATTGATAGAAATTCTATTTAGCTAACATTTTTTATATTTCGTAATTTAATGTAATTTTAAAAAAAAATAATCCTCTAAATTAATACCCTACTTTATATAAATGGATCTCATTAAATACATAAATATTGACGAAAATTCCAGAGTACCTAAATACCAACAAATTATAGATTCTATTATCCATAATATCTCTATAGGAAATTTTACGATGGACCAAAAAATTCCTTCAATTAATATGTTTAGTGAAGAGTTTTACCTTTCTAGAGATACCATTGAAAAGGCGTACAGTATCTTAAAAGAACGCAATATAATTACCCCTATTAGAGGCAAAGGGTATTACATTTCTCGTACAAAACTAATCTCTAAAGTTAATATTCTATTTCTTGTAAATAAATTAAGTTCTTATAAACTAAAAACTTATAATCACTTTTTAAATAGTATTGGAGGAAATTCTCTAGTAGATTTACAAATTTATCATTGTGATGAAACTCTATTTTTAAATTTACTCGACAAAAACAAATCGGCCTATGACTACTATGTTATCATGCCTCACTTTAAAACTGAAGATTTAAAACACGTAAGTTTCACTAATAACGTGATTAATGCCATTAAAAAAATTCAGCAAGAAAAATTAATTATCCTAGACAATGTGAAACCAATTTTAGATGACGTTTTAGGAGAAATTTATCAAGATTTTGAAAATGATATTTACAATGCTTTAACCGAAGGTCTCAATAAAATAAAAAAATACCAAAAAATTATTTTGGTGTACCCAGATAAATCTGTTTATCCTTATCCTAGAAGAATTCTACATGGTTTTAGAAAATTTTGCGTAGAACATAAACTAGATTTTGAAATATTAAATGAAGTCTACGATGACATAATACTAAAAAAAGGAGATCTATTTATTACCATTGAAGAAGCCGATTTAGTAAATCTAGTAAAACAAGTTAGAGAAGATGAATATAAATTAGGTTCAGATATTGGAATTATTTCTTACAATGATACAGCTTTAAAAGAACTTTTAGGTATTACCGTAGTATCGACAGATTTTAAAGTAATGGGAGAAACTGCAGCACATATTATATTAAATAAAAGGAAAGAAAAACTAAAAGTACCTTTTCACCTTATTGAGAGAGAATCTTTGTAAAAGACACAAAATCCTAAAAAGTGTGACAGTGTAAAATTTGAGGTAAATATATTTTTAATATAATCTCGAAATAGAAGCACTTTTTTAGAAATCTTTTTACTTTTCAAATACTTTATAAAAGGCCTTATCCTTATTACCAATTACCTCATGCGCTTTAAAAACTAATTTTTCGCCTTCTCCAATATAAAGACTTTGCAAAACACCCTTTTTATCTAAAGTAATTACAGCAAAAGTACCTTTAAAATAAATACCTAAAGTTTCGTTTTTATAAACCTCCTCTTTAGATTGTGTTATTATATACTGAATTAAACTTCTTGTAGGCGTTTTACTTTCTATTTTTAGCCCTTTGTAAATACCATTTTGTTCCATTTTGTTAACCGATACAATAGAGGAATTCTCCATGGCATTGTAGGGCTCATAAACCACTACAAATGGGTTTTTCCAAGCTTCGCCTTCATTTCTAATTACCAAAGTTGGTGTCGTCAAATCATCATAAGGTTCTGGCGCTTCATATGTTTGAGGGGCTTTTACTTGGCTGTAACTGCGGTTTGCAAAACCAGGAATATATAGTTGCATAAATAATGCTCCAGCTTTTAATTTTTCGGTTTTAAACGTGACTTTTACATCACCTGCGTAAGATTTTGAGGTTTTAACATCCTTAAAAAAATGCCAGCCAGGATTTCTATACCTATTCTTATTCCATTCTAAATTAGCATTTTGCATATATCTATTGGGGGTATTTATAAAACTCATATCAGTATTTTCTATGCTAAGTGTATCACCAATATTATGATACAAATAATCATGATATTCATTTGATAACCTTGACTTAGAACGAAATACGTCTACATAATACCCGGTTGTTGGGGAGGTTCTAATTAGCGCTAGAGTACGTTGTTGTGTTGCTTCTGCTTTATCACCGCGATCATCTTCAAAACTGGTTTGACTAAAGGAATGATAAGGTGAAACCCCCTCTGCCCCAACCTTGGGTTCCATTGAAACCAGTTGAACAGTATTAATCCCTAAATTACTCCAACCACCTTCGCCTTGAGAACTACCATTTACAATTACGGTGTTGTGCGCTGCAAAAATTCTAGAATAATTTTCATGGATATCTTTAGCATATTTACCTCTGCCATTGTCAACACCTAGAACCTGTCCTTCACCATACAATTCTATATTCATACCTTCTGCATGTCCATGAACCATGTGCGCACCACCTACAAAACACATTAAACCATCTTTAGGACGGTTAGTGCTACTCAAATTTCTTTGCATAACGATACCTGCATGATATACTCTATCGGTTCGACTCAATTTAACCCCTTCAGGATCCCCTTCAATATTATTATACCAAAAAATAGACTCCATACCTTCTCGTTTATATTTACCATCACGCATGGCTCTATTAATAAGCGGACCAAACTTTTCTTTTAGATCGATTAAACCATCCATTTTTGCTAAAATATAAGCATTTTCATAAGCACTATATATCGCAGTTCCACTACGATGACCATCGCCCCATCTTATGAGTTCATTATTTGGATACACAAAATAATCCAACCTTGGTAACGCATATAGCACATTGGGATATTGTTTGGCTAATTTTAATTCTGGTCTATACCGATTTATCACTAGCATAAGTTTTGCTATTATAGCGGTAGAATGATTTAAATACTGAGATGTTTCTGGCCAAATATCGCCTTTTTCTTTATAATTTTTAGCCATGGTATTAAGCGCATCTTGGTTTTTTGTATTTTCAGTTAAAAAATACGACAACCATTTTTCACGTTCTTGCTCATCGTCTATGGCTAAGGCATTATATACTAGACTTGGTGATTCTAGGACGGGATGGTTAGAACCTGTATGCCCGTAGTTCACTGAAATATTAGCATATGTTCTAAACACCTCTTGTGCTTTGTTAAAAGGGAAATCTACATTTTTATTTTTTATAATATCAAAGGATTTACCCCCATTTTTAAGGTATGGTGACAAAAAATCGTAAACTAAAGGTAGTTTATATCCAATTACACGTACTTCTCTAAAACCATCATATGGAAATAACCAACCGCCTCTTCCATGCCACTCGGATAATTGAGATTTTTGTACAGAATTTATAAAAGAATACAAAATACTACTTGCCAGGTAAGCATACTTTTCATCTTCTGTTACATAATATATCATGCTACAATCTAAAGCTAATTGCAAGTATTCTATAAGTATTGCCGCAGGTTTCCATTCTTCTTCTGTAGCATTATCTAAATTTTTATGAATACCGTTTTCAACATGATCAGTTTTATAAAATGGAGGAAAACTGTTCTTCTCTATGCCAGACCAATTGAATGGTAATTGTTTGATATACTTATCGGGGTTTTTAATAAAAGTATTCACTTCTTTATCCACTTTAAACACTAATTTATCGTAAATATCTTTTGCCCAACCCTGTGTTTTTATTTTCTCAAGAACAGCTTTTTTTTCGCTTTCTTTTACCAAAATAAAAGGTCTTTTTAATTCTTGACCAACCACACTTGTCTGAAATGCTATTAAAAACCATAGTACTATTTGTAATTTTCTAAATAAAAATATCACATTTATTAATTTAAGAAATCTTTCCCCCATTTTTCTCTTAATTCTACAGCAAGCGATTTAACTAATTCTTTATATTCTGGTTTTTCAGCCAAATTATCTAGTTCTAAAGGATCGATTTTATGGTCGAATAACATACGAGCATAAGCAACTCCTTGGTCATCTGTCCATTCTGTGTAAAACAAATCGCCTTTTATTAAGGCTACGGCGTCTTTAAATTTACTCACAGCCCAGTCTTTTTGAAAAGCCTTTCCATTAATGATTGGCACAAAACTAGTGCCTTCAACCGTAGCAGGCGTTTCCAAACCAACTAACTCTGTTAAAGTTGGGTAAATATCTATAAACTCTATAATGGCATTTGTAGATTCTCCCCTTGTTTTTCCGGGAACCTTAATGATTAAAGGCGCTCTTAATGCGGTTTCAAAGGTTACGTGTTTACACCATAATTTATGGTCGCCTAAATTCCACCCGTGGTCTCCCCATAAAATTACAATGGTATCATCATCTAATTCTAACCGTTTTAATTCATCTAACACCAATCCAATTTGAGCATCCACATAACTTACACAAGCATAATACCCATGAATAAGTTCTTTGGCTAAACTATCAGGAATTTTTCCTTTTCTAGGAATGTTTCCATAATTACGCAATTCGCCAAAATTATTAAACGCCTCTGCTGGTGTGGATTCTGGTTGCATATAAGATTCAGGAAGTTCTATTTCATTTCTATTATATAAATCCCAATACCTTTTGGGCGCGTTAAAAGGCAAATGCGGTTTCATAAACCCCATAGCTAGAAAAAAAGGTTTGTTTTTGTTCTTTAATTTACGCAAATCGGCTATTCCTTTTTGGGCTATTTGTCCATCAAAATATGCTGTATCATCAACATCGGCTTTTTCAAAAGCGCTAGCACCTCCCATAGCCAAATTTGCATTACCATTTTCTATAATGTTTTTTTCCAACTGATAGTTTCGAATATTTCCCTTTGGAAACCACCTTTTATCCCAAGCTAAACTATCGTCGTCATTATGATGAAAAATCTTTCCGTTAGAAATAGTTGTATAACCGTTTTGCTTTAATAATTTTGGTAAAGATATGGCATGAGGCACATCGGTATCTGCTCGTGTATTATAATCTATAAACCGATGCCTTGTGGGTCTTGTTCCTGTAAGCAAACTTGCCCTAGAAGCTCCGCAAACAGGTATATTGCAATAAGCTCTATTGAATACTAAACTCTCTTGAGATAATTGATCTAGATTTGGCGATTTAATATGGTTTGCACCGTAAAAGTTTAGTTCGGGTCTTAAATCGTCAACCGCTATAAACAAAATGTTTTTTGGTGTTTTAAACGGGCTGTTTTCAGAGGTTTCATCCTTGTCTTTACAGGACGTAAAAACCAGTACCAAACTTAACAGATATAAAAATATTTTATTCATTTTGAAATGATTTTTACCAATGCTCAATAACTATATAATCACCTTTTTTCAAGGTATTTTTAACAGCATCTGGAATGGTTCGGGTTGGTGTATCTTGGTCTAATTTAAATCCTTTATTGCCTTTAGGTGTTATGATAGGCATATTTCCTATAGTTTTATTTAAAATATCGCCTTGAGATTTCATCCAGCTAAACATGGCTTTTTTTAAGTTTTCCTTCATAGAATTAAGCTCCGGGTTTTTAGCTAAATTATGTTGCTCAAACGGGTCGTTTTGTAAATCGTATAATGCTTCAAAAGGTTCTTTTTTAAATGCTGTGGCACCTCTTTTTATAAAATAATCGACTTGTGGTTTTCCTGTTAAGTTTTGTTTTACAACTTCTAAAGCATTAAAATTCCTGATGTATTTGTAACGTTTGTTGCGAATCATTCTTGATGGAAATACTTCGGAATTTAAAATATTCTGGTTGGTTCTTACTCCATAGACATACTTATTAATTTGTATATCTTCACCTTTTAAAAGCGGTAGAAAGCTTTTACCATCCATATCATCCGTAGCCTTTCCTCCTGCTATGTCCATAAATGTGGGTAGCACATCGGTATAATGTATGAGCTGGCTAGAGGTTGTCCCCGGTTTAATTACTTTTGGCCAACGAGCTACGAAGGGTACTTTTAAACCAATATCTTTAACTGTAAATTTGCCTGAAACTCCATGGTCTGCACTGTAAATAAATAGTGTATTGTCGCCTAAATAATCATCAACATATTTCAAAACATGCTCTATTTGGTTGTTATCTTCCTCTATACTTTTATAATAACCTGCTTTTTTATTTACAAAATCTTTATTGTCCTTTTTATCGGCGTTAAAAGGATACCACTTAATATCCTCTTTACTGGCATGTTCTACTTCAAAATATTTAGCGTGTGGGTATTTTGATGTAATAAACATACAAAATGGTTTATTTGAAGTTTTAAAATAAGCTTCAATACTATCTAACGGAATATAGTCTCTAGGCACACCCTTTTTAGGAACGGGTTGCCATTCTCTATCCCACTCGTAAACACTTGATGGTTTTACGTGACTTTTTCCTGCTAAAACCACCTCATACCCTAATTGCTTCATTCTAGCAGTAACGCTTTTAATATTGGGTTTTGTAGCTGTATGGTTAGCAAAACATCCATTTTTAAGTGGATATTTACCCGTAAATAACTGCGACCTACTTGGGGCACAAATGGCTTGAGCAGTAAAGGCATTAGTAAATAGCATACCTTCTTTGGCCAACCTATCTACCGCCGAAGTGTTTACTTTTTCATTGCCGTAACAACCGTAGTCATAAACATCTTGATCGTCGGCTAGATAGAAAATGATGTTTGGTTTATCAATAGCCTTTTGTACTTTATTTAAAGTCTTATTACTGTTCCCACAATTTGTTAACCCAATAAGAGTTAAGCCTATTGCTATTTTTAAATATATTCTACTTTTCGTAATATTAAAATCCTCACCTATCATAACCAATAACTTTTACTTATTTTCTTCTCCGTTTACCCTTGCTTTTTGCTCTACAAAATAAGGTTGAAATGTATAGTTAGAACTCTCATCCCATTTAGAATTTACTTTCGGTAAAAGCTTTTTCATGTTTTCTATCTGCGCTTTGTACTTTGGGTTAGCCGCTTCGTTATGCCATTCATTAGGGTCTATAGAATGGTCATAGAACTCTTCTGTTCCATCTTCATACTGAATGTATCTGTATTGATTTGTTCTAACAGCATGGTTGTTCATACCATAGGTAGTAAGTGCATAGGCCTCTTTCATTCCATGCTCTTCTGTCATCATAGACACCAAACTTTTCCCTTCATTCCTATCATAAGCAGGAAGATTAGCCAGTTCTAATAAAGTTGGGTACATTGATAACATTTCAACAGGCGCGTCAATCTTCTTGCCTTTTGGTAATTGAGGTCCTGCAAACATTAGTGGTGCTTTTGTAGCGGTTTCCCAAAGTGCATGTTTTGCAAAAGTGCCTTTTTCTCCTAATCGGTAACCATGATCGGACCATAAAACAACAATTGTATTATCGGCATATTCACTATTTCCTAGAGCGTCAAGAACGCGACCCAATTCATAATCTACATAACTCATACAAGCTAAATAGGCTTGGACAATTTTTTTCCATTCGCCACTTTCAATAGCCCATTCTGTAGATGGCATCATTGGTAAATCATTTATTTGTAAACCTACATTTGGAATATCTTTTAAATCATCGGCTAAATAAGGAGGTGTTTTTATACTATCCAAAGGATGCATGTCAAACCATTTTTGTGGCACATATAACGGTACATGAACACGTAAAAAACCTAAGCCTAAAAAGAAAGGTTTGTCGTATTTTCTATTTAAACGCTCAATCGTCCAATCTACAGAATGATGATCTGGCATTAAGGTATCATTTTCTGGAAAAGCTCCCCAGTCGGTACTTGTACGTCCGTATTTGCCTTTTTTAGATTTTGAAGTTCCAAAACCATCCCAAACAATTCGTTCTTTTGGATAGGGACCAAAACCTTTTACGCGACCTCCAGACTCATTAAACACGCTATCTGGTGCGTGGATATGGAATAATTTCCCAATACCCATGGTATGGTAGCCATTTTGCTCAAAATACTCTGGCAAAAAGGTAATATCTTTTGTACTAGGATTCCCCGCCCTTCTCACTTCATTATCGGGTGTCATGCCATAAATACCTGTAGTTGATGGTCGTAAACCTGTCATTATTGAAGCTCTTGATGGTCCACATAAAGGCGCTTGTACATGAGCATTTGTAAAAGTAACTCCCATATCTGCAAGTCTATCAAAATTTGGAGTTTTTACATTTGTAAAATTATCGATAGGTCCAATCATATTATTTAAATCATCAACAGCAATAAATAATACATTGGGTTTAGCAGCTTCTTCATTTACCACTTCAGTTTTTTCATTTTTACATGAAAAAAAAGCCAATGAAACTAAAAATAACAACTTTCTATATTTCATAATTTTCTATTTAGCTCTAAAAGTATTAATTTTTTGTTTTAATTCCTTTACTATTTCAGGATGTGAAGTCGCCAAATTATGCTCCTCAAAAGGGTCTTCATCTATATTAAATAATTGCACCACTTCATCTTTCTTTCTTACGGGATCTGGAACAATAATTTTATATGGAGGAAAAATGGCCATATTGTAATACATACTATTTTCAATGGTATCAAAATCATGTGCATATACTTCTCCGAAAATACCTTTTCGTTCATTTAATGCTTTTGTATCTAAAACGCTAAGTCCTGGTAAGTTTTGAGGTTTTTCAATCCCTAAAACATCCAGTACTGTAGGTACCATATCAATACTACTTGTAATTGTTTTGGTATCCATTTTAGGCGTAATTTTATCTTTCCATTTATACATTATTGGTGTTCGGATTCCCATATCAAAAGGTGCTCGTTTTGAGTGCTTAAGGTAACCGCTTTTTTCTGGGTCTTGAGCCCAACCATTATCGCAAACATAAACAAACAACGTGTTTTCTGTTAATCCTTTATCTTCAAACAAATCGAACAATTCACCACAAGTTTCATCAAACCACTCGCACATGGCCCAATATTTTGCTAAGTGTTCTGAGTCTGTTTTCTTTTTATATTTTTCATATAATCTAGCTGGAGGATTATGCGGTCTATGAGGTAAAAATGGTGCATACCATAAAAAGAAAGGCTTCTTTTCTTTAAGAGCTAAATCCACATAACTATTTAGAGTATCTAAGCCTTTTCTACCAATTTCTAATCCGTAATCGCCATGACGACCACCACGTTTAGGATCTCCATGTGTCATACCATAATCAAAACCGCCTACTTTATGATTTCCGTGCCACCATTTTCCGGTTTGAAAGGATAAATAGCCCTTTTCTTTTAATAAATCTGGCAGTGTGGTTTGTTTTTCAAAAGCAGAAATGATGGGTTTATAAGCCTCTGCTCTATTTTTTTGGCTTGCTTTACGATCTCCCTTTACACGCTCATAAACTTTGTCATTTCCTAAAACACCGTGATTTTTTGGATAACGTCCTGTAATGATTGAGGCAAGTGATGGTGAACATAAAGGTGTTGGCACATACCCACGGGTAAAGGTTAAACTCTCTGAAGCAAACTTATCCAAACGCGGTGTTTCTATGTTCTCATCGCCCATAAAACCATAATCGGTCCATGATTGGTCGTCTGACAATATGAATACAATGTTTGGTGCTTGGGTATTTTCTTTTTGTTCCTTTTCGTCGTTTTTAGTTGCTTCACTCTTCGATTTATTTCCACAGGAAAACAACATACAAAGTGCTAAAAAAACAAAACTAGCTTTTCTTATTACTTTCATTTTTAGTTAATTTAGTTTATTATTCTTATCATTTAAAACTGATGCTTCTTTACCATCTCTTTTAATGGGGCCATTATCACCTAACAAATACATTTTCCTAAAATCTGTTCCATCTTCTTTTTCTCCTACGATTATTCTAGCATCTGGGTGTGGATTATCAATAAGAGCTGATATCACAAAACCAGCATTTTTTCTTTGTAAAAAAATCTTATTCTTTTTAAAAGTATCACCACCATCAAAACTATCCCATTTAGCAATTTCTCCAACTTCATTATTAGTTTCACTCTCTAAATAAATACTCACTTCTGTTGCAGATTTTACTTCTAAATCTCCATTTCCTCTAGGAAGATTAGCATTCTTGCTTTGTAACCACGCTTGTCCATTCCATCTAAAATGTTGTAAACGCTTAGGTCCACTTCTTTTGGCTCCTATATCTGGACCAACCAACACACAAACTTGTGGTTTTCCATCAGGATCAACATCGGCAATTCCTTGAAAAGTCCAATCATGAGGTATTTCTTTTACCAAGGTTTTTTCATCTGCCATTTCTTTAGTTAAAGGCATGTCTAAAAGTTCGTTTTTAACATTTTTCCATTGTCCTGTCTTGGTATTAAAAACCATATAATACAAATGATGTCTTTCAGGAATATGCCCTCTTTTATCTTGAGCGTTTTTATTATCTCTGCAAATATGGTAATCGAATGCTACAATGATATCATCTCCATTCCCGCGACTAACCCAAGGATACCAAGAATCTTCCGCTTCAATATGTTGTAGCCGTTTATGCTTTAAAAATGAAACAGGTTCGGCAAAAGTAACACCATTGTCGGTTGATTTTTGATACACCCAGTCGCTTCTATGCGCACCATGGCGATAAAATAAATAGAGATCTCCATTATCCATTTTTATAAACTGATTGTAAGTGCCAAAAGGCGGAATATTATCAAGTGTTTCCCAGCTTGAAATATCTAAAGGTTTTTTAGAAATAGCATGTTGATTTTTTCCACCATGATAATTTCCTAACCTGTTTTTTCCATGCTTAGGCATACCTCCATGCCCTCCAAATGCAATATGAATATAATCCTCTTCATCAATAAGAATTGCTGGCTTACCGTGATTATCTATTTTCTTTTTACGATTCGGGTCTTTTCCCAACTCACTCACGCCTGCTTTAAATGGTCCTTTCCATTCTTTGGTATTATGATTATAAGACACTACGTAAGGATCTTCTAAAGGGCCTTGGTAAGCCACATATGTGATTCCTTTGTGATAGACTCCAGAAGGATGTTGTACAATAGCAACAGCATTTCCATAACCATTATCTGCAAAATAGTCTACCTGTGTACCTTTGTTAACTTCTGTTAACGCTGCTTTCTTTTTAGAATTACAACTGCATATTAAAACACACAAGCATACCAAACTAAATATCAATTTTTTACTCATCATAATTCAAGGTTTAATTCTTTAAAAATTCTTATTTTAACTGGCCCCAATAATCCAGAAGTTAATAACTCATCATCTTTACTCCAATGTTTCCAAGACGGAAACGTGGTTCGTTTACTGGGTCGTTTGGTATCATTTAATAACCAGTTTGGTAATTTTTTTATTTTATCTCCTTTACGTTCATAATCTAAAGGCAAATTTTCATCGCCAATTAATTTGTTTGGCCATAAATTGGTCACTTTTACTTCTAGAATATTTGTACCTTTTTTTACAAAATCATCAATATTAGTTCTAAAAGGTGGTTTCCATAAAGTACTTACTTTTTTTCCATTGATGATTACTTCTGCAATTACGGCAACACTTCCTAAATCGAGTTCTAAACCTTTATCATTTTGAAGAAAATCATCAGACAATTCAAATGCTTTTGTATAAGTTGCTGTTCCTGAAAAGTGTTGAATACGTTCGTCTTTATGATTTGACCAAGATATTAACGCATTAAACGTTTCATTTATATTTTTTTCTGAAGCTACGGGAAATTCAACTTCCCATAAATTTGATAAATCAATAGGAGTTGGTATTGAAGTTACTTTAGCTGTTTTTGTTTCTCCAGAAGCATCTTCAAAAGTTATTTTACCTGGATATGGAGTTACCCAATTGATATCATTCCCTTTATAAACGAACTTAGATTTTGGTGTGTCTTTTGATAGTTTTAAAATTTGACCTTGAGGAATGAACATCGTGCGTTCTTCTCCATCAGTTTTGTATGTAATTTTTAAGGCTGTTTTATCACCTTCTGGAATTTTATTATCTATCAATTCATTAGAAACTAAAATCTCAAACGTATTGTTTGAAACTAAATCTTTAATTTTATCAGTAACCTCAAAGGTTTTATAATTTTGAGGAATGCCTTTGGTTTCTGCTTTAAATTTTCCGAAGACAGCTTTTAAAACTTTAAAAGTTTTACCTTCTGCATCAATTTCTATATGCTCTCTTTCTTCTGCATAAATTTGATGTTTGGTCTCACCAATTTGATATTCCATTCTAAACTCTTTTTTGTAGCCCATGGCAGGATCGCAATCGCAAAACGCACGAGACATTTTAAAGTCTAGTTTTCCATCTTTTATGGCATTATTTACTTGGTCTGTAAGATCGATTAAACCTTCTTGCAGAAACGTTCCGTATTCGGCTTTTACAATTTCTAAATTCGAAAGTGGTTCTGGTTCTAAAGGTTCTAATTCTGCTGAAGCCGAAACGATATGATTAGAATTTGAATCCTTCTGAAAGACAATGAAAACCGATTCTTCCATGCCTAATTGCAAAGGAACTGTTGTTGTTCCATCTAAATTTTCATTAAAGACCACCAAATCCTTTATGGTTCCTTTTTCTGCGTTCCAGAGTTCTGGTTGTTTTCCTGAAACTCGAAAACGTGCTGTAATTTCTCTGGCTTCTTTTCTAGCATTGGCGATAAAATATATATCGGCATCATTTGTTTTTCTATGGATGAAACTCAAATCTGTTTTATCGCTACTTTCTATTTTAAAATCTGGTGTTTGCTCACTTAAAACAGCTTCAATAGAAATGTCTTTTACCAATCCTGTTTCCCACAATTTATCAACATAAGTTTTAACAACTTCATCAGCATTGGGGTAATTCGTTAAACTTGGCGATTGTGATGGTTTTCTTCCAATTACTTTTGCACCACCGTCAACCAATTCTTTTACTTTTTTTAAGGTTTCAGGTTTTATAAAATCAGATTCTGGCAATACCAAAACGTTATAAACATTACCAACTGAAGAGTAAATTATTCCATCTTTAACAGTTAGATCTTTTAATTTATTGGCGCCAATCAAATCATAATCAAAACCCATTTGTTTAATCTCTGGCTTTAAAAATGCGGTATTTGGTGATGATTCTCCGGTAAATACTAAAACATCAGCTACATTTTTGCCCTGTTGCAATACATATTGCGAACGCGCTATATAATCCATATAGGCTTTTCCCTGCGACCACCAAGTATTTAATCGGTTAAAATCTGTACCGTGATAACTCAATTCTAAACCGGGAGCCACATCCCAAGGTTGATGCACATAGGTATGAAATATAAATCGTGTAATGCCTTCTGCCCAAGCTCTATCGCCTATCGATTTTAGTTGTGCAGGATGCTCGTCCCAACCACCAATTCCTGTAAAAGACTCTGCACCAACAATGGCACTACCATTTAAATGCGCAATAGAAGATACGAATTTAGAGGAATCAAAAAACGGATAACCACCACTCCAGAATTCACACATCACAATATCACCAGTGGCGCCGACTTGCATATTATCAAAAGGGCCCCAATACGGTTCTACAGAAAATTTTAAGTTGTTTTTATGGCATAACTCTGCGAAATGTGCGTAATAATTCTCTGCAATTAAATCGCCAATAGTTCTTCTAAAATCCCACAAAAAACGCTCTGATATTTCGCCACTTTCTACATAATACCCCGCTAAGGTTGGTAAGTATGACGTTAAATTGTAGCCTCTTAAATTCTCGAATTGCTTTTCAAAACCAGCTGTCCAGTTGGTGGTTTCTACTTCGTAACTATCAATTAAGCAGTTATTGACAGTGGTTCCAACTAAATCGCCTAACTTATTAATAATAGGCTGTACTCCACCGTTCCAATAGGCATCAACTGCGGTTTTACTCATTTTATCAACTTCCAATCCTTTGGCTTCCGCAGGTGCAGGCCGGTTTGTTGTTCCAATTGGTGTGTGTCCAAATCGTAAAACAATCCAATCTCCTTTTGGTACATCCCAATTTAAAAAACCATCTTTAGAAACTTTAGAAGTTAAATCGATAATAGTTTCTTTTGAAACCAATGAATTTTTTGAAATGTTTTTTGTGTCTGGTAATAAATGATTACGAATACGTTCAGATAATATTTTATAATCTAAACCATCAATCTTTTGAATTGCTTTTGGTTTTGGAAACGCCAAAACAGCAATGTCTTTGTAAAAATTGAATTTAGTTTTGGGCTGTGGTAGCTTAGCTTTGTAATTTTGATTTCCATTTACTTCAACTTCACTAAAAACAACCGTTTGCATCGCATTTTCCTCGGTTACCCAAGGTCCACCGCTAGAAGACCAACCTGCGCTGTTATGAAATGACAATTCTAAGCCCAAACGTTTTGCTTCTTCTGCTGAAAACTTGAATAAGTCTAGCCAATCCTCACTTAAATATTTTACGGGTCCTTTTGGGAATCCTAAATGCACATTAAACAATTGTGCTTCTTGAATGCCTACTTGTTTCATGGCTTCCAAATCTTTGGTTATGCCTGATTTAGATACATTTCCGCTTATCCAATGCCACCAGGTTCTTGCTTTAGCTTGGTTTGGTGGATTTTGAAATCCGGATTCTAATGTTACACCTTCATCTTTGCTTTCAGTGCAATTAGTAAAACAAAAACAAAATGCTATTAAAAAGAGGCATGTTATATTTTTCATGAGACTGTAATTACTTTTTTATAATTTTTGATGTAGAAATCGTTACAGGACCTAGTAATCCAGAGGGTAACAGTTCATCCGTTGCTTTTTGAAACGAATAAGCACTAAAAGTTTTTCTTGGCCCTTCTGGAAGCGGTTGATTATTCCTATACCAATCTGGCATTTTTTTGTATTTACCTCTGTAATCTTCAGATCCAAAACCTTGTTTACTTCTTCTTACATCATATTCTGTTTGATTTGGTAACTTTTCATCACCAATTAAACGATTCGTCCATTGATTGGTGACTTGAATTTCTAAAGCATTTTTACCCTCTTTTAGAGCTGTCGTAATATTTAAAGAATGTGGTGATATCCAACTTACACCAACTTCTTTTCCATTTAAAATAACTTTTGCAATAACATTTACTTTCCCTAAATTGAGTTGAAATTGTCTATCGGATTGCAATATCCCTTTTTCTATGTTGAAGGTTGTTTTGTAAATAGCTGTTCCTGAATAGTGTTTTATTTCCTCTTTAGCGTGGGTGGTCCAATCGAATAATTCGTCTGTTTTCAGGGTCGCTTTGTAAAAATCTTCTGCTCTAAAATAAATTTCCCAATTGCCTTTTATTTCGATAGGATTTGGAATATCGTTTACCTCTATAGTCCAATTTTCTAAATCATTTACTTTTGCAGTATATTTTCCATTTGCATAGACTTCGGCCTGTAAGTTATTGTCACTGTCTAAACTGAACGTAGGTTTTGATTCTTTATTAACTGACGTAAACGTAACTTTAGGTTGATTTGCTTTTGCTGGTTTAAAAACAACAAAAACCGATTCTTGAGGATACATTGGAATAGAAATATCGGTTCGTCCATTTTTGGTGGTATACTCCACTAATTTGGTAATCTCTCCAGTTTCTGCATTCCATAATTCTAGTATTTTTCCTTCAACCAAAAAACTACAATTTAGTGTATCAGCTTCTGTTAAATTATGATTGTACACAAAGTAAATATCTTCGTTTTCTGTGCGTCTGTGGTAAAAATTAAAATCGGGTTGCCCTTCTACAATTAAATCTTTTTGAACTTTATTTTCTTCAAAAATCTCTTCCCATTCGCCAGTGCTGTATGTTTTTTTACTAGACCAAATATCTTTTACTAAAACATCAAATTCGGCTTCCATTTCTTTTGAAATGTTATACCCACCTAGTTTTTTGGGTTTCTTACCCACAATTAATGCGCCTTGTTGCGATAATTTATGAATACCTCTTAAAGTTTCTAGGTTGATGATATCATGTCGCTGTAAAGACAAAGCGTTATAAATAATACCATTAGGCAATTTTAATTTGCCATCTTCTACTTTTAAACGATTAATAATGACATCAGAATTTACACAATCGTATTTATAAGCCGCTGGAAGTTTAGGCCGCATTTGGTTGGCGTGAATAACGTGACTTGGTGCTCTATCACCCACAAAAACCAACACATCTAACACCGGATTTCCTTGGCGTAACATGTATGAACCTCTTGCTAAATAATTAAACCATTCTGGGCCTGCGTTATCCCACCAAGTTTGTGTTCTATCAATATGAGACCCCACGAAACTCATGCTCATTCCTGGTTTTACATGCGTATTGGATTGATGCGCAAAACGATGAAACATATATTCGTTAATACCGTTTGTCCATTCGTAATCGCCTTTTTGTTTGGCTAAAGCCGGATGAAAACCCCAGTTTAATTTGGTACTTGTAAAGGCTTCTGCAGAAATTACGTTTTTTCCGTAAATATGACCAGCGGACACAGCTGCTCGTTTATGATTGTTAGGTTTCCCTAACCAAAACTCACCCATAGGAATATCGGCATGTCGCCCAGCATCTAAACTATTAAAAGGCCCCACAAATCCATAAGGCTCTATGTAAGATATTAATCCGTCTTGATGACATAATTCTGTAAAATAATCGAAATAATTGGTTACCATTAAATCGCTTACCAATTGTTTCATATCCCAAAAAACAGCTTCAACAGTTTCTTTATTTTCAATACTTTTACCTGCATACATTAATAAAAAAGGAGTAAAATCATAACCAAACCTTTTTTCAAATAGCTTTTCCATATCGTCAGTCCAGTTTTGTGGTCCAACTTCATAACTATCTATTTCTACATATTGCAAGGCATTTGATGCATCAACTTTTGCTTGTTCAACCAATTTCCCTACAAAGGCATCGTAATGTACTTTCAACGCTTTTTTACTGAATTTATCGACTTCCAATCCTTTCCCTTCATCTGAAGACGGTTCGTTTGTTGCGCCAGAAGCCGTAAAACCAAAACGCATAATAGTCCAATTTCCTTTTGGTAATGTTGTTTCTAAAACACCATTGGCATCCATTTTATCCGTTAAAACAATGATGTCTTCTTTTTTAATGAATGCTTTTGCATCGGTATTTCCAATTGGGCGTCTATTTTTTCTATAAGACGTGTACTCCATTATATTTCCTAAAACAGGACTTGCAGAAAGTTGCATCTCATAAATACCCGCATCCATTTCGGTTTCTATTCTAAAATAACGGGCTGTAACAGGTTTAAAACTTTCATAAAAATAACATTCATCTTTACCAATACGTTCTTCTCTTGGCTTATGAGCTACTGTAAAATGAACACCATCGTCTGATTTTAATAAAGTTAATCGTCCTTTACGTTTATTGATAAATATATTCATTGATTGGATGGTGTGTGCTTTTCCGTAATCGTATTGCACCCAACCTTTTGCTTTTAAATTGGCATGTGTATTGGTTTGTTTGTCAGTTGCTAACCCTACTTTAAATCCTTTATCTGAAGATGTTATTACAGGGTTTACACTGTCGTCAATCAATTCGGTTTCTAACGATGGATATGCCAAAACAGCAATATCTTTGTAATAGTTATGTCTTGCTGGTGGTTGTGGCAATTTTATGTTAATTGCTTTACCTCCTTCTGCAATCACTTGACTATTTACTACCACTTTCATGGCGTTTTCTGGTGTTACCCAAGGCCCACCACTAGAGGTCCAGCCATCACAGTTATGTACTCCAAAACTCAATCCTAATTTCTCACATTCTTTGGCTGCGTGGGTTAAAATATCACGATGTTCTTGTGAGTTGTATTTTACATCGCCTTCTGGTAAGCCCATAGATACATTAAACACCAAAACACCACCAATACCAGCTTCTTTTATGGCTTTTAAATCTTTGGTAAAGCCTTCTTTAGAAGCATTACCGCTATTGATGTGATACCACGTTCTGGGTTTTGATGCTTGTGGTGGATTTTTAAAACCTTCTTCTAAAGTTAAAAGTTGACGCTGCTTTTTCTTTTCAGTGCAATTACTGAAACAAAAACAAAATGCTAATAAAAAGAGTAATGTTATATTTTTCATTTATTTTGATTCAATTGTTCTAATACTTCGTTAAAGGCATCTTCTTTAAATAGTTTACGTGCTTTATTTAAATCGGCTATAAATTTTTCTCTAGAATGCTTTATATCTTTTATCTGTTTGTATTCCCATTTTTTTTCGTTGGTTACATAAGGCAACATATATTGACACCCTTTTTTTATACTTCTACCGTCTTCTGAAGTTGCATTCCAAAGATTAACCCCCACTTTTTGCCCCAAACGTGCTAATTCTAAAAAGGCATGTAAATTCATTACTGAGTACGAAAATGACTTGGTTCTTGCTAATTCTAAGGGTTGACTTCCATCGGGTTCAATCTGACTAAAAATTCTAGATTTAGTTATCGTTGACAAATATGTTTTGACCTCTTCAACCTTATTTAAATACAATAAAATGCTTAATAGTTGCACATCATAATTGGTACCATGGTTGTTCTTTCGGGTGGCTTCTTCCTTACCTAGTTTACTGTTTTTTAACCAATTACTATAATCGGTAAACCAGTTAAACATGCCTTCTTCTGTCTTTTTGTCTAGTATATTTCTATCTTTTGCTAGCTCTAAAAATTTTATCACATTGGTAATACTTTCAAATTCTATAATACCAAAACACCTCCCGTCTGATTTCCCAGGAACGTACTGCCCATAATTAACATTAGGGTTCATTTTGGTATCCTCATCTAAGAACCATGTTTGTATCAACTCTAAATTTTTATTGGCATATACCTTTTCATTGGAATAAAAATAAGCCTTCGTTAAGGTATTTACAGCTGAAAGAAAATTTGCAGTTGCCGTAAAATCTGTAAAATTATTTCGAGTTTCGGGATTTATTTCACCATCTTTTCTAATATAAGGTAAACCAATTTGGGTTTCTGGATTTGGCCACCAATACGGACCAATACTCATATAATCATGTTTGTTTCCACTAGGCGGAACTCCTTCTTTATTTACTACAGAAAATCCTTCAATAGTTAATAATTTATCGGCTTGTTTTAATAATGCTTTATAGTTTTCAACTGCTTTTGCATCTCCTTTTTTGATTTGATTTTGTTGTACTTCTAATGCCTCATATTCTATAATATGAACTTTTTCTTGATGCTTTTGAGCTTCTGTACAACCAAATATACCTACAAAAAACACAACAACTATTTTTTTATAAAACTCTAATTTGCTTCTCATACCTGGTATTATTTATTGTTTGTGTTTCGGCTAAACTTAAATATCAAAATCGTTATCCCTAATAATACGGCTGGCACATATAAAATTATCTTCATCCTTGGCATTGTTTAATCAATAAACAACTCATCAATATAAGGTCCACTTTGCCCTGAGGTTTCTATTCTTATATTATTTGCTCCTGCTTTCAGTCTTAAAATAGCCGGAACAAACTTCCATTCTTTTTCCCAACCTCCAGTTGATTTGAATTCTAAAGTTCTAATAAACTCATCATTTAAATATAATTTCATTGGATGTAATTCGCCCTCATTATTGTGCATATATCGAAAACGCATACTATAATCGCCCTCTTCCCCATCGTTTTCTTGGTAAAATGTAATTGCACCTTCTTTACCATCAAATCGAACAAACCCACTTCCTTTAAAACGATGTGCATCTTTACTTACTTTTGCTTCTCCTTCTAAAATACCTTCTTCAGCAGAAATATTAACACCTCTTCCAATCCACATATCTTTAGAGTGCTCATCACCCCAAAACAATCCTTCGTTTTTACCAAATTTTTCCTCCATTTTTAAAACGACTTTACCATTTTGTTTTACAAAGGCTTTTACGGTTGTATTATCTGAAATTTCGAAAGCTCCTTTATAAACTATGCCGTTTGTTGCAGGGTTATCGCCATTTGTGGTGTAAAATATATCAAAATTCTCAACATTAGATTTCCCTAAAACTTCAATTTGTTGCACATCAATAGTAATTTTATTTGATGTATATAGGGCTTTATCTCCTAAAATAGCACCAGTAATAATAGATGCTTTTTTAGCTTTGGGTAGTTCCCGTAAAAACAATCTTGTTTTCCCAAAAAACAAGGCTCTAAAGTTCGATTTTGTTCTACTTGTTGGATCAATTGGGTTTCCGTTTTCCATAGAAATCTTTTTAACATCCCCTAGAATATTATAATAGACTTTATTTTCTGCATAAGGATATAGGTTGTTTTCTTCATCTAATCCTTCTGAAGTAATAATATAACTTGTGGTAAAACTATCTTCAGCATCTAACTTTTGAATACTTGTTTTTAATTTTGAAGGTTGCTTGCTGGTTGAAAAAGAGGTGCGTTTTACTTCCTTTCCCTCTTTATAAGCAACGGCTTCAATAGTTCCTTCTTCATAAGGCACCATCCATTCGCATTGCATTTCGTTCCAAACGGTTCCTGGTTTGTCTTTTCCTAAAGATTTTCCGTTTAAAAATAACTCCACTTCATCTGCATTTGAATATACCCAAACCGGAATTACAGTACCTTTTTTCATTCTTGGATGCGTCCAATGTGGTAACATATGAATCATTGGTTCTTTGGTCCATTGGCTTTGGTAGAAATAAAATAAATCTTTTTTAAATCCAGCAACATCTAAAGCGCCACCCATAAATAAATTGAAAGGTAGACCGCCGTGTACTAAACCTGCTTCTCCATAATAATCGAAACCTGTCCAACGAAAATGTCCACTATGCCATGGATTGTCTCGCATGACTTCCCAATATTTTCTTGCCGAAACCCTTACGGTAGCATTATCATAGGAAGAATTGAAACTTTGTTTTCTGTTTCTCCAGTTTTTAGGATTGATGCCTTCGTAAAAGAAAATCTCTTTTTCGGTTAAATTTGGTAATTCATAAGTACCAGGTAATTCATTATCTCGCCACCAAGTTTGGGTTCTGTAATAACCACGAGTTTGCCATGTATGCGGTGCTTCGGTAGAAATAAAAGGTTTATCAAACGAATTACCTTCAATAAATGACTTTGTTTCTGAACCTCCATTAACACCCAAAATATCCATGTCTTCTGGATTACCGGCACCCGAAGTAAACAAGCGCGTTGGGTCTAAACTTTTTCCGAATTTTACCAATTCTGGGGCAACATCACTATGGGTTTCATTCCCCAAACTCCACACAAAAATACTTGGGTGGTTTCTATCTCTTGTAATCCATTCTTTTACATCGCGTTGCCACCATGCATCAAAGGCTTGTTTTCCGTAATCTTGAGGTGCTTTTTTGTGCCAACCATCAAAAATTTCATCCATAACCAATAACCCGATTTCATCACAGATATCATAAAACATAGGCGGTGTTGGGTTGTGTGACGGACGGATGGCATTGATGCCCATATCTTTTAAACTCTGTAATTTCCAACGTAACATGGGCTTTGTCCATGCGCCTCCCACAGGACCACCTTCCCAATGCTCACAAACACCTTTTAATTTTACGTTTTTGCCATTTAACCAAAAACCAGTTTTAGTCTCCCACTTTACCGTTTTAAATCCGAAAGTCGTTTCAATTTCGTCAATAACCTTTTTACCATCCAAAATTTGAGTAACTACTTTGTAGACATTTGGTGTTTCTGGACTCCATAATTTTGGATTTTCAACTTCTAATTGAACAACTGGAGAATTGTTTTTAAGTTTTTCGCTGGTTTTACTTAGCTGTTTACCTAAAGGTGAAACTATTTTTATTTCGTATTCCAATCCTTTTTTAAAATTATTAACTTGAGCATCAATAGTTACTGTTGCGTTTTCTTCTGAAATTGAAGGTGTTTTTATAAAAATAGAATTGGGTTTAAAATGCGTTGGATTTACTTCAATCAATTTTACTTGCGCATAAATGCCACATGGATGATACCAACGTGCAGATGGTTCTAAACTATTATCAACTCTAACTGCAATGGTGTTTTTTCCTTCTTTTAAATACTTTGAAATATCGTATCGAAAACTGATGTATCCATAAGGTCTTTTGCCTAAATGATTGCCATTTATCCAAACTTCACTATTCATATACACACCATCAAAATTGATGTATGTTATATTTGAAAGACTTTCTTTTTTTATATTAAATTCCTTACGATACCAACCAATACCACCATCGTGATACCCACCACCTTGACCTTGATCGCCACCTTTACGAACGCCTTTTTCAAAAGACCAATCGTGAGGTACGTTTAAGTTTTGCCAAGAAGCTGTATCTAAATTTTCTTGAGAAAAAGTAGCATTATCTTCTAAAATAAAATTCCAATTATTATTGAAATTGGTTTCTATGCGTTGTGAAAAAAGCTGTAGTGTAATTAGCATTAAAATGCCAACAAGGACATGCTTATTCTTAATATAATAAAATTGTTGCTCCATTTTATTCTAATATTTATTTTTTTGTTGGACGATCATTTTGTAAAAAAGGACCTTGATCTTTTGGGATTTCAGATTCTAAAAGGCGTCTCATTTTATCTTCTACTTTTCTGTATTTAGCCTGCCCTGATAAATTAACAAAAGACAATAAACTGTTTTTATGCTCGTAAAGTTCTGCACTTAAAACTTCTTGTGTTTTAGAATCTCTCCATTCGGTATACCTCCAAACACCGTCCGTTGCAGTTACTCCCATTATTTTATCGCCTCTAGCATAAACACTTGTGGCCACTTTATCTCCTTTAGTATTTGGTTTATTAATAATAGGAAGGATACTTTTACCGTCGGATTCTGGTCCTTCTAATCCGCATAAATCAACTAACGTTGGAAATATATCCACGTTTTCTACTAAGGCATTTGATGTTTTACCAACTTTTCTTTTCTTATAATTGGTTTCTCTACTAACAATTAATGGGACTCTTACATCAATTTCTACATTGGAGTGTTTACACCAAGCGCCATATTCGCCAATTTTATAGCCATGGTCGCTCATAAAAATAACCATAGTGTTTTTGCGTAAATCCAATTCCTCTAGCGTTTGCATCACTTTCCCTACTTGAGCATCAATATAACTTACAGATGCATGGTAACCATGTATTAAGGTACGTGTTAAATCGTCGTTTAAATCGCCGCTTTTGGGAATACCATGATAGCCTTTTAATTCGCCCCACTTACTTAGTGCTAACCTATACATGCCTTCTGGTTTTTCTCGAGACGGTATTTTAAAGTTATCTTTATTATATAAATCCCAATATTTTTTGGGTGCGTTAAACGGTAAGTGTGGTTTACTTAATCCTACAAACATTAAAAACTTATCCTCTTTAAGTTTATGAAGTGTTTCTATCGCATATTTAGCAGCTCGCCCGTCTTTATAGGCTTCATCTTCTACGTTGGCATCTTCAAAAGCTGGGCCTTTTAAGGGTTTTACTCCTTCTGCTTTTAAGCGTTCCATAAGTGCTATGTTTTCTGGCTTTACATAACTGTTTTTTTCTTTAGGAAAATGAGTTGTCCAACTACTTTTATCGTCTACACTATGGTGGTATACTTTACCAATACTTACTGTTTTATAACCATTTTCTTTGAAAAGTTGTGGCATGGTTACTAGCTCTTTATGCACTTTACGAAGTGGTGTAAAAATACTATAAATACCTAAGGTTTGCGGACGTAAACCTGTTAAGGTACTCATTCTTGATGGTGCACATATAGCTTGTTGTACATAAGCCTTATTAAACTTAACACCTTGGGTTGCTAATTTATCTATGTTTGGGGTTATTGCCGTGGGGCTGCCATAGCAGCCTAATTCTGCTCTTAAATCGTCGACATAAAAGATAAGTACATTTGGTGTTTTGTTTTGTGCGGCACCTTTTAATATACAGCCAATAATACAAATTAATAAGATTATTTTTTTCATTTTGGTTTTAGTTTGTTGACCAACTTTATTTTAGGGTTAAAAAATGATTTGGCGGACTATCCTTGCGTTAGGGATTGAACGGCCTGTTGGAGCTCCCGACCCTAGGAGGAGCGACTAGTGAAAGCCCGACCCTTGTGGTAACGCCCCAATTATGGCTAATTGATAACTGGCTTGGGCGATTGTACTTGGCCTTCGCCTTTATCGAAACTCCACCAATCTATGGCTTTTCTATCCATGCTTAATTTATAATTCCATTTTTTTAAATAGTAATCTCTTGGTCTTATTTGGTCGTTTATTTTTTTAAGTTCGGTATGTAGCTTAGTATCTAAATCTTGTTGAATGCTTGCTAGCTCTTGCTTACCTAATAAATTGTCTTGCTGAAAAGGATCTTTAATATTATCGTAGAACATGCTTGGACCATCTGGTGTAATGGCATAGGTGTATTGCTTGGTTCTAATAGCACGATAGGGTGCATCGTTATAATTAGCGCCAAAAGGTGCAACATTCATTACCAAGGCTGCTCGATCTACGTTTGGATCTGGGTTTTTAATTAAATGGGACAAATCTTCGCCTTCGATAGTTTTTGGAATATTTATTTGAGACAAACTTAACAAGGATGGCAAAATATCGGGAGTTGTAATTGGAGCGTTTACTGTGCTTCCTTTGTGATTTCCTATGGAAGGGTAGCTAATTAAAAAGGGAACTCTAATAGACTCGTCCCAAGCTAATTGCTTAGTGAACGCTTTAACACCATGTGCGCCCATCATTTCTCCATGATCTGCAGAAAAAACAATTATGGTATTTTTATCTAAGCCCAGTTCTTTAATTTTATTAAAAACCAAACCAATAGCTTGGTCTGTGGCCGTAGCATGTGCGTAATATCCTTGTAATTCTTTACGGCTTCTTGCTTCCTGGGCTTTAGTTACATTTGGATTTAATGTTAAGGTTTCTGGTGGATACATATCCTTGAACTTTTTGGGAGCAGAATGATGTGGGTAATGCGGTGTTGCTATAGATATTACTGCTAAAAATGGCTTTTGGTCGTTAGCATGTTTTGTTAAATAATTATTAGCATCTTTTGAAATGGCAAAAGGGGAATACTCACCCCAAATTTTCATGTCTTGGTTATCGTTATCGTAATACGGCATTTTGGTGTAATTATGCGAACACTCTAAGGCCTTCCAAAAATCGAATCCCTGGCGTCTTTCTTTTGGAATATATGTGCTTCTGCCGTGTCCATCTAAATGCCATTTCCCCCAATAGGCGGTGTTATAACCTGCTTCTTTAAAAATTTCTGCCATGGTAAGTTCTTCGGCAGGGAAATACAAATCGTTTAAAAACATGCCCGTTGTTGTAGGAAACCTACCTGTAAACAATGCGGCTCTATGTGGTGTGCAAACTGGTGTTACCGAAACGGCATTGGTAAAGTTTACAGACTCCTTGGCAAAGGCATCTAAATTGGGTGTTTTTACATCTGGATTTCCGGCATAACCCAGTGCAGAACCTCGCCATTGATCGGTTAAAATATAAACAATGTTTGGTTGCTTTGTTTTGCTTTTTGCTGAAGCTGTTTCATTATTTGATTTTACTTGCTTTTTACAACTGCATAATGCTAGTGAAGTTAAAAGTAATAATCTTGATAATAGTTTAATTTTCATTTCTTTTTTATGATTGATGAGTTATTTTATTTTTGAACTAAATTGATACGTCCCTGGTTGCGCCATAACTTGAAAAGTATTGGTACTTGTATCTATTAATTTTAGATTTGAATTCTCCTTAAAAGCCAATCCATTTACTAATAATTCCTTTTGCGTATTTGCAGGAATTACAATTTTAGCTGTGGTATTTGGCGGAATAACGACTTCTAATTTAAAGTCGTTATTTTCTATGTCCCATGACGATGCTACTTTACCGTAAGGTGTATTTAACGATGCGGAAGCCGAAGTTAATGGTCCGCCTGGAACTGGTGCTATTCTAATCGTTTTATAACCGGGTTCTAATGGAGCAATACCAGCAATACGCTCATACATCCACTCGCCAATAGCACCATACGCATAATGGTTTAAACTATTCATGTTTTGAGGGTTGAATCCCTCTATTTTACTATAACTATTCCAGCGCTCCCAAATGGTGGTTGCACCTTGATTTATGGAATAAAACCAAGATGGATAGGTTTCATTAAATAAAAGTTTATACATTAAATTTATTTCTCCTGTTTCGTCTAAAACCTGTGATAGTAATGGCGTACCTAAAAAGCCTGTTCTTAAATGATTATCGGCTTCATTAATTTTTTGCAACAAATTATTTTTTGCATTTTCTTGTTTTTTTTCTGACAACAAATTAAAAGCCAAGGCTAATAAATAAGAGGTTTGTGTTTCGGTAATATCTTTTACTTTTGCGTTATCATCAAAAAATTCATTTTCAAAAGCTTTTGCCACCTTTTTATATAGCGCTTCATATGTATTTTGCGCTTCTGTTTGCCCTAAAACCGCTGCGGTTTGAGCTGTTAATTTAGCTGAATGGGCAAAAAAAGCTGTACCTATTAAACTGTGAGACGTATCACCTTTGTTATCTCCATTTTCTGGATAAGGCTGTAACCAATCTGCAAAAAAGCCCATCTTAGAAATACCATTTTTAGCATTTTTTTCATGATAAGCTACCCAAGCCTTCATCATTTCAAAATTTTCTTCTAGCACTTTTTTGTCGCCAGTCCTTAAGTAAATTTTCCAAGGAATAATGGTACACACATCACCCCAACCAGCACTTACTTTGTTGTTATATATAACATCAGGAACCACCCAAGGAATTCCTCCATTATCATATTGAGACTCTCTAACACTTTGCAACCAACTAACCCAAAATTTATAAACATCGGCATTAAACATAGAGGTTGGTCCAAATACTTGTGCGTCTCCTGTCCATCCCATACGTTCATCACGCTGTGGACAATCCGTTGGAATATCAAAAAAATTGCCCCTTAAACCCCAAACAATATTACTTTGAAGCTGATTTAATTTTTGATGCGAGGATGTAAATGTTCCATTTTCATCAAAATCTGAATATTGTACTAAACCTGTTACCCAATTTTTTGATGGTTCTTTTGAAATATCAAATCCACTTAACTCTACGTACCTAAATCCATGAAATGTAAATTTAGGTTGCCAACTAATTTCTCCATCTTTTGCTGCTATGTAGTAATCAGTTGATTGTGCCGAACGATAGTTTTTGGTATAAAATGAGCCATCGGGCGATAACATTTCTGCAAATCTAATTTTTAGGGTATCCCCTTTTTTCATAGGTACTTTTACAAATGGAACCCCTACCATATTTTGCTGTAAATCGAAAATTAAATTTCCGTTTTGTTCTATGATTTCTTTTGATGCTATTTTTATTTTAGATCTTACATTAGCATGTTTTTTTGGTTCTAACTTCACCTTTGTATCTATGTCTTCTACTTCCACAAAACCCCAATGTTTATCATCAAAATTATTAGTAGTCCAGTTTGACATTTCTAAATTGGCATCGTAAATTTCGCCATCGTAAATTTCGGAAACACGAATAGGTCCATTGGTTGTTCCTTTCCATGTTTGGTCTGAAAGAATAACTTCTTTGCTACCATCTTGCATAGTTAATTCTAGCTGACAAAGTATTTTAGGAGAATCAGTATCCTTCCATAAATCTTTTCTCCACCCCAAGCGACTAGAGTGCCATCCAGATGCAATTTCAACACCAATGGTGTTTTGCCCAGATTCTATTAAGTTGGTAACATTATAAGTAATCGTTTCTATTCGTTTTTGGTATGGTGTCCAACCTGGAGGCATAACATCTTCACTTACATTTTCGCCATTTATGGCAACATCGAAAACACCTTTTGCTGTTATATATAATCGTGCTGAAACGACATCGCTTGATAATTCAAAACCTTTTCTTAAATATTGTGGTCTATGAATAATAGTGTTTTGGCTTCCTAAAACCCCTTGTAATTTAGTTGGCAATCCTATCCATTTTGCTTTCCAATCGGAATTATTTAATAGCCCCAACTCAAAACGATTAATTTCACTCCATTGGGACGCATAGTTATCTTGATTCCAATATTTAACCTGCCAATATACTTTTTGACGGGATTTTAGGGTTTTACCATCGTATTTAACCCAATTTGATTGATCTGTTTCTTGTTTTTTAGAATCCCATAAATCGGCATTATTAGGCAATAAATCTGGGCTACTAGCTACTACAATATGATAAGCAGACTGACTTCTAGTACTTTCTGAAACTGGTAGGTTCCATGAAAACGTTGGGTTAGCATTATAAAAGCCTATAGGGTTTTTAAAACCTTCGGAAACAGTTAAACTTTCTGCTGGTTGTATATTTTCTTTTTCAGTACATGATGATGATGCTAAACTGAAAAACACAACGCAAATAAAGATTTGAAAAACCTGTTTAAAATTGAATTTGTAAAACATTTAATTAAAAGTTTAGTTGAAATTTATAAGTACCCGAATTAGCCTTTATTTTAACTAATTCAGTATCTGAATTTTCTATTTTTAAGTTTGCACTTTCCTCAAACGGACTGCCATTAACCGATAAATTATCGATTTTACCATAAGGAATAATAACTTCGGCTGTGGTGTTTGGAGGAATAATTGTTTCTAAATAAAATATGCCATTTTCAATTTTCCATGAGGATGATGCTTCTCCGTAAGGTGTATGAACACTTGCCGATGCTTCAGTTAAAAAATTGGTATTTGGTTTTGGAGCTATTCTTAATTTTTTATACCCTGGTTCTAATGCTGCTAAACCAGCAATGCGCTCATACATCCACTGGCCAACCGCTCCGTAAGCATAGTGGTTTAGGCTGTTCATACTTTGTGGGTTGTACCCTTTTGCCCTACTATAGCTGTTCCAACGTTCCCACATGGTTGTTGCGCCTTGGTTTATTGAATAGAACCACGACGGATAGGTTTCTTTGAAAAGAATTTTATACATCAAATCTATTTCTCCCATGTCATCTAAAACTTTTGGTAATATAGGGGTGCCTAAAAAACCGGTACCTAAGTGGTTATCGGCTTTTTTTATTTCTTCAAGCAAATGTTTTTGTGCTTTTTCTTTGGTTTCAGGTTTTAACAAATCAAAATATATAGCCAGCAAATAACTGGTTTGGGTTTGCTTTTTATTTTTAAACTTTCCGTTTTCATCAAAAAACTTGTTTTCAAAAGCAGATGCAATGTTTTTATATAAATCTTTGTATTTTTTTTCATCTTCAGTCTTACCAAGCACAGCAGCTATTTTAGACACTAAATGAGCTGAATGGGCAAAATACGCTGTGTTTACAAACAGTCTTGGCGTATCGCCTCTATTCCCCCTTTTTCCGTTTTTATCGGGGTAAGGCTGTAACCAATCTCCAAAAGAATGAATATTTGGAATATAATCTTTGGCTTTAGATTGGTAATAACCCACCCATTTTTTAGCCATTTCAAAATTCGCTTCCAGTACGGTTTTGTCTCCCGTGATATTATATATATCCCATGGAATAATAACACAAGCATCACCCCAACCAGAACTGGCGCTTTTATTTTGCAGCACATCTGGAATAATAAAAGGCACTAAACCATTATTATGCTCCGTTTGTGTTTCGCGCATACTTTGCAACCAAGCGGTCCAAAAGGCATGGGTTTCATAATTAAACATGGCGGTTGGCGAAATCACTTGAGCATCTCCCGTCCATCCTAAGCGTTCATCTCGCTGCGGGCAATCGGTAGGCACATCCAAAAGGTTATCACGTAAACCCCAGGTAATGTTACTTTGCAGTTGGTTTAATTTATCGTGGGAAGAGGTAAATGTTCCATTTTTTTCAAAATCGGAATGCTGCACCAATCCTTTTATCCAATTTGAATTGGGACTTGCCGAAGCATCAAACCCTGATATTTCTACAAACTGAAAGCCATGGAAGGTAAATTTTGGCATGTATTCGATAATGCCATCTTGAGCTGCGATATAATAATCGGTTGATTTTGCTGAACGGTAGTTTTTAGTATAAAACGTACCATCAGACAACAACATTTCTGAAAAACGAATGCTAAGTGTATCACCTTTTTTCATGGGCACCTGTACTTTTGGTACTCCAACCATATTTTGTTTCATATCGAAAACTACTGAAGATTCTGTAGCCGAAACAATTTCTGCATCTTCTAAAACAGCGGTTGTTTTTACCGTTTCATGACGTTTGGGTTCTAGTTTTACCGAATCAACAATGTTTTCGGTTTCAACAGATTTCCAACTTGAATCATCAAAAGCGTTTGTTTTCCATTTTGGCATTTCTAGATTGGCATCATACACTTCGCCATCATATAGTCCTGCCAATCTTATGGGGCCATTGGTTGTGCCTTTCCAAGATGCATCAGAAACTATAACACTTTTTGTACCATCTTTAAAGGTAACTTCTAACTGACAAAGAATTTTTGGCGATGCAAAATTTTCATATAAGGCTTTGCCTCTACTAATTCTACCGGAATGCCAACCAGATGCCAATTCTATGGCTATGGCATTTTGTTCAGATTCTATTAAATCAGTAACATTATATGTTAAGGTTTCTATACGATGACTATATGGCGTCCAACCTGGAGATAACACATCGTCGCTTACATCCTGTCCGTTTAAATGTACATCGAAAACACCCTTGGCAGTAATATAAAGTCTTGCAGATTCAACTTGATTATTTAATTCAAACTCTTTTCTTAAATATTGAGGTTTGTGCATTAAAAAGTTACGTACGCCTTTAATGCTATCCTTTGCTGTATCTAACCCTACCCAATGCGCTTTCCAGTCTGAATTTTTTAATAAACCCAATTCAAAGTGATTGATTTCACTCCATTCGGAAGGCTCATTATCTTGATTCCAATATTTAACTTGCCAATACACTTTTTGACGCGACTGTAACTCAGGCCCCTGATAATTTACAAAAGTAGATTGTGAACTTTCTTGCTTTTTAGAATCCCAAATATCGGGTTGGTTTGGCAACAATTCTTCTGAAGAGGCTACCACTATTTGATAGGCAGACTGTGATTTTACAGTTTCTGACACTGGTAATTTCCATGAAAATGTTGGCTTGCTATTATAAAATCCCATTGGATTTTCAAAACCTTCAGAAAGTCTTAATTCTATAGGTTTTAAAAGCTTATTTGGGCTACAAGATAGCGCCCCTAAAAAAATAAACAAAGTAGATATACTATAAAAAATTGACTTGCAAATCATTGAAGTTCTTATTAAATTTTCCAGATAAGCAATTTCTATATTTTTGAATATAAAACTATCCTGATGTATCTTGATTTTAAAGATTCTTTTAATAATCTGCTAAAAAACAACCATATACACTTATATTTTTAGAAAACTTTAACAGTAAAAGTATATTCTCTATACTCTGTACCTCGTTAAAAAAGTTACTTTGTAGTAAAACTCCAAACTTGTCCAATACTAGCTGCTCCTTGATCATCTTTAACAACAATTTTAAAGTAATATGTTGTTGCAACTGCCAAATCGGTAACATTAAAAACTGTTTCCAATTGGTTTTCGGCAACCTTAGTTGTTGGCTCTGGAGTCGTATCCAAATAAACATCATATTTTAAGGCATCGCCATCGACATCGGATGCCGACCAGCTTAAAACTGCACTGGTACTATTTATTTCAGTATCTAATGTAGGAGTTAATAAACTTGGTGCAAATGGCGCGTGATTAGAAACACCATCACCTTCGGTTATAAACTGATTTATTGAAGAGTAGGCGCTTTCAGCATTTTTATTATCAACTGATTTTATTCGCCAATAATAAGAATTCCCTTTAGTTAATACTATTAGCTTAGACTCTGAAAAACTACTTTCCGAATATAATATTGGGGAAAAGGAATTGTTCTCGGCCACTTCAATGGTATAGTTTATATTATTACCTTCTGCGTCTGTTGAAGCCTCCCATTTAAAAACTACATTATTATCAATACAAAGCGTATTATTGGTTGGATACAATTGGGTAGGCACGGTAGGTGCGGTATTTTCAACTGGTTTCACTACTTCTTCATCTGGACCACCTCCACTACTACAAGACATAACAATTCCAAAAACTAGTACTAAATATATATATGATTTTTTCATTTGTTTTAAATTTATCATTTTCTCAGATAATTTTTTATTCACCTTTAAACATTTGAACAGCTATTATCATCGATTTACTTTAACATATTATTTCTTAACAAGTTTTACAAAAACGGGCTTATTTACATTGATTTTAACAACATAAATTCCGTTTGGTTTGTCTGCTAAATTTAATTGTATTTTTCCAGCGTTTACCGCAATATTTTTAGAAATAATTAATTGAGATTGTATGCTATACACTTCTAAATTTATAGTTTTTATATCATTTGGGATATACAGTTCAAAACGGCCATTTGAAGGGTTAGGATATGCCTTTATATTTTCGAATAAATTGATGGTTTTTAGTAACTTTCCTTGACAAGCTTCCTTACTTTTAATTAGAATTTTGTCTCCATGATTCACATCTATTAAAAAGTCAGATTGATAAGTTTCAAATAGTTTTTTATCGTTTTTTATTATGGTATAAGGTGCTTTTCCAGAGGCTAAAGAAACCATAGCCGATTTTTTACTTACATTAATTTTACCAGATAAAGTCTCTGCTTCTGCTATATTAATTTCATAACAATGCTTATAATCCTCACCAACAACATCAATACACAAATCATAGACTCTGGGACTTAACCCTTCGATAGTTACATCATTTTCAAACTCATAGTCTTTACCATCAATGGATACTTTATAATCATGGGTAGCAATCCCCTTTATAATAAGCTTACCATTGTTCATTTCCGCACAAGTTTCACCAATAGATTCTATAACAAAATTATTTGGAGCTGTTGGATCTTTAGGCACAATATCTAAATCTATAATTTGCAAGTACAAAGGCTGTGCGTTACCAGATTTTTTCTCCATTAAATAATAGTAGAGTTTACCATTGGCAATGTGGACTCTACCGTGATCAAAAACTCTTCCTGAGTTAGCTTGATAAATTGTTTCAAAATTATTTGTACCGCCTTCTGCTTTTTGAATAAAAACCCTATCATTTTTAAGACCAATAATATAAACACTATTACCTGCTGTATAAATAGATGTACCACCAGCAAAATCTTCCGAAGTTATAAAATCTGTTTCTCCTGCTGGTTTATAAGTATGTAAATATTTAGTAACATTATTTTCAAGATCTCTTACTTTACTTATAATGTGTACATCACCATGGTTTGTAACGGTCCAATCGAAATCGCTAACGATATAAACTTGATCTTCTTGTGTGGTTTCCACATAGTCTCCCGGCTCCATTACTTTTATAAAATCGGCATCATAAAGCGGTAAAGAAAACGATGCACCGGAATAATTTTTCCAACTATTGGATCCATCTTGACTATCTGAATAGGCATAATATACTCCATTTTGGTACTGAAATTTATCGGTATTATTTGATAATCTACGTTGAAAACCTATTCTAATTTTCCCGTTTACATATTTCATGTTGCCATACAAACCCCAATTATAACTTATTCCTGGTTGGTTTTTTGCATTTAAAACGTTAAAATGAGTAAAACTAGACCATGTTGAGGTATTCGCATCATACTTTGAAAACTTGTAAGCACCATTATTATTTCCTCCTTCTCTCATGTACATAAAAATGTCGCCTGCATCGTTAAGAAAAAACTGCGGATAGGTTAATGCGGCAAAGTTTGAATAATCTTCCCCTCCGTTTAAACTTAGATGCTTATAACCTCCTGTGTTATTTTTTACAAATTTATCCAATGTAAAATCGGCATCAGGTAACGAAGCCGCATTTTTAACGGAGTAAGAGTACCTAAAATAATCATTGCTTAAACTACCATTTGAAGGTCTATCCTTACTATAAGCGTGCATATCGTACAACATGTGTATAGTACCGTCTATTGGGCTTACAGCTATAGCATTTGTGTTGTGCGACTCTCCAATCCAATACATGTTTTGATACCCTGTGTGCCTATGTGGAAACTCAATGGTAGCCATTGAACCAGTTACTGTGTTATAACGGGTTAACATAACATGTCTTTTTTCTTTTCCTCCTTGGTACCATGTCATAAAAACATAATCTCCATAGGTTTTTATACAATCGCCATGTGCAGATATATTTTTCCCAAAAAAATAGTCATATGGCGCCGTATCACCGGTATTAGTAGCTGTGCTTCCTACCTTACTACCATCAAAATGTAAACCGATATCGGTTATTTTTATTTCGTCTTCTAGAACCACTTGAGCATTTACAACACTTGTAAATATGAGAAATAATAAGGTTAACATGGTTGATTTCCATACTTTTCTTTGAACGTATTTTTTTTTCATAATTTTTTATTTCAATCTTAAAACCAATAATTCTTTAAACCTAACAAAAAGAAATATGCCTTCTAACTAAATACCAAATGGCACGAATTACTCCATATAAAATAATTCTTCCAAGGGAATAGAAACTGGAGAATTATCGGGGTTAACTTCCATAATATCTGCCATAAAGTCCCACCATTTTTTTACAATTTGATTATTCGCTAAATCTTGTGAACCACCGTTTCCTGATACTTTTTGAAATGCGAATAATGTATTTGTTTCTTCATCTAAAAAAATAGAGTATTCGCTTACCCCATTATCTTTTAATAATTGCTTTAACTCTGGCCATATTTGGTCATGCCGTTTTTTATAAGCTTCTTTTTGACCTCTATTTAGTTTCATTTTAAATGCTAGTCTTTGCATAATTAACTTTTTTATTTCTAGGTTAAAATTCTATTGTTGATTTAAAAAAATCATCCCATCTAAAAAAAAGACAGGATGATTTTTTCAAAATTTTAGTAAAACAGTAAGCTTATTGCTTTACTATTTTTTTACTGAAGCTACCTTTAGCACTTGACATCTTTACGATATACATACCGCTAGAAAGTGCGCGAGTATCTAATGTAAGTTCTGATTTACCTTTAACTTTAGTTTCTAATACTTGTTTTCCAAGTAAGCTGTATACACTCACTTGATTAACATTATTAGCTAAACCTTTAATTGTTAATTGGTCATTAACTGGGTTTGAAACAAATATTGAACTTGTGTCAAAGTCTGCAGTACTTAATGGAGCTACTAAATGGAATTGAATCACATCAATTCCTCCTTTATCAAACTTGACAAAATCACCTGCTGCAGCTGGAATCACCCCATATCTTGAATCAGTACCTTGTGTATTTCTTAAAAACAATGCATTGTTTCCATTTGCTGGGACAGCACCATTCTTATCATAAAGTCCATTTTCATCAACTTTGGTTTTTCTTCTTTGAAACTGATCTAGACCCGAATAATCTTCTGAATTTTCTACTACAGTTTTCGGATTACCAAGTTTAAAACCAAGCGTAATACTAGGATGAGCTGAGTCATCAAGTGTACACAAGGTAACAGCTCCTAAACCAGTAATGTTTCCCGTAATTTCCATCAATCCCGGAGAAGCTGGGGTTCTATGGGGTACTATAGTCCATAGTTGTTTTTCATCATCACCTGGTAATTCTTCGGCCCATTCAATAGTACTTGAAGAAGTGTTAACTGTAACGTAAAGATTTGGAGTTAAACCTGATGTTGAAATTTTATAAACACCATCCCCTGTAAAATTTGCCTGTGCTTTCATTTGCATTGCAAACATAGTTAGCACTAAAAATGCGCTAATTTTTAAAGTAATTTTTTTCATAAGCCTTATATAGTTTAATTAATAGTTACATGTTATTAGAATAATAACAATACTTAAAATAAGGGAGAATAACGCGATATTGTATCCTGTACTATCCTGTAATTAATTAATGCATAAAAAAAAGAGGATAAAATTTACATCACCCTCTTTTTAACTATTATTTTTAATAAAAAACTCTACTTAACCTTAAGCTTTACTTTATGTAAATCTTTTTCTAAAGAAGAAGCTCCAACCGATATGGTAAATGTACCTGGTTCTACAACTTTTTTCATGTCTTTATTCAATACTTTCAATTCTTCAAAACCTAAATTAAATGTTACTTTTTTGGTTTCACCTGGTTTTAATGAAATCCGTTCAAAACCTTTTAACATTTTAAGATATCGCCCTACCGAAGCATAATCATCTCGCACGTACATTTGCACAACTTCATCTCCTGCGCGATTTCCGGTGTTTGTAACTTCTACAGTAACTGTTGTTGTACCATCTGTATTTATAGTGGCTTGTTCTAATTTAGGTTCACTATAACTAAAAGTGGTATAGCTTAAACCATAACCAAACGGAAACAATGGTGACTTATCACTAAATCGATACTGTCCTTTTCCAGACCCAATAAAATCGGGACGTTCCAAGTATGTTACCGGAACCTGCCCCACAGATCGCGGAAAAGACATGGTTAATTTTCCTCCTGGATTTACATCGCCAAAAACAACATTGGCAACCGCATCACCAGCTCGCATTCCTCCATACCAAGTTTCAAGAACGGAAGGGATGTTTTCGGCAATGTAATTTATAGATAATGGACGCCCATTAATTAAAACTACAATAACAGGTTTGCCTGTTTTATGTATCGCTTCTACCAATTCATTTTGAACGCCATATAAATCTAGATCTGCACGATCGCCACCTTCACCACATGTTTTATGAGAACTCCCCACAACTAATACAACGGCATCTGAATTTTTAGCAGCAGAGATAGCTTCTGGAAATCCTTCTTTTGAAAAACTATCAATATCACAACCTTTAGCATAGTTTATTTTTACGTTTTCACCCACTTTTTTCTTTAAACCATCTAAAACTGAAACATAGTATGGGGGCAATCCTGAATATCCACCCAATAGCTTATAGGTTTTCTTTTTAGGCCGTTCTTCGTGGGCGTTAGGACCAATAACAGCTAAGGATTTAATTTTTGATAAATCTAGAGGTAAGAGGTTATTATCATTTTTAAGCATGATAATAGATTTTTCCGCCATTTCCAATGCAAACTCACGATGTTCATCTGTACCAGCTTCTACAGTTTCTGTATCTATTTCTTTTGGTTCTTTATCAAATAGACCTAATTTATATTTTGCGGTTAAAATACGTGATGTTGCTTTGTCTATATACTTCATCAATGCAGGATTCTTCGTTACCGTATCTTTCAAAATATTTGTATGATATGTTGCCAAATCCACATTTTTACCAATTACCAAGTCCATATCAACACCGGCTTTTAACCCCAAAATAGCAGATTCTGTGCGATTCTCTGCAATATAATGCATGGTCTCTAATCGTCCTACATCGTTATTATCAGAAACAATAAAACCATCAAAACCTAGTTCATCTCGCAAGATATCTTGCAACAACCACGTATTCATATGACAAGGTACTCCGTTAAAATCTTGGTGTCCTGGCATAACAGAGCCTACCTGACCTTCTTTTACTGCCGCCTCAAACGATGGCAGGTAAACCTCTCGCAAACGACGTTCGGACATGTCGCTAAATCCACCATTGATACCACGACGATTTTCAGGATATCCAACAAAATGCTTAGCGGTTGCTATAACATGATTTTCATCGAATTGCTCATCCCCCATGCCTTGTAAGCCTTGAATAAAAGCAACTCCCATTTTTGAAACCAAATAAGGATCTTCGCCATACGATTCTTCAACACGACCATAACGTGCATCTCCAGCGTAAACATCTAAATTTGGAGAATAACAGTGTGTAACCCCTAACGCACGTGCCTCTCTTGCTGTTTGAGAGGCCATTTTTTTTATAAGTTCAGGCTCCCAAGTTGAGGCACAAGCTACCGCTTGCGGATAAACCGTTGTACTGCCATAATAATCGAGAACAAGCCACAATCCATGCAAGGCTTCTCCGTATTTCATAACAGGAATACCTAACCTTTCATTGGCAGGGGCATCTTGAGTCATTTCTGCTATCTTTTCATCAAGAGTCATTTTACTAATTAGCTGTTCTACGTTTTTAGCAATTTCTATATCATCTTGATTTTCTGTTATATGTTCTGCTTTAGATTTACAAGAAAAACAAGTAAATATAATATAAGTGACAAATAATAGATTTCTCATTGACTATTTTTTAATTTAATTAAATATTTCTTTTATTATTTCAAAGTTAATTTCAAGAACTATGTTTTGTATCCTGTACTATACTGCATATCAAATTATTTAATCCATTTACTTAAATTAACCATAAAAAAAGGCTGGGAAAAATTAAATCCCAGCCTTTATAAATAAAACTAAACTAACTTTAAAAAAGTATTATCTATATCCATTATTTGTAGGATCTGACTCCAATAAACTAGGATTAGTTTGTAATTCCTGTAGTGGTATAGGTAGTTTAACGTGCCAAGATCTAATATTACTAGCAGGATTCCAGAATCTATACTCCACATCTTTAACCACATCTAATAATATACCCCAACGGATTAAATCATAACGTCTCATACACTCTCCAGCCAATTCCCATTTACGCTCGTCATAGATTGCTTCTCTAAATTCTTGTTGACTTAAGCCTTTTATTGCTTCGGCTTCGGCTACTGTTTCATATGCACGCTCTCTAATTTCTTTTATATAGCCATAAGCTACCGTTGGATCACCTCCAGGACGTTCGTTTTCACATTCTGCTGCCATAAGATGCACATCTGCTAAACGAAACACCAACCTGTTGTCCTTATGATTAAAACGAGGAGAATCGGTTGTACTTAAATTCCAAAATTTTGCCATGTAAGGATAGTTCAATTCAAAGCCTAAATAGTTGTCTACAATATTCATGCCTCGTCTTAAGTCGTTAGCTGGAAATTTTTCAGCAAAGTCTTTAGAAGCAACCTGTAACCCCGTACCGTTGAAGGCTTCACCACGAGCCTCAAGCGCATTAGCTAAAGCACTTCGTTCTACTGAGTTTTTGGGTTCATCTCTTAAACGTGGGGCAAACATACTTGGTCTCCAGTTACCATTTCCAAAAACACTTGGAAAACTACCATCCGGCCTTACCGTACCTTCTTCAAACTGCCCTCTAATGTCTTTTGCAAAATCTAAAGACCATATAATTTCGGAGTTATACTCATTATCTGGATCAAAAACATCTGCATAATTAGACAAAAGACTATGTGGTGATTGGTTTATAATTTCTAAACACTTATCAAGTCCTTGTTGCCATTGTTTTTGTTGCATATATATTTTGGCTTCAATAATGGCTGCAGCCCATTTTGAGGCTCTACCGCTATCATCGCCAATATAAGCATCGTCTAAATTGGCTTGGGCAAATTGTAAATCCTCCAAAATACCGCTTATAATTGTAGCCTCATCTGTTCTACCCAATACTTTAACCTCATCTATTCCTAGAGCTTCTGTATAGTATGGCGCATCGCCCCAAAGGTTGGTAATATGCCAATAGCTTAGCGCTCTTAAAAAGCGACTTTCTGCAATAATTTCTGTTTGCGCATCAGCAGTTAGAGCATCATTATCTGTTACTCTAGAAATTATAATATTTGTGTTGTTTATAACGCGATATAAATCCTTCCACGTATCTGAAACACTCATTTTTTGAATAGAAACATCAGCTATAGCTTCATTTACGGAATAATTACCTATGGGTTCATAAATATTAGCAGAACGGTTAGGTTCTATAATATCTGCTCCATTATCATAAAAAACATCTAGACCAACTTGCCCATAAATGGAATTGTTTTTTAAAATAGCATAAACACCATTAATAGCTTGACGAGCATCATTTTCAGATGCAAAAAAGGTTTCTGGGGCAATTAGCGAACGTGGTTCTTCTTCAAGAAAACTTTCACAACTAAACGTTGTAAAAATTATAAAGAGATATATGTATATATATTTTGTTTTCATCTGTGTATATTTTTAAAATGTTACGTTTAGACCAAGGGTTAAAACTCTTGGATTAGGGTACGATCCATCATTATAACCTTGAGCTATATTACCTAGGCCACTACGCCCAAATCTACTTGATTCTGGATCTATTAATCTAAAATTAGAAATTAACAATAAATTACTTCCTGAGAAATATATAGTAGCTTTTTTAAAGCTATTTAATCCCATTTCTTTAACTGGTAGGTTATAGGCAATTCTTGCTGTTTTTAATCTTAAATGAGAACCATCTTCAACATATTCCGAATTTGGAGGGGTTCCAGTTACAGAATCGGCACCAGCTCTAGGAATATTAGAGTCTGGGTTATCTGGAGTCCATCGGTTTGCAATATCTGCAAACTTAGTGGTTTCTCCTCTATTGAAATAATGATTTCGAGTTCTTAAATTATACACTTCGTTCCCTAGTGTTCCTTGGAAATAAAATGAGAAATCCCAATTTTTGTATGAAAAAGAATTTTCAAATCCGAAGATTAAATCTGGCAAAGGACTTCCTAGTACTACAGCATCTTCAACAGAAATAATACCATCTCCATTTACATCATCAAATCTAGAACCACCCACAACTTGTTTATTTTGTTCCTCTGGAGTTAAACTTGATGCTGCTATTTCTGCTTGACTTTTCCAAGTCCCTAAAAAAGGTACTCCGGTAAACACAGGAACAGACTCGCCCGCGATTAAACGGGTGTTACCTGAGCCTAAAATAGCATCTACGGTAACATCAATAAAATCTACGTCTCCAAGTTCTAAAATTTTATTTTGATTAGAAGACAAGGTTAATGTTGAATTCCAGTTAAAGTTTGCATTACTTACATTAGTTGTATTTAACATAAACTCCCAACCTTTGTTTTCTAAAGAACCTACATTTTGTAATTGCGTATCAAAACCTGTTTGTCTTGGGATGGTAACATCCAAAAGTAAATCGTTAGTTTTTTTATAGTAGTAATTTAACTCAGTAAACACTTTACCTCCAAAAAGAGAAGCTTCTAAAGCAATATCTAAAGAATTAGTTGTTTCCCATTGCAGGTTAGGGTTTGAAGGTCTTCCTAACGTTAAACCTGGTTGTTCTACCCCATTAAGAGTGGTATTAGCTTCTACCAAAATTCCTTTTGTTCTGTAAGGCTCTATAGCTTGGTTACCTGATTTACCGTAACTGGCTCTTAATTTTAAATCTTGAAACACTGTTTGGTTTTGCATAAAAGGTTCTTCAGTTACTTTCCAAGCACCTGCTATAGATGGATAAAATTCATATTGGTTTCCTGGAGCAAAAACCGAACTTCCATCTGTTCGACCTACTAAAGTCAATAAGTACTTATCTTTATAGGAGTAATTAAGTCTTCCAAAAAATGAAGCAATTTGAAAGCTATTATAATCACTACTAACTTTTGATCTTATGGGGTCTGAAAAAGCTAAGTTATTAAATCCTGCTGCATCACTAGTAATACCGAAAGCTTCAGCTTGTACAGTTTCGGTATATACCTTTTGAAAAGACGCTCCAGCTAAAGCTGTTATAGAGTGGTTTTCTCCTAAATCGGACTGGTACTGCACTGTGTTTTCATTATTCCAACCATTACTAGCTACCGTTCTTACACTTGCATTACCGCCTTCTCCTAAATATAATAAATTTGGACTTTGGCTAGAAGTAAATTTATTTTGTTTAGTATTGTTAAATTCTGGACTAAACGTTGAGCGAACCATCCATTTTTCAGAAGGTTTAAACTCTAGGTAAATTGACCCTAAGAGGTTATTAGAAAATGTTTCATTTGTATTTAATGCTATATTTGCTATTGGGTTAGACCAGGGCGCACTCACCACATCATCGTATCCATTAAAAGTACCATCGTCATTATAAATAGGTTGCGTACGCAAAGTAGCAAAAGCATTACCAAAACTTGCGTTTCCGTTATCTTGCTCGATTCTAGAATAATTAATTCTGAAACCCGCTTTTAGCTTATCGCTAAGTTTAATGTCTAAATTACTTCTAAAAATATATTTTTCAATACCTGTGCTTTCTACAATACCTTCTTGATTAAAGTAATTTAACGAGGTATAATAATTAACATTATCTGTTGCACCAGATATGGATACATCGGTATTAAAAATGGGCGCTGTACCTAATAGTAAATCGAACCAATCGTTATCTGGATAAGTAGACGGATCATCTAAAAAAGGCTCTGCCGCAGATCTAAACCTTGCGCTTTCATTGGTAAATGCAATTTGCTCCTCCTGAGACAACATATTTGGTAATTCTGGCACTAACTGCATACTTGAATAAAGGTTTACACTAACCTCTGGTTTTCCTCCACCAGCTCCAGAACCATTTTTAGTGGTTACAAGAACAACACCATTGGCCCCTCTAGAACCGTAAATAGCAATAGATGAGGCATCCTTTAAAATCTCGATAGATTTAATATCACTACTATTAATATTATTTAGGTTAAAATTGGTTCCTACTACTATGCCATCAATAACCCAAAGTGGTTCGTTGCTTCCTGTTATGGAATTTCCTCCCCTTACTCTAATTACGGTTCCCGCACCGGGAGCACCACTGGTTTGAGTAACTTGAACTCCAGAAGCTCGCCCTTGTAAGGCTTGATCTACCCTTGAAACCGGGGTAGCGGTTAAATCTTCTGAACTTACTGAGGATACTGACCCTGTTAAATCGGACTTACGCTGGGTTCCATACCCAATAATAACCACTTCATCTAGTTTGTTGTCTTCTTCTAAAACAACGTTAATTTGAGTTTGATTACCTACTAAAATTTCTTTTGTGGAGTACCCTACATACGAGATAGAAAGAGTGTTTTGCGCACTAGCCTTAATAGAAAACTCTCCATCAAAATCTGTGGTAGTACCTTGACTTGTTCCTTTTACAATAACAGCAGCTCCTGGTAAAGGTTGTCCATCTGCAGTTACGATTCCTGAAACGGTTTGCGCATTAGATACTGCTATACCTAATAATAGGAACGCAGCGCACATCCATTTTTTTCTAAAATAGGAATGACATTTTAATTTGATTTTTAAATTCATAGATATTTAGTTAATTGTTTGTCTTATTCCAAATTTACCTACCCTTTTACTGATAACTATCCTGTAGTATCGGTTTTATTTTAAAAAAAACTACACTTATTTATTTATAATTCTACAAAAACAAGATACAGGACAGAACAGGTTACTTTAATAAAAGTTAGTGCTTATTTTTAAATAAAAAGAACACATATATAAGCTAAGAACAATGAAAAAAAAGAATATATTTACTGTATTTATTTTAATGATATTTATATCTCTCAATGCTCAAAATGATACTTTAAGCCTTCCCATAATAAATAATTTAGTAACATTTGAAGAACAAAATGGTAAGGTTGCCATTGAGGCTGAGTATTTTCACGAACAAACTTTAACAAAAAAAAGAAAATGGTTTAGAACCTCAAAAAACGAACTACCAAAAGCAGGAAGAGACGAAGACAAACACCACGTTTATGATGCTAGTAATAATGCATATCTTGAAATATTACCCGATGAACGTGTTACACACTCAGATAAATTAATACATGGAGAAAACTTTTCCAACGAACCTGGAAAAATAGCAGTTTTAAGCTACAAAGTAAAGTTTAACACACCAGGACGTTACTATGTATGGGTACGGGCCTTTAGTACAGGTGGAGAAGATAACGGCTTACATGTTGGCTTAAATAATGTTTGGCCTAAACACGGAAAACGTATGCAATGGTGTACAGGCAAAAACCAATGGACTTGGGAAAGTAAGCAACGAACAAAAGATATTCACTGCGGCGTGCCGCATAACATATATTTAGACATTGATAAAGCGGGTAATCATACCATTCAATTTAGTATGCGGGAAGACGGTTTTGAGTTTGATAAATTTATTTTAACCAAAGACATGAACTATATACCTATTAACAAAGGGCCAGAAGTTACTTTAGCACAAGGTGAAATACTTGAAAGTTTTCCAGAAGTCAAGGTGCCTTCTTACTTCTCAACTATAACTGAAGCATCGGAACAAATTAAATCAATAGCCGCTCAAGAATTTCCTACAGAAGGTACAAATTTTTATAAAAACGGAAAAAATTGGCTCGCCATAAACCCCAAAAATCATAACCAAGCTACAACGACAACTACTTTTAATTTTAAATCTGGTCATTATGATATTGTTTTTGTAGGTGTTGCAGAAAATGATGGTAAATCCAAATTTACTGTTACAGTAAATGAAACCAAAATTGGAAGTTATTCGCCAGAATTAACCCACAGAATGTTTGAAGAAGGAAAAAAATATAATGCCCTTTGGGAAAACATACCTATACAAAAAGGAGACAAAATTAAAGTAATATCACAAATAGGTACTGATGGTGAAGAATGGACTCGAGGCCGTTGGGCTGGTATAATTTTCACCCCCGTTGGCATGGGAAAATCTATTCAAAACTCACCTTCAACCTACTACAAAAACTAACATATAATATTCACTTAATAATACCCATAATTTAAAATGCAGAATAAAACCCTACCTTTATTATTACTTTTTATTAGTATTTCAATATCTGTAAAAGCTCAAAAAATTAACGCCCCAAACGGCAGAATAGCTGTTGTGGCAGACGGAAACTCCCCAGACCCTGATGACCTTGGAGGTTCTGCTATTTCCATAGCGCTACTTAGAGCGGCTGGTTTAGAAGACAGACTTGTACATTATTCACATAGTTGTGATTTGGTTAGAGATGACCGAATTTCTAAAAAGGCAGAAAAAGAGCGCCACCATTTAATGCAAGTAACTTGCGATATGACGGCTAGACGCTGGGGTGGATTTGAAAACTTAACCTTTTACGACGCTATGTGGCAAAAAGAAGCAACCATAAACGATTTATGTTGGGCTATAAATGCCTCTACAGCCAATGATCCTTTGTGGATTATTGAAGCGGGCGAACCAGATATTATAGGTATGGCCTTACAAAAAACACCTAAAGCAAAACATAAATTTGTTAAAGTAATAACACATCACCCTGCTAATGATAATGCGGGAGATTTTTATACATGGCAGCAAATTCTAGATTTTGGCATAGAAGAGGTCCGAATTCCCGACCAAAATATTAATTTAAAGCTTAAGCATGAACAATGGGATTGGGCTAGAGATCATACCGACCCAAGAATACGATTGCTATGGACTTTGGGAAATATTGCCGAATTAGACAATGTTGTTAAATTTCAAAAAGAAAAATGGGATTGCTCTGATGCTGGTATGGTACTATATTGGATTACTGGTGCAAATGTAAATGGTGGTTTAGAAGCTGGTGGAATAAACGTAGTAAAAACACTCCTAGAAGATTTTGTAAAAAAACACCCCTAAATAAAGCCTAAGTTATTCAAAAACCAACAATATAAACATATAAAAAAGGATGGTGAAGCTATTTCACCATCCTTTTTTTTCTTCAAAATTTACTTCTTTTAAACAAAAACAAAGCATAAAACACAGCTCAAAAATTAGTGTGTCCAAATAATTATTGCTCGTATTTTATTTAATACTTTTTACCAACCACGGTATACATTCTACACGTGCTTGGTGCATCGCCATCACTATTACCCGCCATAATAATACTTTCTCCAGCTTGCGCTATACGGTGATAAATAGACATGACAACTTCACCAACTTTAATATTATCTCCAGTGTCTTTGTAATCTTCTACTAAAAATTCAGGACGTTTTACGCTATCGTCATGTAATACATAAATGTGCATTTTTTGACCGGCAATAAATTGTAATTGGTCTCTTGCCCAATATTTACTATCGCTATTTGGGGTTCTTATATATTCGGAGCCTCTAAGATATTTTGGGATTACAGTATAATTTTCTTCCATATCTGTATACGCCTTTTTGCCCCAATGCATATTAGTCCGCAACATAGCTTTACCATCTCCGGTATAACTAAATTTAGTAAACAACTTACTTTTATTTGTTTTCCCTGGTATGTATTCTGGGATTTCGGGTGTGTGTATAGGTAAAGGTTCTTTAGTTAAAACATTATCAAAAACCTGTGGTAACTCTAAGGTTAATCCGTTTTTAATATCTACTGGCTTAGTTGTTAAGGTTATGCTTGCCACGGGCAACCCTCTTTTTGTAGCAGAAACAACAACCTCCCCGGCCTCTAAAGTAGAACGTAACGCTACGCGGTTAATTCCTGCTTCAACATCTAAATATAGGTTGTTAGTAGAATTTTCTTTACCACTATTGTACCCCCCTCTCCAAATCGTTGGTCCTGAAACAGTAAAATCTACACGACCTTTTTCTAACGGACATCTTCTTCCTTTGGCATCAACTACTTCTACATCTATTAATGCAATATCAGAACCATCGGCTCGCCATCCTTTAGGCCCTGTAATTGGTGTTAATTTTAAAGCAGCAGGAACTCCCGCGGTTTCTTTTATTTGTGTTACTTTTACTTCACCATCAATAATACCTTCGGCTTTAATTTCTCCTGCTTCCCACGACACATTTTTAAATTGATACACATAACCATCTTTTGGTGTGTTATTTTCTCCTATCATGTTTCCGTTAACATATAGTTTTACAGCAGCTGTGTTTGAAACAACAAAGATATCTTTTGTGGTGCCTTCCTTATAATTCCAATGTCCTACAATATGTATTTGAGGTTCTGGTCTCCACATAGCTTTTGTGGTGTAAAACGCTTCTTTAGGTAAGCGTACAGCATCTACCTCTCCACTGGCTCTAGTTACTTCTGTTTGTCCTCTACCACCATGGGGTCCATCAGAAAAAATCCAGTTTGCTCCACCAGCATGATACGCTTTTTTACCCATTTTTTGCCACCAATGCTCTACTTGTCTTACCGCAAATTGCTCTGAAGTTATTTTATAAGTATTTTTACTAATGTTAGGATGAGTAAAAAAATTATCATCAGGCGACTGTTTATCCCACACACGTCTTGGAGCTTCTTCACGCATGTATTCGCTTTCAACAATGGGTAAATCTGGATATTCACGTTCCCAACCTTCGGTTCCTATTTCTATAGAAACATAGCCTTCAGAATCATTTTTAACATCTGCTCTACGGTTACCCATCAAACGTTTTCCATTAGGATCAAATGTATTTATGACATCCAATATTTCTTGATAATGTGCTTGGGTTTCAGCCCAATTACCGCCTTCCCAAATAAATATGGTTGGATGATTTCGATAATAAACAACCATATCTCTAAATGCTTTAATACGGATATCCCAAGTTTCACCTTCATCTTGAGATTCACCACTTACACCTGGCATTAGTGTAACAAAACCGTATTTATCTCCCATATCAATTTCAGCTGGTGAACCCGCACAGTGTCCCCAACGAATAAAATTTCCACCAGCCTCATCCATTAATTGAAAGGTGTAATCCCGTAACCAATCTGGTAAGGCAGCCCCTAAACCTGCCCAAGAGTTTGTTGGTTTTTGCCCCCAACCGTGAAGTTTTGCATACTCCCCATTGTTAAAGAATCCTTTATCTTTATCAAAATTAAAGGATCTTATTCCTAAAGGTGTATTGTAAGAATCTACAGCGCTTCCGTCTACATTTAAAACACTTTCAACAGTGTACATATACGGATGACGTGTATACCAAAGCTGAGGGTTTTTTAACTGTATTTGTGTTGAAAATGTAAACTTTTCGCCTGCTTTTAATTCTTTTTCTGTTTCAGAGACACCAACAAGCTCACCTTCGTTATTAAATATCTTTGCTTTAAATGTTACATTTTTAGCGCTTTGGTATTCGTTTTGAACTTCGGCATTTACATGAATATCAGCACTAGTTTTTGAGATGTTTTCAGCATAGACATAAGTTCCCACAGTTTCTAAATTATCATACAATGGTAAGGTAATGTGAAGCGCATCCATAACATGTAGAAATACATTACGGTAAATACCTCCATGAGTTGGGTGCCAATGCTCATGATTCCATACTAAAGGAAAATTATCTCTAAAATGATCTCCCCTATCATTATTAACTCTTACCGCAATAACATTGTCTTCATTAACTTTAATATAAGGTGTTAAATCGTACCCAAAAGGAATAAACCCAGTTTGGTTTTGTCCTAGATGTACACCATTAATATATACATCGGCTATTTGACGTACAGATTCAAACTCAATAAATACTTTTTTGCTTGAATCTAATTTTGGCAGTTTAAAATGCTTACGGTACCAAACTGTTCCACGCCATTGATTTTCTTCGCCATTGTGATGCCCAAGACTATAATCATCAAAGGTGTCAATATCATTAAATGTATGCGGACAACTTACTGTGTTCCAATCTGAATCATCAAATTTAATATTTTGTGCATTCTTTGGGTTATCTTTTATAAACTTCCAATCTGGATTAAAGTTGTACTTACCCCTTGTTTTTTCAAAGGTATTGGGGGTGCTTTGCGCATTACTTTCACACGATATACAACTTGATATAAATAAAAGAAAAAAAGCGCAGTAGCTACTTATTAAAAACTTATTCATTTTTAAAATATTATTTTTTTATTAATACTGTTTAAAAATTTCGAATTCCTGGAACCACCTGTAAAGTTATATTCCCACTAAGTTTTGGCCATTTTAAAACAATGAGTTTCTGTGTTTGTTCATCCCAAATAAAATTAGAAACATCAACATTATTTGGAGCTTTAAACACTTCTAAACCAATGTTTTTTATGGGGTTGTGATACAACACAATATCATCATTAATAATTACCGAAAACCCATCTGGATAATGCCTATTGGCTCCAATGAAAATTTTTGAAACTCCTAGTTCATTATTGGGTTTAAAATTAACATCTAAAGTTCTGGTAGCGTGGTTGAAAAAGAAAGCTTGTATATCGCCAGCAATAGTTTGAGGAAACGGTCTGGAAATAACATCGGTAATATATTTTCGCTCTACAGTACCTGCATCTGTACTATCGCTAAAAATAGCCCATGTTGAGGGACCTCCTGGAAGAAAGTGCTGCATACTCCTGTTACCCAAAAACCAAGCTTTTATAGACCCCACTCCCATGCGGTCAAACACTTCGGCTGTTTTAATGTAAAGCTCTCTATATTTTAATTGTCCTAACCTACCACTAATTACAGTATCTGTTTTTGCAAAGGTTGGAAAACCCCATTCGCCTATTAATATTGGTGCATTTAACAAACTAGACTCGCTATCAAAACGATCCATAACAGGTTTTACCAAATCCATATTATCTTGATAGATATGTGGTGCAAAAACAACATTTTCACGATGTATTGGTGTGCTAATTTCTGCATACTGATTATTATCAATAGCTTCGCCTTTATTCATAAATACAGACTGAATTAGTATTTTTTTATCAGCATTTATTTTTTGGCTCTCATCTATGATTTTCTGATATAGCGGAATAAGATACTTTTTAGTTAATTTTTTATAAGAAATATCCATTGAGAGTTTTCTTGGTTCATTAACCACATCATACCCTGCAACCGCTTGATTATTGGCATAACGATTCCAAATAATTTTCCAAGCATTAATATACTTTTCGTGTTCATTATTAGTATTAAGCCAAAATTGTTCCCACTCAAATTTTTTAACGCCATAAACTGTCATTTTAAAAACAGTTTTGATATCGTGATTTTTTCCTAGATTAACTAATGTATCAAGCTTTTTTAAGTAATTGGATTGTAATTTACTTCCAGAAAATTCACTTAATTTTCCTAATTCTAAACGTATAACCTGATAATTTGCTCCCATTCTAACCATACGAACATAATCATCGTTATTAAAGTAAACGTCACCTATGTGGTCGTTTGTATTTACAACAAAACCTCTTGGAATAACATGTTTACCCAATTCATCTCGAAGGCCGTGTTTAATTTGAGAAAACGCTATTAGAGAAAGGATACTAAAAAACAAAGTGGTACCAACTTTTTTCATTTAATTTTATTTCAAAATTCTTATAATATTCTTTTACTATTGTGGTGTAAGTTCAATTAATTTTACACTATGAGGTTCTAATCCCACCTTTAAAGTTAATTTTCCATCAATTTTTTTAACTATGGAATCTGTAATAGTTTTTGGAAGTTCGGCCAGTTGTGTGTACTTGGTTAAGTTGGTATTAAATACATCTTTCCATCCATCTTCAAAACGATCTGAAGGTCTATTTCCATAAATTCGTCCGTTGTTTTTTTCTCCTACTCCTGCCGCCCTTACATCTTTATAAAGTTCATGCATCATGATGCCATGGTTTTTATCTACAGTCCACTCGGTCATTTTCCAATTATTACCACCTGCTATTTGCCCTCCTTCTAGAACAGGAAATAATGTTCTTGAAGCCGAACTATCGCGCGTTGTATTATGGTTATAAACCAACAGGTAAATAACATCGCCTTTTACTACAGGTATAATGCCTGCATGACCACTAATATTATCAATAGTTTCTACTCTATTACCACCTTCCATTTTTAAGAACATTTGGGTTACATTGCGTCTACCTTGTGGCAAGTTACCAACCTCTATTTCTTGTCCCCAATCGTATATTTCGGTTATTCTATAATCATAAGCTAAATCGGCAATTCTAGCATACCAACTTGCTCCAAATTCGGTTGCATCTGATAAACTTAGCCCTCTATTAGCATTTTCATCTCTTAATATTCCAAATTCTTGAATATCAAAAGGAATATCTCTAAACTGTGGATAACTATCTAATTTAGTTCTGTATTCTTGAACTGTATTGGGTAATTTTATAGTATTTTGATCTATTTTTTCATAATAAGAAATACAGAAAAAATCCATTTTTGTACCTGTTTCTCCTGTAGCGTAGTTTGTACCTGTAGCACAATGGTCTATAATTTCGGTAGTAAAGGTTGCTACACCTTCTGTTAAATTATTTCCAGGCCCAATAATAGCATCTGGAATAACTTTTAGAACTTCGTTTACAGTTATGTCGTAATGTTTAAAAAACTCTTCCTTAGTCCCATTCCAGTGTTGAGGTGTATAATTAGGTTCTGTAGCCACTCTAAATCGCCAAGTTTTTACTTCGTTCATACCAAACTCATCAACCAATGTTTGTAAAAAAGCATTTATGTATTGCCTCCAAACATCATAGTCATCTGGTGGATTGGTATTACCATAGGTATTCTCTTCTTTTACGTCATTCATTTCCCAAGGCACATTATCCAATACAATACGTGGTTTAAAACCGGTTTGCATAAAACTGCGCATATCGTTTAACAAACCACTAAAATCTGTTATGATGTTTCCTGAGCCATCTACACCTTTATAAAAATTATTTTTGTTATCTGTTCTACCTCCAAGAACACGTACCAAATTGTAGCTTTTAACGTAAGGCTTTATAGTATTTAGTTCCGATGTAAAACCAGAACTGCTAAACCGAGTTTGGTTTATCATAGGTCTTGTTGACCAAAAGTTATACATTTCTCCTACTACTGCGCCTGTATTAATAGCAACTACTTTATCTGGATCAACAACTATAGGTAAATCTGGCTCTTGTGGTTCTTCTGGTTCAGGATTTTCAATAACCTCTTCTTCTACATCTTCAGATTTTGAACATGTAAAAAAAACGGTAGACGACATTAAAGTAAACACAACTAAAAACAGCCTTAATATTTTTATAGATTTCATTATTTTCTCATTTAGTTTTAGTTCTAACAAAAGTAAATGGTTAAACTAAAAAATGTGACCTGTAGTGTCATGATACAGCAGGATGGATATTAAATATTACTTAAATATATTTACTTTTAAAACTTCAATAAATAACAACAAAACACTATAGATACATAGCACAAGAAAAGTTGCTGTAAACATGTATATAATTTAATTTATAAAAAAACACCAATCAATATCGTTTTTCATGGATAAACTAGAAGGTTTTCAAAAATTAGTTATTGCTAATGCTTCAGATGTAACAGGTATAAAGCCTGGAGAAAAAGCTCCAAATTTTTGCTTACCAAATGCGTTTGGTGATCCCATTTCTCTATCTGATTGTTTAAAATTAGGCCCTATTGTTTTAAAGTTTTATCGAGGAGAATGGTGCCCAATCTGTAACTTTGATTTAAGAGAAATCCAAAAACACTTAAGTGAGTTCAATAAATTTAACGCAAAAATCCTAGCTATAAGCCCACAAAAACCAGATGATGCCCTAAATATTTTACAAAAAAACGAACTGGGTTTCGAAGTATTAAGTGATATCGATCAAGGAGTAATTAAGGCTTATAATCTTCAATTTGATCCTGGCGATAATTATCATCAAAGAAGAGATCTTTCTGTATTAAATGGTGATGGATCAGTAACACTTCCTGTTCCTGCCACTTTTGTAATAGACACAAATTTTAAAATAATTGCTTCGCACGTTGAAGCCAATTATACCCAAAGAATGCCCTCTAAAGATATTATTGAAATTTTAAAAAAAACATATAAGTAATATTATCATTATTTTAATAGCAACTAAACTAACTAAAACTAATATTTAGAAATTAACCGTAAACTTAAAAATTTTAAATACAACCTGAAAAACAATTAGAGATTTTCAGTTTATATTTAAACAACAAAAACATGGATTCTAAAGACATTTTATTTAAAATACGCAATAAGAATCATTATGCTTTCAAGCAGGTTTTTGATGAACACTATATTAACCTGGTAGTTTATGCAAACAAATACTTATTTGATTATGGGTTGAGCGAAGATATCGTTCAAGAAGTTTTTTTATGTCTTTGGGAAAAATCGCACCTTATAAAAATTAAAACCAGCATAAAGGCATACCTCTATGCCATGGTAAGAAATAAGTGTTTAAATGAATTAAAAATGGTTAAGATTACATACACAGATGAAAATTTTATTTTTGATAACCTTACAAAAGAAATACATACTCCCTTTGCGCTAGAAGATGACCACAAGCAAATTTTGCACGACAAAACAATAGATTTAATAGAAAGCCTTCCAGATAAAATGAAACACATAGTTAAACTTCGTTTCATAAACAATTACGCGTATAAAGATATAGCGATGGAATTAAACGTATCCATAAACACGGTTAAAACCCAATTAAAAAGAGCCAAATCTAGGCTAATGCTGTTTATTCTTTTTATACTACTTTGTTTTTCGTAATTATTTTCTTCAATTATCTATATTTTAAAAATTAACATATTTTTTTATTTAGCCCTATTTATATGGTTAAGACACTTTTTTAAACATAAAAAAAATTAAGTTCCAAAAACACAATCCACCACAAACCATATTACTAAATACCCAACATATTTACTATTTTACTAAGACTAATTCTGCTTTTTTACCCATAACATAAAATTTTATCAATTATTTGTCACCCATTTTAAGAATTCTATTGTCATAACTATAGTAAACCTAATTACGACATATGGATTTTAAAATAATCTTAAAAAAATTAAAAAGAACGCTTACCGAAAAAGAAGAGCAAATTTTTAATACTTGGTACAATGAATCGCAAAACCATCGCGACTATTTTGAAAAAGTAAAAACCAATTATAATAAAAAAATCTCTGGCATCAATTTAGAAAGAGCCTGGTATAAAATTTCTAAAAAAATTAATCCTCAAAAAAGCATATTGTATTATAAATATGCAGCCGCAGCCGTAATTTTCATTTTGTTAGGAAGCTATTTGTTTTTATCCCCCCTTAAAAAAAATCCTTCATTTCCTAAAGAACATATTATAGCTAAGGAAAACACAATAAATATTGGTACAAACAAAGCCATATTAACACTTGCAGACGGCGAAGAAATAGCTTTGAAAAAAGGAGAAATTTATAATAATAAGGAAGCTTCCAGTAATGGAGAAGCGCTTATCTACGAATCGAACAAAACAAAACCTAGCAATAATAAAATAGTCCAAAATACTCTAACCATACCTCGAGGTGGTCAATTCAATTTAATTCTTGCCGATGGCACCAAGGTATGGGTAAATTCTGAAACACAACTTAAATACCCAGTAACTTTTGCTTCAAACAAAAGTAGAGAAGTGGAATTAATATATGGAGAAGCTTACTTTGAAGTATCACCAAGTACAAAACATAATGGCAGTAATTTTATTGTACATTCCGCCGGCCAAAAAATAAAAGTCTTAGGTACAGAATTTAATATAAGAGCATATAAAGACGAAAGTTTAATCTTAACAACTCTCGTAGAAGGCAAAGTATTAGTTAATAACCATAACAATAAACAAAAACAACTATCGCCCGGTCAGCAATCAACAGTAAGTATTAACTCTAACAATTTCGAAGTAAAAGAAGTAAACGTGTACAACCAAATATCCTGGAAAGATGGTTTATTTAGTTTTAAAAACACCTCGTTAAAAGAGATTGCTAAAGTACTATCCAGATGGTACGATGTTAAGATAATTTTTAAGGATAAGAAAAAGGAAAACATAGAGTTCAACGGTGTTTTCAGGAAAAATCTCAGTATCAAGGAAATACTCGATATCATTCAAAATACAAACCAAGTAAATTATTCAATAACCCATAAAACCATAACTATGAATTAAAAAAAAAGAGGAACAGCGTCTAGACCTGGAAAATTTAAACAGCTGTCCCCTAGTACATCAATTAAGAATTAACCTAATTTTAACTAATATCAAATTTATGAAAACTAAATTAAACTTAAGGCATCTTTATCCTCTAAAGACAGCACTACTAATTACCATGAAAATACTTATCTTTTTCTTTTCCATTATTTCCTTCGGGCTAAATCCTGAAAATATTTTTTCACAAAATGAAGAAATAACTTTTACAAAAAATGCAAAAATTTCTATTGAAGAAGTTCTTGACATTGTAAAAAAACAAACTCATTACAACTTTATTTATAAATCTGATACTTTTACTAGTAGCCCTCTTATAAAAATTAATAAAGGGAAGATAAGAATAACAGATTTATTAAAAAAAGTAACAACTTCAGTCAATTATGATTTTAAACTAGGAGAAAATGGAGCAATCCTTCTAAATAAAGTTATTAGTCCTTCTATAAAGCAAGAAGTTATCCAACAAAGCATCTCTGGAACAGTAAAAGATAGTAATAACATGCCGCTACCCGGAGCTAATATTGTTGAAAAAGGCACAAAAAACGGGATTACTACAGATTTTGACGGTAACTTTACTTTAAAAACTTCTAATGATAATGTCGTATTAGTAGTTTCATTTATTGGATATACTACGCAAGAAATCCCTGTTAATGGACAAAAAAATATAAATATAATCTTAAAAGAAAATGCAGCAGGACTAGACGAAGTAATTGTTGTTGGTTATGGAACACAAAGTCGAAAAAAAATAACGTCGGCCATTTCCGAGGTCGATTTAAAAGGTACGCAGGATATGCCAAACGCTTCAGCTGGTCAAGCTATGCAAGGACGTGTTTCTGGAGTTATAATAAACGAAAATTCAGGTACACCAGGTGAAGCACCTTCCATACGTGTAAGAGGTATAAGTTCTATAAACGCAGGAACAGAACCACTAGTCGTTATTGATGGTTACCCTATAGGAAATGGTATTCCTCAAAGTCTAAATCCAAAAGACATCGAAAAAATTACCGTTTTAAAAGACGCCGCTTCAACATCAATATATGGAGCAAGAGGCTCTAATGGCGTTATTTTAATTCAAACTATCAAAGCAAAAGAAGCAGAAACAGAAATTACGTATTCGGGATCTACAGGTATTCAAAATGTTCCAAATGGATGGAGACCAAAAGTATTAAATGCTCGCCAATATGCACAATATAATATAGATCGAGTTGATGAAATAAACTTAAGAACTGGAAATAACAATCCTGTCCCTCAAATATATTTAGACGCAATAAACAATCCTAATCTAAAATCTACAGATTGGCAAGATTATATTTTTAGAAATGCTCTTTTCCAAGATCATAATATATCTGTTCGAGGTGGAAATAAAAAGTTTAGAGGCGCCGTTTCTGGTGGCTACATGGAACAAGAAGGTGTACTTATAAATAGTGACTTTAAAAGATATTCCCTTAGAACAAATTTAGAAGCTAAAGCAAAGGATTGGTTAAAAATGGGGTCTAACGTTGCTGTAGCTTTCTCTGAAAATAACAGGCTTCCTGAGGATGGGGCTAGAGGTATCATAATGAAAGCCATAACAGCTAGTCCCTTAAAAACTCCCTATGATGAAAATGGAGATATCATCCCTTTTATAGCCGCAGATTCTCCTGGATACTTTGCTAGAACCAACCCTGTTTTTGAAGCTCTAGAACGTAAAAATAATACTATTCAAAGAGATGTCAATGCTAGCATTAATTTAGACATAACCATATTACCAGGGCTACATTATAAACCACAAATATATGGACGTGTTTTAACTATTGAACAAAACACTTTTACCCCTACCACACTTGGACAATTTAGAATTGGAAGCGCCTCTAACCTATCCCCTGGTGCTCCTCCATTTGTAAATAGTGGAACAAACTCCAAAAGAGATATTACTAACTGGGGTATTGATAATTTATTAAGTTTTAACAAAACACTTGGAGATCATTCTGTAAGCAGTTTGTTTGGCTATACCGCCCAAAAACAATCAGGTGAAAGCACAGTTGTAACAGGTAAAAATTTCCCTAGTAATGATGTTTTAAATTTTCTTGAAGCATCAGAGGTTAATTCTGCCGTAACAGATGCCAGTAATTGGGCGCTAGCTGCATTTTTTGCACGCATTGGGTATGACTATAAAACTAAGTACCTCCTAGAGCTTAATTTTAGAAGAGAAGGCTCTTCTAAATTTGGTGCAAACAATAAATATGGAAACTTCCCTTCAGCCTCTATTGGTTGGCGTGTATCGGAAGAAAATTTCTTTCCAGACCACATACTTATCAATGAACTAAAATTTAGAGGAAGTTACGGTATTACAGGCAACTCTGCAATTGGCGATTTTGACCGTTTTGGTAGAATTATCTCCATCCCTAACCTTAGCAATTTGAATAATAATTTTAATTATGTTTTAAACAATAATGTCGTTATTGGTAAATCTATTACCTCTTTACCCTCTAGCACATTGCAATGGGAAACCAGTTCACAACTCGACCTAGGAATGGATATGGCACTATTTAACAATGCCGTTAGGTTAAATGTGAGTTATTTCAAAAAAACCACAAAAGATATGCTTTTTAATTTAACTATCCCAACCGTATCTGGTTTTGGTTCTACAAGAACAAACGTTGGAGAAATGGAAAATACAGGTGTAGATATAGAATTAGGAGCAAACCTCTCTAGTACTAATCATAAATTCTCTTGGAGAGGTAATCTTAATTTATCTTTCTTAAAAAATGAAGTCACTTCTTTACCTGATGAAATCTCGGAAATAAACTCTAGCTTTAACGTTACTCGTATAGGTTTACCTGTTGGTACATTAAGAGGGTATGTATATGAAGGTATATTTACTACCCAAGAACAGCTAGACGACCCCAATTTAATGAATTGGCCCGGATCAAGAGACTTTGGGGCATACATATTTAAAGACACTAACAACGATGGTGAAATTAATGGTAACGATAGAACAGATATTGGTAACCCACACCCCAAAGTCATTTTAGGCTTCAACAACTCATTAAACTATAAGAATTTTTCTTTATCTATTCTAGCTACCGGAATGTTTGGTTATGATATTATGCCACAAATGAACGAAGTACTATACAATGAAAAAGGCCGTTGGAATGTTGGTTCAGAATTTTTAAACAGATATCGCTCGCCTGAAAATACTGGAGACGGGTTGATTCCTGGAATCCATTTTCGCAATCACCATGCCGCTTCAAATTATTGGCTTGAAAAAGGTGACCACCTTTGGATAAAAAACATAACACTAGGTTACCAGTTACCTGAAAATTTATTAAATAAAATTGGGTTCCTTTCTAAAATGCGTTTATTTGTAAGCATCCAAAACGCTGCAAAATTCACTAATTATAGAGGCTGGAATCCTCAAACAAGCCGCTATGGGAACACCCCTCAAAATTTAGGTGTTGATGAATTTGGCTATCCAACAAACAGATCTTTTACCCTAGGAGCAAACATTAATTTCTAAAAAAAAAACACAATGATAAACTCTAATTTAATATCAAAATTAAAACATATACTATTTCTTTTTATAGCACTTATAATTATTAGTTGTGATGAAGAATTTTTAAATATTCCTCCTAAACACTTCCAAACAGACGGTAATTTTTATCAAACCGAAGATGATTTTGAACAAGCTATTACAGCAGTATATTCTGCCCTTCAAAAATATGTAGGAAGCGCCTATATCTTAGAGGAAACACGGTCAGACAACACGATGCCAGATCAACTTCTTGATGGAGGTCAACTAGGCGGTGGTCCCCAACTAAACTTTATAGATCGATTTACAATGGATTCCGGGGCAAGCCCAGTAAATGCAGCGTGGAGCACGATATACGATGCCATTAAGGACATAAATTTTACGTTATCATTTTTAAAGGATGCGGATCTTAATGAAGATTTCATAAACCGTACAGAAGGAGAACTTAAATTCTTTAGAGCCTATTTTCATTTTATTGCCGTACGTTATTGGGGAGATACACCTTTAGTTTTAAAACCGATAACGTCACCTGAACAAGCATTTGCCATAAGTAGAACTTCTGTTGATACCGTTTACGAAGCAATTATTTCCGATACTAACTTCGCGATATCCAACTTACCTACATCCTACTCCGGAACGAATATAGGAAAAGTTAACCAGTGGGCAGCTAGAATGTTACTTGCCAAGGTCTATTTAACTAAACATGATTATCCCAATGCCCAATCTCAATTAAATCATATTATAGAGTCTAAACAATATCGTTTACTTAATGATTACGCTGCGGTTTTTGATCCCTCTAATAAAAACCATGCTGAATCCATTTTCGAAGCACAATTTAAGGAAGGCCCTGAAGGTGAGTCAAGCAGATTTATTTACTCATTTGCTCCACTAAACTCCCGAGGTGTTATTGTTGTAGGTCCAGATGGTGGCGGTGGAAGAAATATCCCAACAAACAGTATAGTAAACGCTTATGAAGCCAATGATTTAAGAAAAAATATATCCATTGCTTTTTTTGATAGAACCCCTAGTCCTGTTTGGTATATAAAAAAATATGATAACGACTCTGATCCAGAATTTGCAAGAACACCAGATAACTGGCCAATTTACAGGTATGCAGATGTTTTACTTATGCAAGCGGAAACAATAAACGAACAAGCTTACCAAACCGACATCCCTTTTAAATTACTAAATAAGGTTAGAACACGTGCTGGTTTACCTGCGCTAACCCCTACTGATTTACCCAACCAAGAAGCCTTTAGAAAAGCTATAGCCAAAGAACGTAGAGTTGAGCTTGCATTTGAAAACCACCGATGGTTTGACTTGGTACGTACTGGTAAGGCTGTAGAAGTTATGACTGCCCATGGAAAAGAAGAGCTTGCTAACCCAACCATGCCTTCATCTGAAATTGTAAGCCTAGAACCTGAATCTTATATAATTACAGCCGAAGAATTACTTTACCCAATTCCAATTCGTGAATTAGAGGTTAGTACTAATTTACAACCTCAAAATACGGGGTACTAGTGTTAAATTAAATATTAAGAATTTATTTAGCTTTTTTTATAGTTTTAATTGAAAAAAGGGTGAAATAAAACATTCACCCTTTTTATTATTCATATATTTTTACTTGGCTTTATCCCATAAATACACCATAGAGTTATTCTCTATTTACAAGCGTTTCAACCTTACATTTTTATATTCTACCTTCATAGGAGGACCAACATGAACCTGAACGCCAATAAACCCTTTATTGGAACTATTAATCTTATCCAAATCTATCACTTTACTAAATAACACCCCGTTTATATAATGTTCCATGGTATTATCTTTTACTATAAGATGTACTTGGTTCCACGCTTCTGGTTTTACCAGTTGTCTTAATTCCTGTTTCATTTTAGCATCCTTAATTGTTCGAGTTTGCCAGCAATTTTGCTTTACATTTTTTCGTAAATTATCGCTAAGCATTCCAATTGGCATCTCCGGAATAGTTACAGTTTCCCCCATATATGCCAAAGTAGTTCGCTTTTTTTCTTCGTAATTCTGCCCTGTGTACTTATTTTTACCATCTATATCGCATTGATATCCTTTTAATGCAAACGGTCTATTTTTAATAATTTCACTTCTATAGTTTATACCACTATTCCCAGATTCCGAAACTTTATATTCTAATTTTAATTCAAAATTCTCAGGCTGTTCTTTTTCATAAATAATAAAAGAGTTTTGCTTTAAAATATTTTTTGGTGTTATCTCACCAATTAAGATGCCATTTTCAACACGCCAATACTTGGGATCTCCGCGCCATCCTTCTAAATTTTTACCGTTAAATATAGACCGAAAGCCTAGATCTTTCTGAACGGCTATTTGACTTTTACTATTCCTACACGAAACACAAAAAATAAGTAATAATACGATTAAAGCCTGCCTCTTCATAACTATATTGTTTTACACTTTATTAATCCTTGGTAACTTTACTTTTCCACCAATTTTCATTGGGTTGAAAATCTTTAGACAACACTTCTAAACGTTGTTTTTCTAGTGCTGGCCATTTTTTATTTACCGTATTTAAATATCTTTCATTGGCTTTTTCTGAATTAAACTGAGGGTCTTTTATGGGATACTTTGCTCCTACCTCTTTAAGCCAAGACCGAAGTTGATTTGAAAGATTTTTTGCGAGTTTGGTATGTTTAGAAATTACGTTTAAATCATCTGCTTCAGTTGAAGGTAACTTAAACAATTCCTCGCGACCATCTTCCCAATAATGGATGAGTTTCCATCCCTCTTTTTGAATAATTGAAGCGGGTTCACCGCCTTGGTTTCCATAATGCGGATAATGCCAAAAAAGTGGTCTGTTTATTTTTAGATGTTCTCCTTCTAAAAGCGGCTTTAAACTTATACCATCTTTATGTTGTTCTGGGTTTAACGGCACATTGGCTAAATCTAATAATGTGGGGTAAAAATCGGTATTAATTACCGGAAATTCGGTTTTTACTCCCACATGTTTTAACCATGGTACTTTTATAAAATAAGGCTCGCGAATACCACCTTCCCATTGGTAGCCTTTACCGCCTCTTAACGGCAAATTACTGGTAGCATAATGATCTCCCGAGGCTACGCCTCCATTATCAGAAGTAAATACTACAATTGTATTTTCATCGACCCCATTGTCTTTTAGTGCTTTTAGAACCACACCAACGGCATTATCCATAGTTTCAACCAAACCACCATAAATGGGATTATCTTGCACTTGACGAATGGGCAGCACACGTTCCATTTTATAACCAGATTCTGCAATTCCCATACGGTCTGCTTTATTTCGGTATTTTGCCCACTTGGCTTCTGTAGTTTGAATAGGCGCATGCACAGCGTAAAATGATAAGAAGGCAAAGAATGTGGAATCTTTATTCTGTTTAATAAAATCTGCTGTTTCTTGAGCTAAACGTATGGTAAGGTTTTCGCCTTTTTGTTTATTTTCTAGTTTAGGATTATTCCATGGCGAAAAGAACCCACCTCTAGGTGACCCCGCATCTATACCTGCGATATTAATATCGAAACCATGATCTTCGGGGTACGACCCTTTGCCTCCTAAATGCCATTTTCCCGCAAAAAAAGTTTTGTAACCATTAGTTTTAAACGCTTCGGCTATAGTGACTTCTTCATTTGGTAAGGCATGTATATAATTGGCTGGCAATAATTTATCGTATCGGTTTCTGGCGCGCCACGCAATTCCTGTTTTTGCACCTATCCAATCTGTAATACCGTGGCGTGCAGTGAATTTCCCCGTCATGATACTAGCGCGTGACGGACTACAAACACGACTTGCTGCATAGCCTTGGGTAAACATCATGGCTTGGTTTGCTAATTTATCGACGTTTGGGGTTTGGTAAAATGTACTTCCTGTAACGCCTAAATCGTGGTAACCTAAATCGTCTACTAAAATGAACAAGATATTAGGTTTAGCTTTTGCTCTCTGTTTTTTGTCTTTGTTTTGACATGCTAAAACTGATAGCATAATGAAACAATAAAGTATTAATTTTAAAGTATGCATTGATATGTTTTTAGTTGATAAAATTACTCTTAATAAGTTTAGTACATTAGCCTGTTGGTAGTCCCGCGTTAGGGATTGAACGGCCTGTTGGAGCTCCCGACCTTAGGAGGAGCGACTAGTGAAAGCCCGACCCCTTGTGGGTAACGCCCAAATATATAACACAAAAAACCTATAATGGCTTGGCTGCTTTTGGCCCATCGTAATTATAGGTAAACCAATCGATATCTATATAGCCTGCATCTTCTTTTTCGTTCCATGAAAAGAAACCTAGGCGATCTCCTGTCCATTTTCCAAAAGCAATGGTAAATGTAGGCCCAAAACGTTTAAAATTTTCGCCATCTAAACTGTACTCGTAAGTGGCTTGGTTAATTTTGTTTGATGTTCGCACATATAAATCCTTGCCTGTAAGTTCTGGCCCCATAGTTTTTTTTGCCATTGGATTCATGTAAAACAGATGTTTTTTACCTGTTTCATCTACCTCTACGCCTAATAAATTAAAGACACCGCCATAGCGAACAAAACCTGCTAATTGATTTGGTTTCATTCCGGATATATCGAATTTAGCGACTGCAGTTCCTGTGGTAATGCCCATAATACGTTGACTTAAGGTGTTGCTGGCTCTCCAGAAATCGGAGTCTGAGCCATCGTTGTTGGTCCATTCGTTAATATTTGGACCATAGCCTTTTCCATTTGGTAATACCTTACTTGCTTTTAGGCGTAACCAGCCTGGTCTCTCGGTAAGTGACCAATGGGTGTTTCTTGGGTTGTGATTCCATTCCCATTGAAATCCTAATTTAGGTGAAGAAAAATCATCATCTGAACTTGGTGCTGAAATTGGGTAACCGTTTATTGGTTTTTTATATTGCTTTACAGGCTCTCCTATACCATCATTATCTTCATCTATTCCGATAATTGGCCAACCATCCACCCAGTTTACGGGTTCTAAACATTGTGGTCTGCCCTGAAAAGGAATATCATCGTTTTGAATAAGTTGGTGCATATACCACCACGATTTATCGGGGGCTTGCATTAATGCGCCTTGACTAGCACTTCTATTGTTAAACGCCGTCCCTTTTTCTAAAACGGTTTTAACTTCATATGGTCCGTAGATACTTTCTTTTGAACGTAGAACGATTTGTTTTCTATCGTTCTTCGGGTTTTTAACACCAGGTTTGGTAGACTTATCTCCCATAGTCCATTGTGCTAAAAAGATATACCAAGTCCCTTCTATTTTATATATTTTTGCGGCTTCGGCTCCCATCCCTGTATAGACTAATTTACCTTCGTCTAGGATTTTTGTACCATCCCAACTCATTTCGTAAATTCTGTTTTCGTTGCCTTCTATTTTATTATCTGGACTTTTTTGTTTTCCTGCCGTGTTAATAATAACGTAAGCTTTGTGCGCTTCTTCATCCCAAAAAACCGCTGGGTCGTCTAGTACTTTTGCTTTAGGCAACATCATTATAGGTTTGCTCCACGGGCCTTTTATATCTTTGGCTGTAGTTACCATTAAACCATGTTGATAATCTATTTGATAGCAATACCATGTGCCATCATGGTAGGCTAAATCTCCTGCCCAAGTTCCAAAAGAATAGCCATTCATTCGATCCCAATTGTACTCTGGTGCCCATGATAAGCTATCGAAAACGTGTCCTACGTTAGTCCAGTTTACCATATCTTTAGATTCTAAAATGGGCATGCCTGGAGACATGTGTTGTTTTGAGGTTATCATGTAATAGGTATCGCCTACTTGCTCGATATCAGAATCTGGATAATCGGCGTTTAATATAGGATTAACATATGTACCATCGCCTTGATCTCCAAAACTTCCTGTTTGGGCTTGAGTTAAGTTTTTAGGCTCTAATGTATTAGTTTCCTTTTGTTTTACTTTTGAATTGCAACTTGATGTGATTATAGCTCCAAGTAAAAAAAGTAGCTTAACAAGATTAATATAAAATACTTTCATGTTGATTTTATTAAGATTTAATATATTCTACTTTATAAGCTCCAGAACCTAACATAACGTGAGTTCCATCTATTTTTTCTAATTTATTTTCCTTTTGAAACACCTCAAAAGGTTTTCCATTAACTTTTAAAGATTCTAGTTCTGAAGACGTTAACATAAGTTTGGCTTTAGTATTAAACGGCACTTTTAACGACATGGATAATACACCTTTATTTATGGTCCAATCATTTTTTATATCACCATATGGGGTAGGCACTGATACCGAAGTACTGGTTATTTTACTTGAAAATTCTGGATTAACGGTAAACATTTTGTACCCAGGATCTGATTCGGACGATTTTACACCTCCTAAAGATTCATAAAAATAGGCTGCAAAACCGCTATGCATTGGATGGTTTAATGAATTTGTAGGCCCTTCCATTTTCTCCCATTCGAACTGGCGTTCTGGCCATGTGGTAAACCCTTTACTCATTACATAAGCCTGACTTGGAAAGTCTGGTGTTGTTAATATTTGATGAGCTAAATCTGCTTTACCATACTTGGCTAATACTGTATAGATATAGCGGTTGCCATGAATCCCTGTGGAATGGTGACCACCTTTTACGGCAACAATATCATGAGCTAAACCATTAACAACTGCTTCTATTTCAGTCTCTGGAACCATACCAAACTGCAGCGCTTGTACTGTTGCTGTTTGACTGCCATACCATTTATATTTAGTATCTGGAATTTCAATTAAATATTCTTTATTGAAGGCTGTTTTTAATTCGTCTTGCTCCTTTTTCATTTTCGTCTCAAAAGATATATCATCATTCATTTTTGCAAAGCGCTTCATAACTCCTAAAACATCATAAAAGTAGGCGTTTGCAGAAATTATTGGATCACATTCCATGGCGCTTGGGTTTTTCTTTCTATCCCAACGTGGTGGGCACCAATCGCCCATACCATCTTGCATGATTCCGTTATCGCCTTTAAAGTTCAAGTAAAAATTAGTTAAGCCCTTCATGGGTTGATAATATTCTTTAACTATAGCGTCATCGCCATAGTATAAATAATTATACCATGGCAAATACATTGTTGCCACCCCCCAATCTATTTTGGCATAGGTAGATGTTCGTTTTCCTGGAGCAATCATGGTTGGCACTTGATATTTCAACTCCGGATTGTTATGTCCTTTTGTTGGGCGCATTTGTGTTACAATATCTTCCATGTATTTTTTATAAAAATCATACATATCATAATTATAAAGTGCATATTCGCAAAAGGCATGAGCATCTCCTAACCAACCACATTTTTCACGATGCGGACAATCTTCTGGAATGCCGTGTACATTATCAACAATCGTCCATTTACTAATACTGTGCATTTTGTTTAGCAACTCATCAGAAGATTTAAAACTTCCTGTTTCTTGAATATCGGTAGCTACCAAAACTGCTTTAATCATATCTGCATCTGGCTTCGTAGAAACCCCTTTTATTTTGGCGTAGCGAAATCCATGGTAACTAAATTTTGGTTCCCAAGATTCTTGATTACTTCCTTTACAAATGTATTTATAAATTTGAGCCATCCCGTTTGCACCTCCTCCTGTGGAGCCTTGAAAAATATCTTTGCCATTAGTTAATAAGGCTTCGGTAGTTATAATCTCAATTAACTGCCCTTCTTTTTCCTTAACGTTAAGTTTTACCCAGCCCGCTATATTTTGTCCAAAATCTACAATCCATTCTCCATCTACTCCTTTAAATACGTTTTGTGGTTCAAATTCCTTTAATTTCTTAATTGGCGGAATTTGTTGTGCGCTAATCTTTTTAACTTCTGGTAAAGTTACTTTAGCATTCCCCCAAGATTCATCATTATATCCAACTGTATTCCATTTTCCAATATCATAACGTGCATCATACGTATCACCTCCATAGATATTATTGAATACTATTGGCCCCGTAGATTCTTTCCAATTTTCATCGGTATAAAAGTCTTTTTTAGATCCATCGGCAAAGGTTAACTTTAATAAAAGCTTTACTGTTGGTGGCCCATAAGCTAAATCTTTTTCAGATTCTGGATCGCGTTTCCAAGAGATATTTTGGCCGTAAAAACCATTCCCTAAAATAATCCCCATTGCATTTTTACCAGATTGCAATGCTTGCGTAACGTCGTAATTTACATAATAGGCTTGCTTATTATAATTGGATGGTGCAGGATCTAAAACATGATCGCCTACTTTATCTCCATTTAAATACAACTCATAATACCCTAAACCACAAATATAAACTTGGGCCTTTTTTATTTTTTTATCAATTTCTAGTTCGTTTCTAAAATAACTAGCAGCAAAGCCATTAACTTTTTGCGGGCTCTCCATCTTACCGGTTTTATAATCTCTAAATTGGTGAGGCGAAGTTCTAGTATCTTTATTTAGGGTAATCCATTTTGAATCTCCCCAGTTTTTATTGCTCATCAAGCCCATTTGAAACTTTTGGACTTTAGACCAATTTGTAGGGTTTCCATTTTCGTCCCAAATTTTAACTTTCCAAAAATAGGTTTGCATAGCTTCTAGTGCTTCGCCTTGGTATTTTACAAATGTAGATGCATTGCTATTAACCTTGCTAGAACTCCATAAATCGGCATTTTCTTCATTTAACCTATCTTCGGAAGACGCTACCAAAACCTGATACGCAGATTGCGATTTGTTTAATCCTTCAACATTCAAAATCCACGAAAAAAGCGGTTGTTCGTTTTCTATGGTTAACGGATTTTCTTTGGAGTTAACTGTTAATTTCTCAAAATCCATAGATATTTTCGAGATGGAAACCTCCTTACATGACACACAAAAAATGGCCAAAACTACTAGTGAAAACAATACCTGTCTTTTTATCATTACCATACGATTAATTAATATTAATTTTATTTCTCTTTTAAATATGAAAGATATTAGAACCTCTTAAAAGCATTATCCTGTACTATCATGTAATAATAAAATTATATGATTTTAGGTTTACTTTTATAAAGACCAAGAACACCTATAATATTTCTATTTCTTGTTTCAGTATTACATATCCTAAACACAATATATACTATATTAACCTAAATAAATTCTATATTAACTTAAAGTGCAGGATACGGCAGGACACCTTGTAGGAAAAAACGATATAGTTTTAACAAAAATTAACTTAAAATTTATTAAAAAATGAAGAAAAAATTAACTACAATTAATTTAACCAGATTAATTTTATTGCTTACACTAAGCTTTACCTTCTCATGTTCCGAAGATGTTGACGGTATTGAAAATTCAAAAGAACAAAACACTTTTGACTTATCAGAATTACCTAGTCCTGAGGAAATCCCCGAAAAAGACAATGACTTACAAGCTAGGGTTCAAGGAAAACAAACAACACAACCTTGTGACAATCCTGAAGGTTATAAAGAGTACACTGCTGATGAAGTTCTAGGCGCTGGTGTAACAGATGTTAATGGTGTGAGACCTATTTTGGATGACAGAACTTGTGCTTATAACTATTCGCAAACAAATGTAGCAAATGTTACATATGGAAGATACAGATTAAGAGCTGGAACAAATGCATTTGACAATAAGCAACCAAGAATAGAACGAGCCAGTGTAGCTGCTAATTCTAATGCACCTGGTACTAAAGTTACTTTTAATGGTACTGTAAGAGTTTGGAGAGTTGGTGATGCTACTAATGGTGGCTCACTTGCACAAAACAACTCAGGAACTTATATTTGCCAAGCTAAAGGGAAAGATACAAGAACTAGTGGTCAAAGTAATAACAGCGACCCAGCCCTTGCTCTATTATTAGTAAAACCAGTTTCTGGAACTGGCAGTAACCAAACACGGTTTAGATTTTACGTAGAACATATGCAAAACGGTGCTGGAGCTCTAAGAAATTCTACTGCGAGATATATAGATAACCTTAATTTTGATTTCAATAGAGGTGAACCTATTCAAGTTACTATGGTTAACGAATTTGCCGGTTCATGTAATAATTTAGTGCACCGTGTAATAATTACTTTAAGAGGTAAAGACGTAAATGGTAATCCAAGAAATTTAACTAGAACTTATAATATACCAGAACCTACTCGTGGTACGCAAGCAAAAATACGATTTGGAGCTTACAGATGTTGGGGTGGTGAAGCAGATATTAGATGGGCTAGTGGCGTAAGCATGAATTCTGTAGTTGGAGGTTCTAGCTGTTCTAATAATTCTTCCAATAACGGAGGTAGTAACTGGGATCCTTCTAGAAACTTTGCACCAACAAGCTTTAACAGAAGATCTAGCTCATACTGGTATGAAGCAGCTTACCCAGCAGCAAGTGTAATGGACGGAAACTATAATTCATACTGGGCATCTGCCAACTTTAATACAACTACACAACATTGGATGATTGCAGATCATAATAGATTTTACACATTAAAAAGAGCTAAAGTAGTATTTAATGCGAGAGTTATGAGAGATTTTGATATCTTATATTATAACAATGGATGGAAAGTTGCCAAATCAGTAAGAGGTAACTATAGCAATACGGTAATGATAGAAGGTATAAACGCCTATGGGCATGCCTTTGGAATTCAATCAATAAGAGGAGCAGAAGGATATGTAGAAGTAAAAGAATTAGAACTTTATGATTACTAGCTACCAGCGCTTAATATTTTAAATAAATTAAGAATTACATAGAGTAATTACTTATATAATATTTTTTTTATTAAAAAAAATAAAAATGATTTCAACAAATATAAAACCTATTATTAATATGAAATTTAAAAATATATTAGCATTTTTCACTATCATGTTGCTTTTATTTACTTCATGTGAACACAATGAAAATTTAACAGAAGAAGAACAGTTAATTACAGATGAAACGATTGATCCGACCGACCCAGAATTAGCGTTTTCAAAAGATAATGGAACTATACACGAACTATATTATGGCTCTACCAAACTGACCGTAGAAAAAATAAACAACACTTATGTTCTTGGTGGTGATATGATATTTGAGCTAGATCAATTAACAACCGAGCCAACCTTATTTCCTGCTCCAACTTCAAATCTGGCTAGTAAAGGAAAAAGTGTAGGGCGTACTGGTGGAAGATGGCCTAACAACACTGTTTATTATGTAATAAGTTCCAGCCTCCCAAATCAGCAGCGTGTATTCGATGCCATTAATCATTGGCAATCCAAAACGGCATTAAAATTTGTACAACGCACAAACCAATCAGATTTTGTGTTTTTCACACCTGGTGAGGGTTGTTCTTCCAACGTTGGAAGAATAGGTGGCCAACAAAATATTACGCTTGCTTCTGGATGTACTACAGGAAGTGTAATTCATGAAATTGGCCATGCCGTTGGATTATGGCATGAACAGAGTAGAGCAGATAGAGACAATTTTATTACTGTTAATTTTGGGAACATTGAACCAGGTAGAGAATTTAATTTCTATACCTATGGGCAACAAGGGCAAGATGGTAGAGAATACACTTCCTCTCTTGATTTTAATTCAATTATGCTGTACTCTTCATACGCTTTTTCTCGTAATGGCCAGCCAACTATTTTAAGAAAAAATGGTACAACGTATACTGCGAATAGATCTGGATTATCTTCTGGAGATATTACTGGAATTAATGAAATGTACCCTGATACCTCAACTGGAACAACTTATGATTGTAATGGTGTTCCTGCGTGGGGTTCTAGGACCTTTAGTAAAGGGGAATTAGTGACTTACCAAGGAAAACTATATCGAATAGCAGATCCTGGTTACTGGAATTATATAGGGGTTTGTGGAGCTGTAACGACTGTTGATATTTGTGCAGGAATACCTGCATTTAACAGTTATCGTTATTACTATGTAGGTGACAAAGTGACTTACCAAGGAACATTATATCAACGAACAAGTACGGGTTGGAACAACCTAGGTTCTTGTAACTAAATTAATAACATCATAGCTAAGAGGTCGTCTAAAAAGTAATTTTTAGACGATTTTCTTTTTTTGAATACATTTGATTTTGTTTGGTAATTTTGAAAATGCCTGTTTAAAATAAGGCTACATAATTTTAAACATTATGTACAAAAAAGACAAAGTAATTAGATGTTACAGAGAACAAATTATAAAACGTGCGGATCGGGTACTGACGGTAGAAACTTAGTGTTTCTAAAAAATGTCCCTGGAGATCAAAGAGTTCAAATAAAAATGGTTAATGGTTGGAATACTTCTACTAGACAATATGTTGAAGTTACCATTAGTGGCTCTACTTTTTCTTGGAATGTTCCAAATACTAAAGTAACAATTAATGGAATAGATAAGTATCAAACAGGACAAAATGCAAAGATACGATTTGGAGCATATAGATGCCATGCAGGTGAAGCTGATATTTGGTGGTCTGACATTCAACACGATTTTAGAGATAATTAAAATCCTTGGTATAATAACGATTAAAATAGCTCACATAAAAAGAGGCTGTCTTTTCCAGACAGCCTCTTTTTATTGTTTAACAAAATGTTTTATAAAGAATTACCAATCCCTACCAAAACAACAGATAATACAATAACCACAATACCTGAAGTTATGGTCCATTTAGTTTTAGCGGCAACACCTTTCCATTCTTTACGATAAATACCCCAAAGATTGGCTGTTAAAATAATAGTAGACATATGCAAAATCCACGAACTAGCTCCATTCCCTAACTTACTTTCGCCCATACCGTAGAAAAAGAACTGTAAAAACCAAATGGTCCCAGCTAAAGCGGAAAACAATACATTTTTACGAATTGGCGTACTTTTATTAGTAAAATCTACATACGACTTATTTTTAATACTTAAAATAGTTGTCCAAACTAAATTAGTTGCTAAACCGCCCCAAAGAATAACAATAAAAGTGACATTGTTAGCAAACAAATGGTCATACCCAGCTTCTACAGCAGCATCTGCCAATGGTTTCCCGGCCTCTATGCCAAAGCTGAAAAAGGAACTTAAAATTCCAGATAAAATAGCAACAGCCAATCCTTTTATTAAATTAAACTCACTTACACTTTCTTTTTTTTGTTCATCAGACAGCTCATTTTCTTTCATCATGCCTGCTTTACCAGAAAGCGCAATACCCACCAAACAAACTAAAACACCAAGTAAAACAACCTGTCCTCCTGTGGTAGATATCATATCTGTAAATGACGTTTTACCATCTTCGGGATTAAAATTATAATAAATTGATGGAACAACGGCACCAAAAGCGGCACAAAACCCTAAGACTACAGAATTCCCTAAAGACATCCCTAAATAACGAACACCTAAGCCATAAGATAAACCGCCAACTCCCCAAAGCAACCCCATTAAAAAAGTAAAAGATAAAATAGAACTTGAACTCGATGCAATAATGTCTACAAAACCAGGAACAGTTAAATAAGCAGCTATCGGCGGCACGATTAGCCAAGACATAACTCCACCAACCATCCAATAGGTTTCCCAAGCCCAACCTTTTACTTTATTATATGGCATGTAAAAACTACCTGCTGCTACGCCTCCTAATGAATGAAATAAAACTCCTAAAATTGCTTGCATAATATTTTAAAAATAAATTTATTAAGGTTTAATCTAGTTTACAAATTCAGGGTTTTTAGTTTTAGGCAAAGGAGCCCCCGTTTCTTCCCACCATGCTTTCAATATTTTTAACAACTCCTCTTTCTTTTCGGAATGCGTATCTACAAGATTATTTTTTTCTCCAATATCTTCAGATAAATTATACAATTCAACACCATCATCCTCAAAATAATAATGAAGTTTCCAATCTCCTTTTCGTATGACAGAACCAGGGCGCGTTCTAAACAAAGGATCCCTGTTTTCATTATCATTTACATTATAGGCTTGTAAATAAATGGGAAAATGCCAAAACAAAGAACGTTCTAGTTTTTCCTCTTTTCCTTCTAAAATAGAAGATATATTATTTCCATCTAGAGCTAGACTTGCGTTTTTTACTCCTGCATAATTTAAAATTGTTGGAAAGATATCAAGGTTTGTTATAGGCACATCGCTCTTGGTACTTGGTTTAATTTTATTATTTAAGACAAAGAAAAATGGTTCTCTGATACCACCTTCATAATAGCTTCCTTTACCAGCACGTAATGGTTTTTGTTTGGTTATTCCATATAATCCTCCATTATCTGACGTAAAAACAAGTAATGTATTATCAAACAAATGTTTTTCTTTTAATTTGTCAATAAGTAAACCTATGTTTCTATCTAAATTATCAACCATAGAGGCGTATTCTGGGTTCCCCTGACCATTCCATGGTGTTTTCTTTTTGTATTTCGGGACAATACTATCTACTGGCATAATCGGCACATGTACTGCATAAGGCGAATAATATAAGAAAAACGGATTTTGCACAGAATCAACAAATTGTAATGTTTTTTCCATAATCAAATCGGTTAAATACTTACTATCTCCTTTTTCAATCTTAACATTTTTATATGGTGGTAAATAACTTTTGGGCAAACCATTGTGTCCGCCTCCAATGTTTACATCAAACCCATATTTTAATGGATTATCACTTAAATGCCACTTCCCTGCATGGCAATTAACATATCCATTATCATGAAGTACCTCTGGTAAAATAATATGGTCTTTTGAAAGTGTATGTGTGTTTTTTGTTGGAATTAATTTTCTGTCTTCAGATTTCCCTCGTGTTGAAGGACTAACCGTGTAAATTCCATGTCTCGGCGTCCACTGTCCTGTCATTAAACACGCTCTACTAGGTGCACAGTTTGAGGAAGCTGCATAGCCATTGGTGAACACCATACCTAAGCTTGATAAATAATCTATGTTTGGTGTTTCATAATATTCGCTTCCCATAAAACCAACATCTCTCCAGCCCATATCATCAACATTTATGATAATAATGTTGGGCTTAGCATGTTCCTTTTCATTAGATTGATTCTTACAAGAACTGATTGATAAAAGCGTAACAGCTGCAATTAATAATCGTAATTTCATACTTGATTTTTATGTTTATAAATTAAAGACAAATTTATTTTTTCTTGAGTGTTTTCTTTACCAATGGAAACTCAGGATGTTCGGTACGAGAATTGTTAATGAGATACAGTAGCTCCTTGATTTTTTCTGGATGTTTGTCTGCTATATTATTTTGCTCACTAATATCTTTATTTAAATCGTAAAGTTCAATAGCTTCATTATCGAACTTCACAGCTTTCCAATTGTTCTGTCTAACGGCTTGAATCGGACCTCTTCTCTCGTTAAATTCCCAATACAAATATTCGTGTTTTTGTTGCTGAATCTCATTTCCTAAAAGTGTTGGTGCATAAGAAATACCATCAATTGTATCAGAAGGTTGTATACCTGCCAAATCACAAGCTGTTGGTAAAAAATCCCAAAAAGCAGAAATATGATTGGTTTTTGACCCAGCTTTAATTTTATTAGGCCAGTAGGCTACAAAGGGGGTGTGAATTCCACCTTCATACAAATCGCGTTTATGCCCTTGAAAATCTCCATTACTGTTGAAAAACTCATTTTTTAAATCGTCATATTCGTGCCCATTATCACTCGTAAAAACAATTAAAGTGTTATCGGCTACACCTAGATTTTCTAGCTGTTTTATAAGATTTCCAATATCTCTATCCATTGTAGACACCATAGCAGCATAAGTAATATGTCCATCTTCATCATGGCGATAATGTCCTAGCTTCATTTTTCGTTTTGGCCAACCTAAATTCTTGTATTGTTCTTTTTCTTTTTCAAGAATTGTTAATTCAAAATGCGGAATGGTATAGGACAAATACAAAAAAAAAGGCTTTTTATGATTTTTATCGATAAATTCAGTTGCTTTTTCAGTCATTAAATAATGAATGTGTTGTCCTTTTTTGGTTTTTGGATCATTCCCTTTTAAGGTCACTCTCTTCTCATTTTCAAAAATACTTTTCGGGTAATAGTGATGTGCTGTCGAGTGTTGATTGAATCCGTAGAAATAATCAAACCCTTGTTTGTTTGGCACACCTTCTTCAAGATTTTCTGCTAAGCCCCATTTACCAACGATTCCAGTGGTATAACCTGCTCGTTTCAATTCTTCTGCTACAGTAACATCTTCTGCATTAATATCTACAGGAGTACCACTTGCTGTCCATCTTGGATTGCCTCTAACTGTGCTGTGTCCTGTATGTTTACCCGTCATTAATACTGCTCTTGAAGGCCCACAAACCGAAGACCCCGAGTAATGATTGGTAAAAATCATTCCGTTTGCAGCGAGTTTATCAATGTTTGGGGTTTTTATTTTGTCCTGTCCATTAAAGCCCACATCGCCATAGCCTAAATCATCTGCTAGGATAAAAATGATATTAGGTTTTGCTGCTAGCTGGTTACTTTTTGACGCTTTTTTACTAACATTTGGTTTTTTGCTTTTACAGCTAGAAACTAATAACATCAAAGGAATTAAATAAAATATTTTGATTATTTTCATTCTAAATTTTTATTGTTTTTTAATTGATTATAGCTTTTTGTTTTAGAATTCCATATTAATACTTTTTTTGACTTTATATTATCCTGTAAAACCCTCTTCTAAATTAATTAACAAATACGAACCACTCTTAAATTCAAAATATTCCCTAATTTCTCAATTTTATTGGCAATATGACCAACCCCTATAGCACAATGATGAGATGGTCCTTGTTTAGACCATTCGTTCATAAAAGCACGTGCCCCTATTGAAAATCGATAACGACTATTGGTGTTTCCTATTTGTAAAACTGGTCCTTCTACAGATTCGCCTTCTGCAACTAGTAAGAAAACATCGTCTTTGCCTTCAACTACTGACAACAAGGTAACTGGACCGTGTTTTACAGTCATTTGAATAGACAAACCTTTTCCCGGTTTTCCATGATATACTGGTAATGGCACCAATTGTACATTACCTTCTGCAATAGCAAAATGTGCAGGTCCATCATGACCTAACATCACAATATCATCGTTAAAATCCATTGCATAAAATTCTGAAAAAGAACCACCAACACCAAAAGCATCCATAATTTTCATAGCTTGTGCATTCTTAACTTCATATTCTCCTGCTACAGGTACGTTTTTACCTGTTAGCAACGTATTTCCAGCAATTACAGAAGTGACTATGTTTTCGTATTCATTGGCATTTTCGCCTTCATAATAATAGGCTAAAGAACCCAAATCGTGGTTTTCTACCAATTTATCTAAAGCTATTGATGTTTTTGCTGCGCGAATTAATTCGGATTCTTCACAGGCATCAATAACTTCAAAAGTCGTTTCAAATTCGGTTAACTTTTTATCAACCTCAACTTGTGTTACAGCATCTCTGTACTTTTTTACTTCACACATTTCTACAATTTCTATGTGTGTGCCAAAAGCTGAAGATTGTTTGGTTAAATCTGAATATACATCTAACATACCTGCATAATAATGCCCCAAAACGCCTAATCTATTATTCTGCATTATGGATGCTACTTTTGTTGCATCTATCCAATCTTGAATGTCATCCCAAACGCGTTGCTCTCCTAAATAACCTGTTACAAATTCATAGTCTATTCCTGCACGATTAAATACATTCGCAAATTCTGGAACAGAACAAGCTTGACAGTGAGCCAACCATTCTCCTGTCATTTTACCTCGATCGCCTAAAGCATTAAAACTTTCGTAATCGATAGCAGCGACTGGCTGAATATTTAAAATGACTACTGGACATTTTACTTTTTGTACTACAGGTAATACTGTTGAAGACAAAGCATAGGTTGAGATGTATAAAAACAAAATATCTACATCTTCCTCTTTTAAAACTTCTGCTTTTTTTCTTGCTACAACTGGTGAATCTACCAACCCCACATTGACAACCTCTGCTCCAAACTCTTCCATTTTATCTGCTATCTGTTGTTGATAGCCTTCTAAACGTTCTAATAAGCCTTCAAACTGCGGCCAATAGGTATCTAAACCAATACCAAATAATCCTACTTTTATCATTATTGTATTTATTTTCAACTATTTGTACAAAGGTGTTCTTTTATCGAAAATAGCATTTTTTGATTTATTTTTTTTACACCATTTATCGAATGATGATTCATTAAACAAATCGAAAAAGACAAGCTTAAAACTCCTACCCTCTACAATTGCAATGTAAATTACGTATATAACTACCTAAACAGCAATTGACATTTTGATATATTTATTACACAAAATGATACTATAAAAAAAAGTACAGCCTATTTCTATTTATTTTTTTTAAAGCTAGGCGATTATTTAGTATTAAAACTCCAAACCTGCCCTATCGTTGTACCGCCATTATCATCTTTCACATTTACTCGAAAATAATATGTTGTTGCAGCTAATAAACTACCTATATCAAAAGTTGTAGAAGATTGATTTTCTGATACTTTTGATACAGGTGGATTTACTGTATCAAAATAAACATCATAATTCAAGGAATCACCCTCGTCAGGGTCTGAAGACGTCCAACTTAAAGTACACGTTAAACCATCAATTTCTGAATTCATTTCTGGCGCCACCAAAGCTGGAGCAAAAGGGGCATGATTTGAAACAGCTTCCCCCTCAACTACGAATTGAGCCGCACTTGAATAAGCGCTTTCAGCAGCTTTGTTATCTATCGCTTTTACACGCCAATATAAGGTTTTACCTTTTTCAAGCACTATTGTTTTTGTTGTTGAATTCAAGGTCTCACTAAACGTTAAAGGCGAAAAAGAATTATTTTCTGCTACCTCTATTTTATATCTCAAAGAATTATTTTCTGGATCGGTAGCGGCCTCCCATTCAAAAACCACATTATTATCAATACAAAGTGTATTATTTAATGGGTACACTCCTACTGGCATAGAAGGCGCTTCATTTTCTTTTTCTGGTTCTGGCTCAATACTATCATCTGAACCGCCTCCGCAAGACATTACTAAACCTAAAATTAATACTAAATATATATTTCTCATCTTTATTGTTTTATTACTTTTATTATTACGCCTTCCATCTCTTTAACCTTAACAAAATAAACACCTTGTGCTTTGTTTGTAATATCTATATGTACTTTGCCGCCAATGACTTCATATGTTTTAGTTGATACCAGCTGTGAATAAATATTATAAACTTCTATATTAACGTGTGTTTTATTTGTAGCAAGGTAAACATCGAACCTTCCTTTTGTTGGATTTGGATATGCTTTAACAGCTTCCAACATGTTAATTTTTTTAGATAATAAACCTTGACATTCTGCCGCACTCTTAACCTCAACCCTATCACCATGAACTACATTAGCTTCAAAATGAGTTTCATTTGTAGTTAGCATTAGTTCGTCATTTATAATAAGCGAATATGGAGCACTACCTTGCTCAATATCAACATTTACTTTATTTTTTACAATAGCCATTTTTCCTAAAAGTGATTCTGCCTCTTCAATAGTTAATTCATAACATTGCTCAAAACTACCACCATTTTTTGTTACGCATAAATTATATACCCCTGGTACTAAGTTTTCAATGGTTAAATTACTGGTAAAATCATAATCAACTCCATTTAATGTCGCTTTATGACCTTCATTTCCTAAAACCTCTATAACAATTTTCCCATTACCTTTATCTACGCAGGTTTCACCTAATGTTTGTACAGTAACAGGACTTGACCCTATTGGTACATACTCAGGATAAATTCCGTCAAAATTCACTGTTTTATATCCTTTATCAGAACTATCCGCAATAAGTTCCTCACCTTCAAAACTTAAGCTTTTCCCTTCACCTATATATAAACTAAGTTCTGTTTTCCCCGCAATCTCTTTTTTTCGAATCATAGCAAAACGACCTTCAAATTTTATTTTTGAAAGCGGATTGTCATATACAGCCAATGCATGGTCTTGAGAAATTATAAAATCAATAATTTTGGCACTTCCTACTTCTGAAATCACCTGAACACCAACAATTTTATCACCATCAAAAATATTAATAACATCTTTCACCGAAGCCGTTGTGTTTTTTGAAGGTTCAAATATGTTAATAAAAGGTTTATCCCAAGCTTCTCCTTGCTGGCGTACTGCTATAACTTGGGTTTTCTTATTAATATATCCATTACTTGCCTCACGTGTTGGAGGTGCAAGTGCCTTGGTGTACTCACGCTCCACACCACCAGGCATAATCATGTGCATATATCTATTGTTTTGCTTTAAATCAAAACGCACATTAACATTAGCTTTTGTTGATGGAGTCACTTGAGTGTTTTCAAAAAACTCCCAACCTGGAGAGTTTACAGGGTCACCAATATTAGTATTATAACGATTGGTTGCAGTGAAAGTAAATGTCTCGTTATCTGAATGACTGATTTGTGTTTCATCACCTAGATTATGATAAACATAGTCATGGAAGTTATTTTCGGATAAAGATTTAGAACGAAAAACATCTAAGTAATAGGCCGTTGTTGGGCTCGTTCTAATGGTACTTAACGTACGTTGCTGATCACAATTATTAATCCTATCTTCTAAAAGCTGTGTCGCGAAACTAATATTATCAGTTATTGGGTCTTCAAGATGTTTGGGTTCAGCAGCAATATTTACTGTAGTATTCTGCCAAAGGTAAGCATCCCTAGCCCAAGAGCCTGATTGTCTTCCATGTGAAGTACCATTCACTATTACCGTATTATTACCTGCATATAACCTAAAATAATCTGTATGCAAAGGGATTTTTCTTTCGGGTACTGTTTTTGGCATACCGCCATTTGCCGCCATGATGTATCCAGCACCATATAACTCCATGCTAATACCTGTAGCATGAGAATGTACATAGTGTGCACCACCTATAATACCACATAAACCATACTCACTATTATTAGCTTCTACGTAATTACGCTGTAAAGCAACGCCTGCATGTTTCACAACCACTGTGGGTTTAAAATCGATACCGTCAGTAATATCCGTTGGTAATTGGTGCCCCCAGAATAGTTCAAGTCCAGAATAATTTTCAAAACTACTATTAGACAACGTTGGATTATAACCTCCATTGGCCTTGTAATTTTGATTTAATGCTACTTCAGAACGCTGTTTTAATTCTGAAAGATTTCTTCGTGTAGCAATATCCAAAGCATACCTGTAATTTTCAGCTGTAGCGTCATTATCTCTCTTAGAATCTCCAAAACGTACAAAACGTCTGTTTGGGTGTCTTAAATTAGAGAATATAAAGTTTCCGTTAAATATATCTATATTGGTTGTTGTAATATTCAACTCTGGTTTAATACGATCTACTATATTTAATATTAGAGAAATATTTGGCATAAAGCTATAACTTGTCGATTCTGGCCAAATGCCTTGTTCCCCAAACATTGGTAATATGGTTTTTGTAAATGAGTTTTGACGCCTTGTTCCTGTATTCCAGAACACATTAAACATACGTTCACGTTCCGTATCGTCTTCAATCATAAGAATTGAAAATAGAGAACCCGTAGCGGTTAATACAGGATGATTACTTACGGTTTTACCAATTCTATTGTCACTGCCTTTATACTCTCCTAGCGCATTACCTGCAATATTTTTTATTGCTTTCTGCGCCTTTGCATGATTGTAATCCACATAAGTAGCTGATGATCTATCATAAACCTTGGTTCCTGACTTTTTTAAAAAATCGTAAACAAAATCGTAGGCTATTGCTAAATATGGATAAGTAGAACGAGGGTCGTAAAAATAATTTCCTGATATAGCAGTGGTTTCTGGAGTCCTTATGGATATTTTATCAAAATAGTGCTCCAGAATATCTGAAGTAAACTGTGCATATTTCTCTTCCTTAGTAATAAAATAAAGCATCCCGGAATATTGAGCAATTCTTAACAACGCACCATGTTCAGCATTTTTTGCTGAGGCAGCAGATTCAGAGAGTGCATCATTCGCTGCTAAATCTGACAACCCCGAAAAAATAGCATTAGGATTGGTTTGATGTGTATTTACTCTAGAATCGACTTCATTTTTTAATTGATTTACTATACTTTGCGCCCAAGCATTATTATTAATTTTCGTTAATAATTCTGTTCTTTCGGCTTCTGTTACACATATTATTGGATGTTCTAGTGATTGCGAAAATCCTTTAATTGCTACTAATGACAAAAGTAGCACTAGAAGCATATTTTTTTTTATTTTTATAATAGCTTTATAGTTTTTCATCTTTCTATTTTTTAAAATTTTAACCAGACTCTCAATACCTATACCCTCTGATTTTAAGTGGTTTTAATGTAAAATAAGTGTATTAAAAAAAGAATGTTATCCTGTACTATCATGCATTGACAAACTTGCAAATCCCCACTTTTAATAAACTATTAATAATTTAATATTGATTTCAAATTAAAATTTGACTTTGAATTCTTATTTTTTTCTAATAACTCTTTAGTTAACAAATCAAGAATAATTAAAGCCAAAACTCTTATGTTTTGTCTATTTTGTATTATCTAAATATCAATATATAATTCACATACTTTTTTTAAACGATCGGCATCCAATTCTACACCAAAACCAGGCTCTGGTTCAAATGAATAATAACCATTGGCTTCTTTTTTGGTTGCTGTACTTTGCAAACACTCTAAATACAATTTAGAATCTTCTTTTTTCTCAATCGCCTCTACCCAAGTGGCATCAACGCCAATCGCTATTTGTTGCCACGCAGAACAAGCTGGACCAACCAAACTATCATCACCTATCATTACTTTTGCACCTATTTCCTTTACTTTATGTGCTAATTTTGCTGTATGGGTTAAACTTCCCATGGTAGAAGGATGCAAATTGTAAATGTGTCCCATACCTTTTTGCATGGTGTTGATGCCTTTCCAAGCAGGACGCATGGGCGCATCTGGAATCAAGGTTAAATCACCCACCATGTCTTGCAATTGTATCCATTCCTTTGTTTTTAAATGTGCAGGATCTTCTATCGCATTTAAACCATTAGCACTAAAACGATCTAAAATCCCTTTCAATTCGTCTAAAGATTTCCATTTTTTATAGCCTTTATTTACATCTGAAATTACTACAGCTTTATCACCCAAAACATCTCGAATTGTTTTGAGAAGTTTCATATCGACGGCTTCATCTCCATACATCTTAAACTTCATATGATGCGCCAAATTCTGTCCGATGCTTTTTTCAGCTTCTTCTCTAACTTTTTTCTCGTCTTTATCTAGTATGCAATACAAACCCGGAACTGGATTTGTTCCTGTTAAACCTAGTAATTCAACAGCAGATTTGTTTTGCAATCGGCCTGATACATCCAAAAGCGCCATATCTAAAGACTCTAGCATTTTTAGAGAGCGTTTTGAACCTAATACTTGTTCTGATGCTAATAATTTTTGAGCTTCACCTAAAGTTAACCCTTTAAACTGCTTTAAATATTCTACCCAATCTGTAGGTTTATAATCTGGATTATTTTTTGAAGCTGGTGTTTCTGTCCAACCATAAAAATCTCCCGATGATATTTTGATAAATAAATGTTGACGATTATGCCAAGTTCCCCAAGAAAAATAACGAGGTATATTAATATCGTATCGAAATATTTCGATTTTTGTAATCTTTTCGTTTAAATATTCATTTCCTTTTTTACTTGCACAAGCAGATAAAAGAGGATATGCTGCACCTACAATACCCAATGCTGACATACTTTTTATAAAATCGCGTCTATTTGTTTTCATAATATTTTTTTTACCAAGAATCGTTCATAGAGGTTAACAATTTAGCTAACTCCTTTTTCATTTTTTTATCTAAAGCAGGGTCTTCTCCCCAAATATTTTTCATTTGATATGGATCTTCAGCATCGTTATAGAGGTAGTGGAATTTTTCTCCACTCTCGTGTTTTACCACGGCATACGTGTACTCCTTAGTTCTAAAACCTCGTGCATCGCCTTTTGAAGCAAAACTTTTCCCACCAAAATACAACTGTTTTTCTGGGCGGTTTACGGGTTTATCAAAAAATAAATCGGCATAATTTTCACCTTCAACCACATCTGGTATTTTGTCTTCAAGTCCCATCAAACCTAAAATTGTAGGCATATAATCTGGCACACTTAAAAGAATATCATCCTTTTTTGGTTTTACTTTTTTAGGATAATGCACAATCAAAGGAATTTTATAAGCTTCTTTAAACCAAACGTTTTTATGCATCAATCCTTGACTTCCTAACATTTCACCATGATCTGCAGAAAACACAATGATAGTATTTTCATATAATCCGGCTTCTTTTAGTTTTGTAATCACACGTCCTATTTGATCATCAACTCCGTTTACAGAAGCAAAATAATCTGTAGCTTGGTCTAATCGTTTCGCTACACCATGATCGCCTCGTTTTAAATCGTAGTTGTCATTAAACTGCACATTGGGTCTATTTAGTACTTCTTTGTGCGTCATGCCTTCATAACGTTTTCTGTAGCGTTCGGGCACTTGCTTAAATGGTGTATGTGGCGGATTTATAGACCAAAACAATGCAAAAGGTTCGTCTGCTTTTCTTTGCTTTTCATTATTTTTAAGATAATCGATAATAACATCTGCCTCATGTTCAGCCGACCATTGTTTGGTGTATACCTTATCATTTTCTCCGCCATCGGTGGTCCAGTAATACGGATTATTATGTCTGTTATGCGTTCCATAAGCATACCAGAATGAAAATCCGTGTCTGCGATCTGGAGGGCACCAGGTATCCCAAACCCGTTTTACATCGGGTGGCGTGGATTCTGGGCCATCTAAATGCCATTTACCCACATAACCTGCACTGTAACCATTTTCCACTAAAACATCAGAAAAACAAATTTCATCTTTCTTTAAATAATTCCCCAAAGCCGTTCTTTGAGAATTACAATTCTCTACAACTCCTGTTGATAAAGAATATCGCCCCGTCATTAGCATGGCTCGATACGGACTACACAATGGATTATTTGCCACAGCCTCAGAAAAAAACACACCTTCTTTTGCTAATTGATCTAAATTAGGTGTATACACAGGATCTTCTTTTAAAAACCCTAATGAGGCTTGACGGTATTGGTCTGCAAAAATGAACAGTAAGTTCGGTTTGGTTTTTTCTATATTTTGTTCTTCAGGTTTTTCTTTACAAGAGAAGATGGCAAAAACAGTAATTAATATTAAATAATATTTTGAAATTTGACTTAACATTGGCTTAATTTCTGATTTTAAATTTAATGTGATTAAAATTTCATTTTAAATTGATATTGATTAGATTTTGGATTTACCAAAAATTGAGTTAAAGGTCGTGGACCACAACTCCCATTTCCTACAGGACCGTGTTCAAAATCAATATTTAAAATATTATATTTATTTTCTTGTAGTTGGTAGCTAAAGCGTGCTTTTGCTAATTGATTCGCATCAAATTTTTGAAATGAAAAATTAATTGGATTTTCAGAACTTATATTAATTGGGTTTTGTTTTCCTACCTGAAACCATCTTACTTCTGAACGATTTCCATTAGCTTGTGGTTTAATATAATTGGTAAATAAATCGTCTACTGTAGCTTTAAAAACGCCCATTCGCATTCCTGTTTTTCTATCGCTATACGAACTTCCAGGACCTTTACCATACCAAGTTATATCATTATAAACTTTTGGTAATCTTGCAGTATAACCGATCCGCGGTAAGCTTGGAGGCAAATCTTCTCCAAAATAATCTAGAGAAACTTTTACTGAAATTTCGCCAGTAGCTGTTATTAAAAATTCTTCTTCTGTTTTGATACCGCTCTCTGTATTTGGTGCTCTATATGTTTTATTTATTATAATTACTGCATTACCATTTATACTATCTACCTTAAAACTATTTACGTCACTTTTTAAAGCATTAGGTTTAAATAATTTCCAATGGTTTCTAAAGGATCTATCGTTATCTATAGGTGCTCTGTAAAATGACAAGGCCATACCTCCTTCAACTATTACACTACCTTGGGTAGCTACCTTAATTAGATTTCCTGTGGTTTTATTAAATGTAAATTGGTGTTTATCTCCGGAAACATTTATCTCTTCTTCAGTACTATTTATGGTTACTTTACCTTTGCTTATTTGAGCTAAATTTGGCTTATTTTCGGGACTGATAACCCATTCTTCAAACGCAATTTCGTGACCTGCTTTTGCCCACTTTGTTTTTGACTTAAGTTTGGCAACAAGTTGAAGTACATACTCATTATCTGATTCATGAAGAACAGGCCAATTCGGTAATTTTATGTTTTTTTCTGAACGTCCTTTCAAATCAATATCAAAAGGAATACGTTTTATCTCTGCTCCATTTTCAAGCAATATCCATTCGAAATTAAATTGATTGGTATTTGTAACATGGTATTTATTTTTAATTGTAACGGTTCCTGTTTTAAAATCTAGTAATGTAAAAGCTAGTTCTTGATAGGCTTTTTTAACTTCTTCAGTTTTACTACTTGTGGCTAAATCTGGAAATACTAAACCATTAATACAAAAACTACCAGAATTTGGGGTGTCGCCAAAACTACCACCATAAGCCCAATAAAAATCTGCACCTGGTTTTTTGGCTTGTTGATGTGCCATCTCAACATCTTTAATTTTAGAGCCATAAAGCCCTTCTTTACTTTTTGTTAATCCTTGGTCTACCCAATCCCAAATACAACCTCCTATAAGGTTTGGGTATTTTTCAAAAACGTCCACATATTCTTGTAAGTTACCAGTACTATTACCCATGGAGTGTGCAAACTCATTTAATAAATAAGGGCGATCTGTACCTTTTTTGCCTAAATATTCCATATCGTCTACAGATTGATAGCGCCCAAACGTATTTGGCTTTCCAAATTTTATAATACCACCTCCATAAGTATCATAAGAAGCTCCTCCATCAATAATGTGATAATGTGTTGGGCGACTTTTATCAATCTCTTTTGCTCTGTGTTGCATAGCTTCCATATTTACACCATTACCAGCTTCGTTTCCAAAAGACCAAAGAATAATTGAGGGATGATTTTTGTCACGTTGCATCATTGCCTCTAAACGTTCTACATGTGCTTTTTCCCAACTAGCATCTTTTGCGAGTGAAGCTTCCTCGTATTTCATCCCTTGAGATTCTACATTGGCCTCATCAATCACTAACATGCCGTATTCATCGCATAATTTATACAAATATGGGTCTGCAGGATAATGTGCGGTTCTAACAGTGTTAATATTGTATTGTTTAAGTAGTTTTATCTGCTTTTCCATTCGTTCTTTGGTAATGTATTTACCATGAATAGGATCGTGTTCTACAATGTTTACACCTTTAATAATAAAAGGTTTTCCATTAATTAATAGTTCGTGCTTATCTGAAATTGCTACTTCTCTAAAGCCAATCTTTGATTGCAATTCATCAATCAATTTTTTTCCTTTTTTCAATTGTATTTCTAAAGTGTAAAGATTAGGCTCTTCGTTAGACCAAGGTTTAATACTAGCAAATTCTCCTGAGACATTAACCACACTGCTTGCACTTAACTCAGAATTAAAAAGCGCTTTCCCACTATCGTCTTTTACTGAAATATAGAGATTATACTTTTTAAGTTTCTTTTTTAGTGTATTACTTAAATCAATTTGTAAATCTAGTTTAGCGCCATCGCCTACTAAATTTGTTTTTACAAAATAATCTCGAATATGCACCGCTTCTTTTTCTACAAGGAATACATCCCTGAAAATACCACTCATACGCCAACCATCTTGGTCTTCTAGATAACTCCCATCACTCCAACGAAAAACCTGCATGCGTAAGGTGTTTTTTCCTTTTTTTAAGTAAGATGAAATATTGAAGGTTGCTGGTGACCACGAATCCTGACTGTAGCCTACTTTTTGGTCGTTTATCCATAAATAAAATGCAGAGGCTACGCTACCAAAATGAATATAAACTTGCTTTTCTTTAATTTCTGAAATATCAAATTCAGTTTGGTAAATTCCTACTGGGTTGCCATTAATACCTGAAATAAATGGTGGGTTTTTATCAAAAGGATAGATTTGATTCGTATAAATGGGTGTTCCAAAACCTTGCATTTCCCAAGTGCCTGGTACGTTAATCTTGTTCCACGCTTTTGGTTTTGCATCTTTAGGTACTTCACTTACATCTTTGTAGTAAGCAAAATCCCATGTACCATTTAGCGATGTAACCGCTTTTGAGCTATCGTCATAATACAAAGTTGCTGTTGGCTGCTCTTTGTTAATTTGGGTAACGTGTTGATTTTCCCAATCGTTGGATTGGGCTTTCACACTTGTCGTTAAAAATAAGACTATTAATAATGTGCTTATTATACACTTTATATTTTTCATTTATTCTGGTTTTGAAAATTAAAAATTTCTTTAATGGATGCTATATCTATTTCTTTCTGGGGATTAAATACTTTAGACGACATGTAATCTAGCAAATTATTTCTCAGTAATTTAGTTACAGGTCTATTATCTAAGTCTGTTTCAATATCTATAGAACAAATTACTAGTTTGCCCTTTCCAATTTTAGCTTCTACAAATAAAGCAAGTTTTCGGTTAATCTTCCATGAATCAATAGGCTGTAAGGGTGATTTATATTCTTTTGGCCAAGGAGATTTTGAATCGTAGGCATCTAAAACCATTGGATGCGCATGGGTTAAAACATCCCACCATTGCCAATTGACATGTGTTTCGGTTGGAAAATCTTTAAAAATAGGATGTATTGTATCAAATAAAACGCCTGTAGCTGAAGATTGACCATCATTTTTACCAAAGCTAGTCCAATAATGGTTTGTAAAACACATTGGTAAGTTATCTTTTAAATGCTTTTGTTTGGGTAATAACAAAACTGTTTTTCCTTGTTCTAATTGTTTTTGAATATTTGCATTCCAAATTTCTGAAACTATAATATCATTAGGAACGTCTTTAGTTTCAATCTCAGGAAAAACCCATAAGTCATAACTATTTATTAACTGTTTATCTAGAGATTGTAACTCTAAAATCAAATGACATACATTATTTATTTTAAGGTCAGACACTTTAATATCGCCTAATTTTTGTCCACTACCTTGGGTAATTTTTTTAGGTTGTAAATTCCAACTTTTTAAAACATCCCCGTTTTCACTTTTCAGATGTGCTACTACTTCTAGATTTAAGTCTTCTTTACCAAAGTGACTCACTAATATATCTGCCTCGAAGGTGTTTATGTTTGTTAAAATTCGTTGGGGCATTGCCGCTAAAAGTACAGTGGGTGCATTCCATTGCCTTACTTCTTCTGAGTTTACATAGGTTTTAGCGTCATAAAAAGCATCTGTAAAACCCACTGGTGCTGTATGTTGCCCTGTAAAATCAGCTAAACCTAGCCAATGAAATCCAGCTAAACCAGGTGTTCTATATGCGGCCTCCATTTCTTCTCTTGTCAACGCTACTTGCCATTTACCTGAAGCTTCAACAAATTCTTGAAGTTGGAAATACAAGCCTCTTTCTTTCATTTGTGCTTTAGCAATCTCTAAATATGCAGGTTTTAAATACCCTGTATATTTTGGTAATTCTACATCAATATTAGGAAAAGCACATATTTGTGCTGTTTCATGCTGAATAATTGGTATTCTTTCTCGTTCCACAGCCTCACACCAATTGATGGTGGTTTGGGGTGCCCTGTTGATGAATGCTGAGTTTTCAGGTTTTGGTGGCCAGCCTGCTTGGTAACGAGCAGGCACAGAGGGTTCTTTTCTTGATTTTCGCAAGACTTCAAAATCTGCACCTACATTGGCAAAGCCTTTGGCTTCATAGTTAGCATTGGCTTTAATAGTGTATAAATGCCGGCTGTCCCAAGCTCTCCAGTTGTCCAATAACTGTTTGAACATCGCAGCATCTCCGCCTCTTTCATTGCCTAATCCCATTTGAATAAAGGAGGCATGATTGCCATATGTATCTAATATTTTTTTCGATTCTTCAAGAAAAAAGTCAAGTTGCGATTGTTTATTTACAGTTGTCCACTCCATCACCTCGGGTGCCAGATAAATGCCCATCTCGTCGGCTGCAATAAATGCTGCGCGAGGAGGGCACCAAGAATGGAAACGTGCCATATTGAGACCAAAATCTTTATAAGTTTGCCATACTTTCTTCCAAGAAGCCACATCCATTGGGGCATAACCTGTTTTAGGCATTACAGCACAGTCTGCATTTCCTCTTAGAAAAGTTTTTATGCCATTCATGGTAAATTGTGAACCATTTACCTTGAATTCTTTCATCCCTAAATTAATGGAATGTAAAATCTTAAAGTTATTTTGCTTTTGTTTAATATTTACTTCAAAAGTTAATTTGTATAAATTTGGATTAAACTCATCCCAAACCTGCATGTTTTTACCTAAGGAGTAGGTTAGATTAAGCAACACTTTATCTTTTACGGTTTCTTTTCCTGAAAAAACTTGCGCCTTAGGTTGATGGTTATTGCCATTATATCCCTTAGCGTCAATCTCAATAGTCCAAAGCGCTTTTTTGTTTTCTTGTAAACCTGTTATCTCTATTTCAACATTAACTTCTTTGGCTTCAACATTAGGAAACGTAAGTACTTGTTTTATGTAGACTTTATTTTGCTTTCTCAGTTCTAATTTACCAACAACTCCATTCCATGTACCCGCAGTTTGGTCGGAAGTTGCATGCGCTCTTGAACCTAAATTAACTTTACTAGAATTATCAACTCGTAACACTAAAGTGTGTTTACCTGCATTAAGCTGTTGTAAATTATACGTATGCGGTGTTCCTAAACTTCTATTTGAGCCAAAATAGTTACCATCTACCCAAAGTTTAGTTTCCCAATGGCAACGTTCTAAAAATAGGTTTACAGCTTCATTATCCCAATCCTGAGGAATTTCGATTTCTTTAATAAACCAGGTTGCACCAATATAATAACGGTCGGGCACCAAAAAAGCTTGGGTTTTAAAGTTGCCGGCTTTATTGTATTCTTTTACCCAAGGGCGTGATTTGAACCACCCTCCTAATGTTTTCCCATCCCACCAAATGGTTTTGGGACTCGGGATTTCACCATAACCCTGCTCTTGAATACATCCGGGAAGGGTTAAGGTATTTGGAAATGACTTTTCGTTGAACCACTGCTGTTGAATACCTATATTGTTTGGGTCTAATTTTATTTGCCATTCTCCTACAAGATTTAATTTGTCTTGCCCAAAAGCAAAGTAACACTGCGCAAGCAATAGTATATAAAATATTGTTTTTTTCATCAAGCTCAAAATTCTATTTTTTAAATCCACACCGGGTTTCCGTTTTTTTTAGCTTTTAGTTTTCTGGTATTCAACCGAATAGTTTCCAGACCCGAGCACCAAAAACTTATCAACGAACTTCGTTTGATTCTTTTTCTGGAATTTATTCCATTTTTCTCCGTTTATTTTTAGTGATTTGAGTTCCTCTGTGGATAGTACGAGTTTTGCTTTTGTATTAAAAGGCACCTGCAAATTCATTGAAAAATTAGAATTATTTATATGCCAACTATTAAGAATATTGCCATAAGGTGTTGGTACTGTAACACTAGAAGAAGTTATGTCATTTGAAAACTTTGGATCTACCGTAAACTCTTTAAAACCTGGAGCTGTATACATTGGTTTTATTCCGCCTAAAGACTCATAAAAATAAGCTGAAAAACCACTATGCATAGGGTGGTTTTGAGAGCCACCATTGTCTTCAAGCTTTATATTCCAATCAATTTGACGTTCTGGCCAAGTGGTAAAACCGAAATTCATTATAAAAGTTTGACTTGGAAAGATAGGAGTCGTTAAAATTTCATGTGCCAAATTGGCTTTTCCATATTTTGCTAATACAGAATAGATATAGCGATTACCGTGAATTCCTGTAGCATGATGCCCACCTTTTATGACACTAACGTTATATTCTAAACCATTTACCACAGTAGTAATTTCAGACTCAGGAACCATCCCAAATTGCAAAGCCATTACCGTTGCTGTTTGACTACCGTACCATTTAAACTGGGTTGATGGAATCGTTTGTAAAAATTCAGTATTAAAAGCGGTAAACAATTCTTCTTTTTCATGTTTAACTTTTTGCTCAAAAGTTGGGTCATTATTCATTTTAGCAAATTTCTCCATAATACCCAAAACATCATAAAAATAGGCATTTGCAGAGATAATAGGATCACATTCCATAGCGCCTGGATTCTTTTTTCGGTTCCAAGCAGGAGGACACCAATCCCCCATTCCGTTTTGTATAATTCCTTTTTCATCTTTAAAAGATAAATAATATTTGGTCAAATCTTTCATCTCTTCATAATACGCTTTCACGATTAAATCGTCACCATAATACAAATAATTATACCAAGGCAAATACATCGTTGCTACGCCCCAATCTAATTTGGCAATACCTGATGTCCTTTTACCAGGTGCTATCATAGTAGGAACATTATGCACAACTTGTTTATTATTGTGTGCTTGGACAGGAATCATTTGAGTTCGAATATCTTCCATATATTTTTTATAGAAGTTCAGCATATCATAGTTATATAGAGCATACTCACAATAAGCATGTGCATCTCCTAGCCAACCATTTTTTTCACGGTGCGGGCAATCCTCAGGAATCCCATGAATATTATCTACAATGGTCCATTTACTAACGCTGTGCATTTGATTATACAAAGGCTCAGAACAAGTAAAACTTCCATTTTCTTGCAAATCAGTAGCCACCAAGATCGCTTTAATCATAGCCGCATCAGGCTTGGTTGATATGCCTTTTAATTGTGCATACCTAAAACCGTGGTAACTGAATTGTGGTTCCCAAGTTTCCACGCCTTCTCCTTTACATATATATTTGAAGACTTGTGGCATTCCATTAGCGCTTCCGGCCGTAGTACCCCGAAAAATATCTTTGCCATTTGGAGTCACGGCTTCGGTGGTGATAATTTCAATCAATTGTCCTTTTTCACCTTCTACATTTATTTTGACCCAACCAGCTATATTTTGACCAAAATCTACAACCCAATGACCATCTGTACCTTTAAAAACGTTTTGAGGCTCTAGTTCTTCTAATTTTCGAATAGGAGGAAATTGTTGTGCACTAATTTTATTTACTTCAGGCGAAACCACTTTGACCTTCCCCCATTGGACATCATTAAAATTTATTTTATTCCAATTGGGTATTTCATAACGGGCATCATAGGTATCTCCTCCGTAAACATTATTAAACACTATTGGGCCAGTAGATTCTTTCCATTTCTCATCTGTATAGAAATTTGCCTGACTACCATCATCATAAGTCACTTTGATTAACAAGCGAACCAATGGCTGACCATAAGAATGGTTTTTTTTAGCTCCTCTCCATCTCCAACTAATATCCTGACCGTAAAAACCATTCCCGACAACAATACCAATAGCATTTTCCCCTGACTTTAACTCCTTTGTTACATCATAATTAACATAATAGGCCTGCTTATCGTAATTCGAAGGTGCAGGATCTAGTACATGATCACCTATTTTTTCCCCATTGATATACCATTCATAATATCCTAAACCACAGATGTAAGCCTGGGCATTTGTAATTTTTCTTTTGGGCGTAAATGTATTTCTAAAATAAGCGGCCGCATGTCCTGCTACCATTTCTGGCTCTTTCATTCTACCTACTCGATATTTTCTTAATCGGTGTGGTGAAGTTCTGGTATCTTTATTAAGACCAATCCATTTTGAATCTCCCCAATTAGAAGTATCCATCAGACCCATCTGGAAACTTGCAAGCGAAGACCAATCTGAAACCTGACCTTTTTCGTCCCAAATTTTCACTTTCCAATAATACTTTTGTGTAGGTTTCAAATCTTTGCCTGAATATTTCACATATACTGATTTGCTACTGGAAACTTTATTTGAATTCCATAAATCAGCATCTTTTTCATTTAGTTTATCCATAGATGAAGCCACTAAAAGCTGATAGGCAGACTGCGATTTATTCAAACCACCAGCTTTCACTACCCAAGAAAAAGAGGGTTGTTTGCTTTCAATAGCAGTAGGATTGGTTTGCGAATCACAAGTAAGGGATTCGAACGAAAGCTTTTGAGCAACTAGTTGATGCGATATTATAAACGACAAAATAGTTATGAAAAATTGTTTTTTTAACATGTTATCTTTTTTTAAACGTCTAGGACGCTATAGTTATTAATTATATTTTTATTTATTTCACACTCACATTAAAGACGTATTCACCAGATTTTACAACCTGTTTTCGTTGAGCAGTATAACCTGCGCCTCACAGTTGTGCAGAACTCCTATTTTTACTCATACGTATTGGAATTTAGCCTCTTCCTTTCCGCTTTTATTTCGTCATAAATGGTGTAGTGATCTACTTCTCTACCATGTTGTTGGTATACTTGATATTTTCCTGCGCTATTGCGCGAATTGATGTTTTCAGTATTAAAAATATAGAAAACTTCTCTTTAATACTTTTTTGCTTTTTCAGTCCAAATTCATTTAATGCTTCAATTGTACCGGCCCCATTAATCCTGATGGAACAAGCGGATCCTTGGCCGTGTAATGTCTATGGGTAATAAATGTTTTCCGCTTTGATGTATTCGGAATCGGTTTTCCTTCATTCAACCATGTTGGAACTTTCTTTAAATCCAGTCGTTCAAGCTTTTCATCACCAATCAGACGGTTAATCCACGAATTGGTGACTTCTATCTCAACTTCATTTTCACCCATTTTTAGGGCTTTAGTTATTTCAATCCGATAGGGTGGTTTCCAGAGCAGTCCTAAATCACTGCCATTTAGTTTAACCCGAGCCATAAAATGGACATCTCCAAGATCAAGGTAAACAGGTTTATTCATTTCATTCACCACAAACTTCTTTTTATAGGTGGCACTACCTGAAAAATATTTGATCAAGGAATTGTCATTATTATTCCACTCGTCCAAATATCTAAAAGTTACAGGTTTTTTAGGACCGTATGCTGGATCGAAAGTTATTTCCCAGGGACCTTCAAGAGTTGCGAACTCCCTAAGTTCAGGTTTTGGATTGTTGTATTTCTTTTTATCAGTAAGTTTTTGGAATACAACAAAAACAGAACCGGCCGGCGCCATGTTCAGAACGATTTTGGTGCGCCCGTCCTCAGTGATTTTCCAGTTTGTTGCCGAAGTGATTTCTCCGGTTGATGCATCCCATAATTCCGGTATTTTACCTGAAACTCGGAAAGTTGCGGTAATTTTTCGTTCCGCTAATTGTCGATTGGCCACGAAATAGATATCGGCATTTTCGGTTTTACGGTGAATGTATTTGATGCCATTCGTTTCTGAAGATTCAAAATCGGGTGATAAGTTTTTACAGACATCTGCAATTGCTTCTGGTGCAGTAATTAAACCTGATTCCCAAAGTTCTTTTGTCATTTTCTCTACGACTTCATCACAATTCGGGTAATCGACCAGGCTGGGAGATGAAACCGGAGGTGGAGAAAGTACACTGGCACCACTTTTAACAAGACGGTTGATTTCATGCAGTGTTTCAGGTGTAAAGCGCATTGAATTTCGTGGATATGGAATATCGCTCCCAGCAGAGCGTTTCTTATCGTCAGTGGATGAGTGTGGCCGGTTGTAAGGAACAATCAGATGCTTGTAGATCATGCCTGAGGATGTATAAATACGCCCATTTTTGACAGATAAGTCCGCCAGGGTTTTGCTGTTGGTCACGTCATAGTCGTATCCAGGAGGAATCACTGGGTAAATATCTTTCCGGCGAGCAGTCGTATTTGGATAGTCCTCGGGGAATATATAAAGAAAATCGGCGCAAAATTCTCCCTGCCTCAGCATAAACTGGCAACGCGAAAGGTATTCGAAGTATTCCTTGCTTTTAGGAACCCACGTGTTGTTTCGGTGTAACTGGATCCCGTGTGGGGCCATAGTCATGCCTGGTTTAACATTTTCGTTCCAGGGTTGGTGTGCCCAAGCATGGAATATCATACGATTCAGCCCCTCTGTAAAGTAGTGATCTCCAGTAGGTTTTATAGAATATGGGGTGGCATGAAATGCTGCATCTTCTCGGGTACTTGTAAAGCTCTCGGCTGCAACCACTTTTTTCCCTGTAATATGTGCAGCCGATGATGCCAATTTGGTTGACCACTCGTGCCACGCTTCTGGTCGTCTATACCAAAATTCACCCATGGGTATATCCGGGATTTTAGCCATTTCAAATCCATCAAAAACAGATGTCCCATAGGGTTCAAACATTAGTTGAAGATTGTTTGCATTGGCTTTTTCCCGAAAGTAGAGAATATAATTTTCGGCCATAAGGTCAGCACAAACTTTACGGAAGTCCCATAAAAATCGCTCAGACAACTCCAGCGACTTCACCACATAGCCCGCCAAACAGGGTGTCCAAGGCTCAAGATCATAACCACAGCGGGCTTTAAACTCTTTCTCAAAACCTTTGGTCCAATTCTGATAAGCCACTTCGTAACTATCTATTTCTAATGCGCGCAGTACGTTGTCTTGTCCTTCGTTTGACGCTTTGATAAGCGGTTCAATTAAAGCATTCCAATGCAGGTCTACTGCGCTACGGTCAAATTTATCAATTTCCAGTCCGCGTCCTGCAGCGGTAGCAGGTTTGTTAGTTTCCGGACTGTTGGTATACCCCATTCGAAGTACCATCCATTCGCCTTTTGGCAAGCGGACATTTAAAGTTCCGTCCTCCTTCATTTGGCCAGTCAAGTCGATGACTTGTTCAGGTTGAACAATGTCATCCGCTGCAACCGTACGCGTATCTGTTGGGAGTCGGTAAAGCCTCAGATGCTCAGATTTGTAATGCAGGCCTTTGACGTGCCAATCCTTTATTTTGAAAGCTCCTTTTGTAGCCGGAAATGCCAATATCTGAAGATCCTTGTAATATTCATGTTTCTTGTAAGGACGTTCCAGCATTATATTCATTGATGTTCCGGACGATTCAACCAACTTTTCGGTAAAAGTTAGAATTTTTATTGCTTTTTCCGGGGTAACCCAGGGGCCACCAGTAGCTGACCATCCCTCGCAAACGTGTGAAGTTACTTCGATACCAAGCCTTCCTGCTTCTTCTGCTACATACTTTTTTAAAGCAAACCACTCGTCAGAACTAAATTTTACCGGACCATCGGGTAGAATGTGGTGCCTCACTTCCATAATAAGTACCCCGCCTATTCCTACCTTCGACATCATTTCAAGATCCTGTTTAATCCCCTCCTTGGTAACATGTCCACTCATCCAGAACCAGTAAACCCAAGGTTTTGCAGAATCTGGGGGATTTTTGAAGTCTTGTTCAATATTTTGTGCTCCCGTTAAAAAATGCATGGATACAATGAGCATAAAAACCAAATTAATCTTCTTCATATTATGTAATGTTAAAATTTGTTTTAAATATTATTAAATCTAAATTTACTTAGCCAATACAATTTTAAATGGGTCAAGCAAGCCTGCCAGCGTCAGTGAGTTTCTCATAATGAAAGTTCATGCGCTCCCACATATTCATGCGTGCCCCGAAGTAGCTGGCCAAATGAAACTCTATACATTCCGCTTCAATGTCTTTTTTACGCTACCACTCTGTTGCCCATTCCTCCTGGTTGCACCAAGCGATCCACTGTGCGCTTTTCCAATCTTCTTTTGAGAATAAGTCTGTAGAGAAATAGACAGGCTTCCTCCATTCTGAGATTGCTTTACGTACATCCCAGCCCCTTACTTTCCAGAAATAAGAGGAAGCAGGTTCTAGCGCTTGTCCTTGATACATGATCTGTATGCTGCTTGCTCTCTTCACCTTCTTAGAATCAAAGACATCTCCAATGTTTTTATCCAAATTCTCTTGTGAAGTAGCCACCAAAAGCTGATAGGCCGTTTGACCTTGTCCCTTTTCATCACTTTTCATCTTCCAAAAAAAGTGAGAATGTTGCATATCTATCCTTTCAGGGTTGCTAAGGTATTTGCATTTTAAATCGAATAGTTCTACTTTGGCCAATAGGGTGTTGGCACAAAACAGGAGTAACAAAGCTGTTACAATTTGTTTCATCTGTTGTTTCAATTTATAATTTCTTATATATTTCAATCGCATTTAAAACAGGTTCGCCTACCATTTTTTTGAAATCAACGGTAATAAGCCCATCTTTACCAACGGTTACTTCCGATTTAACCTTCACGGCCTGGTACTCGCCGTATTGCCCTATCAAATCAAGTTTGTCAATAACAGTTTGTTCGTTAATTAATACTGAGAACGTACGGTTAGTTACCCCTTTTATGGTTTCATCTTCATCGGCTAAGTCATAAGGGAGATGTGTTGCTTTAGAGCCTTCTAGTTCAGCAAAATGCAACTTCACTTCATAAACGCCAGCTGGTACTTCTAACTTAAACTGCTCAATACCTACTAATTGTGTTTGATAAATAGGATCTTTAAACGTACCGTTGATCGGATTTTTAGCCCCATAAGGCTGTTGCATTCGTCTAGCAGGACGCACATAAGGCTTGCCCCCAATACTACCCCAAGAACCTTCGGCGTATTCCTTGTTAAACATCCAAGCGTGATCAAACTGATCGTCGTAGAAAAAGCGCTGATCGCCCACGTTGATAGATATACCTGCTGCTGGGAAATTGTCTTTTAAGTCTAAAGGCAATACATTCACACGCACTGCCGTGAAATCTTCACAATAGTCTGTTGCTTTATTGACTGCTCTTAGCCTGTTGATACCGTCCATAAAAGGTACCTCCCACTGCATCCAGATCTTATCCATCTTTTTTGTTCCCAAGCTTTTTCCGTTTAAGAACAACTCAATCTCCTTCTGATTAGAGAACACATCCACTGTCATCGTAGAAATACCTTTAGCAGTAGGGTCTTCCAAATTTGAACGTTGCTTCCAGGTTTTGGCCGCAATAGCCACAAAAGGCTCATCAAGCAAAGCCGCCTGATAGTAATAAAATACATTTTTAGGTGTGCGGTCGATACCAATCAGTCCTTTGTTATTAATACTCTGCACGGCATCCGAACGTCCCTCCGAACTGAAGTCGGCATAGTTCCACACATTAGCGCCAGCTATCCAAGGCGTTTTTTTGAAGAAATTCAGGTAATGGTTGTGATACTCCACCGCATATTCCTGCGAAAAATCAAAACGAGTAGGTCTAAGCGTGTGCAAACGCGGATCAGCACCAGCACCATATTCTGTTATGATCATTGGCTTGTGCACCTCGCGATGGTACTTTTCCAACTTAGGCTGAAGGTTTTCGTATCCACCGCCGTACCATCCATCGTAGATATTCCACCCAATAATCATAGGGATGTCGCACAGTCCAGCCTCCACATAACGCTCCAAACCTGCATGATTAGGTATCATGGTATAGCGGTAAGGGTCTTCGGCACGGGTGAGGTCTTCCAAATCCTGTGCTAACTCAGCGATGTATTTAGTGTATTTCTCGTACTTTTCTTTATTCTTCTTATAATAAGGACGTAGAAGCACCTCATTCATATAAGCCCAGATAATAAGACTAGGGTGGTTATAATTTTGGCGAATCATTTCCTTCTGTGCACTCATACAGTTTTTGGCGAAAGCCTCAGATTCTGTTACCGTATCAACAATGGGAGTTTCTACAGATGTTATAATACCCAAACGATCGCACATTTCTAGAATAGCAGGATCTTGAGGGTAATGCGCTATGCGTAAGAAATTACTTCCCATCGCTTTCATACGTATCACATCTTCCACGTGTATATGATCGGGCAAGGCATTACCTATTTTATCAAAATCTTGATGACGGTTCGTCCCAATCAATTTTAGGGGTTTGCCGTTTAAGAAAAAGCCTTCCTCTACATCGAAACGAAACCAACGAAAGCCTAGAGAATTAACCGATTCATCCAATTTGTCACCCGTTTTAGCATCAACTATTTCGCACACCACACGGTAAAGATTCGGTGAATCGGGACTCCACAGTTGTGGATTTTCTACGGCGTCAAGCTCCAAATCATATTCATTAGATATTCCTGCAGTCAGCTTAAGTGTCTTGCTTTTTTCAGTCACTAATTCTTGGTTGGGACCATAAACCTTGGCCAACACTTTTACTTTTTTAGTGTCCGCCTCGTCATTTTTGATGCGCAGCTTTAGGTTTACTTCGCCACTTTCGGCAGAAACATTTGGCGTAGTAACAAACACACCATTAGCGGCATAATCTTCCACATTAAAGTGTACTTTTTCGGTTACCACCAAATTAACATCGCGGTACATACCCCCAAAGAAGGTAAAGTCGGCATGTAGCGATGGCCAATCGTCGTGATAGGAGTTGTCACCCTTTACCACCACATTAAAAGTGGTAAATTCGGCGTTTGCATCAAACGTAATATGCGGAGTCACTGGCACCACAAAACGGGTGAAACCACCAACGTGGGTACGCACCAATTTTTTATTAATGTAAACTTCGGCAGCAGTAGATACTCCCTCGAAAAACAAAAACACTTGTTTGTTTTGATAACTTGTAGGAATACGCACCTCTTTAGTGTACCATCCAGCCCCGCGGTAAAAACCTTTGCCTTCGTCAATCACATCTTTGTCGTTCCAGGTGTGGGGAATATCCACCCGTTCGGCACGCTCTAGTTGCGATAAGAAATCATCGACGTTAGCAATATCATTGTCTTTAATAAATTGCCACGACTCGTTAATGGTGTAACGGAGTGGTTTGGCTGCTTGTAATTGTATTACGCACATTAATAATAGTGCGATGCTTAAAACTTTAGTCTTCATATTATGCTTATATTTCAATTCCTAAATTAATTCAATTTGGTATTTAGTATTTGCTTCAACTCCTCTACTAATTCCGGATATTCTTTAGCTATATTCTTAGTTTCCTTTTCTGCAGAAGTATGATCATATAATTCCACAAATCCGTCCTTATGAAGTGTCATCCTATGCGTTGATGTTCTGATTGTGGAAGCTTTTCTTGTATATGCTATGGCCGTATGACCTTCAGTATTCGGGTCTACTAATATTTTTTTCATAGATTCACCATAGGCATATACCGGAATTTCAATTCCTGCTAAATCACATAAGGTTGGAAAAATATCCACTGTCTCTACTACCGCATCCGCCTTAGCACCAGTTTTTTTCATACCAGGGTAGTGAATGATTAGAGGAGAATGCAAAGATTCTTCGAATAAACTATGTTTTCCCCAAATGGCATGTTCTCCCAAGTGCCAACCGTGGTCGCCCCATAGCACCACAATCGTGTTCTTATCCGCTCCTGTTCTTTTCAATTCAGCTAACACTTTTCCTACTTGAGCATCAGCATAACTCACACAAGCCGCATAATGACGACGCACATCATCAGCAAAGTCTGCATCCTTATTGGGGTTTTTACCCCAGCGGTTGTATCCCATAAACTCACCAGAGCCGTGCCATGTGGTTTTTCCTTTCGGCTTTTCTGGGTGCTGTATGGCAGGCAAGTCAACGCCCTCATACCTGTCATAGTATGATTTTGGAGCCCCAAAAGGCAAGTGAGGCTTAATGATACCCACGGCAAGAAAGAATGGTTTATCTTCATTACTAGCCAGTTCGCGCAATTGCTTTAAAGCTTCATCAGCAATGGCGCCATCCGGATAAAGGTGATCATCACCTTCTACCGTCTGAAAAATATCCATTGTAGCTCTTGATTCACGAATCTCTCCATTGGCGAGTCCGTGCATGGCTCCTTTGGGATGTTCCCATTCTGCTACTGGCATAAGGTGTTTATCCCACGCATTAGGCATTTCAATTTTTGAGCTATCCGCCCAAACTTTGCCACCTCGTCCACCTGGATGGTGCGATACCTTGCCTACCGAAACGGTGGTATAGCCATTAGCTCTAAACCACTCCGGCATGCTTTTATCAATATCTTCTGTACCTTTTACAATCTTTTCTGACCGCAGAAAAAGAGCATTATTTCCTACTGGGCCATACTGTCCCGTGAGCAAAGTATAGCGAGATGGTCCACAGCTTGGGGCATTTACAAAATGATTATGAAAAGCTACTCCCTTTGCGGCGAATGCATCGATGTTTGGCGAGCTAATATATTCTGCTCCAAAACTTTTCAGTTCTGGGCGAAGATCATCTACACAGATCAGTAGCACATTCGGTTTTTGAGCAACTTGTGCTTCTTGACAATTAGTCAACATGAAAAAAGACAATACTACACCTAAAAAAAGTATTGTTTTTTTAATTCTCATTTCTATGATTTTCATATTAGTTTATTCCCCATTTGAGTTGGCATACCTTAATAATTGCACCGGACCTTGCAAACCAGTTGGCGCATAGTCTTTGTAATGTTTGGTCCACACATTTGTTTGCGGAATATTGAGGGATTTACAATAGTTAGCCAATACTGTAGTATAGCGCACCTCTATTTCGTTTTCTCCATTTTTGAGAAAATCGGCAATGGGGTAAATCGCTTTTCCATACCATCTTTTCCCTATTTTATTTCCATTAATGTACAATTCTGTAATTCCCTCGTTAACATCACCCAAATCGATATGCGTGAAGTTGTCAGCATTGGTCATTGTTGTTGTATACGTAATGACGCCGGCAAATGATTTTTGCGATTGATCTGTTGACTGACTAAAGTCAATTAGCTTTTCCATTTCCCAGTTAAGTGTTTTACCGTTGATATGTTTGCCCTCCATTTTCCATACGCCATTTAAAGTGTCGGCGTAGGCTATCGTTGTGACTATGGGCTTATGCAGGTCATCTGGTTTCTCATCTTCGAAAACAAGAAGCAAAGACTGAAGCGGTGCTAAGTTGATCGTTAACTCATTTGTTTTTGAAGCATAATAAAATGGTTCTCTTTCGCCCGTTTCAGGATTCCATACATAGGGGTATTTTCCTTTTACAGAAAACTCAGCGTCAAAACTGGTACTTTCAAAACGGTGAATATTGGTAAAGAAATAAATGTCTTTGTCCTTCGTTGTTTGGTGTATTTGATAGACTTTACTGCTTGGTTCACTGATGTGAACATCGGGGTCAAGTCCTGACTTTTTAAGAAAAGCATTAGTCCATTCTCTTAATTGTTGAATAGATTTTGGCGCAGCAGTTTGAATAAATGATTTCGGGTATTTTGAAACCGCTTCGTTCAGCGTAGCGTTAACAAGCTGATCATTCTCTTTATAGTTACTGTAGCCCAATGATTTTGAAGGTAATTGGTCAATGACAATCACTTTTCCTCCATTTTCAACATACTTTTTAACCGCCTTGGCCGCTTCAGGACTTATGGATGTCATGCTGGCTAACACCAGTAATTTGTATTGCATTTCGCCATAGGCTATGGTGCCATTTTCAAGCTTGGCCTTTTCTAGAATGCCCTGATTAATATATTCGCAAGAATAACCCAATTGGCTTATCGGCTCCCATAACTTATAAAGGTATTCCGGTTTATTATGAAAACTACTGCGTATTAGACCTTCATCTCCCCAAATATCAGCGGTTGGCCCAATAACGGCAATGCTTTTCTGCGGTTTTGAATTTTGAAACACATAAGACAAACGAGCGTTATAGTCCACCCAATGATGAAGGTGCTGCCACCACGTATTTCGTTCACTAAAAAAAGCACCATACCTTATCCATCCGGGAAATTCTACATTCAGAGGCGAATAATTGAAGCCGTGCAATATGGTATGGTTAATACCCGTGATAAAGTTCATATCATCGTGCTGCTTTATTTCTTCCAAGGTAGTCCTGAAAACACCCTTCGTATTGGTCATGGATTCGCAGGAGATGATCTTTCTGCCTGCTAAATGACCACCGGCAGCTGCATACATGTTCCAAGTCATATAACCGTGGCCTTGTTTCCACTGCCATTCATCGTCCTTCATTTCAGCCGAATAAATCCAGTTGTTGCTTTCAGGAATATCGGGAATCATATAGCCATCCAACATCCCCATTAAAAACGGCGTACCGTAAGCCTGATACCTACACAGCAAGTTTTCTTCTGTACAAAAATCTTGAAAGGTTTGTGTGAAATTTTGCAAGAAGGTTTTCACCAATAAATTGTTATAATCGTAGCGTACACGCTTTAATTGGTCTTTAAATTCGGATTTAAAATGCTCCTCGTGTTGCTCCTCAAGATAGCCTTTTCTATGGCCATAAAAGATAAAAGGAAGCCACTGATCTATAGAATAGCCATAGGTGTCGAAAAACAACTGTGACATATCATCGGTCCAGTTAGCCCCCGAAATTTCGATACTATCACAAAACAAAGCCCGCAATAGCTCACTTAAAGGAATGCCTGTTTTCTCTGCTATTTTCTTCAATCGCGACAAGTAGGCAATGGTTACGTCTTTTTTGTAATGGTCCATTACCGGGCCAGCACCACCGGGAGCACCCAGGTACACCTTTTTAAAATTTTGCTCCAACACACCATAGCACAGACGGTAACTCCCCGGGTTATCAATCTTGTAACTGAGCTTACCCTTTTGCTTGAGCTGGTCGAGTAAATCAATGTTCTCATTAACGCCACTGCATTGTTCCGGTACCAGTTGGAGATAAGACAGTGTGTGATGTGTGCTTTTGGGATTACGCATATTTTGCTCTTCATAGAGCCTTGAAATAAGCATTTGTTCATCGACATTGATCGTGGCTCCCTCTGTATAAAAGAGGCTATGATTGAGCATACGCTGACAGGTTTCGTCCTTGTCCAGAAACTCACCTCCAAATGGCCAACCCGTTCCTACAATCAAATCCGCAATCATATTCAAGTCTTTGGTTTTCTTACAGGCGTGTACCAGCATCTCAATCCATTCATCACTCATCCACACCAATGCTTTGTCGCCATTATCAGGTGCATGCTTTGGCATCGCAATCGGATTTATTTCCACACCACCAAAACCAACGTCTTTCAGCAACTCTAACTCACGGTCCAACTCATCGGCATTAACCTTATTACCGTTCCACCACCAACGCACAAAAGGACGTGCCTCTGCAGGTGGATTTTGAAACCCGAGATATAGCTCCTGAGTTCTGGTCGTCTTTTGGTTTGGTGTGCAACTTATACAAAGTAAAGTTATGATGCCTATAAAGAATGATATGTTAGTAAATCGTTGCATATTAAGCTGTTTCATATTATTTATTTGTTATCACTAGAAAAATGAGAGACGAAGGAATAGGTACCTGGAGCTACACTTAAGATAAATGACTGCTCTGTTTTTTCTATCACCTTTATAGCTTCACTTTCATTTATATTCTGTCCGTTTACGGTTAAGTTTTTTTGTGTATCGCCAGGCACGATGACTGTAGCCATAGTATTCGATGGAATAGTGACTTCCAGTAAAAATTGATCATTATCCAGCTTCCAGTTTGAGCTAATCAAACCATAGGGACTATTGTAAGAAGCCGAAGCCGATGTTAATGATCCACCCGGAACGGGCGCTATTTCAATTTCTTTATAGGCCACCTTTGTGGGTTTAATACCTGCAATACGCTCATACATCCAACGACCGATAGCACCGTAGGCATAATGATTAAAAGAGTTCATGCCATCTTTATGGAATCCATCTTTTTTGGTATAACTGTCCCAGCGTTCCCACATGGTGGTTGCCCCTTGGTTGATGGAATAGAACCATGAAGGATAGGTTTCCTTAAAGAGAATATCGTACATCAAATCGTATTCGCCTGCTTTGTCTAGTACCAAAGGTAGAATAGGCGTGCCTAAAAAACCGGTACGCAAATGATTGTCGTACTCAGCTATCAGACGTTTTAGGTGCTTTATAGCCTTAACTTCCATTTCATCTGACAGAAGTTCAAACTCTAAGGCCACTAAATAATGGGTTTGTGTTTCAACTTTATGCTTGGCACGTCCATCGACATGAAACCAACGTTGTTCAAAAGCGGTTTTTATGGAATCGTGAAGTGTAGAGAAGTGTTCAGCCTCTTGAGTTTTCCCCAATACACGGGCACTGTTCGCTACTAAATCAACACTGTGTGCATAATAGGCCATTTTAATGAGTTCCTTTGACACATCGCCTGCACCACGTCCACTTTCTGTTAATGGTTGTAGCCAATCACCAAAGGATTTAATATCTGGAATATGATCAATGGCCTGTGAAGTGCAATAGTTAACCCATTTGACCATGGCCGCATAATTTTCTTCTAACACCTCAACATCTCCAGTTCTAAAATATAACTCCCAAGGAATGATTACAATAGCATCTGCCCATCCTGACGAGTGTCTTTTACCCAAATTATTTGGTACCACCCAAGGGATACCTCCATCTTCAAATTGCTCGTAACGCACGCTTTGCAACCAACCTGCCCAAAAGGCATACATATCGTTATGAAACATAGATGTTGGCGAAATGATTTGTGCATCACCTGTCCAGCCCAAACGTTCATCGCGCTGTGGGCAATCCGTTGGGATATCAAAAAAATTCCCTTTCATTCCCCAACTAATGTTACTTTGTAATTGGTTTAGTTTTGGGTGCGATGAAGTGAAAGTTCCGTTCTCCTCAAAATTTGAATACTGCACCAGAGATTTCACCCAGTTTTTTTGTGGTATTGCACCTTTTTTATAGCCACTTAACTCTACATATTGGTAACCATGAAATGTAAATGTTGGTTTATATGTTATCATACCATCGTCTGCTGCAACATAATAATCTGTAGATTTTGCAGATCGGTAGTTTTTTGTATACATCGTGCTATCACGGTCTAGCATTTCAGCAAAACGTATTTTTAAGGTATCGCCTTTTAGCATGGGTACTTTTACAATAGGAACGCCAACATTATTTTGTCCCATATTAAAAATTGTTACGTTTTCATTGGGCTGATGCATGCTTTTAACTTCTAGGGCTTCCCTATTTACAACAGTTTCGAAACGTTTAGGTAATAACAAAACTGATTTTTCGATGTTGTGTGTTTGTGCTTTGTGCCACTTCTTATCATCAAAGCCATTGGTATGCCAATTGCCTAATTCATAATTAGCATCGTAGGTTTCACCATCATATATTTTGGCAATGCGAATAGGGCCATCTTTTGTTACCTTCCAACTTTCATCTGATACAACCTCCGTTTTCCCTTCTTTATGTTCTATTTCAAGTTGACACAATAAAGATGGTGTAAGGTTATGTTTCTTTTTTCTACCTCTCAAATAAACTTTACCTGCATACCAGCCTTCAGCAACTGCAAAAGCAATGGTGTTTTTGCCTTCCTTTAGCATATCTGTAACGTCATAAGTAAGGGTTGGTATATATTTACGATAAGGTACCCAACCTGGAGGCATGATGTCGTCCCCTACTTTTTTACCATTAATATAGGCTTCATAGACTCCTTTGGCAGTAATATACAATCGTGCATTTTTTATGCTTTTGTCAATATCAATTTCCTTACGCATGTATTGTGCAGGGAATAGTAGTGACCCTCTATAATCCTTCTCCGTAAGCTGATCGTGAGGAATACTGATCCATTTTCCAGACCAATCATCATTGTTTAAAAGTCCGAGCTCAAAATGAGCAACGTCACTCCAACTTGATTTCTTTCCATTCTCATCCCAGAACTGCACTTGCCAATAGATTTTTTGTCTTGATGTTAGTGCTACTCCATCATACTTCACATATAAAGATTGATTGGATTCTACCTTGCCAGAATTCCAAATATCCGCTTTATTTGGGAGTAAATCTGGGCTACTTGCAGCCACAATTTTATACGCCGTTTGTAGTTGAGTGCCTTTTGGTAATTTCCACGAAAAAGAAGGCGTAGCATCGTAAAAGCCTATTGGATTTTTAAACTGTTCACTTACAGTTAATGCTTTTGGACTGAAGTTATTTTGTTCATCAGCGCATGAATTTAACAAAAACACTAAAAATAATGCTATCAATGAGAACTTTGTTGTATAATTTCTTTTATATAGTTTCATACTTATCTTATACATTTAATGTATGTCAATCTTCTCTTTATCATTTCCATCCCATTGATACCCCCAAGCCTTCATATATGCTTCTGCTGGTAAAAATTCGTCGCCATTTTTATCTAGTATTGCTTGTAATTGCGTTTCTAGAGTGGCTTGTACTTTTTTGTATGCATCTTTCCCTGCAACATTATTCAATTGATATGGATCTTTCATATTATCGTACAATAACCATGGGCCATTAAGGTCTTTCACATACGTGTACTTTTCAGTTCGTACGCCCCTGTATTCACGCCCGCCAAGTTTATATTTCCATTGATGAAAAGGAACTGGGCACGTAATTAAAGCAGCTTCGATATTCAATTCTTCGGTACCCAAAAGCTGGCCGGTATAATCAACACCCTGTACTGTTTCAGGAATAGGTAAATCAGACATTCCCAACAGTGTGGGCATAATATCAGGAAAAGAAAACATTTTAGTCATTTTTGTACCCCCTTTTAATTTGGCTGGATATTTTATAACAAAAGGTACATTTATTGACTCTTCCCAAGGTTTTTGCTTCTTTACTTGCGAATGAGAATATAACATATCTCCATGGTCTGATGTTAACACAAAAATGGTATTTTCTTCGATACCCAAATTTTTAATTTCCTTTTGTAACTCTGCTATACAATCATCAAGTGCTGTTATATGCGAGTAATAACCTCTGATTTGGTCTTTCGCAACACCCGTTTTTTCTTTTGGCACGTTTGGACGTAATTTAATATCCATATCTTTATACATGTCCCTGTATTTTTCAGGTGCCGTTTTATAAGGCGCATGCGGAGGACCATAAGAGACAAACAACATAAAAGGATTATCCTTATTGTCCTGCATGTATTTTATGGCATCTTTGGTTTGGGCTATAGCGTCATAACCTTCCCACGTATGTTTTACATCATTTTCATCATAATATATAGAGTTATTATAATTGTGTGTGCACTCGTGTACTTTCCAATAATCGAATCCTTGACGACGATCGGCAGTAATAGGCAGTTGTCTCCCTTTATGGTTTTTCATTCCTTGAGGATGACCATTGATATGCCATTTACCAATATAACCCGTTTGGTAACCATTCTCTTTATACACTTCGGCTATGCAATATTCTTCCGTTGGAAGCGGCTTATCGTTGTAAAAAAGTCCGTGGCTAAGTGGGTATTTTCCTGTCATTAACGAAGCACGAGCTGGTGTACAAACAGGAATATTAGAAATGGCATTGGGAAATACCACTGCTTCTTTAGCCAAGTTATCAATGGCAGACGTGATTACTTGGTCGTTTCCGGCAAAACCAAGGTCCTGCGCTCTCCATTGATCGGTTAAAATAAAAACAACATTGGGCTGTTTCTTTTCTTGTGTTTTAATGTCTTTCTTGGATTTACAAGATATTACTTGTAGTACACACATTAGTATGATGAGATGTTTCATTTTATTTTTTAACTTTTAATTTATTAATATTCAGTAGTTTCGATTACAACAGGTCCTAATAAACCAGACTTTTGTAATGGAGATTCAGGCGTGATTTTATCGATAACTATCCATGTATATTTTTCGTCTTTTTCACGTGATTTATCTCTAATTAATTGATTTCGCCAGAGGTTTACCACTTCTATTTCTAAAGTGTTTTCACCTTTTATAATGGCTTCTGAAATATTTAATCGATAAGGCTCCATCCAAACACCGCCAACATCTTTTCCATTTAATTTTACTTTAGCCATTACCGAGACCTTACCAAGGTTAAGGAATAATTCCTGTTGTTCCGATACTTGTTCAATTTTAAATGTTGTTGTGTAAACAGCCTTCCCGGAATAAAACTTAATTTGCTCATCTGTTGAATTTTTCCAATCTATTAATTCTTTAAATTCAACTGGGTTTTGTGGGGCAATATCTTTATTGATAAAATCGACCATAAAAGGCCCTTTAACAGCTTGAACCTTTTTATATGCTGGGAAATTTTCTGAATACAATGGCTTTTGTGGGGCATTATTATCATCGTTTGTAAATACAACAAACCAACTTTGTGCAGCCTGCATTTTTAATGGTACCTCTATCCCCGTTTCTGTAACCTTGTGCTCTGGCAAAACCCTTATTTCTCCTGTAATGGCATTCCACAATTGTGGTTTTAAACTTTTGTTTGTTCTAAATACGGGTGAAATTTTTAGTGTTTCATCACTTTGGTTAGAGATGAAATAAATATCCATGTCTTCAGTTTTTCGGTGTATCCATAATACCGGAGCATCTTCTGGAACAGCAACATCTTTGTCTAAATTTAAATCTGCAAATACTTCTGAGAGTTCGTAACCATCCCAAATTTTACCTTTACCGTATTCAACATTCATTTTACCATTAGCGTAATCTCCATGCCACATTTTACCGACTAACTCCTTTACTTGATTATCAGCCATTGGATAATTTTCTAAACTTGGTGATTGTTCTGGTTTTGGCCCTAAAATAGTTCCACCTTCTTGCACCAACTGTTCAATTTTGGCTAATAATTCTGGGCGCATGGTTTTAAAAGGTGGCAATACCATGACTTTATACGACATGCCATCTGGTAACACGAATCGTCCGTCTTTTACAGACAACCTATCTAAAATAACTTCTGCATTGATATAATCATAAGAATAGCCTTTTGGAATTTCTGGGTTACGAACACCTGTCATTACTGGCGCATCCTCTCCTATATAATAACACACATCGGCTACATATTTACCTTGTTGTAAAAGATGTTGACAACGACGTAGGTAGTCGAAATAGGTATCAGCCTGACTAAACCAGGTATTATGACGATTAAATTCTGTACCAAACCAAGCATTCATTCCTGGTTTTCGATTATCATCTGGTTGCTGAATGTACAAATGCAATACAAAGTGATTGATACCCTCTGTTAATGCCCAATCGCCTCTCTTTTTCAGCATAGCAGGATGTCTTAAATACGCCCTTCTAGAAGATGTAAATGCTTCTGCCGAAGTTACTGATTTCCCATAAGTATGTGCTGTTGAAGAGGACGCTTTACACTCAATATTTCCTAATGTGCCTTCGTTCCAAAATTCTCCAGAAATTAAATCTGACTGCCCTCCATACATCATAAACTCGCCCGGGAAGCCCCAGTGTCCATAATTTTCAAGCCAAGTCTTAAGGTTGTGCTCATTACTGGCTTTTCGTAATCCTCCAACGTATTCGTAAGCGACATCATCTGCAATGGAACGACGAAGATCCCAAAGGAAACGTTCGGATAATTCAACACTTCCCACTATTCTTCCTGATAGTACTGGTAAAAATGGTACAGGATCATAGCCGTATTTTTCTTTGAATTTTTCTTCATACCCATCCGTCCAATTTTGAGCCCCTTGTTCATAACTATCCGCTACAACATATTTAAATGCCGATTTACTTTCTTCTGGAATGCGTTTTAAGAGTTCTCCAACAAAATTATCGAAGTGATATTGTGCCAAATCACTATTCATTTTATCGATTTCGTAACCCACACCTTGTGGGGCAGCAGGAGCATTTTTAGTACCTGTAGGCGTCATGCCCATACGCATAATAGTCCAATTTCCTGCTGGGGCATCCCAATTTAGTATGCCGTTTTCATCAAGTTTACTACTTAAATCAATCACTTGGTCTGGGCTTATACTTAAACTCTTGTCCTTAAGCTTTTCTTGCTGACCAAAAATGTAAGAATCCCATTTAATACCAGGAGTAGAATTCATCTTACCTAATTGTTTTTCAATGTATTTATCCAATACTGGGGCTTGCGAAATGTTAATTTCAGCAAAGCCATATCCACCTCTCTTTTCTCTAAAATTGGTACATTTTAATATAAACTTATCGGCTTTTACACTTGGCAAAATAGTTGCAAAATCTCCTGTTTCAATGGATGCCACATTAGGGGTTATGCGAAAACGGTCGAAACCAAATTCTTTTACGATTTTCTCTTTACCATCTACCACAGCGACCAAAGTCATATTACATTTAAACGCTTTACTAGGAATTATAGTAATAGAACGAGCTGTTATGGGTTCGGAAAGTTGAAAACTAATTTCTAAAGCTTCGCCTTTTTTGGGTTCAAAGCTCGTATCGTCTTCTTTGTTTCCATCGTTTAAAATGCTAACATCTACATCACTCCAATTGGCAGTAACCTTAGTAGGAATATATTGTGTACTTTTTATTTCTTCCGCTGATGATTTAAAAGCAAAAGTATGCGTGTCTTGAAATTCTTTTTTGGGTTGTGGCAACGCTACACTAAGTGGTTTTCCTCCAATAACATTCGTTTCACTATAGGTTAGATAACGCATGGCTTTTGTATAATCTACCCAAGGGCCTCCACTTTGGCTCCACCCTGGACAGTTAAACACACCAATATTTACACCAATACGCTTTCCTTCTTCCACAGCGTGTACCATGTGCGACCACCAATCTTCGCTTAGCATGGGTACTTTTCCATCTTTATGTGCTGGATTGATATTACCTATTAAAGCACCACCAATACCTGCTTTTTTCATAGCTTCTAAATCTTTGGTAATACCATCTTTAGATATATCATCATTAATCCAATACCAATAACACCAAATGGTGTTATCATCGGTTGGTTTTACAAAGCCAGATTTAATGACTTCGTAATTCTGTTCAGTAATGTGTTGACTCTTTGATTCATTGCATGAGTATAATAGAACCAATACTAGAAGCAACAAAAATTTTGGTTGATAATATGACGTTTTTTTCATGAGTAACGCTAATTTTATATTGACTGTTTGAGCAGGTTTGATTGTAATTATTTTATGGTCGTTTTCTTAGTTGTTTTTATCGTAATTGGCCCGATTAAACCTGCTGGTAGCAAAGTTTTATCTCTTCCGTAAAAATTAGTGATTGTAAAGGTAGAACGCTTTTCTAAAGGCGCTGGCTCGTTGTTTAAAAACCAATCTGGCATCACTTCAGCTTTTCGGTCAAATCCAGTTTCATTCGGGTATTGTTCGTCACCAATAAGACGATTTGTCCATTGGTTGCTCACTTCTACTTTTATGGTATTAATACCTTTTTTTAATACTGAAGTGATGTCTATTTTAAAAGGGGCTTTCCAAACTACGCCAAGGTCAGTACCATTTACAGTAACTTTTGCTGCTATGCCTACTTCACCTAAATCTAAGCTATACATGGTGTTTTTAGCTAGTTGTTTTCTACTTATTCTGAATTCATTCTCATAAATAGCCGTTCCTGAATAATATTTTATGTCTTCAGCATCATGTTTCGATAAATCTATCAATTCTGGAAATTTAAAACTATTTTCTTCGGAATTTAAGTTTGGAAATGTCACATTCCAATCGTTCTCTAAGGCTATAGGGAAAGTTTGTAACAACTTCTCTTCCTGAAGTTTATTCTTGGAAGTTAACGTGTAAGATACGTTTGACATTTTTTTAACATCTGTAACAGTAGGTAAGTTTTCTGACGCTTCTTTAAAAACCACAAAAACAGATTCTTCAGCCTCTAAAGGAATCCAAACTTTTGTTTTGCCATCTAGATGCTTGAACTGAGCTGTCTTTATTATTTTACCATTCATGGGGTTCCATAGTTCTGGAATTTTTCCATCAACATTAAAATTACATTCAAAAAGTTGCTTTGATTTATCTGGGTTGAAGAAAAAATACATATCCATCTTCTCATCTTTTCGGTGAATAAATGGTATATCATCTCGACCTTCAATAGTAAAATCACTAACAATATCTTCTTTATTCATTATTGTTTCCCATTCAAAACCAGCATATACATTAGGCAATGCTTTTATTGCTTCTACTATTTTTGAAAACGCTGCTTTTTCTTCAGTAGTATTGAAATAACCTGCGGATTGCTCAGGTAATTCGCCAATTACAGGAACACCTGATTTAGCAATTTGGTAGATGCGTTTTAAGCTTGATAGGCTTAGTTTTTTAGAATTTTTAAGCACTAAAGTCTTATAAGTTGTGCCTTCGGGAAGCATTAAGGTTTTGTTTTTAATCTTTATACGATTAAGAAGCACATCGGCATTGGTGCAATCAAAGTTTGTTCCTGCAGGAATTGCTGGTTCAAAATCTTTACGCAAATATACCGAGTTGGGTGAACCATCGCCAATAAAAACTAAAAAGTCGGATACAGGAACCCCTTGACGTAACAAGTACTGGCCACGCATCATGTAGGTAAACCAAGCTTTTCCTGCATTATCCCACCAAGGTTGAACTCTATCAAAATGAAACCCCCATCTACCCATAGTCATTCCAGGAGCAACATTTGGGTTGGCTTGATGTGTAAAACGATGAAACATGAACTCATTAATACCATGAACCCAGGCTAAGTCTCCAGAGATTTTTGCTAGTGCAGGATGCCCCTTCCAATTAATCTGTGGATTGGATGTAAAGGATTCTGCCGAAGTCACATTTTTACCATAAATATGCGATGCAGATACAGCAGATTGCACCATGGTCATTTCACGACCCATCCAAAATTCGCCCATGTTAATGTCTGCTTTAGCACCAACATCTAAATCATTCAATGGTCCAAAACCATAAGGCTCTATATAACTTTTGATACCATCTTGCTTACACAATTCTGCAAAATAACCAAAGTAATTCTCTGCCATTAAATGAGAATTGAACTGACGTACATCCCAAAGCACAGCATCAGAAACCTCTTCATTTTCAACAAAACGCCCCGCATAAAGTGGTAAAACATCTATCAGATTATATCCATATTTTTCTTTAAACAAATGCTCATAGTTCTCAGTCCAATTTTGTCCCCCCATTTCATAACTATCAATTTCTGCATATTGCATCGCATTTGGTGCTATTTTTTTGGTATTCTCAATCACTTTTTTAACAAAAGCATCGTAATGTGTTTTAAAGGCTTCTTTACTAAATTTATCGCACTCTAAGCCTCTACCCGCATCTGATGCAGGATTGTTAAACGCTCCTGTTGAAGTATATCCAAAACGCAATATCGTCCAGTCACCTTTTGGTAATTTTGCTTGTAATGTACCATCAGGTTTAAGATAAGAAGTTAATTTTACGATACTGCTTTTATCAATAATCATAGACTTTTCAGGTTGTCCAATGGGTGTCAAATTTGAGTCTTCTGTACGCCCCATACTTATGCGCCCCATAACATTATGAATGCTTTGCGTATTGGATAAACGGGCTTCTTGTAAAGACATTGTTTGGTTAAACGTTATCCTAAAATACTTTGAAGTTATAGCCTCAAAGCTATCATTAATAGTCCACTCCCTTTTTCCTGTACGTACTGTATAAAGTTCTCTAACCGTTGTAAAATTAATACCATCATTAGAAACTTGTAAGGTAGCAATTGGGTCACGTTGGTTACAAACAATCAAGATAGACCGTATCGTCTTCTCTTCAGGGTAATCATACTGTAACCAAGGAAGTACATCCTTCTTTTTAGGAAGAACTAACCTACCATCGAGTAAATTATCAACTAAACCATCTGTTTGTAAATTTAAGACGGAGGAAGTAATGATGGGTTTGTTGCTAGCATCATTCAATTCTGAAGATAAAGACGGATACGCTAAAACAGCAACATCCTTATAGTAGTCTTCCCTTTTTGTGGTTTGTGGTAATTTTACATTTAACGAACCTCCTTTTACTTGAAGTTCACTCCAAACCAGCATTTTCATACTTTGCTCTGGTGTAATCCATGGGCCTCCACTAGAGGACCAACCATCGCAATTGTGCACACCAAAACTTAAGTCCAAACGCTCACATTCTGCTGCTGCATATGTTAACATCTCGTGGTGCTCAGGTGAGCCGTATTTTATTTTTCCGTCTGGAATTTTTTGGTCGATATTGAACAATAAAATACCACCAATACCTACGCGTTGCATAGCTTCTAAATCTTTGGTCATACCCTCCTTACTCATATTACCATCTATGGCATGCATCCAAGTTCGAGGTTTGGCTGAAGCTGGTGGGTTTTTGAAGTTTTGTTCAAGAGAAGCATTCTCATTTTCTTGCGCATGGGATGTTACTATCCCAAAAACAAACCAATATATTATTAAAACTAAATTCAGTTTATATTTCATATCTATCTCGCATTTTTATATATAATTTTATAATCTCCACTAATGATATCATCTATAACTACAGTATTTTTTTCTTTAGTAAATACAGGAGTTTGACCATTTACAGTCAAATTTGCTGTATCGCTAAAAAATGGAAGTACAACTTTTGCTGACGTATTGGGCGGAAAACTAATAGTGTAAATAAAATCACTACCTACAAATGTCCATGACGACTCAATCGTTCCATATTGCGATTCATAACTACCTGAAGCCTCATTTAAATTTATGTGGGGCATAGGCGCAAATCGTATTTTTTTATAACCTACTTCTAGGGGTGCAATTCCAGCAATGCGCTCATACATCCATTGACCAATAGCTCCATAAGCGTAATGATTAAACGATAAGGCTCTATCTGCAAAACCTTTATCGTGAGTATAACCATCCCAACGTTCCCACATAGTAGTAGCCCCTTGATTGATGCTATAAAACCATGAGGGATAGGTTTCTTTGAATAAAATTTCAAATAATTTATCGGTATGACCTGTTTTATCTAAAACGGGTGCTAATAAAGGTGTGCCTAAAAATCCTGTTCTTAAATGATTATTGGTAACCTCTATTTCCTTTAACAAATGATGAACAGCCTTATCTGCAGTTTCTTCTGGTAGCATATCAAACCCTAAAGCCAGTAAATACCCTGTTTGTGTTGGTGTGTAAGGGGCTTTAATTTGTCCTTCGTTATCGAAAAACTCCTTTTCAAAAGCCTTTGAAATTGAATCCAAAAGTTGGCCATAGTACTTTTTATCTTTATTTAAATCAAGACGCTCAGCGGCTTTCATCGTTAATTTAACGGACTGTGCGTAAAATGCTGTAGAAATTAATGTATTGGGTGTATCTCCTCTTCTATCGTCTTTTTGTTGAGAATAGGGTTGTAACCAGTCGCCTACTGTAGACATGTGGCTGATGTAATTTGTAGATTCAGAAGTATGATAATCGCACCAGCGTTTCATCATTTCATAATTATCTTCTAAGACAGTTACATCGCCGGTTCTAAAATACAATTCCCAAGGTACAATGGTACAGGCATCGGACCAACCTGCTTGCGCAAAATTTCCAGTAAAATTTGGAACCACTACAGGAATACCACCATTACCAAATTGCTCTTCGCGCATACTAGTTAACCAAGCCGACCAAAAGGCATGTGTATCTGACAAATACAATGACGTTGGTATAAACACTTGTGCATCACCTGTCCATCCTAAACGTTCGCTTCTTTGCGGGCAATCCAAAGGCACATCAAAAAAATTGCCACGTAACCCCCATTGAATATTACTATGCAATTGGTTGAGTTTAGGATGAGAGGATTTGAATTTACCTTCCATTTCAAAATCAGAGTATTGTACTACTCCCGTTACCCAAGATTTTTCTGGTTTGAAAGTTGAATTGAATCCACTTAGCTCCACATAACGAAATCCGTGAAATGTAAATGAAGGCTGCCAAGAAATGGTGGTATCCTCTTTCGCTATATAATAATCTATAGATTTTGCAGAGCCTAAATTTTTAGTGAACAATTCACCATTAGCATCCAACATTTCGCCATGCCTTAGCTTAATGGTATCTCCTTTTTTTACTCGCATATTCAACTTCACTACTCCTACCATATTCTGACCAAAATCAAATAAAACTTTATCATCCTCTTGTTGCATAATTTCAACAGGTTGTAATGTCATTTTATTTTTTAGGGTAGCGTGTTTTTTTGGAAATAATTGAGTTTTGGGATTTATGGCTTCCGTTTCAACAGTTTTCCATGTGCTGTCATCAAAATGAGGTTGACTCCAATTTGGTATTGCAAAATTCGCATCATACACTTCACCATCATACAATCCTGCAGTTCGTATAGGCCCTTTTCTTGTGGCTTTCCAATTATCATCAGAAATAATGGTCTTTACATTTCCTTTTATATCTTCAATTTCTAACTGACAGATAACTTGTGGTGGTGCAATTACAGTATCCCATCTTCTTTTTGGACCAAATCGACCTGAGTGCCAGCCTTCTGCCAGAATAATACCTATGGTATTTTCATCCTTTTGCAAATTTTCAGTAACATCATAGGTTAGAGTTTCAATCCGTTTATGATAAGGTGTCCAACCTGGTGTTAGCACATCACCCCCAATCTTTTTTCCATTTATATGTGCTTGGAATATTCCTTTTGAGGTGATATATAATCGTGCTTTTTTTACGGTTTCATCTAATTTGAAATCATTTCTTAAATATTGAGGTCTAAATAATCGTGTACCATACTGTGTAGTATCCCATTGTTTTGGGTCTAGAATTTTTATCCATTTGGCTTTCCAATCATTATTAGAGAGTAAACCCATTTCTATAGTTGATACTTCACTCCATTGAGAAACTAGGTCGTTTTCATCCCAATAGCGTACTTTCCAATACACTTTTTGTCTTGATTTTAAAGGAGCACCTTTATATTTTACAAAAATTGATTGGTCTGATAGTACTTTTCCTGAATTCCATACATCTGGATTTTCTAGCAATTCAAGTTTTGAAGCTATCGAAATTTCGTAAGCCGTTTGGTTTTTTATAATTGTATCTAGTTGCCACGAAAAAGTTGGAATGCTATCATAAAAACCTATTGGATTTACAAAACCTTCTGAAACAGATAGTGTATTAGGAACCTTTTGTTCCTTATTCATTTCCACACCACAACTAATAAGTAGGTATTCAAAAATAATCAAATATAATAAGCTCTTCTTTTTCAATTTTTATTCTGATTTATTTAAATTATAAACACGCGCTCTTATGTTTTTCAAATCACCAATTATTAAATAATAATCATATTCGTAAACTGTGTTTTTATTAAAGGTTGCTTTGTGTAATGGAGCCATGTATGATGTTGCTCTGTCGTGAGCTTCATATCCAGGATCTCTTGACATTCCAGCTAAAAAATTAGTACTTATTGGCGAATATACCCCCATACCCCAATTGTCATCATTTACAAATGCCATCCAGCTTTCGGTTACCATATTATTTTTATATTTCCCCCAAAAACCACTTGTAAGATTTACTACTTTTGGTTTATTTAACGGTTCTCCTGTAAAAGGTTTATCACCAAAATAAGAGTATAAGTTGTTTAAAGCTGATATTGGGTAAACAGCAGGTAGTTCTTGATTATGAGCTTTTCCTTCTCCATAAATAGTATCCGTTCTTTGGCAGGTTAATTTATTTTGAACTTTAATTACACTTCCTTCTAATGTTGTCCATTGCTCCATGATTGCTTCTGCATACTTGTTTTTCATATCCCAAAGCATAGGAATACATTTTACATATAATGTATTTCCTTCTTTTTTATATTCTAAAATCTCTGCTCGGTTATTGTAGCAATCGCCAACCTGGATTGGATTCCAAGACCAAGGAGACCAAGCTTTTTTTTGTCCTTCTTTTTGTCTATTGACTATTGCTCCTCCATAATAAGATTGTTGAATATACCGTCCTTCATCATGAACATTTACAATATTCCTATCAACATCTGATTTAGATATATAAGCAATAGCACCTCCTCTTTTTAAGTCTAATTTTAAACGCAGTTCACCATTATTCAATTCAATAAAATTTGGAACTGTAGGATTCATCAATCCATAAGCCTTCCTAACATTTGTAAAAAAGAGTTTTTCTTCGCTTAAGTTTTCACGAGTTTTACAGTAAGCCTCAAGAATTTGAACGGCGTTATTATATTCTCCTCGTAAACTTGACAAAGGCCAATTACTACCAAATAGCACACGGTCTGAACCAAATATTTCAAGCGTAATATCTAACAACTTTTTGTAATACTTTAATCTTTTGGGTGCAGTGTTCTTGCCTGAAATTGTATGTAATGCAGAAATCTTTACATATACATTTTTATAAGCTGCTATTTCTTTAAGTAATAGTTTGTAATTATCTTTATCTTGTATAACTCCATCTTTTAATCTAGTATTCCCAAAATGATTCACTACAATATTCATATTGGGATATATATTTGCTATGGTAGCTACATCTTTTAAATCATTTAGTTCAAGTACTAAATTTCGTTTATCTAACTCTTTTAGATGGCTTAGAACTTCAGGATTAGAAAAATTCAAGCCCTTAAATCTTGGGCGAACTCCTCTAAATTTTAAGTTCTTTTTTAAAGAATCTAAATCCTTTTTAAAATTCACATCCAAAGGGTTAAGATTAGCTGTAAAACCTAGTATATGCTTAGATTCGTTAGCCATTTTAGATAACCAAAAATTATCTTCTCTTCTTGTACTCGCTTCAACTAAATAAGCGTAATTAAAACCTGATGAACTCGCAACATTTAAAAAATCTTTTTCTAAATGTGAGTTTAATAAGTCTGAATTGTTGTTTTGTATATGTTCATTAAGAAACGTATAACTGTCTTTACGATTTGTATCATAAAGATGAATATGAGCATCAATTCGAGCTGTTTTATTTTGCCCAAAAGAAGGAACAAAAGATAATAAAACCCAAACAATACAAAATAATAAACGCATTTTTTTTATTTTTTATTTATGATTAATTCTTTTTGCCACACGCAATCCTCCTTTTTGAATGCCTATTTCTTCAGGGTGATATTTTTGAGGATCAAATGCAGGGTTTGCAATTGGAATAACTGCTTTCGTATCCTTTAAATGTTCCTCAATAATAGCATCCAATTCTTTTACTTTTTTTGGATACTTTGCAGCAAGATTGTGCACTTCTCCTATATCTTGTTTTAAATTGTATAGCAAATATTGATGAGTAAAATCTTTTCCGTAATTAAATATGCGTATTAGTTTCCAATATCCCTCATGAACAGAAACCGATGGTGGCAGCCAATTTGGTATTTTTGGATTATGAGGAAAATAGGTAACGATTGGCCCTCTATTTTGTGCTTCGCCTTTCAAGGCAACAGAAATATCTACTCCATCAATCTTATGTTTTTTAGGGATTTTAATTCCTAACTGATTTAATATTGTTGGATAAAAGTCAGTTGATTGTATCATAACATCTGATCTAGAACCAGGCTTTGTTAATTTTGGCCATGCAATTACACATGGCACTCTAACACCACCTTCATAAATGGTTGCCTTACCTCCTCGTAAAGGGTGATTACTTGTCGGTTCTGTAATGAATTCTTCTCCTGATTGCGTTGTTTCACGAATACCATTATACATGTTGCCTCCATTGTCACTAAAAAACACTATTGCCGTTCGATCGCTAATTCCTAATCTATCTATCTCATCTAATAATCGACCAACGGCTTGGTCTAAAGAATGAACCATAGCTGCATAGGTTGGAGAATGTTGCAAATCTGTAAAATCGATTTTGGACTGGTAATATTTTATCAAACTTTCTTTAGCGTCAAAAGGTGCATGAACAGAAAATTGCCAGTAATTCATAAAAAACGGTTTATTCAAGTCTTGCGAGCGTAACCAATTTATGGCTTCATCTGCCATTCGATCTTCAATGTGTTCATTTTCGTAATTCGCCTTAAACTTTGGATATTTCCAAGGAGCCACAAAACTACCTGCTGGTCCTGGTCCTGGCCAATGTGGAATGTCAACATCGAATCCATGTTGAATGGGTGTGTAAGGCTCTCTTCCCAAATGCCACTTCCCAAAATGCGCCGTATTGTAACCATCTGCTTTTAATAACTTTCCCAGTGTTGGTAATATAGTATCTAATCTTGTTACTGGTTTGCAGGCAACAGATTTAAAACCTGGAGCCGCTTTTGGAGGGACGGATGCTTTTAATTGCACTTTAGGTTGATGTGCAGCAGGCGAAGTAATTCCTGTTCTTGCGGGTGTTTGTCCTGTTAAAATACTAGCTCTTGTTGGTGTACATAATGGACTTGCTGCGTAAGCACGAGTAAAAGTTACTCCACGAGCAGCCAATCGTTCTAAATTTGGTGTTTCATATAACCTTGTTTTCCCATAGAGTGTTACATCTGCCCACCCCAAATCATCAGCCAAAATAAACACTACATTCATTTTTTTGTTGTCTGTATTTTGAGCTTTTGCAACAACAAACATTAAACTTAATACTAAAACGCTTATTATTTTTTTCATTTTTTCTTTTTAATTTGAAATGTATATTCGCCTTCTTTTTGTAATGATTTTGCTGTAAACGAAAGCCTGTAAATAGTTTTGCCCCAAACGTTACTTAACTTTTTTTCGTTCAGTTCAATAGGTTTTAAAGCGACCGAGAATTCTTGTTTATTGTAAAATAGCTCTACTTTTTCTTTATCAACTTGAATCATAACCTTCCCTGGAGTATTGATATCAACATCGCCCCAAGTCATAAAATTGAGTTGATTAGGCGCTTTTGTTTCTGATAGCGAAAATTGGTCTTTTATGCTTAATCCATTTTTTTGTAACTGATAGGTACGTATCCATGACGTAACCTCAGCATTTTCTGGATATGCTTTAGAAATATCAGCAGTAAATGTTTTTTTATTTTTATTGAAACTAGTATTCGTTGCTTTGAATTTTGCTCCTGGACGTTGTGCAACTCCATTAATTAATGGCACATTATGATAATTACTTTGCATTGTCCAAATGGTATAACGCTCTGGCCCAAACGTTTTGGCAGTATAAGAACCAACTCCTGTATCAATAAATATAGGGGTTGCATTTGCATAAAACATAAACGCCCCAACATCATTATGGTTGTGGTTTTCTTGGTTGTACCCACCTTTAGCTGCTAAAAAAAGCCCTTCTTTATTCGTCATAAAACAATATTCTGTCTTAGGATACCAAGAATATTCAGGAGTTTTAAAAACAGGTGTTGTATTTTCTAGTGCTTTAGATATTGTTGCATTTTTTAATGTTCGATTAATATCTCGTTTATAAGCAATCATTGATTCAGGATTTTCGTTTTTCAAATAGGCAGCAAAATTCATCATATCTTGACTTGCAACCGCTTTTCCAAAAGCATAAATAAAATAAGGATTTCCTTTTGCTTTTGCTGATGCATCCGAAAAATTAACGACCCAACCTTTGCCAACATTAGCACGATAAACGTATTCTGCCATGGCTTTTATTTCGGGCTTGTCAAAAATGGAAACCTTTACTGAGGTCAATTTTTCCAACAAGTCCAAATAATCAAACATTTTCCCTGCAGCAACTCCCCAGTACCCAGGGCCTTCATCACAAGCACCGTCTTTATCTTCATTTATAAACATATCTATAGATTGCATGGAACGATACACAGCTTGAGCTAATTTATCTTTATCATTTTCCATCAACATAAAACATTGTAGCACATTGGCATTACACCAAGGATTCCAGTTGTTTACTTTTGGTTTGTTTTTGGCATAAGGCGGAAGTGCTGTCCACCAATAATTCATATTCATATAAGGTTCTAGAATACGCTTTTTCACTTCATATTGAATACGTTCTGATATAAGTGGGTTGACTTTATCAAACTCCTTATTCAGGAAATAATATGCCCATGATAACATAGCTCCGGTTTGCGAAGAATACAAGCCAATCAGATTTTCATTTCGATCGGGAAAATGATTTTTAACTTCTTTTGGTGAGAGTCTAAAATGTGCGGACAATACCCAAGAGGTCATTTCACAATTCATGAAAACACCATCGATAATCTTGTCTAAAAACCGTCCTTTACCTTCTGCCAATTCGGCTAAAATTAAAGCGCCTATCGCATCTTGATTCTCAAAATAAGGGACTTGCATGGTTTCACGATTACCTGTTCTTGTATAATCGAGATAATCTGTTGCTTTAACCACTTGCCATTTATAATCTAAATATGCTTCTCCGTTTTCAATTAAGATTTGCTTTTGATTTCCAAACAGTGAATCCCAAGCTTTTCGATTGCTATAATCTGGATAATTGACCCATTTTTGATTCATAACAAGCATTTCTTTAAGCTCTTCAAGAGCATAAGACGTTGTTAAGAAATTACGTTGTGCAGATATAGAGTAATGAATCGAAAAAAAAATTAAAAACAACAAAATCAATGATGTATTCATCGATTTATCCTTAGTGTTTTCACCTAAAAACATTTGTTTATTTCTTGTAAAACAACTTAAATTCATCTTAAAGTTCTCTAATTTTTAAATTTCTCCAATGGATAATGCCTTGTTTTCCTCCATGAACTTGTAGACCGATAAAACCTGTTGGGAATTTGTTTTCTTCATCAATCCAATGAGCAGCAGGAATTCCGTTTACCCATGTTTTAAATACATTCCCTTCCACTTTAATGGTAAGCCTATTCCAACCACTTCTATCAATAGCATCTTTTAACGGTTTATGCTCAGGTGCTTTTAAAGGATAGAACCAGCCACCACAATTTTGACCATAAACACCTCCAGACCAACCACGACCTTTTTTAGCCAAATCTTCCATTTCGGCTTGTGGACCAATTACAGTATTTCTATTGGGGTCTTTTCTTATTCTTGAACGAATTTGAACTCCTGTATTTCCATCAACTTCCCATTTCATTTCACAAGTAAAAATAAAATCCGTGTATTCTTTATCGGTGCATAAAAAAGTACTTGGTCCAGCACTACAAGTACCTACAATTTCTCCTTTAATGACCTCAAAATTCATAGTACCTTGTTTGGTTGACCAACCGTTTAAGGTTATACCATCAAACAACGATTTGAATTTTTTACTTTTTAGTTTTGGTTCTTTATCTGTATTTAGGAGCTGTTTTTTATTTTTTTGATTGTTTTGTGCTAAAGTGCTCAATCCAATTAAAATGGCACTACATAGAATGAAAAATTGTTGTTTTGTTCTCATTAAAAAATTTTTATCAATTATTTATATGTAGTTATAAAATTCCAGCTTCCTGCTTCAACTTTAAAACAAATAAAATTGTCATCTTCACTTACAAATTTAACACCTTTTAATTTCTTTCTAAATTTTCCTTTTTTCAAAACTTCTTTAGCATTTACCAAAATTTTTAAAATTTCTTTCCCTTCTTTAGGAATGTAAACTGTAGCTGTGGTTTTGTTTGGAGAACTTAAATTTAGTTGATAGTTATTTGCTGTTTTATTGACTTCAACAGTAATATCACCTTTAATCGAAGGTACAACTTGTTTCACTGAGGTCATGTGTGCTAAATTCGGCTTTACTTCATAAGTTGACCAAGCAATATCGGTTGCCTTTACACCTGCTATGTATTTTGAAAGCACATAATTTGGTGCATTCCAAGCGTGGTTATAAGTACCTCGTAATTTGGGTTGGTATTTTTCATAAAGTGTAGTCAACCATTTACGATCCACTTGTTCTTGATAACGGTCTTTCATACGTTGCAGTCCTTTATCATATTGTCCAGTAATCATAATCGCTTCTTCAGCCAACCACTCCATATGCGGACTAGATTTTTTTACAGGAACTAGAACGCTATCAACTAAAATAGTATGATGTTCTTCTTTAGCTAAACCACTAAGAATAGCCAATGCACTTACACGCTCTTCAATTAATTTATTTTTAGAACCATAACGATTTCCTTGCCAATATTCTTTTTCAAAATTATTTTTAATACTGTTGATTCGTTTATCATACCAAGCAATATCTTTTTTTTCGTCTAGAACAATAGCCATTTTTTTCGCTGAGTTAAGCGCCATATAATATAACACCACATTTGTGGCTGTAGGGTCTGTATCTATACCCCAATCTACCCAATTGGCATAACCTTTTCTATGTTTTGGCAATCCATTAGGTTGCATAGACCATAGCTTTAAATAATTTAAAACAGCAGGATATGCATTTTCAAGTGTAGCTTTGTCTCCTGTATTGTAGTAGTATTGCCAAATTCCTTGATCTATATATTGCAAACTTTGTCCAGTCAATTCACTACTTTTTCCACGATACGCTCCAAATCCAGGTGCCAAACCTTGGATAGTATCTCCACTTCTATACGCAATAGTATTATCAATTCCTTTTTTCAACAGCAAACGTCCAGGTTCATCTAAAGTGTAAAAAACCGCTCCTGTTTGATCTGCTACATCGCCTACCCACAACCCACGTTCTCGATCCGGACAATCCATATACCCATCTCTAGCACAAACGTATAGAGTGTTTCGAGCCATCCACCATAAGCGAGTAAAATAAGGGTCACTAGTTTCAAAAGTTCCTGTCATTTCTCCTACACCTGTCCAACGATATTTTAGTTCTAATACTTCTACTCCTGCAGGTATGGTGTATTCTACAAAATGACCATTTATCCACGAATAACTTTCAAATGCCTGAACACCATCTTTAGTAATGTATGTCCCTTTTAGCATATTAAACGGATTATCCATATCGGCTATAATGGTTTTCCCTGCATCGCTATTCACCTTTAAATATGGTGTTATCTGTTGATTAAAAGGAAGTTTAGCTCGAATAACAACTGAAGAAACTGTTGTATTTTTATAAGGCAGTTCAATGGTGTTAGATGCTAATGTTAACGATTCATAATTAGCTAAACCTCTATCATTCCATTGCGGAATGGCTCTTTTAACTAAATTGCCCCAAGGTTTGCTATTTGCCATTCCTTTTTCTGTAGGTTTATCCCAGTTGCTATCATCAAATGAATTAGAATACCAAGCAGTATTAGACCAATCGCCCATAGCCTTTCGAGCATCGAACTTTACATTATAAGCATTCACTCTGTTTGCACTTTTACCGCCACCACCACTTTTAGGGTCGTAGGCAGGGTGTAGTTTTAATTTCCAATCTGCATTAGAAACTAAAACTTCTTCTCCTAAATCGGCGTGAAATAAAAGTCCACCTTTCCCACTATCATCGTGTACTTTTCGGGTTCTTCCCCAGTACCAAACCAAAATGGCAATGGTGTTTTTCCCTTCTTTTAAATAAGGTTTTAAATCAACTTCATCGTAATAATTAGTATTGGGTGCTGCACCTCTGGCCAATCCACCTTCAAATAATACCATGTTTCCGTTTAGCCAAAGCCAATACTTCGTGTCAACCGCAATTTTTGCTAGTGCTTCTTTTGGTGCTTCATTCAGGTCGAATGATTTTCGAAAGGCAACCCAGGTGTTTTCTGGCCCATCTTCTTGTTGCCAAATCCATTTTGCATTTTCCCAATCTGGGGTTGTAGTCCCCCATATTGTATTGGTAAAAGCTGTTATACAAAATAGAAAAATTAGAGTTTTTATTTTTAATCTCATTGTAACAGACTATTTATATGTTGCTTTTATAACCCAATTTTGCGATGTTAGTCTAAACTTTAAAAAGTTATCATCTTCAGAAATTGTCGTATCTAATCCTTTAGTTTCTTTCCCATTTTCCCAAAATACAAAACCATTAATTTCCACTTTACTAATTTCTTTTCCTGCTTTTGGTATTCCTACAACTACTGTAGTATTCCAAACATCTGGAGAGTCCAACTTTAATGTATAGGTACTATCAGTCTTTTTCATATCCATATTTATTTCTCCCACTACTGTAGGAATCGTTTTCTTTATATGCTTAAAATGCATCATTGTTGGCATAATTTGGTACTCACTCCACCCCACTTTAGTCGGTTCAACTCCGGCGATATATTTAGATAAAATTTTATTAGATCCATTCCAGGCATGATTATAACTTCCTCCTCTTGGAAACATTTCGTATAGTGTAGTGTTAGCTTTATTGTCTACTTGACTTTGATATTGCTCCTTCATTCTATGTAATGATGCTTTATATCGTCCTGCAATACACATCGCTTCTTCTACCAACCACTCGAAGTGCGGACTAGAATAACGATTAGGTATTAATACATTATCTACCACTTCATTGTAAAATTTAGGATTTGCAATTCCTGACACTATAGCAATCGCATTCGCTCTATCGTCTTTTAATTTATCTGCATTACTACTATAAAAACCATCTTTCCAATACGCTTTTTCAAATGCTGGCTTCATGGTTTGCATTCGTTTTTCATACCATTTTACATGAGTATCTTCTCCTAAAACTTCTGCCATTTTTTTAGCCTCTTTTAATGCTAGGTAGTAAAAAGCCGCTTGGATAGGCTTACTATCGGTCGTGTTTTTAACACCCCAATCTACCCAATCCCAAGAGTCTGGACTTTTTCCTTTTCTATATTCTGGCAATCCAGATTCTTGCATTGGAAATAACGCTAAATAATCATAAACAAAAGGATAGGCTTTTTCTAAAGTTTTTTTATCGCCTGTATTTAAATAATAAGGCCAAATACCCTGTGCAATAAATTGTAAACTTTGTGCCACCAATTCGCGAACTCTTAGCGGTCCTAAGGCTCCAATCACACCATTTTCACTGAATGCCGTCGTTTGTAAAATCGCCTTCTTTAGTAACTGACGTCCAGCATCATCCATAGAATAAAATAAATATCCAACTTGGTCTGCTACATCTCCAATCCATAAAGCACGTTCTCTATCTGGGCAATCCATAAAATTATCACGAGCACAAACAAACAGCGTGTTGTTACCCATCTGCCATAAGCGGTTATAAAACGGATCGTCAATTTCAAATGTACCCACCATTTCACCTACGCTCATCCATCTGTATTTTAGTGCTTTTACTTTAACACCTTCTGGAATAGTATAATGTATTTCATTACCGTTCATCCAAGAGAAACTCTCAAATTTTTGAGTTCCTGCTTTGGTAATGTAGGTGGCTGTAATTTTATTGAGTCTATTATCTGTGGTTACAAAAATGGTATCTCCTGCTTTGGCTTCAATCTCCAAATAAGGTGTAATTTGTTTGTTAAAAGGCAGTTTCGCTTTTATGGTTTTTCCTTGACTTATAAATGGAAATTTCAATTCATTATGGTTCTCATAATTTTGTAAACCGTGATTAACCAAATGTGGAACTATATTTTTTTCTACATTATACCAAGGTTTAACTCCTAATTTTCCTTTTTCTGTTGCTACCGGCCAAGAACTATCATCAAAACTAGACGTATACCAAGCATTATCAGACCAATCTTTCATGGCTTTTTGCGCATCAAATTGAACGGGATACTGCACTAAGGCTTTACTTGCTGGCGGTATGGTATTGTCGTATCCTGGATGCTGAATGGCTTTCCAAGATCCATCAGAAACAAGCTTTTGGTTTCCAATTTGAGCAGAGAATAGCAACCCACCTTTTCCACTATCAATATGGGTCCCTTTATGCGTTTCACGTCCCCAATACCAAACCAATATAGCAATGGTATTATTTCCCTTTTTTAAATAGGGTTGAATATTAACCGTTTCGTACCATGAATTGGTAGGTGTAATCTTTTCTTTTCGATTCCAATCTCCAGCTTGACTTGGTCCTCTTGACAATCCACCTTCAAACAATACCATGTCTCCATTAATCCATAACCAAAATTTACTATCTACAGATAAAAAAGCTTCTACCACTTCGGGAACTTCTTCTAAGGTTACTGTTTTTCTAAAACTCATCCATGTGTTCGATGGTCCATCTTCTTGTTGCCAAATCCATTGTGCACCTTCCCAATTTGGTGGAGTCGTTGCAAAAGATATTGAAGTTGTAAAAAGAATTACAAATAAGAATAAGGTGCCTCTATCACTGTTTTTTATGCGCATTTTTTTGACTAATTATTATTAAAAATTTTAATTTCTTTGATTGATGGAGTTTCTTTTGAATCTTCAATAAACAACCTAAATTTTCTAGTTTGAATTGATTTAAATTGATGAGTTTTATTTGATCCACAAGTTGTTCCGTTTATAATATCTTTCCAGGTACCATTTTCCCAATATTGTAATTTGTAAGATGTGATGTTATTCTCGTATTCATCTACTACAATTTGATTGAATGTTTGTGATTTTACCCATTCAACCTCTAAATATTGATTTTTAGTTTCGGTAGCTAACCAACGTGTTTCAGTATCTTCATCATTGACTCTAAAAGCTTCAAAAACGGGTAACTTTTCTGTTTTTATAAACATCGAACTCGCATTCATTCTTCCTAATTTTACAAGGTTCTGTATGTTATTTAACGGTTCTGGAAATTGTGCTTTTGGCAATTCATCAACTTTGAAATCGTAAACTCCAGATGTTACGTTATAGATGATATAATTACCTACTGCCTTACTTTTTTCTGATCCTACAAAAGTGATTCCTTTGGCATTTTCAGCTACAATACCACTTTCAGTAATACCGTCTTTACTTGTTGATGGCACATATACTTTTGCAGTCGTATTTATAGGTACTTCCATATGAAATGTTGCTTCTTTCCCTTCTCTTTTCCAATTGACAACCACATTTCCATACATAGATTCGTACTGCGTATTTGCAAACATTAAATCACCAACAGGAGCTGGTTTAATCATTATATTTTGCATACCCAATTGCTCTGGATTTGGGCGAATACCACCAAATCCTTTGATAAAATAGCCTCCAATTCCTGTATAACAAGTATGTATCTGGCTGTTTCCAATAGCAGACCAACGTTCTGGCCATGTCGTGTGTCCTTGTTCTAAGAAGTAACCATAACTAGGATGATGCTTGTCTTGCAACAATTCATAAATTAAATCCATGCGTTCTCCTGACTCTATAAAATATCGCGTATATAAAGCTTGCCCTGAACTTCCTGTATCATAATACGGAAAGTCATATAATATGTTATTTTCTAGTTGTGCTTCTACTTTTTCTTTTTCGGTTGCTGGTGTTACACCCGATAGTAAAGCAAAAGCTTGATCGACTTGGTACCCTTTTAAATATTTACCGGTTTCTGAATTGTAAGACAACTTATGAGTTGCTTCCTGCTGAACTTTAAGTCTTTCCTTATATCTTTTAGCATCTTCAGTTTTGTCCAATTCCTCAGCAATATGCATAGCATTATTTAACATAAAAGCATACAAACAATTATTAAAATGAGCCGCGTCTGGCGAATTACTACTTGTCCAAAAATTACCACGTGGTGTACACCAATCCCCTAAACCTGGCATTTCTCTTTTGCCTTGTTCTCCTATTTTTAAAGCACCACTAGTATCAGCATTCGAATGTTCATACAACCAAGTCATCCATTTTTGCATCGATTTATAATTGTCTTCCAATACTTTTTTATCGCCTAACATTCTGTACGTTTCCCAAACGGTTAAAGGATTATTGGCTTTCCACATTAAAAACGGACGATCTTCTTCGTTTAATACAGCTCTAGTTTGACCATCTTGGAGTTGTGCATCTCTTGTATATTGAAGATATTGATCCATATACGCTCCACTCTCAAAATTTGGTAATGCATCTCCATACATAGCAGCTACAGTTACTTCTCCCCAACCACGGCGTTCACGATGTGGACAATCTACCAAAATACCATCCATCGTATTAGCTAAATAGGTATTTAAATTAATTTGATAAATTTGATTAAGTTGCGCACTCGAAGATTCAAATTTGCTAATTTGTTTACGATTATTCGTTACTACATATCCTTTTGCATCTTCAATTTTAGGTTCGTAATTCAAGCCATAAACGGTAATCCATCTACCTCCTGCTACATTAAACCTGTTTTGAAATTTTCCTTTTCCTGATTTACCAAAAATGTATTTGCTTTTCTGTTTCCAGTTCATCACGACTCCTTTTTGATCGCTAATTTCAAATAAAATAGAATCGCCTGCTTTACCCTTAAATAATTCCATTTCGAAAAATCCGGTGTAGTTTTCTCCCATATCAACTCGGTAGGTTCCATTATCCAATTTATCAATTGCAATGGCATTTATTTCTTTAAACTTTACTTGAGGCTCTACCATTTGAGCACTTAACTCCGCCGTAATAGGGCCATATAAAGCTCTCAATTCTCTATCTTTATTACTGTTTAACGCAAAACTGATGTTGTTCCCTTCGGGGATTTTAGCATTTAATACCTCATGGTTATAAACTGTAGCATTAGCCCAATTACTATCATCGTATTCTGCCGTATTCCAATCATTTTCACGTTTTCTATCGTCAATGGTTTCGCCACCAAAACGCAAAATATCCCAATCGCCATAATATTCGGTATAGCTTTTTTTGGTTTTCCAACTAGTATCTGTTTTTAGGGTGACTTTTTCTCCTCCTGATATAATTTCGGCTTGTGCTTTAAACACAAAAGGCACCATTCTATATTCTCTGATTCGTTTCCATCTTGCCCAACCTGCAGCATGCCAAATGGCGATAACATTATCACCTTTTTTTAATTTATTGGCAATATCATAGGTTAAATACGGAATCCGTTTTTTCATATAAGAAGACACTGGATTCATAACATTTTCCGTCACTTTTTCTCCGTTTACGTATAATTCATGATACCCAAAAGACCCCACAAATACAAATGCTGATTCTGGATTTTCTTTTAATTCGAAATTTTTTCTATACCAGTTATGATCTGTCTTTTTTTGATCGGATTTTAAAATCCAATCCCCTTTCCAATCGGATTGTTTTAGTAATCCCATGGAGAATTTGCCAGAATCACTCCAATTAGAAGCGTTTCCATCTTTATCCCAAACTTTTACTTTCCAGAAATACTGTTTTGACGATTCTAAAGTTTTACCTTTATAAGTGTTATTTACAGATTGATTTGAATCTACTTTTCCTGAATCCCAAACATCGCCATTGTTGTTTTTAAGATTTTCTATACTACTTGCTACAAGCACCTGATACGCAGTTTGTTTCTGTCCTCTTGTTTGATTTTCTTCTATAATTTTCCAACTTAATCGCGGACTTGTATTATCTATTCCAAGAGGATTAGTACGGTATTCACACCGTAAATCCTTAATAGTAATATGGGGACTTTTTGTTTGGCAATTCATTAGTAAAATAAATAAGGCTACTAAAAAACTTAATTTAGTATAAAACCAAAACATTTTAAAATTTAAACTTTTTTCCATTATTATATTATTCATTTTTAAAAATAGACTTTAATGACTCTTATAACGCAACGCGATAACTGTGTTTTCCTGATTTAACATAATACTTTGCGTTGGGTAAAATAACTTGTGCGCTACAATTTACAGGGACTTCAATTTTATATTCGTAAACATTATTTGAAACTTTTTTCCATTCCGCTTTTATTTCTCCGTGAATAGAATTATAGCTTGCTTTAGCAAAATTCATTGCTTTAATAAAGTTTGGCTTTAAAATGATGTTTTGAAATCCAGGATTGGATTCATCTACATTAATCCCCACCATGTGTCTGTAAAAGAAATTATCTACAGCACCCATAAAATGATGCATATTAGAAGACGTGAATTTATAGCCTTCTGGTAACGTTGTTGCACCATTTTTTATCATCCACCCAAAAGATGGCCATTCTTCGTTAACAACTACTTTATGCATTATATCTGCATGTCCATTTTTGGGTAAGTATTCGTATGCGGAATGTACAGTAAAGATGCCTCCCCATAAATGATAGTCTTTATCTTTTACAATATTATTTACTACCTTTTTTTCTAACTGTTCTCTATATTTTTCTGGAACAATGCCGTAATTTAATGCCAAAATATTTACCACTGGCAAAAACTCATTAAACGATTTTAGCCCTTCATACTCTACTTTTTCTTCATTAAAAGCCCATTTTTGAATTCCTTTGTGAATACGTTCTACCTGTTGTTCTAAGCGCTTTTTATCTTTCTTTTTTCCTAATTTATCAGCCATGTAAGCCATACGTTTTAATACTAGATAAAAATTCATTGACGCAATCACTTCATTCCCTCCTGGCTTACCACCTCCTTTATATGTGGCATCATAAGGCGTAACCCAATCATTAAAGCGTTCTTTAAACATACCGTCTTTTTCGGGAATATTATTGAACTCCCAAGAGCGTTTTATAAAAAGCATCATTTTATCCCAATACAAATCAAACAAACGTGTATCGTTATAATATTGGTACATATACCAAGGAATATGAACTCCTGCAGATGACCATAAACTAGATTTTCCGGAACCATAATTATTAGCAGGAACTATGGCAGGAATTCCACCAAATTTATCTTGACCATCAAAAATATCTCTCGTAAACTTTGTCATTAATGCAGCTAGATCGTAATTCGCCATACCAAATTCCATTCCTGTAACTGCATCTCCTAACCATCCATTTTTTTCACGATGCGGACAATCTGTAGGGATACTGTGCAGATTAAAAATCAAGGATTTTCTACAGATGTCGTGTACCGCGTTTACGGTTTTGTCAGAGGATTCAAAATACCCCACTCTTGGTACATCAGAATGCACATATTTTACCTCAACATCCTCTAAGTTAAACTTTAGTTTTCTAAAACTTTTTACTTTGATATAGCGAAAAGCTTTATATGAAAAGCGACACTCTGCATATTCTACACCACCACCTTTACAAACGTAGGCCATTTGCTGAAGTCCTCCTGGTTGACTTACCGTAATTGGATCTTCATTTTCTCCAAAATAAATAGTAATACGCTGCCCCTTTTTAGCATTTTTGATACGTAAACGTACCCAACCAGACATATTGGTACCTACATCAAACCATTGGCCTCTACTAGAATTTTTTGTAGCTATGGGATGAAATGTTTTGGTAACACGAATAGGTTCGTTCATTTGAGAAACGAGTTCTCCTCCTGGATGTGGTGCTGAGTTTACTGTATTCCAACTTGAATCATCTAAGCCTACTTCACTCCAACCATTAATTTCTTTTGTAGCGTCATAAATTTCGCCCATATGTGGTCCATCATACACTACAGGGCCGCCTTTAACTTTCCAGCTTAAATCGCTAACAATATCTTTTGTGGTTCCGTCTTCATAGGTTACTTTAATACGACATATTAATTTTGGCTGACCAATCCAACCATTTTTGTTATGAAATCCCCAATGATCGTAAGCCATCATTCCATAAAAACCACGACCTAGCATGACACCTGCCATGTTTGCACCGTCTTTTACTTCGTTAGTAATATCGTGTGTAGCATATAAAATTGTTTTTCGATAATCTGTCCAACCTGGATCTAAAACAGAATTTCCAATTTTTTTACCATTGATATATAACTCATAATACCCAATTCCACTAATATATGCTTTGGCACTTTTAACCTTCTTTTGTAGGTCAAATCCTTTACGTAAAAGTGGTGCTGCATCATGTTTTTTATCATCAAAGAAATGATATCGTTCAAACATATTTAAATGGGCTCCAAAATAACTTGGTAATTGAAATTCGATGGCTTTAGATTCAACTTCCTTTTTTCGCCACCACTCATTTGCCCATTCGTCTTGATTCCGCCAAGCAATCCACTGTGCACCTTTCCAATCTTTTTCTTCAAACAAGCCTGTTGAAAAAGTAGCTATTTCACTCCAATTAGACACCTTGTTGTTCTTGTCCCAAACTCTGACTTTCCAATAATATTCTGATGCTGATTTTAAAGATTGTCCTTTGTAAATTATTTGAATATTATCTGAACTTCTTACTTTTTTAGAATTAAAAACGTTGCCAATATTATTTTTTATGTTTTCTTGAGATGAAGCGACAATAATTTGATAGGCTTTTTGAAATTGCCCCATCTCTTCTGATTTTAATTTCCAGAAAAAACGTGGTTTTGTCATATCTACACCTTCTGGGTTTTCGCGATATTCTAATTTTAAATCGTAAGGTTGTATTTGTGCAGATATGTTTTGCACACTAATATTCAATAATATTGTAAGAACTACAATTTTGATATGCTTTTTCATTTAATTTACTATTCTTAATGTATTTCTATAAAAACTAGTCCGTAATCTTCAAATTATCAAAAAGGTTTTCATCGTACGAACTTGATAACATCGTATAACCTGAAGCCTGCTTATGTGATACTGTCAATAACAAATCTCCATCAACAAAGGCTTCTATATTTTCATTTTGAAATTTAAGTTTAAGATTATGCCATTGATTACCATCAAAACTGGCAATACTACCTTCCTTAATTAAAGTCTTATCAAAAATCAGTTTCCAATGTCCATTCTTTGCTACCTGAAAACGATAGCCTTTTAAATAACTCCCCTGTACACGACCTCCTAATTCTACATTACCACCTTCAATAAACACATCTACGCTACATGTATAATTTTTCCAATTAACATCACCTACTAAGGTATTTGGTTTTATATTAGAACGTCGATATACTCGCATCCAATCGTAACCTTGTTCAGGTACAATTTGCTTTAAACATTGAGAACCATCTTCTTTTAATGCAATTTCAAAACTCCCTGTTTGATCTGAATGGTATTTAGGTAAATCTCCTAATTTTCGATCTTCGTAGTCTTCATAATATGGAAAAGGAAATGGTTCTTCTTTAGGAATTTCATAAGTCCCTTTTTGCTGACCAGAAGTCGTGGTTAAAGAGTAAATACTTTGCGCATCTAATGAAACTTTTATCATTCCATCTTTCGGAACAATATTTTCTTGCTTTACAAATTGTTCATTTTCGTTAGACTTCCAAACACTAATCGTATCTAAAGAGAATCCTTCTCCTATTTTAACCTCAATGTCTTCTTGCTTTTCAGTACAAATAATCATACTCCAATTAGTACTATTCTTTTCCTTCAATGTAACACAACTTCCTTTGTAAGTACTGCTTTTAAAAAGACCACATGCACTATTTAGATACTGCCAATTTAGAGGTTCGGCAAACTGCGTTGTATGCGCTGTTGCCCAAATAGTTGGCCAAACTTCATAATAACCACTCCACGGACTATTGGCTTTCATGGCACCTGCTTTATCCCAAGTTACAGATTTGTATATTGAGCCTATTGGTGCCCAAATTAATGTTTTAGTAATTCGGTCACGGATGTAAAACTTATTATAAACACGTGCTAAATTTAACGCTCCAGCGCCTCCCCAGTCTTTTCCTGTCCAGCTCCAATCTTCACTAGCCCATAATGGTTTACCTGTGTTTTTTGCTTTTTCAGTTGTTGGTCTACCACGACCATCTACCATATTTTCGGTGAACTCCCTTCCTGTTACATAGTGGTAGCCTACAGCCTCAACAATAGTATCAAAAGCTTTATCATTTTCAAATTCGTCGAATATTTTCCAGTCGCCACTATTGTCATCAGGTCCTTGAATTTTCACATTCTGATAACCCCTACTGTTCAATAATGGACGCACTTGATTCACTAACCAATCACGATTTGTATAATTCTCATTCTCTGCAGCAGCTACCCAGTCAATATCTAAACCCCATTGTTTTTTAGCTACATCTAGAAAGCTAACAAAATATGCTGCTGATTCCTGAGTAAAAATGTTAGGTTTTAAATATGCCGGAAAACTCCAAGGTAAATATTCAAGAATTACTTCCGAATTTCTATTTTTAGCCTCTTTCATCAACCAAAATTCATAACCGCGAGATACTGGTTTTTTTAACTCCTCTCGTGTAATCGCATGAGAAGGTTCTGATCCGCAAGTAGAGTTTTCGCCTCCTCCCATTTCAACTTTTAGATGCTGAAAACCAGCACCAAATTTAGGTTTGAACAAAAGGTCGAGTATTTGACCTCGAACTGGATCTTCATAATCATACAATAAATCAGAAGAAGCACCTGCACTTACCCCTCCAATACCTTCGAAAACCCGACCTGAGTCATTTTTATCTAAGATGATTTGTACAACCCCATTGAGCTTTGTGAATACATGTGGTTGGAATGGTTTTTCTGGATTTTGAATTTCACCCATCTCGAACCAAGAAGGTTCGCTATGAGCTACTCCACGATTATTACCCCAAACCATTACCTTCCAGTAAATTCTCTGACCAGATTTGAGAGGTGCTCCACAATATTTAAATGGACCAGTTTCTGAAGTACTGGTTGGTCCTGTATCCCAAATATCTGGGTATTTAAGTTTTTCAATTGATGTAGCCATCATAATACGATACCCTCCTTGTATAGGGCTCTTTTCATTTCCAATATATGCCCAACTAAAAGTGGGATTTGTATCTACTATACCAGATGGATTTACTTGGCCATTACATTTTAAATCCTTAACATCAATACCATATGTTAGAGAACAAAAAAACAAAAGGCAAAATAAAATCGAATTCTGGTAATAATTTGTTGGCTTTGTCATATTTTCAATTATTTAATAGTTATTATATATTTACCTGAGGTCAAATCAAACATATTATGTTTAACGCTTTTGTTATTTACTTTGATTTGTTTTGATGCATACATTGGCAATTCAACAAAAGCAGAAGAATTTTCTGGAATTGTAACAGACCACGTTATTTTACCTTCGTTCTTTTTCCAATTGCTTTCTATTTTTCCTTGTGGCGATTTATAAGACACCTCGCACCATTCTAAACCTTCTAAAAAAGTTGGCTTTAAGTAAAATTTTTGAAATCCTGGGTTATTTTCATCGGGTCTTATCCCTCCTAAACTTTCGTGAAAACTAGCAGCAAACCCGCTATTCATTGGGTGATTGAAGGAGTTTCTGTAATACCTTTTACTTTTATCCCAATTAGCAATTAGCTCTGGCCAAGTTGATAAATTGTGCTCTTCGGTAACAAACCCTAAACTAGGGTAATCTGTAATGTCCCATAAATGTTTGGTTACTTTATGATGTCCAAAATCATTAAGTATGGTATACAAAGGACGATGACCAAAAATACCGGTGGTAAAATGACCTTGATTGTCTTTCATTATTAGATTTGACAAATTATCTGCAACCAATTGTTTTTTATTTTCATCAACTAAATCAAGATGTAAAGCAAAAGCATTTCCGGTTTGAGAACCATAAGAATTTGATTCCTCACTAAAAAACCTTTCGTTAAATGCCTTTTTAACAACTGTTGCTTTTTCTCCATATTTAACAGCAGCTTTGTCTTTATGTAATAAAACAGCCATTTTTTGCATGGCAACCAAAGATTGATAGTACAGTGCTGTAGAGGTTAATGCTGGTGGTGTATCCATATTTGGATTTCCTCCTGGAGGACACCAGTCGCCATAGCCGCCATTTATAATACCTTTTTCTTGTACTTTTTCATCTAAATAAGCCATCCAACCTTGCATCATATCCCAAGATTTTTTTACTATGCTTGTATCTCCATAATACACATAAGAAAAGTAGGGAATCATTACTGTAGCAGCACCCCAATCTGGTCTTGCCTGAAGGTTTAAACGCTTTCCAACAGAAACATTGGCTGGTGCTCTTTTATCATAAGGAAACGGATCTTTAAAATGTGCTTTAGAAACTCCAAGAACGGTTTGCATGTCTCTCGTTGTTTTTTGCCATAAACGCTGTAAATCAAAATTATAACTTGCCGCTTCGGCAACAACATAAGCATCGCCCATCCATGCACAACGTTCTCTGTGTGGACAATCACTTAACAAGCCTTGAATATTATCTTCTATGGTCAACATAGACACCTCGTAAAATTTATTTATTTGTTCATCTGAACATTCAAACGTTCCTATGCGTTCAACATCAGTTCTTACTAACCAACCTTTAAATTGATCTATTGTTGGTTTATTTTTCAATCCTTCTATTTGCACATATTGAAAACCATGATACGTAAAACGCGGCTCCCAAGTTTCAACGCCATCACCTTTAGCAATATAGATATCTGTTTGGGTGTTTCCTGTAACATGAATACCTGTTGATGCTGGGTCAATGTTTTGTTTATCTGGCATTAAATGCTCTGAAAAACGCATTTTCACTTCTGTCCCTTCTTTTTCTTCAACCTGTATTTGCAACCAACCTGTTATGTTTTGTCCCATATCAATGATCCACCCTTTTTCAGCAGGAAGAATTGCCACTGGTGTAATTTCTCTAACCTTTTTCATAGGCTCTAATTCTTGCTCTATTAAGTTGGTTGTTGGCGCTTTCATCAATTCTACTGCACCCCAAGAATTATCATTAAAAGCAAAACGAGACCAACCTTCTTCTTCTTTTCTAGCATCATAAGTTTCTCCATGATATAGGTTATCAAAAAGGATAGGACTGTTTTCAGCTTTCCAGCTTTCATCTGTTGTAATTTGTTTTGATGTGCCGTCTTTATACCTAATATCTAGTACCATAATTGCGCGTGGCTTTCCGTAAGCAAGCCCTGGCCAAAAGGCTATATTTTGACCATAAAATCCGTTACCCAACATAATTCCCAATCCATTATTTTCTTTAAGAAGCTTAGTCACATTATGACGTACAAAAAAAGCATGTTTATTATAAGAGGTTTGAGCTGGATCAAGCACTCGGTCTCCCACTTTATTCTCATTAAGATATAATTCATAAAGCCCTAAACCACAAATAGCAATTTCTGCAGATTCTATTTCTTTTGTTACTGAAAAAGATTTTCTTAGTAAAACTGATGGATGTGCTATACGTCGAACCGCTTTTAGTTCGTCTTCCGTTGGCTGCCAAGTATTAATATCCATTGGAGGTTGATTTCTAACAAAATCTCTTGCCGCCCATTTTTCTGGACGATTGTCTTTGGTATAGCCAATCCACTTAGCGTCGTCCCAATTAACAGTGTTATTTTGGGTTTGCCCCTTAACGCTTAAAATCTGAATTAAAAAAAATGTTTGAATTAAAAGAATTTTAAGTTTCATTATATGGCTTTGTTTTAAATATGAATAATTTATTTATTATAAATCTGAAACTCAGAAATCATTGGTTTTTTCTTTGCTTCTGATATCAATACCCTACATTTTGATGTCGTAATGGCTGTAAAATCATGACTCTTATTAGCTCCACAAGCGGAGCCAGTTGCAATAGTTTTCCAGTTACCATTTTCTAAATATTGAATGGTATAATTAGTAATATGATTTCCAACCTCATCAACAATCACTTTGTTAAAGGTTTGCGGTTTAAACCACTCTATTTCTATCCATTCATTTGATGCAGAACTTGCTTTCCAATGTGTTTCTTGATTTTCATCGTTAGCACGAAAAGCTTCAAAAACTGGTAATTTTTCAGATTGAATAGTCATGGAAGACGCATTCATTCTTCCTATAGTTGCTAAATTATCGGATTCCACTATTGGCTCTGGATAATTTACTTTAGGTAATGCTGACACTTTAAAATCATAAACCCCAGAGCCCACTTTATAGATTATATAATTACCCACAGCATCACTTTTTTCAGTTCCAATATATGCAATGCCTTCAGAGGATTCTGCTGCACTTTCACCTTCAAAAACGACTTCTTTTTTAGTTGCCGGAATATATACTTTTGCTGATGTGTTCACTGGAACTTCTATATGAAATGTAGCACTTTCTGATGCTTTTTTCCAATTAGAAATAATTTTGCCATACATAGATTTATACTCTGTATTTGCAAAAGTTAAATCGCCAACCGGTGCTGGTTTAACTATAAAGTGTTGCATGCCTTGTTTATCATCATCTGGACGAATACCTGCAAATCCTTTTATAAAATAGCCACCAATACCTGTATAGCAAGTATGTATTTGGCTATTTCCAATGGCAGACCACCGCTCTGGCCACACCGTTTTACCTTGCTCTATAAAATATCCATAACTTGGGTGGCGTTTGTCTTTCAACAATTCATAAATCAAATCCATACGTTCGCCGTATTCTGTAAAATAGCGCGTGTATAATGCTTGTCCAGAACTCCCTGTATCGTAATACGGAAACTTATACAGCACTTGGTCTATCAAATTATCATACACTTTTTCTTTTTCAGAATTTGGAGTAACGCCAGAAAGTAAAGCAAACGCTTGATTTACCTGATGCCCGAGACCATACTTACCGGTTTCTGAATTATAGATATTTGTATGGGTTGCTTTACGTTGCACCTCTAATCGTTTTTTATAAATTTCTGCATCTTCTTGTTTATTTAAAGCTTCTGCTATGTGTAATGCATTTTCAAGCATAAAGGCATACACACAATTGTTAAAGTGTGCCGATTCTGGCGAATTACTTGAGGTCCAAAAATTTCCTCTTGGCGTACACCAATCGCCTAAACCTGGAAATTCTAAGGAACCTCGTGTGCCAATTTTAAGTCCTCCTCCTGTATCGTAATCAGAGTGTTCATAGAGCCATTGCATCCATTTTTGTAGGGTTGGATAATGGTTTTCTAGCAGTTTTTTATCACCTAGCATTCGGTAAGTTTCCCAAATGGTAATTGGGCTGTTTGCCATCCACATTAAAAACTCAAAATCGTCGCCGTTAATCACCGCTCGCATTTTACCATCATCTGCTTGGGCGTCTTGCATAAATTGGGCGTATTGCGCCATATAAGCGCCACTTTCAAAATTTGGTAAAGCATCGCCATACATGGCAGCTACAGTAACTTCTCCCCAACCACGGCGTTCACGGTGCGGACAATCTACCAAAATACCATCAATAGTATTAGCGATGTACGTATTTAAATTAACTTGGTAGATTTGATTTAGTAGTTCGCTTGAACTTTTGAATTTACTAATTTGCTTTCGGTTATTAGTAATCACATAACCTTTAATATCTTTTAAATCTGGTTTGTAATTAATCCCTTCAATAGTTACCCAACGTCCTCCTGCCAAGTTAAAACGATTGGTAAAATGTCCTGTTCCTGTTTTATCAAAAACATATTTACTCCGTTGATCCCAAGACGATTTTACAACTTTTCTATCTGCTATTTTAAACGTCACGGTATCGCCTGCTTTACCATTAAAAAGATTCATTTCAAAAAAACCCGTGTAGTTTTCTCCCATATCAATCACATAGTTTCCTGCCTCATCTTTTTGAACACCAATGGGTTTTACTTCTTTATACTTTACTTGTGGTTCAACCATTTGAGCACTTAAAGTTGCCGTAATTTTACTTGTTGGTGGGTTTTCATCTGTACTGGGTACCACAATGGCTCCTTTAGGACCTAAATTAATATTGGCAATACCAACTTCTTTAGCTTTATTATTATCAAAAACTACTGCGTTTTGCCAATTAGAATCGTTATAGCTAACCGTATTCCAATCGTCTTCACGTAAACGTTCATCTATAATTTCGCCTCCAAAATCTTTAATATCCCAGCGTCCAACATAAGCACTGTAACTCTTTTTACATTTCCAAGAGGCATCTGTATTAAATACTACATTTTTATTCCCAAGTTTAATATCGGCTTGGGCTTTAAACACAAAGGGCGCATCGTAATAGGCTTTAATTCTTCCCCAACGCGACCATCCAGCCGCATGCCAAATACCAATAACGTTATCGCCTTTTTTAAGATGTTTTTTAATATCATAGGTTAAATAAGGCAACCGCTTTTTTACGAATGAATACACAGGATTCATAACCGCGTTACTTACTTTTTGTCCATTGACGTATACTTCGTGATACCCAAAAGATACGACATAAATAAATGCTGATTGCGGATTTTCTTCTAGCTTAAAGTTTTTTCTATACCAATTATGATCTTTTTTATTTTGATCTTTTTTGTAAATCCACTCGGCTTTCCAATCATCTTGATGTAATAAACCCATTGAAAAGTGAGCCACTTTGCTCCAAGTAGAAACATAATTTGAAACATCCCATACTTTTACTTTCCAGAAATATTGTTTTGCAGACTCCAAAGGATTACCATTAAATTTCACATTAACAGATTGATTAGAGCTTATTTTTCCAGAATCCCAGACATCTCCAATATTATTATCTAAATGCTTTAAGGTACTGGCTACTAAAATTTGATATGCCGTTTGTTTTTGGCTTCTGGTTTGGTTTTTATCAACAAGATTCCAACTAAACCTTGGGGCAGTGTTATCTATTCCTAACGGGTTTGTTCGGTACTCTAATTTTAAATCTGCCAATTCCAGTGTGGTCACTGATTTACAGGCTAAAAAACTAGTGCATAGTGCCACTGTAAAAAAAGCAAAAAGACATTTTGGTAATGTGGTGTAGTTTAGTTGAGTTTTCATTTTTTATAAAAAATTTGTTTTTATTCTAACAAAAAAACACATGTTTTTTGTTTTAAAGATATTCCTAAGATCTAAATTTATTATCCTGTAATATCATGTATTGGGTAAAGTGAGATTTTTAGTATAAAATTTAGTTTGGTAAATTTCGTGATTAATAATGCTTTTATCTATTGACATTTTGATATATTAGTAGCACAAAATGATATGAAAAACAAATACCGTAAACACCTAATTACCTCTAAAAAAGATAAACTATGGGGGTTTTACATAAATAACTTAGGACGAAATGTTATTAAAAAACATACCAAATACCCATCCATGGATCATCCTGACCAGTATATTTTTACTTGGGAAAAAGGACGTATTTTAAATGAATTCCATATTGTTTTTATAACTAAGGGAACGGGGGTTTTTGAAAGCCACGCTACTGGAAAAATAAAAGTATCTGATGGTGATATCTTTTTATTATTTCCAGGTGTTTGGCATCGCTACAAACCCCAAAAAAGTACAGGTTGGACAGAACGTTGGGTTGGGTTTTCTGGTGCCATTGCCAAACAATTTTTATCCAATGGTTTTTTTAATGCTGATGAACCTATTGTTTCTAAATGCAATACACCTGCAGTATTACATCATTTTAACACACTATTCAAATTATTTGATGAAGCTGCTTATGGCTATCAACATGTGGCTTCTGGAGTTTGTATTCAGCTCATGGCAGAATTGCATAATATTAAAAGCGGTGGTAGTAACTTGGACGATTTAAATTCCATGATATCTCGTGCAAAAAGCATCATGTATAAAAACATAAACAGTTCTATTAACCTTATTGAAATAGCTTCGGATTTGGGCGTAAGTTATTCTAAATTCCGAATAGATTTTAAGAAACAAACCGGAGTTTCTCCTCTACAATATCATTTACTATTAAAAATTGAAAAATCTAAAGAGTTACTATTAAACTCTAATAAATCTCAAAAAGAAATAGCCTTCGAATTGGGTTTTGAGTCTGAAGTGTATTTCAATAGATTGTTTAAAATAAAAACAGGATGGGCTCCCGGTAAATTTAGGAACTTAAGTAAGGACCTCTTGTAATTTATTGATATTCTAATTAAAAAAAAGTAGGGAATCATTTAAAATAATCCCCTACCTTGATAAGCTGTTAACTTACTGTTATAGATAACTCTATCGTTTTACTCTCTTCTTCAAAAAACACTTCTAAAGGCAAGGCTTCAACCCCTGGCACCATATTAAAAGTACGTTTTCCTTCAATCTCCTTAATCTTTATAGGCCCACTAGCTTTTATAGTAACTAACCCTTCAGGTTTTTGGATGGTAATTTCGTTTTCACTAAGATTTGCAACCACTTCACTGGAAGGCGAAATAATGGGTAATACAAAAGCTGTTTGAGCTTTAACATCTTGTTTTGTGGCTACTTTAATTTCAGTTTTATTGGTAGAACAGATGTAAGCTATATTAAATACAGACGCAGTTTCTGTAACGTCCTCTCTATCTACATTTTTAAGTTTTACGTCGGCCAACAACTCTATAGTTTCATTTTCATCTTTGCTTTTTACTGTAGCTGGTAAATCGTATAAATTTGTATACCAAACATCGTCTTTAAAAGTTTCAATACGTGGCGTTAAACAAATATCTTTACCTGGTTGAGGCTGTTGATTATTCTTTTCAACTAAATGATATTCTGCCATACTTGCAGCACACAATAAACCTACTTTATTGTGAAATAAAACGCCTAAAGCGCCTCCTGAAGCTTGACGAAAATCGTATTTATAATGATATTCTGCATCGTAAGCACTTACTGTGCCTCTCCAATCGCCTCGTGCAAAAAGATACACATCTAAATCTTTAAAGTGCTTTACACCATCTGCTGTGGTTCTTGGTAAACTGGTATTGGCATTTATTTCTGGTAAATGCTCCCAATGATCTAACAATGCAGCTAGTGGTTTGGCATGTGTAAAGGTATGATGTACACAAGGCGGAATGCCTGCTTCTATAAAACCAGGACCTCCATGAATTAAGCCATCTGCTGTACATCTTTGCAATAATTCTGTGTTTTTTACTGCTGCTGTTCCAAAAGCAGGATTGATATTCGCCATCATTCCAAATGCTGGTTGACTACCATCGCAGGTTCTACTTCCCCAGTAGCTCCATTTGTACATGCGGTTTCCCCAACTGTTATCCCAAGCACCGTCTGGTAGCATAAATTCTAAATGACTATTTAAAGATTTGGTTAAGATTTGTAATAATTCTTCATCTTTTTCTTTAATGGAATACATTACCAAACTATTCAGAGTTTCTTCTACATTATACCCTAAATCTACACCATGCAAACCTTTTTCACTTAACTTACTTGAACTCTTTTTACATTCGCCAAAAAGCAAACCTTCATTTTCTGTAAAATATACTTTCACTTCTGAAGCTAATTTTTTACTCTTGGCTTTAAAATCTTCTCTTCCTAACACATTTCCTATCAAATTCAATCCATAGACTGCTGTTCCTGGATAATTGATATTGGTAAAATCTATTGTGAATGTATCGTAAATGTATTGCCCCGCTTTCTCTAAACGATTTGTCCAAGCTTTGCGAGTTATTTCGTCTAAAACATGACCATGGTAATGCAGGGCTTCCGCCAATGCAATAGCTCCAAAAATCGTTATTCCTTTCCAAGATTTTGGGTTTTTAATTACCGTCCAAGCGCCATTTTCTTGAGAGACGTTATTTTCTGCCCAAGTCATGACTAATTTAGCACCTTCTACGTATTTATCATCTCCTGTTTTGTCTGCCATATATAAAAACGGATATACCGCATCCATACAGCGTCCGTGAATATGTGAGCAAGACGGACAGCCTAAAGCACCATGTTCTTCTAGGTTTGAAGGATTATTAATTTGCACTTTTAACATACCATCGCTCCAGTCTTTTAACAACCCTGTTATAAGGTTTTTAAATTCTAAAGAATGTTCTGGATGACTAGTACATGCATTTAATATTCCTGACATGGGTAATGATAAACCAACACCCGCTAAAGCTGAAATTTGAATAAAGTTGCGTCTTTTCATTTAATAATTTTATTAGAAAAAATAAATTTATGGACATCATTTTTAAAAACTATCCTGTTTTATCCTGCACGAAACCCGTTTCTTAAATATTATAAAATAAAAAAGCCAAAAAGAAATAAATCTTCCTGGCTTTTGTTAACTATGTACTACCTTTTTACCTTTATTTTATAACCAATTTAGTGTGATATACTTTATTATTCTCTGCCAAAGTTTTAACCAAATATAAACCAGAAGTAAATTTATGACTTACTTCAACTTCTAAAACACCTTTATTGGTTGAATTTTGATAAACTATTTTCCCTGTAATATCATAAATTTCAACCTTAACCGTATTTTGATTTTCAAATGCCAAAGTAAAACTATCTTTTGCTGGATTTGGATATATTTTTACTGTAGGAGTTTCCAAATCTTTATCGTTAATACTTAATGTTGTAGATTCTAAAATCCACTTACTTCTATCATCAGTATTAGAGGAGTGTATCATAGTATTATCTTCGGCATGATATAAATATCTTTTATTGTTTTTAGTTTCAAAACTATAAGTTCCGTCTCCATTATCAATAATAGTCCATATTTTATCTACTGCCTGATTAGGTGCACCAAAAGATGTACTAACTAACTCGGGAGCAGAGCTCCCCCCTTTAAATCGTATGATTCCTTTTACTTCACTATCAATATTATAATAATTAAAACCAGATACTTCGGCTTTTACAAATTGCCACTCTTTATCTGAACCTTCTCCTGAATCACTAGCTACAATACTAGACCCTGAAGACCTTAAATATTTTCCAGTTGCTACATTTTTTAATCTACAAATGCCTACTGGTAAATCTCCAGAATTCTCTACTTCTTCCTTGGTGTATGTTGTATTAGCCCATCTTATTTGAGCTCTACCACCTTTAACACGGTATGCACCATATCTAATACCAGACTCAACCCCTCTTTCGGGCTCTGGAATGGTAAAATTAAAAGTTTCACTACCAATAACGGCATCAGCATAATGTATTTTTTTTGTTGCATCGCTAGGGTCTTCCCTAAAACCTACCTCGAGCTCAATATCGGTTTCAACATTTTTTCCAATATTAGTTAAGAAAACAATATCTCTTCCTGCCGCTCCAGATCCACCTCTATAGTTAATTTGTTCTCTAAAAATATTAAAAGATACTTGTACAGGGTTACCATTAGTATCCTGGCCATATACAGCTTTTGCTAGAAACAAACAAATAGCGGGGTCGTTAGAACCACCTTCACCGGTGTGTTTTCCTTTTGCCTGCATGATATAGGTTCCATCGCTACCATCACTACTAGTTACACCAACCTCTAGTATTCTAACCGTTCCTGTAAACCTAGCGTAACTCCCCACTCCTGTAGCTTGAGATCTAGATAAAGAACGCTCTATCCTTGGCTGCAAAGTGTTTGCCGCATCTTGATTATTAGAATTATGAGTAATATTATAAATCCCCCAAGTTTTTCCATAAACATTACTTTCTTTGTAATTTGCATAGCAACTTCGGTCATCAATAGTTCCTACATTAGCAGCGGATGGTAAATCATTTGATGTTCTAGTTGCATTTGCACCATCATCATTACAAGTGGTATAAGTACCAGTATCCTCATCGGGCGCTACTGTTTGCCCCGATAATACAAAAGAAAAGAGTGTAAAAGCAAATAAGATTAAGGATTTTGAGGTAATTTTTTTCATAGTTGTCTTCTTTATTATTGTTTAGTTGACATAAATCAATTTTATAAATCTAAAAAAAAAACCTCTCTTTACCTGTCCTGCTATATCCTGATTTTAGGACAAACAATCTTATTATTCGTTAAAATATATAATTGTAAAAAACCTCCGTCAGAAATAAAGGTTTCAATTTTTAAAATTGGTCCTAAAACTAAAATTACATCCACAAGTTGAATAAGTCTCACCTATTTAACAAGTATTCTCTATTCTCTTCTTAGTTGACAAAAAATACTTCTACATAGCTCTTAAAAAGCAAATATAATACTTTAAAGTGTTTTTAAACTTAGTTTATTATTACTTATTTTACCATTAACTTAGCATAGAAAGTTGTTGTACTATTATAAGAACTCACTTTAATAAGATACATACCCGCCTTAAAACTATACTGGTTTTGTATTTCTAAAACATTTTTAAATGACATTTTTTTATACACCTGTTTACCTAAAAGATTATAAATTTCTATATTCTTTTTACCTATTATATTATTAAAATGTATAGTAAATTTATCTACAGTAGGATTAGGATGAATGCTTAAAAAAGGCTTATTAAAGTTTTGTTTTTTATTACTTAATAACGGTCCTCCTGTTCCTACTATTCGCCATTTACTTCTGGTATCAGTTTCATTGACATTTCTATTATAGCATTTACCATCCTCGTCATGATACAAAAATGTACCATTATTTTTAGCTTCAAACCTAAAAGTATCATCTTCTCTATTGTAATGTACGGTCCATATTTTATCGGTATCGCCAGCTGGAGATTCTTTTCCTGTGCTTACTACTAGAAAGGCTCCTTGGGCAAACCCGCTACCTGTAGCCCGTAATATACCATTATCTTTACTATCTATGTTATAGTAATCTATACCACCTACATTGGTTTTAACAAATTCCCATTTTCTATCCGATCCATCTCCGGTATCACGCATTATTACAGGCTGACCACCTCTTGAATTAGTACCAAGATACTTTCCTGTTGAAACATTAACAATTTGATAAACGCCATCTGCATCCCCCCCTACATCATCATTATCCTGTCCTTTAGTAATTTTCATACGGTCAAAATTAAATCCCCCCACTTCTGCTACAATTTTAATTTTTTGCACTCCTTTTTGAAGTGAAATAGTGGTTTTTGTTCCTAAAAATCTGGTTAAACTTGGTGTTGTTTTTAAATCTACAGATTTAAGTTTTGTGTCTCCTTTAATAATTTTAAGCTTTTTTGTTGCTCCAGGAGAAGCCGCAATAATTTCTACATCATATAATCCATCTTCAGGCACATCAATAGTATATTCTGCAAAATCATTGACGTTCCATGCATTTAAATAAAATATTGAATTACTCCAACGTGTTACATTTACCCCATTTTTAGTTGTATAATGCTCTGCTTCTATTTCTGTTGGAAGCTTATGTGTTTTAGGTTTAACCGTAATTGTTTTTGAAACTTGTGCCGATGAATAATAATTGTTCCCACTATCTGAAACAGTTATAGTAGCGCTGCCTGCACCTAAAACATGCCTTACTTGATTACTCCACACTATTGCTACTTGGTTATTAGGACAAAGGAATCTAAAATTAGCTTCTGAATTATTACTAGTTGCCACTAGATTAAACGCTGGATCTCCCGAAGTTACGTCTGGAATATCTTCAAACACAATGTCTTGTTGACGAAGAGGAACCGTAAGTTTATAACCCAGAATAGGTGCAGCATTATAGGTATCATCTCCATATTGCAAAGCATTTATGGTAGTCTCACCAGCTTGCTTTACTTGTAATTTGTTTCCATCAAAAATTACGGCTACATCGGTGTTGGAACTTTCAAACTGTACGGGTAACCCAGAACTTGCTATGCCACTCAAGGTTTGATCTGGGCTACCCCAAACATGATTGGTTGCTGCTAAGGTAAAATCGATGGTTTGATTTAATTTAGAGGTGTTCGCCTTAATCACCAAGGTTTGTGATACATCTGGAGCCTTTTCATAATTACTATCTCCTATTTGGCTAGCAATAATTTCGCAAGCACCTACTCCCATAATTTGTACTTTATTACCATCAATGATACGAGCAATATGAGTATCCGATGATGAATAAGAAACGGGTAGTCCTGAACTTGCCGTTGCATTTAATTCAAAATTAGAATCGCCTTCCGTTTTTTCTGTTAGGGCATCAAAACTGATAGTTTGTGCGGTATACTCTTCCTTATCTAACTTAAAAACAAAACAATGCACTGGTACCGTAGCGCTGTTTTTCACCTCACTAAATACAATGGCAATAATACCATCATTCATAACTGTTATGCTTTTTTTAACGTTAAGCCCTATAGGTTTTCTAAAATCCTCTCGCCAAGTATAGGTGCCTGCCAAAGCACTTGTTACAACAAAATTACCACTAGATACATTAAACTTATACATACGGTTTCCATAGAATATACCTAGCGCTCCTTTATTTCTATCTTCCTCAAATTGAACATCTCCAGATTTTTGTAAATAGTTATAAGGCTCGGTACCTTTAGGTTTAATATAGGTGTAGATATCGTTTTTTGGAGAAATTGCTAATTGTGGTCCTCCTGCCCAGCCTTCATTATCTGGAATACTTCGCGGATCGGCTATAAAAAAAGGTGCGTGATCTATAATTGGCAAATCATAACTTTTACCATCTAAGGTGGTTGCTTTATTATCCATCCTAGCCCCCAACTCCATCACATAAACACCTTCATTTAACCTTGTAGGAGACTCTGCCCACCTAGGCGAATAGGCATAATAAAATTTCCCATTAATAAAATATGCGCTTCCATAAGCAAAGTGTCGCTCTCCTTGTGTTACTTCTTGCCCCCTACCTTTTATAATAGTTACTTCGCTAGACCAAGTATTTCCGTTATAGTAAGTCATCACTATATCGCCTCCAACTGCAGCACCTAATCGACGTTCAAAATACATTTCGCCGAGGTCGTTATTGAATAAATCTGGGTACGTAACTCCAGTTACTTTCTTTCCTGGAATTAAATAGTTTTGTTGAGGTAAAAAATTCTCGGCAGTAAAATCTTCATCTGGACCAAAAGCTATATTTTTATTTGACCTGATATAATTTAAATCTTCATTATGATGATCAAACATCAAATGTACGGTTCCATCTATAGGACAAATGCCAATATTGGTGGTTAAATGGGTATCGCCTTTACCACCAACCAAACTTAGTTTAGCCGGCAGTTCAACGTGTACCCAAGCCCCTTCTCCAATTTTCTTTCGTGAGACCATTAAGGTACGATCGCTCCAACCACCGCGGTACCAAGTATAAAAAACATAACCATTGGATACTTTCATACAATTACCGTGTGGGTTTATACTGGCACCATAATGATATGGTGTTGCATCATCTGGTTTCCAAAAATAAAAGGCCTGATCGGTAATCTTTGTGTTTTCTAAAAAAGTGACTTGAGCTTTAGCTAAACCTGAAAACAAGGTAATGGCTAAAAAAAGTAAATGCTTAAGTGTAACGGTTCGCATAATATCAAAATATTTAGTTAGTTTTTTGAATCTAAATATCTAATTATTACTAAACTTTTACATCCTGCTGTATCTTGTTTTACACCTAAATTACAATTTAATATGCTTAACCTACAACTCTTAACTTGTTTTTAGGAAATGTTTTCAATTCATGATTTTTAAAACCACAGGCCCAATTAAACCAGATTTTTCCAACTCCGTTTCAGTATTTTTTGGGCGAGCTGTTGTCCAAGTTTTCTTAGCATTTTTTGATCTTTTATTATCAAAAATTAGTTGATTTCTCCATGTATTAGTAATCTTTATTTCTAACTTATTTTCGCCCTTCTGAATTGCTTTTGTAATATCAAACACAAAAGGTGGCGCCCATTTTACGCCTACTTTTTTGCCATTACACCAAACTTCTGCAATATTTGCAACTTCACCCAAATCTAAAACAGTGGTTTTACCTGTTTCTTTTAACTTAATGGTTTTATCGTATCTTGTAGTTCCTGAATAATGTTTTATAGCATCATTTTCTAATGTTGTGAGCGATTTTAACACATCAATTTGAATGTGTTCTGGGGTATCCCAACCTTTATCAAAAGTTAGTTTCCAGTTATTTTGAAGTGATTTTTTTATAACATTAATAGACTTAATTTCCTCTTTTCCGTTTTGATGAAAAATATAATCCCCAGACATTGAAGCCTGAAACTCATTTCCAATCCAAGTTAATACGGGGTAATCATTTGTTTTATGAATTTGATACCATCCTGTTTTTGTTTCTAAAATAGTTTCTCCGTTGCGCGTAATTTTTGATGCTATTGGTTTAATATCGCTTTTTGAAAACACAATAATTACGCTTCCATTTTCAGCTAAAGAAACTGCAACATTTGTTCTATCATTTTCGTTTTTCCAAATTTTAGCATCTTGCTGATTCCCTGTAAAGGCATCCCAAATCTGAGGAGATAAACCATCAATTCTAAAACTCAAGGAAATATCAATCGGGCTATCTTCTTTTGAAGCTACAAAATAGATATGCGCAGCTTCCGTTTCTCTATGAATCCAATTAATGTTTACATCCTCAGGCAAGATAACATCTTTAGAAATTTCTTCTGCTGCTAAAACTTCTTCCAGTGTTTTCCCCCAATATACTTTTCCTTTACCTACTAGTTTTACTCCGCTTTTGGTAGTATCCCACAAATCATCAGCAATAGATTGCAATTCTTTTAAATCGTTCTCATCATCCATTAAACTAGGAGAATCTTTAGGTTTGTTACCTAAAACAATGGCACCGTTTATCACCAATTCTTTTAGTTTTTTAGCTGTAGATAACAACATGCTTTCTGAATCTCTTAGACTAATAACTCTATAATCGCCGCCATTTTCCACATGAATTTTTCCCCTTTTCACACTTACTTTATCATTTAAAATTTCTGCGTTTAAATAATCAAACCTGTAACCTTTAGGAAAGTAATCTAAATCGAATGGTGGACGCTCATAATGATCGCCATAATACCTAAGCACATCGGCCACATACTCACCTTGTTGCAATACATATTGATTTCTGGTTAAATAATCGGTCCAGTTAGACATGTATTTCCACCAAGTTTGCTCGCGTACTAACGGAAACCCTATATTCCCACCAAAACTAGACCCTGGTTGCACATTGGTTTGTGGTGTATGCGAAAACGTGTGAAACACCAAATGGTTTACTCCTTTTGCAAAATTATAGTCTATTAAATATTTTACAGAAAATGGATGTTCGTTCCATTTTACTCCTACTTGGGTACAAGCCTCTGCAGCAAGTATTGGTTTATTATATAAATGTGTTGCTGATGCTGCATTGTAAATAGGTTTAGCATATTCATTTTGTGCTGATGGTGCACTTGGGTACCAAAACTCGGTCATTGGGTTGTCGCTAACGCCATAATACCGCATAGGATCTATTGGCAACACTTCGCCTCCTGCGCCTTCGGTATAAACTTCAGCCCCCATATCGTGAGCTACGGTTGCAAAATGTTTAAAGAAATTATCTATAAATAGGTCATCCATGGTGTGTCGTAAATCTCTTAAAAATTTAGCGGTTACTTTTGGGCTTTCAATAATATAGCCCATAGTGGCTGGCAAGTATTTTTTCATACTATAGCCTCTACGGTTTTCAAATTCTTTGAACATATCTTCAGAATGCATGGTCCATGTAGGCACGTGACTTTCCCAACTATCAATTAATAGCCCTTGCAATTTACCATCTCCAATAGGGCCACCATCTTTGATTAAATTACCAATCATCCCTTTTCGTAAATGGTTTTCTATAGCAACTTTATCAAGTTTACTTGATTCCCAACCTGTGGCTTCAGGAACGGCAGGTTTATTGGTTAATCGCATATTGATATGCCCGAACCGAACCACCGTCCAACGACCTTCGGGAACTTCCCAATTTAGTTTACCTTCCGAATTCATTTTATCCGTTAGATTCACTATATTATTGGGATTTATAAAGGTTTTTTCATTGTACGCATACTGCACATCCTTTTCAAGACGGCGCAGTACTTTTGCGGCCTTAGCTTCATGGTTATGAAGTTTGGGTTTTGCACTTAGCCGGATAACTTCTGGTGCTATAGTATGTGTGCCTTTAAAAGTAAACACAAATTTGTTTGAAGTGGTTTCTGGAATAGCTAAAGTTAAATGTTTTCGCCTGTCGTTCCAGTTAGCATCGGGGATATTTACTGTTGTTATTTCTTTTAGTTTATTATCGATAAGGGCTTCAACTTTAATAGCGACATCTACTTGCGGATATTGGGTACCCATAATAATATGTCTTAATTGCGGAAGCTGTATAGTACGTAATGTAATAGGACTATCAAATGTTGTCCTAACCCAAGAATCTTGATTATTTACTTTTGAAATACCTTGTTTTCTGTATGTATTTAAGGGTTGATCTAAACGCGTAGTTTTTCGAGTTACAATTATTTTAGCATCTGGATTAAAAATGTCCTTCCATGGTACAGCTGTGTTATTAGTTTCTATTAACGTAGGTTTGAAAGGAGGCGTATCATCCCCTTCTGGAGTTGGAAAAGCTAATACTTGAATGTCTTGATAATTGTAATCTGGTGTATGATACAATGAATCTATCTCAAGTATATCATTAAAAATTTGTTTACCAGAAACGTAATAAACCGTTTCAACCACTTCGCGTTGAGCTTCTTCCTCGGGAACCCAAGGACCACCTGTCATAGACCAGCCTGGACAATTTTGCATGGTAAATTTTAAACCCAATCGTTTACATTCATTGGCTGCATGCCGAATCATATCTTCCCATTCTGGAGATAAAATCTCTATAGGTTTTACGTTTGGATAAGGCCTTCCTGCTTTATTAAATAGGTGTACGCCTTGTAACCCTGCTTCTTTTATAGCTTCTAAATCTAATGTTAAACCTTCTTTACTAATGTTGTTTCCATTTAGATGAAACCAAGTTTCAGGGCGATATTGCTTTTTTGAAGTTTTAAAACCATTTCGTAATTCACCTATAACAGGAGCATTTTTTGCTTCTTGAGCGGTTAGAGTTTTAGAAAAATTACAACTAACAATTGTTAATTGCATTATTAAAACAAACAAACACGATGCTAAATATTTCATTGTAATTTTACTTTTTTATTAATTATAGCTTTAGTTGCTCCCGTGTTTATTTACGAGAAGAGTTATAGTCCTTATTTTCATAAAATATAAATAATTTCTGAATTCAAATTGTAATTTAAAAAAACCAAAGTTGAATAAATATTAAACTTATACATTCTTATAGTCTAGAATTAAATTTTAGATATAAGCTTTTAAAACTTGTTTAATAAGACATTCTAGACTTAATAAAAAAATTAATTGACGCTTCTAAGCTTAATACCGCTCAGTCTTGTTTGCCCTTTTTTCGATTTAAACCCAACGGTTATTCCGTTATCATTTTCAATCGTAATTAAAAAACGTTTCATTACACTACGGTCGTTTCCATATTGTTTTTTAAGGTTTATATCGCTCCAAACAGGCTTTCCATTTACCACAATATCCATGATATTATCTTCCTTGGTTTTTAATTCTGCTAAAAGTAAAGACAATTCATAGGTTCCTTTAGGAACATCAAATTTATAGGCCTCAATACCAATACGCTGCGTTTGGTAAATAGGGTCGTTCTCTGTTCCTTTAACACTTACGTTAGTTCCAATATTATTTCTTCGTTTACTTTTAAATCTTAAAAAATCACCGCCTACATAACCATAACCGCCTTTTTCATAAGCTTTATCGGGCATCCATAAATAATCTATATTATCGGTTTCAATAAAATAACAGTATGAACCAACATTTATGGCTATTTCCTTAAACGGATTGGTTTCACTTTTTAAGTTTTTAGGCTGAAGTGTAAACTCTATAATTGCAAAATCTTTTAATAGTTCTCCGTCTTTTTCTGAAACAACTTCAATTAAGTTATTTCCATGCTTTAAAGGTACATTGAAAGTGGCTGTAGAAAAATCAAATACTTTTTTACCTAGCGAAGTTCCGTTTACAAACAATTCCACATCTTTTCCATTGCCAACCACTGTTATTGGTTGTGTAGCAACGTCGCCTCCTACGGCATCTGCTATTCCAGCTCTTTTTTTCCAAGACTTAGAAGCTATTGCCAAAAATGGCGTTTTCTTTAATAATGCTTGATATAAGTAATACGCGTCTTTTTTCTTTCTATCGGCAGAAACTAAACCTTTACTATTAATATGCGGTACGGCATCTTTTCGGTGTTCTACCTGAAAATCGGCATAGTTCCAAACATTTGCTCCCACAATTTCTGGCATATCTAAAATGGTTTTCATATAAGCCTTATGAAGTTCAAATTGATATTCTACACTAAAGTCGAATCGAGTGGGATTGTAAGAACGTATTCTAGGGTCTGCTCCACCGCCATACTCACTTAAAATAAAAGGTTTATCGGGATTTAATGCCAAAGAACGTTCTACTAAACTTCTTAGGTTTTTATCAATATCTTCTAGTTCTTCAACATACCAACCGTAATACTTATTGTATCCTACCAAATCGGTTAATCTTATTCCTAGTTTATCTTGGTATGCTGGTTCTCTAAAAAACACACAGTAAGAGTACCGGGTGTCATCTTCATCTTTTATGGTTTTTCCTAAAACTTTGTGCGTTTCTACAAAGTGTTTGGTGTACGCTTCGCCTAGTTTATCAGGAGCTTTCATTGTAGTTTCGTTCCCTAAATTCCAAGCCACAATAGCAGGGTTGTTGTAATTAAAACGAATGGCTTCCTTGAGCATTTTTATGCTATTTTGCTTTCCGGTTTCGTTGGCTGCAGCTTTATCTACAAAAGGAATTTCGAGAGTAGCAACTAGCCCTAATTTATTGCACATTTCTAAAATAGCTGGGTCTTGCGGATAATGGGCAATTCGTAAAAAATTAGACCCCATTTCTTTAAGTAACCTCATATCATTTCTATGAATTTCATCACTAACTGCATTGGCTTTTCCTAGAAAATCTTGATGTCTGCACGTTCCAATAAGTTTGGTTTGTTTTCCATTGATAAAGAAGCCTTTTTTTGCATCGAAACGAAACCATCTAAATCCTACAGGATTTTCAATTCTATCGTATACATTACCTTTTTTATCTATTATTTCTGAAACCAATTTATATAAATATGGACTTTCTGGAGACCATAAATTTGGATTAGAGATAGAAAAATCACTAAACACCTCGTTTCCATAAGACGCTTTCGACTTCATTATTTTTACTAAGTTGTTTTGGGCGTCATATAAAGTTTGTTTTACATAGTACGTGCCTTTTTTAGGCCTTACAACTTTAGATTGTACTGAAATTTTAGCCGAAGATTCTGAAACTTCTGGAGTTCTAATAAAAATAGCATTTGCTCCTAAATTAGCCACTTCAAAATGAACAGGTTTGGTAATGATTAAATGTACATCTCTGTAAATACCACCATAAAATGAAAAATCGGCTGCTTGCGGTATAATTTCGTCATTATGTGCATTGTTTACTTTAATCGCTATTTCATTAGTTCCTTCTTTTAATGCTGAGGTAATATCTCTGGCAAATGTAGTATAGCCTCCAATATGATCTTCACCTACTGCCTTACCATTTACATATAACGACGTTACTTGATTGGCCGCCTCAAATAACAAAAACACTTGCTGATTGTGGTAAATCTTAGGAATTATAGCCGTTTTTTTATACCAACCATCTCCACGATAATAACCGTCTTCATCATCTAAAATATCTTTAGTATTCCAAGAATGAGGGAGGGTTACTTTTTCCCAATTAATATCAAGCGCTTCATTAAAGGGATTGTCTAAACTTCCTTTATAGAAACTCCAAGCATCATTATAAGTTTCAATGTGTCTTACCTGTTGTGCATACACAACACTTATAAAAGTAAAAGCTGTGATTAAAAATGAAAATAATTTCTTCATTTTATTTTTTGCGATTTAAATTAATTAAATTCTACTGTTTTACTTGGCTTAAACCCTATACGATGTGCTTGAACCATTAGTTTTGCACCTTTAGGTAAGTCAATAGGGTTTTGATAAATTGCCCATGATTGAGGTGTTTTACCGTCCTTAATTACTTTATATCCAATTGAAGCTCCGGTAGTTTCACAACTTATTTTTAGCTTTCCATTGTTTACAGCGATCGTAGGTTCGGATGTTTTAGGCTGACTATCATTTCCTTTCCATAAACGTTCTACTAGTTTTCTTTCGTCAAGATTTGGTGTATCTTTAATCTCTGCCAACCATCTATCCATTTCTGAACTTAATTCATTAAGTTTTGTTTTATATTCAGGGTTATTAGCTAAATTGTTTAATTCAAAAGGATCTGCCTTACAATCAAATAACTCTTCAACTGGTTTTTTCTCTCTAAACCATTGCATTTGAATATCATTTAATTTCCCTTCTTCTTTAAGCCTTAACAACTCCTGCATAGCTGGAATTTTTTCTCGGTATGCTACTGGCAAATAATATCCCTGCTCAGGTCTATAATTCCTAATGTACTTATACTGACTATCTCTTACGGCACGAATAGCATCGGTAAATCCATCAAATCTATCTGCTGCCGCATGAATGTATTGTCGTGCTTTAGCTTTATATTTTCCTAAAAATGCTTGCCCCTGCATATAGGGTTTTGGCTCCTCATCTATTAAAGATAATAATGTAGGTGCAAAATCAACAAAACTTATGAGTTGATTGTCTTTTGTTCCTGCGTGCATTTTTTTTGGAAAACGTATAATCATTGGTGTGTTTAATCCAGAATCGTAAATTAATCGTTTTTCTCTTGGTAGTGGTCCGCCATGGTCGCCATAAAAGAAAATAATGGTATTTTCAAGCAATCCGTCTGCCTCCAATTGTTTTAAAACAGCTCCAATTTGGTGATCCATTTCAGCTATATTGTTATAAGCCTTCCACATGTCTCGACGTGTTACTTTAGTATCTGCTAAATATGGTGGAATATTAAAGTCTGTATCTTTTGAAAGGTGCACAGGCGTATCTTCTTCTGCCATCCTATTTTTGGCATGCGAAGCTCCAAAATTTTTCCATTTATAGTTTCGGTCTCCCGAGTGGTAATGTCTTGTTTCTATTTCTCTAAATCCGTAAGGCTCAAACAATCCCGACTCATGGGTTTCTGTAAAATTAAATACTGAAAAAAATGGCTGATTTGCCGCTCTATTTCTCCAATGTGCGTAAGGACTACTTTCATCCCACGCTGTTTTTGGTGCTTTAAATTGATAATCTTCTTTATAATTATTAGAGCAATAGTAACCTTGCTTACGTAGCAACTCACTAATCATTTTAACATCTGTAGGTGGTACAGCTTCATATTTTGGCACACCTATTTCGTCATTATAAGAATTGGTACGCATATGATTGGCACCAATACCCGAAGGGTACATACCAGTAGCAATAGCTGCTCGACTTGGTGAACAAACACCAGATGTGGAATATAAATTTGGATAGATTACGCCTTCGTTAGCTAATTTACTTAAATTTGGAGTTACTACGGTAGAATCTCCAAATGGCGGGATGTATGCTCCCATATCTTCGGTTACTAACCAAAGTATATTTGGTCGTTCGGGAAGTTCAGAATTAATTGCTACGTTTTTTTTTGTTTCCTTGTTTTTTGTTTGGCAACTTGTAATACTTAAACAAAGTAGTACTATTAATTTAAAAAATTTCATTTTTGTGGTTTTAACTTGTTTGCGAGTTTAATTGAAATATACCTATATGTTTATATAGTAAAAGTAGGTTGCAAACTAGCCTGCGTTAGGGATTGCAGAGGAAAGCCCACAGCCTGACGAAGGAAGTGCGAGGACTTGAAACGTAAAGCCCGACCCCGCCCTAAAGCGGGGTAACGCCCATAATATTTTTATTTTAATTTTAAAACCTCACTACCGGCCATTAAAAAGGCTCCGGTACCAAAATTTTGCCAACTATCTGCTGTAGCTGGTTCTGGAAATGCTCCTATATTTTGCACCCAACCTACGCGACCATCATCATGCTGGCATTTAGCTAATGCATGCCAAGCTTTTTTTACAGCTGGAGTATGTTTCTTGTCGATTAAGCCATTATTAATTCCCCAAGCAAGTGCAAAGGTGTAAAACCCGCTGCCACTAACCTCTCCGTAGTTGTAGGTTTCTGGACATAATAAACTTGTTCTCCATAGCCCGTCTTCTGGTTGAAGTTCTAAAATTCTATCGGCCATATCTTTAAATAGCTTTTCATAAAATGGGCGGTGTTTATAGTCTTGTGGCATATCGTCTAAAATTAATGCTAAACCAGAAATGACCCAACCATTTCCACGAGACCAAAATATTTTTTTACCATTTGGTTCTTTTTCGTCTTTATCGGAACCGGTCCAAACAAAACGCATATCTCTTGCAAACAATCGTTCTTCTTTATCGTATAATTGATTATAAGTTTGCATATAAAATTTATGCATCTCATCTAAATACTTTGGTTGGTTGGTGTGTTTTGCATATAAATTAAGGACAGGCGGTGCCATAAACAGGGCATCGCACCACCACCATAAAATTGTACGACCGTATTTACTTTTATCTGTTCCTGCTTTCCAGTTATCATCTTCATACAAATGCGCATCTAAGAATTTTTTTGTTGGTTCTAGATCTACAAAATTCTTTCGTCCTCCAACCATATCAATATACAAATAACTGTATGAAATAGCCACGTCATCGGCATGATGCAAACGGTCGAAAGTTTGCCAATTATTCCAGTATCCTTGATTTTTTAAGGCCGCCATATACATCATATCTTTTGTTGCCTTATGAGCTCTTGCGACACCTGTATAATAGGCACCTTCAGTCCAATCGGTTGGGGCAATTGCAAAAATTGGGTGTGCTTCTTGCCATTCTAATGCTTTAATCATAGAAGCTTTAATTTTAGAATTATCTAAAGCTTGTTGAGCTACTGTTTTTTGTGAAACAGAACAGCTAAAAAGTGTTAAAAGCACTAAAAGGTGTAATACGGATTTGTTCATTTGTCTATTTTTTTAGTTTGAATGTTGTTTCTAAATACTCTTGAGAAGAGGTTCCTACTTTCACGGTATAATCTCCTGGCTCTAATACTTTTTTCATTTTAAGACCTGTAAATTCAAGCATTTTTGGAGTGATTTTAAAAGTAACTGTTTTGCTTTCGCCTGGATTTAATTCTATCTTTTCAAAACCTTTAAGTTCTTTATCTGGTCTGGTTACCGAACCTATTTCATCCTTAATATACATTTGAACGACTTCTTTAGCTTTTACAGAACCAGTATTAGTAACTTTTACACTAACTTCAATTTCCGAATTTGGTGTAATTTCTGAATTGGATATTTTAATATCTGAGTACTCAAAATTAGCATAACTTAAACCATATCCAAAAGGATAAATTGGACCATCTTCCAAGAACAAGTATCCTTTTTTATAATTAATCTCTTTCATACTGTAATGAAACGGTATTTGCCCAATAGATCTTGGCACGGTAACTGGTAATTTTCCTGAAGGAGATACTTCTCCAAAAATAATTTTAGCGGTAGATTGGTCGCCAAATTCACTTAAATCCCAAGTATCCAAAATAGCATCGGCTTGTTCTGCTATTGTATTTATAGATAAGGTTCTACGGTGTTTTAAAACCACTATTACAGGTTTACCAAGAGCTTTAATTTTTTCAATTAGTTCGTCTTGTGGGCCTACCGGATCAATTGTTGCTCTATCTCCCAAAGCATGGGTAAAAAAGGCTTCCTTAGAAGTAAATTCATCACCGCCTAAAAATAATATGTTTATATCGGCACTTTTGGCGGTATTTACCAATTTATCAATTGCGTTTTCGTCTCTTTCTAATAATTTCGGAGCTCCACCTTTTTCATCTGTTAAATGAAAACCTTTTTCTGCTACATACGTTATAGCATTTCCTGTAACGGACTCGAACAATGCTTTTGTATTATCTTTCACTAAAGGCCCTAACAGCGCAATTTTTAGGCCTTTATTTTTATTTAACGGCAAAGTGTTCTTTTCGTTTTTAAGAAGAATTATAGATTCTAAATCCGATGTTTTAGCTAATTCTAAAGACGATTTAGAACGCACACCTTTTTTAGTTTCTTTAATATCTATATAAGGATTATCAAATAAACCTAAAATGAATTTGGTTCTTAATACACGTCTTACAGAACGGTCTATTAATTTTTCAAGTTCAGGATTTTTCTTCACCATTTCAGGAAGATAAGCATAAGAATCTTCGGCATATAAATCGATATCTATTCCAGCCTCTAACCCCATTTGAGCTGCTGCTTCGGGAGATTCGGCAACATTCATAAAATAAAATAAACGTGCAATATCATTAGAATCTGAAACAACATAGCCATTAAAGCCCCATTGGTCTCTTAATACACCAGTTAATAATTCTGGATTACCATGACTAGCAATACCATTTAAATCGCCATGAGAAGCCATAATACCTAAAGTTTTAGCATCTTTTACGGCGGCTTCAAACGGAGGATAAACCTCGTCTATAAGTGTTCTAGGAGAAATTTCGATAGCTGCAAAATTTGAACCACCTAGTACTTGACCATAACCTGCAAAGTGTTTGGCAACGGCTCCAATATGTGTACCGTTTCCTAAACCTTCGTAATTACCTTGAACACCTTTTACAGCACTGGTTACCATTTGAGTGGTAAGGTAAGTATCTTCACCGAAAGCCTCAGACATACGTCCGAAACGTGGATCGCGAACCAAATCGGCCTCTGGCGAATGGCACATATGCATCCCTCTTAATCGAGCTTCTCTACCTACAATATCCCATTGTTTTTGAACCAATTCTGGGTTAAATGAAGCTGCTGATGCTATAGGTCTCCCAAATTTGGTACACCCTTCTGCATCGACACCGTTATAAGACTCTGTTACAAAAAGCGCTGGAATTCCCCAACGGTTGTGCTCTATAATGTATTTTTGAAGTTCGTTATTTAATTTAGCAGCGGTTACTGCATCCACATGTTCGGCAGGGTTTTTAATTCCAGCGATACCAAGTTTTAATTTTTTAATAACCTTTTCGGAAAGTTTTAACCTTCCTTTTTCATCATGTTTCACTCCTATATTAGCATGAAAGATACGCATTTGCGCTACCTTTTCTTCTAGTGATAATTTTGGTAATAAGGCTTCAACTCGTTCGTCTATAGATAACGAGGCGTCCTTATAATCTTTCGAGTTCGACTCCTGAGCATTGCAAAATGTAAAAATTAAGAATACCGATAAAAAAATGATTTTGTGCATTACTTTTTAAATATTTGTATGAATTTGGTTTTTGAATGTAAATCTATTTAAGATAAAAGAATTGTTTTTAATACCTTTAAAGACAAAGCAAATAGATTGATTATCTTTTAAATTTTTAGTACTGAAAACCCTTTTTTGAAAACTGTGAATAGTGTTTTTAGGAATTTCGCATATAAACAATATATTTCCCGTAGGATTTTCCTCCCTTATTTCTATAGTTGTTGATGCCTTGGCAAGTACCTCTAATTCTAAAATAGGTTTATCTTTTAAGTTTTTAACGTTAGGAAAAATAACATAACTAGACTCCTCTAATGGTTGAATTCCAAAGCCACCTCTACTAAGCTCTATTTTATTTAATCCATCTGCTTTAAAATAATCTTCGGCTTCTATACTTGCATCAGCATTATAATTTCCGACGCCAACACCATCTACCCTAACGGTGGCCATTTCACCATTCTCTTTATAATGTACATAACTTATAAAGCTATCCCTAAAATAACGATTTCCTGTTTGGCTAATATCACAGTAAATATAATACCATTGATTATGCCACTCAAAAAAAGACCCATGCCTCCCTTGTAAAAAGCCGTTAGGCCATGTTGGTGATTGATAACCTTTGGCAAAACTATGCTCTTTTATTACTGTATCTTTATAATTATAAGGCCCGTATATATTATCAGACATAGCGTAAAAACTACCCCAAGACAAATAATATTTACCGTTGTATTTATGCATAAAGGGTTTATCGTCGGTAGGCATGTTTTTATTTTTACCATCGGGATTATAAGGACCTCTAGGATTATTAATCTCTATTTTTCGTGGCTCCTCTGCCAAACTTATCATATCCTCATTGAGTTTAGCTATATAATAATTCCAAACTCCAAAAATAATATAATGGGCTCCGTTATCTTGAAAAACAGCCATATCGTATTCGTGAGTTGGCGTTAATCCAGATGTTAACAACGGTTTTTTCAATACGTCTTTCCATGGTCCAACTGGGGTGTCTGCTACTACTACACCGGTTTGTTCGTTACCTTCGGAAAAATAAAAGTAATATTTACCGTTTTTATAAGCTGCATCGGTTGCCCAACATTGAGAAAAAACTTTATTAATATAAGTGTCTTTTGGTTTAAGTACGCTTCGTTTAGTCCAATTTACTAAATCTGGTGAAGACCAAATCCACCAATCTTCCATAATAAATTTATCATTTGATATAGATTTATCATGAGAAGCATAAACATAAGCCGTATCATTAAAAATATGAATATGGGGATCGTTTAGCCCTTGGTTTGGTACAATAGGGTTTTGGGCATGCAATCCAGATAGTATCGCATACGTTAACCATACCCCAATTTGTATATTTTTACTAAACATTATTTTCATTTTAGTTAATCTAGTCCACAAAACAAATCCATAATTCGAGTTACAATAGCAGCTTCATTAACTGTACAAGGATTTTGGCTCTTTCCCAAAAAATAATTGACTGTTTTCTCTATCATGGGTTGCTGAACATGTTTTGGGTTTGTAAAGAGAAATCGCTTTTCTTCGCCATTACTATTTAAAACAATTTCATCTCCATAAAAAGAAAAAGAGATTGTTCCTTTTTCACCATGAATGGTGCAATTATCTATTTCTTCAGAAGCATTAAAGTTCCATGAACCAGAAAATTTTACACCATTTTTAAAAAGTAGACTGCCATTTACTTCTTGATTAGAATCTAAATTTTCTTTAAGGTCATCTTTAGTTATCTCGATCACTTCGCCAAAATAATAACACATTAAATCGATTTGATGTGGTGCGATATCATGAAAATATCCCCCTCCCGAAATTTCAGGGTTCGTTCTCCAATTTTCATCAGACTTAGCAATTAAACTGGCTTTATCTGTTTGTTTTATAACAATTTTAGCTGAAGTTACCTTACCAATTATATTAGAATCTAATAAATTCTTCACTTTTAAAAACACAGGCAATTCACGTCGATAATGGGCAACCGTTACTTTAACTTTGCTGTTTTCAAGTGCATTTACAAGGATATCTGCTTCGCGACTATTAAGCACCATAGGCTTTTCAAGATATACATTTTTACCTGCTTTTATGCTTTGAAGGGCATATTCTAAATGAGATGAAGGAGGCGTTGCTATATATAAGGCATCTATAGCTGGGTTTTCGATTAAGTCGGTAGCATTGGTAGTCCAATTACTAACATGATGTCTTTTAGCAAAATCTACAACCTTATCTTTATTTCTGCGCATAACTCCAACTAAATTAGAGTTATCAACTTTATAAAATGCAGGGCCACTTTTTACTTCTGCAACATCGCCACAGCCTAAAATACCCCAACTAACGCTATTATTTATCATTATATAAAAGCTTAATAGATTTTTATTTATTTTATTAACTTTAAAAGGACCACCCAATCTTTATCTAAATTAGAAGGTGGAGTACCTAAAGTTACAACCCCATTAGCTTTTATGGTTTTAACAGAACCGTCTTGTAAATTGCCTCCATTTCTAGGATCGAACCATTTTATTTCAAATATACTTTCAGACTTACCTAAATTCAGTTTTACCATATCGTTGTTTATCTCACTATAAACAACATATGTTTCATTTTCTTTAGCGAAACAATACGCCACCTGATTAGAAGTTATTAAATCGTCTCGAGGTTCCATATCCCAAAATGCAATATACTTGTTAAAGAAGTGTAAAGCATGTTTGTTTTGATCCCAAAACAGATCACGACTCCTAAAATCTTGACAAGTTAAATCGGAGTTAGGGCTAGCATAGCCAAAATACCATTCTACGCCATATCCTCCAGCCAAAAGGGTTCCCCACATGGCTCTTCCTCTTGCATACGTATGTTCGGGATCTTCATTATCGGGTAACAATGCAATGTTGGCTTTTCCCGGTTCATCGACCGCTAAAGCCCATTTTTTACCAGTATCATTAGATTTTTTTCGCCATTTTAAAACTCTAGGGTGTACATCGTTAAATTCTGGATGGCTTAATTGTAAAGAAGCTCCAGTTAGCGGAGTTTGATCTCCTATAAAATCCTGATATCTCTCATCTTTATCTGGAAATGTATGAATAACTAAATGATTTTTATAAGGATCTAAATTATGTACATATTTTGCTACTTTTTTAACTTCTACTATAGGCTGATTATTTTCCTCGCCTAAATTCCAATTCATGGAAAGATGATGTCCAAAACGCGCTATTAACTCACGATAATACAATTTACCTTCTATACCAAAAACACCTTGATCCATTAAATGGTCAGTTTCTGTTTCATGCGTTTTAAAATGAAGAAACATACCTTTTGTTTCAGCATATTCGAAAATTCGTTCCCATTGGTCTAGTTTTGAAACATCAAACCTGGTTTTATGAAACATGGTTTCCCAAGCTTCCTTATTTTTCTTAACACTAGCATACGCTTCATAATCTTTAATTGGTACTTTTAATACATACGGAAACACATTTCTATCGTCTCCATCAACATTAAAAGTTAAAAATGAAAAAACGTTTAATTCTTCTGAAGCCAAGTAATTAATAGCTCCTAAAAGATTTTTACCCTTGGAATTTTTCCATGTAAATGGTGCTGCACTTTCATCAAAATCCTTAGCATGAGGCTCCCATTTTTTTTGAAAACCGAGTGCGTTGGTTGATTCATCTATATCTGAATATGCTAATAAATTTTCTGGTGCATCGACCCCTAATTTTATAAAATATTTACCTGTTTCGGCAAATTTTAAGTAGGATTCGCCAACATACTGTAATCGTCCTTTTGCCCGGTTATCTTTTCCTGTTTTATCTGATTCTAAAATGGTAAAAGTTCCAGATTGCCCATCCATAAACCCTGCACTTGACGCTAGAGATATATCTTCCGCTACAGCGATATTATCACCTTTTTTAAAGGAAACCGAATAGCTCCAATTCCCTATGTTATCAGGTGTAAATCGCACTTGCCATATATTACCTGTACTACTGCTAGTTTCTGCTGTATTGCCATCGGCTGCAAAAAAACCAGGAATAATGTATGTGTTTTTACCATTTTTAAAGGTCACATCTAAACGGTAGTTTAAAAAAGGGTTTTCTTCCGCCAACTCGCTTGTTTGAGGACCTTCAAAACTTAAAGTTGTTCTATGCCATTTTTTTAATTCACCATCAATTTTTACTTCTTTATATTTTTTGCACGAAAATAAAGATGCTGTTACTATAACAAGAAGTAAAAAATATGATTTCATTATAAGTTAAGGTTTATATATTAAAATGAATTAATCTTAAGTTGAATAGTATGCTTCCCTGGGTCTAAACGAATACTATCGAAAGCAGCCGGTACTTTTTTGCCGTTATGAATTAAATCCTTTCCATCTAAATCATTTAAAGAAAATTCGGCAACCATGTTTCCTGGAATTTCAATTTCATAAGTTTGTAACCTTGTGCCATTATATTTATAATTTCCTTTAATGGTTCCTCTTACAGTTGGAACTTCTATGGCACTGGATTTTAATTTACTCATTTGCGGTTTTATAGTAGCCACTGCAAACCCCGCTGTTTTTGGTTTTATACCCCATAATCCACGTGGAATAACATTTGCAGGTACTGCGCCCCAAGCGTGATTCCAATCTAAATTATTTTTATACTTGTTATCCCAAGCTTCTAAAGTAATGGTAGACCCTATTTTTATCATGTTATACCAACTTCTATCCGAGGTATCAGTTAGTAAATCTAAGGCATAATCTGCCTCGCCGGCATTATATAACCCATCCATTAAAAACTGTGCACCATATACACTACATGCCATTCCACGAGATTTCACGTAATTTACAACAGATTCAAAATGTTCTTCTGGTACTATACCAAAGGCCAAAGGCATCATATTAGCGTGCAAAGAAGCGTGATCTGTACCAATACCATCTACATATATACCGCGTTCGGCATCAAACATTTGTTCGTTTACCGCTTTTTTTGCTTTTGCTGCTCTATATTCGAAATCTAGTTCTTCTTGAGTTTTTCCAAGAAGTTTAGCAAATTTCGCCATAATCTTCATGTTCTCATAGAAGAATGAGTTGATAACGGTACTATATGGTTTAAAGACGAAGCCGTCGCGTTCTCCTTTGGTTTTACTTCTATTAAAATTAGCGCCAGGCCAATCAACAATGTCTGTTAATGGTTTTTTGTAGCCGTCAGGAAAACCTAGTTTTTTCATAAAAGCAGCGTCTACTTTGGTAGATGTAATTAAACCATCTTCATTAGATAATTCATATAAAGATTTATGTTTTAATTCTTCATAGTATCTCTCTATTAATTCGGTATTACCAGTGTACATATAATCGGCATAAATCAATAATGGAACATGTTGCTGCCATTCGGTAGGCCATGTTGGATTTTTCATAAAATACTCAATGGTACGTCTAGCCATAGCATATTCTCGATCTGTGGTATAATGGCTTAATTGATTTAAATAAGCATCTGCTTCATAAGGTATACGCTCTCTATCTCCATCCACATATAGTCCGTTAAATGTGGTTGCTTTTATGGAGTATTTACATAAATCCCAAACTTGATTTAAGATATTATCGTTACTTTTAAAACTACTAGATTGCTCATCCCAAAACGTATGATAGGCTAATTGTTCTACATTACTAGCCGAAATAGCTTCTTGGGCACCTTCAATTTCTGCATATCTAAATGGCACAAGTGGTGGAAAACCATCAGGTAATGGAATGGCCTTATTTGGTCTTGTATTTCTTTCGTCTGTTTGAACTTGAATTTGATATTCTGTTTGTCCTGGCTTAACATCTACTTTTATCTCTTGATATCTAATATTACTCTTAGCAGGAGGTGTTCTATTCACATTACCTTCGTTGTTTACCATTTCTCCCACCCTAACGGTAAGGGTATGCGGTGTTTTGGCTTTATAGGTAAAATTCATGGTAGCAAACGCTGCTTTACCAAAATCCATAAAATAGAAATTACCGCGTTTTTCAAACTTTACAGGTTTTATGGCATCGGTTTGAAACTTGTTTTCGGTTGAAATGATATAGCTATCACTTTTTCCTGTTGTAAACTTTTGCGCCTCAGAATAATCGACTAGTCTATTTTCTTCATCCCAAATTCTTACTTTCCAATAGTACGTTTTTCCAACCTGAAGCGGGGTTCCTTTATATTCAACATTTGTAGATTTTAACGAACGTACTTCTCCACTATCCCAAATTGTGCCGTTGTTGTTATTAATATCCTTTTCATTTGCAGCGACTAAAATTTGATAGGCTCCTTGAAATTTAGATCCCAAAGGAACAGTCCAACCAAATTCTGGTTTTAAATCATAAATTTCAACATTACTATCTGGCTGTCTAATTAATTCAACCGTTAAATCTGTTGGTGCTGCTCTAAAAGCGTTACTATTTTTTTTAATAAGTTGGTCAAGCTTATTTCTTAGTTTATCAGCTACAGCTTTATATTTTTTCTTTCCTATTAGATTTTTAGTTTCTTTAGGGTCTTTCTTTAAGTTATAAAGTTCTTCAACAGATTTATCATTGACATATCTAAAGTATTTCCATTCTTCTGTTCTTACGCCTTCACTTGGTGGAATTTCACTAAAATTCCAAATATGTTCTATTAAAACAGTGTCTCTATTAATAGTATTAGTTTCTTGTTTTACAAGAGGTAATAAACTTTTTCCTTGCCATGTATTGGGCGCTTTTACGCCAGCCAAATCAGCAATGGTTTGTGGTACATCAATATTAAGCACCATATCATCAACATCTTGATGCTTGTTAATTCTAGGATCGAAAACAATTAATGGTACACGAACAGAGTTATCATACATGAGCCATTTTCCAGCTAATTTACGTTCGCCCAAGAAGTACCCATTATCTCCCATAACTATAATTACCGTATTCTTATCGATTCCCTTTTCTTGTAATTTTTTACGAATTTTTGCTATTTCTAAATCGACTCCCGCAATCATACGGTAGTAGCCTTTTAAGCTATGTTGGTACTTTTCGGGTGTATCGTAACGCCAAGTCCATCGTAACCAGTTAAACCCTTCTCTAACCATTTTTGGTAGCGCATCAAAGTATTTATCGTCTGCTAAATCTGGTCCCGGAATGGTTGTGTTTTCCAATAATTTATCGGTTTCTTCTTGCCAAAAATACTGATCAGGCGCACCATCGTGTGCATGTGGTGCACTGAAACTTAAAGATAAACAAAAAGGTTCTTTTTTTGTAGCGTTTTTATCTATAAAATCAATGGCTTGTTGCCCAGTATACCGCGTTAAATGTACCGTATCATTATCTATGGTTTTATAGTAATACCCTCTTCGGTCTTTATACCTATTATTTCTGTCGTATGATTCAAACTCGTCGAATTGTTCTTCTAAGTTATTATACCTAACTCCAAATTTCCCATAAAATCCGGTATGATAACCATTCTTTTTTAATACAACAGGGTACGAATCTGCCATATAATCTTCACGGATATTTCCTGTTTGAAAGTTATAATTGTGAGCACGTTCATGCAATCCTGTCCAAAGACTAGCCCTACTTGCCGCGCAAATGGGTGTTGTAACTATAGCTTTGTTAAAGTAAGTTCCCGATTTTGCTAAATCATCCATTTGAGGAGTTTCAACAAATTTATTTCCAGCATAACCAATAGCGTCAAAACGTTGATCATCTGTTAAAATGAAGATGATATTCGGTTTTTCGTTATCGCTTTGCTGTTGTTGTGCATGGCTTATATTTAAATTACCAACTACACTTAATAAAACTAATAAAATACTATTTTTAAACATATATGGATTACTTAATTATTTGTCTTAGTTGAGTTGTTTTTTATGCTAAATTTATAATCATTAAAATTAAAGTTTTCCTTGTAGGAAGCTATCCTGCAGTGTCCTGAGATAAAGTGTAAAATTTAGTTAATTTTTTTAGAAAAATTTCATCAATATTCAAAAAAAATCTCAAACACCAATTGGTATTTGAGATTTTTAACATTTTACTTATCTATTAAATAGTTGGTTCCCAACCTGGTTCATAAGTTCTAGACCACAGCTTCATGGCCTCCCTATTAAACATCATACCGGTTTTATCATCAATATCATAACCCGCATTAATTCTATAAGCAATGTTTGCATAATGCACCATAGCCATACTTTTACTTGCATCATCAATAGGTGCTGTTAATTTTGACTTCCCTCTAATGGTATCAAAAAGGTTTTGAACATGTTTTGTAGAGGTATCTCCTCCACCGCCAAGCGCAGTTCCTGCTTCTTTTGATGCTGAATTATATTCTTTAATTAACTTACCTCTTCGATCATAAAGCATGTATTTACCTCTATCTACAAAAACAGAGCCTTCGGTACCATAAATAATAGTTCCGCGACCACCGCCATAGGTACTATAACTGTTTCTAGATTTACCATCCCACTTAATGGTTTTATTTTCTGAAAATTTAAATGTTGCCTCCATATCATCATACATCTCCCAACCGTCATCTAAAAACTGTCGTTTTTCGGCCTCGACATATACGTGCTGCGGAAAATCGACTTGCAGCGCCCAGCGTGCAACATCTAACTCGTGTGTAGCATTATTTCCTGCTTCTGCTGTTCCATAGTTCCAGCCATACCAATGCCAATTGTAATTCCATGTTTCTGAAGTATAATCTCGTCTTGGCGCTGGGCCTTGCCATAAATCCCAGTCTAATCCATCAGGAACAGGAGCACTTTTTTGCAAAGGCACCTGTCCACGCGCATTATTATAAAAAGCAACGGCTTTATATGGCTTACCTATAATACCATTGTGAATTTCTTTAATAATTTCAATGGTATGCCCCGAGGAACGTTGTTGGTTACCCATTTGAACCACTTTATTATAATGTTTAGCAGCTTTAACCAATTGTTCATTTTCATACATATTATGGCTACATGGTTTCTCAACATATACATGCTTTCCTGCCTTCATTGCCATTATAGAACCAGGTGTATGCCAATGGTCTGGCGTGGCATTTATAAGAACATCGACATTTTTATCGTCCAATACGTTTCTTATGTCATTTTCTAAAGTAGGCTTATAATCTATATACTTACCAAAACCATCTAATGCTTTTAGGCGTTGGCTTTCCATAACATCACACAGGTAGAGTAATTTCACATTACTTTCTTTTAAACCTATAGGTTGCTTAAAAGCTTGTAGCCTACGTCCTAATCCTGCAATAGCAACATTGATACGATCGTTAGCTCCAATTATATTATTATAACTACTTGCAGACATGGCATTAACCTTACCTGTTAAACTAACACCTAAAGCAGCTACGGCCGTTTTTTTTATAAAATCTCTACGATTATTTTCCATTTTTACTTGATTTTGCTTTTGGAACTTTAATTTTTATATTTCTAAACGCTACTCGATCGCCATGATCTTGCAATAAAATCTGCCCTTTACTTAGCAATCCAAAATTTGGCCATTTTTCATATTTGCTTTCTGAAACTAATTTTAAAAACTCATCACTTCCGCGCTCATATTCTAAAACTTTCACATCGTTAATCCAGTGCTCAACATGATTATTAATAGATTTAATATATGCAGTATTCCATTCTCCAATAGGTTTTAAAGGTTTTTTGGTGTCTGCCTGAATTAAATCGTAAAGCGAACAAACGGTTCTACTACCTTCATGCGACCCCTTTTTAGCATCGGGATGAAGCGCATCGTCTAAAATTTGATACTCTAAGCCTATAGAAGATCCAGGGCCTTTATTAATTTCGGTATCTACATAATATTTAATACCACTATTGGCACCTGGAGTTAATTTAAAATCCACTTGCAACTCAAAATTACTATAATCTTGAGTCGTGACGATGTCTCCTCCTGCCGTAGACTCTTCTCCTCCGGTATCCAAAACAATAAGCTCTCCGTTTTCTATAACCCAACCAGACTCAGGAAATTTATCCAATTTAGCGCCTCTCCAACCTTTGGTCGTTTTTCCGTCCCAAAGCATTTTCCATCCCGATCTTTTTTCATCATAGGTTAGATTATTTTTTGTTACAATAGGTTTCAGTGGTGTTTTGGTTGAGTATTTGGATAAGTTTTCTGTTAAAATCTTAGCGTTTTTCCACATCACGTGTTTGCCAAGTTTTTCTATTTTATTTCCTATAGAGTGTACTTGTAAACCGATAAATCCAGAAGCTGTTTTATCATCTATTAAATAAGAAGCAGGAACTCCATTAATCCATGTTTTTAGCGTGTCTCCAATAGCTTCCACACGGTAATGATTCCATTCATTTTGCTTAAAAGCCGCTTGTGCCTCAGGGTTATTTACTAATGGATTTAGCCATCTACGTCTTTTTTCATCATAAATACCGCCACTCCAAGCTCTTTTAGAAGGGTCTATTTCTATTTGGTACCCATGCACCATGCCATCTCTATAATAAGGTAAACTATTACTTCTTATTTGAATACCAGAATTCATAGTTGAATCAACTTTATATTCAATTTCAAATATAAAATCATCATACATTTCGTTTGTTGTTAAAAATGTATTTGGTGTATCAGAAACTGTGGTTCCTGTGATTACCCCATTATCTACTTTATAGGTTGCATTTCCACCTAAAATGGTCCAGCCATCTAAAGTGTTTTTTTGAATTAAGTTAATCCAAGGAACGTCTTGTTTTTCCTCTTTACAAGAATAAATATTACCTAAACATAGAAAGGCAACAAAAAATAATAAATTTGATTGAAAGATTTTCATACTATTTGTTAAATGATTTAAAGATACATTATAAAAAAAAAGTTTCCATCATATTACTATTACTCTATGATGAAAATGACAAACTAATTTAAATAATTAATAATTGAAATTAAAGTCTAGCTTAATTAGACAACCAAATCTATTAGATTCTAAACTAAAACGCATCCTGTTCTATCCTGAAATAATTGTATATTTTACATTTTTTATACAACCCCGTTTTCCTATGTTTTTACAAATAAGCACATTATAATTATGGTGCAGTGTTTGCGTAACAAATTTATCAACACTTAATAATTCACATACTACATAACCTTGTAAAAATTACAATCGTTTATTTACAAATTTAATACTTTATACTTTTAAAACACAGATACTCTTGAATTTACTTGTTTTAAATCGCTCTATTTTGCTTTAGGTTTAAATAATTATTCCTATACCCGAACCTCCTTTAGGGCTTTAATGTTATAATGTCATCAATCAGGATCATTCTTAACTTAAAACTACAAAAAGATCAAAACTAAAAACAGCTAAAAAAAAAAACTCAAACCATATTGAGGTTTGAGTCTTTAAAGCATATTAAATATAATTTTTTACGCATTCTATATCTACTGCAAATTTATATTTACTTTGCTATATTAACGGCACGCGTTTCTCTTATTACAGTTACTTTTACCTGCCCAGGATACGTCATATCCGTTTGAATTTTTTGAGAAATATTAAACGATAAATCGGCTGCATTTTGATCGCTTACCTTTTCGCTTTCAACAATAACACGCAATTCTCTACCTGCCTGAATGGCATAGGCCTTTTTAACCCCATTAAAACCAAAAGCAATTTCTTCTAAATCTTTTAAACGTTGAATATAACTATCTAAAACTTGACGACGCGCACCTGGTCTAGCGCCAGAAATGGCATCACAAACCTGAATAATTGGTGCTAATAAAGATTTCATTTCTATTTCATCGTGGTGCGCTCCAATAGCATTTATTACATCGTCTTTTTCACCAAATTTCTCTGCCCATTGCATACCTAATATAGCGTGTGGTGTTTCCATATCTGTTTCGGCATCTGGCACTTTACCTATATCATGCAGTAACCCTGCACGTTTTGCTAATTTTGGATTTAAGCCTAATTCTGCAGCCATTACACCACAAAGCTTAGCAACTTCACGCGAGTGTTGCAATAAGTTTTGTCCATAAGATGAACGATACTTCATTCTACCTACCATTTTTATTAATTCTGGATGTAGATTATGTATACCCAAATCGATAACTGTACGCTTACCAACTTCAATAATTTCCTGTTCAATTTGTTTTTGTGTTTTCCTAACAATCTCTTCAATTCGTGCAGGATGTATTCTACCGTCTGTTACTAATTTATGAAGTGATAAACGAGCAATTTCCCGACGAACAGAATCGAAACATGATAAAATAATGGCTTCTGGCGTATCATCAACTATTATTTCAACCCCTGTAGCAGCCTCAATAGCGCGTATATTTCGACCTTCACGACCAATAATACGTCCTTTAACATCATCAGATTCTATATTAAATACAGATACACAGTTATCAACGGCTTCCTCTGTTCCAATACGTTGTATGGTGTTTATTATAATTTTCTTTGCATCTTGTTCGGCTGTTAATTTTGCCTCTTCTAAAGCGTTTTGAATAAATGCCATAGCTTCGTTTTTAGCTTCTCCTTTTAAAGATTCTACTAATTGCTGCTTAGCTTCTTCTGCCGAAAGGCTTGAAATTACCTCTAGTTGTTGTACCTGACTTCTATGCAACCTATCCACCTCTGCTTGTTTAGTTTCTAGCACATCAAGTTTATGGTTGTAATCCTTTATTTTACGCTCTAAACTATCATTAGATTTTTTATTTTTAGCCAATTCACTTGACACTTGAGATTCTTTATCTCGTGTACGTTTTTCAGCTTCACCAATTTTTTTGTCACGACTTAAAATAACCTTTTCGTGCTCTGCTTTAAGTTCTAAAAATTTCTCTTTAGCCTGAAGCATTTTATCTTTTTTAATGCTCTCGCCTTCTAAATTAGCTTGTTTGAGTATTGAAGCCGCATTCTTTTTAGCGTTTTTTATAAGTTTAGACGCATTGTTTTTCTCTATCGTTTTTGCTATAACAAAGCCTATTGCAAGCCCTAAAACAACACCACCTACTACAAATATAATTGGATTCATCTTTTAAATTAGTTGATTATAATATATAAAAAAAGCCTACACCAGCATAAAATTTTGTATAAACTCCTTAAATACAAGTTTAGGGCTAACAAGCTGATCAAGGATCTGCTAAATATTAAATAAATTTAATATTGCAGCCTGCTTTTACAACTTAAACTCACCCTTTTTAAAGAATTAACGTTGAGTTTATCAAAAAAAATAACCAATGTAGGCAGTAACTTTTAGTTTTTTTTAAAGAACGAATTAAGATACTATATATGAATTTAGCAAATTGTTAAGCGCATTAAGTTTATCCTCAACATGCTCATTTACATTTGTTTTATCTATAGATTTCTGCTCTACTTGAGATGCAAATTGCAAGGCACACATAGCCAAAACATCTTGTTTATCTCGAACAGAATAACTTTGCTCAAATTGTTTTATCATAACCTCAATGTTTTTTGCAGCTTTACGTAAACCTTCTTCTTGACTTGGGTCAATAGTTAAAGGATAGACCCTATTACCAATAGATAGCTTTATTTTAAGCTTTTCCGACATTGAATTTAGTTAGCTTTATTTAGATAGTTGCCCAATACAATGGTCAATTTCTCTAATTAAAGCATTTATTTTAAGCTTAGTTTCTCTTTTATTATCGTCACCACCAAGCATTGAGTTCGCAATTTTTAGAGCTTCATAATTTTCTTTCCAATCGGCATTTAGCTTTTTTTGGTGTAAAACTTCCTGCTTTGAAACTTCTAATTCTTCACGTAATTTCAAATTAGTTTGCTTTAAAAGCTCTATTTTGTGTAATACCTTGCTAATTTTGTTTTCTAACGAATCTACAATATCTTCAATATTACTCATTTACAAATTTCAATACTTATATTACAAAGTTAACATTCCTTACCTTATTTTACAATTGTTTTTCAATAAATTTTCAACTAGTTATTTATGCCTTCTTTTAAATACTACGGCTTTGTTTATGTTTTATTCTTTTGAGTTTTCGGTTCAAATTAATATTTTAGCAGTTATAATTATTTTATGAAATTTACACTTTACCTACTTTTGTTTTGTTCTTTTTTTTTAAAGGCTCAAAACAACTATCCGCAAGATTATTTTAAAAGCCCTTTAGACGTTACTTTAGTTTTGGCTGGTACTTTTGCCGAATTACGCTCTAACCATTTTCACTCCGGAATGGACCTTAAAACAAAGCAACGAACAGGCTTAAAAGTAAAAGCTTCGGCAAGCGGATTTGTAAGTCGTATTAAAATTGCACATTACGGTTACGGAAAAGCGCTTTACATTACACATCCAAATGGTTACACCACAGTTTATGCGCATTTACAAAAATTTGCACCCGAGATTGAAGCTTATGTAAAAAAGAAACAATACGAAGCTGAAAGCTATGAAATTGAACTATTCCCCACCCCAGAAGAACTACCGGTAATCCAAGGAAACACCGTAGCTTATAGCGGAAACACAGGCAGTTCTGGCGGCCCCCATCTTCATTTTGAAATTAGAAATAAAGAAGAGCATCCTTTAAATCCCATGCTTTTTGGTATTGATATTTTAGACACCAAAGCACCTATAATACAAGGGCTTTACGCTTATCCTTTAGATAAAAATTCTTTTATTAATAAGAAAAATACCAAACAAAAAATAAATCTTATTCCCTTAAAGAACGGCAATTTTGTAACCAAAACAATTGATGCCGTTGGTAATATTGGCTTTGGAGTTAAAACCATTGACCGACAAGATTTGGCCGGAAATTCTAACGGCGTTTACCATATTGAAACCCTAATTAATGGAGCGCCAAATTTTGAAATCGATTTTAAAGAATTTTCTTTCGATGAAACAAAACACATCAATGCTTTAATAGATTACGAACATTATATAACTAAAAAAGAACGTATCCAGCTTTTATTTAAACAAAACAATCCTTTAAGTTTACTTAAACCTATAATCAACAATGGTGTTTTAAATATAAAAGATAGTACCAATTCCGTTTATAAAATTCGTGTTTCCGATTTTAAAAATAACGACACCTGGATTACCCTTAACATAAGAGGTTCTAAAAATACCGATGCGAAAATTAAAGAAGAAAAAATAACACCCTATTTTATAAATAACAAGCAAGTTACTAATTTAAAAGAAGGAAAAATTAGAGTGAATTTTTATAAAGACACCTTCTATAAAGATTTTTACATGAATTTTGAAGTAGAAAACGACACTTTATTTCTTCATGATAATACAATTCCCACTCAAAAAAACTTCAATATTTCTTTTGATATTAGCAACTATAATGAAACTGATAAATCCAAATTATTTATTGCACGCTTAGTTGGACGTAAAAACTATCCCGTGTATTCAACCACTGAAAGAAAAGGCGACACCTTAATAACCAGTACCAAATATTTAGGCAAATACGCTCTAGCCACAGATAATACGCCGCCAACTATTAAAGCGGCAAATTTTAAAAACAAACAATGGTTAAGTAATTTTAGGTATTTAAAAATTAAAATAAGCGACAATCTTTCGGGAATTTCTAATTATCGAGCCACTATAAATGGGAAATTTATTTTAATGGAGTACGAATACAAAACAAATACTTTAACTTACGATTTTAATGATGGCGATTTTACAGATATAAACAACAATTTAAAAGTCATTGTTACCGATAATGTTGGAAATAATTCTACTTTTGAAGCGTTATTTTACAGAAAGTAATGCTAACTAATCCTTCAACCGTTTGAAAACAAAATTTATACTTTTCAATTTATTTTTATTCAGTCTCTATTTTGGTTTTGCTCAAACAGCAACCATAAAAGGTGTTATTTTAGATGAAAATAATTTACCCATAGAACAAGTTAACATTAAATCTGATACACAGGGAACCGTTAGTAATGCCAATGGTTTTTTTAGTTTAACCATAAACGCGAATAAAGATGTTTTAGTTGAATTTACACACCTTTCATTTAAAAAAATCGAGAGTGCTTTCAACTTAAAAAATGGAGAGATTTATGAATTCAACCCTGTAATGAGCACTTCTATTGAACAAATAGCAGCCGTTATAGTGACCAATAACCGAAGAAAAGAAGTTGAAGGTATTATCACTTTAACCCCCGAAACTATCCGAAAAATCCCCGGTGCCAATGCTGGGGTAGAAAATTTATTAATGACTTTACCTGGCGTTAGTAATAATAACGAACTAAGCACACAATACTCGGTTCGTGGTGGAAATTACGATGAAAACTTAGTCTATGTAAATGATATTGAAGTCTATCGTCCGTTTTTAATTCGTTCCGGACAGCAGGAAGGTTTAAGTTTTGTAAACTCTAATTTGGTTCAAAACGTCGATTTTTCCGCAGGTGGATTTCAAGCTAAATATGGCGATAAATTATCGTCTGTTTTAGATATCACTTACAAAACACCATATCAATTTGAAATTAACGCCGATGTAAGTTTACTTGGCGGGAGTCTTTCCGTAGAAAATATCAGTAAAGATTCTAAATTTACTAGTATTGTTGGTTTGCGCTATCGCGATAATAGCTTGTTGGTAGATGCCAAAGAAACCGAAACCAACGTAAAACCTACATTTGCCGATGCCCAAGCCTTTTTCACTTATAAGTTTACCGATAAATTTCAGTTGAGCTTTTTAGGAAATGCTTCCATTAACAAATACAACTTTGAGCCCCAAACAAGGCAAACCAATTTTGGCACACTCACCGACCCTATGGCGCTTTTAATATTTTATGAAGGTCAAGAAAAAGACGAGTACCAAACTTATTTTGGTGCCTTTAAAGGTACGTACTTTGTAAACAACGATTTAACTTTAAAGCTCATTGCATCTACTTACCACACTACAGAAGAAGAATATTTCGATATTTTAGCCCAATACCGTTTAGGTGAAGTTAATAGTAATATTGGAGACGAAAATTTAGGTGAAGTAGAATTTAGCGAAGGCGTTGGAAGTCAATTAAATCATGGTAGAAATGATTTAGACGCCATGATAACTAATATTGAACATAAAGGCGATTTAAAAATTGATGACAACCGCATCGAATGGTCGGTTAAATATACCCATGAAGATATTAGAGACCGCTTGGTGGAATGGGAAGTTATCGATTCGGCAAGATTTTCAATAAGACCAGAAAAATCTATAATCAACGATCAGCCTTATGAACCTTTTACTGGACCATTAACCCCGTATCAAAACGTTCGATCTACTAATAATACTCAAATTAACCGTTTCCAAGCTTATGCTCAATGGAGCAAACGTTCTATGATTGGTACTAGTGATGTTTGGTATAATGCTGGTGCTAGAATGCATAGTTGGTCTGTTTCAGGCGATGGCGTTTCAAACACAAATCAAGTGGTGTTTAGTCCGCGTGCACAATTCACCATAAAACCAAATTGGGAAAAAGATATGCTGTTTAGAGTCGCAACAGGTTTATATTACCAGCCGCCTTTTTATCGTGAATTACGTGATGCTTCTGGAACCATTCAACCTGATGTTAAAGCGCAAAAATCACTTCATTTAGTTTTAGGAAACGATTATAGTTTTAAAATGTGGGAGCGTCCATTTAAACTAACTACCGAACTTTATTATAAAGGTATTACCGATGTTAATCCGTATACCCTAGAAAATGTACGTATTCGCTACGCTGCTAATAATAATGCAAAAGCTTACGCTTACGGTTTAGATATGCGCCTTAATGGCGAATTTGTGCCGGGAACAGAATCTTGGTTTAGTTTTGGGTATTTAAAAAATGAAGAAAACATTGATAATCGTGGCTATATTGCGCGCCCAACAGATCAGCGTTTAAAATTTGCGGCATTGTTTCAAGATTACGTGCCCAATGTACCAAACCTAAAAATGTATTTAAACTTGGTTTACAACACCGGTTTACCAGGGGGATCGCCTAGTTATGCCGATGCTTATGACTACCAAAACAGATTACCAGATTATAAACGTGCCGATTTAGGACTACAATTTGTAATTGTAGACGATAAAAAACAATTTGATTCCGGTTGGAAAAAACCATTTAAAGCACTTTCTTTTGGTTTTGAAATATATAACATATTCGATGCACAAAACTCGATAACCAACACTTGGGTGCGCGATGCGTATAGTAAACGTCAATACGCCATTCCAAATTATTTAACACCGCGTGTTTTTAATATAAAAACAACTATGAAATTTTAACTACAAAGTAAAGTCTTTCAATACGGCAATAATATAAAGTTGCGTGTTTGTGAGCGAGAATTTTCCTCAGAAAAATCAAACGCAAGCAAACTTGCAATTAGCTTTGCTTAAGCATAAAATAGCGATTATTTTTATACTGTATTGTGCAACGTTTTTTTTATCGGCTATTGTTTTGTAATCCTTCGTTCCATCTTCTAATGAACTCATCAGACCAAGCATCCCACCCTATTGTTGCCAATGTCCAGATGGTAATTCCAACTATTATTAAATTTAGTATTAAGCCGATAACAGCAATAATCTTACTCTTTTTTATTTTCTTAATATTAGAATATGCACTTGGGTTTTGTTCATATATTTTTTCAGATTTTCTGGCGAGTAAATATGAACTAAGTGCAAATAAAATAGTAATTCCTCCAAAGCAAAATAATGTGCAACTCAATATTGCCAATACATATATTAATTTTCCATTTGGTAATTCTGTTTTCTCCATATTCTAATTTATAGTTTTAGTTTTTAAAATTAATTTATAATATTAAACTCCAAATATTTTTTATATTTTGTTTTATGCTCCACAACGGTTTTCTAGGATTTCCTTGCGTGATTAAGCACTAAAGTTAGCAAATAAAAACCGAACAGAAAATCCAAGAGGATTTTCGTAAGTAGGCTTGAACTAGCAATTAATTTTAGACGTTGTTCTCTACAGGTTTTTATTCATTTATTATTTCAATCGCTTTTTCTAATAATTCATCTTTACCTTCTTTTACCCCTTTAACAGTAGGTTTAATTTCAATATCTGGAACTATACCTACTCTTTGAGTTTCAGTTCCATCAGGGTAATAAACTCCCATTCCAGAGAAACGAGTTCTTAATCCCCCTGGTAATAATATTGTCATAACATTACCATCTGCTCCAGCTGTGGTGCTACCAATGATAGTTGTATTGTTTCCTGCTCTAAATGCCATGGCGGTAAATTCAGATTGACTTTGCGAAAATTCATTAACTAAAACAACTAATTTCCCTTTATATGTTTTTGTTGGTTTAGGAATCTCATCGCCATTTTTAAAAATGAATTCGCCAGGGTTATTAATATTTCCAGTTGAGAATTTGACAAAAGGCGTGTTATCTGACACAAAATAAGAGCCTAACAAAAATGGAACAAATGTTGAAGGATAGTTTCTTATGTCAATAATAATTCCTTTTGTGTTTTTGAAAGTTTCTTTAATAATCGGAATATCTTCTTTTTTAATAAACTTTAAAGTTACATACCCAACATCATTTTTTAAAAATTTATAAGATTTTCCCTCCCAATTATGCCAATACATATTTAAACTATCTTTTTTATATAGAGGTATTGAATGTTCTTCTTTTTTACCTGCTGAAATAAATTCTATCGTAATTTCTTTTTTTGGTGAGCGCAAAATATCTCGAGAAATATCCCTTAATCTCGTTGTTTCGTTAGAAGCTGGGTAATATGGTTTTATGCTATCTAATATTGATTCGACAGATTTTTTATTAATAGATGTGATTATATCTCCAGATTCAACTTTAGATGCATTCTTTAATTCAGGGTTGTAATGGTCTGTAACTACTAATTTATCCTCAATAAACTTAACTCGAAAAGATGGAAAAAAAACTCCTCTTTTATCATTAACTTTATTAAAGCCGATTGAATAAGACACATGGGTGTCGTTTATATCTCCCATTAATCGAATAAAAGTTAATTCATACTCTAATTCATTTTTAGCATTTATAATCTTGGGTATATACTCTCTTAAAATATCATTCCAGTTTTTGTCTATTAAATATTTATATGGGAAAAAATAATGAATCATATTCCAATACCTGTAAAGACCTAACAACCTAAAGCCTTTATCTGGATAAGACATCATTATGTACCTGTTTTCATTTAAAAAAGCTAAACGATTGGAATTATTATAGCCAATATAGAAGGATTCACCTTGTCTTCTATTTTGATAAATATTTTTTAACTCATTTTTTAATTTCAAACTTATGTTGAAACTATCAAACCAAGACATATCAGGTTTTATGAAAGCTTCTTCATCTGTACTTTCGCATTGTAAACATTTCTCAATAACTCCTATTTTTTTTATCCATTCTAAAAGTAAATTATCCCTCTCTAGGGTAGTTTTACCCTCTAAATATATCGGAAGAAAACGAAACAATTCGTAATCCCAATTATAATTTCCCTTTGCAATTTCTGGATGGTGATATTTTAAAAAACCCCATACTTTCCCCAATAAATCTAAGTTTACAATTATGTTGTTGTTAAGTTCTGGAAATTCAATCTTAGACCCCAAATCAAATTCTTTATCTAAGTTTGCATTAAAAATGGGTTTCTCTTTTTCTTTAAGTGTTTGAATATCCTTTCCATCTATTGTTAAAACAAAGTTATCAAACCATGCTTCTCCAGAACCTGTAATTAGTCCTGCAACAAAAATTGTTTCAGCACTCTTAGGGTATGGTAATGAAATGGAGTATTTCTGCCAGTCTTTAGTACCATGAATTTTTTGGCTTTGCATATTTTCAAATGCCAATACTTGATTATTTTTATCATCTATTCTAAGCAATAATCCACTAAAACCATTTTGGATATTTTCAATTTTCATAAAACCCTCTAAACGAATAGACTTTCCTTCATAATTAGCGGGAATTGAATATGCTATACCTCCAAAGGAGTTATGCGTTTTTTTAGAAATAATTTTCCCTGAGGCCTTTCCTAGTTTCGCATGAACTGTATCGACTTCTACTTCGTAATCCCCCCACTTAAACCAACCTTTGGGAAGTTCATTGTTCTCATTGTATTCTTCAAAATCTAAATTGAATTTCTTTTTTGTTTGAGAATAACAGCTTATCCAAAGAAGTGATAGTATAATTAAAATCGTTTGTTTCATTATTGTTTTAACTTGTAGAGAACGTTGATGTGTATGATTTTGTTGCGTGTTTCAGCACCTAATTTAGCAAATAAAAACCGAATAGAAAATCCGCGAGGATTTTCGTAAGTAGGCGAGAACCAAGCAATAAATTATATACGGTGTTAGGGGCTGGCTTTTATTGTTTTTCATAAGGAAATTCCGCTATATCAAGTAATTCATATTTCCATTCATTTCGTTCGTTATTCCATCGTTTAATATGACTTTTTAATTGTGCAACATCGTCACGATATTTTTTTAATAGTTTAGGATTCTTTTCTCTAAACTCTTTAGTTTTTCCTTCTTTTTTTAGCGTTTCCACTATCCTCCAACTTTCTAATTTACTTTCAATTCCCTCACGTTCTTTTTGTTTTCTCCATTCCCATTCAACACCGTTTTTTGCAAGTAAGTCTCCAAGTAATTCAATTCTAATTGGACTAATTAAATCAGTCATTCCTTCTCTATCTTGTTTGGTTTTCATTGACATTTGGTCACTTAACCAATGACCAATATAAGTGGTTTGGGAAGGAACACTTTTATAATTCTTTTTCTTATTATAATAATTTTCTAATTCAACCAAACTATCTGACCAAATATCATCTTTTGGTCTACTACCAACACTTGAAGTATCCCAAAGAAAATTAATTGATTCCATTTTTTCTTCCTCAAATTCTGTCCAAACAGCACCATAATTTCTATTGCCTTTTCTTCGTTGTTTTTGGTCAGCACACCATCTGCCTATTTTATAGTATTTATTGGTTTTATCTTTAAATTGAGGAACGTAAGTGTATTCACTTTTTGGGTCAACTTTATTTTTATAATCTACTATCTTCTTAAAATCCTGATTCCATTTATTTAAACGTTTGCGTTCCCTTCCAATTCCGTCAAATGGGAAGTCAGCTTCCAATAATCTTTCGAATATTTCAAAAGGTAACGATTTTGCTCCTTGATTATATAAAGCGTGCATTTTTTGATACCAATAAAATAATTCTCTATCATCAGTATGTTTACTTACCATTCCAGATGGTCTTTCGGTTCGCTTATAAACGATATATCTTTCAATTAGCGTATCGAATTTTTCATAGTCGTTTTTCCCGAAACTTTTCCAATTATCTCTATTGGTTGTTGTTGTATGTTTCTGTTCAAATCCATCTTCAATATCAAAATCAGTAATTTCTATATCTGTTTGTTTTTCGTTTGGATTTTCGCCATCGTTATTCTTTGGTTCTTTAATTTTTCCTTTTTCCCCAAATTGGTTAAAAAGTAAATTGTTCTTTATTAATTTTTGCAACAATTCTTGCGTAAGTAGTTCAAGTTTTGATGAAGATAAGTCCAGCAAATCGGAATAGTAATCTTTAATTTCATTGATTAAATTTATTCCTTGTTTGTCGGTTTTAGTTCGGAAGTCAAGTTGAATAGAAGCTTCCAAATTCGATTTTAATCCAGAACTGGTTAAGTTTGATGAACCAATTATTACTCTTGTAAATGTTGTTCCTTCAAATATGAATAATTTTGGATGATAAGTTACGTAGTTCCTTTTGTCGTAATATATGTAAGTATCGATATTTTGATTGAGTAAAGATTCTAATGCTTCTTTTGATGTACCTCTGTTATCAACTCCAATGTAAAATCGGATATGGTCATATTTAGATTTAGCTTTTTTAAGAAAAGGTTGAAGCATTTTAACACCTGAAATAGAAGCAAAAGCAACAAAACCATTGAAAGTTTTATAGTCTTTACTTTCTAAAGATGCCACGATTTGCTTTCCGACATTATTTTTGTCTCCCGAATCAAGTCCGTGTCCTAAAAAAGTTGCTTTCATTTACGGTGTTTTGTATGCGTTGGTCAGCTTGCCCCTAACTTATTAATATAAATGATTAAAAGCCTATACCACTACCAAAAGGCGGAGATAACAGTGTTTTTTAGTATACTACCCTCCCAAGGGAATAGAAATTTTAATCTACCCAACGAATATAATCACTTTCTTACAAAAAGATATAAAAATACAAATAAAATATAGGAGTTTTTATTATTTTAAGCCTCCACTAAACTCCCCCACTCGGTCCAAGAGCCATCATAAACCGAGAGCTTTTTGTATCCGGCAATATGGGCAGCTAAAGCTAAAACGCAGGCGGTTAAACCGGAGCCGCAAGAAAAAATAATAGGATCTTCTTTTTGGGCTAAGGTTGAAAATGCAGTTTCTAAAGTGGCTTTTGGTTTTAAAACCCCATCGACTAATAAATCTGTAAACGGTAAATTTACCGAGTTTGGAATAGTGCCCATACGCAAACCTTCGCGTGGTTCTGGCACCGTACAATTAAAACGACCTGCCGAGCGTGCATCTATAATGGTATGGGTTTTGTTTTTGGACGCTTGTTTTACATCCTCAAAAAACTGCATAAATTCCGGCTTCAATTGAGCTGTAAAATCACCTTTTTCGCCGTTGTAGTTCGTCATGGTTTCGGTTGGCAATTCGGCTTTTAGCCAAGCTGGAAATCCGCCGTTTAAAACCGCGACGTTGGTATACCCAAAGGCTTTAAATAACCACCACACGCGGGCACTGGAATAAATTCCTTTATCATCGTAAACCACAATAGCGCTATCTTTATTAATGCCTAAATTTTGAGCTTCTTTTTGAAATTGTGCTTCCGATGGAAATGCACTTGGAAACGGATTGGACACATCACTAAACTTCTTTTTAATATCAAAAAGTCTAGTGTTAGGGATTTGTTTTAAACTGGCATCAAACACCTTGTTTATAGTCCCGTCTAAAATGATAAGGTTTTCGGCATTTTTGTTTGTGTTAAGCCAGTCCACAGAAACTATGGGTTCGTTAATGGATAGGTTCGCTTTCATAGTAGTCATAATTCTAGGGTTTATTTCACGTCCTCGTAATTATCATCCCATTCTTTAGCTTGTGGATTATCGTGTAATTTGCCTAAAGATTTTGCAACCATCATAGACACGGTAGCATCTCCTGTAACGTTTACAACGGTTCTGCACATATCCAAGGGTCTATCTACCGCAAAAATTAAGGCTAAACCAATCGGTAATAATTCGGCAGGAAACCCAATAGATTCCAATACAATAACAAGCATAACCATACCCGCACTAGGCACAGCAGCACTCCCAATAGAGGCTAATAAAGCTGTGGCCACAATAACCAACTGGTTAGTAAAAGTTAAACCTTCTGGCCAAATAACCTGCATAATAAACACCGCCGCAATACCTTGATACAAACTAGTACCATCCATATTTACGGTTGCTCCAACGGGTAATACAAAGCCTGCTACCTCGCCATCTACCCCCAAATGCTCCTCCACACGTTCCATAGTTACGGGTAAAGTTGCAGCAGAACTACTGGTAGAAAAGGCTAATAATTGTGCCGGGCTAATTTGTTTTAAAAACCATAATGGCGATTTTTTGGTGTACACACTTACTAAAAGTAGGTAGAACCCAATCATTAAAATTAATCCGCCAACCACACAAAAAGCGTAGTATAATAACTTTATTAAAATTTCGGTATCATCGAAAGCTATAATAACATTGGCTAATAAAGCAAACACGGCATAGGGAGCAAAAAGCATGATTAAATCGACCATTTTCATAACAACTTCGTTTAAAGAATCGAAAAAATCTACTAACGGTTTTGCTTTTTTTTCACCAATTAACAGCAAACAGATTCCCACAAAAAGAGCGAAAAAGATAACCTGTAACATGGAGGCTTCAACAAAGGATTGGAATATATTACTTGGAAAAATATCGACTAAAGATTGCAGTGGTCCAGCATCTTTTTGGGCGGAAGCTTTCATTAATTTGTCGGCAACACCAGCATCGTTGGCATAGCGCAATTTAATTTTTTCTATAGTTTCCTCGGGCATCCCAACGCCAGGCTTTACAATATTAACAATGCTTAAACCAATAACAATGGCAACAAGTGTAGTTGCCACATAAATACCTATGGTACGCAAGCCCATGTTTTTTATTTTGGAGATATCTTTTAAATCGGTAACGCCTTTTATTAAGGAAGCGAGTATTAAAGGAACAGCAATTAATTTTAGAAGATTAATGAATATTTTTCCGAAAGGCGCAACCCAATCGCCAACAAATTCACGTCCGCCATCGATGCTATTCATAATAAAACCAAAAATGATTCCTAGAATCATTCCTATAATAATCTTCCAATGCATTGCTAATTTCTTCATAGACTTTAAGGGCTACTTTTTAGGTGTTTAAAAATTTGACACAATATAAGTATTTTTGGTATGAAAAAAAGCAGATTTGCTATGAGTTTACTGTAAAAAAATGAAGTTTTATTGAATTTTTAATTACAAATTGCAATATTTTTAAATAATAAAGGAATGAAAAATGGATTATACGTATTTTTCTATAAAGATAACGGCCTGATGCTAGAGATGAAAACCGCCTAATGAACATCGATAATTTGGCTGATAGCTTAGCCCCGATTGAAGCGGCATCCTTTTTATGTGCTTAACTTAAAGGGGGTAAATACTAAATGTACGCTGATGAGGCTATATCTTTTTTGACATACAGCCGCCATGCTGCATATAAAAAGATATAGCTGAAAGCGGGAAATAGCTCCTAAAAAAGATTTTAGTTGTAAAGCTTATTTATAAGTTGAAAATCTGCGATAACAAGTGCTGCCATGGCTTCTACAATGGGTACGGCACGTGGCACAACACAGGGATCGTGACGGCCTTTACCTTGCATTTCTACAAAATTACCATCTTTATCGATGGTTTGGTATTTTTGAATAAGCGTGGCTACGGGTTTAAATGCCACGCTGAAATAGATATCCATACCGTTACTTATACCGCCTTGAATACCCCCGGAATAGTTTGTTTTTGTGGTACCATCGCTATTAAAAGCATCGTTATGATCGCTGCCGTACATGGTGCTGCCGTGGAATCCGCTACCATACTCGAAACCTTTTACGGCATTAATGGATAGCATGGCTTTACCGAGTTCGGCGTGTAATTTATCGAACACCGGCTCGCCTAAACCAACGGGTACATTTTTAATTACACAGCTTACAATACCACCAACGGTATCGCCTTTTCCGCGCACTTCTTTAATGTAAGTTTCCATTTTGGCTGCCATGTCTTGGTCTGGACAACGCACGATGTTAGATTCTACTAAATTAAGGTCTAACTCGTTATAGGGTTTATCTAATTTAATGGTACCAACGCCAGAAACATAGGCAGTAATTTCGATACCTTTTAGCATTTGCTTGGCTATGGCACCAGCAACCACACGACATGCGGTTTCGCGTGCCGAGCTACGCCCACCACCACGATAATCGCGAACGCCATATTTTTTATCGTATGTATAATCGGCATGACTTGGACGGTAACTGTCTTTAATATGACTGTAATCGTGCGATTTTTGATTGGTATTTTCTATAACAAAACCAATGGAAGTTCCGGTGGTTACGCCTTCGAAAATTCCAGAATGAAATTTTACCGTATCGGGTTCTTTACGTTGGGTAACGATAGCCGATTGCCCTGGTTTTCTTCGGTTTAATTCGTTTTGAATTTCGTCTAAATCTAACTTAATCCCTGATGGACAGCCATCTATAACACCACCCAATGCGGGGCCATGCGATTCGCCATAAGTTGCTAAAGTAAATAGTTTTCCAAAGGTATTACCTGCCATGATTTTATTTTTTTGCTAAAATAAACTTTAGCTGTGAATTTGACGAATTTAGTTGCATAAAATTGTCTTTGAAACAGACAGTTTAACAGGAAATAGCAGCATTTAAGATACCAGGTAGCCTGTTTTTTGTTTTAAAAGATATCCGAATAATTTAGCAAGACTTAGTTGTCATGCCATTTTATTTTTATTTCTCTTTTTTAAACAAAGACCAAATGATGTAACACTAAATTAACAATGCCCTTATAATTAGTTAATTATATAGTAAACTTTAAGTAATACCAATTTGAGCTAAATAACGCAAATTTACCATGACCAACACTTCTACCATTGAAAATAAAACGAAAAATAGAAATTGCCGTAATTTCGGATGTGCATTTAGGCACTTATGGATGTCATGCCAAACATTTGCTGACGTATTTAAATAGTATTGAACCTAAAAAATTAATTCTAAATGGGGATATTATTGATATCTGGCAATTTAGTAAACGGTACTTCCCAAAATCGCATTTAAAAGTGATTAAGAAAATAATGACCATGGCCTCTAATGGCGTGGAAGTTATTTACATTACCGGAAACCACGATGAAATGCTTCGAAAATTTAGTGATACTAGTATCGGAAATATTTCTATAGTAAATAAGACTGTTTTAGAATTAGATGGCAAAAAAGCTTGGTTTTTTCATGGCGATGTACTCGATGTTTCTATCCAAAACGCAAAATGGCTAGCTAAATTAGGCGGTTATGGTTACGATTTATTAACTCTAATAAATAGAGGTGTAAATTGGTATTTAGACAAGCGTGGTAAAGAGCGCTATTCGCTATCTAAAAAAGTAAAAAATGGTGTTAAAGGCGCCGTAAAATATATTAATGATTATGAAAAAGTAATCTCGGAACTGGCCATAGAAAAAGGTTACGACTATGTGGTTTGTGGGCATATACACCAACCCAAAATGGAGTATATTGAAAATAAACATGGCCAAACCATGTACTTAAATTCTGGGGATTGGGTAGAAAACTTTACCGCTTTAGAATACCAGTTTAAACGTTGGAAAATTTACAACTTTAACAAAGATAAATTGGCACCTTTTATTGTTGATGAGGAATTTGAAGACCTAAAGGTTACCGATTTAATTGCGGCTATTACTATTGTAGATCGAGAGGATAAGAAAAAAAGAAAATAAAAAAAGCCTGATAAGTTATATTACCTACCAGGCCATTTTCTATTATATTGTATAACACTTTACACCGTTTCATTCAACCAAGCTTTCATCATCCAAACTGTTTTTTCTTGTTCGGTAATAAAATCGCTCATCATAGAACCGGTACCTTCATCGCTAGCATCGCCAGCTTTATCAAGAATACCACGTTCAATTTTTAATAGTTGTCCTAAAGAATCTACTATCAATCTTACGGCTAAATCATCTTGAGAAATGTTTTTACCTACTGGCACTTCAGCTTTAGCGGCATAATCCTCGAATGTATGTAAAGGCGTTACTCCTAAGGTTAAAATACGCTCTGCTATTTCGTCTACAGACTCATTAGCTCCTGTGTATAATTCTTCAAATTTTTCGTGTAAACCAAAAAAGCGTTTTCCTTTAATATTCCAGTGAATACCTCTTAAATTTTGGTAATAAATTTGAAAATTAGCTAAAAGATGGTTTAAATCATTTGCTATATCTAGCGTTTTTACTGTGTCTAATCCTATTGCGTTTAAAGCCATTTTAATGTGTTTTTTTGTTCTCTACAAATTTAAGCTATAAAAAAGCTTTTTTTTCATAATTTTTATTGATAGATGTTATATTTTTATAGTCAAAATTGATATCTATGACGATCACCCAATTATCTTATGTTTTAGCTGTTGCGGAAAACCAAAACTTTACAAAAGCAGCTCAAAAATGTTTTGTTACACAGCCTACTTTAAGTATGCAAATTCAGAAATTAGAAGACCAACTCGATATTTTAATTTTCGATAGAACCAAAAAGCCTATCGAACTTACCGATGTTGGACGAAAAATTGTTACGCAAGCGAGAAATATTGTAAATGAATCGTACAGAATTCAAGATATTGTAGATCAACAAAAAGGGTTTATTGGAGGTGAATTTAAACTAGGTATTATTCCAACAGTGATGCCAACTTTATTGCCTATGTTTTTGAGAAACTTTATAAAAAAACACCCCAAAGTAAAACTTAAAATAGAAGAGCTTACTACAGAAGAAATTATGCTACGCATAAAGGATGGCCATTTAGATGCTGCGATTGCTGCTACCCCTTTAGAGGATGAAAATATTAAGGAACGCGTACTCTATTTTGAACCTTTTGTTAATTATATTCCTAAAAACCACAGATTACATGGTGCTAAAAAAATTGATGTAGCCGATTTAGAAGTTGACGATATGCTCTTGTTAGAAGATGGCCACTGTTTTAGAGAAGGCGTTATTAACTTATGTAAAACATTTAAGAACCAAACAGAAGAAACCTTTCAATTAGAAAGTGGTAGTATTGAAACCTTAATTCGATTATCTAATGAAGGTTTAGGCATGACGCTACTCCCCTATTTACACACCTTGGAAATTAACGATAAAGAAAAAGAAAACTTACATTATTTTAACGAACCAATACCAGCTCGTGAAGTGAGTTTAATTTACCATAAAAGTGAATTAAAAATGCAAATTATTGAAGCTTTACAGGATGTTATTTCTGGAGTGGTTCGTGGAGCCATTGCATTCCAGAATGTAAAAATTATTAGTCCGTTGCCTAAATAACATGTCAACTTCAATTAAAACAAAAAAAAGATTCGTGGATGTTTATTAAACAACTGCGAATCTTTTTCTTTTAGTCAAACTTCTACTCACTATTTTAAAGATTAATATTTGAATAAAGAGATAACAAATGTCATTGTTTTTATCAAAAATTTATATTAGGTAGATTAAAAAAAAATCAAGATATTTGCGCCGTGAAAATAGCAGCACTCATATTATCTTTATTCTTATTTTTAAAACCTGTCATTCCGTTTTTGGAATATGCTGCTTTTTACGATTATATCAAAAATGAACTTTGTGTCAATAAAGATAAACCCGAACTACAATGTAACGGAAAATGCCATTTAAAAAAAGAATTAACCAAAGCTTCTAATTCTGAAAATGGCCATGAAAAAAACCAATCATTTTCCATAGAACATTCTATTGTTTATTTTCAAAATACTCAAATTGACTATATGTTGTTTTTTCCTAAAGAACAACAGTTAAAAATAAATTCGTTGTATAATCATATTTATAACTATCATTATACAAATTCCGTTTTTCACCCACCGCTTGTTTAATATCTTCATAAAACAAGGAACGCTGTAATCCATAATCTGTGTTAGGCTAAATCATTATATTTAGCTCGTTCTTGCTGTGCATGTTTTTTAACTAAAATTAATTGAATAGCGCACAATAAGGTCTACATGCATAACGCTTTCTAGCATGATTTAAAAGCATTAAAAACGCGTTTGGTTATCAGTTTCCTTAATACATCGCTGTGGTAGTTTGGCTTGCAATTTTTAAAATTGTTTGCCCCGCTTGATATACCTTATTTTCAAATAAAAAAGACTATTTAGTAATCACTTAGGACTACCATGTTTTTTAATTAAACAGTCCATAAATAATGAAACTTTTACATTGTATTGTAATAGCAATTTTTGTTGCAATAACATCTTGTACCATAGAAAAAACGGATTATGAAGCTGAATTAAACGTTGAAACCACCGAATTTATTACGTTTGAAGAAGTCACTTCTATAACAACTGATAATTATACTATTAGTATAGAAGCACTTAACGGAACGTTATATAAAGGTTATAATGAAATTCATCTGAAAATAACCAATACGGCAACCAATGAAAATTTGGAGGATGCTCATGTTACTTTTTTACCCATATTTACAGATGCCAATGGCAATAAAGCCTCTTGTCCGCATGATTATCATTTAGATTATGATGAAACAGAAGGTTATTACTTAGGATATTCTGTATTTACTAGCGAAAGCGATTCTACTGTAAATTGGACATTATATGTTGATTTTGAAGATAACAGTGAATTGTATGCCGTTAATCACCCCATTACGGTGAAAGAGCAAACCAATTTAAACCTAAACATGACAGCCTTTACGGGACATGACGACGAACAGTATTTTATTGCTCTCGTAGCACCGCAAAGTCCAAGTGTGGCTCAAAACGATTTGGTGGCTGGTATTTACAAATACAATAAACCAGCGAATCCGGCAGGAACTTTTCCAGATCTATCGCAATATTCCTATTCCATAGTTGAAGGGCACACCTTATTAATCGATCCGAGAATGCCAGAACCTTCCATGGGAAATCATTCCTCGCCTAATAATGAAGATTTAACACAAGAAACCGATGGCTTATACCATGGCGTTGTTAATTACACCATGACAGGAAATTGGACATTGAATTTCATTCTAAAAAATGAAAGCGGAGACATCATAAAAGGTACTGAAGTTTCCACAGAATTTACACCTGGCATTGACGGCGAAAAAGGCGAACTTCATATAGACATCTTATTTTAAAGTAATGAAACGTATAACACTTGCCTTACTTTTATTGGTATCTATTGTGAAGGCCCAAAATAAAGAGATAAAACCGGATAGTTTAGACACCGTTTTAGATGAAGTTTTAATTATTGCAGCTAAAAAAGCAAAAATAGAAACAGACATGAAAATGGCGGTTTCCGTTGATGAATTTTTAGCATCTAACGCTAATATTAGCTTTATTAAACGTGGTGCTTATGCTTGGGAGCCCTTACTTAACAATATGAGTACGGAGCGCTCTACCGTTACTATTGATGGAATGCATATTTTTGGAGCTTGTACCGATAAAATGGATCCGGTAACCGCTTATGTGGAAAGTAATAATTTGTCTGATATTGATATAAAATCGGGTCAAGAAGGCAGTTTGCATGGCGCTACCGTTGCAGGCAGCATTGACTTAAAACGGAAAAGTACGGCATTTGGACTTAGTAAAACATGGAGTGGCGCTTACCAATCGGGGATTGAATTTAACAACAATCAACTTTTCAATCTTGGTAATGTGGCCTATTCTTGCGACAAGCTTGTGGCCGAAGGTAGTGTGTCTTACAGAAAAGCGGAAAATTATAGCGATGGAAACAACGACGACGTTAACCACTCGCAATTCGAAAAATTCAACACGTCGTTGGGTTTTGCGTATAAAACAAGTGAGTTATCGTCCTTGCGTGTAGATGCTATTTTCGATAAAGCTAAAGATGTAGGGTATCCTGCACTTCCTATGGATTTATCGCTTTCCAGAGCACTCATTACATCGGTATCTTACAAGCAGTTTTTTGAAAACAGCTTCGTAAAAGTTTGGGATACTAAAGTCTATTTTAACGCCGTTGAGCATTATATGGATGATACCACCCGACCAGAAAATTTGGTACACATGGATATGCCTGGTTGGAGCACCACGTATGGCTTGGTTTCTAAAGTGAATGTAAAAAAAGAACAATTTTCTTCTGAAATACAGTTAAACGCTTATCATAATTTATCTATTGCCGAAATGAGAATGTATCCTCAAGACCGAAGCGAACGAACGATGTTTGCGTATAGCTGGCCATGGGTTACCACACGTTATGCTGGACTTTCATTAAGTAATTCTTGGGATATATCTAAAAGAAGTCAACTAAATTTTGGAGGTTCTTTGGGTATCAATTACAATTATTCGAAGTACGCCGAATTTAACTGGATTTTCCATCCCGGAGCACCGCAAGAAAAAACAAGATTTTTACCAAACCTATATACCAGTTATTTGGTAAATGTAGACGGTTTTAATTTTTCTGTTGGTGGTGGTTATGGTCACCGCGCACCTTCTGTTTCCGAAGGTTATGGCTATTATATTTATAACAGTTTTGACCGTTACGATTACATAGGAAATCCCGATTTAAAAAATGAAATTTCGTATGAAGCCAATGCCAGTGCCGGCTTTAAAAACAAAAAGGGAGGCCTACAAGCAAAAGTGAATTATTTCTATATTCAGAATTACATCATCGGAAGAATTTTAAGTCAGGGTAGCCCTATGAATTATCAATCTGTTGGTGTTAAAGGCTACACCGCTTTAGATTATGCGACTCTTTTCAATTTTTCCATGGATGCGCATTACGCCGTTATGGATAATTTACATTGGAAAGGCACCTTAACTTACGCTAGAGGTTTAGATGAAAATAAAAATAACTTACCATTTATTCGTCCACTAAGTTATCAAACGTCCTTGCACTATTCATATAAAAAATTAGGAGTTCTCACGGCGTTAAATGGCGATTTAAAACAACATAATTACAGTCCGTTTTATGGAGAAGATGAAACACCATCTTACACAAACTGGAACCTTTCCATAGATTACAGTTTTCATATTAAAAATTATAAAACAGTTTTTCAAATTGGTGCCGAAAACCTATTTAATGAATATTATAGCACCTACGCAGACTGGGGAAATATCCCTAGAATGGGACGTAATATTTTTACGTCCTTAAAAATAAACTTATAAAAAACAACTATTAATAATTAAATAAAAACAATGAAAAATTTAAAAAAGTACCTTTTATTATCACTTAGTGTATTAGCATTAGTATCATGTAACGATGATGATGTTCCTGTTGCAAACAATGTAACATTAGAGTTTAACAACACCTTTGGAGATGAAACTATAGTTTTAGGAGATGCCAATTCAGCCGATGCCACTGTAAATATTTCTAGTGAAGGCCAAAAACATCATTTTTCTGAATTAAAATACATAATAACAAATATTCGTCTTGTAAACGATGAAGGCGTAGAGTTTCCTTATAACACTCAAAATTTAGATACTGGAGCTACTATTATCGACCAATCTAAACCAGAAACTTTACAATATGTTTTAAGTGATATTCCAACAGCCGATTACACACAAATAAAATTTGGTTTAGGAGTAAAAGAAGACTTAAATACTTTAGATGAAGAACTATTTCCTGTGTTTTATAATGCAGACCTAGAAATACACTGGTACTGGGCAACCGGATACCGTTTTACTCAAGTTGAAGGTTATTACGGTGATGATAATGCCCCTTTATCTATCCACACGGGTAGTGTTCTAGGAGGTGATGCAGACGATGAAAGCACTTGGAATACCGAAGATATCCACGCGCGTAATGCTTACAGAGATATTACATTAAACCTAACGACTAGTGCTATGGTTGGTGAAAATGCTCCCACTATTAAAATTAAAGCAGATTTTGATTACTTATTAAGTGGAACCAATAAAATAACTTTAGAAACACCTTCGGAAGGTTATACAGCGGGAACTCTTCCTAGCAAACACTCAAGTCCAAGCACAATGGTTGAATTTGTTGATAATATGGCTGGTAATGGCGATACTGATATTACAGGAATGTTCTCTATTGAAAATGTAGAAAACTAAATTTAAAAATTAGAGTCGGCTTCAATTTCATATTGAAAGCTGACTCTTTTTTACAAAAACTCTTAAAATGAAAAAATTAATACCGAATATTTTTATCGTACTGCTAGTTTCTTCTTGTAGCAACGAAGCTATTTATGAGTCTTTTATTTTTGATAACCCAGAAATAGAATTAAGTATCCCTATAGATTTCCCAGTATTAAACAATTCATTTTACACCAATAAACCTACAAAATATGGTATTGAATTGGGTGAAAAATTATTTTTTGACAAAAAACTAAGTCGAGATAACAGCATTTCATGTGCCTCTTGTCATATACCCGAAAATGCATTTGCAGATCATAATTCAAAAGGTATAGGTATTGATGGCAGAGTTGGTTTAAGAAACCCTCCTCCAATACAAAACATGGCCTTTATGCAAGTATATAATTGGGAAGGAAGCAAATCTAAGTTAGAAAACCAACCACTAGTTCCAATAATTACACCAGAAGAAATGGATGCTTCTATTTTAGATATTATTGAAAAAATTGAACAAGATGATGATTATATTGAGTTGTTTAAAAAAACATTTGGAGATGATGATATCACTGGAGATCGAATTTATAAAAGCATTGCCCAATATGAATACACTTTAATTTCTGCAAATAGCAAATACGATCGCGTACAAAATGAAAATGATACCTTCACTGAAAGTGAAGCACAAGGCTATCAAACCTTTCAAGAAAAATGTATAAGCTGCCACAGTACAGCATTGTTTACCGACCAAAGTTATAGAAATATAGGCTTTCCAATAAACCCTGATAACGAAGAAACAGGACGCACTCGAGTCTCTCTAAATTCAGATGATTTAATGCGTTTTAGAGTTCCTTCTTTAAGAAATATTGAATACACAGCGCCTTACGGCAGTTTTGGACAATTTGCAACCTTAGAAGAAGTTTTAGATTATTTAGATAATGGTGTTCTTGAAGCCGATAACTTAGACCCTATTTTAAAAGATAATAACAACAGAATTCCACTTAGTGAAGAAGAAAAAAGTAACCTCATAGCATTTATGAAAACATTAAGTGATACCGAATTTATAGGACTGCAATAACAAACACACTACTTGTATTTCCTTTATTAAACGAACAACAAATATTAGATTTTAAAGATATAAAAAAAGCGACCCGATAAAAGGTCGCTTATATTCTAATGATCTAAATACACCATACATTGATTTAATTCTGGGTTTTGCTGAATAAGAGATTGAATAAATATTTTTAATTCTTCAATCTCATAAGGTAATAATCGGCTTAAAGCCTTTTCAACTTCTTTGCAAAACAACGATGTATCGAAACTCACTTTGTTAAGCACAGTCTTTGTGTAATCAAGCATTGCTCTTGCCATAATATTATTAAGTTTTAGTTTGGTTAAAATAAGCGTAAAAATATAGCATAGGCTTTCATGTGATTGAGATGATAAATCTAATAAAAATAAAGCTCTTTTTTAACTATTTGACATAAAATTAACATTAATGTAAATTGTCCTTTTATTTTACCACAAATAATTTTTCAATAACATAATTATAAATTAACACCGCTTGATAGACATAAAAAAAGAGCCCCAAAAAGAGGCTCGTTTTTTAATTGGAATTCTTTATAATAATTATTTTAGAATAATTTTTTGAGTATAAGTCTTATCTTGACTTGACATTCTTACAATATAAATTCCAGGAGAAACATGATTTACATTAATCGCATTTTCACCTAAATTTAAATTCCCTTTTTGAATGAAACCACCAACAACATTATAAATTACGTAGTCTGATAAATCGCTATCATTAGGTAATTTTATATGTAAAGTTCCATTAGAAACCGGGTTAGGATATAATTTTGGAGCAAGAACATCATTAGCCTTAATATTTTCTATACCTAATGTTACATTTGAAATATCAATAGACCACATCCCTCTACCATAAGTTCCAATAAATAATTTATTATCTACATAACTTATTTTTAAATCGTTAACAATAACATTTGGTAAATTATCACCTAATTTTTCCCAAACTGTTGATGCTCCGTTTACATAAGATGTATAATAAACGCCGAGTTCTGTACCAACAAATAATTGTTCTGATGTATAACCTTGTCTGAATAAAATTTTCTTCATGATTACATTTGGTAAGTTCCCTGATATATTTACCCAAGTAGCTCCTCCATCTGTAGATTTGAAAACTTTTTTGCCATCCACATAAGATTTTGCTGTTGCATATAAGGTTTCTCCATTAGTACTTGCTCCATCTATAGAAAAAGAATTTATTTCTGCACCTGAAACTTGGGTTATTGTACTCCAACTTGAACCACCATCTGCACTTCTACTTAAACCCGTTTCTCCAACTACAGCTATATAATTTCCTTGATTATCAAACTGTGTAGGGGAGCCCACTCCTGCATTTAAATCGGTCCAAACCGCACTTGCAGCAGGTGCTGTAGGATACAAACTTATAGTAGAAATATTTGTTGATTTATACATATCATCAAAACCGCCATAAGCTATGGTTGAAACATTAGTATCTAAACTAAAAGGCCAAACAAATTGTCCGTTTGCTGGTTTAGGAACTTCATCCCCATTAAACTCCCCTTTAAAACCTGTTGCTCCATAAGATCTGTACAAAGAACCATTGGTACCGCCCATATAACGAATTGTTGGATTTGAATAATCTATAGCAGAACATACACCATCTCCTGCACCTACGCCATACCAAACACCATCTTCTTTAGTAAAACCATCGTTATCTTGGTTTGCCATTAAAAAATCGTCACTATTTGCAACGGTTGGGTTAATAGAAATGGTATAAATTTGTGTAGCAACAACGCCATTTGTTTTGTAAGTTGTCGTTGGACTGGTTAAATCGGGAGTATTATCAAATTCTACAAAATCAAGTCCGCCATCATGTGCATCCCAAAACGAGTTTCCATTATTTAAATACCCCATTTGGTGATGATCGCTATGAACATAAACTCCTGGATTTGTGTTATTACTCCAATATCCATTTAATGACATATACCACGTATTTCCATTATCTATAGATGTTTGTCCTGCAACAGCACCTTCCATAATAAACCCATCACGAACGGTTAAAGCTTGGTTATAACCATCTTGAGAATCATAAGTTCCTGCAGGATCCGTTTCAGAAGCGGTAGTGGGCCTAACTGTACCAATAGCAGTTATAGTTCCATTGACTAAATCTAATTCATTTAATCGACCATCACTACCTTGAACATAAAATGTTCCTGCCTTTGCTCCTTCTTTATCTACAGCAACTACTTTTAGATTTTTAGAACTTCCAGACGCTAAAAGAGTTTGCCAAGTATCACCTTTATCTGTAGAATAAAATATACCTCCCCAATAATTTGTACATACCATAGCATTTCCAAAACTAGCCATACGCCCATATCGACCATCATATTCATTTAATTTTGATACCCAAGTAGCGCCACCATCCGTCGTTTTAAGGATATCATTTCTAGCGGCAACAACAGCGGTGTTGGCATCAATGACAACCAAGTGACCTAACAAACCGGCATTATTATCTGTAGAACCATCTGCTAAACTACCATTAAGCCCTGTAGCCACCCAAGTATCACCATAATCTGTAGATTTATAAACGCCAATACCGTTTAAAGTCCCTGCGCTATCATAATCTCCTGTAGTAGCATACAGAGCTCCTGGTGTTCCAATAACATCGGAAGACCCTTTAATATTGGTAATACCAATACCTGCAAAATCATCAAATTTTGGAGACCATGTAGCGCCATTGTCATTAGATTTCCAAATACCTCCAGTTGGTGTACCAACAATAAGAATATCGCTAGCAGAACTTGAACCTGGGTTAGCCGCAAACCTCCAAAAGGTATTTACACGTCCTAATTGTGGTGGTGCCGCATAGCCATTTGGATCTGGATTAGATTGTGGACCAATATTGCTCCAGCTTAATGCATTTGTTTTACTTTGAACACTTTCTTTTTTACTTTTTGCTAGGCTTTTAGCATCTAGTAAACCAACATTTTCCCAACCTTGTAAGGCATCTGGAAAAGAACCATCTGCATTTACTCGGTCTTTCCAAAAATAAGCCCAACGCTCAAACTGTTTTTCAGCCTTGATATCTGCTCTAGACAATTTACTTGACACACCTTTTTTGGCCGTCGTTTTTTGTCTTGTACTATTGACAATATCATAATAATTACTACCAGATGTTGTTGAAGCACTTCTATAATCTACCGATTGGGAAAACCCAAAAAGAGAAAAGATTAACATTAAAAAAGTAATAGTTTTTTTCATTTGTTTATTAAAGTTTGTTTATCCAAAATTGAATAAACAAATATAAATAACAATAGATATGCACTATCTAAATTTAACTACTCAAAAACTACTCATAGCTAAAAAACTAAAGAAAATCAAGGGCTAATTCACTTTTTAAAGATTAGAATTTTCTTTACAATCTTTAAAATTATTTTGAATGAAATCAAGTAAACTAAGCCCGCTTTCTTGAAGATTCATTTTTTTTGAAATCCGATAACGCTTGCCTTCTACTGCCCGTATTGAAACATTTAAAAAAGCCGCTATTTCTTTACTCTTAAAACCGACAAATAAATAATAGCATATTATATTTTCGGAATCACTTAATTGCGGATATTCCTTTTTTATTTTAGTGAAGAAATCGACATTAAACTCATTTACTATTTCTAAATGGTTTTTAGTTTTATCCAAGAGCGTTGACGAATCTAAATGAAGTGTTTTTAACAATTCCTTTATTTTTTTTCGTTGTTCATCGGCATTACCCAAAGTAGAAATGGCCTTAATTTCTTTTTTAACCTCAAGTATAAAATCTTCTAAACCATGCACCTTAACTTTTAACTTTTCATGTGTTGCTTTTAAGTAAGTAAATTCATCGTTATTTTTTTCAAAATTGTTTATTACTTTTTTAATTTTTTTATGTTTAACAGTGTACCAAATAAATAGTAAATTAAAAAGCAACACTAAAATTATCAGCCATTTTATAAGGTAACCTTTATGCTGTTGCTCCTTTCTAAGGTCTCCCTCCGACTCTAATACTGTATCACCAATATAAAAACTGGCCTCCATAGTTTTTTTCAGCACATGGTTTTCGAAAACTTTTAAAGAATCTATGTAATTGTTTTTACGTTCAAAATCTTTAATATAATCGTAGTAATCAATATAGAGATTATAAAAATTTCTCTTATCACTATCATTCATTTCTGTTTTAACTGTTTCAGATTTCGATAAATAATAAGACGTAGAATCTATAGCTTTATTATGGAAATGAAAACGTCCTAAACTACCATAAATCGTAGACAAATGTACCTCATACAATTGGGACTCTAAAAATGAATTATCTTTTAGTGTTTTAAATGTGTTAAAGTACTTATGTGCCTTGTTTAAATTATTTAAATCAATGTAATTGGTGGTTAATAAAAATAAGGCATACATATAATAATACGTATCATCCTTAATAAGTTTATAGCTATCTAGATGTTCTAAAATAATAGTATTCCCCTTAGCCAAGGCCTTATTTCTTATGGCAGCTAAAGCATACATCTGGGTAACCTCAGCTAATCCTTTTTTATTATTGCAAAGCGTATAATACCTTTTGGCACTAGCTATATATTTATATGCGGTGCTATCTTTTTCTTTAATATAGCTACTGTAAAAAATTTCTAAAGATGCCCAGCCAGCAATATCATAATTATTTTCTAACTCGGCATATTTTAAAGCTAATACTGTGTTTTTAAACTGCTTGGCAAGCTCATTGTTTTTATCATTAATAAACACTTTTGCCTCATAATAATGAGCAAGATATCCTTTAATACTTTGATTTAAAGGTCCGGGGATTGAATCTAAATACAGTTCCGCTTTTTTAGGATTATTAGAGCTCGTTTGGATTGCTAAATCTATAAATTTTAAATACTCATTTTTATGATTATTTTGCGTAAACGCAATATTAGTAAAAACATAAAGCAATACTACTAGAAACCTATTTAAGAGTTGAAAACACAAAATTTTTAAAGGACGTTTTTTTAGTTAGTTTATTAGTTGATGCCAACAAAAATAGCAATAAAAAAAAAGCCATGTTAAAAACACAGCTTTTTTTAATCGTTGTAAAACCACTAAACCTTAAAATCTATTATCACCATCTAATAAATCGCCTAAACCACCTAAAACACTACCTTCTCCTCTAGAGTTCCCTCCAGATCGTGGCGCCATGGCTAAAACACGTCCTGCCAAACGACTAAACGGTAAGGATTGTATGTAAACGGTTCCAGGGCCTTCCAACTTGGCAAAAAATAAACCTTCGCCTCCAAAAACCGTATTTTTTATACCACCAATAAATTCAATATCATAATTTACAGTTTGGTCGAAACCAACAATACATCCTGTATCTACACGTAAAGTTTCGCCTGCTCGCAATTCTTTTTTAGCCATGGTACCACCAGCGTGTACAAAGGCCATACCATCGCCTTCTAGTTTTTGCATAATAAAACCTTCGCCACCAAAAAGTCCGCGTCCTAGTTTTTTAGAAAACTCAATACCCACACTCACCCCTTTTGCAGCGCATAAAAAAGCATCTTTTTGGCAAATGAATTTTCCTCCAAACTGCGTTAAATCTATAGGGATAATTTTTCCAGGATATGGCGAGGCAAATGAAACGTTTCGTTTGCCGGTGAGATTATTGTAAAAGGCCGTCATAAACAAACTTTCGCCTGTTAATATCCGTTTTCCAGCGCCTAATATTTTACCCAGAAATCCGGAATCTTTTTGAGATCCATCACCAAAAATAGTTTCCATTTTTATGCCATCGTCCATCATCATAAAACTGCCTGCCTCGGCGACTACGCCTTCCTGTGGATCAAGTTCTATTTCTACGTATTGCATTTCTTCGCCGTAAATTCTATAATCAATTTCGTGTGCTGTCATTTTTTTAAAATAAGTTTAAGATTAACAATATATATGTTGAATTTTTTAATGTTTTGTTACAAAATTTTATTAAAAAACACCGTAACTAAGAGTGTAAACTATTTCGATTTCAGCTTAATACTCCATTGAAATTTAAAGGAAGAAACGACGATATCATCTTCATTTTTACCCACAGATTCCATCCACAGGGTTTGCCCCTCGCCTGTTTCAATGGCTTTTTTTATGGCTTGATCTATTAAATGTCCGTCGTTGCAAGAAAATAGAATACGTCCTGTGGCTTTTTTTGTAAAGGTTGCGGTTTGCGATGTAACTAACATAGAAATGCGTTTGCCCGAATCTTGAATTTTACCAATCATTAAAGCTCCCGTTGAAAACTCGGCTGCCATTCCTTGCACTGCCCAAAACATAGACTTAAATGGATTTTGGTTTATCCATTTATATTTCACTGTTACTAAACATTTTTCATTATCGATATGTTTTGTTCTTACACCGCACAAATAAGCTGACGGCAACTTAAACATGGTGTAAGCATTTAGTTTTCTAGGTGTTAATGTCATTTTAGAACCATTTATTTTTGACTAAGTTATGAAAAAAATCGGCGAATATAAATGTTAATATTATGTTAATTTACGGTACTATGCGTAACAAAGTACCTTCTTTTAGACATATATTTGCATAAGAAACTATTATATGTTTTAAAATCATGGTAGATAATCATCAAAAAAACATCGCAACTTTTATTCATTTATCCACTTTTAGTCGGTTTTTTATTCCTTTCGGAAATTTTATTGGGCCAATTATTTTATGGGCAGCAAATAAAGATAAATCGGCGTTTATAGATCACCACGGAAAGCAGGCTATCAATTTTCAGATTAGCATTTTATTATACGCTATTATTTTAGGTACGCTATCGGTTCCGTTTTTTGTTTTCAAAATTTTTAATGGTTTCGATTTTATCAGTTTCAATGGTTTCAATGATTTTAACTTTAGCATAGGCAAACCATCGGCTTTACTTTATATCGGCGGTATATTGGGTGCCTTTGCCATTGTTGCTTTTATAATAGAACTGGTTTTTATTGTTATTGCAAGTTTAAGGGCTCGAGATGGTGAAATTTACAATTACCCATTTACTATTCAGTTTTTAAAATAACCAGGAATATGGCATAGACACTAAACCTAGCAAATAGACCCGCGTTAGGGATTGATGCGGCATCCTTTTTTGCCATTAAAAGCAAAAAAGATATAGCGGAAAGCCCGACCCTTGGGTAACGCCCAACAAATAAAAAATAAAAATACATTTCATCAATAATCAATCATCAAAATCAATCAAAAAATCAATCAAAAAATGAACAGTTTCAAAATATTAAAATGCTTTAGAATATGAAGATAGAAAACACAAAAGCACAGATGCGTAAAGGCGTTTTAGAATTCTGCATACTCTCGGTTTTAAAGGACGAGGACGCTTATGTTGCAGAAATTTTAAGTACGTTGAAAGACGCGAAGTTGCTTGTGGTAGAGGGAACGATTTACCCACTACTGACCCGTTTAAAAAATGCGGGGCTTTTAAATTACCGGTGGGAAGAATCGACCTCGGGACCACCACGAAAATACTACGGCTTAACGGACACCGGAAAGCTATTTTTAAAAGAATTAAACAACACATGGAGCGAACTACACCATGCGGTAACTTTAGTAACTAGCCAAAAATCAACCAAAAATGAATAAAACAGTCAATATAAATTTAGCAGGTATATTTTTTCATATCGATGAAGATGCTTACATAAAACTGCAACGTTATTTGGAGGCTATAAAACGATCGTTTACAGATACGCAAGGGCGTGCTGAAATTATAGCCGATATTGAAGCAAGAATTGCCGAACTTTTTAACGAACGTGTTCTTCTTGAACGTCAAGTAATTGGCATAAAAGAGGTAGATGAAGTGATTTCCATCATGGGGCAACCGGAAGATTATTTAGTGGATGATGAGATTTTTGAAGATGAACCGCAATCCAAAAACACAAAAAAAACAACGACTTCTAAGAAATTATTTCGAGATACAGACCACTCGTATATTGGTGGGGTATCTGCTGGATTATCGCATTATTTGGGGATCGACACGATTTGGATTCGCTTGGCATGGATTTTATTAATTTTTGGTTTGGGAACAGGGGTGCTACTTTATATTTTACTTTGGATTTTAGTTCCCGAAGCAAAAACAACGGCCGAAAAAATAATGATGACTGGCGAACCGGTTAACATTAGTAACATTGAAAAAAAAATAAAAGACGGCTTTGATACGGTAACCGAAACGGTTTCGGATGTTGCAAAAAATGTGAGCGATTCGGTTTCTGGCGCCGCCAAAAATGTACAGGAAGCAACAAAAAAAGCCGATTTCCAGAAACAAGGGCAACGGATTAAATCGTCGTCGCAAACTTTTTTTGATGCCATTGGCGATATCATCATGTTTTTCTTTAAAGTAATTGCGAAGTTTGTTGGTATTCTATTAATTGTAATTTCGTCTGCCGCTTTAATTGCTTTAATTATTGGTCTGTTCTCTGTGGGCGTTGCCAACTTTATACATATTCCGGGATTAGACTTGGTAGATATTGTAAATGCAGGCGAAACGCCTATTTGGTTTGTATCGCTACTCGCCTTATTTGCATTAGGAATTCCTTTATTTTTCTTATTTTATTTAGGGCTAAAAATTCTAATTACTAACTTAAAGTCTATTGGTAATTTTGCTAAATTCACCTTATTAGGCTTATGGTTTATTGCCGTAATTGGCTTGGTTATTATTGGCATTCGTCAAGCTAGTGAACATGCTTTTGATGAAACTTATATTGAAAAAACCCAGCTGTCCGCTCCCAAAAAAGAAACCCTTAGTATTAAAATGGTTGGTCATGATAATTTTGGCTCAAGCATTTACCGCCACAGCAATTTTAAATTGGCACACGATGATGAGGGGCATAAAATGATCTACTCATCGGATATTGATCTTAGAGTAAAATCGACTACCGATTCTGTCATTACGGTCGTTTTAGAAAAAAGTGCCGCTGGTCGCGATTATCAAAAAGCAAGAGCTCGTGCTAAAAATATTGATTATCATTTTGAACTTCAAAATAATGTGCTGCTATTAGACTCCTATTTTACTACGGATCCTAAAAATAAATTCAACGATCAAAAGTTAGATGTGGTTTTATATATTCCAGAAAACACAATTGTTAATTTTAAGAAAAACACGGCGTCTTATATCTATTACAGAAATTATGATGGAAATATTGTAAAAAAAGGTGAGGTGAATTATGATCTAAAAATTATTGAAAACGACGTAGAATGTTTAAACTGCCCTGTTGATAAAAAGGAAGCCGACGATGATTCGGAAAACAAAAAAAATACTAAATCTGAAACACACAAGAAGGTATCCTTAAAAATCAATAATATAGGTATTAGCATAGAGGAAAGTACAGATGGTAAAACCAAAAAAGAGCAACAAACTGAAGTTTCTGTAAAACGTGATGCCAACATAGAGGAAAGAAAACGAGAGGTTAACAAAACAACCTTTCAACCCGATTTAGCGAAAATAGCTAAAACGGATAAAAACCCAGAGATTAGAAAACTTGCTTTAAGTAAAATGACCTTTCAGCCTGCTATAGCAGAAATTGCCGAACATGATAAAGATCCAGAAATAAGAAAACTTGCGGTAAAAAAAATGACCTTTCAACCGGCCTTAGCGGATATAGCAGAAAAAGATAACGATCCTGAAGTTAGAATATTAGCCTTGAACAAAATGACCTTTCAACCCGCTATTGCTGAAATTGCTAAACATGATAAAAATCCTGAAGTTAGAAAAACAGCCGTTAAAAAAATGACGTTTCAACCGGATTTAGCTGAAGTAGCAAAAAAAGATAGCGACCCAGAAGTTAGACAATTGGCCGCTGAAAAATTAGACTGAAAACACAATTCATCTACTAAAAACAACAGATCAGATATTTAAGTTATTAATCACACACTTTTTAAAAGATATTTGAACTGTAATTATAAAAAAAATCATCAATCAAAAAACGAACCATCATGGCAACACTAATTAAAATTATTATCACGGCACTTTTTAAGCTTGTGCTTATCCTCTTATAATTTCAGTAAAAAAACAAGTGCTAACTTTAAATAAAGCAATACAACACCTAATAACAGAACACTTTAAAACATTTTAAAAACCCAGAAAAGGTTAATAAATCGGATGATTTGAAAGGAAATGTAAGTAAAGGTTAATTGGATTCACTTTTTCTATATTAATTACTGCCTTTCCTCACTAAAACATACACTTTGGGCTGGTTTTTGTTTTATATTTGTTATAATTATTAATTGAAATATACAAAATGAAAAAACAGCTCTCACTCCTAATACTAGCAATAAGTTTTGTTTTTTTTGGACACAGTCAAAGTTCCGAAAAAGTAAAAGGTAATAGAAATGTTACTATAGAACAAGCACTTATAAACCCGTTTCATACAATTATAGTTGATGAAACTTTTGAAATAGATTTAGTGCAAGGGCAAGAACCAACGGTTGAAATAGAGACCGACGAAAACCTTCACGAATTTATTAATTTCGATGTTCGTGATAGTGTACTTAGTTTTGATTTTACAAAGCGTATTACATCAAAAAAACGTTTAAATATTAAAGTAACATACGATCGTTTTTTAAATACTATTGATGCCCGCGATGATGCCGAACTACATGGCTTATCTACCATAAACGCCGATAACACAACACTAGTTACATCTGGAGATTCTAAAGTTGGATTAACTATTAAAACTGATCATTTTAATTTTGAAGGATTGGATAAATCTAAAACAGAATTAAATTTAACTGCAAATACTTCAAACTTAGTTTTAAACGGAAATAGTAAACTAGAAGCTCTAATTAATTCACCTGTTTTAAAAACCGATTTATACCAAAAAGCACATGCCGAAATTGAAGGATCTACCGATGATTTAACGCTTAGAACAGATAATAACTCGGAATTTACCGGTAAAAATTTAACAGCAAAACATTGCACCCTTATTGCTGAAATTGCTAGTGAAGCTACTATAGAAGTTACGGATACCCTTTCTATAGATGCCTCGGGATCTAGTAGTGTTTATATATATAGCAATCCTAAAATTATTGTTGAGAACTTTGCGAACACCTCTAAAATTCAGAAAAAAGAAAAATAATTTTAATGATTAAATAATCATTTGTAAAAAAGGTAGTTTTTAAAAAATTCTACCTTTTTTGTTTTTATAAAAAGTTCAAATTATAAATGATATAAATACAATTTATCAAAAACTTCCAATCAATATTACGCTCAAACTGTTAAAATATTATATTTTTTATCTAAAATTTTAAACCAAGCTACTTTTTTTGAGTCTAATATTATTTAATACACTATTTTTAAAATTCTTAAACAGAATTAGCACTAAACGATTCGGATTAATTTTTTCTAGTAAATGAGCAAATTGGCATTTTTAAAAAAAATATTTTTTTTATTTCTATTGTTTTTTACCATACCTGGTTTTTCTCAATTGAGTAAAACACACTATATTCCACCATTAACAAGTGCCGATAGTAATAGTGCAAATCCAGAAGACCAATATATTTATATCTCTACACCATCGGTTACCAATGTGGCTTATACCATTATGCCGGTTGGACAACCAACAACGGCCTATATTACTGGAGTAGTTTCCAATACATCGCCGAGAGTTGTTTCTATAGGCTCAGGAAATGAAAATTTATTTATTCCATCATCACAAACCAGTATCGTCGTAAATAACCGAGGTTACATTATAGAAGCTGAAGGTAGTATCTATGTCTCGGTTAGAATGAATGCGGGTTCACAAGCAGGAGCTTTAGTAAGTAAAGGTCTTGCTGCACTTGGTAAAACCTTTAGAGTTGGTAGTTACACTAACGAGAATCCTCAAGATAATTACCTCAACTTTGTTTCGGTAATGGCTACGGAAGATAATACGGTAGTCACTTTTAGCGATTTACCTTCAGGGTTAATTATAAAAAGCTATGTTGGTCCATTTCCTATTACCACTACATTAAACAAAGGCGAAAGTTACACTGTGGCTACAAACAGTATCGACGCAACTACCAATAGAGATGGTTTAATCGGTACTTTAGTAAATTCAGATAAGCCTATTGTTGTAAACTGCGGTTCTGCAAATGGGAGTTTCGATAATGGAAATGGTCGAGATTACGGCATTGACCAAATTGTAGGTTTAGAAAAAATTGGCAAGGAGTATATTTTTGTTAAAGGAGACGGCAATAATGATTGGGAAAACGTACTTATTGTAGCACACAGCAATAACACCGCTATAAGTATTAATGGAAACTCTACCATAACTACAATAAATGCTGGCGAGTATTATTTAATTGAAGGCAACCAGTACCGTAATGGTAATATGTATGTAGAAACATCCGAACCTGTTTTTGCGTATCAAGGCATTGGTGCTACCACAAGCGAAGCTAACCAAGGTATGTATTTTGTACCGCCGCTAAGTTGTGAAACAAGAGGTAATTTAGACAATATTGCAGCTATACAAAGCATAGGGTCTACCTCCTACACAGGTGGAATTTCTATTGTTACAAAAACAGGAGCAATCGTTACCATAAACAACACGCCTTTGAGTAATTTTTCTACAACAGGCCCGACTGCCGTTACTGGAAACTCAGATTATGTAACTTATAAAGTTCTAGGGCTATCGGGAAATGTTTCTGTTCAAAGTACAGACGAATTATACTGTGCTTATTTTAATTACAATGGTGCCGCAACATCGGGGAGTTTTTATTCTGGTTTTCCAACACCACCAGAAATTAACTTTAATGCTGTTTTTGAAACCCTTGGTAATTGCATTCCAAACATTACGTTAGAAGTGGCCAATATGAATAATTTTGACAGTATTGAATGGTTTTTTGATGATGGCTCAGGTGATGGGTTTAAATCAACCGGTGCAACAACTAACTTATACACACCAGAGTTTTCCGGAACATACAAACTTGTTGGTAAACTCGACTGCTCTGGATTAGCTATAGAATCGCTAGAAGTCCCTGTAAGTATTTGCCCAGACGATGTGGACAACGATGGTATTCCAGACAATATTGATATTGATAATGACAACGATGGCATATTAAATTGTACAGAATCTTATGGTAATCAAAGCATCGATTTATCTAATTTAAATAAAGGAGATATCCTTGTTGGCGCTTATACTTTTAATGGCATAACGAGTACCATTGGCAATACAACGGCAACCCCTATTTCTGGAACGAATGAAGGCGTTTTTATGAGTGAAACGTCATCTAAAAATGGTCTGGCAGAAAGTAGCTTAACCTATGAACTAAACTTTAACAAACCTCTAAATTTACTATTAGATTATCCTATTAGTTCAATTTTAGGAAACGGCACTATTAATACCAATCAAGAATTCATCATTCGTGTGCCAAACACAAGAACCATTACGCTTTTAGATCCGGACGACCAGCTTTTAATCGATACTAATTTTGATGGAGTTTATGAAACCGGAATCACTCAAATTTCAGCATTCGAAATTCGTTTTAAACCAAAATCAACTTTAGCATTTGGAGCGGGAACCTTTAGTTTTTCGGCTAATAACGTCGATAGTTTCACTTATATTCATAAAAATCTATCGGATACAACAAGTAATCAGGCTACTTTTCAAATTACAGCAACTTGTGTTGCAAAAGACACCGATTTAGATGGCATTGAAGATAGTTTAGATTTAGATAGCGATAACGATGGCATTCCCGATTTTATAGAAAACCAAGGCCTGTTTACACCGCTAACCAATAAAGATACTGATACTAATGGGTTAGACGATATTTATGATGTTACCGCATTGCCCATTGATACCGACAATGACGGCGTTCCAGATTATTATGATTTAGATAGTGATAATGACGGCATTTTCGATTTAATAGAAACCGGTGCTTTAGGCCCGTATTTATCCGATACCGATCTTAATGGTATCATAGATTTTATGGAACCAAGTGATACTAACGGACTGGTAGATTCTGCTGAAACAAACCCAGATAGTGGCGTTATAGCATATACCATAAATAATTTAGATGGAGATTCCTTTTTTAGTTATATAGATGTAGACTCCGATAATGACTCCTGCTCTGATGTTATTGAAGCTGGTTTTTCCGATGATAATACCGATGGATTCCTTGGAGACACTGCAACCATTGTAGATGCTAATGGATTAGTTACTAATACAACTGATGGTTACACCCTACCCAATTTCGATTTTTTAAATAGTGCACCAATTTCAATTAACACGCAACCTATTGACACAAGTATTTGTGAAAATACCAATACCTATATTTCAGTGGATTCTAGTGATGCAGACAGCTTTCAATGGGAAATGAGTACAGACGGCATTAATTGGAATACGATTATTGATGATACGAATTACAGTAATTCGCAAACAGCAAATCTAAATATTACTAACGTTCCTATTAGTTTCAACGGCTACCAATATCGCGTAAAACTAGATCGCGCTGGTAACAGTTGTGGTTTATATTCCGAAAGCATGACTTTAACGGTAAACGGACTTCCTATGGTTAATTCATTGGTAGAATTAGTGCAATGCGATGATGAAGATTTAACCACGCTTGGTAAAAGTGATTTTAATTTAACGGAAGCTAATGATAAAATATCATCAAATGCCGTAAATGAAACATTTAGCTACTATTTAACACAAGCCGCCGCGGAACTTGGAGATGAAACGAGCTCAGATTTTATTTCAAATCCAATGGCCTATACAAATAATACCATTAGTAATGATAATGTTTGGGCCCGAATAGAAAACAATTTTGGTTGTGCTAGTGTTTCGAAAATTGAACTCACAGTTTCAACTACGGTTATTCCATCAGACTTATTAATTCCATTTTCTCAATGTGATGATTTTCTAGATAGTGACGGAAATAACACCATAAATAATAACGATCGAGACGGTATTGCTACCTTCGACTTTAGTAGTACAAGTACAACATTACAGAGCTTAATTCCTGCCGGATCAAACTCGTTACCACCAAGATATTATAGAAATGAAGCCGATGCCCTAGCCGAAATAAACGAAATTACAGATATTTCAAATTATAGAAACATTGGCTATCCAAATTCGCAAACCATTTTTGTGCGTATTGATAGTAATATTTTAAACGATTGTTTAGCTTTAGGTGGCCATATTTTATTAACGGTTGAACCTTTACCTACTGCAAATCCTGTAACCATAGCACGGCAATGTGACGATGATTTTGACGGCGCTTATCCTTTTGACACTTCGCAATTAGAACAAGACATTTTAGGCAGTCAGAATCCAGCAGATGTTAATATTTCATATTTTAACGCTTTAGGCGATCCTTTGTTATATGCTGATGGAACCGCCGTAGTAAGCCCTATTTCACCTACATTTTTAACAACGACACAAACCATTACGCTACGCGTTACAAATAACAATACAGCGGCTCCAGACGGTCCTTGTTTCGATGAAACTACCATAGATTTTATAGTCGATAAAAGCCCTATTGCTAAACCTATCCCACCTATTATGGTATGCGATGGTAGTGCTGGCGATGTGGATGATGATGGTTTATACCCTTTCGACACCTCTAAGTTTGCTGATACTATTTTAGATTCACAAACGGGAATGGATATCAATTTCACCTATATAGACGAATCTGGAAATTTAACTACCAATTCCACATTACCAAACCCCTTAAATACAGAATCTCAAACCATTTTAGTTGAAGTTACAAATCCTGCAAACAATAGCTGCCGTGCTTCTACTACTATTCAACTTGTTGTAAATCCGCTTCCAGATTTCACTGTAGAGTCTCCGCTAATTATTTGTTCGTCCAATCCGGAATTTAAAATTACTTTAGACCCTATTGAAGCAGATGCCACAGAAACTTTTACATACGAATGGTTTTTTGAAGGTACGCCGCTTTCAATAAACACAGCTATTTTAGAAAATGTTTCTGTCGCAGGAAATTACGCTGTAACCCTTACTAAAACTGATGGCACAGGATGCTCTAGAACTCGAGACATTACTGTAAGTGCCTCCGATATTGCCAAAATAACTTTAGATGATGTTACCATTGTTGATATTTCTAATAATAACTCGGTAACAATAGATACTACCAACCTAGGTTTGGGCGATTATAAATTTGCATTAAGTGAAACTGGGTTAAACGTTATTAATAATTACCAAACCGAACCTAAATTCGAGAATGTACCAGCTGGTTTTTATACTATATATATTAAAGATGATATTTGTGGTATTACCGAATTAGATATTTCTGTTATTGGCTATCCCAAATTCTTCACTCCAAATGGCGATGGTTATAATGATTATTGGAAAATAAAAGGTATAAATTATTTAATACAGCCACACTCTACCATATTCATATTTAATCGATATGGAAAATTATTAAAACAATTCTTTGCACAATCTCAAGGTTGGGACGGTACTTTTCATGGTGCACATTTACCATCGGACGATTATTGGTTTAGAGTACAACTTGAAGATGGTAGAACGTTTAGCGGACACTTTTCATTAAAACGATAAAACCGCTATACACTTTTTATGGCACACATTGTCTAACCTGTTTTTAGTAAAAAACAATTCAAATCACCCACAACAAAATATCGATAAAAAACATTTTATATCGATAAAACACATATTTACTTTCAAAAAAAACACGACGCCTGCATTTTAACGATTTTTTTAAACACTTAATCTACATATTTAACTGTGATTTTAAGCAAAAAGACTAAACAACGTCTTTAAATGTTAAAATTTAACGCATTTCATCGTATTTTATTGCACTTAATCTTATTTAAGGTTACATTTAACAAATACAACGACAAAAAGAGCCCCAACTCTACCGTTTGTTTATAATTCAAATAACATTTTGATATGGATAAAACTACTATTTTTTCGTGTTTTGTTGCCTTTTTTATTTGCAGCCTTCTATTCTCTCAGCAAATTACCATTGATAATAGCCTCCCTGTTACCTCGTTAATTAAAAACAATTTAGTTGAAGGCTGTGTAGAACTATCTGATATAAAATCTGAAGTTAACGGTGCGGTAAACCATATTGGTAGCTTTGGTTATTTTGAAAAAGGACAATCGAATTTTCCATTTAACCATGGTATTGTATTATCTACTGGCGACGCCAATGCTGCTGGAAACTCTAAAAACACAGCAACACTTAACGATGGCACAACAGAATGGGGTACCGATATAGACCTTGAAACAGCATTAGGTGTAACCGGAACCTTAAACGCAACATCTGTAGCTTTCAACTTTATATCGGCATCCAATCATATTCAGTTTAATTATATTTTAGCTTCCGAAGAATACTATGCTAATTTCCCTTGTGACTATTCCGACGGGTTTGCATTTCTTATTCGAAAAGCGAATTCTACCGATGCTTACATCAATATTGCTGTACTTCCAGGTACTTCTACTCCAGTAAACACTAACACAGTTCACCCCGATATTGTTGGTTTTTGTAATGCAGAAAACGAAGAATATTTTAATGGGTATAACCTTGGAGACACCAACTTTAATGGAAGAACAAATGTCCTGTCGGCTTCTGCAAACATAGAACCTAATGTATTATATGAAATAAAATTAGTGATAGCCGATTATAAAGATAAAAACTACGATTCGGCCGTTTTTATAGAAGGACATAGTTTTACTTCATCTGTAAATCTTGGTGAAGATATTCAAACCTGCGCAAGCTCTGAAGTTTTAAATGCAGATATTGGAAATCCTGAAGCAACTTATTCATGGTTCTTAAACAATACTAAAATAACAGATGCTACTCAATCTAATTTAAATGTAAACGAATCTGGAAATTATGAGGTGGTTATTGAAATCCCTTTTTCCACCTACACCTGTACTATTAAAGATACCATTAATGTAGCATTAAGTAGTACTCAAAAAGTTGATAATATTAGAGATTATATTCTTTGTGATGACTCTAAAGAAGACGGCATAGAAAGCTTCACCCTATCATCTAAAAACAACGAAATACTAAGTGCTGTTCCAAAAGGAAATTACGATATAAGCTACCATTACAGCTTAGAAGATTCTGAAAACAACAGCAACAAAATAACCACAACCATCCAAAACACAACCACCCCTCAAACCATTTATGTAAGAACACAAAATAAAGACACGGGTTGCTTAGGGTACACTCAATTCAATTTAGTTGTAAACACACTTCCTACTGCAAACCAACCAACCGATTTGGAAGTTTGTGACGATGCTTTATCTGATGGAATAACCGAGATTGATTTATCTATTTTAATAGATGAAATTATAGGAACACAAACCGATGTAGCAGTCACCTTTCATGTATCGCAACAAGATGCAGAAACAGGGTTACACGCCTTAGAACTTCCCTATACCAATAAAAATGCTACAGAAACCCTTTACGTACGGGTTAAGAAAAAAAATGCGGCCTGTTTTAGCACCACTAATTTCAACCTTACCGTTCATGAAAACCCAAAACTAAACACTGCAATTTTACACTATATGGATGCTTGCGAAAAAAGCAATTCTGGTTATGCTACTTTCGATTTAACCAGTATAATTCCCGATGTTATACAAAACTCTACAAATGTTAACATAACATTTCACTATGCATTAGAAGAAGCCAAACGTGGCGAAAATGCCATTGAAAACCCAAGCAGTTTTACGAATACCACATTCCAAAAACAAATTCTTTATGTTCGAGCAGAAAACGCACTAACCGGCTGCGCTTCGTTTGTACCAATAGAGGTGCATTCTAATTTATTATCATCAGGAACAAATCATGATATTATTAGACTTTGTGATATTGCTAACGATGGAAAAGAAGATTTTAATTTAGAAAATATAGCCAAAACAATATCCGGAGAATTACGAGATCTTTCAATAGTATTTTATGAAACTCAAAGCGATAGAGACCGAAATATTAATCCGCTAGACTCGAGCATTCCGTATACCACAACCAGCCTAAAAACAACATTATTTATAAATATTACTAGTCCTTCATGCTCGCAACCCGAGTTTGTACAATTAGAACTTGTTCCTGTAAAAGAGTTCGACTCCATTGGAACAATTGAATACTGCGACACCAACCAAGATGGTTTTATTAACATTAATTTACGAGCTTTTGATGCCGATGTTAACCACAACAACCCCGAATATTCCGTTAGATATTTTCTAACAGAACATGATGCGATTAGTAATACGGGTAATCTAGGAAACAGTTATATAAACAAACAAAACCCGCAAGTAATTTACACAAGAATTACAAACAATGCTACGGGCTGTTTTGATACCAATTCGTTTACCATTAACGTTATACCTGCTCCAGAAGTTACCCAACCAACTCCAATTACTGTGTGCAACGATACTCAAACCCTTTCGGCAACCATAGATTTAACTAGTAAAGCTTCCGAAATTATTACCGATACAACTAACAGAGTGATTTCGTATTATAATAATTTAAATGATGCTAGAAATAACACAAACCCTATTACCACTCCAACCCAAGTAAAAACCGTATCCAAAACATTCTATACTAGAATAGACAATACTATCACTGGATGTTTTACTACCCTACCACTCCCGGTTATTGTTAATTCTACGCCAATATTTACAGAGATCAGTAATTATAAAATTTGTGAAATGAACAGCGATGGTTTTGCCAATTTTATACTAAAAACAAAAGATAGCGAAATTTTAAATGGACAATACAACAAAACAGTGTTATACTATTTAAATGAAGCCGATGCCATAGCCAGGGTTAATCCAATAAACAAAAACACAAATTTCCAAAACCTGAGCAACCCACAAACAGTATTTACACGTATTGAAAACATTACCAATACAAACTGTTTCGCTACGAGTTCTTTTATTATTGAAGTTGGTACCAACCCACCATTTAACAAACCTACCGACTGGTTTACATGTGATGACATTAGTAATGATGGAAAATCATCCTTCGATCTTACTACAAAAATTAACGAAATATCGGCTGGTATAGAAGGTATTTTAGATATTTCATTTTACACTTCAATAGCCGATGCCGAAAACCAAACTAATAAAGTATCGAATACATTTACAAACACCGTAAACCCACAAACCATATACGCGGTTATTGATAATGGTGCCATTTGTAACTCTATTACCTCTTTCACTATTAACGTTATACAAGTTCCTGAAATTCGAGAGCAAAACCCAACAATAACGCATTGTGACAGTAACTATGACGGTCGAGTAGTATTCGATTTAACCGAATCTTCTGTTGAAATTTTAGATGTACGCCAAGACTACATTAAGGTAGAATATTTTGAAACCATAGCAGATTTAGATCAAAACACAAACCCGATTACCCATGCCGATAACTATATAAATAAAAGCAATCCACAAACAGTATTTGTAAAAATAAGCAATACTATTTCCGATTGTTATGTACAGGTCCCATTAAAACTTACAGTTAATATTCCTCCAAAAGCAAAAAGCCTTTCTATTTATGAAACCTGTGATCTAGGTACGGTAAACCTAAATGACATTGATAATTTAATAATAGACGCTAATCCAGAAACTAAAATTAATTATTTCACCAATGAAACCGATGCTTTAAATAACCAAAACGCACTAAACCATATCTATAGCTACAAAAGTAATTTAGATATCGTTTATGCCAAACTTACAAATACTACATCTGGATGTAGCACAATTCACCCTTTTAAAATAAAGGTAAACAGCCTCCCTGTTGCAAATAAACCGGGTAATTTAGAACATTGTGATGATGATTTTGATGGTATTTTAGATTTCGATTTAAGCCAACAAAACACAACCATATTAGGATCTCAAAATCCTAATGATTATAATATTTCTTATTACAGATCATTAGATAATGCCCAAAATATAATCAAACCTATTCCAACTAACTATTTTGCAATAAATAATGAAACCATATTTGTAAGGTTAGAAAATAATCAAACAGGCTGCTTTAGCACAACCCATTTTAATATTATAATTCATCCAAAACCAATACTAGATATTGGAGATCAACTTATTTGTATAGAAAGTTCACCATTATTAGTTTCTGCAAATACAAATATTGCTACCGATAGCTATTTATGGTCTACAGGAGAAACAACCCCCGAAATAGAGATAAGCGAAGCAGGTGAATATTCGGTAACCGTAACCTCCATAAATGGCTGCGAAACCTTTGAAGCATTTAACGCTATCATTTCAGAACAGGCCACCATAGAAACAACAGAAACTATCGATTTTACAGACCCAAACAATATTACAGTTACCGTTAGTGGAATTGGTAATTACGCATATGCTCTAGACCATAATGATCCACAAACCGATAATATTTTTAGAAACGTTGGTATTGGCTATCACACCTTAACTATTTTAGATCTTAATGGTTGTGCCAAAGTTGAGAAAGAAGTAGTTGTTGTGGATACACCTAAATTTATGACACCAAATAACGATGGATTTTTTGATACTTGGCATATTACAGGTGTAAAAGATTTTCCTGGTACAAGCATCTACATTTACGATAGGTACGGCAAGTTACTAAAAACACTTTCCAACACATCACCTGGATGGAATGGCACATACCACGGGACTTTAATGCCCGCAGCAGATTATTGGTATTTAGCAAATGTAAATTATAAAGGTGAACAGCTTCAACTAAAAGGACACTTTGCTTTAAAAAGATAAATTGTTTTTCTGAAGTAATTAACATGTTCTTAAAATAAAACTCAAAAAAACACATAGTTAATAGCAAGTTTAGTTTTTTTTTAAACTCGGGATGATATACTATCCTGAGTTTTTTATTTTTTCCTTATCCTAAATTTTTTAGTTGTTATTTTTATCAATTAAACAACATTCAAATCTAAAAAACATAAATTTTATTAACTTCACATAAAAGCAGTTACACCTCCTATTTTTATTTAACTGAAAACTATTTTAAATATTAAAATTTTAAATATTAAAAAAAGAAATAAGGTCATATTTATATATCTATTTAACCTGCATGTCTGTATATTTGTAAGTGAAGTCTCAAATAATAAAAAATGAACTTAACTATTGAAAATATACTCTTAGTAGGCTCTTTATTACTTTTGGTAAGTATTCTTGCCGGAAAAACATCTTATAAATTTGGAGTCCCCACTTTACTCCTCTTTTTAGGAATCGGTATGCTTGCAGGTTCCGATGGTATTGGAGGTATCCTTTTTGACGATCCCAAACTTGCGCAATTTATAGGTATAGTTTCATTAAATTTCATTTTGTTTTCTGGTGGACTAGATACCAACTGGACAGCGGTTAAACCCATTCTTCGAGAAGGTATTATGCTATCTACTTTAGGTGTTTTATTAACAGCGGTTTCCCTTGGTACGTTTGTATGGTTTGTAACAGATTTTACTATTTATGAGAGTTTATTATTAGGCTCTATTGTATCCTCTACAGATGCCGCGGCTGTATTTTCTATTTTGCGTTCTAAAAATCTAGCTTTAAAAACCAATCTACGCCCCACATTAGAGTTAGAAAGCGGAAGTAACGACCCTATGGCCTATGTTCTCACCATTGCTTTTTTAACTTTAGTAATCAATCAAGACCAAAGTTTTATATCCATAATTCCTATATTTTTACAACAAATGCTCTTAGGGGGTATCGCCGGAATTTCCTTTGGCATATCCAGTAAATACATCATCAATAAAATAAAACTAGACTTTGAAGGGCTCTACCCTGTTTTAGTTATTACCCTGATGTTTATTACATTTTCGGCCACAGACTTTATAGGAGGTAACGGGTTTCTTTCCATTTATATTTGTGCCGTTTATTTAGGTAATCAAGACCTAATCCATAAAAAAACCATTTTAAAAATGTTCGATGGTTTGGCTTGGCTTATGCAAATTGTACTATTCCTAACTTTAGGTTTACTTGTTTTTCCTTCTCAAATTATTCCATATATGGGTATTGGGTTACTTATTTCGGTATTCCTAATTCTTGTTGCCAGACCTGTAGGTGTATTTATTAGCCTTATGTTCTTTAAAATGAGGTTAAAAAGAAGGTTTTACATTTCTTGGGTTGGCTTGCGTGGCGCCGTCCCTATTGTATTTGCTACGTATCCGCTTTTAGCAGGAATAGATAAAGCCCATATGATTTTTAACATTGTATTTTTTATTTCTGTAACGTCAATTTTAATTCAAGGGACCACACTTTCTATTGTTGCAAAATGGTTAAAAGTAGGAGTTCCTGAAACACAAAAAAAGCTTAGTCCAACCGATTTACTATTGGCTGAAAATCCAAAAGCCGAAATGAAAGAAATCTTAATAACTCCAGACTGCATGGCTGTAAACAAAAAAATTGTAGAATTAGGATTTCCTAAAAACGCTATAATAGCCATGATAAAAAGAGAAAACAGCTATATTATCCCAAATGGTTTAACACAAATTGAAGATCAAGATACCTTAATTGTTCTTGCCGACCGGCTTTCTATTTTCGAGGAAGTTTACAAAAAACTTAAATCTAATAGTAATTAGTGCTTTGCATTTTTTTTAATCTAATAGCCTGAAATTAAAAACCATTCAACATTACCATATGAAGAAATACTTTCACAAAGTGATTACCATATTATAGACCAATTATCCAAGCAAAATATTATTATCAGGCTTTTACCCAAAAATATTCAAATAGGCTATAAGTAACATAGTAACTTTAAATAAAAACAAAAAACTCTAAACTATAGCGGATCATAAAATTATAATAGGTAAAAAAACTAATTGATAAACTATAACTTAAATAAACATGTTTTTAAGATTTAAAACACTCATTATTAACAAAATACTCAATTATATTAACAACAAATTAATAATACAATAAAAATAAAAACACCAGCCGTAAACTATTGTCCATTATTGTAACTTACAACAAAATTTGACCATACATTCTTGCCCGCAATGAAAAAGTTATTATCCCTAAAAAAGCATGAATATATATTATTTATTCTATCCTTTATAATTACTATCATTTTTATTTCTTTCAGTTTAAACCAACTAAAAAGTTTTAGCACAAAAACCATTGAAACATCATTAGTTACCGCTAATAAATCTTGCCACGAAGCCCTTAAACAGTGGCTATATTCACGAAAAAACAACATTAAAGAGTTATCAAAAAACAAGTTTTTAGTAGATAAAACGATAGAGCTTTTAAAACTAAAAAAAGACTCCACCTCCTTAACATCCTCCAGTATTACCCCGCAATTAAGAGCCTTTTTTCAACCCATTTTAAGTGCCAAAGAGGATTTAGGCGTCTTTCTAATAGACCCTAACTATATCAGTATATTTTCTATGCGAAATGCCAATACAGGCACCGTAAATTTAATGGCAAAAGAAAGCAAACTATTACTAGATAAGGTATTGCTTAAAGGAGAAACAGTACTAATTCCTCCCATAAAATCTGACGTAGCTCTAAACAGTAAATACAGCAATGGGGCATGGCACACTATGTTTTTAGTAACCCCAATAATACATGAAGGAACTATTATTGCAGCTTTTTCTTTACGCTTAGATACAAAAAAAGATTTTTCTAGGATATTAGAACTCGGTAAAATTGGTGAAACGGGAGAAACTTATGGCGTTAATAGTATAGGACGCATAGTAACCTCCAGCCACTTCAATGCGCTTTTAAAAGAAAGCGAAAATTTAAACGCTAAAAACTTAAATAAGTCTCTAAAAATTTTAAATACGTCCAATGACACCGATAACTCTATAATCTGTAATGGACATACTCTAAATAAAACTATAGACATTAGTGGTCAAGATATTTTTAAAATATGCATTTGGGATAAAGAACTAAACATTCAAGTTACCACACAAATTGATAAAGATGAAGCCTTAAAAGGCTACTATTTTATACAGAAAACATTAATAACTATCATGCTATTCTTATTTGGGATGGGCTTTATTTTAATAAACATCATTATAAATTTACGACAGAAAACAGAAAATATTTTAATAGAATCTAAACGCGAACTCGAACTAACTGTAATAGAACGAACTAAAGAATTAAAACACTCTGTAGATACAAAAGATAAGTTTTTTTCCATTCTCGCTCACGATTTAAAAAGTCCTTTTTCTGGATTATTAGGATTACTTAATATACTACTTCAAGATTCCAAGGCTTTTTCTGAAGAAAAAAAGGCGGCCATGTTACAAGAAATTTACAATTCAAGTTCGCAGCTTTATAAATTATTAGAAAATCTACTTAGCTGGTCTAGATCGCAAACCAATAGTATTAAATTAAACCCACAACCTATATCGATTTGGGAATTAATAAATGAAAACATAAATCTACAACAACAAAATGCTAATAGAAAAGAAATTGAATTGGTAAACAACATAAGTAAAGATATCGTTGTAAAAGCAGACAGAAACACTATAGACACCGTTTTTAGAAACTTAATTTCTAATGCCATTAAATTTACCAACAAAGGAGGTACAGTAAAAATAAAACAATCTATTAAAAATAAACGAATAGAAATTATTGTGGAAGATAACGGAATTGGAATCCCTAAAAAAAATATAGAAAAACTTTTTAAAATTGAAGAAAAGTTGATGACCACCGGAACCAATAATGAAAAAGGTACCGGTTTAGGTTTAGTGCTTTGCAAAGAATTTGTAGAATTAAATGGCGGGAACATTTCGTTAAAAAAGAATTGCGCAATAGGAGCAAGTTTTATTGTTGAACTCCCTAAATTATCTAAAATAAAACCAAGCAACTAAACTATTTTAAACTTCGTTTAAAATACGCTACTATTAAATCTAATGGTTATAAACAATAAAATTAGTTTTAGTTTGTCTTTTAAGCGTTGCTTTTTTCACCCCCTAATTTAAACACCTTAGGACGTACAATTTTTACAACTTGATCAAACTATTAAAAAAAGACAATAAATAATATAAAAGCCATAAAACACCACCTCATCTAGCTTTAACATTTATATAAGAAAAACAACTCTAAAAATCATTAACTTTAAATTTCTAATAAAAACCTATTCTCTTTGCTGTTTTAAATAAAAAAACGACAAAGAATAAAAAAACAATCACACATATGAAAATTAATAACATTTTAGAAGGTATTGGCAATACTCCAGTTGTAAAATTGAGTAAATTATTTCCTAATGCAAGCGTATGGATGAAACTAGAAAAATACAATCCAGGAGGCAGTTTAAAAGATAGAATTGCATTGGCCATGATTGAGGATGCAGAGAAAAAAGGTCTTTTAACCAAAGACACCGACATTATTGAGCCTACCTCTGGAAACACGGGTATTGGTTTAGCTATGGTTGCTGCTGTAAAAAACTACAAACTTACATTGGTTATGCCAGAATCTATGTCGGTTGAGCGCAGAGCATTAATGGCGGCTTATGGCGCAAATTTAGTTTTAACACCTAAAGAGCAAGGTTTAGGAGGTACCATTGCAAAAGCAAATGAGATGGTTAAAAACAACAAAAATGCTTGGATGCCTTCTCAATTTACAAATCCAGCCAACCCCGAAATACACGCAAAAACAACAGCTTTAGAAATTGCTAACGATTTCCCTGAAGGCATCGATTATTTAATTACCGGAGTTGGGACTGGTGGACATATCTCGGGTATGTCTAAAGTTTTAAAGGCAAAGTTTTCCGGTTTAAAAGTATTTGCCGTAGAGCCAAACGATTCTCCTGTAATTTCTGGAGGAGAACCAGGACCACATGCTTTACAAGGTATTGGACCAGGATTTATTCCTGAAACATTTGACATTAAATCAATTGATGGGGCTATTAAAATTACCAAAGAAGAAGCTTTTTCTGAAGTACAAAATATAGCAAAAACAGAAGGTATTTTGGTTGGTATTTCTACTGGAGCATCTTTAGCGGCGGTTAGAAAACAATTAGAAACCATTGATAGCCAAAAAACAGTACTAACCATGAATTATGATACTGGCGAACGCTATCTTTCTATGGATGGACTTTTTAAAGACTAATCCATTACGACACATATTAAGTATATTTTGAGGGCTATAGTTAGCCTTAAAATTATAAAGAAGTTCTATAAATGTATTTTATAGGACTTTTTTTGTTACTGCTTTTCTTTATAATTTTTATTCACCTTTAAATTATTGCGATTTTATTAAAAGAAGCCCCACAAACTAAAATTGATCCCGCTAAAAAAGCAAATGACTTTAAGAAAAATAATTACAACAAATGAAACTAAAACCATTATGGCTATGTTGTATAAAAATAATAACTTGGCGTTTTCTTAAAAACAAACAACTAAAATTCAATTAACAATTACAAAAAAATGAAACTAAAAAAATTAATTTATTTAGCATTGCTTCTTACGGTATCTTTAGTAATTTCTTGCGACTCGGATGACGATAACGGAAATGATTTAATTAGTCTAATATCTGGAACTTGGACTTCTAACTTTGACGAAGTTTATACCTTTTCTGAAGCCACTATAGAGTCGCCATATAGTACTTATACCGTTGTAGCTATTGGTGATGATTATATTATTTGCCAAAACGATGTGGATGATGCTTATAACCCGAGTTTATATAGCAAATTTGTGTTTACAAATATAACAGATGGAAACTTTAATTACTGCCAATCTTTTTTTAGTGCTGAATCTCAAGAGGAGATTGAAAATGCCGAAGAGCCTTCGGATTCAAGTAACTTAGAGAGTGGCTGCGGTGGTTTTTCTTGGTCGTATATGACGAAAAACGAATAGCTTACCGACGATTTAAGGTTTAAAAGAGCCTTTTTTTATTAGTTGAAATAGAAGTTGATAAAACATAACTTTCGATTAGTACAAAACTTAGCAAGTAGAGGCGTTAGGGATAGCAGCGGTAGCTTTTGGCGAGGCGCGCATCGAGCCAAAACTTTAGCGTATAGCCCGACCCTTTTTCGGGTAACGCCAAAAAAACTTTAAAACAAAGCACAAAAAAAGTCCAACCTTTCCGGTTGGACTTTTTAATTATATATATTAGAATCTATCTTGAATAATTTGGAGATTCGTTAGTGATAGTTACATCGTGCGGATGACTTTCGTTTATACCGCTAGATGTAATTTTAACAAACTGCCCCGTTTCTTTTAAGGTTTCGATGTCTTTGGCTCCACAGTACCCCATTCCGGCGCGTAAACCGCCTACAAATTGATGAATACTTTCGTTTAACTCGCCTTTGTAAGGTACACGACCAACGATACCTTCTGGAACTAATTTTTTAATATCGTCTTCCACATCTTGGAAATATCGATCTTTACTACCTTGTTTCATGGCTTCTACAGAACCCATTCCACGGTAAGACTTAAATTTTCGTCCTTCGTAAATAATGGTTTCTCCTGGAGATTCTTTGGTTCCTGCTAAAAGTGAGCCTAACATTACCGTATCGGCTCCTGCGGCTATGGCTTTAGGAATATCACCCGTGTAACGTATACCACCATCGGCAATCACGGGAACTCCTGTACCTTTTATAGCTGCTGAAACTTCTAGAACTGCAGAAAACTGAGGAAATCCAACACCTGCAACCACACGAGTGGTACAAATGGACCCTGGGCCAATCCCCACTTTTACAGCATCGGCTCCAGCTTCTACTAAATATTTAGCGGCTGCTCCGGTTGCTATATTTCCAACAATAACATCGAGCTTTGGAAACTTGGCTTTAATTTCTTTTAATACGGCTACAACACCTAATGTATGTCCGTGAGCGGTATCGATAACGACAGCATCTACACCTGCGTTAACTAATGCTTCGGCTCTTTCTACAGCGTCTGCAGTAACGCCTAAGGCCGCTGCTACACGTAAACGCCCGTATTGATCTTTATTTGCATTTGGTTTTTGGCTAAGTTTAGTAATATCTCTAAACGTAATTAAACCTGATAATTTAAAACTATCGTCTACAATTAATAATTTTTCAATTTTATGTTCTTGAAGAATAGCTTCGGCATCTTTTAAAGAAGTACCAACGGCTGCGGTTACCAAGTTTTCTTTAGTCATTACTTGATCTATAGCACGTGTATTATCGTGCTCGAAACGTAAATCTCTGTTGGTTACAATGCCTTTTAAAGTACCATCTTCTGCAACAATAGGAATACCACCAATGCTATATTCTGCCATATAGTTTTTAGCATCTTTAACAGTTGCTGTTAATGGTAGGGTTACAGGATCGATAATCATACCGCTTTCTGCACGTTTTACACGACGAACTTTTAAGGCTTGTGCCTCTATAGTCATGTTTTTATGCAACACGCCAATACCGCCTTCTTGTGCCATGGCAATAGCCATTTTACTTTCGGTAACCGTATCCATTGCTGCCGAAATAATCGGGACATTAATGGTAATGTTTCGTGTAAATTTTGTTTGAATACTAACCTCTCTTGGAAGTACTTCGGAAAAAGCTGGGACTAAAAGAACGTCGTCGTAAGTTAAGCCTTCTCCTACAATTTTATTTTCGTGTGCAGTCATGTTGCAATTATGATTATAATTGCGTGCAAATTTAAGCATATTTTTTCATTTAAATAGGGTTTATTAAAATGAAATTTTTAACAAACCCTATTCTTAACATTTAATATACTTTAGGTTGTAGTTTAAAGGAACACGATTAGCGTCCGCCTCTGCTTCCGCCTCCGCCGCTATACCTAGCTGGGCTACCAACTCGACTGGGTCTAACATTCATTTTTTGTCCTGCAACAGTTCCAAATTTAAAAGAAAAAGTTAGCATAAAATACTGTTCTAAAATTTTGTTTTCAATATCTTGAATATAAGTTTCTGTTACCGAGCGGCGGTAACCATTATTGTTGCCTAAAATATCGTATCCTACCAGGGTTATTGTAGCTTTATCATTCCAAAGCTGTACGCCTAAACCTGCGTTCCAAAATACAGCATCGCCATCAAAATCATCTCCCACTCGACTGTTATATCTGTAAGCGATTTTATTGGAGAAAAAAGCATTCTTTAAAAAGAATATAGAAGAATCGAATTTTAAATTTTGCACAAAATATTCATTATCATTAAAAGCATCGGTATCATACTCTGTTTCATTTAATGAATAACTATAATTGGCTGCAAAATCGAACTTTTTATTATATGAATATCTAAAACCTATTGATGGTTTATAAACGGTACTTTTTCCTGTAAATTTAACAGCATTTTGTAAAGAAATATTATTATCAAAAGACGCATTAAATCTCGCATTAAGATTGATGCTTGTATTTTGGCTATAATATGATTTTGAAATTGAAGCATTTCCGCTAAGCGAATAATCGCCATTAATATTATCGTATGTGGTTTCTTTATTTAAATTATCAGGATCTGTTACTGTAGAGTTAATAATTTTATCTTCTACAAACTTTGCACTAGCATTTCCGCTAATGGTAATATTGTTAAAAGCTAAATTGTTTTGATATCTAAATCTTAGGTTATGACTTAACGCTGGATCTAAATCTGGATTACCCGTTACAATATGCGTTATATTACTTACGTTTGCAACCGGTTGTAATTCTGAAGATGATGGTAAATCGACATTTTGATTATAATCTAAAGATATATTTTTATAGCCTTTTTCATCACGGTAACGAATTCTACCTGAATAGGTAAGATATTTAAAATCGGCATCAAAATTACGATTAGCATCCAACTGATCGGTATATTCTCTAAGGGTGTTTGTATAAGCGCCTTCTACTTCAAAACGAATGGTATTAAGTTCATATCTAAAACGTAATGCAGGCCTAAGGGTAGTCGCTATATATTTACTGTCAAAACTTTGAAGGTTATTAAAATCTGTATAATCACTGTCTGTTTCATTAAAATCATATACATATTTTTCGTTTTTGTTAGTATTAACTGTAGCGTTAAACTTTGGAATAATTCTAAAATCGGTAAACAACTCTTTAAACCAATACCCATTAAAATTAATATTTGAAGTTGAATTATTTGTAGTTCTTATTTGATCTTGTTTTTCTATGGTTCCCTTTTGAATCAGATTATTTTCGGAATAATTTTTTGAATCCGACTCCGAATTATCAAAATCGGTACTTAATCTTAGGTTAAAAAAATCTTTTCCTTTACCCGTTTTCACAATAGCGCTTAATTCATTATCAAAACTGGTACTGTTGGATTCCGATTCACTTTTCGATTCATACTCACTTATAGCACTACCGTCTTTAGAATTTGATTCTGTATTAGAACTTGAGAACGAATCGCTAGTATCTCTATTAAATTTAAAATCGTTTGAAAGTTGTATTTTATTACTATTACCATTTTTTGATTTATTCTTTGATGGAATTAAGAATTTTAAATCCAAATCGGCACTATGGTTATCGCTATCTGTACTACTATGACTTTCTGTATCTGTAGTATAATTTAAATTAGGTAAAAAGTTATCACGAAAACGCGTACTACTGTTGTCTACATTACTAGCGCTATATTTATAATTGGCGTTTACGCGGGTTTCATCCCATCGGCCTTTAGAATAATTGGTTCCTATAAAATCCGATTCCACATAACCATTACTAGATTGGGCGTCTGGTAATGCCGTAAACCCCCGGCGCATATTAATATTATTGGTCCCGGAAATAAACCCGATTTGTTTACCATCTACCATTTGAAATAAATTAGCATTAGCCTGATACTTATCATCTGTACCTACCCCACCATTTAAATCGCCAAAAAAGGCTCTATTTTTACCTTTCTTAATTTTTAGGTTAATTTCTTTGGTTCCCGAATCAGACTCTTCACCTGTAAATTTTTGTAAATTCGATTTATAATCGGTAACCTGCACTTTACTTATTACGTTACTTGGTAGGTTTTTAAGAGCAATATCTCCCATTTTTTCACCAAAGAAAGACATTCCATCTACGTTAATCGCCTCTACCTCTACGCCATTTACCGTAATATTTCCATCGATATCAAACTCAACACCTGGTAATTTTTTAAGTAAATCTTCGGCTCTATCATTAGGAAGCGTTTTAAAACTATCGGCATTATATTCTATGGTATCTTTTTTAATTACTATTGGTGGTGCCTTAGCCACAATAGAAACTACATCTAGTTCTTCAACAGCATCCGATAGAGTAACAGCTCCGATATCAAGTTTATTTCCGGTAGGAACATCAATATTTTTAGCATAAGGATTATACCCTAAATAAGCCACATTAAACAATAGTTGCTTAGCATCCTCAGCATTTATATTTATTGAAAATTGCCCCGTTTTATTGGTAATACCATAAGCCATGGTAATACTGTCTTTTAAACTTTGTACATAAACGGTTGCGCCCTCTAACGCTAAATTATTTGGATCTTTTACTTGCCCATCTAAAGTAAAACGTTGTGCAAATATGGTACTACTACATACTAATAAAAGTAATAATATTGAATGTTTCAAACTGCTTGTATTTTATAAGTTTGCAACTTAGACTTCCTCGCTATTCGAAAGTTTAGTACCTAAATTATAAAATAATGTTAAAATTTAATTTGAAGTGTAGTGTACCAATTTCGTGGTGCCGATGGAATAATACCAGGCCCAGGATACCCTGTAGCTCTTCTAGTAAAATAGCTATTGTCTAAAACATTATTTATTCCAGTTTCTAATTTAAAATTTTTATAACTATAAGATAATGAAACATCCAAAATATCATATTCTGGAATTTCGCCAACTACGCCACTTAAACTTGCTGTTGTAGAGTTTGTAGCATCGGTAAACTGACTACCTAAATAACTGTATTGAATATTGGCTAACAAATTTTTATAACCACCATTAAGTCCCATTTTTAAATTTAAATCTGGAACAAATTCTACTTTATTCCCTTTTATTCCGGCCTTATCTGAGGCTGTATATTCAGAATTGATTATAGATGTATTTACAAAATAATTAAGTTTTACATTATTATTTAAATTGAAAATTTTCTTCAAGTTAAAATCGAATAATGACTCTACACCATACATTACAGCATCACCAATATTAGCACGTACGTTTTTTATACTTCCATCACTTTGAGCTGCGGTTTCAAAACCAATTCTATCTTTATAGAACAGTCCGAAAACACCTAAATCGTAAGACATGAAGTTTTTATAGTTTCCGCGAATTCCTAAATCGGCGGTAAACCCTTTTTCATCTGTAATATTTGGATCTATTAAAAATGCAGGATTATCAATATTTATATCAGAAAATGTAACCGAACGATAATTTTGAGATATATTTCCATAGGCTTCTAAATTAGTGCTTGGCTTATAGCTTACCCCCAAACCAAGTAATACAAAAGCACGTTCAAAATTTTGATTATCTTCTACCGTTTCATTTAGAATAACATTTCCTGCTGCATCGGTATTTATGTTTTGATAAAAACCTTCACTTTGTGTTTTAATATATTCGAACCTAAAACCTGGCGTTACTGAAAACTCATCTGAAACATAGAAAATATTTTCGCCAAAAACAGAACCATTTAAATTAGGTAAATCGAATTGTGATTGACTTCCGTAATTAGGATCATCTTCAGTTGCAAAATCGAAATCTGGGCCTATACCATCACTTCCAGGTCCCTGCTGTTGGAAATTATCGGCTTTGTAAAACTTAGCGCCAATTAAAAAAGTAGCCTCTTTATTAAAAGCTTTGTATTTGGTTAATAAACGGGACTCGAAACCAAAATTTTTAAAATCGCCTTTAATTAAATCGCGCTCTTCATTAGAATCTACTTGACTTACTCGATTTGTTCTAAAACCTAGTGCATCTCGCGAAGCTTGTAACCCGAAGAAATTAAATGTGAAGTTCGTTTTATCTGAAAATTTATGAGCTAATTTTAGGTTGTAAAGCAACCAATCTACCTGAAACCAATTGCGTTCACGATTACTTTGATAAGGATCTTCTTCAAACATAGTATCGGTTAATCCACCAGCTTGTTGTGCTAAATACCGCATGTAAGTTACCTCTCCAGTTAACTTCGTTTTTTCGTTAAATTGATATCCTAAATGTGCGAATACGTTTTTAGATTCAAACTCAGAATTTGGCCGAAAACCATCGCCTTTTTTATAATTAAAATAACTGTAATAACTCCACTTGTTTTTGGTACCACTAACACTGGTAAAATTGGTGTACAAACCATAACTACCCAAAGTGTTTCTAGTAATTACCTCTAATGGTTTATTTGGATTAGGTTCTTTCATTTTAAAATTAATTAAACCTCCAAATTGCGTTCCGTATTGTAATGAAGCCGCACCACGAATCACTTGTATTTCCGATAAACCTTCAGATGCGGGCGTGTAATAACTTTCTGGATACCCCAAAACATCGGCGCTAATATCGTAACCATTTTGGCGCGTATTAAAATTTGCTGTTCTGTTCGGGTCTAAACCACGACCACCAATATTAAGTTGAAGCCCAGCATCATCATTTTGATAAATATTTAAACCTGCAACTTGGCTATAAATTTGCCTAGCGTTATTAGAAGCTAAGTTCGCCATAGATTGTTCTACAAGTACAACTTCGGTTTTTTTACCGGCATAAATGGCGGTTTCTTCAACATCATTTAAACGCTTTAATTCAAAAACACGTTGCTTTCTTGCTGTAATTTCTACTTCAGATAAATTCTGTGTCAAATCTTTTAAAGTAATATTTAATTTTGAAGTGTTCTCTGTTTCAATCGTAAGCTCTTCGACTTCATATTCAAAAGAAAAAAAAACCAAAGTGATTGTTTTTTTAGAAGTATCAAACTCGAAAAACCCAGTGTTATCAGTTGTAGCAATAACACCTGTGGTTTTATCGTAAACCTTTACATTGGCTACAGGAGCACTTGTTTTAGAAAAAGTAACGGTTCCTGAAATATGATTTTGAGCAAAAACTGACACACTAAATAAGAGTGCAAGTATAATTTTAAAGTCCTTTAATGTCATCGTTAAATGGTAAAATCCAATGTTTTGGTTTAAATGATTCTTTTTCCGCGTACAAATCTACGGTTTTATCTATATATGGTTGGCTTAATCGGCCATTTAATGCCACATAACTTTCTACAAAAACTTGAACGTTTTTATGGCCTTGGGATGTAAAATGATCGCCTAAATAATGAGCGTACTCTAAAATAAAATCTGGTTGAAAACTCATTTGTTTTTCCTGAAATGGTGTTAAAAAATCTTTATTATCCACATAGAAAAAGCTTCCTGTTTCGCTATCTACAATTTTAAAAGTTGCGATTCCCATTTTTTCCATAAGCATAACACGCCAGGATAAACGATAGCCCTCTTCTGTCCAGAACAACTCGTTTGGATATAGTAAATAGCGGAAAGGGAACAGCATTTGGATAGCGAAAAATGCAGCAAAAAGAGGAATAACAATTGCTTTCTTTTTAATATGAAATTGAGAAACAGCTTCTATTTTACGAAGGTTTTCTGGTTTTGATTGAAGTGATAAAAAACTTAAAATTCTTTTAAAAAAAGTGATTATTTTTAGATGAAAATTAGCTTCAAAAAATATTAAAGTAGAAACAATCATGATAAACGGAAACATCCCGATTGGAAATAAAACCCTTGTAAACACGTGGAATATAACAACAAGACCAAAGGCAAACCAACGTGTTTTTTTGTACAATAATAAAAAAGGGATGCATAAATCGTAAAGCATGCCACTCCAACTCATCGCGAAATGAAACCAATTTTGTTGCATAAGGTTTTCTCCAATAAACGGTAAATCGTATTTTGAAGGCAACCAAATTTTTAAAGGCATGGCTTTAAATAACCAATCGCTATTAAGCTTCGCCAAACCTGCATAAAAATAAACAATACCTAATAGAAGTTTTATACTATCAATAGTCCACTTAGGGATGTTTTGATATGTTTTTCTTCGGAATATATTATCTACAGAAAAATGCGCATTGGCAGGAATAAAAATCATTATAAAACTCAATAAAGTAATAAAGTAGTAATGATTTAAATAAGTGGTTTTATCCATTAATTCAATGTAAGTAAAACTTAAAAAGAATGTAATAATGGCTATCCTATATTTAAAACCCAAAGCCACAAAAATGGCTGCAATGCCACAAATAGCAAACAATACATAGGTATAAACGCCTAGTGGTTTTATAAATTCAAATCCGAAATACGTAAAGTGAAACTTAGGTTGTATATACAGTAAATCAATCCAGTCGTTATACCAAAATCGCACAATACTTAAACCCATCATGATACCAAAGAAAACACGAAACACAGCCAATGGGGCTGCGCTTGTAGTTTTATTTAAATATGTACTTATACTCAGTTTCATTAAAAAGTTTTTCTATTCAATTTAGTGATACGCAAAAAAGGTTGCCTTTTTATTAGACAACCTTTTTAGTAATGTTTATATGTTTTTAATCGCCATCGTTATCTATATAACCAGCATCGAGACCTATTTGTAAAGCTCCCATCATATCAACTTTAAATAGAACAACCGCTCTTTGTAAATCATCGTAAGCTAAAGTCATTTTTGTATTATCAGTTTCAATTTGATCAGAAAAACTATCGTCTAAAACTTTAATTTTACTACGAGATAAATCTAATTGACTATTTATTAAAAAAGCCAGATCATCTCCATCCTCATCTACATTTAGATAATCTAAATAAGATTTTAAACTATTATCGGAAGTTGAGTTATTATAACCTGTTCCGTTGAAAGTATCTTGAACTGCTTTAAGAGCTTCTAAAGCCAAAACCATAGAAAATTCTTGACTGTAATATCCTTCTACTTTATCTGGGAACAAATTACCTCCTGAAAATATTCCGGCAGGAATACCAATTTTTCTTGAGCGTAAACCACTTTCATAATAATTTACATAATCGTTTACAAACTTATTTAAAGAACTCGTTACTGTATTCGATGTCGAACTCACAAAAGTTGCACGGTAGCTAGAAGTCCAATCTGTTAAAACTGTTTCGGTTAAGCTTTCCATTTGGTTTACTAAGTCTGATAAATAAGCTTTATACTTATCATCTTCATACTTAGTTAAAATTTCAGCATCACTATCTGCAACACCGTAAAGCATATAATCTACAGCTGGAAAACCAACGGCATCGTTATTATTAACGTGGGTTAAATCGGCATTTCCAGCAGAAATATTAGCTTCAACATCTGTTGTAGAAACCGGATAGATATTCATTTGAAAACTATAGGTTAACTCTTCAGCTTTACCAATATTGAACATTTCAACATGTTGCCAAACTTTATAAGCTTCTAACCAAGATGCTCTTAAGTTATCTAAATTAGTTTGATTTGCATCAGCTACGAAAGCATCTTTATCTGCCGTTAACGTTACTAGTTTAGCAGATAAATCTTGAAAAGCAGGAATAATAATATTATCGGCCAAGTTTGTTAATAAAGCACCTCTATCAAAATCGTCTGTAGCGACTGGACTATCATCTCCAGAAGATGACGAAGAACTACAAGCTACAATAAATGAAACCGCTAGTATTGCTATAAAAATCTTTTTAATCATGAGAGTTTTTTTATTTAATTAAAAAAGCTGTTTTCTTATACATTTTTAGTTTGCTGCTTCTTCTGTTGTAAAACCAAATTCGGCAGAAATCTCAGCAGAGATGGTATCTAATGTTTCTTCCGTAACATCCCAAAAACCATTACCTTCCATAAGTTCTGCCAAATAAGCATCTACTTCTGTTTTTGATAAATATGGTGTTGTAGCATTAGGCTTTCGTGTAAATTGTAAACTGTAAATAAATCCATAAGCTTCAGATAACGCGTGAAAAGCTTTAGCTTTATCTACCTCTAAACTAGTTTTTCCTGCTTGCAAATAAAATACAGCTCTAACAGCTGGTATTATAGATAGGTTTTCTTTTATAATTTCTGCTTGTGCATCACGAACGCCATAATCGCCAGCAACAATAGCTGCTCTACCTAATTTAAAAGCATTGTAAACATTTGTTGCTATACCTGCAAAATCACTGTCTTTCTCTACGCGATCTATATATTCGCTTAAAAATTGATCTGCTTCCAAAACAGGATTGGTTATATCTGCTTCGTTACCATACAAATAACCAAAAGCTTCATCCCATTTATGCTCCATGGTAGTATATGTTTTTCCTTCTTCTAAAACACCATTATCATTATTTTCAATATTATTTCCGGCATCTAGAACGGCTGGGCTTAAATAATTATTTAAAATTTGATCCATCATTAAACCACCTATCAAACCTTTTGCAAATGCTTGATTATATTCTAAACCTTTTCCGTTAACATAACGAACAGTCCCTCCACCTGCTTGTTGTAAGTTACCAGCTTGTCCTGCAACTGCTACATAGGACCATTTTGGAAAGACATCTGAAACTTGAGAGGCAATCCACTCATCAAAATCTGCTTTAATTTCATTAGATCCTGTTGTATTAGCAGAATAAAAATCTGTTGAAGCCGCAACTTTACCACGAACATTTTTACCTGAGGCATTTAAATCTGCATCACTAAAATCATTTGCATCGGCAGTGTGAGCAAACATTGCATCTATTTGCGCTTCTGTTTTAGTATTATCTTTTAATGCAGCAACGACTTCTTCCGCCATTAAAATTCGTGTAGTTTGACCACTAAAACTAACAGAAGACGCTCCGCCTCTTTCAAAACTATATGTTGCAGGTGCTACAACTTGGTTTCCCCCATCATCATCACTAGAGCATGATTGAAATAATGCTGATACTACCAAAAGGCTTAAAGTTAATTTTTTCATTTTTAGCTAATTAATTTGTTTTTATTTAGACTTATTATAGATAAATACTAATTTGAAGATGCAAATATAAAACACCTATTAAAAACAACAAAGCTTATTTAGAATAAATTAAAATAAAATATCTTTAGATTTATTTAATGATAAACTTTAAAAATTTTAGAAGCTTCATTAAACGCGCTTTCAAAACTTAACGCATTTAATGAATTATTTTTTTGAGTAGTAAAATAAGAAAGTAATTTTTCGGTGGGCATGTTTCCAGTTAGTTCGTCTTTGGCCATAGGGCAACCACCAAAACCCTGGATAGCACCATCAAAACGATTACAACCAGCTTTATAAGCTGCATCTACTTTTTCAAACCAAGAATTTGCTGTGGTATGCAAATGGGCTCCGAACTCAATATTGGGATATTTAGGTATTAAATTTGAAAATAAATAATCGATACTTTCAGGCTGAGATGTGCCAACAGTATCACTAAGCGATAATATTTTAACGCCCATATTGGCCAATTTTTCGGTCCACTCGCCTACGATATCCACATTCCAAGGATCACCATACGGATTTCCAAATCCCATAGAAATATAAACAACGACCTCTTTATTTACCTTATCGGAATGTTCTAAAATTTCAGAAAGTGTCACCACAGATTCGGCAATGGTTTTATGCGTATTCCGCATTTGAAAATTCTCAGATATAGAAAATGGATACCCTAAATAATCAATCACATCATGCTTACAAGCCTCAATAGCGCCTCTTGTATTAGCAATAATAGTCAACAATTTACTGGTAGTTTTACTTAAATCTAATTGTGCTAAAACCTCTGAAGTATCTACCATTTGCGGAATGGCTTTTGGAGATACAAAACTACCCACATCAATTGTATCAAACCCAACACGTAACAACGACTGAATGTATTGCACCTTTTTTTCCGTTGGAATAAAAGCTTTAATCCCTTGCATAGCATCGCGAGGACATTCAATAATTTTTACAGGCTTTTGCATAAACAATTAAAAGTATAGTTGTTAAAAATACTATTATTTTTCTGAAAGAAAAACGTAAAACTATCTTTTAAGCAAGGCCTTATTTATGCGTTTTATTAAACTCGGTCCTTCGTAAATAAAGCCCGTGTAAACTTGTACCAAAGTAGCTCCGGCATCAATTTTTTCTAAGGCATCTTTAGCCGAATGTATTCCACCAACTCCAATAATAGGAAAAGCTTTATTACTTTTTTCAGATAAATATTTAATAACCGCCGTGCTTTTTTCCTTTACTGGTTGTCCGCTTAAACCGCCATTACCTATACTTTCAAGTAATTCTGGTGATGCTTTTAACCCACTTCTATCCGTAGAAGTATTGCTTGCAATAACGCCATCTAAATTAGTATCTTTTACCAATTGGATAATTTCATCCAATTGAACGTTATTTAAATCTGGTGCTATTTTTAAAACAATTGGTTTTTGCTTTTCAAATGTTTTATTCGCGTTTTGTACAGCTCCAATTAATTCTTCTAAATAATCTTTATCGTTTAATTTCGCGTGCGATCCTACATTCGGGCAACTTACATTCAACACAAAATAATCTACATACGGGTGTAATGCGTTAAAACACGCCAAGTAATCTTTGGTATAATCTTCGGGTTTTGTATCGGTGTTTTTCCCAATATTTCCACCAATAATAAGTTGGCCTTTATTCTTTTTAAGCTGTTCAATGGCACGCTCTAATCCTTCATTATTAAACCCCATTCGGTTAATAATCCCTTGATCATCTTTTAATCTAAACAAACGTTTCTTCGGGTTTCCAGCCTGCGCCTTTGGTGTTACCGTTCCTATTTCTATAAAACCAAATCCAAAGTTTGCCAACTCATTATACAACACGGCATTTTTATCGAAACCAGCCGCTAAACCCACAGGATTTTTAAAGGTTAAACCGAATAGTTTTCGCTCTAATTTTGGATCTTCAACAACATATAAACTTCTATAAATAGATTTAAAACCAGGAATTTTAGAAGTGATTTTTACTAAAGAAAATGTAAAATGATGAATTTTTTCGGGATCGAAAGAAAAAAATATCGGGCGTAGTAATTGTTTATACATCAGGATTATTTGTGCAAAAATAAGTTTAATTAAAAAATTGAACAATTCTTATGGTCTGAAAATTTAAATAAAATTATTAAGAATTCTCTGCCTTAAGTTGATATCCATGTTGCCCTTTATAAAAAACAACAAAAGTTCGTGTTATGAGAACATTTTACATATATTTGTTTTAGATATTGAAATATGAGCCGAATAATTGCGAAAAGAACTTTACGGGAATTTTGGGAAAAGCATTCAGATTCAGAACAATATTTAAAAACTTGGTATGAAACTGCAAAAAACTCTAATTGGAATTCTCCAAATGAAGTGAAAGAAACTTACATCAATGCTAGTATTTTAAAAGATAGTAGAGTCGTTTTTAATATTAAAGGGAATTCATATAGACTAATTGTAAAATTTAACTATGTCAGACAATGGGCATTTATCCGATTTATTGGAACTCACGCTGAATACGATAAAATTAATGCCGACACCATATAAAACATTGAATTATGGAAATTAAACCTATAAAAACAGAAAAAGATTATAACAAAGCTCTCGAAAGACTTGAATTAATTTTTGACGCTTCTCCAAATTCAAAAGAAGGTGATGAAGCCGAAATTTTATCATTATTAATTGAGAATTTTGAAAACAAACATTATCCTATTGAAACACCTGACCCCATTGAGGCTATTAAAATCCGAATGGAAGAAATGAATCTTAAACAAAAAGATTTGGTTGGAGTAATTGGTGGAAAAAGTAGAGTTTCTGAAATCTTGAACAAAAAGAAGAGATTGACTGTTGAAATGATACGAGAATTAGAACGCGTTTTACATATTTCAGCTTCTGTTCTTGTGAACAATTATCAACTTACAAAATAAAATAACAAAAGATAACCAGCCATATAGTTAAACGATAAAAATAATCCTGTCTAATAAAATCCAAATTAGAAATTCCAACACGTTATCTTATTACACAACCACTTTTTTTGTACCAAAATATGCCTAAGTTCATAGCTCAATTCGTATTTTTGAACTAAAAAAGAAGACCCTTTTTTTCTAAAAATACTAAAAAAAATTCTAACTATGATTTCAAAAGAACATATCATAAAACGTTTTGTTAGCTACGTAACCGTAGATACAGAATCCGATCCCACTTCAGAAACTACACCAAGCACCGAAAAACAATGGGATTTAGCTAATAAACTTACCGAAGAGCTTAAGCAAATTGGCTTGGAAGATGTCACAATCGACGATAACGCCTATATTATGGCCACTTTACCAAGTAATGTAGATCACGATGTACCAACGATTGGATTTATTTCGCATTTTGATACCTCTCCCGATTTTACCGGCAAGGATATAAAACCTCAAATTATTGAAAAATACAACGGAAAAGATATTGTTTTAAATGAAGAACAAAACATCATTCTTTCTCCCGATTATTTTGAAGATTTACTGCAATACAAAGGACAAACTTTAATTACAACAGACGGCACCACGCTTTTAGGCGCCGATGATAAAGCGGGTATTTGCGAAATTGTTTCGGCCATGGAGTATTTAGTAAATCACCCAGAAATTAAGCATGGAAAAATTCGTGTTGGTTTTACGCCCGATGAAGAAATTGGCCGTGGTGCTCATAAATTTGATGTTGAAAAATTTGGAGCCGATTGGGCATATACCATGGACGGCAGCCAAATTGGAGAACTTGAATACGAGAATTTTAACGCTGCCGGAGCCGTTGTAAAAATAAAAGGAAAAATTGTACATCCCGGTTATGCCAAAGGAAAAATGATAAATTCCATGTACATTGCTACCGAGTTTATAAACTCCTTACCGCGCCTAGAAACACCAGAACATACCGCAGGATATCAAGGTTTTTTCCATTTACATAATATGGAAGGCGATGTTGAAGAAACCACACTCCAATATATTATTCGCGATCACGATCATGGCCATTTTGAAGCGCGCAAAGAAGTGATGGAAAAGCTAACAAGCGAGCTTAATTCCCAATATGGATCGGAAGTTATTACTATCGAAATCAAAGATCAATATTTTAATATGCGCGAAAAAATTGAACCCGTAATGCATATTGTTGATATTGCCGAAAATGCTATGAAAGCTTTAAATATAACACCATTAATAAAGGCCATTCGTGGTGGTACAGATGGTTCGCAACTAAGTTACATGGGGTTACCCTGTCCTAATATTTTTGCTGGTGGACATAACTTTCACGGTCGCTACGAGTATGTCCCTGTTGAAAGTATTATAAAAGCCACTGAAGTCATTTGTAAAATTGCCGAATTAACCGCTATAGAAGACAAATAAAACATAAGCTGTAACAACGCTGTTTTCGGCTCAAATCATTTATAAAAACCCTCGTAATTCATTGTTGCAAGGGTTTTATTTTTTTAACATAATCCTGCTCTTTTTTTCATATAAAACGAATCTTTTTATAACATCAAACTCATATAAAAACCAAGATTAATAAATATTTATAATCCACAGAAAAAACAACTACATATTCAAGCATATATTACTTATATTTGTAGCAAGCATTTAAATTATATAAGAATACAGCGAAATGATTTATACAGTAATTGACGTTGAAACCGCAGGACCAGGTAATAAAATTACTGAGATCTCAATTTTTAGATATGATGACGATGTATTAATAGATGAATATACCTCGCTTGTTAATCCCGAACAATTAATACCAGACTATATTACAGCATTAACTGGTATCGATGATTTTATGGTTGCTAAAGCACCAACCTTTGCTGAAATTGCAGACAAAGTATTGGCCATTACACAAAACGCCGTATTTATTGCCCATAATGTTAATTTTGATTACAATGCCATTCGGAATGAATTTACCGCTATTGGTATTAAATTCAATAGAAAAAAACTTTGTACCGTTAGACTATCTCGAAAGTTATTACCCGGACATAAATCTTATAGTTTAGGTAAATTATGCGATACATTGGATATTCCAATAATAGGAAGACACCGCGCCCGAGGAGATGCCGAAGCCACGGTGACACTTTTTAAACTATTACAAAAGCAACCAGAAGCGGACACGGTTATTAAATCTTTTTTTAGAAAAAGCTCTAAAGAAGCGACACTTCCAAAACATCTAAAACAAGAAACCTTCGAACAGCTTCCAAACGCCACCGGTATCTATTATTTTAAAGACAAAAAAGATAATATTATTTATGTTGGAAAAGCGAAAGATATCAAAAAACGTGTATTAAGTCATTTTTACAGTAAAACGGAAAAAGAGCTTAATTTATCGCGAGAAGTAGCCGATGTAAATTTTGAACTTTCGGGTAGTGAAACTTTAGCATTACTCATGGAAGATGCGGCTATAAAACAGCATTTTCCAAAATATAATCAAGCCGCTAAGCGCGCACCAAAAACCTATGCTATATTTAGTTACCAAGATCGGAATGGTATTTTACATTTGGCATATAATGTATTAAAAGCAACACCAAATCCCATACAAATATTATACAGCATTCAGGAATGTCGTCAATATTTAGAAATGCTTTGTAAACAATTTAATTTATGTCCTAAATATTGTCATTTACAGGAAGGTGTCGCACAATGCTCTCATTATTCAATTAAAACCTGTAAAGGCATTTGCGATAAAAAAGAATCGGTTGCGCTATATAATCTTCGTGTAAAACAATCTATAGAACATCTTAAAAACAGATCTAAAAACGTGATTCTGAAACAACCTGGCCGACATGAAAATGAAGACGCTTTTATTCTTATTGAAAACAATAACTATAAAGGTTACGGTTTTATCGAAAAATATGAACAAATTAATACTTCCGAAGATTTAGAACCCTTTTTAATTCCTCAAAAAGACAACATTGATATTCAACGTGTTTTGAAAAAAATATTAATTCATCCCGATCAAACTAGAATGGAAGTAAACACAATATAATATTTATATTGAAACTGTAAAACAAAAAAGCAACCTCAACCGGTTGCTTTTTTTTATATGATAAATAGAATAAGCGATATTAGCTTCCCACCTTTTTTAATTTAATGAGGTGCAATTTGTCCAAAACCACCATAATACAATAAGTAATATCAACCTCAAACCAACGCACACCAAAGTTCGCACGTCCACCGTGAGAATGATGATTATTATGATATCCTTCGCCCATCATTAAAAAATCAAAAGGCAATAAGTTTTTAGAAGTATCGGAAACCTCAAAATTACGATACCCATAAATATGAGCAAACCAGTTGATGATGACCCCGTGTATTGGTGCCATTAAATAGGCTACTGGCAACAACAACCATTGCCACCAAGCCGTTGCAAAAAACACAAAAAACAAGGTATATAATACTACCCAAGCTAATCGTGAACCTCTTGAGCTGGCAAATTTATCGAAAGCCTCCCATTGCGGAACATTCTTAGTAAATTTATCGGCAACAGCAATGCGTTTCTGGTTAATATCTTGATAAATATTTTTTGTACGCCACATCATAGCAAATAGATTAGCATCATATTTAGGGGAATGCGGATCTTTTTCTGTATCGGCATAAGCATGATGCATACGGTGCATAACACCATAACCATAAGCGCTTAAATAATTAGACCCTTGAAATAACCATGTTAAAAAAAAACAAACGCGCTCGCCTAATTTAGACATAGTAAAGGTTTGATGCGCGGCGTAGCGGTGTAAAAAGAAGGTTTGAAAAAACAATCCCGTATACCACAAAATAATAATAAAAATAAAAATACTCATAAACTCTGTTTAATAAACAAAGGTCTGTATACTTTATGGTTATTACAATGAACCCAGGTTAAGAAATTCGTTTTCTAATTCGGCTTAAAGCCTGAGCCGTAACACCTATATAAGAGGCAATATATTTTAAAGGAACTTCCTTTATTAAATTAGGACGCTCTGTGAATAATTTTAAATAACGTTCTTCAGCAGTTTCGTTTAAAAGCGATTGTTCTCGTTTAGATTTTATAAGAAATAAGCGCTCGGAAGACATACGACCAATAACATTTCCAACAAAACTTTTTTGATAAACTTCTTGCAAATCTTTATAAGAAATACTCCAAATAACCATATCGGTCAATGCTTCTATTTCATATAAAGAAGGTTTATGAGTTAAAAAAGAATCGTAAGCACTAATAAATTCGTTTTCGAAACAAAAACCGAAAGTGATCTCTTTGTCTTTGTCTTCCTTCGGAATTAAAAAACGCGCAATGCCAGATTCTATAAAAGAGATATAATTTTCTACCTGCCCCACTTCTATCAAATGTTCCTTTTTATGAAACTCTCGCTTAATTAATTTAGACGAAAACAGCTTCCAATCTGTATCGTTTACAGTTATGGTTTCTTCGATATAGGCTCTAATATTTTTCATCTTTACAAATAACGTTATTTTTAATAAAACACCATTTTTTTGGATGATAAAAATTTCACCTCTTTTTACTCAAATTCTAAGGAAATTTTTATGATAGATAAACCTCATTATTCCTTCTAAATAAACCCCAGATATATAAAACCAACTAACAAAAACACTTTAAAAGCGTTTTTTCTTACACAAAATACTAAATAAATATAAATTTACCCATTCATCCAAAACAAATATAAATAACTGAAAATCAAACAAAAAACTTCAACAAAAAGAAAAAAACATAACATAAAACAAAAATAATTTACTATTTTTATTGAATCTAAATGACAAGTATGATCTATGAGACTCTTGAAATACTAGTAAATCAAATTAATACGCATTTAGGCACCAAGCCAAACGACGATAGTGAGCTCATTTTAGAGAATATCGCCAAACAAGATGATGCTACGGTAACCAAGATAAAAGATCGTGTGGTGGTTTCATTACTAAATATGGAAGAGGAAACCACTTTAAAAAACAGACCAAACAGTCGTTTTAAAAATGGTAAAACCATTTATAAAAACAATAAAATATATTTAAATTTATATGTTCTATTCGCAGCGAATAGAACATCTTATGATAAAGCATTAATTAGCATTAATAGTATTGTTGAGTTTTTTCATTCTAAAAAGGTGTTTACTCAAAAAAACACCCCTTTTACATCTAGCAATAGTCTTTTTGATGATTTAAAAGAATTTAAATTTACTGTAGAACTATATACCCCAACTTTTGAACAATTAAATTATATATGGGGTACACTAGGTGGAAAATCTGTTCCTAGTTTGTTATATAAAGTAAGTCTTATTGAAATCGATAGCGAAGCTATTTCCGAAATAAGACCTGCTATCACAAACGTATCAGCAAAAACAAAAGATTTTGTAAAATGAGTTTCAATATTACATATAAACCTTTATGTACTTTGAATTTCTATCATCATTACTTTTTAGATGATGGGGTAACTCCTTTTGATGATGCGAATGCTCCTAATTTAAAACAAGAACAATTAGAAAAATATAATATCCAGGACTTTGCAAGAATTCAACCTACGGAACAAACAAAAAAAATTCTTGCAAACCAGAAAATTATTTTTAAACAAAACAACACCGGATTTTCATTATTAATTCAAGCTGAAGAAACCAATATAGCAGACACCTATAAACCTTTTATTGCTTTAACACAAAATGAAAATTTACAGTTTTTAATATATATTACAGATTCTATATTCGAAAATTACTCAACAGTACCGGCTGTCCCCTTGACACCATATTATTTTTCGAATAAACAACCCAGTACCGAAATTGCAAATTGGAACGGAATAAACACAGAATCTGATATACCACACACAGCCATTGAAAATTATAGCATTTCAACAGCTACAAACACCTTACTTTCTAATAGCATACATTCTAAAGAAAGACAGCAACTTTTTGGTATCATATCCTTATCTGTTGCTGCCGATAATAGCACAAAAAGTTTACTAGAACCCTCTGGTAATCTCCCTCTCTCCCCTCCCGATTTTAAGATCCAATTAGCAAACCGAAAAACATTTTGGCACTATCTAAATGCCAAAGACGGAAGCGTGATCCATAAATCTCCAACAACTCTCCCCCTAGTTAAGAACGGCATTATAGCTTACACATTTAATACTACCGCACGAAGACCCGTAGCGACCCCAAATTCATTGGTTTTTGAAAAAGATGGTAGTGGTACAATTATAAAAACCATTTCTGAAATATTCATTTAAACATAAAACTTTAAAATTATGGCAACATCGTTCAAAACACCTGGAGTCTACGTTGAAGAAATATCGACATTTCCGCCTTCGGTAGCACAAGTAGAAACCGCTATACCCGCCTTTATAGGGTATACCCAAAAAGCTTTTATTGATGGGCAAGATTATCATGCTGGGTCTGGAATTATAAAACCTATTAAAATTAGTTCCTTACCCGATTATGAATTTCTATTCGGAGGTGCACCAAACCCAACTACTATAGCTATCGATTTAAAAAGCGATAATTCGGTTAAAACAGCCAACATAAATAGTATAAACCTGTTGTATGATGCCATACGGATGTTTTATATAAATGGTGGTGGCGATTGTTATATCGTTTCTGTGGGTAGTTATAATACTGATGTTTCTGAAGTTGATAAATCTAAATTAGTTGAAGGTTTACATGCTTTAGAAAAAGTAGATCCGCCTACCCTCTTAGTTATTCCTGAAACCGTGCATTTAACCGCTGCAAATTCGGGAGAAGTACACGCTTTAATGTTGGCACAATGTAACAAACTACAAGATCGATTTGCGGTATTGGATATTGTTAATGGAGACCAAGAAGCCACCCCGTCTTCAGACCCCGTAGATATCTTTAGAAATAATGTTGGAATGAATAATCTTAAATACGGAGCTGCATATTATCCTTGGATTAAAACAACATTGCCTTTTAAAATTGATTATGACGCTATTGTTACCGGAACCTTTACAAAAGAGGGAGCACCGGTAGTATCTATAAAATCGTTCTTCAATTCAACTATTGTGTCTACTATAAATAATAAAGACACCGATTTAACGAATATTGCTTTATTACCAACTACACCCCCTGTAGCACCTGCAACGCCTTCATTAGCCAATTTACCCGCTTACGCTGAAGATATATTCGACTATTTTAAAGAGTTCTTTGAATTATCTTTTGCAGATAGCAATACTTCCATAGCATCGAGCACGGCGTCAATACACGCGCGCTACATTAGTGAAAACTCAGATTTTCATAATTTATTAAAAACATTTTACGATTATATTCACTTTAGCGACTCTACAAATGGAGGACCATCGCCATGGGCTAGTCCGGCTTTAGGCGACCTTTCTGCGGCACCATTAGATCCAGCTATAGCCTTTCCTAGTTTAACTTTTTCTATTGGAACCAATACCGGAAACAACGTTTTCCCTGCAACAGGAACCGCCGTTGCCGTTAAACCTCTTTTTCAAGTATTACAAGACAAATTGGATGCTATACTAACCATCTTTAAAAATGATTTAGCCGCAGCTAGAGCAATGGATACGGATACCTTATCAGAAATCGATCCCGTATACAAAGGTATCATCAATGCCATAAGCGCACAAAGCATTATTCTTCCTCCAAGTGGCGCTATGGTTGGTATTTATGCTAATGTAGACAATAACAGAGGCGTATGGAAAGCTCCTGCTAATGTTAGTATCACCGGAGTAAGTGCCCCAACAGTGAATATTTCGCACGACGAACAAAAAAATCTAAATGTAGATGTTAATGCTGGAAAATCTGTAAACGCCATCAGACCATTTAAAGGCAAAGGTATTTTGGTTTGGGGCGCACGCACGCTTGCTGGAAATGATAACGAATGGCGCTACGTATCGGTAAGACGTTTTTATATTATGGCCGAAGAATCTATCAAAAAAGCAACCGAACAATTTGTTTTTGAGCCTAATGATGCCAATACTTGGGTGAAATTACGCGCCATGATAGAAAACTTTTTAACCCTACAATGGCGAGCCGGTGCACTAGCTGGAGCAAAAGCAGATGATGCTTTTTACGTGCGTGTTGGTTTAGGTGAAACCATGACGGCAGACGATGTATTAAATGGAATAATGAATGTTGAAATAGGCATGGCAGTTGTACGCCCAGCAGAATTTATTGTATTGAAATTTTCTCATAAAATGCAAGAAGCATAAATCAAATTAACTATCACTAACCTTTAAATATAAATAAAATGGCCGAAACATATCCATTAGTAAAGTTCCATTTTTCAGTAGATTGGGCAGGAACAAACATAGGGTTTACAGAAGTCTCAGGACTTGATGTTGAAACCGAATTAATTGAATACCGACATGGTGCAAGTCCGGATTATAGTAAAATTAAAATGCCGGGCATGCAGAAATTTAGCAACATTACATTAAAACGTGGCACTTTCGCGAATGATAATGAATTCTATCAATGGTGGAATACAGTAAAACTTAACAAAATAGAACGTCGCGATATTACTATTAAGCTTCTAAATGAAGATCACGAACCCGTAGTCGTTTGGAAAGTAAAAAATGCTTTTCCTGTTAAAGTACAATCTACAGATTTAAAAGGCGACGGTAACGAAGTCGCTATAGAATCTATGGAAGTGGCACACGAAGGCTTAACCATCCAAAACGGCGATTAATGAGCACATACTATCCTCCAGTTAGCTTTCATTTTAAAGTCGAATTCGATGGGATAGCCTCTCAAGAGACCGATATTCAATTTCAATCGGTCTCCGGACTTTCCGTTGATATTGAAACCGAAGAGTTTGCTGAAGGTGGTGAAAATAGATTTAAGCATAAATTTCCCGTAAGAACCAAGTTTCCAAATCTGGTTTTAAAACGGGGCATGGTTACAAATTCTAAACTTATTGATTGGTGCAGAGATGCCATTGAAAGTTTTCAATTTAAACCCGTAAACCTTACGGTGAAATTGCTAAATGAAGAACATGAACCTTTAGTAACATGGAATGTAGTTCACGCCTACCCTGTAAAATGGGCTGTGGACGACTTTAACGCTGAGGAAAACAAAATCTCGATAGAAACCATAGAATTAGCTTATAACTATTTTACACTTGTATAATTATGCCCATAGAAATCAAAGAATTACTTATAAAGATCAATGTAAACGATGACAGCCAAACCAACGCATCACCCAATAAAAATTCGGGTGGTAAATCGAACGATTTAATTGCCCAATGTTTGGAACAAGTAACAGAAATTCAAAATCGTAAAAACGAACGGTAATGAACACGGGAGAACTCAAAAAACTAAAGGTTACAGGCTATAAGGACGATAAATTCACTAAAAAAGTAGGCGATGGTGAATTTAATACGCTCTTAAATCCTGAAAAATACACCCTAAAGTATAAAGTTGAATATACCGAAGCCCAAGGCCAAGGCACCAGTGCCACGCAGCCAAAATTTGTGAGGTCCTTACCCGAAGATTTTGAAACCGACTTTTTATTCGATCGTACTGGCGTTATTCAAGGTCAAGATAATTCCTCTGGTGATGGTATTATAGATGATATTCAAAACTTTAAAAAAATAGTTTTTGATTATAGCGGAGACGAGCACAAACCTAATTATATCATGATTGGTTGGGGCACACTCCTTTTTAAAGGTACCTTATTAGAGATGTCTATCGAGTTTAAATTGTTTTCCCCCGATGGCACCCCACTTAGAGCCGTAGTAAAAACCAAGTTTAAAGGCTCTATTGAAGATGATTTACGTGTCGCTAAAGAAAATAATAACTCGCCCGATTTAACACATATTAGAACCGTAAAAGAAGGCGATACCTTGCCACTAATGACTTTTAACATCTATGGTGACAGCAAATACTATTTACAAGTTGCAGCCGTAAACAACCTTAGCAATTTTAGAAAGCTAAAAGTTGGTCAAGACATAAAATTTCCACCTATTGAAAAAGTATCTTAATGCCAAATAACACAAACATACAAAGTGCGGACTTAATCTCCTTTTCAATTATTGTAAACGGGGAAGCTTTATCAGAAGTTTTTCAAGTTAAAAACATCGCTATTGAAAAAGAAGTGAACAGGATTCCTTTTGCTCAAATCGTACTTTTTGATGGTGAAGCGGCTACTCAAGATTTTGAATTAAGTAATGAAACTATTTTAATTCCTGGAAATGAGATTGAAATAAAGGCAGGCTATCATAACGATGTCGAAACCGTGTTTAAAGGCCTTATCATTAAACATAGTATTAAAATTAGAGAAACAGCTTCTGTTCTGGTTATAGAATGTAGAGATAAAGCTGTAAAAACTACTATAGGAAGAAAAAGCAGTTACTATTATGAAAGTACTGATAGTGCCATTATTGAAGAAATAGCCGGAAAAAATAATTTAGATACTGAAATTGAAACGACCGACTATGAACATAAAGAGCTCGTGCAATATCAAGCATCGGACTGGGATTTTATAATGACCCGTGCACAAGCCAACGGCAAGGTGTGTTATGTAGAAAATGGTAAATTAATTATTGAAAAACCAGAGGTATCAAAAGCATCTGTTCTAACCGTAGCGTTCGGAAATAATTTATTGGCTTTTGATGCCGAAATGGACGCTAGAAATCAATTTAATAAAATTACATCTTATGGATGGAACGCTTCCGACCAAGATATTGAAGAAGCCGAAGCTAAAGATCCTAAATTAAATTTAAACGGGAATATATCATCTTCTGAATTGGCCGATATCTTTGGTATTGAAAACCTAGAACTAAAACATGGCGGAAACTACAACTCGAAAGTATTACAGGATTGGAGTGACTCTAAAGCCTTTTTTCAGCAACTATCAAAAACACGCGGACGCATAAAATTTCAAGGAACTCCAGAAGTAAAACCTGGTAGTATAATAACTTTAGAAGGCGTCGGAGATCGTTTTAATGGAAACGTTTTTATTAGTGCGGTACGGCATGAACTTGCCGAAGGCAATTGGACTATTGATGCTGAATTCGGGATGAATCCAACTTGGTTTAGCGAAACTTATGATATAAACGCTAGTCCAGCAGCAGGGTTATTACCCGCTATAAATGGATTACAAGTGGGTATTGTTTCTCAATTAGAAGAGGATCCAGATGGAGAAGATCGTATTTTAATTAAGATTCCTATTATCAATAACGAAGAACAAGGTATTTGGGCACGAGTGGCCGCTCTGGATGCCGGAGAAAATAGAGGCGCTTTTTTTAGACCTGAAATAGGCGATGAAGTGGTGGTTGGTTTTTTAAATGACGACCCCAATCACGCTGTAGTTTTGGGCATGCTAAACAGCAGTGCAAACCCAGCGCCCATTCCAGCGACAGATGATAATCACGAAAAAGGCTTTTTTACGCGTAGCGAAATGAAACTCCTTTTTAACGACGATAAAAAATCGATTACCATTGAAACCCCTGCCGGAAAAAAAATAACCATCGATGAGGATGCGGGTTCTATTATTATTGAAGATGAAAACAGCAATAGCATTACCTTAGACTCCGATGGTATTCTCGCCGAAAGTGGTAAAGATTTCGTGATAAAAGCAAGCGGCGACGTTACCATTGAAGGCACCAATATAGAATTAAAAGCTAATGCAAATTTTAAAGCAGAAGGTAGTGCTGGCGCAGAAGTATCCACCAGTGCCATTGCCGTTTTAAAAGGATCATTAGTACAAATAAATTAAAATTATGGGAGCACCAGCAGCAAGAATAACAGATATGCATGTATGTCCAATAGTAACACCTGCAGGGCCACATGTTGGCGGTCCCATACTGCCGCCGGGAGAACCAACAGTATTAATTGGCGGGATGCCCGCAGCAAAAGTTGGAGATATGGCCGTATGCACAGGCCCTCCTGATTCTATAATAATGGGCTCTTCTACCGTATTTATTGGTGGAATGCCCGCAGCACGAATGGGCGATAGTACAGCACACGGTGGCACCATTGTATTGGGAGAACCCACCGTATTAATTGGTTAAAAATATTTAAAATGAATGATGCTAATAACTTTTTAGGAAAAGGTTGGGGATTCCCTCCGCATTTCGATCATAATACCAAAGCCGTTAAGCTAACAACAGGTACCGAGGATATTAATAAAAGTTTACAAATATTACTATCTACTCGACTTGGCGAACGCGTGATGCTGCCCGAATATGGTTGCAATTTAGAAGAGTTAATATTTCAGTCCTTAGATATCACCTTAAAAACTTATATCAAAGATTTAATTAGCACGGCTATATTATACCACGAACCTAGAATTGATGTATCTAATATTGAACTGGACACGACGAATGAGTTAGAAGGTAAAATTTTAATACAAATCGATTATATAGTTAGAACAACAAACTCGAGAGCAAATATGGTTTTTCCTTTCTATAAAGTAGAAGGATCTGAAGTTTAAATTATGGCTAAAAAAAACGAACATACCTTTCTTTTAAATCACGGGGGCACGGGACAAGTAGAGCGTGACTTAGCAGCATTAGCACCAGAAAATTTCAAATTAAATGATTTTTCAATTGCTGAATGGATGGAGTTTGCTCATGCTTTTGCCAAAGAAGTCCGCTATTTCGGGGTAGAAAATGATACGCATGCTGTAAATAATTGGCAACAGTTCTTTGTAGAAAAAAATGCTATCAAAAAATTTCTTTCTGATATTGAATCGACTAATAATTTAACTCCTCACCTTACCCTTTTCATCTGTTTTTTAAAACTATTAGAAACTACAAAAAGTAGATTTAACGGTATCACTAAAAGACATCTGGATTTTTATTATAGTGAAATTTTACAAATTGATAAAAAAGCACCCGTAGCCGATCATGTTCATTTAATATTTGAAATAGCCAAAAACATTTCAGAAACAAAAATTGATAAAAATAAATTATTAGAAGCTGGTAAAGACAACAATGGTAAACGATTACAATATGCCACAGATAAAGAAGTGGTTATTAATAAAGCACAGATTTCCGATTTAAAAAGTGTTTATCACCACCTAAAACAAAAACCATCTGAAGTAAATGGTATATACGCAGCACCCGCTGTAAATTCTCTTGATGGAAATGGTGAACCGTTTAAAGAAACCCCACAATGGCTACCTTTTGGTTACCCAAAGCATTACAATCCGGCTGCTATTTTAAACACGCCAAAACTTGGATTTGCTGTAGCATCACCTACGCTTAATTTACAAGAAGGCAAGCGCGATGTTTTAATTAAATTTACAGGAAAACAGCCGTTCGAAAAATTTACTGCCCAACAATTATCCAGCGTTATTGAGGTTTACGCAACTGGAGAAAAAGGCTGGTTGGGTCCTTTTAAACTTTCAACAATAAAGAAAGACGCCTTTATTACAGCTATAGAAAACAACACTTTTCAAGTATATATTTCTATTGATAAAAATGAAGGTGCCATTACCAATTACTCAAAATCCATTCACGGCGAAAACTTTAACACCAACCAACCTGTATTCCGCTTTTTAATTCAAACCCAAACACCAACTTATAGTGATGGTTATAACTTATACACGCAATTAAGAAATAAAAATTTAATTAAAATAGACATAGAGGTATCAGTTGCCGAAGCAGAATTACTTCAATTAAGTAATGATTTAGGAGACATAAAAGCAGATAAGCCTTTTTATCCTTTTGGAACACAACCTATAAAAAACTCTAGCTTTACTATTGATTATCCCGAAGCTTTTTCCAAACAATGGTCGTCAATTGAACTAAAAGGACTCTGGTTAAATACGCCTTTAGATTTCAAAAATCATTATTTAGCCTATCGTAAAAACGATACCAATAGAAATTTAACGCCCTTATTATATCATAATTTATTGTATAAATCGGCTACCCCAAATACATTGGGGATAAAAACACCGTCCAGCGACACACCAAACAATATCTATGTTGATGGAAACAATTATTTCAACAGTAAAGTCACCTTAAAAACGGATACTATTGTAGATGCTAGTAAAATACTTTTTACCAAAAATGGAGATCAATTTAAGTTTGGACTTAAAATAGATTATAAAAGCCCTTTCGAAACTTCGAAAAAAGGTCCTTTAAAAATCGCGTTAAATCAATCCTTTTTACATAAAATTTTCCCGCAAGTTTATGCTTTAGCCTTAACAAACCAAGAGGATACGCTTTTACCCAATGAGCCATATACACCGCTTTTGGAAAAACTATATTTTTCTTATATGGCCAATCAAGTATTAGATTTAAAAAATTCAACTAATCAATCGGAATTAGCGCCCATACAACTCTTTCAGGAGCATCCTTTTGGCCAAACCAAAAATAACAACACGCTTGTACCTAACTACACCAAAGGCGGGGAGCTTTATATTGGCTTAGAAAACACACAACCACTTCAACAAGTGCAAATATTATTTCAACTCCTAGAAGGCACAGAAAATCCTTTAGCAGAATCTTTTGTTGGAAATGAAAAAATAAAATGGTCGGTGCTTAGTGGCGATCTTTGGATGGATTTAGGTAGTAATTATTTATTGGGGAATACCACAGATAATTTTCTAAAAACAGGAATTGTTAGTGTTATTATTCCTAATGAAGCCACTAAAACACACACACTTTTGCCTCCCGGAAAAGTATGGCTACGAGCTAAAAGTGATAAGAGTTTCGATGCCGTTTGCAAATTTATAGACATAAAAGCGCAAGTCATAACGGCCACATTTAAAGACAATGGTAACGATTTATCGCACTTAGAAAATGGTATTCCCGCCGGAACCATTAGTAAACTCACAGAGCGCAATGCACACATAAAAAATATAAACCAACCCTTTGGAAGTTTTGGTGGCACGCCCGAAGAAACTAGTCCAGCTTATTACCAAAGAGTAAGTGAACGTCTTCGTCATAAAGATCGAGCCATCAATTTATGGGATTATGAGCACCTTATTTTAGAAGAATTTAAAGAGGTTTATAAAGTTAAATGCTTACCACATACCTTAAATAATAATTTTAATGCTGCTGGCCACGTGGCCATTGTAGTAGTGCCAGATACAGTAAACCAAAATGCTTATGATATTTTTCAACCTAGATTAAGCACCGCAAAACGAAACGAGATACAGAACTATATTAATGCTTTAAACACACTATTTGTTGAAGCACAGGTAATAAACCCAGATTACGAAGAGATAAAAGTCACTTTAAACGTTAAGTTTAATACGGGTTACGACGAATTCTTTTACATCAACCAATTAGAAGAAGATATCAAGAAATACCTATCGCCTTGGGCTTATAAGGAAACTTCAAAATTAAGATTTGGAGTGACCTTTCATCGCAGTAAACTAATAGCCTATTTAGAACATTTAGACTATGTCGATTATTTAGATAGCGTGGTATTGCTTCATCTAAAAAAACCTGAAAGTTCTGGTATAGAAAAAACCAATATTAAACCCTCTAGCGCAAAAGCCATTTTAGTATCGGCTAAAAAACACAGCGTTACGGCTATAAAATCTAATTGTGAAACCAATAACCCCCTAACTAAAAACGCATGTCTTCCAACATAACAGATACTATAGTTAAGAGCACTGCTAGCTTAGATGATTTAGATTTCGAGTTTTTAAAAAAACAAGGCATCTCATACATCGAAGCTCTGGGTGGTGGATTATGGACGGACTACAACGCACACGATCCTGGAATCACTATTCTGGAAGCTTTATGTTATGCCATTACGGATCTTGGTGCACGTATTAATTTACCTCTAGAAAAATTACTTGCAGAACAGGACAATCCTTCTTTTTTAAGTGAGCAATTTTTAACCGCCGATAAAGCACTGCCCACAAAACCGGTAACAGAAAACGATTATAGAAAATTATTTATAGACCTTCCGGGTATTAAAAACGCTTGGTTAAAAAAACATTGCAAAACGGTTTATGTGAATTGCAAAACAGACGCACTAGCCTACCAACCTTTTGAAATTGAACCCAACAAACAAAAAGCATTTAAACTCAATGGCCTTTATGATGTTTTAATTGAACTAGACCCGCAGGCTGAAATGGATTTAGACACCGCTATTCTTGAGGTTAGAAAAACATACCACACGCATAGAAACCTTTGCGAAGACCTTATTGAAATAGAAGAAGTAAAACCATTTCCCATAGCGGTTTGTGCACAAATAGAAGTCCTTCCAGATGCCGATGAAGAAAAAGTTCACGCCCTAGTTTTACAGGCTATAGAACACTATTTATCGCCAGAAATACGCTTTTATTCTCTAAAAGAAATGCTAGATAAAGGCTATAGCAGCGATACTATTTTTAACGGTCCGTTATTAAAAAACGGTTTTATTGATACTGCAGAACTACAAGCCACAACCCTAACAAAAGAAGTGCGTTTAAGTGATATCATTAATATTATTCAAAAAATAGAAGGTGTCGATGTTATTCGCGATATCTCAATTAACCACTGTACAGGTAAAAAACTAGAAAATGCAGGCTGGAATATTTGTATTACTGAAAACAAAAAACCGGTGTTATGCTCTAAAAGTGCATTCAGCTATTTTAAAGGTTTTTTACCGCTTAATATTGATAAAGAACAAGTCGCTATTTATAGTGAAGAACTAGCCGATGCCATAAAAAGCGACACCAATTTTATTGCCTCTCAAAGTAAAAAATTAGACTTACCAAAAGGTGATTATTTAGATACTGGTGCCTATACCACCATTCAGAACGATTTTCCTGATGTTTACGCTATTGGAGAAACCGGTAGTAAAGCCAACGCTACCACTGCTGAAAAAGCAAAAGCCAAACAACTAAAAGCCTACTTACTGTTTTTCGATCAAATTTTGGCAACGTATATGGCTCATATAGAAAAAGTAAAAGATTTATTTTCAATTCAAGGCCAATTAAAGACGACATATTTCACACAATTAGTTGATGATATTAAGAACCGAGATGAACTCGTTTCAAATAATTATAACACCGATGAAGCGCTCTCTGCATTGCTATTCACCACCAATACAAAACTTGATAATCGTATCAAAAGAAGAAACGATATCTTGAATCACCTATTAGCAAGGTTTGCTGAAAACTTCAGTGAATACGCGTTTTTAATGAAACAACTTTACAGCAATAATAAAGATGAAGAAGTTATAAAAACTAAAGAACGCTTTCTTCAATCTTATGAAACTATAGGCTGCGAACGCCCGTTAAGCTTTAATTATTACAATCAACTTCCCGAAAATTTATGGGATACAAACAACGTATCGGCATTTCAAAAACGAATTGCATTATTAACAGGTAATCCCGATTTTTCAAGAAGAAATTTCTCGGATGATCCTCTTGAATTATACGAAGAAATTGATACCGATGATAGAATTGAATACCGTTTTCGTATAAAATCAAATTCAAAAATTATACTCACTTCTTCAAGCAAGCATTATCACACATTAACAACCTTGTATGCTGAAATTCTAAACGTAAAAAACTTTGGAAGATTTGAAGAACACTATGAGATAAAAACAAATAAATCTGGGCGTTTCTATTTCAATTTAACAAATCCGAACTATCCAGATGTTGAAGATGAACGCCATGTTATTGCCAGACGTATTCCAAGTTTTAAAACCAAAGCTGCTGCTGAAAAAGCCATTGCTGCTGCAGCAAGTTTTATAAACACCTTGATACCAAACGAGGGCATGTACGTGATAGAACATATTTTACTTCGCCCTAACGTGTTAGAACCGTCGGAAACCAATCATTTTTTTCCAATTTGTACCAATAACTGTGATAGTTGCGAAAGTATAGACCCCTACTCTTTTCGGGTGTCTATAGTCCTTCCCGGATGGACCGAGCGCTACTCTAACGTCGATTTTAGACGCTATTTAGAAAACCTCATTCAAAACGAACTGCCCGCTCATATACTTGCAAAAATTTGCTGGATTGGCTACCCTAAAAGTTATGATACTAAAGGCGAACAAAATGAAATGGTAGAACTAGAAGAAGCCTATAAAGATTGGCTATTAAACAAAACAAACATGGAACAAGATCAACCCATTAACGAAATGAAACGTCTTAACACCATAGTAAACACCTTACATACTATATATTCACAGGGAAGACTTCATAACTGCGAAAGTGATGAAGAACAACAAGATATTATTCTAGGTAGAACAAATTTGGGTAAACTTTAATGCATACGTTATGAAAAAACTATCACAAATAACACCACAATATAGCTCGTTTGTAGACGACCAAGTGCTTACTTCGGGAAAACTAAACGAGTTTATAGAATACTTCGATGAACAAGATCGATTATCCAGAATTTGCATAACAGGTGTTGGACTTACCTGTGGGTTTAAAGTAGATTTTAACGTCGAAGAACCTGCGATTACCATAGATCAAGGTTGCGGAATTACTACCGATGGCGACCTAATAAAACTTCAAAAACTAATACCCGTAGCGGAAGAAACCGATGAAGAAACCAACGCATTTTTTATATCGAACACCACCGGTACTTTTAAAGATATAAGCACATTATTATCCCAAATAACATACACCCATTACAAAGAGTTTTTAGACGAAAACGCAAAATACGATCGTTTTAGAACAGATAATACGGTTATTAATTTAATTGAATTAATACCAGATTTCGATGTCGTTAATAATGACGATGCACTACAACTTACAGAAGAACAACTTCAAAACAAAGTGGTTGTACTTTATATAGAAAGTTATTTAGAAGATGAATCTATATGTTCATCCTCAAATTGCGACAACCAAGGGCAACCCAACATCCAAAACATAAAAGCGCTGTTAATAGATAAAGATGATGTTGAAAACGCAGTAAATACAGATGATAGCATCTATAACAAACATAATATTTATGAAGCTATTATTGCTCTTCCAAGAACGGCTGTTCAACGAGTTATACTAAATCCAGATGCCGGAGCTAGCAATAATATATCGACATATTCAAAACTAGCAACGGCATACAAAACAAAAATCACCAATGCCAAAGTTAACTTAGATAGCGCATATTCTAGCTTATTTGAAGGGTTTTCAGACCTATTAAATATTAGCAATACCGTTCAAAATTCAATTATAAATGGGATTAATAATCTCGATAATTTTTCAAACAACAACCGCATTCAATACCGCTATGCGCTTACAAAAAACATAAGTGATAATTTTAATGAAATAGCCGATTTGCTATTGCAACTAAAATCCGATTGCTGCCCAGATATTCATGCATTTCCAAAACATTTACTTTTAGGTGCTTTAACCTCCCACGCTGCTTATCCGGAATTGCGTCATGAGTTCTATCCTGCTCCAGCAAATTCAGAAAACGAAAACTTGATAATAAAAGTTCAAACTTTGGTTAAAAGAGTACAACTTATGCTCGCTAACTTTAACTTAAATAATACCCAAAACACTGTAATTACACCGTCTTCACTTTGTGGAAGTTTAGGTAAAAAAGCCATTCCCGCCTATTTTAATCTTACTGAAAACCTTTTAAAAAGTTGGGATTTCGATAAAACTAAAAACTATAAACAGAATTACAACCTAAGCTACCATACAGGGCTTTTATTAGGTTGGGCAAAAACACCATTAGATTTTGAAATCAATGGCACCGATTTTTATAGAATTGAAGGCCATCAGGGAAGCGATTTACTTTCAACAAAAAGTACGATTGACGGTCTAAAAAAAGACAAAGGGCTCGATTTCGATTATGTGATATTCGATATTATAGAAAACCAAAAAGAGTTTGCCGCTTTTGTTAGAGAACATCCATCTTTAACACATAAAGGTGGCGTAGAAAAAGGCGGAACTTTAGTTCTATTATCAACTTCTCGAGAAATCATTTTAGACACTGTTCCCGTTGATGGTGACCCTGAATTAGATACCGATACACGGCAAAATTTTTCGGATATTATTGTGGCAGACTTTAGTCTTTCATACAAAATTCAAGCAGCAACTAACAGAGATTCCTGTTGTTCCTTGGTAGAATGTACCTTCCCGTGGATTAGTTCTTTAAAATATATAAACAACCTATCGCGAAGCTTATTAGGCACACAAAGTTCTCATAAAGCAATGCCGAAAGAATATATTTTACAAATTATTGAATACAAAATAAATGGCACACGAATTCTAAACGGAACCACAACACTTAGAATTCCGCTGCAAAACATCTTTGTAAGACGTATGCATGCTATAACAGATGCCTTAAATAAATTATTTGACAAAGGCGTCGTATTCGATTTTAATGAAAGCCAAAAACGATTTGTAATTACACGAGCTAAGGAAGACACCTTTACTATTAGACTTCGCGAAAACACTATGGGTGTAAATAATGCCACCTATACTTATAGTAATACCGGAATGTTTAGAAATAACAAAGTATTTAGAGCAGATGCCATGCGTTGCCGCAATCTTAAAGCCTATAAGCCTGATTTTTACGAACAATTACACAAAGACATCGCGCCGGTAAATAAAGATGATGACTATGGAACTTATGATAAAAAATGGGAAAGATGGTCGCAATTAACCGACAGTCTCATTAATAATAGTGTATTAAAAGAAGCTGGTTTTACAAGAATGATAAAAGACAGAGAAGCACTATCTACAGCTTTAGAACACAGCATCCTTCCGGATATGATGGGACATTTCCAAAGTGTTGTGGAAGATAAAGACTTAATATTCCATATTGACGGCGATTGGGTAAATGGCACATGGGTTAACGATTTTATGCTTAACCATAGAAAACGAAATATTAAAAACACCCACGACGATATTGTACTATTTATCAACCTCCGCAAATTTTTACACAACGAAACAGGAGTTACAAAAATGTCCATTTATATAGAAAATCAAGAATACATTCCTGCTTTCGATGAGTTTTTAGAACGATACAAAAAAATTGCAGATATCTATTTTGCTGCAAAACCAACAGGTATTAATGCATTTAGACTCCGTTAATAGTGAAATATAATAGTGAAAATTTAAAATAATGAAAGCTAACCATAGCACATCTTTTCCAACACCTCTAACCTTTGTTTTTTTAAAGGGTGAATATCGTGTGCTTAAAAATTTTAAAGACATATTATACGAAGAAAAAATAAAACCGTCAAAATTGGCCATAAAAAAAGGATATCAGTCGCATAATCTGTACATAACGAATGATATCCAATGGGTCCTATTACTGAAACTTCTTTGTCTTTGTATTACTTTACATTTGCTTTTATACAATCGCTTAGTTTTACTTTTACACGTCAATCTACTTGAACTTAAACCCAGTAATTCATCTCTGAATTTGTTTGATAAAAATACAACATAAAAACGAAAATGAAAAATATTCAGTCAAAAAATATCATAAAAAAATTGCAAGTTGAGGTCAACACGAACTCGGTGACTAAAGCTATGCAAATAAAAGATACTATTGACCTGTTTATAAAAGAAGAAATATACCCAGAAATTGAAGCGCTTTTAAAAAAATATGCTCAGGAAATAGACCATCATTTTATTGAAATAGACACTATAGAAATTGATGTAAACAGCAATAATTACAACGACTTTAAATCTATAATTAAAAGCAAGTTAGATAGCAGTTTAAGGTCTAAAATATCCGATAAAAAACAAACAGTAGACCTTAGTTTTTCTAAAGAAGAAAAAACCATAAACGCGCTTTTATTTTTTATTGAAAACGGACAACTTCCTTGGTGGTATCATTCAGTAGATTTTTTTGATATTGAAGTCATAAACAGCTTCAAAAACAAAAAACAGTACCATCAAAAATTAGTGCATTTATTAAGTAAACCACGAGTGCAAAAACGAGTGATTTATCAATTTAGTTTCACTGAAATTGAAGCGCTTTTTTTAGTCGCTTTTAGTATAAATATCAATCCAGATTATACTTTGAATGAAACGGTTAAAAATAAAATTTTAAACCAACAAAATTACACCTTTTGGTCGCTGTTATTTACCATTGTATTTAATAAATCCAACCCAAACCTCTTAGCTAATATTCATGGGGTCATTGCCAACATTTTAAAGTTAGAAAGCAATAAAAAAGCAAATTATTTTATTATTGAAAAAAGGCAAATTAACAGCCTAATAAACTTAGTTAATTATATAGTTATTCTAACTAAAACCCCTATTTCTATTTCTGAAAATGGTTCCGAAAAAATAATTTTTACCATCAATAAAAACACTAATATTAAAGAGGTTTTAAAGCAAAACTTAAGCTTCGGAAAAAACAATTTGAGCTCCCCTTTTATCTCCTGTTATTATCATAAAGAAAATACACTAAGCACTAATCAAGAAAACTTAGCTATTAAAAGAGATATTAATCTACCCAACGATACTATATCAAAATCAAACATTATAAAAGAAGATTATAACGTTAATACATCGTCTTTTAACGAAGAGCACCAAGTAGAAAAAGACCGTTTAAATCAAAAAAACAAAACTACAGAACTACTCATTCAAAAAGCAGGACTGGTTATCCTTCACCCGTTTTTACCTCAACTATTTAAAACACTCGGTTTCTATATCAAAGGAGAAAAACACATACGCACAGATAAAATTCACGAAGCCACACAGGTCCTTCATTTTTTAGCTACAAAGAATGAATCGCCTTATGAATACGAACTTACATTCGAAAAATTTCTATGCGGAATCCCTTTAAATAGGCCCATAAACAGATTACAAAAACTGTCTTTAAAACAAAAAGAAGAATGTAACAGTTTGCTAGAATCCGTAATAAACCATTGGAGCGCATTAAAAACAAGCAATACAGATACCTTGCGAAGTGGATTTCTAATGCGTGAAGGCAAGCTGACAAAAGAAAAAGACAGTAATAAAATATATGTACAACGCCAAGCGCATGATATTTTACTAGAACGCTTACCATGGGGATTAAGCGTCATTAATTTACCATGGATTACCAATATAACATTTATAGAATGGTAAAATTATAGAATAAAAAAATAAAACCCGTTGGTTAAACCAAGTCGCATAAAATAATTTTAATTATGAAACGAAGAAAAAAAAGACCAGATACAAACACGAACAAAGTAGAGTCGGGAACCTTTTTTCCTGGTGTGCAAAACAAATTAGCAGTTGGTAAACCCGGTGATGCTTATGAAATAGAAGCAGATAAAATGGCCGATACGGTAGTGAATTCTGCAGAGAATGCCAACGTCCAAAAAAAGGATGCTACAGAAGAAGAGATGCAACAAAAACCGTTAATAGATGCCATAACCCCAATTCAAAAACAAACATTGGCTGCGGAAGAAGAAGCGGTTCAAAAACAAGGGATGCCACAAGAAGAAGACTCCATACAAGCTAAGGAAGAAGATCGGGAATAGTTTAAAACTGTAAATAATGAAACGACATAAAAAAAAGAAAAATCATAACGTAGAAAAAAGTGATACAGGCACCTTTTTCCCGCCGCGCTTGGGTAATGGGTTTCAAACAGTTTGCGATGTCGATATTCATCCAGATGATAGGATGAATTATCTTATGCAAAAGGATGTACGCCACGTGGGAACAGGAATTCCAAAAGTAAAAACGCTAGCGTTGGCTAAAGGTTTAAAAAAATCGAACCCTTGTCTTTATGAAGCAACAATGGCTCACGAACAAGTACATGTTAAAAATGCAAAAACCAATTGTAAAGCTTTTAAAAAATGTTTAGATGATGAAGTCGCAAACAATATATTCTCCAACTCCAACAGTACAGAAGAATATAATCATTGTAAACAAAAACATAGCGGTGGCTTAGCTTCAGATTGTAAAAAAGATGAACAAGAGGCTTACAAAAAAACGGTTGAAATAGCCGAAAAACTATTAAAAGAGTCAAAATGTGCTTCAGAAAAAGACAATTTAGCAAAGAATATTAAAATCTGGAAAACTTATGCTGTAACCCCTCCTAATTGTTAAACCAAAATATCATCATGAGAGCTTTTGCAAAACATAACCCAAGTACAAATTCCCATACTTCTCAAAGTCATGGCGATCATTATTTTGGTGTTCAAGCAAAACTTTCGGTAGGAAAACCTAATGATAAATATGAAAAAGAAGCCGATGCTACTGCAGACAAAATAGTGTCTAAATCGAATGAAGCTGGGAACTATTTTGGAAATAACAGCTTCTTCCCTCCGACTCCAAAACCTTCAGTGCAAAAAGTATCAGAAAATGAGGAGCAGATTAAGGAAGCGCCAGAACAAATTCAAGAAAAACCACTAGCAGAAACCCTTACGCCTGTGGTACAACTTCAAGAAAGCGAAGAGCTTCAAGAAAAATGCGAGGATTGCGAAGCGGAAGAAAAACAAATTCAAAAATTACCTTTTGAAGATGTACAAGAAGTTTCAGAAGAAGAACAAATTCAAACCGCCTGTGATACTTGCGAAAAAGACGAATCGGTTCAGCAAAAAGAAAGTATTTCATCAACAGATAACACAAACGCTTTTCCAGCATTAAACTCAAATATCCAGCAATTTCCCGAAGACATTCAGAAAAAAGAAGACGAAGACATTCAGGAACAATCGGAAGAAGATACAGAGGTACAAAAAGTGCAAATGTCCGGCGGCGATGACAGCTCTACATTAGAAAGCAATCTATCGAATTCTAAAGGAGGCGGAAGCCCACTACCTCAAAATACTAAGAACGAAATGGAATCGGGTTTTGGAACCGATTTTAGCGGTGTTCGCGTACATAATGATAGTAATGCGGTGCAAATGAATAAGCAATTAGGTGCACAAGCATTTACAAACGGTAACGACATCTATTTTAATGAAGGTAAATACAACCCAACCAGTAACTCGGGAAAACATTTATTAGCCCACGAGCTAACGCATACGGTGCAACAAGGGGCGTCGATTCAACGGAAGTTGGTTCAAAAAGATGAAGAAAACAATTCTGATGATCCTTTAACTCCAGAAGTAGCACCACCAACAGGGGTAACACCTATAGAAGAAAGCCAAGGAGAATACAGCTTTACGAAAAATAGTTTGGTTTATATTTATAATGATACCAACAATGAATTAATGTTGCCTACTATAAGCATTTCTGACTTTAAAGCTCGCCATGAAAACCAATTCACTAGGCCAATAATAATGCCAACAACCGCTCGAAACACCAACCAAGCTGAAAAATGGAACGACGTTATAGGGCCTAGTGCTGAACAAAAATTAAACCTAAAAATATCCGAAGCTAACAGAACTGGAGGTTATAGTAGAGCGCAAAACGAAGAAAACAAAATTTATTTTTACAAAGGTACCCGAGATCCAGAACTAATTATTTTTGGCACTAGGACGCAACTATTGGAAATTGCTAAAATACCTACTTGGGACGAAAATAATAACCCTACCACTTTTCAAATTGATCATATTGTAGAACATCAATTAGGAGGCGAAGATGAAATAAGTAATTTTGAGCTATTAGAAGCCTCAGCCAATGGGAGTTCTGGGTCTTCTATCGCTTGGGAAATAAATCGAAAAATTAAAGAGGCTTATGATGTATTTGCCTCTCCATACTACCAGCATACTGGTAGAACAGAACGCCCTCAATTACCAAGTAGACCTGGTAGAGCAAATCAATATGCAGGCGCATTTCGACAACATGCCATTTCTTTTATGGATTTCGATTTTGATCTACTAACTCAGTCTGGAATGCCCGATAGGTTTTGGTCTCATCAAGACATATCTCAAGGAGCTCATTTGAATAAATTGGAAGCCCTTACGGGAGATGAAATGAGAGCTATGGGTACCGAAGACGATCCAGCTTTATTTATATCCCCATCGGGTGGTAAAAGAATTAATATTTCAGAAAACGACAGTGAATACCCTGTTAATATTTTTCCTAGAGCCAAATTATTGAGTCGTCCTACTTTTAATGAACAAGGTGGTGAAATGCGAGTTGAAGCCTACAAATCTGGACAAAGACAAAATTCAGAAGTTACTGCGGCATATCCTGATATGACATGGCCGTTGCGCAAAGTTGATGGTACTTACATTTTCCACTTGGATGGAGAAGCGACAAAACAAAGAATGCTACGTGGGGCATTTCAAAGTTTACGACTACCAGGTATGAGCCCTATTCGAATAGACCAATTAGAACTTACTGAAAATGGGTTTATCGGTATAGGGAAAGTACTTCCAACCGTACCACTCATAGCCGATGCAGATATTGACATTGTAATAGATGGTGATGGAATTCGTATGCGAAAACTATTTACGGCCCAAGAATTTAATTTCCCCTCTCCATTTGCAATTAATCAGGCTACACTAGAAGTTTCATTTGGAACCGATGGATTAGCGCTTACTGGACGAGTTGATTTTGGAATAAATAACGTAGGAGAAGGACACATAGAAGCCGCCGCATCTACAGAAAATGGATTCGCTCTAGAAGGTGCTTTCAATTTTGATTCTGAATTATTTGACCCCGCTGAAATTAACATGGATTACAGCAATAATATCTGGACTATAGGTGGTACCATTGGAATTCCTCAAGGAAAAATTCAAGGTGTAAAAAACGCCACGATTACCGCGTCCTATTCTGAAAATACATTTACTGCAAGTGGAGAAGCTGAATTAGACATTCCGGGTATTGAAAGCGGAACAATGAATGTCGTTTACGGCGAAGAAGGTTTTTCTATTGGTGGAGAATTCCAATTAAAAAATGATATTCCTGGTATAAGTGGAGGAAGTGTTTCTGCAACAATCTCGAAAGAAAATGGAGAAGAAGGCTATAATATTATGGTGTCTGGTACGGCTCAACCAGCTATTCCTGGAGTTAATACTGCACTTACGATAACCTACGACAATGGAGCACTAACCATTGAAGGCTCTGCTGCTTATGCTCGTGGAATGCTTAGCGGTACAGTAAACGTAGGAACTACAAATCGTGCAATTGGAGAAGATGGACAACCATCTGGAGATCCCGACGATACCATGCGTGTTTATGGTGGTGGTAGCCTTACATTAACCCTTACGCCATGGTTAGAAGCAACCGCGGGTATCAATTTCTTGCCTAACGGAGAAATTGAAGTAACAGGTAGAATAGGTCTACCAGATAGCGTTGATGTTTTTGACAGAAAATCAATAGAACGCAATTTGTTTAACATGCCAGCCATTGAAATCCCAATTTTTGCCATTCCACTCGGCCCACGAAGTTTAGGTCTCGTTGCTAGAATTACAGGCGGTCTAGACTTCTCTGCCGGGTTTGGCCCAGGGCAATTACGCGATTTATATGCCGATGTTACTTACAACCCAGACCGAGAAGATGAAACAACAATTACTGGACATGGCGAATTTGCAATTCCAGCCGATGCCGGACTAACGTTAAGAGGTGATCTCGGTTTAGGTCTAAGTGTTGGTGTAGCTAGTTTAACAGGTGGAATAGAAATAGCTGGAGCTTTAGGTTTAGAAGGGGAAGCAGCAGCTGAAGTTGATGTAAATTGGAGTCCACAAACAGGATTAGCAATTGATGCCACCGGACGAATTACAGTTAATCCTAAATTCACTTTCGATATCAATGCCTTTGCTAGAGCTAGTTTAGACTTATGGTTAGTTTCAATTTCCGAAACCTGGCGATATAACTTAGCCTCCTTCTCTTGGGGTCCAGATATTCAATTCGGAATTATATTCCCTGTTCATTATCGTGAAGGAGAACCATTTGATATGTCCTTTGACGATATTGATGTTATTTATCCTGAATTAGACATTGGCAACATGGCCACAGGACTAGCCAGAGATGTTAAAGATGATATTTTTTAAAAACAGTATCTATGAAAAAACAAGTGGAACAATTAAATAATGAAGGAGCGGAGCTCTTTTTAATTGGAAAATTTAAAGAGGCAAAATTAAAGTATAAACAAGCTCTAAATATCTCCCCAAACTATCCCACCACATTAAATAATTTGGGCATGATTTACCTTCAAGAAAAAAAATTTAAACAAGCTGAAAAAAATTTTAAGGCAGCCTTTTCAAAGAAAGAAAAAGCCACTTATATGCTAAATTTAGGACATGCTTATGCCAACCAAAACAAACAAAATGAAGCGGAAACCAGCTACCAAAAAAGTATAGAATTAAACCCTAACTCCATAATGGCATGGAAAAGCTTAGCAACGCTATATCAATACAAAAAAGAGTTTCGTAAGTCTGTTAAAACCTGGAAATATATCATTCAACAATTGGATAATGATAACTATTTCAGAATTCAATTAGCAAAAGCTTATATAAAATTAGGTGAATATAAAAATGCACTTGCTGTGCTCGATGAGGCTTCCCATTATGAAAAACATCAAGAATTAATTTGGTATTATTCTGCCTTAATTCACCTCAACACCAAAAATTTTGGATGGGCAAAATCATCCATAATGAAAAGTTTAGCAATACAACCAAACCAAGAAGATTTTCGAGCTTTACTAGCTACAATTCATTTAGCATTATCTGAATTTAATGAAGCCATTTTTCAATGGGATGCTATTCTTAAATTAAATGAGTATAACCATAAGGTTAGAATAGACAAGGCTATCACTTTAATGTCAAAACATTATAATGATGAAGCGCTTTCAGAATTTGAAAAAGTTCTTCAGTATGATGAAACAAATTACAAAGCCCAATTTTACAAAGCTATTGTACTTCTAGAAATGAATAAAAGCAAATCGACAGTAATTAAAATACTTAATAAATTAAAATTAGAAAATCATCCTTATGCTTCAAAAGCTGAGATACTTTTAACAAAAATATCTTAATCTAAAATAAACAGATAAATATTAAAATTTTATAATATGTGGATTAAAGACATACAGCATCTGGATCATCTCAAGAATTTTATAATTGAAAACCTAACCTATCAGGAAGATACCGGATATAACTTTTTGGGAGTATACCCCGGAATAATGATATCAGATGTCCCTATAATTTTAGGAATCCCGAATTCTAAAAACCTAGAAAAAGAACAACAGCAAACCTTATACTATTATGCCTCCATTAATCACCCTACTAAGGGCACAGTAGACTTCAATAAGCTTTCATTTTTAATTTGGGCTTTTAACAATAAACCGGTATCGATATTAAAATTACATATAGTCTATTTTGATACTGGTGAAGATGCCGAAGCTCATAAAGTGTTTGTTCACGATTTGATAAAAGGGCTTATTATGAAATTTGGAAAACCAATAAAGAAAAGTTTACGAAATGGAAAGGAAAGACTGCTATATCAAATAGGATATAGTGAACTTCATCTATGGCAGAGTTCTGATGGCCTACGGATACAAATCAAAAAAAAGAGCTCCAAAGTTAGATAAACTTGAAGCACATAATATTGCTTAATTAATAAAAATCAAAAATCATGAAAACACTTAAATACCGCTCAACAGGTGAAGAAGTACATCTTCTTGCCGAAATATTGGTAAGTCTTGGATACGAGGTTTACGTTTCTACATACTTTGGAAAAGACATAGATGAGGCTGTCAAGGACTTTCAGAAGATAAACAATTTGGTTATTGATGGTGTAGTTGGCCCGAAAACCTGGTCGAAACTTATAGAAGCTCAAAACCAAATCACTAGTTTTAATGATAAATTTATGTCGGAGCAAGATCTTATTGATTTTTCAACTAAATACCATTTAGAACTCGCTGCGGTAAAAGCCGTAAACGAAATTGAAAGTAACGGAAAAGGATTCTTGCTCGACGGTCGTCCTAGAATTTTATTCGAAGGACATATTTTCTGGAAAGAACTTGTAAAAAGAGGGCTTAACCCAAACGATTTTGTAAACGACAGAACCAAAAACGTACTCTATCCATCTTGGTCTAAGAAGTATTACGATGGTGGAAAACAAGAATATGATCGTCTAGAAAAAGCAGCAGGAATGAGCGATTTAGACGAAGTTCACGATGCCGCTTATGCATCTGCTTCTTATGGTGCTTTTCAAATTATGGGCTTCCATTTTGAAAGTTTAGGATTTCCAAGTGTAGATAGTTTTGTGGCTTATTTTTATACACACGAAAAAGCGCATTTGGAAGTCTTTGGGAAATTTTGTGAAGCCAATAATTTAACCAGACATTTACGAGCCAAAGACTGGGCTTCTTTTGCAAGAGGATATAACGGTTCGGGATATAAACAGAATAAATATGATACCAAACTATTAAGTGCGTACAACAAATATAAATAATGGACAAAACAACGGTAAACACAGAGCTTAATATACTTTTTTCTTTTCTAAAAGAAGTCATTTCTTGGCGCATTAAAAACCCTGATGGTGATATAATAACCTACGCACCAAAACTTTCTTTAAAGGATTTAGATAAATCGGTAACCGCCCAATTTATTACTAATATGGAGTTATCTACAATAGAAACTATTATCTTTTTATTGGCCTTAACGCCTCATATTTTACCCGATTTCTTTCTAAATTGTATTGCTGAAAGTTATCCCTCTGGAACCGACTTACCGCAATTTGGAGGCGTAAAAGGAAAACAGCACCGTGGCATTCTTCCAACGGGAGAAACCGTTCAATTTATTATTGCCGGAAACCATATTGAAAACCGAATAGATTGTATGCGCTTTTTTACCAAGGCCTCTAGGTTTGAAACCCATAGAATCCTTTATTTAGAAACTATGCCTTCGGGAGAACCACTGCTAAGTGGCAAAATTTTATTGTATCCTGAAACTTTATATTTAGTAACGATAGGCAGCATTCCTCCACCAAAAATGAGTGCTCAATTTCCAGCCGAAAAACTCGATACCGAATTATCTTGGGACGATTTAATTTTGAACACCAAAACGATTAGCGAAATAAAAGAGTTAGAAATATGGCTTAAATACAATAATATTTTCTTAGAAGCATGGGGCATGAAAAATCGGGTAAAAGCTGGTTATCGTACTATTTTTCATGGTCCACCCGGTACAGGAAAAACTTTAACAGCCGCTTTACTCGGAAAATACACGGGTAAAGATGTTTATAGAATAGACTTGAGCACCGTTGTTTCAAAATACATAGGTGAAACCGAGAAAAATTTGTCCAATTTATTTGACAAAGCGGCTCATAAAAATTGGATTCTGTTTTTTGATGAAGCTGATGCTATTTTCGGAAAACGCACTAATGTTCAAAGTTCTAACGATAAATTCGCCAATCAAGAAGTTTCATATTTACTTCAACGTGTAGAATCGCACCCCGGATTGGTTATACTCGCAACCAATTTTAAAGACAATATAGATGAAGCTTTTATGAGACGGTTTCAATCTATTTGCGAATTTCAATTGCCTACTGGAAAAGAACGTTATTTAATGTGGAAAACAAATTTACCCGAACAACTTTATTTGGACCCCAAAATAGACCTTGCTGATATTGCCGAAAAGTATGAAGTTACTGGGTCTAACATTATTAACATTATACAATATTGTAGTATAAAAGTGCTTAGTTTAAATACAAATACTCTTCATTATGATTTACTTATTGAAGGAATAAAAAAGGAATATCTTAAAGAAAATAAATTATTTTAATTAGAATAAAGCATAAAAAAACCTTGCAAATATTAATTTGTAAGGTTTTTTTATGCTTTAACACTAGAAAGTTACATTACTTTAGGAACTTTTACCGTGTCACTATTTAAAACTATTAACTTAGTTATCAATTAAGTTTTCGTTTCTATATCCTGTATTATCTTTATACCAATCTTGATAATCTACACCACCAGATTCAGCCCAGTTTATAAAGAAATTATAAGCATCGGTAACATCTATTTTTTCTTTTGGAACTTTAAAATCATGAATAATACTTATTGCCCAAGGAAATCCATTCTCTGAAATAAAGTTACCATCGCCATCTTTATTAACTCCCTCAAAATCGTCACTTTGCTTTCCTAAACTAGTAAGGTTTCTATATGGCAAATGAATTTCTTTTTCTCTATCTTTATTAACAATAATAAACGGATTAAATGGTGCAACCCCTAAATCTGCAGTGCTTATAGGTTCTACAAATGTAACCGAAATAGTTGTTTCATTTAATATATTGTCAACATCATCTGCTAAAATAATCACGGCATTATCCTGATTTGCTTCGGTGCCATTTGCATTTAATTCGATATAGTTATGTGTATAAACCGCACCAGAGACACTTTCAATTAGCGAAGGTTTTAAACCTTCAATTTCAAATCCAATACCGTTAGTATTCCCTGCACCATTGGCTTTAATATTACATATAAAATCTAATCTTACCGCTAAGTTATCGGCATTTAATATAGCAATAGCTTGGTAACTTAAGGCAGCATCATTAAAATCATAATCGCCAGTTGAAGGCCATAAATCTTCAAAAGCAATGGTTCCTTTTCCATATTTACTTGGCGTAAAGGACTCGAAAGCAGCCTCGGCATCATCTGGAAACGCATCATCTTGATCTAAAATACCATCGCCATCGGTATCAGTTTCATCGATTACATCGGAATAGACTCTAAATGTGGTTAAATCGTTTATTGTTCTTCTAAAACTTGTACCATTTTTAGCACTTGCTCCATAATTATATTTCCAACCTCCAGTTTGCGTATCCATGATAATTAAATCTGAACTACTTGAATTATCTGCTAACCACAATTCTTCTTTAGAATCAAAAGTCATAGATGTTGGTTTAAACGGTAAGTTATCGGCACTTATTCTAGTACTTTGGTAATCGTTATTAGAATCTAAATCTAATTTATACAAACCAGAAAAAGAACATAAATATAGCGTACCATCATCGGCAAAAGCCAAATCACCACCTCCTGTGTTATGAAGCCCAATAATTTTCCAGGTGTTTAATTTAGCACCTGTAGAAGGATTAAACGTGTAAAGCTTATCTAGATTAGAAAAATACAATAAACCATCGGCGGTATTAAAATCCAATCTTGGACCTCCTATGCCTAAGTTTGCAATTGTAGACCACTCATCATTAACAATAGAGTATTTCATTAAAGGAAATGGACTACTTCTACCTATAGAATATAACACTTTATTTTCTTGATCAATGGCACAGGTCCAACTTCCCATTGGCATAGTAGATAAATCTGTAAGCTCCCCGGTTAAGGGATCTACTTGAAATAATTGACCAGAACCATTTACACAGTATAAATAATCGGTTACACTTGCAGTAGCATTAGATTTTGCTGAGGTTTTAGCTTGCGAAACATTGAAAGTCACTTCTTGATTTACAATATCTTCAATAGATGAAGAAAAGTTAAGATTTTCATTTCTACGAATGTAAACCTTATTATAAAATTTAGGTAAATTAACAGTTTGTGTTATTGTTCCATTATTTACAACACCACTAAAAATTAATTGATCTAAAACCTCGGATTTGTAAACCGTTTCTGTTACCGTTTCTCCTTCTTCATTTTCATAAGTTTCTGTTCCCGCATCGTATAATTCATCTGTATAGGCATAGACATCATATTTAGCATAACTTGAATTATCTACAATATTAATTGTTACATCGTGCGATGTGCTAAAATCGAACCCATCGGGTATAACTAATATAGGTCCTGTTTCTTCTTCAATAATAATATTCTCATCTGCATCTGGTTCTGAAAAACTACAGCTTGTTAACATCATGAGAGCTAAACTAAGGGTTAAAAACTTATTTATTTGGTGATTCATAGTATTTAGGGGTTTTGGTTTTTGTTTCTAAAGGCTTAAATATGAGCTTTTAATTTACGCAATTATTTGTTTTAAAAGAATTAATAGTCTAATTTAAATATGTTCTAATTATTTATTAATTTAAAAGTATTTAAACTTTTTATTTGATAAAGGTAATCTTACATTTCTTGTTAATCCTTTGGTTTTAGTTGATTTCAATTTAACTATAGATGAATGGAATATATCTAAAGATTAACAAAAATGATTATTCTACAAATGCCATGGCATCTGGCACCTTTCCTGTACCAATGGTACTAACAACTTTAAAGGTTTTCATATCAATAACTTCTATTTTATTTGCATTAGAATTAGACACAAAGGCATACAATCCGTTGGGATGCATTAAAATATTAACGGGTCTAGGTGTATGATACAATATCCGTTCTAATAATGTGTTTTTACCATGAAGCATTATTGATTTTAATTTCTGTTTAGATTGCTGATTATAGACATAAATGGTACCATCATGCGCATTAGCCAGTAAACAATACTTACCATCGATTGAGAATTTAAGTTTTAAAGGCTCATGGCCGGTTGTTAAAGTATCTACAACATCATAAGTTGAAGTATTTATTATAGTAATGGAACGCTCTTTAACATTAGAAACCCATAGTTCCGATCCATCAGGGGTGATATCAATTCCTTTTCTTCCCAACCCGCAAGGAATAATTTTAACGACCTTATTCATTTTTAAATCAATAACACTCACCGAACTCGAATTTACATTGGTAACATAAGCCATTGGTATCGTGGGATGCATAACGACAAGATGACTCTTTTTTTGTTTGGTTTCAATTTGTTTTTCAATACTATCGGTTTGGATGTTAAGCACAAAAAAAGTGTCACGAACATAATCTATAACAGCCACTTTATTGGGTTCTGGATAAGCTGTAATGCCATTTGCTTTTATATTTTCTTTTAAAGCTATTGTTTTTTGAAGTTTATTAGTTTTTGTATTTATAACTTTAACAATGTTACCTTCATTAAGCTCATAATTAGTAAGTACCATGCTATTTTGATTTTTAGTAATTACCGCTTCATGCGAAAGCATATCAATGGGAATTTTGGCTATTTCTTTGCCTGAAAACAAATCAAAAACCTGTACATCTTCACTAACTTTGTTTACAATATATAGTTTACCACTAGTTTGTATGGAGTAAGATGGTAATCTAACCTTAAAAATAAAAAGTTGTACTACTAAACCTAGTACTATAAAAGCTATTAAACTATATTTTAAACGCTTCATAAAAATCGTGAAAATAAATGACGTAATTCTTAAACATGATGCCGCTATCTTATTAGGATTAACTAGCGCGTTTAGATCGTTCCCAATTTACCGATTGCGACTTTTTCATATACCTAAAAAAGCCTAACACTACAGATAAATTCATAATGAAAAAATAATAGGGAACAAATAATAATTTTATTTTTATCGATTTATTTTCTAAAAACCAACCAGTTAGAGCGGCAATATAAAAAAGCATTTGGAGCCAAAACAATATGGAATAAACCCCGAAATTTAAAAGGCCTTCATTATAAGCCAATACAAACGAAACAGGAATTAAGAGTAATAAGCTAAGCGGCGTTAATGTCCAACGCAATACACGATGAGATATATATTGAAAAGAAAGTGTTCCGTATTTAAATATATTTAATAATGAACGTAAGCGTATTACAGATTGAATACCCCCAGCAGAAATTCTTATTTTCCGTTTTAATTCTTCTTTAACATTGGCCGAAGCCGATTCTATGGCGTATGCTTCGGGGTCGTATTGAATGGTATAGCCATCTTGAGCCACTCGTAATGAAATCATAAAATCATCTAATATAGTGTCTTTTTCAACATGGCGATATAATGCGGTTCTAATAGCAAATAATTCGCCAGCTGCACCAACAACAGAATACAACTCGGCATCCCATTTTTTTAATGCCGACTCATATTTCCAATATATCCCCTCTCCTGCTCCAGACGCCACATCGCTTTCTTTATCTATAATGCGTTTTTCTCCTGAAACACAACCTACTTTTGGATTCCCAAATAAATTAACAATTCGTCTTATCGATTCTTTACCGAGATTTGTATTGGCATCACTAAAAATAACAATTGGCGTTTTTACAAAATCCATACCTCTATTCATCGCACCAATTTTACCATTTCTGGCTTCTAAATGATGTACGGTTGTATTGGGGTAGCCTTGTAATAAATCTGGCGTACCATCATCCGAACCATCAGTAACCCAAATAATATTTAATTTCTCCTTCGGATATTCGAGCGCTAATGTATTTTTCATTTTTGCTGCTACATAATCTTTTTCATTATAAGCGGCTATAAATAGTGTGACTTCTGGCTCGTAAGTTGAATCGATTTTCACTTTATTACCAATATTAAAAGCGCGTCTAATTTTAATAATGATATATAATAAAATACCGTAACCAACGTATGTATATACAATGATAAATAATAGCAACCAGAATATAATTTTTAATGCAATCATAAATTTTATTTTAAGATGAGTATTTATCGTTAATAAATTTCCCTAGGACATTTTGAAACTCTAAAGCTCTACTCTCCCATGAGTTTAACTTAGCAAAGGCAATTCTTTCTTTTATTAATGCATCGTTATCATTTTTTAATTCATTTTCAATATGCGATTTAAACAGTGTTTTATTCTCTGCTGATTTCACCATGGATTTAAAATCGGATAAGTTGGCAAAGGCCGTCATAACCACAGGAACTCCAACCGCTAAATATTCATTAATTTTTAAAGGATATATGTTTTTATTGACTTCATTCATTTTATAAGGAATGATGCCTAAATCGTATTTTGATAATAACTCCGGAACTTCATGAGCTTTTACCGAAGTAAAAAAGGCAACATTATCGTATTTTGATAAGCGCTCTTTTATGTCATGGTTTAACAAATAACCTGTAAATTCAAAAAGTACCTGAGGCAATTCTTTAATAGCATATTCCATAGTATCTATATCGAACCTAAAATCTAAGGATCCTATATAGCCTACTTTTTTCACACTGGAAACACTTGAAACGGTTGTTTTAGCGTGAGGTACAAATAATTTAAAATCTACCCCGTTTTTAACTACATGACATTGTGGATTTAATTTCTTTTTTTCGGCATTTAAATAATCGGAAGTAGTTATTATACCATCCACTTCCTTACAAAATTGCTGTTCAATATTATAGATTCTCGATTTATGTCTTTGTGTATCCATACCGTCATAACAGTAATAAACATTCAAAAATTCTTTCAATTGTCCAATCATTTGTAAACCATACATGGGGTTGTATGCCGTAATAATTATTGGATTATTTAAATTCAATTTTTTAATCGTATTTCGAAGTTGATATTTATAAATTAATACATTAATCTTGAATAAAAATTTAAAAACAGATTCATTATTAATAAAATCTACTGGTAAAACAGGAGGCATCACTAAATGTTTTACAATAGCACCAGTATCCGTTTTCTCATCTATCATTCTTTTTTTTAAACCTAGCATTCTAGAAACTTGAGCCCTTTGTTTTCCTAATAAAGACATGATAACATCTTTAATTGTAAAAGGATATTCAATAAAAACAACAGCGTTTTTTTCTGCTAAAAGCGATAACAATTGCACTGTAGATTTTGTATATTCACCATGCCATGTGGTTTGAGAAATACAAATAATATCTTTGCCTTCTATCATGATCTGTTATTTTTTTGAATTTTCTAAATACATTAACTCATATTGTTTTAAATACTCCTTTGCCATATTTTTCCAAGAAAACTGTTTACTGCGTTCTAAACCTTTTTCGCAAAGCGATTTTCTATAATCCTCATTATTTAAAATTTTAATGATGCCTTCGGTTATTTCTTCAGGTTTAAACGGATCGACAATATGGGCTGCATCTCCAGAAACTTCGGGCATTGATGAGGTGTTTGAGGTAATTACAGGCGCATTACAAGACATGGCTTCCAACATTGGAATACCAAAGCTTTCTCTAAGTGATGGATATAAAAACACGTCACATTGTGAATAAATAGCGGGTAAATCGGTATTAACAACATAGCCGGTTAAAACGATATTGTTTATAAGATTTGTGTCGTTAATTTCAACTAATAACTTATTAAGCTCAATTTTATCATAATCTAACATTACCAATTTGTGATTTGAACCTGTTTGTTTCAAAAAATCTGAAAAGGCTTTTAAAGTTCCTTTTGTATTTTTTTTAGGGTCTGTATTTCCTAAGAAAAAGAAAAAATTATCGGGTAAATGATACTTTTCTTTTACGCGCTTAAGTTCCGCTTTACTTGTAACAGGTTTAAAATGTTCGCTAACACCATTATAAATGGCATCTAATTTACTATCGCCTTTAATCCCAAAGAATTCACCAATTCTATTTTTCTCAAAATGAGATACTGTAATTACCTTTTTACTGTTTTTAACAACCCGAGGCACTACCATTTTTCGATAAATATTTCCAAATTTCTGATAGGTACTTGCTCTACTTTTTAGAATTTGGAAATAGCTACTTTCCATGTAAATAATGTCGTGTAAAATAGTAATTAAAGGAATATCTAAAAAAAATGGAGCCGTATTACTTGTACAATGCAAAATATCGCAACCGTATGCTTTTGCCGCCTTTGGCAATGCTATTTGTTCCCAGGTTGGATAAGGTCCACCTTTTAATTCTACAATTTTAAAATTCGATGTTTCTTGCAAAGCAGCACGATCTTCATCGGGTTTTACAAAGATGATATATTCGTTTTTATGGTCGATAATTTGAAGGTTTTTTATAAGCTCCAAAGCCACCATATCCATACCGTGTTTCTTTTTTCTAAAAAGCCGTTGTCCTTCAATACCTATTTTCATAATGTACTATTTTAAAGTTTAATTGCGTAAAAACTGATTACCCATTTTTTCATTTTACCATATATAACGACCTCTAAAAGATAAGAAAAAAGGAACATAAAAAGGATATATCCTGTGTATTCAATAATCTTATTATCAATATATTTTAAGTAGTCTGCTTCTACCACTAAATAATGGTGTGATATATAAATTCCATACGAAAAAGGCGCCAAATACTTAAATACACCAAATATTTCATTAAAGCCAAACCAGTTCCATCCATTCCAAATAATACTAGCAAACATGGCTAAAAAAGCAAAAACAAAATGCCTTAATTCTATAAATGGATACGCTACCAAAGGATAGTTATACACTTTAGTATAATTAAAATTTATATATAAATTTAGAGCTAATAGCGTAATTATCGTTATTAAAATATAGGCATAGTTTTTAATCGATTTAAACGTAAAGTGCACACCTTTCATATAAATATCGGCAAACCTTACACCAATCCACCAAATGGCAAAATACATCACAATTCTATTTATAAAAAATGGATAAATAAGATAAGATACTGTTGCTATAATAGTTAAGCCATTAACCCAAGCATTTATTTTAGAAGGCTTATTTTTTTTAGACAATACAAAAAACAACATGTAAAACCACCACTCATAAGATAACGACCAAAGCACACCATTTCCCATATAAACCCCAGAAATAACATTTGGTTTTAGTGAAATAACATCTTGAAGCATAAATATATTTCCTAAAAGTGTTTTCCAATTAGGGTTTGCTAAATGGCCTTCGTTATAACTTTTTATAAAATAAGCTAATAGAAATATAAAAAAGAGCGGCATGTAAATCCGTACAAACCGTTTTAAAAAATAGGTTTTAAACGATTTATCTTTCGATTTTTCCCAAGTATATTTTATAACAAACCCACTCAATATAAAAAACAACATAACAGCCTCGGAGCCAAATCGAAATAGAATACCAATGTTAATTCCTAACACATCTATTTTTTGAGGCAACGTATGAAAAAGCACTACATATAATGCAGAAAATCCACGAATGGCTTCTAATTTTTGTAGTTTTTTGTTCATCATTGGCTCGTTGTTTGGGGTTATTTAGAACTTGTATCCTCTGAATTCGAAGTGTGTTGTGTATGAATAAATGTTTTATTTGCGCCTTTTATTTTAAGTAAAGACAGTAGCATCATAAACATGCCTTTTGGTAAACTAGCCAAAGCCTCTAATGTTTTTAAATTGTAAAATGATTTGGGTACAGAAAAAACAAAAGATAACACACAAATAACAGTTAAAATAACCCAATAAGTAGAGTAAGTATTTTGATTAGTTAAAAAGTAATTTAATAAAACAAAACCAACGCTACCCCCTATTACAGCTCCTAATAATAATATTCTGGGAGGCTGTATAAACTGAATGGCTTTATCAAAATAATCGACATTTCCTTTTAACATTAAATCCTTTAATGCACTTAAAAAATCTTTTCTGAAATAATGAAATTGCGCCGAGAGCCAACGACGACGCTGGTTACCAAAAACTTCAGATTTCTGAATCTTTTCATCAAAAACTAAGGCATCATCCAGATAAACAATTTTACGTCCTTCTTTAAGCATTTTTAATTCAATCTCTTTATCGAAGCCTCCAATAGCCGTAACGGTAGCCATCAAGGTTTTAAAATAGTTGTATCTAAACGCCATACCAGAACCAATAATTGCTGATGAAAGCCCTAACACTCTATGTCCTTTTCTAAAAATATTATTATTTATTTCTTCACTTATGGCATCTAAAATGGCCCAAGAATTATTTGTGTTTTTTGCAGTACGATGGCCTTGAACAGCAATAAAATCATGTTCGAAAACTGCATTTATTTTTTTCAAAAAATCTGGAGCCATCACATTATCAGCATCTAAAACCACTGCAATATCATAAGCACGATCTAAGGTGGCCATGGCTTTATTTAATGCTTTCGATTTTGTGCTCTTATCAAAACTAACTTCAATTAATTTTATGGGTAACAATTTTAAAGCCGCTAAAGTTTCTTCTTTAAAAGAATCGGCAATGATAACCACATCAAAAAGGTTTGAAGGATAATCTTGTTTTAAGGCTAATTTTGCAACTTCAAGAATGACCTGATCTTCTTTATAACCTGGCACGAGTACCGCTATGGTTTTCATATTACCATTATCGGAGTATATTTTCTGTTTATAGAAAAGACTTGCTATTGAAAACATAAAAATATAAAGTGTTGCCAAACCTAAAAGAATGAGCAAAATTATTTGAATAATATGAAATACTAGCATAATAAATATTTTGAAATTAATGTGATTTAAGCTTATAAATACATTATTTAAAACTCCTTAATTTATTTCTCACTTTTAAAGCAAATTCTCTTAAAAAAGGAAGGTGTTTTCCACTTTTAAGATTGTACATAAATGATTCTGATTCGAATATCATTTCAAAATTAGCCGTACATAAAACAGGTTTTTTTGATATTCTATTAATTTCAATGGCTTGATTTAATTCGCTTTCAATAAATAAAACATACGGTTTTGCCATGTACGCTTTTGCCTTATGATCGCCATGATTATTTGCTTTTTGTCTGGCCTCCATATTGGGTAAATCTAGCATAACCAAATCATTGTATTTAATATGATTGGCAGCTAACCATGTTTCTGTTTCCTTTCTGTATTTTTCTAATCGGGAGGTTACAATAGTCCCTATTTTACTTCCTGGAATAAATAATGGCGGTGCGTTTAAGAGAAAATCTATATACTTTTCGCCATCGTCGTTTTGTTCGGGTAATGGATCTGCACATAGCACGCCATCAATATCAAAACAAGCTTTTTCTAAGGTTGTGTGGTTTAGTATATTCCACTGAAAATATCTTGGTAAAGGCACCAATTCAAAAAAATAATCTACCATTTTTTCTTTACCGGGAACCATATAAATAGCACAATATTTAATATCGAATTTATCTTCGAGGTGTTTTAAATTTTCTTTAACCTCTTTCATTGCTGAACCAGAAGCAACGCTATCTTCTACTACTAAAACTTTTTTATGACTTCCATCCGATTCAAAAAACTGACTTCTAGCTCCTGCTTTATAAATATGCCCATTTAAAAACGAATCGATATCGGTATAAGGTCGATTTAAATACAACGACAATAAATTGGCTGGTAACATTCCACTTCTTGGAACCCCAACGATTAAATCAAAATCACGTGGAATAATACTTAATCTTTGAAGTATAATATTGTTTAAATCTTTTATATTTCTGTAATTCATATTATTAGGTTTAAGAGTTGAGCGTTTATTTTGATCGTTATTTTATACTATAATGGGGTTAATACCTTTTTATTTATTTCATTATCTTTTTCAAAAACTTCTGTATTTAAAACTAAAGCCATTGTTGCATAAATTAATAGAGCCGTTGGCATTTGTCCTAAAACAGCATTTCCATAAGATGCTACCATAATACCCGCCATCCCTGCTATTAATGCCGATATTTTATATTTTAAAATAGGATCTTTTATTTTGAACATTACTATCAGGCTTGCTTTTATCATTACATAAAACAAAATCCCCAAATGGAGCAATAAACCAACAATGCCTTGTTCAACCCAAATTAAAACATACCAACTATCGGTAGCCACGTTAGATAGAAAAGCATTTGGCAAATATCTTTGAGCTTTTGTACCGCCATGTCCTATACCACCTCCAAAAGGTCTTGATGCCAAATAGTTTTTAAGTATTTTTTGATTATCCAATCTTACTTGCAAAGAAGCATTATTAGGGTCGAATGCCGTTCGCATTCTTCGTATTTGAGCATTTCCTTGAGCAATAGTTGTGTATTTAAAAAACACAAAAACCATAGCTAAAAAAGCGATTCCTGTAACAATCACTTTTATATTCTTACTCAGAACAAAATAAGTCATAAATCCCACTATAGGCACACTTAAAGCACCTCGGGTACCAGAAATAATTAAACCATAAATTCCTAAAATACCCACAAAAATGAAAAACAACTTAGATCGTATTTTTTTTTGAGACAAAGAATAAATTAAAAATACAACCCCTGTATAGCCTTGATTAGCTCCAAATTGTCCCGCATCACTATAAAAAGAAAAGACTCTTAATTTTCCAAAGAGAATATGTGTTTTATAACTTCCCTCGTTTAACCAAGCTTGTTCAGCAAAGTCGACCCCGAAAAGCATTTGTATTATCCCCTTTAATGTGGCCAGTATAGAAAAAACACCCCAAACATATAAAACCCACTCTAATTTTTTGTTTGTATTAATAAACAACAACGTTAAAGGAACAAAAAGTAAAGGGTAAAACGCGATACCACGTCCAGAAATCCATGCTTGTATACTGCGAGCTTCTGGGTTAATAATTTCAAAAAGCGAATATCCAAACCATAAGATGCATAAAAATGTAATTGTTTTATTTGCTGGAGACCAATCTATTTTTTCTTTAAACTTATTCATAAATAAAGCTAGATAAGTTAAAAGAAGTATTCCATCTATTCCAAAGCCTAAAGGCAAACCTTTAATATAGCGACCTAAACCAATTAATATAAAGTTTAATGCAATAGCCGTATAATAACCTAAAATGGGATAGCAGAATAAATAATATACAAATATAGACCCAAATATGAGAGCTAGTATTAACCCAATACCTATTACCCCCAATTTCACTACAACAATCCCTACAATGGAAAGTAGTACAAAAAGCAATACTAAATATATTGGTTTAGAGAGCTGCATAGAGCCTGAATAGTTTTCAAAGGGATTTATGTTATTGTACCTGCTCATTAATTAATTTTATTTTCAATTTTAACAAAGCTTTCATAGCGATTATGTGTCGCTTTATTAAAAAGCGAGAGATAAAATAGTAAGCCTTTTCTAAAAATTTCTTTAAACGCTAAAGACAACTCCTTATCTAAAAAGTACATCCCCATCCATATACCAAGTACAGTAAAAAAGATAGAAGCAATAGCAACTACAATTAAGGATTTAAATATAAAAATGGCGATTAAATCACCTATTATATTGGCTATTAGCATAACAAAAACCTTAATCGCATTAATTTTAGGTTTATTAACACTATCAAGCCCAACGCCTGTCATTCTATCAATAGGTAGTAATAATCCATAAATAGAAAAGACTCTAACAATATCTACAACATTAAATCCTGTTATAGGATCTGTTGTTAAATATTGATGTCCACTAATTATAATAACAAAGAATTCAGCAAATACAAACGTTACTAAACTAATTCCCACAAAAAGATATGTTAAAGCTCCAGAATAAGTGTAAAACAAACTTTTCACTTCATCCATTTTATGATGCAAACTAGCCTTAGACATCTTAGGAAAAGCGGTTGCTACAAAACTACGCAAAGGTATTTGTTGCAATTCGGTAAGCTTTAAAGGAATACTGTAAAGCGCCACAGCCGCACTACCCAAAGGACTTAAACTTATAATTAGTGTATCTACACTCCGTAACAAATTAGTACCAATTAGTGTAAATGTTGTGTATTTACCAAAATGCAATAACACTTTATTAGTTTCTACACTAGCTTTTTTTATTAGTAATATGCCATCCCAACCTAGAATAAAACTTAATATAGATGTCCCTGCATTTACAATAATTAGCCCTATAACTAATTGATTCAGGCTTAAATTTAAAATCAAAAAATGCAGTAATATTATTACGAAAAAACCTCCGCTATTAATCGCTTTAAGTGCTAAAATTTGCATATACTTTCTATCTGCTTGTAATACAACCAATGCAATATTCCACGGAAGGTTTAAAAAGGCTAGTAACGGATACCAAGTGAAAAACATATTATATCCTGAATTTTGAATAGCTTCAGGAAAAAACAATTTACAAACAATCAATACCAAGGCTACTAAAATGGTAGCGCATAAGCTAATTAAAGCGTTAGAACCAATAAGTTTAACTCTAGAAACATCATCAGCACCAGATAGATATCGTATTAAACCCGTATTTGTAATTCCAAATCGAAACATTTCTACTAAAGATCCGGCAGCCATAAATAAAACCCATTCCCCAAATACTTCTAATGATAAGCTTCTAGCCAACAAAGCAAAACCACAAATACCCAAAATAGCAATCACAACATTTCCTAATAAGGACAGGAAATTGTCTTCTCTTACTATTTTTTTTAGAGTTTCCATTAATGCTAATTTAAATTTGATTATTAGAAAAAAATTGAAATTTAAACAACGATTTTAATTTTTTTCTAACCTTACCTCGTTTCTTAGGCAAATCTCCTAAAACCGATTCAATTTCATTTATATGGACACCATTCACAATAAAATTGATTTTTGAAGCAGATGTATTTAATAAGCTGTCTATTGCCAACTGATCTGCATCTGACCACACGCGATTAGAACGACAAACTAAAATCCCCAAATCTGCTTGATTTATTATAGCTGACGGGTAATTATTATAAATTAAAGCAGGTAACTCAATAATAACAAAATCGGGACTATTATTAAGAGAAATATTATTTTGACTTAGTATCTCCTCATAACTTTTTACATGAGTAAATTGATTATTTATTTTATAAGAAAAGTATTCGGAGGTATCAAGGTAGCTAGAAACTTCAGACAAAAAAGGATTATTATAGTCTATTCGTGTATCTGGGTAACCCAAAATTTTATTAATAAATGAATATTTCCTTTCTTGGATAATAGGCTCTTTTTCAATATCATAATTTAATAATACTACTTTTTTACCTTCGGCTTTTAATCTTTTTGCAATATTACCTGCTACAACTGTTTTACCTTCCTTTTCACGAGTACTAAAAACGACAATGGTTTTTGGTTCTTTTTCTGGGGCGTGTGTACCTAAATATTGTAATATATTTTGAGTAATAACCTCAACTAGTCTTTTTTGTATAAAGGCTAAATCAATATTCCCAGGATCTTGTACTATTTTAGGTAACATTCCTAATGGTTTTAATCCCAATTGCTTACTTCCTCTAATTGTATTTTTTATTGTATTATCAAAATACTCCATCAACAAAATAATTCCTAAAGTTAAAATACCTCCTAAAAAAGCTGCCGCAATAATTAATAGCCCTCTTTTAGTTGGATTTGCAGATAATGGATAATATGGTGGATCAATAGATTTTATGTTAGAAGACATCTCATTGTCTTGCAATTTTAACTTGGCTAAGTTTAAACCATGAAGTAATTCTAAATAGCCTTGTTCTGAAACTGAAATTTCGCGTTCCAGTCGTTTAATAGTAGCACCGGCTGGAGCGTAGGTAGCGTATTGTTCAAGAAATTTTTTATTTTGCTGATCCATAACACTTATCTTAGCCTTAAGATCATCGGCCTCAACAACACTATTCATCCAATCGGGAAGTAATTTAGACAACGGCACCCCATCTATAGAATTTTGATAACTATAAATATCATCTACACCTTGTTTAAGCTCGTTGTTGATAGCATCTCTTTGCTTTTTTAAAGCATTAATTTTAGATGTTAGTGCTTCATCTGGTTCAGATGCCAAATTAGCTTCATAAAATGCTATTTGATAATTAACTTCACCTAATAATTTCTTTTTTTCAAGAATTTTAGATGTTTCTTTTTGAACATTTTCTTGAATGTTTAACTTTTCTTCTAGTCTTTTAGTTGATGCCCTTGTTCCTGCTAATTGCGCTTTTTTGTTATTATAATCCACTTCCATATCCTCCTTAACTACCGCAACCGCCTTACTTTGCTCGTAATAGTTAATGATATTATGAGATTTATTGAATTCCAAAAGTTTCTCTTCTGCCGTTTTTAAAACTTCCTTAGCTTGAGCCAATTGCTCTTCAAAATATTTAACTACCGCATCGGATCTGTTTTCTTTTATATTTTTAAAATTTTTTATACAAACGGCATTGTAAATTTCAAGTGTTTGTTGACAAATACCCGGATCATCAACGGTATAAGTTATTTTAACTAAATCACTACTATTAATTCTAACCGCTTTTATATTTGATAATGCTTTAAGAGAATAATGCAGATCGTCTTCATAATTTAGTAATTCATAAATATAATTATCACTACTACTTCTCATTAAAGTTAATAACCTTTGAACCGTTTTTTCATAGTTATATCTATTTATTTCAGGAGGAAGCGGATTATATACAGCCAGTGTATCTATTTGTGAATCTGCATTATTATTACCTTTTTCAATGCAATTGTAAATATCTCTTGGAACTTTTACACTTAGTTCATCAAATATTTTTTTTGAAATATATTTTGGATTGGCTTCAGGAAGCATCAAGTGAATCGCTAACAACCTAACGGCTACTTCTTCTTGAGTGTCTCTGGAATTGATAATATTTATTAAATTATCGAAAGCAATATTAGTCGCAAAATAATTGAATGTTTTATCCATTTCAATAGAAGAACCTGTGGCAAGCCCTGTATATAAAACGGTTTGAGATGTATATTCAAAATTTGGTTTAAGGGTAAGAAGTAACACCAATAATGCTAATAGAAAAGGTACAAGAATTAAAATCACTAAATGCCTTAATATCAATCGTATAAAATCAATTATTTTCATATTTTTATTTTGAGTTTATTGGAAGAATGTAAACCCAGCCATATCTTCTAAAAGTTTCTTTGCCGTAATGAATTCAGATTTCGCCAACTCATAATCTACTTCAACATTAGAGGTAATACTTGTAATTCTTACATATTCTGAAACAGGCACTACTCCATTACGAAACTCCTTTTCAACCATTTGCATATTCACTTTTCCATCTCCAAAAGCTTTAGCTCTAATTTTAAGTATTTTTTGTTTTAAAACTAAATCTTGGTACATTTTAATAACCTCTTGACGAATTTCTTCCTCTATAGACTTGGCCATGCTTTCGGCTTCATCAATCTCGAATTTTGCTAGTTTAATTTGGTTTTTTCTATTTAATAAATCAAACAAAGGAAATTTAATATAAGCACCTACAAAGTAAGTCGCTTGCTGCGTTGTTACTAAAGACGTAGAACTAATTGCCCCATCACTATCTGTAGAAAAACTGTTAAGATTTCCATATTTTGTTTCTGCTTGAAGGCCAAAATTTCTTGTCCAATATGCTTTTTCCGATTTAAGGGTCGTTTCCTTAACACCGATATGATCCTTTCTGAATTTTAACTTCGCACTACGCAGTAATACAGAATCTAAAATAACTTGAAGAGGAGGTAAACTCATTTCAGTAGCATTTACACCACTATCAATAGATTCTAAGGTTTGCCCATGCCCAGTGTAACTTAAACAAAAAGTTACACTAATTATTAATATTAGGTTATATCGCTTTTTATTAATATTTCTAAAGTAAATCATAAATTTTAAACTGAATCTTTTTGAAGTAGCGCAGGAATTGTTCTTAAAATGAGTTTAAAATCGTACCAAAAAGAATAATTATCACCTTTAAAATGGTCTGCATATTCATTATCAAGTCGCATTCTTTCTTCTTCCGACATATCCCCTCCTTTTCCTCTTAATTCTACCTGCCACAGACCTGTGATTCCTGGAGGTGCTAAAAATCGTTTAGACAATGCATCTGCTGTTAGTGTTTCTGCTTCATAAACAGGTAGTGGTCTATTCCCCACAATAGACATATCGCCTTTTAATACGTTTATAAGTTGAGGCAGCTCATCGATACTTGTATTTCTAATAAATTTACCAACTTTTGTTACTCTTGGATCGTTTACTATTTTTACAAAAGTGGAATTATTTTTAGCCGCTTCTTTCTTTTGTATATTGAACCAATAATCACAAATTTCATGAGTATCTATATACATGGTTGGGGAACAGGTTTGCCCTTCAGGCAATTTGCTACATCTTGGGCAAGGCGTATCAAAAGGACCTTTTGTTGCTGCTGCGTCTTCTTTTTTGTACTGATTTTTTTCTTTTGCTAATTTCTTTAAAAGGGCATCCGATCCTGTACGCATGGATCTTAATTTGTAAAAATCGAATGTTTTTCTACCTACTCTTTTGGAAATATAATACACTTTTCCTTTTGATTCTAATCGTATTGCTGCTATAATTATTAGCAAAAATGGTGATGCTAATAATAATACAGATGATGCCACAATAACATCGAAAATTCGTTTTGAAAGCGGCATTTTATAAACCTCTTCGGTTGATTTTGGTTTTTCCCTAGATTTCACCAAATCTCTATGCTTACAAAGAAACTCTATTCTGTTTAAAATATTTTGAAGTGGTGTAATGGGATAAACATAATAATCATTCACGCCTTTTAAAAAAGAATCCTTATAGACCTGAACACTAAATTCCTTTGATAATAAGATAAAAGGAATTTTATCAAATTCCTGTCTTTCTCTTATCCAATCAAACAAATACAACCCATTATTTCCCGGCAAATTAAAATTACAGATTATAGCATCTATAGGTGCTTTCGATTTTAAATGATGTATGGCTTCTAAACTATTTTTTAAAGCAATTAAAGACAGCTCTTCTTTCTCATGTATTGCGTTAAAGTACTCTAGAGTATTACCAATATATAATAGGTTTAGATTTGGTTTCATATTTTGTATAGGTCAATATTTAAACACTAAAAAACTACCACTCTACGGCGTAGTGAATTGGAAATAGATTTTTTTTAACTAATTCATCTAATTCCTCTGGATTAAAAGGTTTAGTTAGATAATCCTGTGCTCCAAGTTTATAACATTTTATGCGCTCTTTGCTTTCGTCTCTTCCTGAAAGTATAATAAACGGGGTATGCTTTGTAAATCCGCGTTGACGCACAGTTGTTAAAAACTCAAACCCATCCATTTTAGGCATTCGAATATCACTAATAATCAAATCGGGAATAGTACCTTCTAACCATGAAAGTGCTTCATTTGCATCATTAAAAGAAATAACATCGTGATTTTTAGAAAGAAAATTTTCTAAAATGAGACATATACTAACCTCATCATCTACAACTAGTATTTTTTTCTTCATAATTTTTATTTTTTAAATTATCGATTTAAAATAAGCAATGGTTTTAGCCAAACCTTCATCTAAATTTATCTTTGGTTCCCAATCGAGTTCTTTTTTTGATAATTCAATGTCGGGTTTTCTCATCATAGGATCATCTGAAGGTAACGGCTCATAAATAATTTTAGAATTAGATCCTGTAAGCTCAATAACTTTTTTAGCCAATTCCATAATTGTAAACTCATGTGGATTTCCAATATTTACAGGGCCTGTAAAGCTTGTTGGAGCATCCATCATTTTAATCATCCCTTCAACTAAATCGTCAACATATTGAAAACTTCGTGTTTGTTCGCCTTTACCATACACGGTAATATCCTGATTTTTTAGGGCTTGTACAATAAAATTTGATACCACTCTACCATCATCTGGGTGCATGCGTGGCCCGTAAGTATTAAATATTCTTATAATTTTTATACTTACATTATTTTGTTTGTTATAATCCATAAACAAGGTTTCTGCTGCACGCTTACCCTCATCATAACAAGAACGCTCGCCTATTGGGTTAACATTACCCCAATACGATTCTGGTTGTGGATGTACTAATGGATTACCGTAAACCTCACTGGTTGAGGCTTGTAAAATTTTAGCATTTATTCGTTTGGCCAAACCTAACATATTAACAGCTCCCATAACCGAAGTTTTCATCGTTTTAATAGGGTTATACTGGTAATGAATTGGGGAGGCTGGACAGGCTAGATTATAAATTTCATCGGCTTCAATAAAAAACGGCATGGTAACATCATGCCGAATTAATTCAAAAAAGGGATTACTCAACAGATGTATTACATTCTGCTTTTGTCCTGTAAAAAAATTATCGAGACAAAATACTTCGTGCCCGTCATTTAATAGGCGTTCGCATAAATGCGATCCTACAAATCCTGCACCACCGGTAACAAGCACTTTTTTTCGTATTATTTTCATATAAATTATAATATGGGGTTAAAAATTTGCTAACAATACTTGTTTAATGTTTTACAACATTATTAGAGGTATCAACTCCTATACAGAAATAATTAAAACCTTTTTCTTTCAACTCTTCTTTATCGTAAATATTCCTTCCGTCAAAAATGGCAGGTGTTTTTAATAATTTCTTTATCACATTAAAATTAGGTATTCTAAACTCTGGCCACTCGGTAAGTATGGCTAAACAATTGGAGTCTATTAAGGCTTCGTAAGGGTCATTAAAATATGAAATTGTATCACCAAAATGATGTTTTGCTTCTTCCATAGCCACAGGATCGTAGGCTTTTATATTAGCGCCTTCTTTTAAAAGTTTGCTAACTATTTCCAACGAAGGTGCTTCACGCATATCATCGGTATGCGGTTTAAATGAAAGCCCCCATAAAGTCACGGTTTTCCCCTTCACATCACCTCCATAAAAACTCATGATTTTATTGAATAACACTGATTTTTGAGCTTTATTTACGGCCTCAACGGCTTTTAAAACTTGTAAATCATAATTATATTCTCCAGCTGTTCTTATTAATGCTTGAACATCTTTTGGAAAACAAGACCCTCCGTAACCAATGCCTGGGTATATAAATTTATTTCCAATTCGGGCATCCGATCCGATTCCTTTTCTAACTTTATTAATATCGGCTCCTACTAATTCACAAAGGTTAGCGATATCATTAATAAAACTAATTTTTGTAGCCAACATAGAATTGGCGGCGTATTTTGTCATTTCAGCAGAAACGATGTCCATAAAAATTATTGGATGTCCATTAAGCACAAAAGGTTTATATAATTGTTTTAACAACTCTTCTGCTTTTTCGCTTTCTATACCGACTACAATCCTATCTGGTTTTAAAAAGTCGTCGATTGCAGCGCCTTCTTTTAGAAATTCGGGGTTTGATGCTACATCAAAATCTATGGTTTCTTTTCTTTTATCCAACTCTTCTTGAATGGCATTTTTTACTTTAATAGAAGTCCCAACTGGCACTGTACTTTTAGTAATTACAAGCGTGTAATCCTTCATATATTTACCACAATCTCGAGCCACAGCAACAACATACTTTAAATCTGCACTACCATCTTCATCTGGCGGTGTACCAACAGAAATAAAAACAATTTCAGATTCTTTTACTGATTGAGAAATATTGGTTGTAAATTTTAATCGTCCTTTTTTCATGTTTCGAACAATCATTTCCTCTAACCCTGGTTCGTAAATTGGAATAATACCCTTATTAAGATTATCTATTTTATCTTGGTCGATATCAACACAAATAACATCTATACCAACTTCTGAAAAACATGCTCCAGTAACTAGACCTACATATCCACTTCCTACAATAGTAATTTTCATGATTTTATATTTATTAAGGTTTCCCCTTGTTTGTATTAAAAAAATGTTAATTTAAGACAATAATTTCTAAATTTCAATAGATATATTTCATAATTAAATTAATTATGAAAAATGAAACATAACCATCAAGTTCAAATCTAAGAAAAAATAAACACAAAAAACCGATATAAAGCACAAAAAAACCGATTATATGTATTATTATGTTTTTAACAAAACGAAGAACACCATATAAACCCTTAATTATAAGAGAATTAACTTTTAAGCTTTAAAAAAAATAGATGTTTATACTTTTTGGTAATTTTATAAGTTTTTTTTTCAACTAGCATTTGTACCAGTATGAGCTGCTTCTAAAAAGCAAGAAAAACCCTCCAACCAACATTAATAATTGATAATTAATGATTTATAATTAAATAATAAGAACCTTTAAAACACTTATTTTAAGAGTTTTAAAGGTTCTTATTATTAATAGTTAAAATGAGCAACACCTAGTTTAGTTTTTACCCAATTAAACAATATTTAAGAGCGTTTATACCCGTAATTAATATCGTTTTAGAGATAAACAAATTACTATTAGAAAGCTTATTTCCAAAACCCTTCAATCTCTTCTAGAGATTTACCTTTTGTTTCGGGAATAAATTTATACGTAATAAATACAATAATTAAAATAAATGCGATAAATATAAAATATGGTAACGCCCCATTCCAATGGGTCCCATTATTAATTTCACTTCCCATAACAACAGGAAAAGATTGAGACACTATATAATTTGCGGCCCATTGCCCTGCTACAGCCACAGACATTGCTACACTTCTAATTTTATTTGGAAACATTTCTGAAAGTAATACCCATACTACCGGCCCCATAGACAATGCAAACGAAGCTATAAATATTAAAACACCTATTAAAGACAGCACACCAACATACTGTTGTTGCAAGGTAATACCTAGAAGTAAGAAGCCAACAATCATTCCTATAGACCCAATATAGAGTAATGGTTTTCTACCAAATTTATCTACTGTAAACATGGCTACAAATGTAAACACCAAATTAACTAAGGCCAGCAGTATTTGTTGCGCAAGTACATCTTCTTTTCCAAAACCAAGTGATTTTTCAAAAATGTCGGCACCATAATATAAGACCGCATTAATACCCGTAAATTGTTGCAGCATAGAAAGTAAGGTCCCCACTGCTATTATAAAAAATATAGCTTTAGAAAAGTAGTTAACCTTAGCCCCTTCATTAATTTTATGTAAAGAATTTTTAATAAGAATAATCTCCATAGAAGCCTTTTTATTTCCATTAATTTTTTGTAAAACCAATAAAGCTTCGTCGTCTTTACCTTTAAGGGCTAACCATCTTGGGCTTTTGGGAACAAAAAAAAGTAATACTAAGAAGAAAAGACTCGGTATTAATTCTGACCAAAACATTCGGCGCCATCCAAAAGCTATATTTTCTGCATCAGTTAAATTATTTCCAATAAAATATGTAACTAAAAACACAACAAAAAAGCCAATAACAATAGCAAGTTGATAATAAGTAACCATACGGCCTCGAATGTTTGAAGGCGCTATTTCTGCAATATACATAGGGGCGTTCATTGAAGCTACACCAATACCTAGACCTCCTAAAATTCTAAAAAACACAAGTGCACTTACCGATTGTGGAAAAATATCTGGCAACCCCGATCCATAGGCAGATAGCGTAAAAAACATAGCCGAAATTATTAAAGACCATTTTCTTCCTATTTTGATGCTTAAAGGTCCAGCTGCAATGGCGCCAATAAAACAACCTAGCAGCGCGCTTCCAACAACCCATCCCTTTAAAGCATTACTTAAGTTAAAGTATTCTGTAAGATAAAATTGGGCACCATTTATTACCCCCGTATCATAACCAAAAAGCAGACCTCCTAAAGCTGATACCGCGGCTATTAATGGTAAAAAAAAACTATTTTTCATTTTGTTTAAAATTAAATTAATATAATGAATTATTCGCTTTAAACCCTATTGTTTTGGTTACATGGTATACTAATTATAATGTATTAAAACATAAAAATTTAGCGATTTAAGAAACACACCTCCCTCTGTGTTTACCTCGTTATTTTAAATTAAACGCATGAGTTAAACTAGCCCATGAGTTTCCGCCAACAAACACATTAAATGTGCCTGGTTCTACAATATACTTTCCGGTATTACTATAAAACCCTAGTTCTTTTTCTGTTAACATAAACATAATTGTTTTAGTTTCTTTAGGTTCTAACTCAACCATTTTAAACCCTTTTAATTCTCGAACAGGCCTAACTACCGAAGCATATTTATCTTGTATATATAACTGAGCAACTTCTTTTCCTTTTAACTTACCAGTGTTGGTGACATCTACCATAACTTGAATTTCTCTTCCCTCTACGACTTTAATTTTTAAGTTTTTATAAGAAAATGATGTATAACTTAATCCATAACCAAAAGGGTATAAAGGTTTATTGCTTTCGTCCATATAATGCGACCAAAACACAACATCATTACCTTCTCCATAAGGTCTACCAGTACTATTATGATTATAATAAATTGGAATTTGACCTACGCTTTTAGGGAATGTCATGGGAAGTTTACCGCTTGGATTATAATCACCATATAACACTTGAGCAATAGCATTTCCGCTTTGTACCCCCAATTGCCAAGCTTCTACAATGGCAGGAATGTTTTCGCTTGCCCAGGTTATGGCTAAAGGTCTACCGTTATTTAATACCAGAACAATATTTTTATTTACTTTATATACCATTTCTAAAAGTTCCTGTTGTACTCCTGGTAAATCTATATGAGTTCGGCTTCTTGCTTCACCAGTTTGTAAACCATGTTCCCCTAAAACCATAATCACAACATCTGATGTTTTAGCTAAAGCTATAGCTTCTGCAAAACCAGAGGTGTCGGTTTCGTTTATTTTAAGTTCAGAAACAAAAGCAACTTTAGAATCTGGAGCCAAAACATCGGCACCCTTAGCGTATTTTAAAGTATTTCCTTTATATTGTTTTAGACCTTCTAAAACGGAAATTGCCGTACCATTATCAGCTGCTATTCTCCAGTTGCCAAGCGGACTGGTTTTATCTTGAGCTAATGCACCTATAACTGCTATTTTTTGATTTTCTTTTTTTAAGGGCAATAGATTGTTTTCATTTTTAAGTAGTACGATAGATTTTTTAGCTATATCTAAAGCATCATCATAAAATTCTTTTTTTCCTATAATATTTCTTTCATTTTCTTCATTACAATATCTATAAGGGTCATCAAAAAGCCCTAATTCAAATTTCACTCTCAAAATACGTCTTGCCGCATCATCAATTAGTTTTTCATCAACAGTCCCGTTATTCACTAAATTAACCAATTCTGTAACATAAGCACTAGATTCCATATCCATATCAGATCCTGCTTTAACGGCTAATTCAGCGGCATGCTTTATGTTTTGGGCATAGCCATGATTTTCCATTTCTGCAATGGATCCCCAATCTGAAACCACAAAACCATTAAAACGCCATTCTTTTTTTAACACTTCGCGCTGTAAAAATGTATTTCCAGTAGCTGGAATATTATTTAACACATTAAAAGCATTCATAAACGTACGCACCCCCGCTTGGCTTACCGCTTTAAAAGGAGGTAAAATTATATTATATAAAGTGGATGTCCCGAGGTCTACAGTATTATAATCTCGCCCCGACTCTGCAAAGCCATAACCTGCAAAGTGTTTGGCACAAGCAGCAATGGTTTTTGGTGAAGCTAAATCTTCACCTTGAAAACCTTCAACCCGAGCAACCCCTATTTTTGCCCCCAAATATGGATCTTCTCCCGCACCTTCCATTACGCGTCCCCACCTTGGGTCTCTAGATATATCAACCATAGGAGCAAAAGTCCAGTTTATACCCGCTGCGGCTGTTTCTTCGGCTGCATTTTGCGCTGCTTTTTTAATAACTTCCATATCCCAACTAGCCGATTCTGCCAATGGTATAGGGCCTATAGTTTTATAACCATGAATAACATCGAATCCAAAAATTAAAGGTATTCCTAATCGAGTTTCTTCTACAGCTATTTTTTGAAGAGCCCTAACTTGTTTTGCTCCTTGTACATTAAGCATAGAACCTACTAAGCCTTTCTTTAAGTCCTTATATTTAGTAGCGCTTTGATCGCCTTTTATTGGTATTGGTCCTGTAGCATCCCAAAACCCGGTGTACTGATTCATTTGCCCTATTTTTTCCTCTAAAGTCATAATATCTATAAGACTATCAATCTTATTTTCAATGCGCAATTGAAAAGAACTACCGCTAGTTTGTTTTGCTGTGTTTATAGACTTTTTACATGATAGGCCTATAAAAAATAAACCAATCAAAAATATTTTTTTCATATACTTTTTATTGTTTTAAAACCTAATATTAAATTTAATACACTAGCGTTTGCATAGCATGAGGCAAAATTTCTATAGACACTTTATTATCATTAACTATTAGGTTATAAGTAATTTTATCGTCGGTTTTATTCATAACCACAGTAATCATAGAACCATCAATGTTTTTAAATGTAGTACTTTCTAGGGTACTTCTACTGGTAGTTGTACTTACTCTAACGGCTTCTGGGTTTATAAATTTTGAAAAATGACCGATATAATAATATGATGGTGTATAAATTAATTGATTTGTTCTGGTATCGGCATGGATTGGTGCAAAACATAAGTTTCCAACATGGTTTGGCCCACCGGTTTCATCTAATAAAATATTCCAATCTGTCCAGCCTACTACACCGCTATTAAAATCGTTTATCATAGAATTTCCATAACGTTCGGCATTAGACCACCTTTGATATTGGGTAGGATCGAATTTTTCCTGACACCCCTCGGTAAATAATAAATTTTTATCGGGAAAGGATTCTTGAATGCTTTTAATATTATCGAACATTGGCTCGCCACCTGCCCAAGTTTCGTACCAGTGAAAACCAGTTCCCCAAGCGTATTTTGCTGCCTCAGGATCTTCAAAAATAGTATTTGCTCTATGCGACATTAAATCGCGATTATGATCCCAAACCACAATATTTTTATCTCCCATACCCGCTTTTTCAAAAGTTGGCCCTAGGTAGTTTTTTAAGAAATCACGCTCCTCCTCGGCTGTATAAATACAAGACTCCCATATTTGAACAGCCATTGGCTCGTTTTGTATCGTTACGCCCCAAACAGGTAAACCTTCGGCTTCATAAGCTTCAATAAATTTAACATAATAATTAGCCCAAGCTTGGTTAAATTCTGGTAGAAGTTTACCACCAAGTAGCATGTTTTTATTTGTTTTCATAAAGGCTGGTGGACTCCATGGGCTAGCGTAAAAAACCATATGATCTTTTATCATATTAGCTGCCCTTTTTATCATGGGTATTCTAAATTTTTTATCCTGAGATATAGAGAATGTTTTTAGTTCGGCATCACCTTCTTCAATATAAGTATAACTTGCTGAACTAAAATCGCAACTATGAATACTTGTTCTAATTACGTTATACCCAATACCATCTTTTGAGAAATACGCTTGCAATAACTCCTCTTGTTTTTCTGGTTCTAACTTTGCAAACACCTCTGCCGATGCATCGGTTATTGCGCCACCAATTCCCATATATTTTTGAAAAGTTTTATTTTCGTTTACAAACACCGACACTTGGTCTTCTGTTGGTTGATTAGCTTTACAAAATGTAAGTTCGTTTGTTTTTTGTAATCTTAAATCTGTGTTTTCAGCTGTTGTAAACACTTGAATTTTTTTATTTTTAAAAGAAGTTATTGGTTTTTCTTCTTTATTTAATGTGCTTACAGACTCTATTTCTGTTTTAGTATTATTACAGGACACTATTAACGTTAGTAATACAACTAACCTGAGATATTTATTTTTCATTAGTAGTTTAAGTTTAAGTTATTGCCAAACATAAGTTCCAACGGCACCAGCATCTAAAGATGTTGCTATAGATTCACTTGGTGTTTTTATATTAAAAGCTTTATCAATTGATGTATTATTTACAACGATAACCACTATTTTACCTGTTGGAGTTTTAAACGCTACATTAGGTAAATCGACATGGTAATTGGATTGAATTCTTACAGAACCCGGTTGTACAAATTTTGAAGCATGAGCTATAATATAGTAGGCTACATTTTTCTGTACCGTATTGCCGTCTATAGTTAACGCACCCAAACATTCTGTACATCCGCCATTTGTATGTGGTTCTAGTGCTGAATTTGAAGCCAAATTCCATTCTAAAACCGTTTTACACCAATTTCTTGTTGCTCCAATTATAACCTCTCGTGCATGCCAAAGCAAGTTATCATTAAACGCACTATTAGCACCTACCCATTGTTCTGTAAAATACAAGTTTTTATTAGGAAAAGCATTATGAACAGTACTAAGGTTATTTATAGAGCCACTATATAAATGAAAAGCAGAGCCATCGATATATTGATTGGCATCAGGGTCATTAAAAATAGTTATTGGGTAACTCGTATTATCTGCATTATGATCCCAAACTATAATTTTTGTTTGAATATTTGCAGTTTTAAATGCTGGTCCTAAAAAATTTTTCACAAATTCAGCTTGGTCAATAGCTTCCATGTACATACTTGGGTTATTTCCGTCGTGTAAAGGTTCATTTTGTACCGTAATAGCATCAATAGCAATGCCTTCGGCTCTATATGCCTCAATATATTTTATGAAATAATTAGCATAAATTGCATAATATTCTGGTTTAAGGCTTCCTCCAATACTGGTATTATTGGTTTTCATCCAGATGGGAGCAGACCATGGCGAGCCCATTATTTTAATATCTGGGTTTATAGCTAAAATTTCTTTCAAAATTGGAATAAGGTGTACTTTATCTTTTTCAATTGAGAAAAGTTCCAGTTTTTCATCGGTTTCGCCGTCTGGCAAATCGCTATACGAAAACACCTCAGCATCTAAATCAGATGCACCAATACTAACTCGTAAATAGCTCACTCCAATATTGTTTTTACTAAAAATATTTTGTAAAATTTTAGACCTTTCTGTAGTCGACATATTATTTAAAAGCCAAGCACTACCACCTGTTAAAGAAAAACCAAAGCCATCCATTTCCTGATAAGTTGTTTCTGGATTTACGGTAATGTTTACATTTACGTTTTCCGTATATAAGGGAACTTTTGTAGATTGTTTTTGAAACAATTCTGATTGATCTGCTTTTGTTACATATAAATCCACCTGACTATATTCTACATTCTCAATAGGTATAGTAGTACTAGAATCGTTTGTATCTGGATCTGAAGACGAACATTTTATTAGTAAAAAACTTAATACAAAAATTATAAGAGGATTATTCGCTGACATGTTATTTAATATTTTTATTCTGATTAGTTTTAATTAGTACCTCTCATTTCAACATTAGTAATTGTAATTCCAGGAGTTTTACTACCCCCGCATTTAATTACTAAATAAATGGTTCCAGAAGTACTGAAAGTTACCGTATTACTAATAGCATCCGTACTCGCATTTTTAACACAACCTACGGAAGAAAGCAAACCACTAAAAGCTCCAGTACCGCACCCATCCCAAGTATTTAAGCCCATTACTTTATTACTTCCATAATCGCTCCATTGAATAGGTTCTTCCGCACTTGCAAAAACTTCAAACCATGTATCTTCATTGCCATTGCCGGATACCAACATATCTATTTCATACGCTTTACCTGCCACCACATCTATAGCTTGATAAATGCCTTGTTGATTCCAGCCACTAGCCACAATGGTAGCATGGCCTTCTGAAAAAACCCACGATGCACCGGTGGCACTAATGTTTAGCACAGTCCATTCTGCAAAATCATTGGCGTCGGCAAATTTTCCACCTTTAACTAGATTTCCTGCTACAGGATCGGATGTTAATACATTTATATTTTGAGTGGCTATTGCCGAAATCCCCCCTATACCGGTTATTTTATGCTGAACTGTATAAGTTCCAGCATCTGGAAAAAAGACTTCTTCTTCTGTTCCTGCGGCTGTAAATCCTGCTCCATTACCAAAATCCCAACTTGAAGTAATATAACTTTGGTTTGCTTCTAATAAATAGGTGTTATTTGCTTCTGCCACATTTGTTATTGTAAATCCGGCGTCTAAATTTGTTGCTTCTAGTCCATTTCCTTTTCCTAAGTCATCGGGCTGACAAGAAAAATTTATTATAGTTAAAACTAATGCTAAAAATCCAAGACCTTTTTCAAATTTTATTTTTAAGTTCATTTTCATTTTTTTTAAGAATTAATACTTTGGATTTTGTATTAGCAAGGTGTTTTCTAATTCTGTTAAAGGAATGGGTAGAATTTCATTTTTCCCTGCTATAAACCCTCTACTAGCCAAAACGGTTGCGGCTTTACCAGTTCTAACTAAATCGTACCATCTATGGCCTTCTCCTGCTAATTCTAAACGGCGTTCTTTTAACACATTATCAATAGACACAGGAATAGAAGGCAAGCCTACTCTTGCTCTCACGGCATCGAGTAAAGCCTGTGCACGTGCCCCTGTAGCGCCTAATGCCTCAGCTTCCATTAAGTAAGTATCGGCCAAGCGTATCATATAAGTGTGCTGTTCATAATTAAGCGCACTTGCTCCTCCTCCTGTTGAAACATTTGAATTTAATGGCATAAACTTTTTAAGATAATATCCTGTGTATTGATATCCTTCCTCTAGTTCAACTTCTCCCGTTTCAACATAAGCTTGTATATTTTCAATGGTTGCATTAAACCTTGGATCTCCTTCCATAGCATCAACTAAGCTTTGCGTAATAATGCTATACCCCCAACCCGCGGCATAATCTGGAGCGGTTGATCCGGCACTACGCACATAACCTCTTGGACCTACCATAACATTTAGGGTATTACCCTCATCGTTTCCCCAGCCCCAGTTGCCCCAATCTGCATTACTCTCACTAGTATGAGCAATTTCTAATATAGACTCGGTATTGTAATTATTACCTACAAGCCATAAGTCTGAAAAATTATCTAATAACTTATATCCATAGATACTTTTAGTTCCAGGGGTGCCATTTACTTCTTGAAATTGAGCAACAGCTTCGGCGTTTTTTCCTTGATATAGATACACTTTTCCTAGTAATGCTTTTGCGGCTCCTTTGGTTAAGCGTCCTGCCTCGGTTGCTAAATCTAGTGTTATTGGTAAATTAGCAAGAGCATCAATTAAATCGGTTTCTATTTGTGTATACACATCACTCGGGTTTGCTTGTTGTACAGCATAAAACTCGTCTGTAGATAGTGGTGCGGTAATAAGTGGAATATTCCCAAATAATCTAACCAGCTCAAAGTAATAAATAGCTCTTAACGCTTTTGTCTCTGCCGTAAACCTTGCTTTTTTAACATCATCCATATCTACATTGGGTAATTTTTCCAAAAGTGTATTGGCTCTAAAAATGCCTTGATAAAAATCGCTCCAGTAGCTCGTTGCTACATTTGATTCGCTTATTGTGTAATTAGAAAACACTTGTAACTGTGACCCATCGGATGAACTACCTCCACCTGCATAATGGTCATCTGAACCCGAGTTTAATAAAACAATCATATTTTCAAAACCTCTAGATTGCTTTCCTATAGCATCATAAACGGCTACTAAACCAGCGTATGCTTCTGCTTCATTTGTATAATAATTTTCTTCTAAAGTGGTTCCTTTAGGATCTACTTCTAAAAATGTTTCACTACATGAGGTTGCAAGAAAAACCACCAACAATTGCATGTATAAACTCTTTTTTATTTTTAATTGTTTAAGTTTCATATGTTTAGTATATTTTATTAAAACTGTAAATTAACTCCTATTTGATTTGTAATGGCCTGTGGATAATACCCACGATCAATTCCAAAAACACCACCTCCAATTTCTGGATCGAAACCACTGTATTTAGTAAATGTTAATAAATTCTCGGAAGTAACATAAACTCTTAATTTATTAATTCCATATTTACTTAACATATTGGTTGGAATCGAATAACCAATTTGAATGGTTTTAAACCTTAAATAATCGCCATTTTCTAAATAAAAATCTGATGGGTTTGAAAAATTATTATTGGTATCGTTTACTGTTAATCTTGGATAATGGTTTGATGTACCTTCGCCTACCCATCTACCTAAAGCTGCGGTTTGATAATTAGCATTTTCTACATCTAATCGTCTTAAGCCTTGAAATATTTTATTTCCACTAGCACCTTGACAGAACACTAAGAAATCGAAATTTTTGTAATCTAAATTTAAGGTAAAGCCAAAAGTAATTTTTGGAATTGAGCTTCCTAAAAAATCTCTATCTTCAGAATCAATATTACCATCATCATTTAAATCTTTCCATTTAAAATCTCCAGGTTGTGCGTTTGGCTGAATAACAATTCCTGAAGAATTTACATAACTATCTATTTCTGCTTGATTTTGAAAAATACCATTTGTTTTAAACCCATAAAAGGAATTTACAGCCTCTCCTACCTGCGTTCTTGTTATAGGATATGTACTAGACTGTATGGTTTCTCCTCCCGATAAAAAAGCAACATCGTTACCTAAAAAGGTTACGGTATTATCTAAAAAAGACACATTTCCGTTTAACGATAAATTAACCTCATTAATTTGTTTGTTATATCCTAATTCTAAATCAAAACCAGTATTTTCCATATCGGCTACATTTCCTGTAGGACTTCCCACAGCACCAACATAACCAGGTATTGTTACGTCTTGAAGAATTCCAGAAGTTTCTTTTTTGTACCAATCGAATGCTACAGAAATATTATTAAATAATCTTGCATCGAAACCAATGTTTAATTGACTGGTTTCTTCCCATTTTAAATCAGGGTTCGAAGGTGCGTCTGGGCTACTACCAATGGTTACAGCACCAGAAGTGCCAATAGTATAATTTCTTCCACCGCTAACAGTAGATAAGTATTTAAAATCTCCAATATTATCATTACCTGTTATACCATATCCTCCTCTAATTTTTAATTGTTTTACAATATTATTTTGTTTCCAAAATGCTTCTTTTGAAGGTACCCAACCTGTTGAGAATGATGGAAAAAAACCATATTTATTATTAGCTCCAAATCTAGAAGACCCATCGCGTCTTATAATAGCTGTTAATAAATAACGTTCCTTATAATCATAATTCAACCTAGAGAATAAAGAGGTTACAATATGCTCTGTTCCTGTTGAAGCTGTAGCGTTAATTTGATCGTTAGCCGTCTCAAAATTAAATGAGGCATCTTTATAACTATTTACTGGAATATCATAATATGTAACAGATTCTCCCGTTGATATATTATCTACATACACACCTTGCCCTAAAAGCACACTAAAATTATGGTTTTTTAATGCCTTTGTATACGACACTACATTCTCTAAATTCCAACCAAAACCTTTGTTACTTCCTCTAGAGATATTATTTTGAGTAGTAATTGAAGAAGCATTTAAATACGAAACTGGGGTATAACTCTCATTCCCCCAATAGGCTAATTTACCACCTAAAGTACTTCTAATCTTTAAGCCTTCAATGGGTTGAAACTCCAAATAGGCATTTCCTACAAAGTTATCAGCCCAACTGTAATTTCCTAATTGTGTTTGTTTAAAAGCTAAAGGGTTAGACATTTCTTGAGCCACTAGTGCCGATATACCAAAGGGGTTTCCGTTAGAATCTCTCCAAATCCCCTCATTGGTATATGGTGCTTTTCCTGCTATAGAGGCATCCGTTTCAACAACAGGAGTTAAAGGATCTAAATTTATGGCCGAAGATAATGGCCCTCCAAACTCTGTATTACTATCAATTCCTATATTTTTTTCATTAGAATATCCAACGGTTTGCCCAAAGGTAAGTTTGTTGGATATTTTATGAGTTGAGTTTAAACGAATATTTTTTCTAGTGTATTTAGAAATATCACTCATTACTATCCCTTCTTGATCATTGTAACCAAAAGACACATAATATTTAGAAATATCGTTACCACCACTTAAACTTAACTCATGGCTAGTTCTTTTAGCGTTATTGTTAAAAATTTCCGATTGCCAATTAGTTCCTTCTCCATAAATAGAAGGGTCTGCAAATAAAATGCTTCCACCTGCATTAACCGATTTTTCATTTAAAAGGGTAGTGTACTCGGTAGCATTTAACAAGTCTAACTTTCTTGCAGGAGAGGACACCCCTACATAACCATTATAATTAACACTTAATTTGCCCGATTTCCCTTTTTTTGTTGTTATAATAATGACCCCTGTAGCTGCTCGAGCCCCATAAATAGCTTGGGAAGCAGCATCCTTTAATACCTCGACAGATTCAATATCTGATTGGTTTAAAAAACCAATCCCTCCAGAATCGATAACCACGCCATCTACTACCCATAAAGGTTCATTATTACCCAAAGTAGTAATCCCTCTAACCCTTACTGTAGAAGCCGATCCCGGCTGCCCAGAATTGGCTGCTATAGTTATACCAGACACTCTTCCTTGTAAAGTTTGCTCAACTCTGGTAATTGGTAAATCGTCTAGCTCACTTTGTTTAACCCCAGAAATTGCACCTGTTACTACACTTTTTTTCTGCGTACCATAGCCTACAACAACAACTTCGTCTAATTGCGCTAAATCTTCTACCAAAGTAATAGTTAACTTGTCATTGTTAGCTATCATGATATCCTGCGTAGCGTAACCTATAAAACTAAAAGTTAGGGTGGCTCCAACCTCTGCTTTAACAGCAAACACACCATCAAAATCTGTAACTGTACCTACATTGGTACCTTTTTTAATAACGTTAACACCAGGAATTGGTAATCCTGTACCATCATTTACTACTCCAGTAATAGAAATTTCTTGTGCAAAAGAAAACCATGTTGAAATAATAAAGAGAAACGCGAACGGCTTTAAGTTCAAATTGCTTTTTTTCATATTTAGTTTAATTTGGTTTTAAGCTCTAAAAATTTAAAGAGCGGAATACAAAATAAACCAAGAAGAAGAGTAAGTACAATGCGAAGTATAAAAAAAGTAGATTATGCACAAGCAAAAAAACACACAAAACCCTTTTTTACAGATAATTATGAAAATAAATTACAAAAAATAAAGTAGCTACAATACAATAATAATACAGAATAAAATGAGTATATCTATTTTTAAAAAGAGAATTTGATAGTTTTTTTCTAAAAAAATTTAAAAAAAACAAGTTCTATACTATTTTTTTTACCATATCCTCAAACGAATCTCTATTAATAGCACCATTTTTAACCTTTACCCTATAGTTATAAATGGTATTTACAGAGTACCTAAGTATTTTAGAAATTTTAGAACTATTAGTTATTCCTAATCGAATTAATGCAAAAATTCTTAATTCTGTATTTAATAGTTCTCCTTTTTTTACCTCTATTTTTTCATTTTCTTTCAATAAAGTATTTAAGTTTTCAATAAAATTAGGATAGATATGTAAAAAAGATTTATCAAAATTAGTATAGAAAATTTTCAACTCATCATTTACAATATTTTTAGTTTTTATAAGACTGAGTAAATCATTCGTTTTATTAGTTACTATATATTTTCGAACGGTTTTTCGGTAAACATCGAGCTTATCAATATATTCCGAGTATAGGTTTAAAAATGTACCTATATATTGTTCTTTTATAAGATCGACTGCCGAAAGTTCTTCATATAACCTTTTAAGATCTGCATTGGTATAGCTTAATTTATCATTTAAATCCTTTAACTTTAAGTTGGCTGCTTTTAAATGTTCTTGTCCTAACTTTATTTTCTTATACTGTTTGAAGATGAAAAATAGGGCTACAATTAAAATTAAAGATAAACTACTTATAAATATTAACTGTTTTTTTAATGTGTTACTTTGCTTTAAGTGCATGGTTTCATACGATTTTGATATTACCGGTAACACATTCGATATATCTAAAAAACGTAATTTTGAATTATAAAATTTGGCATCGTCAAAGGAAAAACTAATGTATTTGTGTGCGCGATCGACATCTCCTTCTTCAAACAAAATAACCGCTAGATTCGCCATAGAAGCGTTGTCTTTTATAGAGGCTTGAATATCAGAAATAGCAGATAAAATAAGATATTTTTTTTGATTTGATATATTACCATCCATTTGAGACACCATAAAAGATCTATAAAAAGCTATTGTGGCATACTCTCGAGTTCCCATTTTAGCAATGGATAATCTTTTTGCATTAACTTCTATAGCTTTTCTAAAATTGCTAACATCCCTGTAATTATCCTCTTTAATTTCCAAATATATTTTAGAGTTTTTGTCGAGCACTGCTATTTCTCTATTTAAAGAATCTTTATAGGCTATATACTTTTTTTGATACTTTGCCGATATGCTTTTTATTCTGGAAATTGTTCTAAGTTCGGAATAACATCTTTTATAAATACTGTAATAATCCCTAATTAAGTCTGGCGGTAAAGAAGGCGCCTTAATCTCTTCTAATAAGTTTATCGATTCATCATACCTTCCAGATGTTGCTAAAAGCTTAGCTAGCCTTAAGGTTGATTCTTTAACAAAATGCTCGTTTCCTATTTTTTTTGCAAAGGATAAATTCTCTTCAATGTAATTTAACGTCTTATCGAAACTGTAATATTCATATTCTGCAATTAACTTATTTGTAATAAAGTATTGGTTTTCGGGGGTGATATTTTTTTCTGATAATAGCATTTTTAAATTAGCTATTCGAGATTCTTTAGCTTGATCGTAAACTTGTCTATTCGCCATTTCTTTCTCTAATTTTACAATTAAAGAATCGAGTTCATTTATGGCATGAGCTGCAGGTGTTGCCAGGATAAATATTAAACCGAAAAATGCTTTATACATTAAATTTTATTTTGATTCTTGTTTAGTTTAACAATGTTTAAAAGTAATATAATAATTTTTAACTATAATTTAATGGGATATATGGTAATCTTAATGACTTTAAGAGTTTTTTACTACTGTCCCCCTAAGTATTGATATTTAACATTATTTTTAAAACACTTGTTATTAATTATTTAAAGTAATTTATTTATAAAATAAAAGCTATAACAAATTTAGCCTCTAGCGATATATTTATCAAAATTCCTTTAAAAAGCAAACAATTACTATTAATTAATAATAATTAATGGGTTTCATTTTTATAATTTTCAACAACGTTAGATTATTGGTGTTTTCTAAAAAAAATAGCTGTAGGCTAATTAAATTAGCTACAGCTATTATTAATATAAATTACCGTTTGGTAAAGTAAATTATATAGAGATCCTATTTATTAATATTAAATTACCATCCCGGGTTTTGATTTGAATTAAAATCTGGAATAATAGAAGTATCTTTAATAGGAATAGGAAATATAAGAAATTTTTCCTGCCATGCATTCCTTCTTTCTGTTACAAATCGTTCATATTTAAAATCAGTACCATTTTTAATCACTTCCATACCTGTAACCAACTTATCTGTTTGGTCTAATATTTTCCATCGTCTTACATCCCAAAAACGGTGCTCTTCAATAACCAGTTCTACTCGTCTTTCATTTCTAATTCTTTTTCTAAATTCATCTTGAGATAGCCCTGCTTTTAAATTAGGCATACCTGCTCTTTCCCTAACTTTATTTATTGCGTTGTAGGCTTCTACAGTTGGTCCATTGGCTTCGTTTTCCGCTTCTGCGTAATTAAGGTAAATTTCTGCTAAGCGGTATTTTTTCCACCTAGATTGGGCATTTTGCCTATTCTGTAACTTAGGATCATGAAATTTTCTTAAATAGTAACCTGTATGGGTGTTTTTTTTGTTTGGCGGTGTTTTTTTAAGAGCATCAGCCCCTCCTACAAAGGTTTCTACCGTGTGTATCCTTCCTGCTATGTTATCGTAAAGCGCTCCGTTATACCACACTGTTGCGTAAAACCTAGGATCTCTACCTTCATAAGGGTTGGCTGGATCGTAACCTGACTCGGTATTTATGATAGGCTCTAAATGATCCTCATCATTATATCCTAAAATGGCTGGTTCTCCAGTAGCTAACATATCGTAACTATCAACAAGTTCTTGAGTGGGAGTAATTCCTACTTTATTTTGCCCTGGCATGCTTGGCAATGCATTGGTGTTTCTAAAACTAGGGTGTCCATTGGTTTTTCTTTCAAAAATAGTTTCTCTATCTCGTGGCGATGGGTTAACATCTGATCTAGAGAAAAAATATTCTTCATAGTTTGAAAAAAGCTGGTATTCGCCATTTTTAGTTAACGCATCTAAAGCCGCTTTAGAACCTGTAGCTGCTTCTTGCCATTTAGCAATATTATTTTCTGGATTCCATAATGGGCTTGCATTATAAAGTAAGGCTTGAGATTTTACAGCATGGGCTACGGCTTTACTAAAACGTCCTCTTTCCGGTTCTAGGGTTATACGTATTGGTAAGTTAGGACTAGCTATGGCATCATCACAATCTTTTACTATAAAATCTATACACTCTTGAAAGGTCGGTCTAATAAGGGATGTATAATCAAATGCCGGGGAAAACGGCTCATCGACTATAGGCATTGGTCCATATTGTTTTATCAATTCCAAATAATAAAACGCTCGAAGCAATTTAGTTTCTGCTATATATCGTTCCCTGTCTTTTTCGTTGGTAATAGTTGCGGTTTCAACATTTGCTAAAAACACATTGGCGTTTCTTATACCCGTCCAAAAGGTATTATAATGATTTTTTCCATGTCCACCCGGGCCATTTTCTAGAGGGTTAAAACTTGGTGTCATGGAACCTGTTATCCATATATTTGCTATATTTCCTGGATTATTACCTACATCGGCATCTTGACATTCATCGGTAACACCCGCCAAAAACGTAAAAAAGTGATAGTAATAAGAGTATGATGGTATACTAGAGTATACCGTATTTAAATAGGCTTCGGTATGGTTTTCGTCTTGAAACACATCTTCTAAAGTCAATCTTCCATCAGGTGTAATATCCAATGCTTCATCACAACTAAGTACAAATACTGTACAAATTAATAGGTATAAAAATTTATTTTTCATTATTCTCATTTTTTAAAATTTTAGATCAACCCCTAAACTGTAAACCTTAATTAATGGGTAAGTAAGTCCATTAGCAGCTTCTGGGTCATAATTTTTGTTTGGCAATTTATCCCAAGTAATTAAATTTAAACCATTTACATACAACCGCATATTAGCTATTCCTTTTAAATTTAAGCGATATCCTATTTCTAAGTTTTTTAATCTAACATAGCTAGCGTCTCTTATAAAAAAGGAATTTTCTTTTTCACTTGGCGAAGGTTCCGTACTTAACCTAGGGAAACCAATATGCTCTCCGTTTGCAGCACGCTCAGGTGTCCAACTAGACAGGTGTTGGCTAAAAAAGTTGTTTTGACCACTAGCAAAAGTTCCTCTACTATAATAAAACTTATCCACATTTGCCACACCTTGAAAAAGCACGCTTAAATCAAAATTTTTGTAGGTTGTACTTAAGCTTAAGCCAAATGATGTTTCAGGCACGGTAGACGCTCCTATGGGAGCAATATCCCTTTGATCTACAACACCATCGCCATTAAGGTCTTTATATTTAAAGTCTCCTGGTTTAGATTCATGCCCGCCAACAATTTGTTCTGGCGCATTATCTATTTCTTCTTGTGTTTCAAAATACTTTTCAACCACATACCCAAAATTTTGCCCTATTCTATAACCTGTTTGTCTATATCTATAAGCATAATCTTCTGGTAATAATGGTTCGTCTGCAAATTTCTGTCTATTGGTAGCATAACCAACAAAAGCCCTTCCTCTAACAAAAAAATCTGGTGAAATTGCTTTTTTGTAATTTAACTCTACTTCAAACCCTTTGTTTTCTACAACACCAATATTAACAGGTGGTAAAGCTCCAATAGGTAATCCATTTAATACAGGAATGGTTCCTCTATTTCTTAAAATATTATCTCTTTTTTCAGTAAATACATCTATTATTAAATCAAACGATTTTAAAAAACTTAATTCAAAACCAATATTTGCCTTTCTTGCTACTTCCCATTGCAACTCACCATTTTTTAATTGGTTTATAGCAATTCTTCTTCCTTCGTTTAGACTGGAAGAATATCCCCCTCCGTTGATTGAGATATCATCTAAATAAAGAAACCTATCATTCCCAATACGGTCATTCCCTACTTCACCATAAGATCCCCTAATTTTAAATTTATCTATACCATTTATATTCCAAAACTTTTCTTTGGAAACCAACCAACCGGCAGAAACTGCTGGAAAAAAACCAAACCGTCTTCCTGGAGCAAACTGTTCCGATCCATTATAACCTGCATTAAATTCGAAGAAATATTTATCATCGTAACCATAAGTAAATCTTGATGATACTCCAATTAGGTTATAAGGTAACTGATCATTAATTATCCTTTTTTGGTGCTGATACAACACGAGGGCACTAACGTCATGTTTTTTAAACGTTCTCTTGTAATTTAAATAAGCTTGCAAGTTTGAAAAGCTTTGAAAAGACCTGCTTCCTGAAATATTTAGAGGAGTTTCTACATCGTCCGAAAAATTTCGGTAATAAATCGAATCCTTTCCTGTTTCTGTTTGCTCTATAACCTGTATTTCACGAACATAACTCTTACTAGCATTTAAATTATTAGTAGCTTTAGTATCAAAAGACATAACAGCTTTTGCCGACAAACCTTTAGTAATAAAGTTTAGTTTTTGCTCCATACCAAAGGTAGAAGTTACGTTGTTACGTGTTTGCTGTCTATATCCTGTTCGGTTCAACAAACCGTATGCAGGGTTAGGAAGTTCGGATGTGGTTACCACAGCTCCATTAGGCGATGTAGGTCCGGGCACATTTGATGGCATATCCAAAATTCCTGCTAATATATTTACAGATGGAGACAGCCCTCCTTGCCCTGTAGATGCTGTACTTACCGAAAATGGAGAGTTTTGTTTTTCAACATAACCAGCTAAGTTAAGAAACGCCTTTAAATTAGGGTTTATCTCCATATCTATATTGGATCTAAAATTGTAACGATCTAATTTAAAACTTGGGTCGTAATCTAGATTTTTTTCCGTTTTAAACAATCCACCTTGATTAAGATACCCTGCGTTAACGTAGTATTTAACAGCCTTACCTGCTCCAGAAATATTTAGATTAACTCTTTGTTGTTGAGCAAAATCTTCCATTAGCAAACCAGCCCAATCGGTATCTGGATATCTTTCTGGGTCCGAATGTGTTCGGTATGCTTCTAAAGCTTCTGCGGAATAAGCATCGCCAAATCCATCATTATTTTGCGCCAAATTTCGTAATGTAGCAAATTCAAAAGCATTTACTGGCTGTGCTACTCTAGTAAAGCTTTGAACCCCTGACTCTGCAGAAAGGTTTACTTCTGGAATTTCTGAAGTACCACGTTTAGTAGTAACCAATATGACACCGTTAGCTCCTCTTACCCCAAAAATAGCCGTCGATGAGGCATCTTTTAAGATAGTAACCGATTCTACTTCATTTGGATCCATATAGGTTAAATCGCGCTCCACACCATCTACTAAAATAATTGGCGACCGCGCATTGATGGTGCCTTGCCCCCTAATAAAAAGTTGAGTGAGGTCTCTACCTGGCTCTCCAGAGGTTTGAATTGAGGTTAACCCAGGTAACCTACCTGCTAAAGTAACGGCTAAGTTGGAGGCTGGACTCTGTTTAAGTTCCTGAGTACTAATTGAAGATATGGATCCGGTAACAGTTGCTTTTTTTTGCTCACCAAAACCTACAACAACCACTTCAGATAATTGCTCACTATCTTCTTCTAATTTAAAATCAATTTTAACCCTTCCCTTCACAGGTTCTTCCATAGATTGGTATCCAATAAAAGAAATCTGTAAAACGGCATCTCCAGTAGCTTTAATACTGTAGTTACCATCAAAATCGGTAACAGCACCTCTAGACGTTCCCTTTACCATAACGGTTGCCCCCGGTAATGGCAAGCTACTCTTTGCTTCAAGAACAACACCTTTAATTTCTATCATCTCCTGCCCATAAGTTGAATTGGCCCAAACAAGGCCCAAGAGAAACATTAAATAAAATTTTGTTAGTTTTTTTCTCATTAGTTAAGTTTTAAGTTTTAAAATAGTTTAATAAAACCTTAAGCCTAAAAGACATTGCTACTATAGTAACATCTTTACATTTTCAAGATTTTTTTGTTAATTTTTGGTTAAATTATATGTTTTAAAAACTTTAGCCATCCTGCCGTTTTGGGTCTATCTCCTAAAAAATGGGGTAATCTTCAATCAAAACAGCAACACAAACACCTAATAAACAATAACTTACGTATTTTAGAGAGAAAAATATGACGTATATTGTTTTTTTTTAAAATAATTTCACTCCGCTTTAGTTTAAGAGGGGATATGCTATTAATCTTTGGAGAATTAAAACACTTTACAAATAACTCTAAATAGATATTTAAATAGAAAAATAGTGTATTTAATTAAATAGATGTTACTAATCCGCAGGATTAAACAGGATAGAAAACAGCTTTAAATCATCTAGTTTTATCCTTTGCTAAACCACTTAAAAATGGTAATTATCACCTATTTTTTTAATCTTTTTATTAACAGTAAAACAACTAAATCATTAAAACTAACTTAACAATTGCATACTATGCTAAAAAAAAATAATTCCAGATTAAAATTTAAAATACCTGCTAAAAAAATAGCCTCCCTTATCCTAATGGTACTTTTCCTTAATAACTGCCATAAAAACGAAACTTACAGAATACAGCATTCGGTAGAAATAAATCAACTCTATATATCGCATTTAAATTTTAAATGGCAAGCTGTTGATATACCAAAAAACGAACAATTTGCCTATCAAATTATTGTAAGTAAACAGAACCCTGTTACCAAAAAAGCTAATGGTATTGTATGGGATTCTGGAAAAATAGAAGACAACCAAAAAACAAGCACTCCATACTCAGGTCCTAATTTAGTAGGTGGAGCAACCTATTTTTCTAAAGTAAAAATATGGCGTAAAAACAATACATCCTACAATAGTGAACCTCAATCATTTGTAGCACCTTTAAGTTACCCTGAAGACTGGAAAGGCAACTGGGTTACTTATAATTATACACCAGAAGACCCGCTACCTATATTTAGAAAAACGTTTAAAACAGACCCTAGCAACCAAGTTGCGTTTGCAAGACTATATATTTCAGCACCTGGGTTCTATGAAGCTTACATCAATGGTAATAAAATAGGGGATAATGTTTTAGATCCAGCACAAACAAATTATGATGATTATGTTTTTTATTCAACTTATGATATTCCTGCTAAGCAATTAAGCACCTCAAACGTAATTGGAGTTATGCTTGGGAACGGATGGTACAATCAAAACAAAGTTTGGACTAAGGCCATGATTTACGGTCAACCTGTTTTTATTGCTCAATTAGAAATACACTATACCAACGGCCAAACACAAATTATTGAAACCGATAACACTTGGAAATGGCATAAAGGCCCTATTACCTACACAAACATTTATACTGGCGAACATTACGATGCCAGAAAAGAAATCCCTAACTGGCTTAGTTACAATAAAAACACAACAGCATGGCCAAATGCTGAACACTCAAAAAAGCACCCCTCAAAAATTGTAAAACAATTTGCAGACCCCATTAAAGTTATGGACAGCTTGCAACCAAAAACTATTAAGCATGGAGAAAATGGCTCATACATTTTTGATTTTGGTCAAAACTTTGCAGGATGGGTTAAGCTAAAAATAAAAGCTAATAAAAATCAAGAAATCACCCTACGTTTTTCTGAAGAATTAAATAAAGAAGGGGAAATGGACTTTCGGTCTACAGGTATAAAAGCTACCAAAAACATACAGACTGAAAAATATATAGCAAAAGGCACAGGTATAGAAACTTGGGAACCTAAATTTACCTATCACGGCTTTAGATATGTAGAAGTCTCTGGACTTAAAAAACAGCCCACCAAAGCGCTTTTAACAGGTAAGGTAGTTTATTCTTCCATGAAAAAAACTGGAAATTTTCATACCTCAGAGCCAAACATTAACAAACTTCACGAACTAACAAATTGGACGTTAAAAAGTAACTTACAAGGCATACCTACAGATTGTCCTCACCGAGAAAAATGTGGATGGACAGGTGATGCTCATGCCCTAGCTAAAACCCTAATCTATAATTTTGATGCGCAAAAATTTCTAACAAAATATATATTCGACATGCGATCTTCTGGTCGAAAGTCTCAGCCAGAACTTTATTTTGGACGTAACTTTCACGATCGCAGTGTTATAAAAAAACCAATAGGCATTACAACCATGATTGCACCAGGTAGAAGAACCAGTGGTGTAGCATCGCCCGATTGGGGAACTGCCATAGTACAATTACCATGGTATTTATACTTACACTATGCAGATAAAGATGCATTAAAAGAATTCTATCCAGATATGAAAACCTGGGTTAATTATGTACATGCAAAAAATGAAAACGGTATAATAACGCACGGTTTAGGAGATTGGTGTCCTCCTGGAGGTAATGTAAATATAGATTGTCCCGTTGCCATTAGCTCGTCGGCCTTTCATATTCTAGATGTAACTATCATGAAAAAAGCTGCGGCCGCTTTAGGTTTCAAGGAAGATGAAGCGCATTATGCGGAAATGAAAAACTATCTTATTGCTAGTTTTAATCAATCGTTTTTAGATAAAGAGCTGGTAACCTATGGCAGTCAAACGGCTAATAGTCTAGCCTTGGATATAGGTATTGTACCTGTACAATACCGAAGAGGTGTAGCGCAAGCCATTGTAGATGAAAGTTATAATAAATTCAACGGGTTTTTAAATACAGGTATTTTTGGTATTTCTAGAGTGTTTAAAATATTATGCGAAAATGGTTTTGAAAACGAAGCTTATAGACTGCTTACAAAAAAAGGAAACCACAGTTTTGAAACCATGTGGCAACACTACGACGCCACTACACTTTGGGAAATACTTCCTACAAGTACAAATAAAGAGCTTTATGATACTTTAATGCTTCGTTCGCACAACCACCCTATGCAAGGCGGTTTTGATGCTTGGTTCTACTCTGGTATTGCTGGTATTAATCCATCAGAAGAACAGCCCGGATTTAAGAACATTATACTTAAACCATATTTAACACAACAATTACAGCATGCTGAAGCTTCATACAACACAAAAAATGGTACAATAGAAAGTAAATGGAAGCATGAAAACAACACGTTTATATGGAAAATAACCATTCCTAAAAATAGCGTTGCCGAAACTTATCTTCCCACTTATAGCCAAAACGTATCTGTACGGGTTAATGGAAATAGCGTAAGTTTACCCTCATCAAACACCTCTTTCTCTTCTCTTGGCACTTTAAAAGAAGGTCAATATACAATTGAAATAACCCCCATTTAAAACTTAGTTCACCGTTTTAATTATTAAAAAAATATCAGGTTAAACTTAACCTGATATTTTTTTGCTTTATACTTTAGTGATAATTACCAAATGGAGCATACTAAAATAAAAATAAAGTAACAGTAGAATAATTAGGTAAATGCTTGCTCCTATCACTTAATAAACTTGTATATATATTCTAAATAGTACTTTACACTAAAAAAATCCTCTACCTATTACAAAGTCCCTAGATTAAAAAATTAATCTAGGGACTTTTATTTTACTTAGTTATAGAAGTACAACGTTTTAGCATTAAACTTTAGTACGGTTTGAAATACGATACAACAGCGCTCTGTATTTTTATTTTAATTTAAGCACTTCACTACCTGCCATTAAAAAAGCACCTGTTCCATAATTTTGCCAACTTTTTGCTCCTGCTCCGGTTGGTGCATCTCCTATGTTTTGCACCCAGCCAACCATACCGTTTTCTTGCTGACTATTTTCTAGTGCTTTCCATGCTTTTTCCACTACAGACTTAAACTCTTGTTTAGGAAGCAAATTATTGTTAATCCCCCAAGCTAAAGCAAATGTAAAAAACCCACTCCCACTAGTTTCACCATGATTGTAAGCATCTGGATCTAGAAGACTTGTTCGCCATAAGCCATCTTCAGATTGAATTGATTTTAATTTATAAGCCATTTCTTTAAATAAATTTTCGTAAAACGCTCTATGTTTATAATCTTTTGGCATATCTTCTAAAACCAAGGATAAACCACCTAAAACCCAACCATTTCCGCGAGACCAAAATATTTTTTCACCATTATCGGCTTTCATATCCTTTTTGGTGCCTTTCCAAACATAACGTAAGTCCCTTGCAAAAAGGTGCGCTTCTTTATCGTAAAGCAAATTATAGGTTTCCATATAGTATTTATGCATTTCATCTAAGAAAGTCAAGTCCTTTTTATATTTAGAATAACTAGCTAAAACAGGTGGCGCCATAAACAAAGCATCACACCACCACCACAAGATATGTGTTAAACTATCCTTAGGGCCTTGTTTCCATGGACTAGCATCAAATAAATGTTTATTTATAAAAGTAGAGGACGGCTCCATATCTACTAAGTTTTTTCTAGTACTATTAATGTAAAGGTATGGATATACAATGGCAATATCATCGGCATGGTGATAGCGTTTAAGGGTGCCCCACTGGTTATTGTATCCCATAGTTTTTAATGCCGCGAGAAATACTTGATTTTTAGTGGATTGATGAGCTCGAACTACACCGGTGTAATAAGCACCGTTAGTCCAATCTGTTGGAGAAATAGCAAAAATAGGATGTTGCTCTTGCCATTCTAAAGCCTTAACCATTTTATCTTCTATATTTGAACTTTGCGAAATTAAATTGCAGGATGTCATGGCTAATATTCCAAAACTTACTAATGTTTTTAAATAGGTTCTTTTCATTGTTATTATTTTAATTTAACTTCAAAAAAACAAAATAAAAATACGTTTTGCATCCTGCTCCTTACAGGTGTACTGCAGCCCTATAACGCAGGATAGTTCTTTAAAAAAAACATTTTAACTTGCGTTAGTTTCGCATAGTGCGTATATAATGCTAACTGGAAAATATAATTATAATTATGGATAGAAGAAAGTTTTTAATTAATGGAACAGCAGCATCAATTGCATTGGCTACAAGTGCGAACATTTTAGGGCAGGCAGCAGGTTTAGGCTCAAAAAATAAAATTAATATAGGAATAATTGGCACAGGCGCAAGAGGGTCTGGTTTGATACCATATATAAATGAAATTGAGCATTTAAATGTATACGCTTGCTGTGACATTCTTCCTTTTCGGTTAGAGGAAGGATTAAAAAGAGCTGGCAAAAACACTAAAAGTTATACAAATTATAAAGATCTCCTGGGAGACAAAGCTATTGATGCTGTTATTGTAGCAACACCATTCAGTACCCATTCAGAGATCGCTATTGATGCCGTTTCGGCAGAAAAACATGTATACTGCGAAAAAACTATGGCTAAAGGTTACTTAGGTCTCAAAAAACTGATAAACAAAGTAAATAGTTCTAGTGTTGTATTTCAAGCTGGACATCAATACCATAGTTCCAGGTTATATACGCATGTAATTAAGTTATTAAAAGCGGGCAAGGTAGGTAAAATATCGGCTTTCGAGTGTCAGTGGAACCGTAATCATTCATGGAGAAAACCTGTTCCTAGCCCAAATCTTGAGCGTGCTATTAACTGGCGTATGTACAGAGAGTACTCTGGAGGTCTTGTTGCAGAACTGTGCTCGCACCAGATAGATTTTGTTAACACGGTTCTAAATACACCCCCTATTCAAGTTATGGGCACTGGTGGTATCGATTTTTGGAAAGATGGACGAGAAACTTACGATAATATTCATTTAATTTATAGCTACCCAGATGGGATTGAAGCCAAATTTTCTTGTAATTTAAGTAATGCTAAAGATCGATATCAAATAAAAGTAATAGGCCACAAAGGCACTTTAATTCTAACCACTACCTCGGCACGGTTTTACCCAGAAAACGAAAAATCTAAAAAAGCGCCTGTAATCTCCCAAAATGTAGACGGTGTATCGGGAGCAACTATGCAAAAAGACGAGGTGGCTTATTATGAGCCTATAAACATAGTGCACGAAGACCCTAGCAAACAAGCTCTAATCGATTTTAGAAACAGTATTTTAGATAACACGCCTCCTGTTTCAAACATTATCACGGGAGCTAGAGCAGCTATCTGCGTACAAATGGGGCTTGACGCTATGCACAATAATAAAATTGTACCTTGGAATCCTGATTTAGGGGTTTAATTAGAAAACAATTAGCACTCTTGCCGCTTATAGCTTTTAATATATTCGGTGGGAGTTTGTTCAAATTGCTTCTTAAAACAAGTTCTAAAATATTTAGGATCAGAAAAACCTACCATAAAAACGACTTCGGTAACCGAATATTTCCCGGATTTTATAAGGTTTGCAGCTCGTTTAATCCTAATTGTTCTAATAAACTCTGTGGTAGATTGACCTGTAATAGACTTTATTTTTTTATGTAACGCCGATCGACTCATACCGATATCTAATGCAAATTGCCCTACAGAATACTCGGTATTATCAATATTTTTCTTAACTATCTTCAAAGATTTTTTTAAAAACTCCTTATCAAGTTTATTTGATAATTCCTTCCAGGTGGAGGATGTAGGCGTGGTTTTAAACTTTTCTGTCCATTGCCTTTTAGTTTTTAAAATATTAGCCACTCTAAGTCTTAAAACCTCAATATTAAAAGGTTTTAAAACAAACTCATCGGCGCCCGTTTCTAGACCTTCTTTTTCATTTTCTAAGCCCGATTTTGCTGTAAGTATAATTACAGGTATATGACTTGTTTTTATATCGTGTTTAATAATTTTACACATTTCTATACCCCCCATTTTACTCATCATTAAATCGGTAACAATAAGATCTGGATTCTCATCTAGAGCTATATCTAAGCCTTCTTTCCCATTTTTTGCACTAAGTACGTGGTAGTAATTCTTAAAATAATTGGTTAAATATTCTTGCAAATCTAGATTATCTTCTACTATTAATATGGTGGGAGTTTCTTTATTGTGAATTACTGGCTTACTGGTTTCTACTTCGACCAAAGAGGTTTCCTTTAGGTCTTTTATTTCATTTTTCACAAAATCGAAATGATACTGTTTTGGTTGCGTTTCTAATATGGCTGTATCTTCATATTCAGCTTTAGAAATTGGTATTAAAACGGTACAATTTGTTCCTTGGTTAACTTCGCTAGTTATTTTAATACGTCCTTTATGAATCTCTACTAAACGTTTTGTATAGGCTAGTCCTAATCCAGACCCGGTTTGTATGGTGTTATTTTCTTTTTTTGTTTGGTAAAACCGTTCAAACAAACTTGGTAGCTCCTCTTGCGCTATTCCAACGCCTTGATCTAAAACTTTTACTACCGCAAACCCCTTATTATCGATCTGGGTTTTATTAATTGAAATCTCAATTTTTCGGTTTGGTGGTGTAAACTTAAATGCATTTGAGAGTAGGTTATATAGAATTTTTTCTAGTTTATCATTATCGAACCAAGCTGGAATAGAATTATGCTCGGCTCGAAATACAAAATCAATATGCCTCTCATCTGCTATATCTTGAAAAGCGTCGTAAATTTCTTTAACAAACTCCACCAAGTCACCTTCTTCAACTATTAAATTTACCACCCCTGATTCTACCTTTCTAAAATCGAGTAACTGATTAATTAAACGCAGTAGTCGTGTTGAGTTTTTATACATGATACTGTTTAAACGTTTTAGATATTCATCATCATTTCCGCCTTCCATAATTTGTTGAAGCGGCCCTATAATTAAGGTTAATGGTGTTCTTAATTCATGAGAGATATTTGTAAAAAACCGTAGTTTCATTTGGTTAATTTCAGCAGATTTTTCGTGAAGTGCGCTTTCTAGCTTCAATTCATTTTTTAACTTAATTTGATTCCATCTTACTCTAAACACCAAATAAACCACCGCCGCTATGGTGATGATAAAAACTAAAATAGCAAAGGGAGTTAAGTACCAAGGTGGTGTAATAATAATTTTAATTTTTTTAGGCGTTTTATTCCATATTCCAGCACTATTTGAGCCAGAAACTTTAAAAACATAATCTCCTGGAGGAATATTGGTGTACGAAGCAAACCTACGCTCCTTTCCGTTTACGGTTTGTGGCTTATCATCAAAACCTTCTAAAATAAATTTATACTTATTCTTTTCTGGATTTGAAAAATGCATACTAGAAAACACAAATTCAAAAGAGTTTAAATGGTAAGGCAACTTGATTTCCTGAACTTTATTGATATCTTTTTCTAGGATGACCTTTCCTTTAATTTCTTGTCCTACGCCAACCAATTCATTAAACAATTTAAAATTAGTTATTGTTACTTGGGGTTCTCGGGTATTTACCCTTACATTGTTTGGGTAAAAAAAAGTAAACCCGTTAACACCTCCACAAAACATCATTCCCGATGAGGTAAAGGCCATAGCGCTATCTCTAAATTCATCCACATTAAACCCGTCTCTTTTTTCAAAGTAAATAATATCTCCTGTTCTAGGATTTAATTTTGAAATTTTACGTGCATGCATGAGCCAAATATTACCTTCTGTATCTTCTCTAACTTGGTAAATTACATTACTCGGCAATCCATTTTTAACGGTATAATGTTTAAACACTACAGTATCGGAATTAACATTACTTAGCAAATTTAATCCTCCTCCAGATGTTCCTATATACAAAACTCCGTTTTTGGCCTGGTATAAATCTAATATATGATCATTGCTTAAAGTATTAGAATCTGTTGCACTGCTAAAAAATTTCTCAAAATTTTCTTTTTCAATTTCAGAATACTTTAACCTATTTAATCCATTATTAGTACCTATCCAAATATTGCCTTGATTATCTTCTAAAATATCGCGAATATTATTGTTTGATATATTTGAAGGAGCAACGTTAAAAGTATTGTAATTAACAGTGTGGTAGGCTTCTTTTTTACTATCAAAGCTCATTTTTATTAAACCATCGCCCCAGGGAGCAAACCAAATATGACCATGCCGGTCTTCTTCTATTGCAAATACACGACTATTAATGACGCTTCCCGAGTTATCTCTAATACCAGAAAACATTTTAATGTTATGAGATAAAGTTTCGTCATTATATACAATACTACTTAAACCATTTGTGGTACCTACCCAAACGGTTCCGTCTTCTCCTTTCATTAAGCGGGTAATTTCTGCTGTATTTGTGGGTCTATGTCCGTTATTTATAATTTGCAACTCTCCTTTGGTTAGGGCTGTATTAGAATTATTATTAAGCACCTCACTTTTTAAAGACACAATATCTCCAGACTGCGTTCCAAACCAAAATTCGCCTTGGCTTACTTCACATATAGACATTATAGGAGATTTGAACAGGTTGGAGGAGTCTTCATAAGGTAAATACTCGTTCGAATTGTAAAAGGTATGGTTGTCTAAATCCATTTTATACAAACCATGGTTTGATGTACATATCCAAAATACATTAGATCGATCTATAAACATACTTTGTATATCCTTATCGCCTATAGATGTTTTTAGTTGGGTATCTCTTGATAGATTTACAACTTGGCCTGATTCTATATTATAACTCAACAACAACCTGTTCCCTCCTATCCATAACCTGTTTTTGTCATCGACAACCATATCTATTCGGCGTTGTATATTTAACACCTCTGGGCTTATATTTGAACTCAATGTTATTTTTTCGGACTTGAGTACTTTTAAATTATCATCCAGTTTTATTTTAAATAATTGCAAACGACTATTTATTACCCATACGGTATTTTTAGGGTATTCTATAATATCCAGTACTTTTATCCCTGGACCAAATACTCTTCCATTGTAATTTGTAGCTTCAATTTTTAATTTTGGAATTTGTCCTTCTTTACTAACAACCCCTAATTGATATAGCCTAGCTTTTCCTGAAGAAGAAGTAAACCAAAATTTTCCATTAAGAGAGGGACTTAGTTTTTTTATATTTAAGTTTTTATCTTTTTTAATAAAAACATCATATTTTAATTCACCCTTCTCATTGATTTCAAAAAGTTTTATTCCTTTGGAGGTATTAATAAAAAAAACACCAGATTGAAATTGTTGAATATTATTTAATCCAGAAGATTTTTCTCTATTATCGCCTTTAAAATAAGTAGCCACCGACCCCGAGCTTGTGTTTATTCTATTGAGTCCAGACGGGGTTGGTACCCATATAAATCCTTGTTTATCTTCAAACAAATCAAACACTATATTACTACTTAATCCCTTTGAGTGTAGTCCATAATTATATTGTTTCATGGTATAACCATCGTACTGGTTTACCCCATTAAAAGTTCCAAACCATAAATACCCCAATTTATCTTGCACAATACTTGTAACTCTATTGTGTGATAAGCCCTGTTCGCCTCCTATATGATTTAATCGCCATTGGGAAAATAAATTTGAAGAACTCAACAAAAAAATAACACTTATTAAACAATAATTATTTAGGTTTTTTATCATTACTACAACGTAGATTTTTTTCTGACTTGGATAAATATAAACTTTTTTTAATCTTTATAATTTTATCAGGGAATAAACTACATTTAAAACAACGTGGTTTTATAATTACTGAAAACTATAATACTGCTAAACAGAAGCTCTATCAATAAAATTAAAGGGCACTTTAAAATCGCCTTTTTCTTTATTTAAAATCATTTTTGCACCTTTTTCTCCCATCATTTTAAAATCTGTAGAAACTACAGAAATACCAAAAACATTCTTTAAAGGCGTATCATTGTATGATATCACTCCAATATCCTCACCTAAGGTATAATCACGCTCTCGTATTTGTCTAATAAAATTAACCAAATCTGTTTCTTCTATAATAATATATAATTCTCCCTTTTTCAATGCGATATCATCGTGCACCGTATCCTTAATTTCAAAGTCTAAATAATGCTCAAGACAAAATTTTCTAACCCCTGACGGAATTTTTTTAGGATATGGATAAGCCGCTTTTTTAGGATATACCAATATAATTTTGTTGTACTTACATATTTTATTCACACCACTTTTTAATGCGTTATAAACGTCTTTTTCAAAATCCTGGTATACGGTAATAGATTGGTTATTATTATAACCTGTGGCATTATCTAATAAAATTAATCTGTTTTTTGAAATTTTGTTAAGAGCTTCATACACCCTCTGAGGCATACTGGTATGCTCTTGTTTTTCGGTTTTAAAATGCGGCATAACAACATAATAATCGTACGCCGATTTATGCTTGTCTAACAAATTTAAAAACAACGATTCATCGCAATGGTATATATGGAGATCTACTATAGAATTTGTTCCAATAGCATCTACAAAAGAATTGTAAACCCTCATTTTATAAGAGCTTAATTTATTAACTAAAAATAATATTTTCACTTTAGAAAGTAGTTTCGTTTTCGCAATATAAAAACCTTTTCCTCTAATAGATGCAATAACTTGACGCTTTTTTAAAATGTTATACGCTTTCTCAACAGTATCTCGAGAAACATACAACTCCTCACTAAAATTATTTATAGAAGGTATTTTTTGATCAATTACCAAATTCCCTATTACAACATTATGAATAATAGATTTTACAATCTGTTGGTATTTAGCTTCTCTAGAACCTTCATCAATTTTTACATACTCTGATATTTCCATCATAACTTTAATTTTAAAATCTTTTAGTAATACTTAACAGCCATTGTTATCACGGCTTTTTAAAAAATTATGTTATACCAGTTAATAATAAAATTACCTTTAAAAAACCTTCTATTTTTATGTTATAAATAAAAACAACAAAGTCGTTTTATAATTAAGTAATCATATTTTCAAATAAAGAATAAGAACGAGTTTTCGTTTGGTAGTTTAGTAATAAATGGTATGCTACCAAAATTATTTTTTTTAAAAGTTTTTTTGAGGGAATAATGTGTATGGTTTAGGGAGATATGTTGATAATAAGATTACTAAAACAAAAAAACAAATAACTAAACACTTTAAAATCAATACATTAAAACATTAAACAACTAAAAAAAGCGCAACTTCCTTTTTTAAAAGAAAATTGCGCCTTAATTAGGTAAACTTAGAACGTTTTTAAACAAATCCTATATTAAAATAAAGTTATTTTTTATACCGTTCTTATTTTATTTCATCTAATTAACCTCTATTTTATTTCGATTTTTGTAACCGCTTTTTTGAACCCCAATGTTTTCTGGAGCATATTCACTAAACAAAAAGTTAGGATTTGGAATAGGCACTAATGTTTTACTTTTTTTTATTTTCATCTCCATTATTTCATCCAATTCAACTACCTTTTTAGGATACAGATTGGCAAGATTATTACGTTCTCCAATATCCCATTTTAAGTTATAAAGCCTATAGTCATGCTTAAAATTTTCTCCTTGATGGAATAACCTAATCAACTTCCAATCCCCCACACGAATAGCCATACAAGGTGGTAACCAATCTGGAACTTTGGTTTGATTTGGAAAATAAGTTATTATACCCTCACGTTGAATATCGTCTCCTTTAAAAGTTGGAGAAATATCAATGCCATCAATAACATGGCTTTTAGGCAGGGAAATACCAGCCAAGCTTAAAAGTGTTGGGTAAAAATCGGTAGATTGTATAAGTACATCTGAGGTTGTTCCAGCTTTAGTTATACCAGAATAAGCAATAATAGTTGGCACCCTTATACCGCCTTCAAACAAAGTACCTTTTCCGCCGCGTAAAGGTCTATTACTTGTTGGAGGAGCCAAATAAGCTTCTCCATTTGGCAACTTATCTACAATACCATTGTACATATTGCCTCCATTATCACTTGTAAAAACAATTATTGTGTTATCTGCAATCCCCAATCTATCAATTTCATCTAGCAGTCTACCTACGGCCTGATCCATAGAATGCACCATGGCTGCGTATGTTGCCGAGTGCTGTTCATCTGTCAAATCGACCTTAGTTCTGTAGTATTTTTTTAAACTTTCCTTGGCATCAAAAGGAGCGTGAACAGAAAATTGCCAATAGTTCATAAAAAACGGTTTAGTGGTATCTCGTGTTCTTAACCAAGAAACAGCTTCGTCTGTCATTCTATCTTCAATATGCTCTTTTTCGTAATTTTCCTTAAAGTTTTTATACCGCCATGGTGCAACAAATCCTCCTGCAGGTCCCGGACCATTAGTATGTGGTATGTCTACATCAAATCCATGCTCTAAAGGTGAATAAGGTTCAGACCCCAAGTGCCATTTACCAAAATGTGCGGTTTGATACCCCGCCTTTTTAAATTGTTTTCCTAAGGTTGGTATTTGGGTATCTAAACGACTTGCCGAAATTATGGATAAAGCTTTATCGCTCGCTTTGGCCTTTTCTGGCAACGATGGTTTTAGTAGTACTTTACCCAAATGAGCATTAGGCACAGTTATACCTGTTCGCATAGGGGTTTGCCCGGTTAATATACTCGCCCGTGTAGGCGAACACAATGGGCTCGATGCATAAGCATTTGTATAAGTAACGCCTCTTGCCGCTAATCGTTCTAAATTGGGTGTTTCGTAAAGTTGGGTTTTTCCGTAAAGGGTAACATCACTCCAACCTAAATCGTCTGCCAATATAAACACTACATTGGGCTGGGTTTGTGCATATCCATTTAATAAACCTATCAAAATAAAAAATAATATAAGCACTCTTTTCATCATTAACTTTTTAAGAATTAATTCTAATTATTATAGCCTAAACACTAATATAACTTACAACAATGTTACTATATATTTTTTAAATTAGCATCCTGTAGAATCTGAATAAACACCTAACATAAGGGGCTTAATTTCTATAATACAATAAGAAACAACACAACAGCTCACAGGTTTAAACAGGATAGAAATTGATATATTCTAAGTTATTTTTACCAAAGCGAATCGGCATTAATTATATGTAAAATTTCTAAAACTAATTATCTCATATAATTAAGAATCTTTTCACTAGTTTTTACTAGAAATGATAATAACTAATTGATAAAAATATTACATGAAAAACCTATTAAAAAGCCTTTTGTTTATAACCTTTTCGTTATCTTATTTTGTGTGTACTTCCTTTACAGAAAAACTCCCCTTAAAAAATAAAAAAAACGTACAACCTCCCAATATCCTCTTTTTTTTAGTTGATGATATGGGCTGGATGGATACCAGTATAAATGGAAGCACCTACTACGAAACCCCTAATATGGAGCGCTTAGCAAAAATGGGCATGACATTTACTCATGCTTACGCCGCCAATCCATTGTGCTCGCCTACACGCGCTAGTATTTTAACAGGACAGGATCCTGCACGAATTCGGTTAACAACGCCTAGTGGTCATTTAGCACCAAACCCTAATAAATTGCTAGAGGCAAGCAAGGGTTCTGCATGGCAAAAAGTGGCTACGCCTGCCTCTAAAACCTATTTACCTACAGCGCAGTTTACTATTGCAGAAGCTTTAAAGGAAAACAGTTATACCACTGCCCATATTGGAAAATGGCATTTAGGACAAAAAGGCTACTGGCCAGAAAATCATGGTTTTGATATTAATATTGGCGGACAACAACATCCTGGTCCCCCAAGCTATTTCTCGCCTTATAAAATTGCCAACCTCCCAAACGGTGAAAAAAATGAGTACATTACAGACAGGGTAACAAAAGAAACCGTTAAGTTTTTAAAAAACCAACCAAAAAACAAGCCTTTTTTATTAAATGTTTGGCAATATGGTGTACACGCCCCATACCAAGCTCCAAAAGCGTTAATTGAAAAGTATGCCTCAAAAAAAGACTCTAGAGGAAAACAAAGCAATCCTATTATGGGGGCCATGATGGAAAAAGTAGATGAAAGTTTAGGCATTATTATGGACGAATTAATTGCTCAAAACATGATGGATAATACTATCATTATTTTCTTCTCAGATAACGGAGGTAATATGTATGATGTAGTTAATGGTTCTTTTCCAACCAACAACTACCCTTTAAGTTATGGTAAAGGCAATATTCATGAAGGCGGCATTAGAGTCCCTTGTATTGTGTATTGGAAAGATAAAGTAGAACCAAACTCTTCTTCAAATGACATGATACAAAGCACCGATTTTTATCCTACTATATTAGACATGACCAATACATCTAAAAATCCAAAACAAAAATTAGATGGGGTCTCTTTGGTAAAACTTTTAACAAAACAAAAACCACTAAAAAGAAAGGCTATATTTTCGCATTTCCCGCATTATGTAGCCGCAACAAGCAACTATCCTACAACAGCTGTTTGGTATAAAAATTATAAACTTTTAAAAGTTTATGGAGAAGGTGTTAATAGAACTCCGGAGTTTAAACTTTACAACCTAAAGGAAGATATTTCTGAAACAAATAACATCGCTAATAGCCACCCCAAATTGGTTAATAAATTAAAGCCTATGCTAAACGATTATTTAGAAAATATCGATGCTTTGGTGCCTATTAAAAACCCGAATTATAAACCCAACAGCACATCTAGGTTTGGTATCGCACCCAGATTTCCTATTGAAAGATACCCTAGCTATTAATAGCTTGAAAACATAGATTAAAGACTGAATATAAAAAAGTGTATAGGATTATATTAATAACCCTATACACTTTTCTTTTTATGAAAATATTACCTTTATTTAAGTGATTTATTTAATTTGTAAACCGCTGTTCGAATCTCATCAAGCGTGCCTACAATTAACCAATAATCGTATTCAAAAACATCATTTTTATTTAATTGGACAGATTTTAAAGGCGCTATATACGACGTTTCTCTATCGGTACTTTCATAACCCGGTTTGCCAGCCATACCGGCTAAAAAGTTTGAAGAAATAGGTGTATAAACCCCTATTCCCCAGTTATTATCATCAACAAAAGCCATCCAGTGTTCTGTTACTTGGTCTTCTTTATATTTCCCCCAAAATCCATTAGCCAAATTCTTCACTTTAGGTTTATCTAATTGATCTCCAGTAAAAGGTGCTTTCCCAAAATAACTGTATAAATTATTAAGATATGATATAGGGTAAACAGCAGGAAGTTCCTGGTTTCTTGGACCAGCTTCTCCATAAACCTCTCCACTACGCTGGCAGGTTAGTTTATTGTGCACTTTTATAACATTTCCTTCTAAAGTGCTCCATTGCTCCATAGTTGCCTGTGCTGGTTCATTATTCATATCCCACAACATGGGAATACACTTTACATATAGTGTATTCTTACTTTTTTTGTAATCAAGTATTTTTGCTCGGTTTTTAAAAGAATCTCCTACTTGAACTGGGTTCCATGCCCAAGGTGACCAATTGGGGTTTTGGCCATCACTTACCCGATTCAGCATCTTGCCTGCATAGTATGATTGTTGTATATAACGCCCTTCATCATGAATGTTTACAATGTTTCTGTCTTTACCAGATTCTGAAATATAACAAATGGCTCCTCCTCGTGTTAAATCTAGTTTTAAGTTTAATACATTGTTATCTAAACTTATTTGTGTCGAGTCTGGTTTTGGGTTATTTATACCTTTATTAACCTTACAGCCAACCAGACATAAGGTTAATATGATTAAAACACTTAATTTCTTCATGATTTTTTTTATAATTAATCTAATAATTGAATATTTATGAGCCTTACTACTCCAAAGTAAATCATTTTCTCTTTTGGCGGTACTCTATCTAAATTGATTCAAATTGGCTTTTTTATTTTATTCCTATTAATTTTTAACTGTTATCTCGATTACTTATTCAGTTGTCTTGATTTAATACTTAAAGGGTCATCTACTAAATCATCCGTTTCAATTCTCCAGTTGTTAAGAGCTGTTCTTAATTCTTGAAGTTTTCCTTTAAATTTAGGATTGTCCATAAGGTTATGTATTTGACCAGAATCCGTATTCACATCATACAATTCTTCTTTAGGCCGTCCAGACTCTAATTGCTTTAATAAATGGTATTGAACAGGGTGTGATTTTTTAGCATCTAAGGTGGCCTGATAACTCTGGTTACCCCAGCCTTTTTTAACCATTAAATCTGCTGGTAATTTATAGCTTTTTTCGTGGATTAGATTTTTTATATAGTAGAACCTTCCATCAAAAACCACTCTACTTGGATAATGTTCTGCTCTTATAGGGCCATGGGAATTATGCTCTCCAAAAATATATTTTCGAATAGCTATTTTTTTCTGTTTACCAGTAAATATAGGTTTTAAAGAATACCCTTGAACCGATTCAGGAATGGATATTTTGGCGTAATCTAATAATGTTGGCATAATATCTATATGAGAAATTAGGGCATTAGATATTTTATTTTTTACAATACCAGGGCCACTTGCAACAAAAGGCACATGTAAACCAGCATAGTAAGGAGAGGCTTTAGCTCTGTGGTAGGGCTCGCCTTGATCGGCTGTAAAAATGATTATAGTATGCTCTAAAAGGTTTCTTTCTTTTAAGACCGATATAATACTGCCAACACAAGCATCTGCAAGTTGTACGGAACCATAATATTTAGCTAAATCTTCTCGCATTAATGGCGTGTCTGCTAAATATTTAGGCACTTCAATAGTTTTTGGGTTAGGAAGAAACTCTGAAAACTCATCCATATGGTGGTTAAAGTTTCTATGAGGAGGCGCTATATTAGCTTGAATAAAAAAAGGTTTATTTCCAGCATTGGTAATGTATTGGGAAATTACTTTTTTAAATTCATCAGGATTATTACTAACAGGATTTCTTTCTGAATAAGGAAATTTCCAAGGCGGGCTCATGTGGAATTTTTGTGTAATTCCTGTAAAATAGCCATGCTTTTGCAAAAGCTCTGGAAGTGTTTTTATATATTCATGAATGCCTACTTTATCAACTGTTTTTGATTGCCTTCCAAACGCACTATCCTGTTCGTTTAAATGCGGTGTAATGGTATTTCTCCAATGCCCATTGGCATGAGGATACATACCAGTCATAATAGAACTCCTGCTTGGTGAACAAGATGAAACTACCGCAAATGAATTAGTAAACAGCATACCTTTTTTTACTAAGCCATCCACATTAGGCGTTAAAATCCCTTTTGTTCCTAAAGCAGATAAATGAGCCCCTTGGTCGTCTGTTAATATAAAAACAATGTTTAAAGGTTTTTCTTTTACAAAATATTTTTTAAAATTTTTACAACTAAAACATATTGCTGCTATTACTAACAAGTAGAGATTTTTTTGTGCTGTTTTCATATATTATTTTAAATAAAAACATCTATTAATTCTGTTGATAAAAAAACTGTATTCAGAATTGGTTTTCATGAAATCACTTATATATTTTACTGCTTTTTGCCCATATTAGTCCTAGAGAAACTAAGCTATTTTTCCTTTAATCTTATTTCTTTATATCCAAATAAATTTGGATACCCTCATAAAAAGACACTGTAAATTTAATAACCTAGATAACTTTTAACCCTTTTGGTATTTCGATTTCAGTTTTTATAGCGCCATCAACCATTGTATGGCTAACTTTTAAAACACCAAATTTGGTTGGAAAACTTCCTTTTGCAAATTCTAAATCTCCAAGATGAGGCTCTAGTTTTACAGTGTTTCCTCCATCTAAAACATTAATACCTAACACATACTGTGAAAGCCATGAAGTAGGACCGCTAGCCCAACCATGACACAAACTGTGCCTATAGCCAACATAACAATATGCTCCAAAATCTCCATGTATATCGAATATGTTTTCTTGTGGTAATGTATCAATCCTTCCACTGTTTTTGGTATCCAAAACATCAAAGTCTTCCCAAAAGGTAGTAGCTCCCAAATCAAGCATTCCACCCCAATAATCTCTAATAACATTCAAAGCTCCATTGTAATCATTGGCTTTTGCCATGGCTTCCAAAATATAATAACCATAAAAGGTAGACATACGTTGTACACCATCTTTAGTTAAAATTTGGGCGTTTACCTTTTTAGGGTTGGCTAAATTGGCTAGTGAAAGTAAAGCCGCTGCTTGTTTTGTAGTGTTATCTTTAGGAGTGTGCTTGCTTAAATTTTTAGCTATTTTTTTGTATTTTTTTTCTAATAGTTTTTTACCTAAGGCTTGCATCATTTCACTTCCTGCTTCAAAAGTCATAACCATCATTGCTTGTAAACCAGCATGAACGGCCTTTGGGTCTTCACTTGTTGGCCAGTCTAAAAACCGGACACCATTTAAAATTTCAGTATTATTTTCATCAATATAGGTGCTTAACAAGTCTAAAAGATCAACCATGTATACTTCTTGCTCCTTTAAATAGGCCAAATCACCGTGATAATTATACCAATTTTTATGAATTAAAATCCACCACATAGAATAAGAACTGATACCGTTCATCCACTGTGGCAGCGGATGTTGATTTCTGGCTAGATCTAAACTTTTGGTTACAATATCATGTTTTCCAAAAACGGTATTTATCGTCATCACTTCGGGGTGCATATCTCCAACCCAAACCAATCGGTCTCTTTTAATACCATCCCAAAGGAAGTTTTGCATATTTAAATGTACAGTATAAGCCCCTGTTAACCAGATATCATTAAGTCTTTTATCGCTACTTTCAAATGAGCCTAAATATGGTATATCTCTATAAACAAAGGCTGCATCAATAGATTTTATTGGGACATTTTCTCCAGTTTCAACAACATCAATTCTTAGAAAACGAAACCCAGTTTCTCCAACTTCAATACTTCCTAGCCATGGGACCTCAATAATAAAATCACGTAAGGAGTGATCGTTTGTAGCATTTTTATCGTCACCAATATCAGACATTGCTTCCCCAACCGATTCTCCAAACCGTAACCTTAATTTTAAAGGAGCTTTATTGTGGCGTATTCCCATTGATATTTTTACACCTCCGTGAATTTCTTTGCCATAATCTAAAAGTATAGCAGGTTTATGAGTCTCCGTGCTTATTAATTTTAATAAATCTTTATCGTTTACCGAAACTTGTCCATTTCCTTTATTTAAAATTGAGTTTTCATTTTGGATGAACTCGCCACTTTCATCAGATTTCCAAATGATTTTTTGCGGACTGATATAAGTCTTAACCATATCAGATGTAACAGTTTTATCATTATATTTTTCTCCAAAAACTGGAGGTAATTGGGCAAATGAAAATTGACTAATTAAAACAAAAAGATAGATGTTATATATTTTGATCATGCTTTTAACTATATCAATTTATTTAATGACTTGGATAGTTACAGGACCTAATAAACCAGAAGAAATCAACTCCTCTTTAGGTGTTGCTCTATCTACATTTACCCAAGTAAATCTTTCTGTTTCGGGCAAATATTGATCTCCTGTCAATCGATTTCTCCAAACATTCACCACCTCAACTTCTATTGTGTTTTCGCCTTCTTTTAACGCCTGATTTATTTTTACTTTAAACGGCGCTATCCAGGTTGTTCCAACGTTTTTTCCATTTATTTTAACTGTAGCCATAACCCCTACATCGCCCAAGTCTATAAAAACATCTTGGTTTTCTTCAGTTTTAGTAAAATTAAAAGTTGAAGAATAAGTCGCTGTTCCTGAATAATATTTAATCTTGTCGTTTTCACTTTCAATCCAATCTGTTAGCGACTCAAACACTATAGAGTCTTTTGGTCCTATATTTTTATTTTTAAAATCGACCTTCCAAGGGTTACTAAGCGTTTTAACCGTTTTAGTTTCTGGAAAATTAGAAGCTTTTGATTTCGTTTCCTTTTTACCTTCTGAATTAGAAAAAACAACAAACCAACTCTGTAGCGGTTCCATTTTTAGAGGTACCGTTGTGCGTCCTTGTTTTTCCTTAAAATCATGCAAGGTTCTGGTGTTTCCTGTTACGGCATCCCATAATTGAGGTTGCATTCCATTTACTCGAAACGAAGGACTAAATTCTACTTGCTTATTACTCTGGTTGGTTAAAAAATATATCTCTATTCCTGGCATGGTACGGTGTGTCCACAACACCGATTCCTGCCCGTTTAAATCCACATCTTTATTAATATTTAACTGAGTTAAAGCATCCTGTAAACCTAAACCATCTACAATGGAACCCGAACCATAGGTTTTAATTTCGTTCTGGCTACTGCCCCACATTTTATTGGCAATGGTTTTAACTTTTTGATCACTTTCTGGATAATTTTCTAGACTTGGTGACTTTACCGGTGCTTGCCCGTATATCTTTCCGCCTTGGCTTACAAGGTTTTCTATTTTAGCCAAAAGTTCTGGTCGCATGGTATCGAAAGGCGGCAGAACCATCAAACTATAGCTCATGCCATCAGGCAAAACAAATTTTCCATCCTTAACCGTCATTCTATTCATTATGACTTCGGCGTTAATATAATCGTAAGAATAGCCTTTTGGTAATTCAGGATTTCTGGCTCCTGTCATTATCGGCGTATCTTCTCCTATAAAATAACACACATCGGCTGCATATTGCCCCTGTTGTAACATGTGTTGCGAACGTCTTAAATAATCAAAATACGCTTTAGATTTTTTAAACCAAGTATTATGACGATTAAACTCTGTACTAAACCAAGCATTTACTCCTGGCACCCTGTTATCATCGGGTTGGTGAATATATAAATGCAATACAAAATGATTAATACCTTCTGTAAACGACCAGTCTCCCCTTTTTTTAAGCATAGCAGGGTGCCTAACAAAGGTTCTTCCTGAAGCTGTAAAAGCCTCGGCAGACACTCTTTTTTTTCCATAAATATGTGCTGCGGATGATGCGGATTTACATTCAATATCACCTAGTGTCCCTTCATTCCAAAACTCTCCACTTACCAAGTCTGACTGTCCGCCATACATTAAAAACTCTGAAGGAAACCCCCAGTGTCCATAATTTTCTAACCACAACTGTAAATTATCTTCATTACTAGCTTCTCTTAATCCACCTGTATATTCGTAAGCCACTGCATTTGCAATAGAGCGACGTAAATCCCATAAAAACCGTTCGGTTTCTTCTATGCTACCCACTATTCTACCTGTAAAAACAGGCAAGTATTTTTTAGGATTATATCCAAACTCTTCTTCAAATTTCTCGGCATAACCATCTGTCCAGTTTTGAGATCCCATTTCATAACTATCAGCAATTACATATTTAAAAGCACTTTTACTGTCTTCCGGAATACGTTTTAATAATTCGCCAATAAATTGCTGATAATGAAATTGAACCAACTCTTTATTCGCTTTATCTACTTCGTAGCCTTTTCCTTGAGGAGCTGATGGTGCATTTGTTGTACCCGTTGGTGTCATCCCATAGCGTTGAATAGTCCAATCTCCAGCAGGAGCATCCCAACTAAGGTTACCATTGGTATCCATTTTATCACTTATATCATGTACATCATTAGTGTTAATTTTTAACGCAGAATCTGCTATATCTTCTTGCTGTTTCCATCTATAACTATCCCATTTAGGCATTGGCGTTGTGTGCATTCTAGCCAAAGTTTTTCTAGCGTAATCTTCTACTCCAGAGGTTTCTGAAATAATAATTTCTCGAAAATCCCACCCGCCTTTTGCGCTTGGGTTTATTGATTTAAATATTAATTTAAATTTTGATGTTTTTGTGTTAGGAAGACTTTTTAAAATAGGTGCATATTTATCGGCGCCCACATTAGGTGTTAGTTTTCTTCTATCAATAGTAAATGTTTTAATTTTTTTGTAATCGCCATCAATTTCGGCATACACCTCACAGCTTAAGAGCATCTGTTTTGTGCCTGGAAGGATTTTAATACTTCTTGCGGTTAATTCATTTTTTAATACTATTTCCACCTCGTATTCTCTGTTACTAAAAGAAAAACTAGTTACAGTTGAAGCCTTTCCATCAACTAAACTTTTTGCCTGATTAACACTAGGACTTACCTTAATTTGAGTTCCTTTCATTGAACTTGTTTTAGCCTCAGATTTTATCGAAGGAAAAGCCAAAACATAAGTGTCTTGAAATTCTGCTTCTGGTTGCTCAAGTTTAACAGCTATTTTTTTACCCCCTTCAACTTTGGCTTCTGAATAGGTGATATAACGCATAGCCATATCCGACTTAATCCAAGGTCCCCCAGATTGACTCCAACCAGGACAATTAAACACCCCAATATCTACACCAATACGTTTACCTTCAGTAACCGCGTGTACCATATGCTCCCACCAAGCTTCACTTAACATAGGTACTTTACCATCTGTTTCTTCTGGATTTATATTTCCTATTAAAGCACCGCCTATTCCTGCGGCTTTCATAGCTTCTAAATCTTTGGTTATACCCTCTTTAGAAATATCATCTCCTATCCAATACCAATAACACCAAAGATTATTATCTTCTGCAGGTGTTAAAAATCCAGATTTTAATAGGTCTAAATTACTAGTATCAAAATCATTAGACTCTTTACAATTAGTACATATAAGTGTCCATAAAATTATAAGGACTTTAAATTTTGTATGTGTTAAATTCATTTTAATAATACTTCTAATTAATTGTTCGCTTCAGTTTATACACCTAAAACTTTACCATCTCGCTTTTATCTTAACAGTTAAAATTAAATTACTGCTTTAGATTAGCAAAAAAAGGCAATTTGATAGTTTTTCCCATCCTGTCCTTTAGGGCTTAAAGCATTTCTATTAGAAAAAAATGAAATTATAAAACTTATAAATACAGAAAGGACAGGATAATTTTTTTAATAACATAGGCTATTTTTATCTGCACTACAAAACTAACTAACTAACTAACTAACTAACTAACTAACTAACTAACTAACTAACTAACTAACTAACTAACTAACTAACTAACTAACTAACTAACTAACTAACTAACTAACTAACTAACTAACATATAATAACATATAATAACATGAAAAAACAAATACTCTTTTTATTAATGACAATACTTAGCTTTGGAAATTTACCAGCAAGTAGCACACCCAATCCATTTCGTGAGTTGTTTAATTTATTTTCAAAACCAAAAACAACTTCATTAATTTCTAGCAAATATAATTGCAACATATCAACTAGAACAACATTAGCTTCCATCCAAGCCATAAGTAATGGCAGTTGGCAAAACGCCACAACTTGGTCATCGGGTACCGTCCCAACAGCTAACGACGATGTTTTAATTCCTGAAGGCATAACAGTAGAGTTAATTGGCACTGCTAGAGCTAAAACCATTACTGTTAATGGTGTTTTAAAAGGAATAAGTGGCCAAGAAAGCAATGCGGAAATAAATTTAGAAACCGAATGGCTTTTGGTAAGCGGCACTAACGCCAAATTAGAAATAGGTAAGGCATCACAGCCTTATATTGCTAATGGAAATTGTAACATTACTCTTATTGGGACCGACGATGGCGATAATATTGGATCTATGGGTGATAAATTTATAGCTGCAATGAACGGAGCTACTATTGAATTACATGGAAAAGAAAAGATAAGCTGGACTCATCTTGGTGCAAACGCTCTCGTAGGAGCCAGCGAAATAACCATGTCTGAGCCTGTAGACTGGGAGGTAGGTAATGAAATACTTATTGTGTCCAGCAGAACCAATTGGAATGAAGCTGAAAAAAGAACTATTACCGCCATTAGTACTGATAAATTAAAAATTTCTTTTACAGAACCTTTAAACCATCCACATTTTAGCGCCATAAAAACCTATACAAGAACCACAGACAATAAAACTTGGACAGCCGATTTAAGAGCCGAAGTGGGGCTTTTATCGCACAACATTAAAATTCAAGGGGATGCCAATAGCGAAACCTCTGGCTTTGGTGGCCACATGATGGCTATGATGAACAGCACACTCAATGCCAGTAGTATCGAGTTATATAGAATGGGGCAAAAATCTAAGTTAGGCCGGTATCCATGGCACTGGCATTTACTGCACACCTTTGGGACTGGGCAATACTTAAAAAACTCAAGTATACATAAATCCTATAACCGAGCCGTTACCATCCATGGTACCAGTTACACTACAGTAGACAATAATTTTATATACGACCACATTGGGCATGGCGTGTTTCTAGAGGACGGCAGCGAACGCTACAACACCATAAAAAACAACGTCGCTTTACTTACGCGTAAACCTAAAAAAGGAGAAGAACTCACCCCATCGGACAATCAATTCAATCAAGTTCAAGATCGAACTCCCGCAACATACTGGATTACCAACCCCAACAATACATTTAAAAACAATGTAGCGGCAGGAACTGAAGGCACCGGTTTTTGGTTTGCCTTTCCACAAAAACCCATGGGAGCTTCCGCAAACGACGCGCGTTACAATGGTATAGAACCCTACAAAGAACCGCTTGGGCTTTTTAAAAATAATAAAGCACACAGCAGTGTAAGTGGTGTTGACGTTTTTGATCAACTCACCCCCAGCCACGCTATATTAAGCAATAGGGGTTGGAAAAATGCTGAAGAACATATATTTGAAGATTGTACTTGGTATTCAAATAAATTAGGCGTTTATACTGGACTAGGTAATAGTGTTGGGCAAAGAATAGCTTTCACTTCTAACCTGAAATTTAAAAATAATATTATTATTGATAATCTTACAGCCATTCAATTTGCAAGTTATTCTCAAGTAATAGAATCTGCTGTGGTTGCCAATTCCGGAACAGGCATATTGGAAGGTAACACACGTCTATACCGCATGTACGATGGAGCTGGCCAAATAAGAGACTCACATTTTGTTGGTTGGAACAACAACAGCGCTACCCTACTTAGCAGCGGTGGAGCAGCGACCAAAAACACCAATCACCGTTTCTCTGGTATTACTACAGACAATAATAATATACCTCATGTTAAATTACCAAATTACGATATTCGCATTAAAAACAATGATACCCGACCACAAAACCCTTCGCACCCACGAAACTGGAATACGGTGGTTTTAGATGAAGACGGTTCTTTAACAGGCAAACCAAACTCTTCTATTGTTAGTAATCATCCCTTTATGTTGGTGGGCGATGAATTTCAACCTTCAAACTGGACAAGAGCTTACCGAAGTCCGCACAACTTTGTTCTATCAGCGCTTCGATTTCCTGGCTTACCTACAAGCAGCATACCAAATGTGACGTGCAGGAGGACTAAAACAGGGACTCCAATAGCATCTTCATACCATATTTATGGGTTTAAAACGTTTATTCAATTTCCATTTATTGTCAATGAAGATTTCCAATACACCTATACGTTTGAATCGTTACCCAACAACAAAAAAATAAATATTGCCATGGAAAATGCCACAGCGGGCGATTCGTACATCATAAAATTTACCGATTTTGGTAATTTAGGAGGATTATTATTAAAACTGGCAGGAAACACGGTTACGGAAAGTAACTCTTTATCCGATTTAAAAGCCAGTAATACCTCCAATTTCTATATGGAACCTAACGGCGATTTATACATTAAATATGTGGCAACACAATTTAATCAAACCATGAATATGCAATGGAACACTAATTTTGCAGTCCCCATGTTAGACACCGACAACGACCTAGTGAGCGACAGACAAGAAATAGAAAATGGCACCAATCCCTTTGATGATGATGGTACAGTTCTAGGAAGTCAAGACTTTATTGCCAGTACCAACCTCAAACTTTACCCCAATCCCGCTAACGATGTTTTACATTTTTCAGGCAACTACTTTAACACAGAAACACAAATTAAAATTTATGATTTAGTGGGTAAAATGGTGTTAGAAAACCAATTAAAAGCAAGCGGATCCCAAAACAACAAATCACTGAATGTTTCGACATTACCAACTGGATTATACATGGTTATAATGACCAATGATAACGGCAGTAAAGTGAAAAAAATTGCTATTAAATAATCATTTCAATAGTTTTCATTTTTTAAAAGAAAAGGTAGGCTTTAAAGCACTACCTTTTCTTTTTTCTAGTTTAAGGGTTATAATTTTTGAGTACAAAAGACACTTACTTCTTTACCCAACTTTTAATCTGGCTTAAAATTCTCATCAAACCAAATCTGTTTATCTAACATTTTAATATACTTTTCTTTTTTCTTGAAGCCTTTTTCTGTGAAGAAAAATTTGACCTCTAACACTCTTTCATCTCTCTGTATAAACAAACTTGTACAATGTGGATACTTGTCTATTTGGGGGAGTTTTTGAAGTGATTGACCTTGCAAACCGAAGAATTCAGACTTATCAATATTTGGGATATCGGAAATTGAATAAGCATCTGCATTATACTTTTCCCTAGCCTGTCTTCCAAAAATAAAGTCTGCATATTTATATAAATCAAAACTCACATTTTTATTATTATCATTTTTTGACCAAAATGGATGATAATATATATCAAGTACTGTTTTAATCTCATTAATCACTTGGTTTTTAGGTCTAAAAGAAAAGGTGTTAATAGCTGTTGTTTTATTTTCTTTTGGTATTTTCGATGTAAAGCCAAACAAAAGCAGAGGAAACGCTATCATACAGTTTTTATCTTTTGATAAAAAAATTGTACCAAAAGCACTGCCTGTAGGTTTCTTTGAGTCTTTGCTTACTTTAAATCCTACTTTATAAACATCTAAACTTTTAATTTTTTTTGGAATAATAATATTTATTCCAAGTGAATCTTTAAAATAGGTTTTATAAGAATAAAGATTGTTTTTATAAGGCCAATTCTTTTGAGCATACAAATTTATAGCCAACAAAATTGTTACTATAAAAACGAAAGATTTCATAAATTTTAGATGAAACACATTTTAATATAATTTTCTTTTTTCTTGAAGCCTTTTTCTGTGAAGAAAAATTTGACCTCTAACACTCTTTCACCTCTCTGTATAAACAAACTTGTACAATGTGGATATTTTTCTTTGCGAAGCTTTTCCAGAGATTCATCAACAAAATAAGTATTATGAGCATCGGGTAAATTTGAAACCGAATAAGAATCTGCATTGTTTTTTCTTTGGCCTGTTTACCAAAAACAAAGATATCTAATATTAATTTTCATAATTAAATATAGTAATTAATTACTTCACCTAAGCAACTCATGTCAACCTTCAAATAGGTATACATGCGTATAAATACAGATAAAACTCAAATAACAAGTTGTGTTTGCCTACAAATTAAAACAAACCACTTAAGTAGTCTGTCCTGCTCTGTCTGTAAATAACGTATATTTCCACAAACACAACCTAAAACAAGCCGCTTAAAATCAATTAATTGCATATTTACCTTTAAGCCGATCTGGCATTGCTGAAGGTATATATGGCTCGCCCGATCCTCGGTCGCCTTGCGCTTTATAATGCGGACTTGTACTGGTACTTTCTGCTTGGTAGCTTTCATTACCACTTTCGGTTTTCCACCAATCAAGCCATTTTGCTTCTAAGTGAGCAAGCCTACTTTTATACTTGTCAGATAAATCTTGAGTTTCCAGAGGGTCTTTTTCAACATTATATAACTCCCAGCCATTTCCATCTACCTCAATCAAACTCCACTTATTTGTTCGAATGGCTCTATTATCCATAAATTGAAAATACATGGGCGATTGTCGTTGCCATGTTTCTCCTTTTAAAAGAGGAACTAAAGATTGTCCCGCTAAATTTTGATTGGTTACCACATGTTTACTACTTTGAGCTAACTCCAAAAAAGTAGGCATAAAATCTACTAAATTTAAATTTTCTTTTCTAATAGAGTTAGAATTTGCTACACCTGCCGGCCACCTAACAATAGCGCCGGTTCTAACACCTCCGGAATGCTGACTAATTTTGTAAAGCCTTAGTGGACTCACACTTGCATAGGCCCAACCCGTACCCAACTGGTAGTTTGAACCTTCGTCTCCAGGTAACAATCCTCTTTTTAGCAATACCGAATCCATTACTGAAAAGGAATCGGTGCCATTATCACTTAAAAACACGATTAAGGTGTTTTGATCTTGACCGGTTGTTTTTAATGTTTTTAGTAACTTACCAATACCTGTATCCATACGCTCTACCATAGCCGCATAAACCGACATTCGCAAGTCTTCTAAATCCTTTTGAGCTTCTGTTAAACTGTCCCACTCTGGTAAATTCATGGGGTAATCTGGTAATAACACATCGTCATTAATAATTCCTATTTGTTTTTGTTTTTTTATTCTACGCTCTCGAATGGATTGCCACCCTTTTAAATAGGAACCTCTATATTTCATAATGTCTTCTTTGGAAGCTTGCAACGGGTTATGAGGAGACTGATAACTTAAATAAAGAAAAAAGGGGTGTTTATTGGTTTGAGAGCTTGATTTTACAAATTGAATCGCTTGTTCTGAAAATGCATCGGTTGAATAAAAATCATCACCAAAATCATTAAATTTAGTATTATTCACTCTATAATCTTTTCCACCTCTGGTATAACTAGAAAAACCGCCTAAAAACCCAAAGAAATAATCGAAACCTTTATCGTTTGGTTTACCATCTAAATGCCACTTACCAATTAGGCCTGTTCTATAGCCTTCTTTTTTTAATTTTTGAGCTATATTTTCTCCATTTTGAGCACCGTAACCCGCCCTAGGCCACCACGTACCCGTAAGTAAGGCACTACGAGAAATAACACACATACCTGCGTTGAAAGTGTTAGGAAAGCGAACGCCCTCTTCAGCCATTTTATCTAGTGAAGGCGTACTAATTTCCCCACCATAGCAACCTATATCGCTATAGCCCAAATCGTCCGCCATTATAAATATAATATTGGGTTGCTTATTTTCTGGTTTGCCCTGTGCATTTCCTTGGCTTAGACAAAATATAAAGGTTAGGCAGATAAATATTTGCGCTATATTTTTATAAATCATTTTTATTTGGGAACAATTATGGTAATAATATTTTTTCATTAGATTAATTTTTAATGCTTTACAATTGTGCTTTATAAGATGAAAACAAATCGGTAAACGGAACAGGCCTCACTTCATTTTCAGGATTGTAGTCTCGATTTATACTTGGCCAATACCGCTTATCTACATTTACTTTTAACCAATTCATTAACTTTAAAAACAAAGCTTTTTTAAGTTTTGGTTGCTTACCAGCAAGATTGTTTTTCTCAAAAGGGTCCTGTTCTATATTATACAAATGTAAACGGCCATACCAATCATATATAAGCTTATAATCTCCCTCACGAATGGCTGAATGCGGTGTAAGCGCATAAGGTTCGTAAGGAGAATTGTAAATCACGTTAAAAGGATAATGCCAATAATGTGTGGTTTTAGTGTAACTTGCTTTCTCATTTTTAAGGTCTGAAAGTACAGGAATTAAACTTTCGCCATCCAGATCATGTTTAGTTACAATATCTTTTGAGTTATAACCTGCGGCATCTAAAAGTGATGGAAAAATATCTGTACAATCTACAGGAATATCTACCCACTGACCTTCTTGAACCTTTCCTTTCCATTTAAAAATTAATGGCACCCGAATACCGCCTTCGGTTAAACAAGCCTTCCCGCCTAAAAAAGGATCATTATTTGTGCCTTTATTATTTGGTGTAATTTCAGCATCTATACCACCATTATCCGACATAAAAACAACAAGCGTGTTCTCTTCTAATCCCAAGGCTTCTAGCTTGTTTAAAATAGCCCCTACCGACTGGTCTAAACTTTTAATCATAGAGGCATAAATAGGACTTTCTTGCCCATTCCAACCTTTGCTTTTTTTAGCATCAAAATATGCGATATCATCTTTTTTTCCTTGATAAGGTGTATGAATTGCAAAGTGTGAAAAATATAAGAAAAATGGTTTGTCTTTTATTTTTGATTTGTCTTCTATAAATTGAAGCGCTTGTTGAGTTAAATCGTCTGTTAAATAATTTTCTCCTGTGTTTTTTCCTGCATTACCAATTTCTAAGTCTTCAGCAGTCATTAACGGATATCTCTTATTGGTCTTATTATTCCATGCGCCTTTCCAGTTAAAATATGGAGAACCTCCCGCATCAAACCAAGCAATAGGCTCGAAACCTTGGTCTTTTGGTTGATAGCCTTTAGCTCCAAATCCTCCAACATGCCATTTACCAATAAAACCAGAATGGTAATCTTTTAAAGCTTCTGCAATAGAAAGCTCATCTCGATCGCCATCAATGGTACTTCCTGTAGGTATAGCAGAATTAGAAATACCATTATTTAATGCTTGTTCTATTTTTATTGGATCCTTATGCTCTAGCACATCGTGTACATAAAACCCCTTTGGAACGTTTAATTTTTGATTGTAATATGTTTTTCTTATCGGAAGTGCCGTAGTAAAACCTAGTCTTCCGGCATATTTTCCGGTTAAAAGACTTGCTCTTGTGGGGGAACATAGTTGATTGGCATAGGCCTGTGAAAATGCTGTTCCTTGGCTTACCAATTTATCTATATTCGGAGTTTCATAATACATCCTTGAAGTATCCGTTTTGGTAAATTTGGCCGCATAAGCTTGACTATCCATAATGCCATAATCGTCTGCTAGTATAAAAATAATATTTGGCCGTGATGATTTTTTACCCTGACCGTCACTTTTTTCATTTACTCTAAATTGGCAGCCTAATACAATTAATCCAATAATGCCGGATACGATATACTTTATGTTCTTCATGTGTTTTATTTTGATTTTGCACCACTATTTTTGTCTATATTTACCTCATACCTGATTTCATTCCAATTTTTAACACCAATCATCGCTTTGTATTGATCATAAACATCATCCTCTTTTTCTGTTCCAAAAGCTTGATATACTTTCCATACAGGTTTTATACCACCTGGATTTTCTTTGTCATCAGGAAAACGCCTTAATCCAATGCGCAGGCCACCTTCTTTTCTATTATCCTGCCAATTATGATACTGAAACGCATCTATACCATCTAAATATTTTATTTTTTTCATGGCATAGGCCATACCAGCAGCTTGTTCTTTTAAGTCTTTTTCACTGTATGTAGGCGAGTTTGTTCCGTTTTCCGATAGGTAAACAAGCCGCTTTGTTTTTCCTTTAAACAATACTTCGGGCTGTTTTACCCATGCATCTAATACTTCTATATTTTTAAAAGTAATAAGTTGCGTATCAAAATCGAAATTCACTTTTTTATCCAGCCATGTTTTAGGTTCTCGTAAAGACTCTGGATACGGATGCTGAGCAATGGCCCACTCAAAATCGCCTTCGGTTTTGGAGTATTTTAGAAGCAGTTCCAGTAGTGCTTTGGAATGATAAAATCGCGGATTGGAAGTCCAATTCCAGTAATGCGTCAAGGATATAAAAACTTTTGAGTTTGGGTTATATTTTCGAGCAATGTTATGAGACATACGCATAGATTTATGGTACAAATCCATAAAAACTAAAGCCGATTTTTCACCGGCATTGGTCCAAACCCAACCGGCATCAACCTCGTTATGAATAATGTAATGGTGTATGCGTCCATATTTTTTATCAGGTCTACTATAACGCTTTGCTAAAAAATCGAGTATAGCCGAATAGTACTGAACGCCTTTTGGAGAAGTTACATTTGGCATAGCATAAATACCAGCGGGATCTGTATCGGGATGCTGAAGAATGTCTCCAATAACTTTGTCTGTAGATTGTGAAGCTTTTGCAACTAATAAAATGGCTGAAACTTCTATATTTCTAGCAGAAGTTGAACGCATAGTTTCATCATATTTCTCTATTTTCTTTTTATTGATGTAAAACGTTTTTCCCAAATACTCAAAAGCCATATTATCTTTTGAAGGCTTAGACCTTAACAATCCATTAATCCAGATATTAACCGTTGCACTGGTAATCCCTAAGCTATCTAAATCTGAAACTGGTGCTTCTCTATGTGCACTATACCCTCCAAGTCCTTTTTTTGAAGTTAACTTTGTAAACGTATCATTATATTTTGGCACTACCGAATCGGTATATCTCGCGTGAGAAACACCTAAATATTGTTCGTTTATTTTTTCTACTATCATCCATTTTGATAATAATCGGTCTTGTTTAAACCCATCCCGTTCTACAAATCGATTTAAATCGATTTCAAAATTATTATTTTTTATAGGCTCTAAACATGTAAATATTTTAAGTGCTGTGCTATTTTCATAAACAGGAATTTCAGCTATATATAAATTGGTGTTATCTACAACCTTTCCTGTTAAGGTGACTTTATTATCGGTTATTAAAACGTTAGAAACTTGATTTGAAAAATCTTGATCTAAGTAAGTTTGTAAATTACTTTCAAGCATTAATTCTTGCTGCTTTTTAAATTCTTTGCTTGCTTGAATTTCCAACTCCCTAGCAGTCATCTCTCTTAGTTTAATATTCTTAACTTGAATATTTATACCTGCCGAGGTTCCAAAATCCATTCGTAAAAAATCCCCAGTTCTTCCCCACGCTCCTACATAGTCACTTAAATCTATCCTGAAATCTACCCAGCCCTCGGTGCTGCCAACCTCGGGCGACATAACACTTCTAATTTGTTTTCCTAAAGGATAAAAATACACCTGTATATGATCTAAACCTGTGGGACAGAAATAGCTAAATGACAACTGATTGTGTTTAAGGTCTAACGCTTTATTCAAGGGTTTAACAAACACATAGGGATCCTTTCCTAAGGTTTTAATATCCCATCCCCCGTTTTCTAAAACTTGAATATCTGTGTCGTTACTTTTTTCTGTATCCAACCTCAGTAAAGAAGTATTAGTTTGAGCCGAAACTATTGTATAAATAAAGAAAAATAAAATAAAATATTTTAGCATTGTATATTATTAAGGTTGCCATATGCCTGTAAAACTAAGCAGTTCTCTGCAAAAAACTATCCTGCCGAACAGGGTAGCAACTTTACTGTTAAAATAGAATGTTTATATATTCAATTGCTAGAAAGTTTGGCCAATTTAAAAAGGAAAGAATTACAATGGATTCTTCTTATTATTAATGATGTAAGATTTTTTACAAAAGAAAATTGTTTAAAACAAAAAACACTGAAAATCATAAGATTAACAGTGTTTTGATATTACCTTAAGGCAGTTTGTCGGGGTGTTTTCACCTATACTTATATTTTTTAATTCAAATCTAGTTTCTTCTTTATTCAATACCTTACTATATTTAGGTGGAATTTTTTGTTGATCATTTGACTTTTTTTCAAAATATAATTCATGTTTATCTGTAAGTTCATCATTTTCAAGAATCAATATTCCTCCAATATTCAATATATCATTATCTAACTCAAAAAAGTCAATGGTAAAATATTTGATTGATTTTTTAAAAAAAAATGGATGAGTATATGTTATTCTCTTGTCTTTTTGTAATTTACTTCTGGGGCTAAAACTATGGTTAGTTTGAAGAGTTTCATCAATCTTTTTTGGGTTATATGGAATTTCTAAAAATGAAAATAGTTTTTTTAAATTAGAGTTTTTTATAATTATGTCTTCATAATTGATAATAAAAGTATTGCTGTTTTCTAGATGAAATCTCTCAACCACTTTAATAAAGTTACTAAGCAATTTTCTTGATTTTTTCGGGTCCTTTTGTACCCACCAACCACTGTATATGGTTTTATTATTTTTAAAATTTAAAAACAGTGCTTTTTCTATTATTAAGCTTTTAGATAAAGTTGAAGGATATTTCAAAAGAAAATTTTTAAACCAATCATCTATATATTCAGCAAATACTTTGGCGTTAGTATTTTTATTTAACAAAACAGCCATTCTTATACTATCTCCTCTCTCTCTATTTAATTTAAAAAGAAAGGTATTAATGTCTTTCTCATTTTCAATAAAAGGCTTTATTCCTTGAATTATAGCTTTATGCCACATGGTTTCATCATAGTGTAAAGAAACATAATAAGGTTGATTTCCCTCTAAATTCATAACGCCAATAGATTTACTTTTCCAAATGAGTTTTTATTAACCGACACTTTTTTTGCTTTTAAATTTCGTTTCATAATAATTCTATTACTAATTTGAGAAAAAAACATTACCATATCATTGAATATTGTTTTTTCAAATATTGGATAAAACTCTTTTAACTCGGAAGTATTTAATGCTCCTAATTTACCATGCTCTTTGTTTATAAGTTCTACTTTCGAATTGTCATTTATAAAAAGTTCAATACCGTTTTTCGTATTATCCCATTTTCCTATTTCCCAAGTATCATTAAAGAGACTGTTAGAATATTCAAAAACTCTATTTTCAACAAATATATTATCAGTTGATTCAGAGTTTATTAATCTATTAATCACAATTTTTCCAATAAAAAAATTCCTCTTTTCAAATAAATATAATAACTCAGAAATGGCATGATTTATAAATCGGACATAAATACGTTTAATCCCTTTGGGATTATACTCATTCTCTATTCTCTCACTATCCGTATGAGTTAAAGCCTTTAGATAGCTATTGTCTTCTATATACTTGAATTTTCTACCTAGTAACTCTAGACGATTCCATAAATCATAATCGTCAAAACCGTATCCATTCATTTGTTCATCATAGCCTCTCAATATCAAAAAATCTTCCTTAATGATACAGATTCTGCCAAAACAATCTTTTTGAGTCATATTTTTATTTACGGCTAAAAAAATATCCTGATCATTCTTAAATACTGTATTTATGTAATCAGCAAAACCACTGCCAGTAAAATTATCGGCATCTACATTGCATAAAATATCTCCAGTACCCAATTTAGCAGCAACATTTTTTGAATGGGTCATGTGAAAATTTTTTGGTTCTTCGGTATGATAGTATTTTAAAACACCTATATCCAAAAACTCTTTCATTTCGGTTTTTATCCATGCATCCATCCCATCAGTAGAATTATAGTTAAGAACAACAAATTCAATATTTTCATAATCTAAATTGTCTTTAATGTTCTTTGGAAGTGTTTCTTTTAAATGATGAAGACGGTTCATGCATACGGTACAAAAAGAGATTTTTAAATTTTTATTTTTCATGCTATTGATATTTAAATATATCTTTAAATTTATAGAACAATCTTTCCGCTACGCTTAAATCTTCTGTAATGATCTCTGCATTACCTAATAACTCCTGAGTAAAGGGAAAGATTTTATTGTAAGATGTCTTGGTGCCATTAGGCAGAGAAACATATACTGTATAATTACCCTCAGAGTTTGGAGAAATAGAAAAATTAACAACCTTACCAATCAACATCCCATATTGTTGATATGGAAAATTATCTAATTTTATAAACACTTTTTGACCTACAATCACCTTACCTGCATTTTGTGCAGGTATAAGAAGCTTACCAACTAATGAAGACGTATCTGTTGGTAAAATGGAGAAAACAATACTTCCAGAACTTACAAATTAGTTTTCTCCCCAATAATCTTGGAAGCTAATAACACCATTGATTGATGAAGACAATACATAATTGTATTCCCAGTTTCTAATGGCTTCTTTAAGTAGATCGTATGATTGAATTAAATTCCTCAAAAACCTTGTATTGTCTTCTTTTTCATTAATACGAGTACTTTTTAAAGTTTGGTTAGCAGATGAGATGGCTTCGGTCATTTGAGAAATAGAAATAGCCATGGCACTAATGCTTTTTTGCATTTGCAAAAAATCCAATTGTTTTAACTCATAGTCCCGTTGTGCGATAATCCCTTTATCAAATAAGGTTTTATCCCTCTCCAAATCTTTTTGTTTTAATTTAAACTCCTGCTCAAGCAGTCCTTTTTGAGTAATTTGGTTCCTTAGTCGGTTTTTTAATTCCTGTAAAGACACTGTATTGCCTCCTAATTGATTGTTGTAAGGGTCTAAATCTTTTAATAAGAAATAATCAGTATAGCTTTTTTCAAAACCAAGATATGTAACACTAATGTCGCCCAGCACCAAATAAGATGTTTTATCAAATGGAAACCTGAAATTTTTAAAATTGAAAGACAAGGTGTCTATGATACTTTTCAATTTATAAACATCATTAAAATTTGCTGTGTTTTTTATAATGGCTAATTTTTGATTAATAGTAACCGTATCCCTATTTTTAATAAATATTCTTTCCAGTTGCCCCGAATATCTTGAAACTACTTGTTCTGTAGGTTGTTTGGTTGTCACCAATACTTTAGCGGAAACAAAATCAGGGTATTTGATCATAAAAGAAAGAGAAAGTATAATACAAACAAACATGAAAATAAGTGTGATGCCCCAACGTACAATCCATACAGGTGGATTTGACAAGATTTATTGTACCTCTTCCGATCTTAACTCTAAGTTATCTTGCTTCGCTTTTTTAGGCATTTTTCTTAATAGTTAATTTTTCTAACTCTAATTGATTTTTTACTAAATTATAATAAGCACCCTTTTGTTTAAGCAATTCGTTATGATTACCTGTTTCTTTAATAATACCATCATCAACTACTACTATCTGGTCTGCATTTTTAACCTTGCTTAGGCGGTGTGCAATAATGATGACTGTTTTATCTTGAAAAAAGTTGTTTAAATTTCCCATAATGATACGTTCATTCTTTGCGTCTAATGCAGAGGTAGCTTCATCAAAAAATAAAATATCTGGATTCTTATAAACGGCTCTGGCAATAAATAATCTTTGCTTTTGTCCCGTGCTAACCCCAACACCTTCATTACCAATTTTTGTATTAAATCCTAATGGTAATGATTGTATAAAATCATAAATATTAGCAACTTTAGTAGCTTTAATTAGTCGTTCTTCATCTACGGTATCTTCTCCAATAGCAATGTTGTAAGCAATGGTGTCATTAAACACATAACCTTCTTGCATGACCACGCCGCAATTAGCCCTCCAAGATTTATGGGAAATAGCGTTTAAATAATGCTCTCCATACATGATATTACCTTTCTCTGGCTCATAAAAGTTTCATTAAAGTGGTTTTGCCACTTCCGCTGGAACCAACAATGGTAGTTATCTTATTAGCTGGGATATTCATGCTCAACCCTTTTATCACATTTTCGTCACTGCCGATATATCTAAAAGTTATATTTGTTAGTTCTAAACTTTGATTGTGTTTAATATTTGAAATCAAGTGCTTTTCCTTACTTTCTTCATCTTCTTTATCATGTATTTCTCCCAAACGCTCTAAACTAATTTTAGCATCTTGAGTGGCTTGAATAAATCCTACCAGTTGCCCTATAGGACCATTTAACTGACCAATAATATATTGTATTGATAACATCATCCCTAAGGTAATAGAACCTTCAATAACCAATAAAGCAGAAGTAAATGTGATGAGGATATTTTTAGCTTCATTAATAAAGGACGATCCTACGCCTTGTGTTTGCCCTAATGCTAGACTTTGCATATTTACTTTAAACAAGCGTGCTTGTACAAATTCCCATTTCCAACGTTTTTGTTTTTCGGCATTGTTCATCTTTATCTCTTGCATGCCGTTAATAAGCTCTATAACAACACTTTTTTCTTGACTTGATTGAGAGAAGCGCTTGTAATCTAGTTCTTTACGTCTTTTTAAGAAAAATAAAATCCAAACTACATATATTATACTACCAATAGCGAAAATGAAGAAAATAGAGGGACTATAGTAAATAAGTACTGCACCAAAAATGAATAGGTTAACCATTGAGAATAATGTACTTAAAGAGAACCTGTAAGTAAACTCTCTATACGCTTGTGATCACCAATACGTTGCATAATATCCCCCGTCATACGCGTATCAAAATAGGCTATAGGAAGGTTCATGAGTTTAATAAAAAAGTCGGAAACCAATGAAATATTAATGCGGGTGCTTAAATGCAATAAAATCCAGCTTCTAAAAATCCCCACACTTGCCGTTCCTAAAAACAGCATGGTTTGTGCAATTAAAACCATATAGATAAAGTCTATATCTTGATTTTGTATCCCAACATCGACGATACTTTGTGTTAAAAATGGAAAGATGAGTTGCAACATACTCCCAACTACTAACCCTATAATAAGTTGTAGAAGTAAATTTTTATATTTAAATAAATATTGAAATAGAAATTTAAACGATTTTTTATCAGTTTCTTCCCAATTGAGTTGATTGAATTTGGGGGTGACTTCCAGTAATAGGGCAATACCTTCTTTAGTATCTTCAGTGGCATTATTACCCATCCATCTCGGAATAAACTCCTCTTTGGTATAGGTAATTAAACCATACGAAGGATCTGATATATACACCACATCTTTCTTAATTTTATAGACCACTACAAAGTGGTTTTTGTTCCAATGCGCTATTAATGGGAGCGGAGCGTCTTTAAGCTTATTAAAATCAAGTTTTACGCCTAATGACTTAAAACCTATAGCTTCAGCAGCATCACTTAATTTCATTAAATTACTACCTGCTCTTGTCGTTTCCGATAAATCTCTGATATTTTGTAAAGAAACTAACTTACCATAGTTTTTAGCAATGATACGTAAGCAGGTTGGACCACAGTCTTTACTATCTGGTTGTTTGTAAAAGGGGAAGGTTTTTTCAAGAGTTTTTCTTTATTCAATACTATTAATAACTCTTTTAAAAACAATACTATCCGAAGGATGAGGTGCATAATTCAAAACAATCTGATTTTGTTTATTTAGAATTATATACCTTGGAATCGAATGGACTTTTAGATATCTTCCTAGTGGTGAATTTTTACCATTAATAACTAGATATTGATTATGAACATTAAGATAGCTTTGAAGTTCTCTTGATTTTTCTAACCATTTCTTTTTGTCTTCATCTATTGATAGGTAAATCCATTCTACATTATTTTCAACTGATAGTTTATCTCTAAAGTTTTGTGCCTTTTGTATTTCACTAATACAAGGAGGGCACCAAGTGGTCCAAAAATTTATAACTCTTATCCTTTTATTGGAACGGTTAAAAATTTCGCCTAATGTTAAAGTATCACCATATTTACTGAGTAATTTGGTGTTTAATGCTGATTCAGAAAGCTGCAATTCGAAAGAATTTAGATCTTCCATAATATCTTCCATTTCCTTTGTATACTCGGAATCTGGATATTGTTTACCATATTCGCGAATTACATTTTTTAAAAAAGAAACACTTTTTTTACTGTGCCCAAAGCCTCTCCAATGATAAACAGTTATGAGAGAAGCGATTGCGTACTCCTTGATTTTTTCATCAAAATTATGTTCTATAACAGCTTTTTCTGCCAAAAATTTTTCTTTGGAATAACTTGGATGATCTGAAGTCGCAAAGTAATTTCTTATAAGTACTGATAAAGCAGGTTTGAAAGAACCTATACTTAAATGGCTCTCATCCTTAAAATCATCTATTGTAATGTCTCCTAAATAGTCTTTAAAATTAAACAACTGCTCTTTACCACTATACTCTTTTTGAATAATTGTAAATAATTCCTCTGGGCCAGCCAAGTAAAAAGAGTCTCCATTTTTTTGTGTTCTGGGGCTTATTAATTCATATAGGTGAGAATATTTCAAACCAGACTCTACAAAATCAATAAATGACTTTGATGTGATATTATGCCTCCTTACGTATTTATTAAAAAAGTCTACTTTTTTTCTGTAAATAGAGTCTACCCTGGATTTATATTCTATGATACTGCCTTTATAAGGATTGTGTATATATCTTGGAGTAGAATCTCGTAAACTTGAATAAAAGTTATGTTCATCTGCTTTTTCTCCCTTAATGCTAAATCGCTTATTTTTAATTTCAAAAATTATCGTATCATTTGGTTTCGCCATAAATGTAGCACGATACTGGAAATCATTGGACCATGAAGTCAAGTGTAAGAGTTGCGGTTCTAAAATAGAATCGATCTCCATGACTATAGAGTCACCAATCACTTTTCGGTCAGTAATGCAATTTCCATGATTAAGTGAAGCCGAAGACGTGTTGAATACACTAAAATGGTTAAAAGGTCTTAAATCATCTGTTTTACCAATAATTAAGACCTTTCCTTTTTTTACAATATTTGTGTCTTTAATCTTTTGATGATTGTTATTGCTTTTACTATTACAGCTAAGGACTGCAATCACTATTACGATAATAAATATTTTCTTTCTCATTGAAGAGTTAAATTTAGTTAACACAGGTTAAAGGTAATTACCTTTAACCTGTGTTTTTGTTAATAACCGTAACCACCACCTCCTAAAGGCCCTGTACATATCAAACTGGTCCAAGTTGAACCTGGAGGAACATGATTATCACACCAACTACTTGTACAGACATTACAGCTACTGACGCTATCAAACCATGCAGCTCCAGTATGCTTATTTTTACAGCGGCATTCGACAGTACCACCATCTCCACCAAAAACAGATTTGAGCTGGTTACGTTGAAGCATATCATTAGCTTCCAACTTCAAATTTTTTAAACTTAAATTTTTCATAATAAAAAAGTTTTAATAATTATATTTGCCCCGAACATTTAAAGACCATCAAGGTTTTGGTCTGCCCTTCGCGAAAAGGATATTGTTCATTGCCCAAAGTTCTACTTTGGGCTTTTTTAATTTAAAACTTCTATTAAAAGGTTATGGTTCATTCCGAAAATATTCTACCAAAGTACTGCTTGGTCGATTAGAGTTATCTTTATAACTCCTTACATTGGTAACTTTAAGGGTATCCCCAATTATTTCGTATTCCATTAAACTTTCAGCGTATACTTGATCCCAATGCATTTGAAATTTATTCACCTCTTGATCGAAAACACCAGAAACTTGCTCACCCCAATCGCAATCTTTTGGTGAACAAGAACCCCACATATGGATCTTGAAACGATTTTTGTTAAACAAAATTTCACACTTAGTAATACCTTTAGTATTGCTATTGGTGTTTAGCCATAAACCATTGAAATCCTCATTTAAAACGATTACTGAACTAGAGGCTATTCCACTCTGTTTATTATTTGTTAATTTACCATTTCGTAAGCTATGAATTTGGGCTAAGATTAGCTTCGTTTCCAAATCTTTCATTCCTAATTTAAGTTCGTTTGTAGTTGCATATCTATGAATTACTTTGCCTTCCTTATTGATTAATATATAGGTCGGAATGGATTTAACGTTATAATTTGCCAAAACGGATGTCATATTTTCTCTAAGGACACCATGAAGCCATTGATCAATAGCATCTTCTTCTATGGCATTACGCCATTTATTCTTATCAAAATCACTTGATATTCCAATGATTTGTAGGTCATTTACCATATTATTTGAATATAAGGTCTTCAAATAAGGATTAGCTATCCGACATGGTCCACACCAACTGGCCCAAAAATCCAATAAGACATATTTTCCCTTAAATGCTTCTAAAGTAATCGCTTCACCTTTGAGACCCTCTAAATTAAAATTGGGTGCCAAATCACCAATTTTTACTGGAGCATGGATATTTTCTATTTTCATCTTTAAGTTTTTCCCATACAACCCACTTTTCACTCTATTGGAAAGATTGTCATAAAATAGTTTAACTGAATCTAACGGATACGAATCAAAATACCACTGATCGAGCCAATAAGCACTGAGATAAGAATCCGGATTGGCCCATGCCCAGGACAATCGCTTTTGTTCGATGTTTTTAAATGTTTTTTCCCATTCGACCGATATGGCTTCAATCTGCCCAATGTGTTTGTTTTGGTCTTCACCATTTTTTTCTAACCGTTTAACAAAGCTGTTCCTTTTTACCATGAATTCCACCATCTTTGCATTCAAAGACTTGGTCTTTTGTTGTAAGTCGCTAAACTGCTTTTGTGAATCAGAACCTGTGATGATAGCACTTTTAAATTCATTTTCTTTTAAAGAAATTTGATTAGAACCAGGATCTACAAAAAAATTCACATAATTTTCTTCCGTCCAACTTTTCGATTTTTTAAATCCACTCAACGACATCATGGTCGCACCATTAATATAGCCTTTTGCTTTGAATCTACCGTTAACGAAATGTAATGTATCACTAACTCCTATGTTGTGTTTATCTTTATAAGATAATATTAAATACTCCGTTTCACTACCCAAATGTTCTCCTTTTAAGACAAACATATCTTTACTGTCTTTTTTAAAGCACCCTATAAGTGAAACACTAAAAAAGATAGGAACCAATAGAGAATAAAGGAAACTTATTTTCTTCACTTTTGGGTAGATAGTCATTACGTTATAAATTAAGTTATAGAGATTGAAAGTTAACTACATATTAGTTTGGACTGATAAACCTTTTGTTGTTGACCATTGTCAACATTAAATTATTGAACTCCGTAACCTTGCTCTACGACCAGTTGATACGATAGCAGAATTCATTGAAGTTTCCGTCAAGGTTAAACTCTCTCACCCATGAATATGTCGTCCTTATCCAAATTATTTAACTAACCCATTTTATTAAGTTGCACAGAATCTAGGTCCACCAGATTCCTCTGGAGGTAGACAAGTATTACACCAAATATTAGCACAATCTGCACTTGAAAAACAATTCGTAGGAGTTAGGCAATCTCCAGGGTCACCATTGTAATTACATCTACCATTTGTACATTTTGAACATTCACTTGGGCATTCAGAGTCATAACTACAAAACTGGCCACAAAAACCATACCCGCCAAAAACGGTTTTTAATTGTTCTCGTTGTAACAGATCATTACTGTTTAGCTTTAGATTTTTTAAATTTAATTTTTTCATTTTTAAAAAATTATATTTGCCTTGAACGTTTAAGACCATCAAGGTTTTGATCTGCCTTTCGCGTAAAGGGTATTGTTCAGTCCCAAAATTTTTGCTTTGGGCTTTTTAGTGAAACTCAATTTTAAGAAGCCTAAAGTAGGCACGCTTAAAATGGTTAGTTGAACTAATTCCGTTGAAAAACGGAATCTGACATATATATTCGTTTCTTATCATCATTGATTATAAGACCTCTCTCAAATCTTCTATACTATATTCTTTAGGGAGTTCAAAGCCATTAATAAAAATGGTTGGCGTATGGGTGATGTTTTCTGCATCGCACCAATTTCGCATGGCTTCAATTTTATGGTTTTGTTTTTCCAGCTCGCCATTCATGGGGTATTTATTGGCAAATACTCCATAATTCTTTTTTCAGCATGATACCAATCATCCAAAGCTTTTTGGGTTGTATTTTTATCACCTTTAGAATCTATTGCCAATAAATGACTTACTGATTTTCCTGTATGGTCATCACTAGATTTTGCGGTAAATAATATCTGCAAGTTTATTTTACCATTTTTAACCAAATCCTCCAACACTGGATGAGCTTTAGCACAAGGACCACAATACGGGTTGCATACCTTTATAACATTATATTTAGCTGTTTCATTATTCAAGGTAATACCTAAACCTTCCGTATTGGTTTCTATTTTTCTGGACTTAACTAATAGCCCTTCTAAAACATCTGGATTATTTTTTATTTTTTTTAGCCCTCTTTTATGGAGATTTGTCTCTTTTTGGTTTTCTAATAATGGTCTTAATAGCTTCCATCCTAGTATTGGAATTAAGAACAAAAAACCTAATAAAAAAGTTTCAAATACATTAAATGTCTTATATAACTCAGTATAAAAAACTAAAGCTATTTCTGTAATCATTACAACCTGTATTATTATACAAAACTTACACCATTGTTTAATTACAAATGCTTGGTAGTAAATTGATACTATTATAAGCGGAAGAGAAGCAAAACTAAATAAACTTAAAATTGATATTGAATTAGCTGAAAATTTATTGATTAGCAAATATATAAGCGTGCTAAAAAAATATGAGAAAACCAAAAGACTTAAACTTAGGCTTCCATTAAATAGTTTTGCATATTTAGAACCGAGTACAGCGTTACAATTAACTTTACTGCCTGCACTTCCTCCCGAACAGAAACTTTGTAATGTAGGATTGTATTGGTCTATTTCAAACCATAAAAGGAATAGACCTACAATTAACCCCAAGGTTTTTAAGACTGCATATATTGTTGTAGTTATTATAGATGGAACAGATAAAACAGATTCTGAGTTAGTAAAATTATAAATAACCCAGAGAACGAGTAAAAAACAAACACTAATGGTTATTAAGTTAATAAACCTTTTGTCCGAAAGCTTTTTTTCTATATCAGGTTCTATGGAGTCTGTAGTAGTTTCAACAAGTAAACAAACACCCGTCCATATTTTAACAAATTCATTTTTTGAAATGGTAATGGATTCATTTTTATCATTATAGAAGGAAACTGTATCCTCAGTTATATTGTTAAGAACAAAAAACAGAGGTGCTTTATTGTTTTTAACCTGAATTATACATGGCAACGGCATTTCGATTAACTTGTCAATATTAATATTTACTGCCAAGTTTTCTATTTTGTACTTATCTAAAGTATCAGTAATTGATAATAAGCTATTATGCTCAGGATGAGATAAAATATTATCCTTTATATATTTCGTAGTAAACTTTAGACCTATTAAAAATAAAAGCTTTTTAGTAACATGAATAGTGTTATTCGTCTCCACATATATAGTTTTAATAAATCTTTCAAAATACACTAACCATTAATAGTTAGTGGGAGAGAACATTAAATGTAAGAAAAATAAATTTAAAAAACACCTATTTCTTATAAAAAAAGAAATATTATTGATTATTAGTGTTAAACTTATATTGATCTAAGGCTAGTATTAATTATTTTTTTTCTAATAATTAAGTACATTTTTATAATATATAATACGCATTTTAGCCTTTTAATACTAATATGAGATCTATTTTAATTTGATAGGTGGAAAATTAAACTTTCAGATTATTATAATTTTCATTTACTGACATATTGTTATTTATATATATAAATATATGTGGAGTATTCCCCGATAGAAAGTTAACAATTAAAGAAACTCACTAACATATAAATAATCCCTAAATAAAGTGTGTTTGTAAAACTAAGGGGTCTATAGCAAGAGGGTAACACGCTAAAGCGATGTTACTATACTTAATTAATTGAATATCAATATATTAAAAATATCTATATTTTACTTTTTTATAATTTTTGCAACAAAAACTCTGTCAACTCCAGTAAAACCAATGATTTTTTGTCGCAAAAACTTCTAAGTTCTTAAATTTTGAGGTGTTTCACTTCGCTTTGAAGAGCAAAACATTTACACTAAAAGATATCTTTTATGGTAGGCTGTAAGCTATTAAATAATTCAAAAACTAGTATCCTAAAAATGACAAAACTACCGCACTCGCTTATGGCGAGTTTGCTGCATTTTTAAAGTGATGGATTCTCCTCAGCTCAAAATTGAAATCAAACAGAAAATAGTTTTTGAACACCAGCCTCTAAATCCATCCCTTGAAAAACGTTTTTCCTGTGCGCCTAAATAGCTTTTTCTTGATTATCACTCTATGCTTTAGAAAGTATCTCGGTGATTCTATCCATGCAGTGCATCTGCTGGTCTGGTAACAAATCCATTATAAGTTCAATGACATTAGTTACACTTGCCTCTGGTGAACAGTTTTTATTTGATGGTGATATGAATATACCATTACCATCCAAGCTATAATAGCACACCTCCAAAAGGGCTAGAATATAGCTTATGATATCCTCGTTACTGGACACCTCGATTTCGATGGTTTTCTTGACTTTATTCTTACCATAGGGTATAGTTTTTATTCCTGAGAAGTTATCCATGAGCTTCTTGATTTCTTCTATATTTTTTTTTATTTCTTTTCATGGCTTAAGGGTTTTGTTTTTATTAATGGTCTGCAATGGAGTTCTCTAAGGTGTTCCAGTTGTTTCTCTCCAAGGGTCATAGCTTCCTCATAAAAGTGAATGCATCGGTTATAGGCTTTATCCGTATCTTTATATGTAAATTCATTTTTTGCTTTGAAGCGCATCACGTGATGGGCATTACACAAAATATAATACGTACGGTGCAAGCCATAGGTTTCCTTTGGGAATATGGTCTGTGGCAATTGGCTAAAGTGACTGCATAAATGCAACATGTAGGACAGTGAATAATGTTGTGGCCCAAATTCCCAAAACAAATACAAAAGCCCTAAACATATTTGCTCCAAGGCATAATGCATGGTGGACAGCATTACCAAGGAATCTTCTTTGGGTTCAATGTTCCCTATAATGGAAAGTAGGTACTCTGCCCTATCCATTCTACTTTTCCAAATGTCTTGGATGCGGTCGTAAACATTTTGGTGCAAAAGCAAACCATAGTTGTTGAATTTTGATAGGGTGTCATCTTCTTTGTAGAGATATGGTGTTTGAAAAATAACTCTGAACAAAAAATTGTCGCCATAATCCAATCGCTTTTTCACATTTGAAAGCGTGTAGAAAATCACATAGACTCTGCAATGCTGTTTCATTTTGCCATTCAATACATCCATGAAGTCTCCCAGCCCTTGGGAATGGGTTTTATGTGCTATGACAAGTAACGTATAGGTCACGAATTTTTGTGTGGCTCTATGGGATGGCGATAAGTTTATACCCTGAATCTTCTTTTCCTTACTTCTGCTAATCGCATATACTGAATGCAGTGATAGCTCTTTTTTTAGAAGGGTTAGTAATTCACTTTGTAAGGTACTATCTGTTGAGTATTTAGTATTATGTCTCATAGCATATACTTAAGTCAGTGATAATATTGTCGTATTACTATATGACAAATATAACAAAAAATTCAATATGTCATATTTTTATATGACAATTATGTCGTGTAATAATATGACATTTGTTGTATGACAAAAGACCAATTGAGCAAAAGAGTTGGAAAAAGAATCATTGAAATTAGATCTAAAAAAGGTTTAAGTCAATCTGATTTGGCTCGTGCTTGTGGTAAAGACCGCCAAGCGATTGAAAAGATTGAGAATGGTAAGGTTAATTCAACTACTTATTCTTTATATATAATATCTAAGGCTTTAGAAGTTGATATTTATGAACTTTTTAAGTTCTAATATAAAATTTCCCTTCATTACACGCTGCACAAATAAATGAGAGTGTCTTGAAGGGAAATTCTTTTTTAAAGCTTGATTTAGTTAATGGCTTGTAATTGTTGCTTCTTCTTTTTAAACCTAACCATTAGATTTTGTATATCCTCGCTTATCTTCGTTTCCACGACTCTGGCATAAATCTGTGTGGTTGAAAGTTTGGTATGTCCTAATAATTTTGATACTGTTTCAATAGGTACGCCATTGGATAGCATAACGGTTGTAGCGAACGTATGCCTTGCAACGTGAAAGGTAATATTCTGTATGAATACCAGTTGCGGTTGCTATTTCCTTGAGGTAACTATTTGTTTTCTGGTTTGAGCTTAATGGCAATAGTGGTTTTGCTTTACTGTTTTCTGAAATGCCTTTATACTTGTTAATGATATCCATAGCTTGTGGCAAGATGGGAACTTTGACCTTTTCATTTGTTTTCTCCCGTTTGGTGAATATCCAATAATTATTATCTATCCCCTTGGCTATTTGATTGTTTGTAAGTTCCTTGACATCGATATAGGACAATCCTGTGTAACAGGAGAAGATAAAAATGTCTTTGACTCGCTCTAATCTTTCTTGCTTAAAGCAAGTATTCTCAATAAGGCGCAATTCTCGTTCTGTTAGATATTGTCTGTCATATTTTTCAAATTTTAATTGAAACTTTTGAAATGGATTTTTGATAATCCACTCCAATTTAATAGATAGATTTACCATCTTTTTCAAACGTTCTAGATGCTTCATCACGCCATTATTAGTTAGCATTAGTTGTTTGTTTGAGTTTTTATAATTTCTTAAATAGTATTCAAAATCTGTAATGAAACGATAGTTCAATTGCTTAAGGTAAATGTCGTCTGCCTTTATTTTATCTTTTAAGAATTTTTTCAGGTACCTTTCCGTAGTATAATAATTCTTCATCGTACCTGGTTTCAATACAGAATCCATATTGGTATTATGATAGGCGATAAGTTCTTTTAATGTTTTCTGATGGTCATCTTCACCTAAGTAGCGCGCTTTAATGGAGTGGCTTGATACTATTTTAAACTCTTCTAACAATTGTTTATGACAATCTAGCAGTTTACCATATACATAGTCCAAATATCTGTTTAAAATTTGAATTTTTGAAGAGCTTCCTCTTCCCCTATTCTTGAAAGAATTCCATTCCTGAACATTTACACACCTTTTTAGGCTGATTTCTGTGCGATTGCCATTAACTGTGATACGTGCGTAAATTAATAATTTACTGGGGTTAGTGCGAGATTTTCTAGTGAAGAAAATAATGGAAAATGTGCTGTTTGTCTGCATTTTTATTGACTTTAGTTAAACAAATGTTTTGCAAAGACAAAAGTCAAATTGTTCTTAAAAGCTCTTTAAAATTACGACATTTCTTTAGAACTACTGTTCACCGAATTGCACACCTTTTATTTGGTTTTATTTGATATCGTTTGATATCAAATAAAATGAAAAACACTGAAAACCATACGATTAACAGTGTTTTGATATTACCTTAAGGCAGTTCGTCGGGGTGGCAGGATGATACCCAAACCACCTCTATGCAGTAAAATCAATACTTTCAGAAATAGACTAAAACAGTGTTAACCGAATTGTAGACCTATCTGTTAGTTTGAAATAGTATTATTTATCTGAACGTCTTACTACAAATTTACAATTTTAACTCCATTAAAACCAATCAATTTGTATCAAATAATATGGTTAATCTATTAAATATTTGTTGACAATTCCCTCTTCTATTCCGCTGTATTCAACGAATTCTTTTATTGTGACGAATTGGTAAGACTCCTTTCCAAAGTAGTTTCTAATATCGTTTAAAAGCTTACGCCCATAGCGTTCACTGCGTCCAGTGATACGCTGAATATCTTTTGGGTATATGCAAGCTCTTTTTGGGGTCATAATACTTTATCTATGCTTTATCCGTACATCATCCATACTTCATTATTTATGATGATGGTGATGGTGATGCGTTGTTAAAATGTTGGAAACCCGATAGGGTTTTCAATATTTTAATGACGTTTTTGGTTGTATCGGAATAGATGACCGAAAACGGTATTGCTTTTTTAACAACGTGCTATAAAATTACGTGATTTGGTTTCATTAATCAAAAAACGAATTATTATGGCTAGACAAACTGGTATTATTAAACTGAAAGGAACAATTGGTGGTATTTCCTTTTACAAAACGACTGACGGACATCTTGCACGTGAAAAAGGCGGTGTTGATGGTAATCGTATTGCGAATGATCCTGCGTTTCAGAGAACACGTGAAAACGGTTCTGAATTTGGTAGAGCTGGTAAAGGTGGTAAACTGTTAAGAAATGCTATTCGTATTCTTTTGCAAAATGCAAAGGATAAACGTGTAGTGTCTCGATTAACCAAAACTTTGGTTGCTATTACAAAAACTGATACGACCAATGAAAGAGGTTTAAGAACCTTACAGGATGGTGATTTAAGCTTATTAAATAGCTTTGAATTCAACTTGAATGGAAAGTTAGGCACAACGCTTTTTGCTCCGTTTACGAACGCTTTTGACCGTGTTTCTGGTGATGCAACGGTTAACCTTGATGCGTTTTCTCCAACGGTAAGAATTGCAGCTCCAACAGGAACAACTCATTTTAAGGTGGTCATGGGTGCTTCTGAATTGGATTTTGAGAATGAAACCTCAACATTTGAAAATGATGAGACTGCCATTCTTCCTTACACCGCTGCTGATACTGCTGCCATTGCCTTAACTGCTTCTTTGACTGCTAACTCTACGCTTCCTGTTGTTCAGGTGCTTGGTGTTGAGTTTTACCAAGAGGTAAACGGACAGATGTACGAACTTAAGAACGGTGCTTACAACGCTTTGGCAGTTGTTATTGTAGATACTCCGTAAGGATGGAATTAGTGCTGCATAGAGCCTATTTTGAAGAGGGCACCAATGGTGCTCTCTTTAATTCTGGTAAGTTCCTTTGTCATACCATTGAATTACCCTGGAATAATAATAAGCAAAACATTTCTTGTATTACTGAAGGACATTATAAAATAGAGCCTCGTTTTTCCAAACGGTTTAAGCATCATCTGATTTTGAAGGATGTAAAAGGTAGAAGTTTTATACTCTTTCATCCTGCAAATGATGCCTTAAAAGAGCTTCAAGGTTGTATAGCTCCTGTAACTTATTTGAGTGGTATTGGTAGAGGTGTTTATTCAAAGGATGCTATGCAAAAACTATTGTCTTTGGTATATCAGGCTAAAGACCGAAAAGAACACATTTTATTAACTATTAAATCACAGAATTATGAACATTGTAGAACGCTATAAAAAACCAACTCCCAAATTTTTCAAGACTTTAAGAAATATCGGTATTGCTTTGGCAACTGCAGGTGGTGCTATCATAGCTGCACCAATTTCGATGCCCGCCATTGTGGTAACTATTGCTACTTATATGACCGTTGCCGGGACCGTGGCCACTGCAGTAAGTCAAGCTGTTGTTACTGATAATGATAACAATGAAACTGATGAGGTTGACGATGGATTATAATACCAAATCTGCCATTATTGGTGGTACTTTCTTTTCTTCAATTGTGAATATTGGTGTTGAGGATTTGATTACTACCATTGTTTTGGCTGTTGTTGGTGCAATCGTAAGTTTCTTTGTTTCTCTATTGCTTAAAAAATTGATCACTTTTCTCGGGGCAAAGTGTCGTAGGTGGAAGTAATTATTGATGTTAGGCGGTTGGAAAGATAAATAAAGGGCATTTTCTAAAAAATGCTCTTTTTTTATGCGCGGTGTTGAGGTGGGTAAATGGAAAGAGCGATACCCTGAACAGGGATTGAGCGAATGTAATGCATCCTACCGCAGACACTTGGCAAACATTAATAATTGCTGTAACCTACACCTTTGAAATGGGTGGTGGGGAAAAGATGGAAAAATTGTGTGTTCTAAATTTCAATGCCAGTTCCGAATTGGCGACTGGTGAGCGGATATTTTACATAATGGCGTTATAGTACAGAAACTAAATGAATGCTACTATAACTACCCGTTATGTAAACATAGCTTTGGGTAGTGTTTAAATTAATAGCTTTTGGCAAAGTGTAGCTCTTTACAGTTGTGAACGAGGTACGAGTAAGCAAGCTGTAATGTGCTGCATAAGCGTTGGCAATTTAAACACTACATGAGCAGGGGAAGCGGAACAAACCAAAAGACAGAGAATTTTTGCTTTTTGCAACAAACTGGGTTTTGGTTTGTGGGGAATTAAGCTGTTTTTTTATAAGTAATTACACACTCTCTTATTAAATAAGCTTCGCAATATCCTAAATCAATCATCTTATTTAAAATGTAAACAAAGTCTTCTATCAAACTTTGACTTTCTTTAATTTCTTGTATATGGTTATTAAAAAGTACTTGAATCAATTTAACTGCATTTGACGAGTCTAAACTCTTGTAAGTGCTATCATCCTCTTTTAAATTTTCCACTATTAAATTAATTCCTGATGGAAGAAATTTTTTTTCTCCAAAAGTGGAAAAAACTGAAATTATATGTGGCAAAGATTGGGTTTTAAAGTAATCTACAAACTCTTTATACTGGGTTTTATAATTGACAAACCCTTTCCAATTATTTGATTTTATTGACCAAAATCTTTCATTAACATCTAACAAAAGTTCTTTCACAAAATAAGACTTACTTGATTCTTTAACTTTATTGAAAAGATATTTCCATAATTCCCAAAAATGATTTCTGTACCTTTCTACATCATTATCTTCATTAATTAAATCATCAAACCTTGTAACAGCTGTATTAAAAACACCTGTTATAAGCTCATACAAATCTTTAATACTATACGAATTCTTAAATTCATTATTTAGAACAGGATAGCATAATTTATCTATTAATAATTTGCTAAAATTTATATCATTAAGTAGAAGTACTTCATTAAAATAAAAACGTAAGTCAACAAGAATTGTATGATTTGTTTTTCTTGATTTTTTTGAACGAGAATATGACAAATCATCTTCTAACTTTAAGTCTTCTAAAATTAATTCACATATTTTCAGAATATAATTTTGAAAGAATTCAATATTCACATTTGAAGTTATAAGAAGTAAAGAATTGTTTAAAAAATGTGGCTCATATGATTCGAAAGACAAAGAAGAAGTTTCAGGTAAATCACTTTCTATTAATATGCTTTTAATAAATTCAAATTCCTTTTCTCTGTATTCTTTTGTTTCTTGCTGGCTACGATAATGATTTACCCTATTTTCACTATAGAATTTCGCATATCTTATTAGTACAACAACTAGTTTTTGGGCTTTTTCTGGTAACTCCTTGCTAAAAGTATTTCTGAAATATTTTTGAAAATCTCTTATTTCGTGGTCTGCCAAATGACTAATGAGTAAGTATGTAACAAGTACATCAAGGTCTTTCTCATCAACAACACCTTCACTAAATTTATATAATAAATGAATAGATTCAATTGTTAATTGTTTTTCCAATATATTATACCCATACAAGCTACTAAAACTACCTCTATCGTTCGTTTCTTTTATTATTTGTTCCAGTGCATCAATAATAGTTTCAATACAATACTTTTTTTGAACTTTACTTAATTTTTCATAAAATAAATTTAAGCCCAAAACAGATAATGTTACAGGTGAATCCCACATTGTATTCTCAATTTCATCTGAAGAAAAGTGTTTGAAAATAGTCTCCCATTCATCAAATGACATTTCAGATTTTTTTTCTTTTACCTGTCTTAATGAATGAGAATAGTGTAAAGAAAGATTATCATTCTCATTTTCTTTTGTAAAAGCTTCAACTGCATTGTAAATTGGTTGTGGATAATTAACCTCTAACTGAAAAACCCTTTTTTCTTTATCAACAATAGATGCCTTGTATTTTCTCACATCCATTTCAGTAATGGCCTTTTCCCAAAAAATATCATTCCCACAATTTTCATAAAACCCATCAAATATTGTTTGCAATTCTTTGTTAAGTAAACCGTTGTTTATTTGATAATGAAGTAAAAATTCTCGAAGACCACGTTGATACCTTGTTCTGTGTGGAAGTCTATTAAATTCACCTTTTTCTTTTTGGGCATAAGAAATTCTTTGATCATATATTGCTGTAGCGGAATGTTCTCTTGTTGCTCTATGTGTATCCCACTCATAAAACTCTCTAACTCTTAAAATTGGTAAAATGGTATCACCTAATGCTTTTGAATAAGCTATAAATACACTGGTTAAAACACTAATTATTGTAGCCGAATTTGAATTTTCTAATAAATAATTGGTTATTGTTTTTAATAATTTGTTGTCAGGAACTTCAAATCGAGCAATTTCTAATAAATATTTTTCAAGGCTAATTAAAATGGATTCAAGTAAATAATGGGTTACTGTTGTACCCCTGTACGCGTTCCATAGATATTCATTCCCATAAATCGTATTTTCATTGCCATCATTCAATATGATTTTAATTTCCTTTAACTCATCCTTAATACTAAATTCAGAGTCTTTGTATGAAGATGTTATATAATTAGTAAAATCACATATAAAAACTATTGCCTTAATGGGATGATATTGCAGTAAATTATAAACAAAAGTTTTATAAATCCCAGACGGAAAAAAATCGAATCTAGTCTTTGTTATACCCCAGGCATCTTCTCTTTCTTTACGTTCGGGAAAAGAAAATCCAAAAGGTCCTTCTCTTTTAGGTAGACTTTCAGGTGGTATACGTTTCCAATGCTTATTTGCTATTTGGATTAATGTATCAGGCAGCTCTTTAATTAATGAACCATTCCTAACACCTCCAAAAGCTTTTTTAATGACTAATTCACTGAATCCATTTAATCTGCCATACTCATCTGTATTGGAACTACATTCTTCAATGAATTTCTTTAATTCATCTTTACAATAAGGTGCAAAACCAAAAAGCATATATACAAAGCTTGTCTTTTGATAGTCATTTTTTGATGAATAGCCCCAATGGTCACTTCCATAGTACATTTCTTTTACATAATGAAAAACCAATATATTTGCTGCTTCTATCTCTTTAATAGAACAAAGCTTAAATTGGAAAAGAAATTTATATTCCCAGTCCAGTAAAAAATTTGAAATAGACTTCCTTATACTTTCTATTTCTGAAATATTTGAAGATAAAAAGCATAACATTTCTTCCCAACAAGAACCTACAGGAAATAAAATATCTTTAGAGTTTTCTTTGTTAAAACTATACTCCCTACAAGTAGTTCTTATAAGCAGAATGCACCTATTAAGAAACATACAATTGTTTTCCAATAATTTAGAAGAGAAATGTTTGAAAAAAGAGCTACAATCATCCGACCTAAAAACAGCTGTAAGTATTTCATCTGTCCAATATGTATGAATTGAGTCGTCTTTTAATGTCAAAGAAATTAAGTTTGCTACTGTATCAATATCATTTGTAAGTAATTCTTCAATCCATAATCTAAAAGCTCTTCGTAAAGCTGGTTGGTTACCAAGTTGATTAAATAATTCCGCTTTATTAGAAAGTTTATTTTCAGTTGAGGTTATATACCTTATTAATGCCCAATCTTCTAAAATATCGTGAGAAGGTGAAAACTGAAATTTATTACTATTTCTAACTATTATATTATCACTTTCCAAAAGCTCTACCGCTTCATAATCTATTTTGTCATCTTCCGGTTCAAAAAACAATCTCATATTAATTGCTCTTCCTACAGCTATGTGCATAAAAGTGATTCCTCTTTTTCTTGGAAGACCGTTTTTTGATACAGTTGAATTTTCTATTACTTCATTCCACAATATCTCTTTAAACTCTGAATAACTAATATCACTCGATATGTTTTCGCTTTCTTTTATTGCAGATACTGTAAAATCAAGATATTTAGGACTTCTTAAGACTTCATTTATTTTGCTGTTCGAAAGTAAATGGTTTAGTTGAGGAAATTCATTTCTTATTAGCTCTATTTCATCATCATTTAAAAGAGGTATATCAACAACATTTATCTTTTCAGAGTCAATACCGAACTTTTGCTTAATCACATTAACCGCATAAGACCTACAGGTCATTAAAAGTTTTATACCCTTATTTTCAGAAATAATTGATAATAATTGTTTAAAAGCAGAATCGGGTTGTGCTTCCAATAATTTTTCTGCACTATCAATTACAATAATTTTATTTGGAAGTGTTGATATTAAACTAAATAAATCGATTAAACTATGGTTTATTCCAACTTCACTGAATACTTGAGCTAAAGAAGTCTTATTAAGTTGGTCTGCCTTAAAAATTATAGGGACTGTATCAGATAACTCTCCTCTTAAAATGTCTTTTACAATCGAAGATTTGCCTACACCAGGATAACCTGTAATAATTGAAATATCTGATTGATTTAAAGATTGTATTATTGACTTTTTAATGGTTGCCCTATCTATATGAAAGTCTTTTATGGTGTTTTTGAATGGCTTTAAAAGTAGTTCTCCATCTTGGTGTATTTTTTTAAATGAAGAATAGGCGTCATAAGATATAGATAAATCAAAATACTTATATGGTTCAAAATTCTTTAAATCATCATTTGAAATACTACCTCCATTTCGATTATATGTAGCAACTTCATTAAGAATCACACTCCAAATTTCTTTAGGGGTAGTTACTACATCTTTAGACTTTGATAATTGAATAAGATTAAGCGTATAGGTTTCATCTGTACTGGCTTCAGCAGTAAAATCATAAGCCAATAAATGAAAGCATTTTAAAAACTGGAATAACTCTTCTTCAGTAATAGTTTCTCCTTTAGCTAGTGTTAGACTTTCTTCAAAGATATCAAGAGCAGCTTTCTTTATTTTCACTCTATTAACTTCAGAGAAGAAATCTGCTGAATTACTCTGTTTATAAGCTATTTGGCATAAATAAGCTATATGATTTTTATCATTATTAGTTAGGCTGGATTTTATAAGGAACATTTTATCATTTTGTTTATCAAAATGACTGGTATTATTAAAATCATCCCAAAAAGCTTTTATTACTTCTAAAAAAACTTCATTCTTTGACGAAATAGGAATATTATACTTTATTTGAGAAATTACTCTTTTGGAAATGTTATTTTCTTCAATCTTAAAGAACAAATCATCTGTTTGATATCCTTTATTTTTATTCTGAAATCCAATTTCAATAATTTTACCATTAGGAAATGAAGGAATAACACCATTAATCATCATTTGTAATAAAAATGATGATTGCACATAGTTTTCATAGTCAAAACCGCCTCCACCTGTTTGAAATACACTTGCTTCTCCAGCCATTTAATTTACTTTTTCTATTATTCCAAGTTTAAACTCTTCCAAAATTTGAACAGCATATTCTAAATCCCATTCTTTTTTACTTACCCATTGTTTTGCAATTGCTGAATTTTTGGCATCCGAAACATTATCGTTTAATGTGTTTAAAATTCTGCTTTTAATTGCTTCAGATACATTTAAATATTGACTTGCTTTTCTGCCCAAAACTCTTGCGGCTATTTTAAGTTGATCTAAATCTTCCTCTTCAGGAAAGGTGTCGTTGTGATGTTCTACTATTTCATCAAAATTCAAGTCAAAATAATATTCGATGATTCTTAAAATATCGTATAAATCACTGTCACGTTCTTCTGGTCTGTCGCTCCAAGCAATTAGTTTTAAAATAACCATTCCTGATAAGGATGGAATTTTTACGGACTTTTCTTCTATCTGTACAGTTTCTGGATTTTGCAATACCTCACTGAAACCTAAAACATGTAAATCGGTATAACGTTCATTGAAATTGATTGTGAAATTTTCTTCAATTTCTCCAAAAGGCAATAAATCTATGACTATATTAAATTTATCGTTGTAGAGTGTCCAGGGTGCTTCTACTTTATTAAAGCCGTAGTTGCTCAATTCTTCTACAATTGTTTCAAACTCTTGTAGGGAAGCTATCATTATTGCAAAATCTATATCTTTTGTACCTCTACTTGGTTTTATCCCTTCCTTTAACAGTTCTAAAGCTATTGCACTTGCACCTATTAAATAATAAGGTACATTTAGTTTTATCATCACTTTATCAATACAGTCAAAAACTTCTTTAAAATATGGTATTGAAAGCTGTTTATATGTTTGGTTGGATGTACTCATCAAAAATTAATTTTGCTGTTTCTTTGCTTCTTTTATCATCATTAATCATTAAATCGGTATAGACTAATTCTGCTGGTGCTATATTATTAAAGTCCATTGTCCAAAACTTATCATATACCCAAATATTACCCTCATCATCTGGTAATAATCTATAATTTATCATTAAATCTCTTGTTGTTTCATTGGTGTACAAAGTGAAATTTTCCGGACGTAGATGGTTAGTCATAATATCTCCTGCTGGTTCACCTCCCCAAACCGTTTTTTCAGTGTTTAATTGTAATGCTCTCCAGTTTTGATTTTCATTTTGAAATCTGAAACGTTGCTTGAATATAGTAGGTTTTAATGTTTGCTCAAATTCTGTTATCCATTTGTTTAACAATTCTTGATAATTGTTAATTACATATTCATTTTTATTTAGTTTTAAGATGAAGTTGTTTTCCAACAATCCATTTATAATCAACGGAATATTACCTAACGCAACATTGGTAATATGAGCAATTTCTCGTTGCGTTTGGTTTATAAGTAGAGGATTCAATAAAAAGTGAAATACTACTTTTAATCCTGTTTTTGTAAAAGCTCGGTTTCCTTTTTCTTTTTGATTTCTGGTGGTTTTATTAGTATCGATATAAAGAAAAATATCCGCTTTATTAATGTACACATTACCATTACCCTCAAGATAATTTACTTGATTTTCTCGCAGTTCTTTCTTTACCTTTGGATATAATTTTTCCGCTACCAACAAAAAGTTTTCAAACCTGTTATTGTATTCAATTATGTTAAATAACTGGTGGTTTTTAACGTCTTTCTTAACTTCAACAACCATTAAAATATTTTGATTGTTTATTATTAAGTCTAACTCCCCATCGATACCTATATCATTATTGTAATCCTTATTTTTCCAGTTCCAAATTATTGGAATGTCCTTTTCTAAATTATGAATTGCTTTATTTAAAATATCTATTTCATTCATTATTGCCAACCTTTTCTGTTCATTAATTTTAAACGTTCATTATTCGTGAACAAATGTAAAACGTGAACAAATATATAAAAAGTATTTGAGAATAAGTAGGGTAGTAAGAAAATAATAGTTTGCTTTTGGTAATTAAGTTTTGGCAAATTTTGAGTTTTTTGCCAAAGTTTAATTTGCGATTTACTACAAATTGTGTTGTTGATTGCAAATAAAATATTATTAACGAGGGTAATTTTTAAGATTTTTTGCCCTTATTTTGAAAACGAAGGTAATATTTGCCTTGGTGTATTAATGGGAAATTATCGGTGTTGTGTCGGTGTTGTGCGTTATTTTCTCTTATCAACACTTTCCTTATCAAATGCTATTAAATTGAATAGTTGGCGCATTCTGGAACGAACTCTGTTTCCATATCGTTCTTCCAATTCCTGGGCGTTTAAGTTTGTAGTTGCATGAGTTCTAATTTTTCGCTGAAGAAATAAATCATATCGGGATAAGAGGATTTCGCCCATAACATTGCAATCTTTTCCAAAATGTCTTCCGGTTGTTTCTACGCCTAAATCATCAAAACAGTAAAAACTACTGTTGCCATATTCTTGAATCGTCTTATACCCAATATTGTTGAATGCAAACGTGATGTTTCTTGCAGGAATAACTTCATACGGTTTATGATGCGGTACGATATGCCTTAACAGTTTCATTAAACTGGTTTTACCACATCCTACAGGACCAGATAACAGAATACCTTTGTTTGGGTCTATTTTCAATTTTGCACAGGCTTCAAAATCGCGAATAAAATAGATGCACAGCTTGTAAAGCACCACCTCATCTTCTTCATAAATCTTGAAGTTTTTACCAAACATCATTTTTCCTTTTGCATCGAGGTAAATGAGTATGCTTTTGAAATCATATTGAATACAATTGTTTTTAAGCTCACCAAGTTTGTATTGCACTCCTTTTTCGATGATTATGTGGGGTTGATTTGTGTTCATACTTGTATTTATGAGATTGCCACGTCACTACGTTCCTCGCAATGACAATTAGAGAGGCTCGTTATAGTTTTTATTTTTAGTAGTCTTTAGGTTGTCCGAATTTGGGATACTGCTTTTGTGTTTGCCATTATTTTCAGAATCATTAAAATCTGAATTTTTAAAATTTTCCTGTTTATTACTGTTTTTGTTTTTTATAGTTTGTATATGTTTATATATAGGTACCAGTGCTTGTCCAGTACTTGTCTCGATTTGAGTATTGTTGTGTCCTACTACTTGTCCAGAACTTGTCCCAAATTTGAGCATCTTAATTTTACTCCCTCTATACGGATTGTGGGATGGGAAATACACGATATATTTCCAATGATTTAATTCCTTGATGCATCTGTGATAGGTAGATTTAGAGCCTATTTTAGATAACTGCATAACCTCATCACGGTTTATATAAAACTCTTCTAAAAATCGGTTTAAATTCCACAACTGAAATAAGGCTATGTACAAGCTTATGTGGGTTGGGTTTAAACGACTGTCTTTTGAGAATTGGTTGAAAACTGCGTTTAGATGTTTGATATAATTAACTTCATTCATAGAAATGGATTCCTGCCTACGCAGGAATGACAAATCAGCATGAGATTTCTCGATAACTGCGTTACATACTTTCAATGAAAATATATTTTCATTTCAGTAATGCTCGAAATGACAGCGTACTTTTGGTTTTAAAATTTGTTATGAATGCGGTTTTCTTCCATTACTTTTAGAATTTCTTCGTAGTCGTAATAAATAACTCCTCCGACTTTGGTATATGGTAATGTACCATTGATACGCAAATTTTGTAATGTTCCAGGTGAGATGCTTAATAGGTCGCGAACCTCTGGTGATTTGAGCCATTTTTTAGGCGAGAAACCTGACTGGTGGTTAATGATTGTTTTAATGTCTTCTAGTAATTCTTCTTTAAATTCACGAAGATCTTCGGTAGTGATAATTGTTGCTGCCATAATAAAGTTTTTAGCTTAAAATAGCTACCGCTTTGAATATAACATTCGTAGCAGTAGCTATTAATGTGATTTAGCTCACGAACTTTTATATTTTAATAAACATGTGTTCGTGAATCTGTCGATTTGACTTTCGTTTGGCAAATATGAAGTGAAATAGTGAGGTTTATTCACAAGAAGCACCCAAGTTGGGTGATTTTATTTACTCATTTTTAATGACTTACATTAATATCATTTGATAATAATTTCTAATAGAACAATAATTAAAATACTATAAATTTTATGACTAAAAGATACTTTTTACAACACCCAACTTGGGTATTTTATTCATCGGCACTTTCCATTCTTGTAACCAATGAATCTTTCATTTTATCTAGAAATTTTGTTTGATTTGTTTTACGTGAACGAATTTCCAAATAAGTTCTATAGTAATCGCCCAAATCGATATTGAACAGCAGCTCACAGGCCGTTGCCATTTCTTTTATATCAGCAGTTCCACTATTAATTGCACCTGAACTTTGTAATGCATAAATGAGTTCGATCAAATCAGTTTTATTAGCAGTCCAGAATAAGCGAGATTGCTTTTGAAAAGGATTTATTGTCGCTTCCATATTATTCTTGTTTTCTAGTTTATCAATTTCTTTTTTTAAGTATACAATTAACATATCATAAGCTAGTATCATTGCAACCGTACTATCATGGCTCGTTGAGAATTGTTCATCAGATAAAAAATGGAATGTATCTGGGTGCAATCTTAAATCTGAATTTTTTCTAGTAAAATATTGCCTATCGAAAATTGTTGAACCTCTCCTGTAATAATGATAGAATTCTAAATTATCATTAAAATACGTTTGTAATTTATCTATGTGACTATTAAAATACTTTATTTGCGTTTTCTTACTGCTTCTGGGTCTTTTACTTTCTATAGTAAATAATTTTAGATAATAAATTAGCTTACTATATATTTTTGGTTTAATTTGTTTAAAAAAGTATATTTCTTCTTCAAATGATTTAAATCCTCTTTTACCTATAAGTAATCTGACTTTATTTAGTACTTCTTTAGCTTCTTTTATATTCTTTTCTGCAATAATTAAGACATCACCATTATCTGTTTCAATAGTATTCAATGAAGCTTCAAAATTTGTTACTATTCGATTAAATACATTCACTGTTAATTTGTATTGATTATGAATTCATTTGAAATTATTAGAGCTATTAGTTATCCATAGAAGCAATAAAAACTACACATTCTTTATTTGACGTATTTATTATGCTGTGCTGTATTCCTACTGGAAACATAAAAATATCTGATGGCTTCCCTTTATATATTTTATCGTCTATGGTAGCAGATATTGTGCCTTCTAATATTAAGAGTACTTCATTTTTATTAGGATGAACATGAACAGGGTAGGTGGCAAAAGGTGCCACTTTCACTAATTTAAAGTTACTTCCTGTTAACGATAATAATTTTTTACTCGAAAAGCCAACAATATTTCCGACTTGCCAGTCGAGCTCATCTACATTTTTGTAATAATCCATTTTAGTTAGAATAGGTGTTTTTTAATGAATAGTTAAATAAGATTTGTGATGCTTTTTATTATGCCATAATGCATTGCCTCATGATAATTATTAAACAATATGGCATCTTCAATAGTGTTAAGTTTAAATCCTGTTTCTATTTTGAATGGTTTAAAATTTGAAAACAGATTGTTTTGGTAGTCAACTTTTGTTAATTCGACTAATGCCAATAAAAGTATTTTCAACTCGTCTATTTCTTCCTGTTGAATTTCTCTATTTGGTTTTGTTCCGGGTTTATAGGTGTTAAACATTGTGTCTGAAATGTAGCCTTCAAGTCCTGCTGTTTTGTATAATAGAGCCTGTTGCGCCACTATAATGTGACCAATATTCCAAATAAGGTTATTATTGAACCCTAATGGGATTGTATTTAATTGTTTTACATTGTAATTTTTTAAATATTTTAGGTGAAGTCTTCTATTAGTTTTCCAAATATTAAACACTGAATCCATTACTTCTTTTTTGTTTTATTAATTGTTACTTGATTTGAATAGGTTTTTTGAACCACATATTCTTTTTTGTAATATAAAATGGCTGTTTGTTTCTTTTTTTATAAATAATGGTAAACACAAAAATGAGTACGATACTTATAATTCTAAAACTGTTGGCATAAATATCTCCGAGTGCATTATCGCTAACAGAAAAAAGCATCCAAGAAAGATTCATGAAAAAATGTAAGCCAATAGGCACCCATATATTAAACTCCCACTCTACATAGACCCATGCAAAAATTATGGCAGCTATAAAGGTGGTCAAGAAAATACCTACGAGTGTTATTAGTTCTTGGCTTTGGTATAAATGAATTATTGCAAATAATATCGCTCCTAAAATTATTGAGAGGAAAAAACCTAGGCGCGTAAACCTAAATACAAAGCCAAATAAAAATCCTCTAAAGTAAAGTTCTTCAAAAAAAGCTGCTGCAATTCCTGATATTAAAAATTCGTTAAGTGATAGCTCCTTATTTAAAGTAAATAAGAAGGAAAAACCTACAAACATTGGAACCGTGCAAAACATGGAAAACCCAATTCCTTTTAGAAAAGGTGCATTCAACCCTAAACTCTTAAAAAAATCTTTGGGTTCGTTTAATAACAGTACTCCTAGGAATAATGGTATTCCAAATATTAAATATGAGATATTATGGCTAATTCCCATATTGAGTAGTGTCTCATTAATATAACCTCTTACAGATTTGAAATACAAATCATCTAAAAAAAAATATATACTAAAGCTTAAAAAGACAACTAAAAGGACTTTATCCTTCATTTAAATTACTGTTTTAGCAGCTTTTTTATTGTAACCTCATTTATATTATTCTTGACCTCAACATAATAGTTTCCTACTGATAAACCGGAAATGTCTATATTTTCGTAGAACCCATTTTTAACGGACATTACTTCTTGTCCCAAAGCATTGAATATTGTGACTTTGGTAATATCCTGTTTAGAATTGGTATCTATATAAAAGGCTGTTACTGCTGGATTTGGCACTAGTTTTATTGTATTCTTTTCAGCTTCAAAATCATCAATGCCCAATGTTGTAAATGCATTGTTAAGTGCATAGCCTCTATTTGAAAACCCATGGTATGCTAATAAGAAACTAGCAGAGCTACTTCTTGAAAATGCGAAATCTATTGTGTTATCATTAAAATTAAAAACATAGTCATTATTGTCACTTGTATTAAATGGGCGAGTCGCAATTATGGTACGTGTTCCGGATGAAGTTGTGTTAGAAATTAGGCTCCAATGGTTAGCATCATTAGAAGGCGCTATACCGATGCCATTGTGAACTGCATCAACTAAAGTAGAACCATTATAATAGACAACATCTTCTCCATTGCCCATACCTCCTCCTGCGCTGAAATCTCCAAATTGTAACGCAAACCACCTATCTGAAGGTCCTACAAAGGTTAATGTAGCAGTATTATTACTATTATCTAAATCTATTTTGGCTGTCATACCAGACAATAGATTAACAACGTTTGTAGATTTTACTTGCGCATTCGTTTCATATTGAATTATGGCCAGTAAAAGCATTAAAAGTAATTGTCGTTTCATAATTTTAGTTTTTTAAAAGATTAATAATTTCTTGATTATCCGATGATATAGCATACTCAAATGTAGATTTGCCAGTTTTATCTGTTAATTTTAGATCTGCACCATGCTCAATAAGCAGTTTAATAACCTGAATATTCTTAAACATTATTGCATACATAAGGGGGCTAACACCATTAGCATCTGTTAGGTTAACATCTGCCTTATGATTTAATAAAACCTTAATAATTTCCACATTATTTTTAACCACAGCAGCTGCCAATGCCGTGCCATTATCACTATTATGATTTAAATTAGTAACATATGGCAAAATATGCTCTACAATAGATTGTTGATTGTAATACGCTGCTATAATTAATAATGAGTGATTATGACTATTTAACGTATCTACTACTTTTCTATCTACTTCGATATACTGTTTTACTTGATTTAAATTACCTTGTCTAACCGCATCAAAAATATCTGTGTTATTTTTACTTTGGCTTAATGCAAGTAAGGGAAGCAATAAGAGCACAATTAGTTTCATGGTTTTAATGTATAATTAAATGATATTTGAATTTCTTTAGCAATTTTGCTCATTACCAATTTTGGAATGTCTATTTTAAAATCTTCTGGTGCGATTAAAAAACTTCCCTTCATGATTATTTCTTCATCAACTTTGTTTATCCTACAGTTTATTTCTATTTTTTGTGTTACACCATGGATTGTCAAATCACCGATTAACACAAACAATTGATTGTTATTCTTTAATTGACTGATGCTAAAATCTTCCAGTTTTCCATTAAATGTCGCTTTTGGATAAGTTGTGCTTTCCATATAATTTTCATTAAAATGTTCTTGCATTAATGCTATTTTAAATTGAAATGCATTAATAAAAACGATAGATGCGACTGAACCCGTTTTTACATCTATAATTGCAGATGCGGAACTGGTTTTAGCTTTTACTTCTTCAAATCCTGATACTGAAGCCTCAAATTGAACGTTTCCATTACGCGTTTTGTAATGTTGGGCATTTGCCCAAGTTATCATAAGGTTTATTGTAAGTATTGAAAGCATTAATTTTTTCATAAGTTATAGTTCTAATAATCCATCCTCCAACCATTGAAGAATTATATTAATTTGATTTTGACTCATTCTTCCTGTTTGGGGCATTAAACATGGTTCTCCATTTTGTTTTTGAATACGATCTAACAAGTCTGTATTTATAACGGCATCTTTCACTAGAGTATAATTAGTTAATGGTCTAAAACCTGCTGTATTTCCCGCTGAATGACAACTAACACAATTATCTTGGATTATGCTTTGAACATGAGAATTATAGGTAACCAACTCATTCAGTATTTCTTCATGCTCTTCCAATTCTACATAAGTATTGGAACTACAACTAAAGAGTAGGCTACCTATAAAAACCAAAACATGAATTTTCTTTTTCATTGTATTTAAAACACTCTATATAAATTAAACCCGAAATATACGTCTCTATTACCCCAATCTCCAGCTGCGTTTGTCAAGTATGAGCTTTCTGTCATACCTTGTGAATTAGTAAATAACAATTGAAAAACATGCCCTCCTGTTTCAATATCTAACCCTAAAGACAATGGATTTCTATAAAAGGAAAGCATGTTGCTATACATATATTCGGCATTTAGTGATAAACGCTTACTTAACTTAAACCGACCACCACCACCGATGGAAAATTGTTTTTGATTTTCAATAATTGGATCGTATACATTTTTATGTATGTAAGACACAACAACTTCTATTGTTAGTGCTTTAGATAAGGAACGTGATATTAAAACTTGTGAAGTATAACTTAATCGGTTTTGAAAAGATAATTGCGGGTAAACATCTTTATCTAACTGGCTATTAATCTGAATCGTGTTATAACCAACTAAAGAAATTAGACTGTTTTCATCTTGATTTATTAGCCTATATTTAAAAGCAAGTTCGTAAGCTTTATTTAACGTATGTCTTGATATTCCAATAGACATCCAATTTTTAACACCATAAATAAAACCAAGTTTAGTGGTTGCATTGTCTAATCCGAAAAACGTGTTTATTCCATCTTTTAACGATCCAAATCTGTGGGACACCACAAAATACAAATCTCCTTGTCCAACCATTTTTGTTGATTGTAGATTTACTATCTGAAGTCCTTTAAAAGAAGTCCATACTGTAATGGCATTAGTATCTGTATCTAGGCTATCAAGAAGATTGTCTTGAGCAGAGCTTTGGCCGCTAATTCCAAGTATTAATAGTATTACAATAATTCTATTACACATTCATCCATTTTTAAATTATCAAACAATTCGTCATAACCCACATATTTACCCTTCACCTTTATGGTTTTATCTTTAATCGTATCATTAAATTTTTCATTTGTGATACATAAAATTTTATTATTCAACACTATTACTGAATCTTGAACAACTGTTACATTTCCTGTTAGGCTAATAACTTTGTTTAAATATTTTCTATTGAAAGCAACATTGCTTTCCACAAATTCCAAGTAAAATTGCTTCACACTATGATTGTAATCACTTTTTACATCTTCAATAGGAACTGGAGGTTGAACAGCATTTTTATAAATCAAATAGAAGCCACTAATTTGTATCACTAAAATGATGGCTATTATTTTGAGTCTAGTCACCTTCATATAGAATAAAATTTATCTCGATTTTTTTTATTAAAAGGCGCCGTTTAGGCGCCTTTTAAAGCTACTAATCATTAAGTGAAGAAATAATAAAAGCTTAATTCTTTGCTTTTATTAGATTGGAACTAGACAATTGTGCTAAACTAAAAGCCGCAATTGCCATAACTAGGTCTCTTACTGCCACGTCTAAAAATGAACCACTAAAAATTAATGTTAAAGCAATTAATATTAACCACGCCATGACCACATAAGAACCAATAATTGGGCGCATAAGTACTAATACCCCTGCAATTATTTCTATAATCCCTACAACAATCATAAAGGTTGATGCTTCAAAAGGAAGCATATCAACCATACCTGAAGACAGGTATTGTGTCCAATCTGTTAGAATATTTGTAAACTTATCCAGACCAGCAACAATAGGTACAATACCAAATGTGTAGTACAATAATTTCTCAACCATTAAATTGTTCGATTTCATCTTAATCTATTTTAATTTGTTACACCCTTTTGATGCAAAAATTAATGTTAGGTTACAAAAAAACAGAAGGTTTAAAAAATAGGTTATTGAAAAGTGGTATAAACCAAAGTCCTAGATGTATATTACAAAAAGGATCGGATTATTATGAATATTTAAATGTATTATATAATAGACCTATATGTTTTGATATCTATTACATAAACACCTAAATTAAATAGAAATAAAAGAATTAAAATTTTGGCTGCGATTTATATATATACTCCATTACGTTTGCAACAATTCTATCGCATTTAGAATTTCCAAATTCAAAAATATTTGTATAATCGGTTAAATTTAAGATTGAATCTTTAAGCATTGTTCTAGCTCTATGCAAACGTACTTTTACGTTGCTATTGCTTAAATCTAAACATTTCGATATTTCAGTTATTGCTAACCCTTCAACCTCTTTGAGCATATAAACTATTTTATACTTTTCAGGAAGTGTGTCTATTGCCTTTTCCATAAAACAAGAAGATTCTTTGTACATAGTTTTGTGTTCAGGGGTCATAATGTTTTTGTCTTCAATTTGTAATATATTTTCATCTTGTTGTAAGGCAATGGTTTTTATTTTAGAAGCCCTTCTTTTCCTTTGCAAAGCTTCGTTTATTCCAATTCGAATTAACCAAGTAGAAAACATAGCATCGTTTTTAAATTGGTATAATTTTTCAAAAGCCTTAATATAAGTGTCTTGCATAACATCCTCAACGTCAGACTCTAAATCTATATAGCTTCTGATTGTTCTAAACAATAGTTCATTATTTCGGCGCATAAGAATTTCGAATAATTCTGTTTCACCATTGAGTACTTTTTCAATTATTAATGCTTCTTCAAGTTCTTTTTTGGTTGTAGTGCTGGTATTCATAACGGTATTATTTCTAATTAGATGCAAAATCAATTTTTTGGTTACAAATTTTGTAACCTTTTTTTAATGTTTTCATCTAAAGTGAACAAGACCATGAAAGGTCGATAACGTATTAAATATTTAATTAATAATCTATAGTTTTGAATTATTTAGCTACTGTACTGAATAAAACATGTTTAACCCCAAATGTTTTTCAGTTATCTATTGAAAGACCAGAGTCTTTTACTTATCAAATTGGGCAAGCATTAGAAATATCATTACATAAAGATACGGAATTTTTAAAAGCTCCTTTTACCATAACGAGTATTTATGAGAACGATAAAGACTTACAATTTATCATTAAAGTTTACCCAGAACACAATGGAATTACTGTTGCGCTATCTAAATTAAAAGTAAACGACACCATATTAATTACAGATGCTTGGGATTCCTTTGCTTATAAAGGCAAAGGCGTTTTTATAGCTGCAGGATCTGGTATTACTCCATTTATACCATTACTTCGACTCTTAAAAGAAAAAAATAAAATAGAAGGTCATAAATTAATCTATGCCAATAGAACGGAGCGCGATATTATCTTGAAATATGAACTCGAAACCATTTTAGGGAATAGTTTCTATAATCTATTAAGTAGAGATCATTTAAGCAAATATGGTTTTGGACGGGTAGATTACGATTTTCTTTCTGACACCATTGACTCTACTCACCAATATTTTTATTTATGTGGCCCAAAACCTTTTCTTGATAGTGTTAACAAGGTCTTATTAAAACTCGGGGTAAACAAAAACTTAATTCAATTAATATATTAAACCCTAAAAAATGAACGGAAAAGAACAGCATAAAATCAATATTTTTTCTAACAATGAAATCAAGAATTTGGAAACCATATCAAAGCATCAAGAAAAATTAAAAACTATTGAGCATCATTTTGCAAAGATTATGGAAGCTTTAGGTTTAAAACTTGATGACCCGAGCCTAAAAGAGACCCCTAAACGTGTTGCAAAAATGTATATCAATGAAGTTTTTAAAGGGTTGAATGAGGAGAATTTTCCAAGTATTTCCTTTTTTGAGAACGTCAGTGGTTATCGTGAAATGGTTTTAGTAGATAACATAAAGGTTTATTCATATTGCGAACATCACTTTGTGCCTTTCTTTGGAAAAGCTGCAGTAGCCTATATACCAAAAGACCGCGTTATTGGTTTGTCAAAAATAAATCGCATTGTTCAATTTTATGCTAGTAAACCTCAAATACAAGAAAAACTTACTGTTGAAATTGGTGAAAAGCTGAAGAATTTATTAAAAACAGACGATATAGCTATCCACATTGAAGCTAATCATCTCTGTGTAGCCTCTCGTGGCGTAGAAGACGAAAAAAGTTATACCAAAACAAATTTTTTTAGTGGGAAATTTTTAAAAGAAAAAGAAAAATCCAGATTTCTAAATTCAATAAGCAATTAATTTTTTAAAAAAATTGTAACCCTACCCCTCTTTTTGCATCAAAAGGCTAACTAATACTAAAATTTAGAACTCATGAAAACAAAAAGAAAGAATGCTTTAATACTCGTTTGTTTAATGCTTTTATGCACATCTAAACTCACTTTTGGCCAAGAGTCTCCAAAATTAATCGATACTGAAATAGCTTCAGTAGCTGTGGTTGCCAACCAAATTGATATAGATTATGCCAAAATTGCCCTTAAACGCTCGAAAAACAAGGACATTATCGACTTTGCCAACAGGATGATAGAAGATCATAATGCGGTTATTCAACAGGCCGTTGCCTTGGTTGAAAAATTAGGTGTGAATCCTAAAGATAATGCCGTAAGTCAATCTTTATTGAAACAATCTAAAGAAACACTTAAGACTTTAAAAAAGGTAGGCCGAAAAGATTTTGACAAAGCTTATATTGACAATGAAGTAGCTTATCACAAAGCTGTAATTGATGCTGTAAACGGCTTATTAATCCCTGAAGCCAATAATTCAGAGTTGAAAGGTTTATTAGAAGCTGTAGTGCCTGCACTAGAGGCTCATTTGGAACATGCTAAAATGACTCAAGCTAAAATTCAAAACTGAAATGCAACCTCATAAATCTTCAGCTTCAAAATTCTTAATAATATTGGCAGTGCTAGTTTGTGTTTTTTTGCTCATATCAGGCTTTAAAAGTTCACAAAAAATAGTTCATAAGGACTCCAGCCCTACAACACATACGGTAACCATATTTAGAATGAAATATCATCCAGCACAGCTTAATGTCAAAAAAGGTGATACTGTAATTTGGATAAATAAGGACTTTGTACCTCATGATGTCACTGAAGAGACAACTCAAAAATGGACTTCAAAACCTTTTAATCAAGGAGAGCAATGGTCCAAAGTAGTAAATGAGGACGTTAAGTATTTCTGCAATCTGCATAAAGTAATGAAAGGAACAATCACAATAATTAAATAAACTTAAAATTAAACGACATATGAAAACAAAAAAAATAATTAAACTCCTTGGAATTTTCATTTTTATGATTTCAATCGTGAGTTGCGATAACGATGATTCTGGTTTTAGTCCAAATCCACAACCAGCTCCAGGTGAAGGTTCTCTAAATCTACCGCCTTTAAATCCTCAATTAGTTGCAGAAGGACAAGACATTTTTAGATATGACACATTTGGAAATGAAACCTTTTGGACTGATGTATTGCAAATGAATGAAGTAATAGAGACAGCTGTTAGTCCAGCTACAGCTTTAAGTGTCGGTTTAAAGGTTGATGCAGCAGCGCTACCGCAAGAAGTTGTTACTGCTATTCAAAATGGCGATGTAGATTTAAATGACCCACAAACTACTTTAGTTTTATTACAATTAGATGCTGTTTTAGGTGTAAAAGGAGAAGTTAGCCAAAATCAAGATGGTAGTTTAAGTTTGGACAGAATGGGTATTACTTGTGCTCTATGTCATTCTACAGTTGATGATTCTTTTGCACCAGGTATTGGAAATCGTTTGGACGGTTGGGCAAATAGGGATTTAAATCCAGGTTTAATAATCTCATTATCTCCAGCTTTAGACCAAGCCACAAAAGATATTTATGCCTCGTGGGGACCTGGGCTTTATGATCCAAGATTTAACATTGACGGTATAGACAATCCTGTAGTTATCCCTCCTGCTTATGGGTTATATGGGTTACCAAAAGCAATTTTCACTGGAGATGGTGATGTTGAGCACGAACCTGCTGGACCAGTTGCATATTGGAACAGATATGTAGCTGTAACTCAAATGCGTGGACATGGGTATTTTGAAGATACGCGTCTAAATTTAATAAGAGACTATAGAGAAGGTGACGATTTAGTCACAGATAAACTTCCAGCTTTGCAAGAATATCAGTTTTCACTAAACCCACCTGCTTCACCATCTGGTACATTTGATGTTGCAGCTGCTGCAAGAGGTAAAGAATTGTTCTCTGGAAAAGCGCAATGCGCAACTTGCCACTCTGGTCCTCTCTTTAGTGATAATACTATTGATGGCAGATTACATCCTCAAAGCGCATCAGTTGCTGTGGATAAAGATTATGTGAATAGATCGGCAACCAAACAATGGCGCGTTACACCTTTAAAAGGGATATGGCAGCACGCTCCATATTTCCATGATGGTTCTGCCGCAACATTAGCAGATGTGGTTGAAAGATATAATGATGAGAACAGTCTTAATTTGAGTAATACTGAAAAGGCTGACCTTACGGAATATCTTAAATCTATTTAACAAATTATTTAAACAATAAATAGCGGTATTCAAATTTGGTTTATTGTTTTGTTGGCATCTCTTTGGGGAAGGTAATTCATTATAGAATCAATCCTTAAAGAGATGTCTTTGTTTAATATATAAAAGTACAATTAAAAGCGTCAATAAAATCAGTGATGCTTAATAACAATATGAGGCGTTTAAAAAAAATCTTATTCTCAACTCGTACCATGACCATTCTTTTACTTGTCTATGGTATTTCGATGATGGTCGCTACCTTTGTAGAAAGTAGTTTTGACACCTCTACAGCAAAGGCATTAATTTACAACTCCATTTGGTTTGAAATCTTGATGCTTTGGTTGATATTCATTTTTTCAACAAATATTAAAACTTACCGATTAACAAGAAGAGAAAAATGGCCCATTCTTATTTTTCATCTTGCTTTCATTTTTATGTTTATTGGTGGTGCCATCACAAGGTATAGCAGCTTTGAAGGGCAAATGCCAATAAAAGAAGGTCAAACCACTAATGAAATTATAAGTGATTTAACTTATTTTAACCTATCTGTTACTGATGGTGACAAAACTTTGAATTATAACAAGCACCCTTATACGATGTCTTACTTTAATTCAAAGGACACCAAATGGCCTTTAAAGAGAACCTACAAACAAAACTTCCTATTTAAGGATAAGGTGATTACTTTAAAAAGTTTGGATTATATACCATTAGCCAAAGACTCTGTTGAAGTAACAGAGTTAGGAAAAAAAATGCTCAACATAGTATCTGTTGGACAGACAGGTAGAGTAAATAATTATATTTCAGATGGTGGCACTAAATCCATTAATGGGATGATTTTTAGTTTTAACAATCCTATAAAAGGATCGATTCAACTCACTGAAAGAAATAATAATCTCTATATTGATTTACCTGTTGAAGGACAATATATGTCGATGCTTGGACAACAAAAAGGTGTTGTCACTGATTCTTTATTATTAGCTAGACAATCCGGAACTATAAAAGCCAACGAATCTACTATGCTAAACCACAGAGCACTTTATAGCGTTAATGGTGTTAATTTCATCATCCCAAATAGTATTTTCAAAGGTAAAAGAGTGTATTACAAAGGTGACAAAACTGAACCTATGGACAAGAATTTATTAGATGTTGTCCAGATAGAACTGGAGTCGGGAAATACAAAAGACACACTATTTATCAAAGGAGGAAAAGGGGTAACAGGTTATAGTGAAACTACACAAATCAATGGCTTAAATGTTTCCATTGGTTTTGGATCTAAAATACTATACACGGATTTTAGCATACACTGTGATGATTTTATACTTGATAGGTATCCAGGATCCAATAATCCATCATCTTATGAAAGTAAAATAACCATTATTGATTCTGATAAAGAAAACCAACACCATATTTATATGAACAATGTAGTTGATTATAAAGGGTATCGTTTTTTTCAGGCGAGTTATTTCCCTGATGAAAGTGGAACTATTCTCTCGGTAAATGCAGATAGATGGGGTACAAATGTGACATATTTTGGGTATTTTCTATTATTTACAGGAATGTTTTTTACACTGTTTTGGAAGAAAACACATTTTTGGAAATTGAATCATTCATTAAAGAAAATGCACACCAAAAATTACATTTTATTGTTCATGTTGTTTTTTGGGCTTGGAGCTACTGGTCATGCTCAAAACGATATATTTCAACCTGAAGACTCGCTGGCATTACAACATCAAAAAATTGGTCCTAATACACAGTTTGCAAAACCAAATGAGCTTGGTTCCAAAAGAATCATTAATCTGGATCATGCCAAAAAGTTTGGACAACTCTTGGTTCAGGATTTTCAAGGACGGGTTAAACCCATGGATACATACACTTTGGAACTTCTTCGAAAGATTCATAAAAAGGACGTCTATAAAAAAGAAGATATTAATATAACACCTATACAATGGTTTATCTCTATGCAAATTGACCCTGGATATTGGGCTAACGAACCTTTAATTAAAGTTAGTAAAAAGGGAGGCGACCAACTTATGAAAGAAACCGGCGCTAATGCAGATGGTTACACATCATATACAAATTTAGTAGACTTGAATACCGGAATTTTTAAACTTGAAATTCAGAATAAAAATTCCTTTAGTAAACGAAAAGCGGAACAATCAAATTATGACAAGGCTGTTATAGAGGTAACTGAACGGTTTAATATTTTTAGCAATATTGCTTTTGGGTATTACACTAACATGATACCTGTAAAGAATGACCCATCACAAACATGGGTTAGCTGGATTTATAGTACCGAAGAAAGTCCTGTAGAGATAGATGAAACAGCTTATAGATTTTTAACCCCTTATTTTAATGGAGTAAAAGAAGGATTGAAAACTAATAATTGGATTAATGCCGATAAAAGTATTAAAGAGATTAGCGAGCTTCAAAAGACTTGGGGTAAAGATATAATACCATCAGAATTAAAAATCAAACTGGAAATATTATATAACCACCTAAACGCTTTCTTTTGGCTCATGATAGTTTACAGCTTCTTGGGTACAACCTTGATTATAGTTGGTTTTTTAAGTGTGCTTTCTTCAAGTCCAAAATATCATCGTTTAATTCATTTCTCTACTAAAATATTGCTAGGTTTAATGGTATTAGCATTAACTATTCAAGCATTAGCATTAGCCATTCGATGGTATCTTTCAGGTCATGCACCTTGGAGCAATGGTTATGAAGCCATCATCTTTATTTCAGGAATTGGAGTATTGTCAGGGTTACTTCTTTACAAAAATCGAAATGCTTTTATACCTGCCGCTGGAGCTTTGGTAGCGATGATAATGATGGGATTTGCTCATGGTGGATCCATGTTAAATCCTCAAATTACGCCTTTGGAACCGGTTTTAAAGTCCTATTGGCTCATGGTGCATGTGGGCATCATAACCTCCAGTTATGGGTTCTTTGGATTGTCGGCTGTATTAAGTGTCATTTCTTTAATCCTATTTAGCATAAAACCCTCAAAAAAAACATCACATTCTATTAAGGAATTGACCATAGTCAATGAAATGTCCTTGACCATAGGTGTGTTTGCATTAACAATTGGCACTTTTCTTGGTGGTATGTGGGCAAATGAGAGCTGGGGACGATATTGGAGTTGGGACCCTAAAGAGACTTGGGCATTCATATCAGTTATATTATATGCCGTTGTTTTGCACTTAAGATTAGTCCCTAAACTTAAAAGCAAATTAGTATTCAATATCGCTAGTTTATGGGCTATATGGTCTATTATATTTACTTATTTTGGGGTTAATTATTACCTCACAGGGCTTCATTCATATGCTGCAGGCGAACCTATACCAATTCCTATTTGGATATATGTTACAGTTATAGCGATGTTAATAGTATCTGTAGTTGCTTATTTTAGAAGTAAGAAGATTGGGATAAGATTATAAAACATAGAATCGTATTTATAATTCTGGTTTTTAAATTGATTTTTTAATAAACTAAAAAAAGAGGATACCTAAATATCAACTAAACATCTAGATGCGTCTTTATTTTTTTAAGCAAGTGCAGTAATAAATCTATTTCCGCTTTATGAGTTCTAAAAGATAAAATGGCGGCACGTAAGGTTAATTTATTGTTTAAGATAGTAGATGAAATAAATATTCTACCATCTTGTTGAATATAGTCCAATATTATTTTATTAAGAACATCGCTATCGTACGCCTTTAGTTCCAATCTAAATGCCACGACACTTAAATCTGGCTCACATAAAGTTTTATAGCCAATTAAAGATAATTCTTGAAATAAGTAATAGGCTAATTGTATTTTTTCATTTAGATAGTCTGAAAAAACCGTCTCTCCATAAAGTTTGAGTGGTAACCACATTCGAAGCCCTCTAAAGTGTTTACTTAACTCGGGTGACAAGTCTGCCGGCGAATATTGATTCTCATTTTTTGCATCTCTCATATAATTAGCATCATAACTATGAGCTTCTGCGAGATATTTTATGTTCTTCACCAAAACAATCCCCAAACCATATGGCATAAATAAGCCTTTATGAGGGTCCATAATTACTGAATCCGCTAGCTCAATCCCCTTTAGCTTATCTTTTCCTAACGCCGTTAATATAAAAAACCCTCCATAAGCTGCATCAACATGAAACCAAAGGTTATGCGATTTAGCAATAACACTTAATTTGATTAAAGGATCAACAGCACCTACATCAGTAGAACCAGCATTTGCAATTATTAAAAAAGGGATTAAACCAATATGCTTATCGTGTTTAATTTGAGTCTTTAAATCTTGAATTGAAATTCTAAATTTAGAATCAAGAGGAATATTTCTAATTACACATGCATCAAGTCCAATAACTTTGAAAGCTTTATAAATACTATGGTGCGTCTGTGATGTGCAATAGATTACATGTTTTGTAACATTAGAGTTAGTAATTTTTTTATGATGTTTAGCTGTATGAAGCGCAATAAGATTTGCCATGCTTCCTCCTGATGTTAAATTACCTCCATAATTATTCTCATATCCTATTAATCTTCCTGCCCAGTTTATTAGCGCATCTTCCATTCTTACAGCTCCAGGGGAAGCATAAAACACTCCTGCATATCTATTAGTAATAGCTGCGAGATAGTCACCCAGTGCTGATGTATAGATTCCACCACCTGGGATATATCCCAAATGACCACCAGAAGCCGCATTGAGCCCTGTATTTAGCACTCGTTCCTTAAAAAACACAAGTATATCTTCTATCGAATTTTTCTTTTTATCAATATCAAAAAATGAATCATATTCTGCTATTTCATTTGTATCAAAATGGTAAGCTTTCTGTTCTTCTATAGTATGAATAAATTCCTCTGAAAAATTAATTATCTTTTCATACAATGATTTTCTTTCAATAGCTGATTCTTCCAATTCAAAAATATTAGTAGGCATTTTTGATCTATCTTCTTTCATAAGTTATTTATAACATTTAGAACTTATATCCTGTTTGAATGTAATCTTGATTGACACCAATTGTTATTAAATGTGTTCTTACATCTTCTTCAAATTTTCTTGGACCACAGATATAAAATTTTTGTTCAGTGCTTTTAACTAGTTTCAACAAGAAGTCCTTATCAATTTTTCCAAAATAATGACTACCATATTTAGACCTACTTAAAATAAGTGACAAGTTAGAACTGAATAATTGTTTCAGTTTTTTATAAAATATAACGTCATCTTTAGTTTTATTGGCATAAATTAGATTATGATTATGTTTGACATCAATACCTTTCTCTTGTAAATCCTTAAAAATTGGCAAAAAAGGAGTTATACCAGTTCCAGCAGCAATAAAAGTACCACTTCCATCATACTTATAGGAATCCCAAGCTTTGGAAAGTTGAATTGTATCATTCTTCAATAACTCTGAAATCCCTTTTGTTAGGCCATTTTCAGTTGGATAAATTTTTATAACAAATTCCAAATAGTTATCTGCCGGCACATTGGCTATTGTAAAAGGAGCCACAGCCAATTCGTAACCTGGTTTATCAATACTTAAATCCACTGCTTGCCCCACATTAAATTCAAATTTCCAGGGCTTTGTTATTTTTAAAGATAAAACATCGTGGTTTATAGCTGTAAGACTTAAAACTTTTGATTTATAAGGAAATATAAAACCCATCATTTATTATTTTAATATTCTTATAATTTGGATGCTTTTTTATCCAATTGGTTACAAATGATTTCTTAACCATTAAATTTAATTTTTCGTTTTTGGACATGTTTTGATAGTTTCAACTTTAATAAAGCCATATCTCCACTTACTTTTCTTTCAATAACTTTTGCATAAATTTGAGTAGTAGCGATTTTAGAGTGACCCAGTAGTTTTGATACAGTTTCAATAGGTACACCATTGCTTAAAGTAACTGTGGTTGCGAAAGTGTGACGAGCAATATGAAAAGTTAGATTCTTTTTGATTTTGCATAAATCCGCAATCTCTTTTAAATATGAGTTGAGCTTTTGATTTGAAATATTAGGGAATAAGGTTTTCGTTTTCTTGGTTTTAATATGTCCTTTGTATTTCTGAATTAATTCTTCAGCAATTGGAAGTAATGGAATTTTTACTTTGTTATGTGTTTTTTGTCTATTGGTGATTATCCATTTGCCACCATCAATACCAAACGTAATATTATCTTCGTTGAGGTTCATTACATCTATGTATGATAAACCAGTATAGCAGCTAAAAACAAACAAATCCTTAACGAGCTCCAGTCTTTCTATTTCAAATTCTTTTTCGATAATAGATTGCAATTCATCCTCACTTAAAAACTCACGTTCATTTTTGATATACGTTGGTTTGAATTTTATAAAAGGGTCTTTATCTATCCATTCCATTTTATATGCCAATGTTACCATTTTACGAAGTCGTTGAATATGTTTCATAACCGTGTTGTTTTCCATTTGTTTTTGATGGTCCTCCGGAACATAGGAACGTAAGAACTTTTCAAAGTCAACCAAAAACCGAAACGTTAATTGAGACAAATAGATGTCTTGAATTTTCTTTTTGTTAAGAAATAGTTTGATATACTTTTGGGTAGTGAAATAATTCTTTAAAGTACCATAGCTTAAAGATTCGCTCATTTGGGTATTGTGGTAATCTACCAATGTAAGTAAAGAATATTCTTCGTTGTCCTCTCCCAGAAATCTTGCTTTAATGGATTGAGCACAAATAAACGCTTTCTCTTTTACAAGTTCGTCATGAGCTTCATATATTCTATTTTTGATCTGGTCTAAATACCTGTTGAGTAGTCTTGATTCTTGTTTGTTCCCTCTTGCTCTTCCTTTGTTGGAATCCCATTCAGATACAATTACTTTTCGTTGCAAACTGATATTTGCACGTTTACCATTAACTGTTATTCTAGCATAAACAGAAACTTGGTTATTAATTTTACGTGTAGCACTTACCCAAAATGATAAGCTAAAGGTAGTTTGTGATTGCATAGTTGTCGTCTTTTTGTTAAACATTCATCGAGACGAAAGTCAAATCAACTATTTCAATTACAGTGTTTTAAATACCTATTCGGTTAACACTTTTTTACTTTGCTAGCTGTTAACCGAATTGTTAACCGAATTAAACTATATTAATTCAATTCTTATGATAGTCTAAAAACCACAAAACCTTGTAAATCATACGATTTACAAGGTTTTAGTTTCTATTGGTATTAATTTTAGTCGGGGTGGCAGGATTCGAACCTGCGACCTCCGCGTCCCAAACGCGGCGCGATAACCGGGCTACGCTACACCCCGAAATGGTTATCTATATTTCTAAATGAAATATTTTGCGGAGAGACAGGGATTCGAACCCTGGGTCAGTGTTTCCACCAACGACGATTTAGCAAACCGCTCCTTTCGGCCACTCAGGCACCTCTCCAGTATTTTTATAAGAACATTGCATTCATATTTTAATGCGGGTGCAAATTTAATATATCATGTTATATATAACAAACATTTTAGTGCTTTTTTTAAAAAATTATTCAGGATATTCAATTCGTAAATGGTAAATGTTTGCTAGCTTGTATTTTAGCACTTTTTTAATAGATTCAATTTCTTTAAAAGTAATATTTGCATTTAAAAACTGCCCCTCGTCTATTTGTTTATTTATAATATTTTCAACAAAAGCATCAATTTTTGTAGAGGTTGGTTCCTTTAAACTTTTAGAGGCCGCTTCAATACTATCGCACATCATTAATATTGCCGTTTCTTTACTAAAAGGTTTTGGTCCTGGATAGCTAAAATCTAGTTTATTTACTTCACCATCGGGAAAAGTCTTTTTTTCTTGCATATAAAAATAATATACAACACTAGTGCCATGGTGTGTTCTAATAAAATCAATAACGCGATCGGGTAAATTATTTTTCTTTGCTATTTCTATACCATCAATTACGTGATCGGTAATAATTCTAGCACTTTCTTTTGAAGATAATTCGTCGTGCGGATTAATTCCTGTAGATTGATTTTCGGTAAAATAGGTTGGGCTTTTCATTTTACCAATATCATGATATAAAGCTCCAACTCTAACTAGCATAGCATTAGCACCTATTTCGTTAGCTGATGCTTCGGCTAAATTGGCAACGTTTAATGAATGATGAAATGTGCCTGGTGCCTTATTTGACAAATCTTTTAATAACTTAGAATTTGTATCCGAAAGTTCCAATAATGATACATCAGAAACTAATCCGAACACTTTTTCATAAACATAAATTAAAGGTTGTACAAAAAGGGTGGCTAACCCACAAAGCACAAAATACCCAAAAGTTTGCCATTCTAAGGTTTCTACGCTCCCTTCGTGTATTACAAAAAACGCAAAATAAGCTATAAAATAAATTAAGGTAATTTGCCCAACTGAGATAAATAAATTGGCTCGTTTATACAGTTCTTTTACTGTTAAAATAGTAACAATACCTGCTATAATTTGCAAAAACATATACTCGTAACTATTGGGTACAACAAAACCTAACAGCAATACAGTAATTACATGCGAAAACAACCCCAGCCTAGCATCGAAAAAAGCTTTAAAAACTAAGGGTAAAATACATATAGGAACCACATAAATAAACTTAGAGTTAAAGTTTACAACTACTGTGGTTAATAATATTAACAAAAATATATTAAAAAATATAAATGTAACTTTGGTGTTATTGTCAAACACATCCAATCTGTACTTTAGTAAAAACAATAATAGCATAAGCAATGCTAAAGCTACTAAAAGTGTATAAGCAAATAGTATCCATAAATAATTAGATTTGCTCCAAACTTGCGATTCGTATTCAAATTGTAACGATTTTAATATTTGATATTTGTCGCCTTGAACAACCTCGCCTTTCGATACAATTAAAGTTTGTTTTTCTATGCTTCCTCTAGAATAAATTATTTTATCCAGTTCATCTTGCAAGGCTTTATCTGTAAAGGATTTATCAAATGTTAAGTTAGGTTCAATTACATCATAAAATAGCGATATAAATTCTGTTTTATTTGCTGATAAATGGTGTGTTTTTAAAACACTTTCAATGACAGCAGTGACTTTATCCAATTTCACTAAATTGGAATAAACACCTTCTTTTTTCTTAACCCGCTCATCAAGAATTACGATACGCTTGTCATCAGAAAAACTATAACTTTCATTTAAAACTCCATAGGCATAAAGCTGAGATATAATATCGATACCTGTTTTATAGAGTTCACTAGAAGATTTTAGAGAAATAGAATCGGGAAACGCCGAGGTAAATTCATTAGTAAAAGCTTGTTTTACTTTATCTTCAATGCTACGATCAATCGTGAAATATAATATACCGTTATTTATAAGTTCTTCTTTTTCCTGCGCAATTTCATTTTCCGATTTTTTAATTGCAAAATCAAAAGGCGCATATAAATTCTCCGATTGCCAAGGCTTACCTTTTTCAAAATTATATTTAAATTTTCCACTTTTAGGAAACAGGTAAACTATCAAAACTGTTGTACTTATATATAATAGTGCTTTATATATTAGAGAATTATTTCTGTATATTTTATTTAAAAAGTCTTTCACATGCCGTTTTTTTAACTAAATATAAATTAAAATTTAGCTAATAATTTGTTTTCCAAATGTAATAAATTATTAGCCTTTCACCACGTTTTATAATGAACTCATCTAGATATATTATTAAAAAAATCGTTATTTTCGCAATGAGTATCTTTTAAAGATTAAACTAAATCGTGTTCAAAACTAAACCATAAAAAACCATTATGAGCAAAGAAGTCGTTATAGTTTCTGCTGCAAGAACCCCAATAGGGAGTTTTTTAGGAAGCTTGTCAACCATTGCCGCCCCGCAATTAGGAGCTATTGCCATTCGAGCTGCTTTAAATAAAATTGATTTAAATCCTAAATGGGTTGATGAAGTTTTAATGGGTAATGTGGTACAAGCAGGTACCGGTCAAGCTCCTGCTCGGCAGGCTGCCATATATGCAGGTATCCCTAATACAGTACCCTGCACCACGATAAACAAAGTATGTGCTTCGGGAATGAAAGCCGTTATGCAAGCTGCCCAAAGTATAGCGCTTGGTGATGCGGAAATTATTGTGGCTGGTGGTATGGAAAATATGAGTTTAATTCCTCATTATTTACATGCTAGAACAGGAACTAAATTTGGTTCCGCCACATTAATCGATGGTTTACAAAAAGATGGTTTAGTAGATGCTTACAATGAAAAGGCTATGGGTATTTGTGCCGATGCTTGCGCTAGTAAATATGAATTTACACGCGAAGAACAAGACGCTTACGCTATACAATCCTATAAGCGTTCTGCAGCGGCTTGGGAAACTGGAAAGTTTGATAATGAAGTTGTTCCTGTTACCGTGCCTCAGCGTCGTGGCGAACCTCTTATTTTTTCTAAAGATGAAGAGTTTACCAACGTAAAAATGGATAAAATCCCGAAATTACGTCCAGCGTTTAGTAAAGATGGTACAGTTACTGCTGCCAATGCTTCAACCATAAATGATGGTGCCGGAGCAATGGTTTTAATGAGTAAAGATAAAGCAAAAGCACTTGGACTAAACGTAATAGCCACTATAAAAAGTTATGCAGATGCAGCCCACGAGCCAGATTGGTTTACAACAGCTCCAGCAAAAGCATTACCTAAAGCTTTAAAAAAGGCCAATTTAGAACTTGATGATGTAGATTTCTTTGAGTTTAACGAAGCTTTTTCGGTTGTTAGCTTAGCTAATATGAAAATTTTAGGACTTACCGATAAGAATGTTAATGTAAATGGTGGAGCGGTTTCTCTAGGACATCCATTAGGGTGTTCGGGCGTTAGAATTTTAATTACATTATTAAATGTATTAGAACAAAATAAGGCCAAAATTGGTGCGGCAGCCATTTGTAATGGAGGTGGTGGCGCATCGGCTGTAATTATTGAACGTCCTTAGAATTAACAACTTAATTATAACAAAAAAGTTAGAAATAACCATATTAATAATTTGAATACAATACGTTTTATTTGAATTATTAAACAACGATAATTTATTAATGCAATACGGAATTTGTAATTTAAGCATTGTGCCTCTAAGATTTGAACCTACAGATGCTAGTGAGTTAGTTTCTCAGGTTATCTATGGCGATTTATTTAAAATTTTAGAACAACGCAAAAATTGGAGTAAAATAAGAATAGCCTTTGACTCTTATGAGGGTTGGATAGACAACAAACAATATATTGAAATTAGTGAAGAACAATACCGTACTTTAAACAAACAACCGCCTCAACTTTCTGGTGATTTAGTTGAGTTTATTCAAGATGAAAATGAACAGCTCTACCCTGTTGTTTTTGGTTCTACCTTAAATGGATTACCACTTTTAAACCATCATTATGACGGCGACTTAATTTATGGAAAACGCCCTAAATCTCAAATTATACAAACTGCTTTTACCTATTTAAATACGCCTTATCTATGGGGAGGAAAAACGCCTTTTGGTATTGATTGCTCTGGATTTACCCAAATGGTATATAAACTAAATGGCTACAAATTACTTCGTGATGCATCGCAACAAGCTACTCAAGGAGAAGCACTAAGTTTTATAGAAGAAAGTGAGCCGGGAGATCTAGCTTTTTTTGATAATAGTGAAGGACTTATCACACATGTTGGCTTAATTATGGATGACAATTATATTATTCATGCACATGGAAAAGTTAGAATAGATCGTCTAGATCATTCTGGAATATATAATGTAGACCGAAAAAAACACACCCACAAATTACGGGTAATTAAAAAAATAATTTAATATTTTATATAAGATTTTAGAACAAAAAAAAGGTCGCAAATTGCGACCTTTTTTTTTGCTTTAATACAATCTTATTGAGCTGCTTCTAAAGCTTCAACTTTGGCTTTTAAACTTTTTGCATTTTCTGTATCACCTAAAATGCTATAAATATTCATTAAGGTTTTAGCGGCACTTAAATTTTCTGCATCAATTTCTAGTGCTTTTGCTAAATAAGGAACAGCCTCCTTATATAGGTTTTGACGCTCTTCTCTTAGTTCATCGTAACGTAAATCATCTTTTTTGCTACTTCCTAAACCATTCATTTCTGTAATAATTGGCTCTTCTTTAGCAAGCACAAGTGCAGAAATATTAATATAGGCATTAATATATTCTGGATCTAACTCTATAGCTTTTTCATAATAAGCTTTTGCTTTTTCTGGTTGCCCAGATTCTGCAGCAATAACCCCTAAATTATATTGTAACTCAGGATTTACTGGATCTAATTCTACAGCTTCACTTAATAACGCTTCAAATTCCTTAACATTCCCCATTTTATAGTGAGCATTAGCTTCAGATAAAATTAAATTAATGTCGGTAGGGTTTTCAGCTCTTGCTTCCTTAAGGGCTTTAATAGCCTTTTCATCATTTCCTTGGCTCACATAAATAAGTGCCATATTTTTAACAATTTCTGGCATTTTAGATTCCGTTAAACGTTCACCGGGATTGGTATGGCTTTTAGCTTTCACATAAAGGTCGCGCGTATTTTTATCTAATAGCTCTTCTTTTCCAGTTTCTACATTAGTTGCAAAATATTGCTTTTGTATACCTGTGTAGCCTAAATTCTTTAATTCATCATATAAAACTAACGCCCTATCATACTCTTGCACATTTACAGCTGTTGCTGCTGCATAGTATAAGTAAAGTGTATCTTTTTCCTTTACTCTATAAGAGTTTTCAAAATATTTAGAAGCGGTAGAAAAATCTTGTTTTTCGTAAGCAGCATTAGCTTTTGTTAATAAATTATTAGTTATAGTTTGCTTTAAATTAGCCACTTCTGAAGCATAAACTCCTTCTGCTTTATTAAAATTTTCTAAGGCTGAGGCCACCTCAGTATCTGTACCTTTACCATTTGCATAAAGTGCTTGACCTAATAAATAGTAGTACTTTGCTTTAGATTTATCATCCATTACCCCTAAAAGACTTTCAGCAGTTGTTGCCGCTGCTTTAGCTTCTGTAAATTTCTCCGATTTAATAGCTTTTTCTATGGCTCTCAATTCTTTTTTTTGTGCAAATGAAAATGCACCCATTGAAATGGCTAAAGCTATGATTAATTGTTTTTTCATTTTAAAAATATTAAGTTTAATTTTCAGTGTTATTATCATCCAAATTATTATCAAGAGTTGTGCCACCCTCTAAACCCTTAGCGTTTTCAAGACCTTCAATACTATCCGTTTTTTCTTCTCCTTCAACAATAACGTCTTCTTCTTCACGCATTACTTTGGCTACGGCGGCAATAGAATCATTTCCTTTAAGGTTAATTAATTTAACACCTTGAGTGGCTCTACCCATAACTCTTAAATCGGCTACAGCCAATCTAATAGCTACACCAGATTTATTAATAATCATTAAATCATCCTCGTCTGTCACGTTTTTTATGGATACTAAATTACCTGTTTTTTCTGTAATAGAAATGGTTTTTACTCCTTTTCCACCACGATTTGTAATTCTGTAATCTTCAAGGCTCGATCGTTTACCATAACCATTTTCAGATACTACAAGTACATTACTATCCATATCATCAACAGCAATCATTCCTATCACTTCATCGGTATCTTCATCTTGTAAACGAATACCACGAACTCCAGATGCGCCACGTCCCATTGGGCGGGTTTTAGCTTCTTCAAAACGGATCGCTTTACCAGATTTTAATGCTAGCATGACTTGGCTTTCGCCTGTTGTAAGTTTAGCTTCTAATAAAACATCGTCTTCTTTAATCGTAATGGCATTAATTCCGTTTGTTCTTGGACGAGAATATTGCTCTAATGAGGTCTTTTTAACCTGACCTTTTTTGGTAGCCATAATAACGTAATGACTATTTATATAGGCTTCATCTTTTAAATCTTGCGTACAGATAAAAGCCATAACTTTATCGTCTTGCTCAATATTTATTAAATTCTGAATGGCTCGTCCTTTGGATGTTTTACTGCCTTCTGGAATTTCGTAAACACGCATCCAGAAACATTTTCCTTTTTGAGTGAAGAACAACATATATTGATGGTTGGTACCAACAAATAAATGTTCTAAGAAATCTTCGTTACGGGTTGTTGATGCTTTTTGTCCAACTCCTCCTCTATGCTGTGTTTTATATTCGTTTAAGGAAGTACGTTTAATATAGCCCGCGTGAGAAATAGTAATAACCACACTCTCATTAGGAATCATATCTTCGATACTTAAATCGCCTCCTGCATATTCAATTACTGAACGACGTTCATCTCCATATTTATCACGAACTACAATTAATTCTTCTTTAATGATATCCATTCTACGCTCTTTACGCGCTAGAATATCTTTAAGATCGATAATAGTTTTCATGATATCTTCATACTCGGCACGTAATTTATCTTGCTCTAAACCTGTTAACTGACGCAAACGCATCTCGACAATAGCTTTGGCCTGTATTTCTGATAGTTGAAAACGCTCTATTAATTTTGTTCGAGCTTCATCGGCATTGTTAGAAGCTCGAATAATTTTTATAACTTCATCAATATTATCCGAAGCAATTATTAATCCTTCTAATATATGCGCACGTTCTTCGGCTTTTCGTAATTCATAAGTTGTACGTCTAACAACAACATCATGTCTATGTTCTACAAAATAATGAATTAACTCCTTTAGATTTAGTAACTGCGGACGTCCATTAACTAATGCAATATTATTAACACTAAATGAAGACTGTAATGCTGTATATTTAAACAGTTTATTTAAAACAATATTAGGAATAGCATCACGTTTTAAAACATAAACGATACGCATACCATTTCTATCGGATTCATCACGAATAAGCGCAATACCTTCGAGTTTTTTATCGTTAACCAAATCGGCAGTTTTCTTAATCATGTCTGCCTTATTAACTTGGTAAGGAATTTCGTCAACAATAATACATTCACGACCGTTAACCTCTTCGATACTAGTTTTAGCGCGAATTACTATACGCCCACGCCCTGTTTGAAAAGCCTCTTTAACACCGTCATATCCATAAATAGTTCCTCCAGTTGGAAAATCAGGAGCTTTAATATGCTGAATTAATTCATCAATTTCAATATCATTATTTTCAATATAAGCTACAGTACCATTAACCACTTCGGTTAAGTTGTGTGGAGGCATATTAGTGGCCATACCAACTGCAATACCAGATGCTCCATTAACTAAAAGACCAGGAATACGTGTTGGTAGTACGGTTGGTTCTTGTAAGGTATCATCAAAATTCAATTTATGATCTACGGTTTCCTTGTCGATATCTGCCAACATGTCTTCGGATATCTTTTTCATACGTGCTTCCGTATAACGCATAGCTGCCGGACTGTCGCCATCAATAGAACCAAAATTCCCTTGCCCGTCTACAAGCATATAACGTAAACTCCATTCTTGAGCCATACGTACCATTGCATCGTACACCGAGGTATCCCCGTGTGGGTGATACTTTCCTAAAACTTCCCCAACTATTCTTGCCGATTTTTTGTGTGCGGTATTCGATCTAATACCTAGCTCATGCATCCCATAAAGAACACGTCTATGTACGGGTTTTAAACCATCTCTTACATCTGGTAAAGCACGTGAAACAATAACTGACATTGAATAATCAATGTAAGCCGATTTCATCTCATCTTCAATATTAATTGGTATCAGTTTTTCTCCTTCTCCCATATATATTTTAATTAAGTTTTATGTAATTTTAAAAACAAGCTAATATAACAATTCCAATAGTCACAATAAGCCTTTTACAATCATTTTTTCATGTATTTATTAACAATTCTTAATCTATTTATTTTTGAAAAATATATATTCTAAAATTTTGGATTTATATGCTTTTTTTTGTCAATTAGCATTTTACACACAAAAAAAGGTATAGTTTTTGCCTTTGGTAAGAATGTTTTAGTATTTTTAATGCAGAAAGGACAGAAGATATGGATGATAATTTTTCCCCAAGAGTAAAAGATGTTATTGCTTACAGCAAAGAAGAAGCATTACGTTTAGGTCATGATTTTATAGGAACCGAACACCTTATGCTTGGACTTTTACGTGACGGTAATGGTAAAGCAATTACCATTTTAAACGCGCTAGAAATCGATTTAACTCACTTAAGGCGTAAAGTAGAAATATTAAGCCCTGCAAACCCTAATATAGCCATAGGTTCTAACCAAAAGAAAAACCTACACCTTACCCGGCAAGCAGAACGCGCTCTAAAAACGACCTTTTTAGAAGCTAAATTATTTCAAAGTACATCTATAAATACCGCGCATTTACTGCTTTGTATTTTAAGAAATGAAAACGACCCTACAACAAAGCTTTTAAATAAATTAAAGGTTTACTATGACAATGTTAAAGAACAATTCAAGATGATGATTACAAACGATGATGACTATATAGAACCAAAAGCAGATTTTCCAGATGACGATTCTAACCTAGAAGACGATTCGGCTTCAAAAGAAAATATTTTCAACGCGCCTACGGGAAGTTCCAAAACCAATAAAAAATCTAAAACCCCGGTTTTAGATAACTTTGGTCGCGATTTAACAGCCATGGCCGAGGAAGGGAAATTAGACCCCGTAGTGGGCCGTGAAGAAGAAATACAACGTGTTTCTCAAGTGCTAAGTAGAAGAAAGAAAAACAATCCACTTTTAATTGGTGAACCTGGAGTAGGTAAATCGGCTATAGCCGAAGGTTTGGCGCTTAGAATTGTAAAACGAAAAGTATCTCGTATATTATTTAATAAACGAGTAGTAACTTTAGATTTAGCCAGTTTAGTCGCAGGCACAAAATACCGTGGACAGTTTGAGGAGCGTATGAAAGCCGTAATGAACGAACTTGAAAAAAACGACGATGTTATTTTATTTATAGATGAAATACACACCATTGTTGGCGCAGGTGGAGCTACAGGAAGTTTAGATGCCTCTAACATGTTTAAACCCGCTTTAGCAAGAGGAGAAATACAATGTATTGGCGCCACTACCTTGGACGAATACAGACAATACATAGAAAAGGATGGCGCCTTAGAACGTCGTTTTCAAAAAGTAATTGTAGAACCAACTACGGTAGAACAAACTATTGAAATTCTAAATAATATTAAAGGAAAATACGAAGAACATCATAATGTTGATTATACCCCAGAAGCCATTGCAGCCTGTGTAAAATTAACCAATAGATACATGACCGAACGCTTTTTACCAGACAAAGCTATCGATGCTTTAGATGAAGCCGGTTCTCGTGTACACATTACCAATATAGATGTTCCAAAACAAATTATTGAGTTAGAAAAAAAGCTTGAAGAAGTAAGAGAAACTAAAAACTCTGTCGTTAAAAAACAGAAATACGAAGAAGCTGCAAAATTAAGAGACGATGAAAAACGTCTTGAAAAAGAGCTTGCCATTGCCCAAGAAAAATGGGAAGAAGACACTAAGCAAAATCGTGAAATTGTAACAGAAGATAACGTTGCCGATGTAGTTTCTATGATGACCGGTGTGCCGGTAAACCGTATAGCGCAAACAGAAATTAATAAATTGGCCGTATTACCAGATCTTATAAAAGGTAAAGTTATCGGGCAAGATAATGCCGTTTCTAAGGTTGTTAAAGCCATTCAGAGAAACCGTGCGGGACTTAAAGACCCAAACAAACCGATTGGATCGTTTATCTTTTTAGGACAAACCGGTGTTGGTAAAACGCAATTAGCCAAAGTGTTATCTAGAGAGCTATTCGATTCTGAAGAATCACTAATTAGAATAGACATGAGTGAATACATGGAAAAATTCGCTATTTCTAGATTAGTGGGTGCACCTCCGGGATATGTAGGTTATGAAGAAGGTGGACAACTTACCGAAAAAGTACGTCGTAAACCTTACGCTGTTATTCTTTTAGATGAAATTGAAAAAGCACATCCCGATGTATTCAACATGCTACTTCAAGTGTTAGATGACGGATATCTAACAGATTCTTTAGGACGAAAAATTGATTTTAGAAACACCATCATCATTATGACTTCAAATATTGGGGCTCGTAAATTAAAAGATTTTGGAACAGGAATTGGCTTTGGAACGGCCTCACAAAAAGCACAAGAAGATGCCAATGCTAAAAGTATTATTGAAAACGCCCTAAAAAAATCGTTTGCTCCAGAATTTTTAAATAGAATTGATGATGTTATCGTGTTTAATGCATTAGAAAAACAAGACATTAATAAAATTATAGATATTGAATTAGAAAAACTGCTTGTTCGAATTAAATTGTTAGGTTATAATCTAGCAATAACAGAAACAGCAAAAGATTATATAGCAGAAAAAGGTTTCGATAAACAATATGGCGCAAGACCTTTAAAAAGAGCAATTCAAAAATACGTTGAAGATGCTTTGGCAGAAGAAATTGTATCATCTCATTTACAAGAAGGCGATCATATAAAAATCGATTTCGATACGAAAACCGAAGAATTAAGTATTTCTATTGAAAAGGCCGAGAAATCTGCCGAATCTTAATATTTAATATTTTAAACTAAAAAAGGCTGTTGAAAAAACACATTTTCGACAGCTTTTTTTTTGAGTTAAAAAGGGATCAAACTCAAAAGTTGTGTGCGAATTTTAAAATAGTTTTCAGATTTTTGTAAAAAAAAAAGAAAATAAAAGTTATAAAAAAAGCCTTTCATTTCTGAAAGGCTTCTAATCTTTGTAGCGGGAACTGGACTCGAACCAGTGACCTTCGGGTTATGAGTTTGATAAAAACCCCGAATTTGACACTAAAATGCTAATATTTTAATAAAATCGTGTACGAAAGTGTGTACTCTGATTTATAATTAATTTCTAGTCAAATATACACATAATTACTTTTGTAATACAAAAATTAAATACCAAGAGTCCATATATAAAGCAATTAAGACCTTAAAAAACCTAAAATAACCCTTTGTCTCACACCCAAAAACAATGATTTTAGCTATAAAAACATTATTTATAGCTCAAAATAACCTTATATTTGAGCTATAAAATAAAAACTTATAGCTCATGGCATATCACATTTGGAATTGGCAACAAAAAGAATGGCCTCATTTTTCTTATAATGAAGAAGCTATTAATGCTTTAGAATTAAAGTTCTCTCAAAATACAGGAACTGTTTTAGGGGCTTTTAAACATGTTAACGATAATGAAAAAGAGCAATTCATTGTTGAAATATTATCTAATGAAGCCTTGAATACTTCTGAAATAGAAGGTGAATATCTAGATAGAGTTAGCATTCAATCTTCCATTAAAAAGAATCTTGGACTCACCACAAATAATAAAAGAGTAGCTCCTGCTGAATATGGTATTTCGGAAATGATGGTCGATTTATATCGCAATTATCACACACCATTAACGCACGAACAACTTTTTAACTGGCACAAAATGTTAACTAATGGTAGACGTGATTTATCCGACATTGGCACCTACCGTACGCACGAAGATTCTATGCAAGTTGTTTCTGGACGATTAGATAAACCAACTATTCATTTTGAAGCACCGCCATCTCATTCCGTAATACACGAAATGAATGCCTTTATGATTTGGTTTAATGTAATACACCCTAAAACAGAACAAAACACGTCCGTATTACCGCTTGCCAAGGCTAGTATTACACACTTATATTTTGTTAGCATTCATCCTTTTGAAGATGGAAACGGGCGTATTGCAAGAGCTCTAGCTGAAAAATCTATTGCGCAAAGCTCAGGGCAACCAGCTCTTATTTCATTATCAAAAACAATTCAAGCTAATAAAAAAGCGTATTACAATGCTTTAGAAAACAATAATAAAAATACTGATATTACAGATTGGATACTTTATTTTGGTCAAACCATACTGGATGCCCAAGAGGAGACATTAAAACTTATCGATTTTTTAATTGAAAAAGCAAAATTTGTCGATCGTTACCACACATTCCTAAATGAACGGCAATTAAAAGTTGTTACCCGTCTTTTTAACGCAGGACACCAAGGTTTTGAAGGCGGTTTAAGTGCCAATAATTATGCTAAAATAGCAAAAACCTCAGCTTCTACTGCTACTCGTGATTTAAAAGCTATGGTTGACAAAAAGATGTTTATTAAAACGGGGGAATTAAAAGGGACTAGATATTGGTTGAACTTAAAGTTTTAATCAAACTAAGAACATTCTTTTAGGTTTGATTACTCTATTTACTTGAGAACTTATTTACAAAAGATGATAAATTTGTAGCGTAACCTACCAGAATCTGAGGATAAAAATCCTTAGCTCCTAAATGATAAAAACCACCTATTCTAGCATAAATACCGCCATTAGATTCGCTTGGATCTACTTTGCTGTATAAATTTAATTGAAGTCTCAATATTTTTTTCTCATCATTACCATCATTCGTATTATACAAAATATCGAGGTTTTCAACTGAACCCCCATCATGCAACCAATTTAAAGCGATATTTAAATCTGCTCCAAAATTTAATTGTGGTCTAATTTCAAAATTTGTATTGAATTCATGAGTAAGCGCATTAAGTTGATATTTTTTTACAACATCTACATCTTCAGTTGTTTCTGTATATTTTAACCCCGCTCGATAATACCGTAAACCATAGCCAAAACTCCAATCCGTAGAAAGAGCTTTCATTTCTATATTTAGAAAATCTAAACTTATTCCAGCGTTTAAGTTATTATATTTTATGTAGTCAAAATTATTGATAGTGGCTGTAGAATTAATTTTTGTTTCATCAATCATGTCTGTACTAGAATCATCTACCATAGGAGGTGTAAAATCACTAGGCGTAATAAATCTAGAATTATCATCAAACCCGTTATAAATGGAGGCGTTAATATCAGCATTTAAGGCATGTATCCAAGAAACCCAGCGGTAATTACGATTCCAAATAGGGATTTTAACTCGACCTTCCGCTTGCATTAAACTATTAGAGTTTTGATCATTTAAGCCTAAAAAGTCTGAAAATATAACGGCGGTAAAATAATCCATGAGTTTACGCTCCTCTATTGGCACTATACTATCTGCGGCAATTCTGTATGCTTTATTTCGAACAGAGTAATTAGAGTTTTCCTCATTTGGGTAATACTCGAATAAATCATTATAATTTAAAGACAAGTTAGTATCATCATCATTTGGTGAAATAGGAACATAATTTAACGTATTTCTAAAGGATCTTAGAGCGACACTAAACTGGACATTAACAACCGTAAACTCTCGATTATTACTTGTTAAAGTGCCTACAACTACAATATCTTTTGCTTTATTGTTAAAGAACCTTACCGTGGCATAGTCTGCTATAAACTCAGAGCCTTCTACAACGTGTTTATTCTCGTAAACTCTCACTGTTTTATTTAGCTTTAGTTTTCCAGAATGCTGCGTTTCTAAATTTTCTATGGCTTGAACTAAAGAAGCTATGGTCTCATATAGTGGTTTTTTAGCAGCTGTAATTTTGCTCTCCTCATTATTTTTATCAATTAAATTGAATAATTCAGTTAAGTCATTATCATCAACTAATGTAAAATCTGAATTGATTTTTATAAAATCTTTAATAATCTGACTAAATAATTCTTTATTGGTTGAATATAAAATTTCATTTGTTTCATTGCAGACTCTAGTTTGATCACAAAATTTTAAAATATAATAATTCGATTTATTATTATTTTTAACATTGACTTTATAAACTTTACTTTCCTCTGGTTTTGTATTAGATTTTAATATAATATTATTTATAAATTTATATTCCAAATCATTTTTTAGTGCTTTATACAACTCTGATAACACAAACCTATTGGTTTCATTTAATTTAAGATCTTTAATTTGATTAAACCTTTTTTCTGAAATTAATAACGGTTTTAAAACATCAACTACACTTTCAAAATCATTAAATAAAGCTTTAAAAATTTCGACTCTCACATTGTCACTATCAACTTCTATTTTTTTCTCTTCGTCTTCTTTGTCCTTTTCAATTTTATACTTAAAATGAACCACATCTGCTTCTTTAATTAACTCGAAATTATCTTCAAATCCCTCAAAAACATCAAAAGAATTGCCATCATTTAGTGTCGGCCAAAATTCAATAATCGTTTCATTCTCCAACTTGAAAGATGATTCTAAAAGAGATTTTAATACCTCTTCAGATTCGGGTTTGTTAATTTTTATAGAATTATAATCCGTATATCCCTTTTCAATGCTAACAACTTCATTATTATCATTAACAAAAAAATAATTTACCGAAGCCGCTTTCATTTCAGCTATTGCAGTATTAACAAAAGTTGATTCGGAAACTGTGTTATTAAAGCTAAATTGTTTTGGGTTGCTAGCGTTTTTATTGTCTGTAATAAATACACTAATTGTATTGTTAGATTCGGTATTCTTTTGAAGTGTATACTTATTGGTTACATTATCGAACTTTACGGTTCCAGATTGACTAAATAACAGCGAGTAAGATAATAAAGTAAAAAAGGTAAATAGTAGTGTTTTTTTAAACATATTAAATAGTAGTTAGCATGTGTTAAACGTTCTACTACTAAATGTTCTATTGGAGGGAGGTTAAATATAATAATTATTATCTCACTAATAACAATTTAACCAAAAGTTTTTTAGAAAGTATAGATTTACTACGTCTTCCAAATAACCGATTGATCTTTTAAGCTTTATGATCGCGCAATACAACCGTTATTCCAAAGTGCCAAAACAACATCCATTTGTGAATTGTGCTTTTTATCTCCAAGGTTTAATTCCCCCCATAACTCTTTTGGTGTAAATGATTTGTTTGGATTGTTTTTTATAATCTTTATTGCATTTATTCCATATTCTTTATTTTTAATAGACTTTGTATAATTCCCTTTAGGAATACCTTTTATGTAACCATCTTCACATAAACCTAAAAAAGTATTTTTAGGGCAACCTTTTACTTTAGCGCTTTCAGAATCAAAATCTTTAACAGCAATTTTCCATGATTCAATTGGGTTTTTATCTTCTTTAGCTGCTTTTATTGCGGCTGTGCCATATTTGTTCATAGCTATTTCTTTTATTTAACCACTTTTTAATTCATAAAAATTATTCATTAAATCAAAAGTATCAGATTCAATTGATTTCCAGATTTTGCTGTGTATTCCCCCCTCCTTGTTTATGCTTAGGTTGTTTAGGAAGCTGGCCTTTTGTTTTATTAATTTAAAACTGCTCTTTAATTTCTTTTATTATTAAATTCATAATCCTTAAAAGCATCATTAATCAAAAGTTCTAAGTCCTCCCTAACTTTCATAATTTTCTTTTTTGATAGGTGTTTTTCAATACTTGGATGGTATAGTAGTCTTAATGATTTATAGAATTTAAAGGTTCTTTCTACAATATTTTTAACCGTAGTATACTCATCTGCAACGATCTGAAATTGAGGTGATAATAATCTATCCTCATAGTTAACATAAAGGCCTTGATTTTTCAAATCATTAAATTCTTGCAACTTTTCTATTCGCTTACCTGAATTCATAAGAGGCTGAGCAGATTTAACCAAATCATTCAAGCCATTTAAGCCCCAATCGAGCCATTTTACTTTAGTCTTAAATAATGGTTTTTCTCTTTGCTCTTCCCAAATATTGATTGTTTCCATTAGACTAGAACCAACTTCTACGAGTTGCGCTACCTCATGCCTTATATTATGATCACTAAAAAACCTTTTAGCACCTTTAATTAAATACACTTTATATTCTTGACTATGTAAAAAGACTAACGTTGCTTTTATAACTTCTTCTGAGCTTAGAATTAATAATGATGTTGCGCTACTATACGATTTATTTGTTTCAGCTAAAGCAAAAGCATCTTTTCTTAGATGTCTCGCATTTTTATAAATTGGTTGATCTAATCCTTTTGAATCTTTTGGGGATAAATTAATAAATTTTTTCATATACTATTTTGAAGTCAGCCTCCTAAAACCTTTTATTATTTGAAAAATAAATACTCCTAAAACTATTCTTTGGAATAAATCTAAAAAATAAAGAAAACCATTATCAATTTCTCCAAAGGTTGAACTAAATTTTCTGGTTGGATTAAACAATTGCCAAAACACTCCAAAATTGTTATAAATTTCAGAAAATGTTAATTTCACTTCTTCCAAATTTGAAGCAATCGAATAATTTATTGAACTTGAAAAAAGAGGTAACATTAAAATATAAAAACCTAGAGTTATAATAAAAATGACACATGTTGGTTTCCCCCAACTTAAACCAAAATTATTAGTACGACTAACCGTCATTATCAATTTATCTTCAATACTATAATTTTCACCACTTTTCAATTCGCTACGATACGCCTCCATTTCACGAGCCTTAAACATTAAACTATCTATTTGGTTACCTGAATTTACCAGGGCATGTTTAATTTGTCTATAAACTTCACGTATCCTCCTGTACTTCTCAATATCGGTGCCATCTGATGAAGAAATTTCTAAACTACCTTTACTAAACCAATTAACATTTGATGCTCTTATTTTATCTAGAGTCACATTATCTGTTCTAATTTTTTTGAAAGAATTAAAATCAAATTCGTTAAATTTCGCAGCACCTAAATCACAATCACTCAAGTTAAAGGTGCTATCTCCTTCGGCAGAACACTTATCAAAACTCAAATCATTATAATTCGTAAAGTCGTTCAATAAAGCAAACCTAAAAATCATTCTTTTAAACAATAACTTTAAATTTTGATTAACTCCCGAAATATATAAATCATCAACCTTCCAGCCAGTAAACTTGATAACTCCTTGAAGATTCGGAGTAATTTGTAATGTGATTTTTTCAATTTCTTTGGACAAACCATTAAAATCAGCCCCTTCAATAAACTTAGCTTCACTAATGTAAATTTCTTTACAAAAAGATTTGATTCCTCTATCTGAAAGGTCTCGATTTTCTAATTCTATTTTTTTATTAAAAATATCACCATGAATATAAAACCCTTTTAATCTTGAAGATTGAATTTTAAGTTGGCCTTCAAATACATTATCATTGAATGTTAAACTATTTGGACATTCAAGGTTATATAAATTAATTGTATCATTAAAAGTTGAAGAAATGAATGAAACATCCCCGATTAAAGTATCAATTCTCAAATTTTTGTTCAATTTCATAAAACGCAAATTCAATTCAGATCTTACATTAGAAATATCTAAAATATTATTTATGGAACTAGACACTAATTTTAAACCATTAAATTTTATATGTGATTGAAGAAATACAAAATTATCAATATTGGAATCTTTATCTACAACAATTCCTCTATCAAGATTACATTTTTGATCGAAACGAATTAAGGATGCTATACATGAAGAAAAAAGCACACTATAATTATTAGGATTAATAGTGCTGTCGAAATTTAAAGATTTAACGCCACTAAAAACAATATCCTCTTTAAACTTACAGTTAATAAATGCCAACCCTGAATTTATTTCAACATCTTTAATTTTAACTATCTTTTCAAAGGTTACATTTTGAATAATACGAAACTCCCAATCAACAATACTTGCATCAATTAAAACGTCAAAATTTACGCCAATTTCTGCTCTACTAAAGGAATTATCTTTTAGCTTTTTATAAAAATTATTTGGAGTTAAAACATTCATTAATAAACATTTAGACTTAATTGTTTGTTTTATAAATTTCTCCTTCTTCCGAACCCCTGCTCTATTTGTTATCCTGAACTTGTTTCAGGAGCTCTAACTCTTAATTTTTTCGTTATTTATTATAGTTTAAGGACATGACCAACATTGATTACCAAAACTATTGCTCGCAGCTTCCTGAGCCGAGTAATAGGCATTTTCTGCATTTTCAGACGCTTCTTCAGCATAGTCTGCTGCATCCCTGGCATAACTGGCAGCGGTTTCAGCTTCACGATATGCTTTTCTTGCTTGGTATGCTGCATCATTTGCAGCTCTTATTGCTTCTTCCACTTTCATTTGAAGAAAAATGTTGCTTCCAATTAATCCAACAATCAAAAAGATTATTAGGCTTTTAAAATTTAAATACTTCATCTTATCTTATTTTATCTTTTATACGTTTCTTCATCCTCCGCAACCCTGTCCTAATCTTTATTTAACTCTTACAATTTCCCATCCACTATCTTCATTAATCTCTGACATATTAACATAGCTATTTTCACAAATAGAGAATACAGTTTTTTCATTTTCAAAAAGGGTATCTGTAATAGTACGATGTATAAAAACCTTTTCTTGTAAAGATATAATGACTAACTGTATACTTTTATTCCCTTGCCAGTTATCCTTAAATCTATTAAATGATTGAGAAAGCTTATCTAAAACACCTGTATGGCCAATATTACAAAGTGTACCTCGATCTGTATTATTAAGCAAAAGTATGAACACTCCATTTTGTTCTTCTTTCATTAATTTTAAAATATCTTTTCCAATTTTATAGAGCGAAACATTATTAAATTTAAATTCGATATTCAAGTCTCTAATGATGGTGTTTTTATCCCTTTTATAAATACACATATCTAATGATGCTGATCTTCCTTTACCTGAAGATATGTCCTCAAACTTTTCGCCAAACTTAAATTTACCTATAGTCGGTGTTTCTATAGAATAACATAAATCTTCATGTTTATCTTTAAATTCTTCTATAAATAATTGACGAAGCTCCTGTTCTGAAATTCTATCCTGACCTCCATTTTTTACAGGAAAAATAAGCTGACCTACTGACTCCACTTTATTGCTCTCATACCCCATTGTTGCCAAACTGGATAAAACCGATTCACAAATATTTACAATATCTATTTCTTTCATATCTTACTTTTATAAATTTCTCCATCCTCCGCAACCATACCCAACTCCTGCTCTACCTCTCCAAGATTCTCATCTGCATGGGAATGCGCTACGCTCACTTGCCCATTCATTAACATAGGCAACAACCAATCTCTAAGCTCTGAGAGTTTTTGGTTTTGTTTAAGAACATTATTGATTTTTAAATAAATTGGATTAATTATTTGATGAAAATTTTGGAATGAATCATTACTTGGTATTGCAAAGTTTAATGCTTTTAATTTTCCTTGTGTAATAAGTGGCTGTGCAGAACCACCTGCTATGCTTGAATAATTAATCCCTTTCAACGCTAATAAAAGCCACCACAAATATTCGTTTTTTATCGGTTGGGATGTGACAGCGTTATCAGTAATCCAACAAGAATCAATTGAGTAATGTATTTCTCCATAATTTGCACCTACTCTACCAATTGCTATAACTGGGCTATCAAATAATAATTTATTTGTTTTTCCAACAATTCCATTTGAACCAAAAACTGGAAATTCTCCATTATCGTCAAGAAGATCCTTTTTCATTCCTTTTCCATTTTTAAAATCTGCGCAACATTCTAATTCTTTAACCGCCCACCCCTCAGGAATCTCACGTTTCAACACTTCATTAAAAACCATTTTACCACCAGAAGATTTATAAGGTTTACCATTAACATCTAATTTACCCTGAGCGAAGTCGAAGGGAAAATCGAACTGTACAAACCAATAATCGTAAAGCGTTTTTGCCATCGCTTCTAACTCTTGGTTTATTTTGTTGTTGACTTCTATTTTTAAAGAAATATTTTCTAGTACTTCAACTATGCTTTTTTGAGTTTCAATTGATTTTGGTAATGTGATTGGAAGCCCTTTAAGAACACTTAAATTTATCAATGGAACTGTACTTCCAACGTTACGTTGAAGAATTAATTTTTGAACCCAATAGGATGAAAACCAATAATAGGCAAAAAGTGGTGTTATTTTACTATTATCAAATCTTGCTCGTAATTGTTTATTTGAAATAACGTATTCATCATATTTCAATTTTTCATCTATAATACCAACTTGACCAATCGTTCCAACTGCTGTAAAAATTAAATCATTCTTAATAGCATAACAATTTAATTCATCTGCTTTTTCTCTAGTCAAAAAAACGAATCCATCGTCTTTAAATTTTTCTTCTCCTTTACTTAGATTGTTACCTCTAATTAAAGGTATCCCTTCTTCCTTAAAAAATTTTTTCCCAACATTTGAACCAAATGGTCCAGAAATTATTGATTTCTTTTCTTTTGAAACTAATTCTCCTAAAGTAGTTTGAATGAATTTATCTGTATCAAACTTAATCATACTTTAAATTTTTCAAATTGTCATTAATCTCTTTTTCTAAAGTTTTAGACTCAGTAAAAAGGCTATTTAAACTGGTTTCAAAACTGTTCATTTTAGAAACAAACTCTTCCGAAGAAATATCTGTGTATTCTATTTTTACTTCAAAATATTGTCCTGCACTTAAACTATAATTTTTAGCTTTTAAAGCTTCATAACTAACCACGACAGAAAAATTGTCCATAGCTTCTTTATTGTTAAATACATCAATAATTTGCTGTTCTTCGTTTTCGCTTAATACTGTTTTTTGGTTTTTACCTTCTTTTACTTTCGTTCCTAAATTAGAAGCATCTACCAATACCACATCTTTGGTATTGGTTTTATCTAAAAACAAAATACTTACGTTGGTTCCTGTGGTGGCAAAAATATTAGAAGGCATAGATACGACGCCTGCAAGCATTTTACTTTCTACTAGTTTTTGTCTAATTTTTTTATCAATACCAGATTGTGCGGTTATAAAACCAGTAGGCACCACAATGGCGGCTTTCCCTTTTGGGGTTAAGCTGTGCATAATATGCTGTATAAACAGCAAGTAAATAGCCATAGAATCTTTCTTGCTTTTAGGAATATTGGGGATACCTGCAAAAAAGCGTTCTTTATTGGCTTTACTGTCTAAATCTGCGCTGTAATCGCTAAAATCCAGCTTAAATGGTGGATTAGAAACGATATAATCAAACTGTTCTAATTGCCCGTTGTCTTGTTTGTGATACGGACTTAAAATAGTATTGCCCTGTATAATGTTTTGTATGGAATGTACCAGATTGTTTAAAATAAGATTTAAACGCAATAAGGCAGACGATTTTTGCGAGATGTCTTGCGAGTAAATGGTACACTTGTCTTCGCCAATGGCGTGTGCAATATTCATTAACAAGGTGCCCGATCCCGCACTTGGATCGTAACAGGTCACGTTGTTTACATCGTCTCCCGTAACCAAACAAGCTGCCATGATTTTGGCGACTGCGTGTGGTGTAAAATACTCGGCGTATTTTCCGCCAGAATTGGTGTTGTAATCTTTAATTAAATACTCGAAAATAGTCGCAAAAAAGTCAAATTTCTGTGTGAATATATGCTCGAAACTAAAACCAACGAGTTTGTTTACTAAGGCTTTGCAAAAGTCATCCTTTTTATCGGTAACATATTTACTTAGGTTTTCAAACAGCACCACTTTTTCTCCGCCTTGTGTGAGTACCGAGAAAATATCGATATTATCTTTGGCGACACTTACTAAGGTTTCATCAAAAATATCGGCAAAATTGTCTTTGTTTTGTTGTTCGAATAAACGCGACAATAAGTTTTTAGGTGCAATGCGCGCTGTGTTTTCGCTTATTTGCATGGTTAGCATTTCTAAATCATCTTCAGAATAGGTTTTTAAAGCCTCGTCAAAGTTTTCGGCTTTTGCTAAGTCGGGTTCTAATTGTTTTAACTCGTAAACGTATTTATCGTTTAAGAATTTATATAGAAATACTTGGGTAATTATTTTAAATTCGTTTCCGTCATTTCCTAAACCATAATTGGCACAGACGCTTTTAAGGTCGTCTATTAGTGCTTTGGTTTGGGTTTCAAATTGTGCTGTGCTTGTCATATAATTAATTTTCAATGAGCAATTATCAATGTACAATGTACAATGTACAATGTACAATTATGAATTACGAATGTTCAATTCCTAATTCGTAATTCTTAATTCGTAATTCCTAATTCTCAATTCATAATTGTTATTTCGTATTTCTCATAGTTTTCTGTATACTCCCTATAATTCTTAATATTTCTTCTATATCATTTAATAGTGGTTTACTTTGAGATTTTGTTAAATAGTGAGTATCGGTTAATAGTCTAATCCAATACTTTGTTTCTCTAGCTTCTTTGTATGAAATGGTTAATTTGGCATAAAAATCTTTTCTGCTTTGGCCACCAATAGCTTCTTCTATATTTGCACCTACCGATGTTCCTGAACGTAACAATTGTTTACTTAAAATAAATTCCTTTTTTTCAGTTTGAAGAAACTTACAAGTATTAACAATTTTAATAGCGAAAGCATACGATTTGGTTTGTACAATATTCTCTTTCATAATTCGTAATTCGCAATTCTTAATTCTTAATTCCTAATTATCTTTATTTCTGTTTAGTACACTAATTACCAAACGTGTTACGGTTTGCATTTCTTCTGGTTTGCTAGAAGCAATAAACAGTGTTAAACTGGCTAAGGTATCGTTATTAATAATGGGTTGTTTTTGGTTATTAAAAAGCATGTTGTTTTGTTGTAAAAACTTTAAAAAACAAGCTGCTGCAATACGCTTGTTACCATCTACAAATGAGTGGTTTTTCACTATAAAATATAAAAGCATGGTTGCCTTTTCTTCTATGCTTGGGTAAAAATCGTCGTCTCCAAATCCTTTTGCTATTTGCGCCACAGAACTCTGAAAACTTTTATCTTTTTCTTTTCCAAAAACATCAGAATCAAACTCGGTTAGCATTTGGTTAATTATCTCCTGATAATCGTCTAAACTTGGGTAATTGGCTTCTGTTGTTGTTAAACCTTTAGCATCTAATTGTTCATGATCATAGTCATCTAACAGGCTTAAACCTTTAGCAAAGGTTTCTAAAATTATATTATCTGAAGCCTTTTCTTCAATAGCTTTGCTTACCGTTCTGGTTAGAATATGAATCCCGTCTTTTAACAACTTTACTTCTTGTTCTTTTTGCTCTAAACGTTTTTGGTTAATTGCATAGCCTTGTACTAAATAGTCTTTAAGTCGCTGTGTAGCCCATTGCCTAAATTTAGTAGCCTGTAATGATTTCACTCTGTAGCCAACAGAAATAATCACATCTAGATTATAATATTTTACATCTTTTGACTGACTCTTTCCTTCTATAGCGCCATGTTGAGTGGTATGTGCAAAATTTGCACATACCACATCCTCATCTAGCTCTTGCTCTTTAAATATATTACGAATATGTCTACCAACAACTGTTCTGTCCCTTTCAAACAAAACTGCCAATTGCGCCTGAGTAAGCCAAACTGTTTCCTTTTCAAATTGAATACTGACTTCTATTTGATTGGCATTAGATTCGTATATAATTATTTCATTCATTGACATCATTTGTTAAATATCGCATGTTTTGCGACAGTTGCTTTATAATTTTCATTAAGCAACGTAACCGTTGTATTCGTTCATGTATTCTTTTACAATAAGACTATTAATCCGTCTTACATCTGTAGTGTTAATATCAATCTTTTGTTCTTTTTTAAATTGGCTAACAACTAAACGCATCATCATTTTTTCTACATAGCTCTCGTTTTCTAATAGTTTTGAGTTTTGTAAAATCTCCTTGTCTACTGCTGTTTTTAATCCTTTTAAGGCTTCAAACAATTTGCGTTCGCTATCGGTCAATGGGTCTTTCTCCATTAAGCGCTTATGAATACGTGTATATTTAGCATCATAATCGTATTTAGCTTTCAGCAATTGGTTTTCACGTTCTAGTTTTTTAGCTTTGTCATAGATTTCGTTTAAAGCTTTTATGTTCGCTTCCATTTCCTCTTTAGTGACTTCACTTAAATTCTTCTTTTTAAATAAACGTTCTAGCTCTTCACGCAAAGAAATAAAGATAGGATCTTTCTGGTCGAAGTTTCCTGCTAACATTTCTCTTGTTTTACCTAAGGTGTTTTTCAGTTCGTCTGCCAATACCATTTCCTCTTCTTTCACTTTGGTAAAAGCAAAAATGACATCTTCTAAAGCGGTGTTTAAAATATTATCAGTATCTACATTATTTTCTAAGGCAATTCTTGTATTTATTAATGCTAACCGATCGTTAGTTAATCGTGCTAAAACAGATAGCATTTTAAAGTCTAATTTTTCGAGTAATTCAAAATTACCAGATAAACGAATGAGATTATATAATTCTTTGGAATTGTTTAAAACTTTAGCAATTTGACGAATTTCTGATCGTTCATTGATTTCTGAAATTTGTTCACCAAAGACAGTGGCATTATCTGTATCAAATTTAAAAAGCACATCCTTAATTTCTTCAATCTCTTCTTTTATTTCTTCAGGCTTTTTAAACAGATTAGAATAATGTTGCATCTCATCGCCTAACTCACTTTGCAACTCGTTAAAGTAATCTTGATTGGTTTTATCAAACTCTTTCTGAATGTCTGCAAAATCTACCACATAACCATATTTGTGTATTTTATAGGTTCTGTTAACACGTGTCAGTGTTTGCAGTAAATTATGTGATTTAATTTTCCGACCTATATATAATTTCTTTAATCGTTTAGCATCAAAACCAGTTAATAACATATTGTAAACAAACAGTAAATCGAGCTTACCAACTTTAAAATCGGAAACCCAATCTCTTCGATCTTGTTTGGTGCCAATATCATGTAAAATAACCTGTGCTTTATTTACTTTACTTTCTTCTTTTTTCTTATTGCCATAACTAGCAGGTTCTTCTGCTGCTTCATTAAAAAATGATGTTGTTTTTTCAGCATATTTAGCATCAAAAATCTCTTGCATCATTTTAGCCTGATCAGAAGAATCACAAACAACCATACCGCCAATGCTATAATCGTTCATAGAGATTCTAGCTTGTTCCATATCTTTAACAATATAGTCGAGCATAGGTTCTACAAAACGATGATCGGCATAGAGTTTCTTTTTATCAATATTACCTTGTAATACTTTAATGTTTTCCAGTGCTTCTTGTAATACAAGCTTGTAATTCGTTTCAATTTCTTCTCGAATTAATCGTAAGGTATACCCATCTTTTATAGATAGATTATAATAGTATTTGTGAATATAATCGCCAAATAAGGTTTTAGAATTATATTCTGAACCTAGTAATGGTGTACCTGTTAAACCAATTTTAATGGAATGTTTATCTGCTAATTCTAAATTAGCTAAAAAGCTACCTTTAGGATTATAACTACGGTGTACTTCGTCTAAGAAGAAAACACGCTGTACACTTAGATTATAATCGTTGTTTTTTATAACATCAGGATCGTCCTTAAACTTCTGAATGTTTACGACTGTAATTTCTGCTTTACCTGAGCTGTTGTGTATGACATTCGTGGACTTAATATCTCTACTAAAAGCGTCTCTACTATCTATTTTATGCACGACTAAACCACGAGCTGTAAACTCCTTTGCTGCTTGCACTAATAAATCCAAACGATCTACAATAAAGTAAAATTTTGGAATGATATTATGCTTCTGGAAATAATGTGTGAGGTGCTTTACATTAAAATATGCTAAAGCTGTTTTACCTGAACCTTGTGTATGCCAAATGATGCCTTTTTTAATACCGTTTTCTAGCTTATTCTCTATCGCTTTGGTAGCAAATAGTTGTGGATAACGCATAATGTGTTTTTCTAATCCATGCTCCTCCTCTACATAAGCAAAAGCATAACGTAGAATGAATTTTAAACGTTCTCGTTGAAATAAAGAGGTAGAAATAGCATTAGTTGCTGTATATGGGCTTTTATTTGACTGAAACTCTTTATTACTTTTTATACTTAAAAGATTAGTGTCTTTTAAAACATAGTTTTCATCTTCTTCAGTCAACGGTTGTAAAAGCTGAGATAGATCAAAGGTTTCCTCTTCTCTAAAATAATTGAAGATTGGTTTTTTATAATTTGTGGTGCTGTAAAAAGCACCTTCCAGCATTTGCGTATCTACTTCACTATAAGCCATGTTATTTGAAAACACCATGAGTTGCGTTAAGTTGATAAACTTGCGAAACTTTTTATTCTGAAAACGCCTTTGCATTCTATGATGCTCGTCGCGTACTCCATTTCGGTTATTAGGCTTTTTAACTTCAATAAAAACTAAAGGCATCCCATTTATTAAGAGTATAATATCTGGTCTAAAACTCTCATCATCTTTATTATATGGTAATTCTGTAACCACATGAAATGAGTTGTTATTAAAGTTTTCGAAGTCTATTAATTTTATCCCTGATTGATCTATTAATTTATTAAAAAAAGCACGTCCTAGATCTTCATTCTCTAATGAAATTGAAATATCATCATAAGCCTTTTGAATATCCTTATCGGACATCGCTGGGTTTATTAGCTGAATTTGCTTATTAAAAATTGAAGTAAAAATATTGGTGTTTTCATCCCACTCAATGTCCTTCAAAGAAAGGTATTTATACCCCAATTGAATTAAATGTAATATAGAAGGTATTTTTACTCTAGAGTCTTCGTTGAATATCATTTACTTAAAAAAAATGTCATATAATTCTTAGGGAAGTCTAAAATATGAATCTTTTTCAATTTAAGCTTACGGTTTTACGTAATTATATTTAAATGTTTCTTACAGACTCCATTTTCTGAAACATATCCACCAAATCACCACCTTCTTCAAGATTCTTGTCTTCTAGAAAATCACTACAACTTATGATAAAATCATCTTTTTCTAACACCTGTACTTTTTTATTCCAATCATCAAACTCCGTTTTATCAGGAAATACAATAATATTATATTCTTTTAATGGTCTTAATAGTTTTTCTTTTAGATTAGCTTTAGATCCTGTAGCTAGCCATAGACAATGAGGAAACAATACACTCATAATTATAGCTGTTTTCTCGGACTCTACAATACAAATTGTATAACTATTATCGTAATCGCATAAATTATGTAATCCAAACAGACATTGCTGCAATACAAAGCCTTTTACTTGTAATACCTTATGCATCCAATTGATGTGTGGATATGGTTTTTTAACTCTTTTACCAGTAATATTGTCATACAACATGACTTTACCTGCACAAATATTCATTTGTTCATCCACTTGCCAAAATATTGTAGCTCCACTCCAATGATTACTCGTACCTATAAAATATTTTTTTATGGCATGTTTTACATCTACGGGTGCAAAATACTTTAATAAATAACTTATAAAATTATTATTAGTATAGTTTCTACCATAAGCGCCTAAAACCGATTCGTTGTGAGACGATGGTAATTGCTGTACAACATGCGTATTACAATTAACTAAAGGCTGATTTCCTTTTGGTGACTTATGGTATTGACATTTACTTTCTCTATCACACCTACTTATATCCTTATTTAGGTAAGTATTAGTTTCCACATTTATATACCGTACAAAAGTTTTCTTGCCGCAAAATGGACATTTGTGTTTTTTACTGCTTTTATCTAAAGTGTATTTATAATTCATTTTGAAAAATTATGGTTCGTACCACTCGTACCTCTAATTAAGTACGAATGGTACGAGGTACGTTTAAGGAGTTTTTATTTTATTAAAATGATGATCTAATAAATATCTAATACCATCTTCCTCCGTAAAATTTGGTAATGGCTTTCCTTTTCTTTTTATACTTTTTTTAGGTTGTGTTTTAATTTCGAGCATATTACATAGCCTTGCTAACTCCTCTTTAGGAAGCGCACTTGCTATATTATATACATCGTTGGCATTCATGGATTACAGACCTAAGGCTTTTTTACGTTTTCTAATAGCTCCTTCAGACAGCCCAAGCTCTTCTCCAATTTTAACGTTGGACATACCTTGACTAATTAAATCTTTCATTAACTCATCACGTTCTGATACATCATTATAAACAGACTGCTTTAAATGCTCTTTTTCTGATCCATACTCAACAAAACCGAAAGACAAAAAGTTATACTCCTTTTTTAACTCACAAACAATCACATTTTCATTGTGAAACACGTGCTCTGTATTTCTCTGTTTTACCTGCAATAAGTACCTTAACGAGGGACTCAAAGCACTTCCTCCAATAGCAAAAGAGCTATCACAAAAATTCATTAACATTTTACTCCCTGCTAAATCATTTTTAGTTATTGGTTTTGAGGCATCACGTTTAGGTGTATGTGCCAATACTAATATTGACACATTACTCTTCTTAGTAAGTTGTTTTAAAAGCTTCATGAGTACTAAAGCATCTTTTGCTCGCTCGTTATCGCTTTTCAAAAAGGTTAAATTATCAATGATAACTACATCTGCCTTATTTTCAAGAATTTTACTTTCAAGGGATTTAGTCAAAAAATCTTCAATACCATGGTATTCTTTTGGAATATCTGCCTCAGCATTTATCTCTGCCCTTAAAAACTTAGTTTCAAAATAATAATGATTTTGGTAGTTATCTGAATATCGGTTCTCAAACTGTTTATCTGAAAGCTCAAAATCTAAATACAATACTATTTTAGGAGGACATTCATTAATAAACCCTGGAATTGCCACCCCTCGACTTAAGCTATCGGCTATTTGCACTGCCAAAATAGACTTACCGATATTAGTATCTGCATATAGAATACAGAGTTCGTTTTCATGCCAAAACTGACTAAAAAGCATATTTGGAATAGGACGATTTTTGGCTTCATCAATCCACTGATTAGCAGTTTTAACAATAAGACACCCGCTTTCTGCTTTTTTATTGTTCAATATCACTTCTCGGTTCTGGATTTCCTTTTTAATTTCATCACAGAACTTCTGTTTATTTTTTTTAGCCATAACATTTAACAGACCATATTTCATTCATCAATCTGTTGTAATCAAATGACAAATGGTTATTAGGAATAGAAAAAAGGAAATGTTTGTTTTCATAACTAGGCTCAACTAGAAATCTATTAATATCACTTAAGACTTTTAAGAACTCAAGCTTTAATTCTTGAGAAAACGAACTTTCCGAAATAACGAGTTCGACTTTATATTTTAATTTCCTAATAACATGACTACTATTAGTTTCAACTGGCTGCATATACTTGCTAAAAAGCCATGTGAGTAGATACGTAAAATCAAATGACTGCTCATATATCTTCTCTAAAGTATCTTCAGTTGGACCTACATCTATCGATTTTGGCAAATTAAGATAGTCAACTTCAAAACTATCATCACTAACATGATTAGTAAGTAAATGTCTTAAATACACAGATAAACTCATGTGTTTTAGAGTAGCTAATTCTTCAAGCTGATGTTTTACAGCTTCATCGATTCTAATATTTATTTTTGCATCCATAATTTTTAGCTTTTAAGTGAATAATTAGCATCATCAGATTTTTTAAACCTAACGCTGTTTCTAAACTTAGAAAATGGATACTCTATAATGTTGGTAATTTCAAAAGACTCTAGTAAAGAGATAAGTTCTTTCTGAAATTTTTTCTTAGAGGTATTCTTGTAATTCGCTTTAAGCGCCTCTTCTTTTGTAGATAATCGTATTAAGTTATCTGATGAACAGATAACACGATTTAATTTTTTAAAACTTAAATTTAAATACATCATTATAATAGATTTTTAATTTTTTACAATTAAAACCTATTATGACTCTGTATCAAGTAATTAAAAAGGGTAATTCAGGGTAATTCAGGGTAAAAACCTAAAGATTAGGGTAATAATACTTACACCCCTTCTGATTTTGAAAATTCCTCCCATTTTTTTGTATAAAAATCCAGTCTTTTTTTATATTCCTGATTGCTCAAATCAGATACTTTTAAATCCCCCAATTTTTTGATTTTATAATGTTTTACGATTTCTTCCCGAAAAACTTTTTCAATAACATGAATTTTATGAAGATTCTTTAGACTAAAAAATAAGGCTACCAAATAAGAATAATGCTTATCTCTAATTTCATTAATACAAACATCTATAAACCGAAGAACATCTATTTCCATTTTACCTTCAAATGCTTCATAGAGCAAATCTACTCCTGATTTAGGAGAAAAACAGTTTTCCTTTTCAAATTTATATTCATTATTTAGAGTCAATAAAGTAATTAAATGACCTTCGAAGTTAACAATATCCACAACAGTGTTGTTAGTTTCAAATAATTCTCGATTGAAATAAGATCTATTACCCGTCAAGAATTGAATAACTAAATTACGCTCTTTTTCTAAATCAAAAACAGCCATATCTTGCCGATTTTTTAAAGACTTAAAAACACTTCCTAGTCGAACTACCCCATTAAGATCCTTTTTTAAAATTTGATATTGCATAGGACATATTGATTCAAATATGTTTCTAAACCGATCTGCAGCATATTGGCAAGCATCTTCCTTCTGCCTTCCATAAGTCAATTTATCAAAATCACTAAAAAAACTGTATGACACCCCATTAATAACACTTTTATAGACAGCGGTAAGAAAGAGGTATATATCTTTAAGTAATTCTTCAGCAGGTTTACATTCATCAACCATATTCTGCATACATCCTCTCGCCGCTATTTGACCTATGTTTAAACCATCAAGTTTTGCTGATAATTTTAACACCTTTTTCATTCTAAAAAGATTTTTTTCAACCAAATAGCTATCTTGATCAATGGCTTCTTTATTAATAAAATCTGCGTCCGTAATAATCCCAAAATATTTGGAGTCCATTTAATTTAAGAGTTTTGAATAGTCATTAGGAAGTGCTGCATCAATATCTCGAAGATATTGTTCAAGCGCTTTCATTGTAGAGTGACCAGTTATTAATTGCAATTTACTTTTTACTTCAAAAGGAGAGGCTGTCTTAGCCATTTCTCTATATAGTTTAGTTATAAAAGTATGTCTAAAGCTATATAACCCATAATTTACCCCCAAACCAAAGTGATCTTTAACCTTTTTATATTTTTTTGTATAAAAATCCCTTTTATTGGTTTCTGTTGTCTCCCAAGCTCCACCTATTTGAGTATCTGTAAAAAGAAAATCATCTTTACTAAAACTGGACAAGTCGGGTATTTCTTTAATTAATATATTGGGGATTATTTTAATTTTTACAGGTTGATTTTTAGCTTTCACGTATAGCTTCTTATCAACTAAATCAATATCACCAATTTTAAGTCTACAGACTTCTATTGGGCGCAAAAAATTGTAACACACAAATTTAACAAACAAAAGCAACAAAGGATCTTCCTCTTTCATGTACCTAAAAATATCTGCTTGCTGTTTAGGAGTATAAGTCTTATTTCTTTCTGGTTTTGCTTTTAAAACATTAATTTTTTTAACAAAGTTTTCTTGTATCACTTCATTATCTTCCAAAATTTGATAAAAAGACGCTAAATCTGTACGCGTATTATTTCTATTTCTAGGGCTAGAATTTAGTAATACATCATTCAAATATTGTATTACCGTTTTTTTATTGATTAACGTCATGGACTTTCCTCCCTTTATGTCGTTTAAGTCTAACCATTTTTTAAATCTCGTGATACGACTTCTAAACTTAACAAATGAGTTAGGGTTCAGAACTTTACTTTTGAGACTTAAAGCAAGCTCAAAAGCTTCACCAATACTTATTGACGACTCTTGAATTGGTACAACAGTAGGCTCAATACTTAATACAGGAGCATGAACTTCATTAGGCTTTTTATTAGTAGACTCTTGCTTGCCTTCTAATCTTCTCTTTAAATAATCAGTTAACTCGCTATTATCTTGATAAGGATTAAAACCTTCTTCCAAAACAATAGACAAACTTTTTACCATCATTTTTAAAATATGATGTCGCGATCGTTTATCAGTATATTTATTTACACCTCCCTTAATATTGGTTTGGCGTTCTAATCTATTTGTTTTTGGATTACGAAAAGAGTAGTATACGTACCATGGTTTAGCTAGAGCTGATTTTTTCTCTTTTTTAGTAAGCTTTGACCAAGATCTAATGTCAACGCCTCCTGTATAAATTTTAGGATCTGAAAAGTTTACCTTCATAGGAAAATCGTGTACGTTTTCGTGTACTTTTTGTAAAAGTAAGAAAATAGAAGACATAAAAAAACGGATTGTGAGACACAATCCGTTAGTTTTATTAACTTTAAGCTTAGTAGCGGGAACTGGACTCGAACCAGTGACCTTCGGGTTATGAGCCCGACGAGCTACCTACTGCTCTATCCCGCGATGTAATCTTGAAATAATGGACTTAGCTTAGTGATGCTCAATCAAGTTGAGCACAGGCTTTCGGTTCATAATGCCGACCCAATTATTTCGAGTGCAAATATACAATCTTTTTATAGATTTTACAGCTTTTTTTTAAGGAATAAATCAAACTAATTACTAATGCTCTTAGAACCTGACTGTTCCCTGTCCACAAAAACAAATCTGAATTCCCGAATTCATCAATTTCAACAGAAAACCCCAATACTAATTAAACCTTATTGCTATAAATAGTACTAAAAACTAACATTTAAAAGTTCTCCACAAATTTGTAGCATTTCCATTTCGGCTATTTTAGCTAAGTATTTTGCCTGATTTCGGCTTAACTCTGCATTTAATAAATTAAGCTGTGCTTGTCTAAACTCAATAGAATTTACTTGACCTAGTTTGAATTTTTCCTGAGTTCTATCAAAATTATTCTGAGCTGTTTTAATGTTATGTTCTTGAAGTTTATAAATACCTAACTTATTTTCATAATTATCCCAGGCATTATTAAAATCACGAACTACAGAAACTAAAAGTTGTTCTTTAAGAATATTTTGCGCTTCTAAATTAATTTTAGCGTTTCTAACTCTTGTTATAGTACTTCCGCCATCGAACAAATTCCATCGTAAATTTAAACCTGCTGAAATTCCTGTATTTATAGAATACGCCGCGAAAGAAGCCCCGTTATTATTATTTTTATTCCAGCCATAACTTCCGGTTAATCCAACGGTTGGTAAATAAGCCGATGTTTCCGTTTTTATTCCTAAAGTATTAATATCAATATTTTTATTTACCTGTAAAACACTAATATTATTAGTTTTGGCTTTTTCTAAAAGTTCATTTTTATCATAAAGGGTATTAAAATCTACGTTGGTATCAATGGTGAAATTTTGAGGTATGGCATTTCCTAAAACAAAATTTAAATCACGTTTGGCATTGTTTAATTGTTGAACGGTATTCATTAAACTAATACTGTCTGTATTAATATCAACTTCGGCATTAAGACTTGCCAATTTTGTGCTTTGCCCGTAATCAAATTGATATTCAGCTCGTTTTAATCTATCTTTAGAAATAGTTAATGTTTGCATAACCGCTTCTTTATTTTCAATAAGTTCCGCTACATTATAATATATACTAAACAGCTGTACAATAGTGTTTTCAATAGTTTCTCGAGCTTGTAGTTCGGTAAGTTGTTTGGCTTCTTTATTTTGTTTGTATTGATAGGAACGTCCTAAACCATCAAACAACGTGTAATCTAAACCCACCGATGCATTATAACTAGAACTCTCTGCGCCATTTAAAATTCTATCGGTTCCGTCTGAAAAACCTACTTCTGTATCATCTAAATTATAGTTTGCACCAGCACTACCTGATACCGTTGGCAGATATCCTGAATTTAAAATATCGGCATTATTTTCAGCAATATCCACATCGGTATTTGCTAATTTAATACCATGATTATTCTCTAAAGCCAAACGAACAGCCTTTTCTGGAGTTATCATGTCTTGCGCAAAACCAACTGTTTGCGACATTACTATTATACTAAAAAAAACAAATTTAATCTTCATAGGCTTCATTTTGTTCCTTAATGGCACGTTCTACTTCTTCTTTGGTTACTTTATTTCCTGTTAATAACCACTTTCCGTTCTTTTTAATACTATTACTAAATGATAAAAATAATGGTAACACTAAAAGAGTTAAAATAGTCGCATAAGCTATTCCGAAGGAAATTGAAATGGCCATAGGTTTTAAAAATTGGGCTTGCCTACTCTTTTCTAATAATAATGGCGCCAAACCTGCAATGGTAGTCACAGAGGTTAAGAAAATAGCTCTAAACCTCGATTTACCGGCATCGGAAAGCGCTAAATCAAAGGGCATACCTTGTTTTAAATTGGAATTAAATTTCCCAATCAACACCAAACCATCGTTTACCATAATCCCAATTAAAGCAATAATTCCTAAAAGTGATAATACGTTCACCGGAAAGCCTAACATCCAATGTCCCCAAGCTACGGCAGTTAAACTAAAAGGAACTAAAATTAAAAGTAAAAGCGGTTGACTATAACTTCTAAACGTAAAAGCAATAGTGATATATATTAAGCATAAAATAGGAATCCCTGCATTTTTTAAAGAATTTGACAACTTGGAAGCTTCTCTATTTTGCCCCTCGAAAGACGCTGAAATCGTAGGATATTTCGATTGAATTCCAGGTATAACATTGGCACGAATATCATCAATAATATCGGTGGCACTAGAGCTTGGATCTTTTAAATCTGCCGAAACTTGAATTTCCCGTTGTCCTTCTAAATGGTTTATAGCCACATCGCCTCTTTCAATAGTATAATTTGCTATATCTTTTAAGGTTACGCGTTCACCGGTAGGTGTAACAATACGCATATCATCGAGATTGTTTATCGATTGCCTATTGGATAAATCATAACGCACCCAAACTTTAATTTCATCTTGTCCGCGTTGAAAACGTTGCGCTTGTGCTCCAAAAAAACCAGACCTTACTTGCGACATCACCGTTTGTAAATCTAAACCTAATAAATAAGCACTTTCTTTTAATTCTAAACGAATTTCTTTAATGCCAGCAGGATCATTATCCTCAACATCTTTTAGTAAAGGATTGGTATTTAAAACGGCTTTTAGTTCTAATTTTGCGGCCTTTAATTCGTTAATATTATTGCTTAATAGCGATACCGAAACAGGGCTCCCACCAAAATTACCTCCAGATCCAAAAATTAAGCGTTCGGTTCCAATAACAGGCCCAACGGCTTCACGTAATTTATTGGTCACTAAACTTGCGTTTATAGCATCTGGTCGTTCTTCTCCAGGCAACATATTAATTTGTAAACTTGCGCTAGACGAACTTGTTATTGACAGAATGGTATTCTCAAACAATTCCTTATCCGTACCTTTTAAATACTCCTCGGTAAGTTCTTTATTGACAATATATGATTTTTCTTGAATCATAGAAATAATAGAATCTGTAATTTTTACGTTGGTACCATTTGGCATATCCAATTCTACAGAAATACGATCGCTGGCAACAGAAGGAAAAATAGTTACCCCAATAATTCCTCCTCCAATAGAACCGAATGTGAGTATTAATAACGCTATAAAAAAACCAATAGATAGCGTTTTATATTTTAAAACAAAATCTAAAGATGGACTGTAAACCTTATCGCGTAAAAACACCATAAACCGATCGCCCAGCCTATTAATGCCTCGCATTTTAGAGAAAAATTGTTTTAGCCTCGAAGGATTTTCATCAGGTGTTTCCTTATGCAATGCTTTGGAATGGGCTAAATGGGCAGGTAAAATTATTAATGCTTCAACTAAAGAAACCACTAAGGTAAGTATTACGATAACTGAAACTTCGCTAAAAAACTCACCAATTCTACTATCTAAAAATAAGAATAATGAAAACGCTAAAAGGGTGGTTATAATAGCTGAAACGACAGGTGGTAGTACTTCCATAGTCCCATCAATAGCCGCTTGTATTGGTGTTTTTCCTTTTTCGTAATGCTGATAAATATTTTCAGCAATTACAATACCATCATCTACCAAAATACCGATAACGATAATCATTCCGAAAAGAGATAGAATATTAATAGTCACATCAAACTGGCCAGCAAAAACAAACATTCCTAAAAATGAAATAGGTAAACCAAATGCTACCCAAAATGCTAAACGTGTATTTAAAAATAAGGATAAGAAAACTAACACTAAAATCATCCCAGCAATAGCATTCTCGGTTAATAATTGCGTACGCTGATTTAAGGTAATCGATAAGTCTCTAACGACATGAAGTTTTACATTGTTATGACTTTGGTTATACCCTTCTATATAATCTTTAACCTTATCGGCTGAAGAAATTAAATCTTCATTATTAGTACTTGTTACCGCAATATTTACTGCTAACTCCCCATTAAAATAAGTGGCGTTTGGCGTTTCGGAAAATCGATCGCGAATAACAGCAACATCCCGTAAACGCACTACTTTACCATCACCAGAAGCTTTTACAATAATATTAGAAAGCTCTTTTCCGTAATACGATCTATTATTTGCACGAATTAAATATTCTTCGGAATCTGTTTTAATATTACCTCCGGTTACCAAAATATTAGAAGCACTTACTGCTTTGGATACATCGGAAAAACTAATATTATAAGCCAAAAGACTAGTTTCATTAACCGCTATTTCAATTTCTTCTTCAGGATAACCTGTAACAGTTATTTGTGAAATGCCATCAATAGCTCTTAAATCATTTTCAACCTGCCTCCCTAACTGTTTTAGCGTAGTCATAGGAATGTCTTTTCCGCTTAAAGCGAAAGAAATAGTTTCTCTTATTGCTTCTTGCTTTGCAACAATTAAAGGCTCCATACCCGTTGGGAAAGACGGCACGCGATCTACAGCATTTTTAACCTCCAAAAGCATAAAATCTATATTTTCGCCTTTTTCAATTTCTACAGTAATAGTGCCGCTGTTTTCTTTTGAAACGGAAGTTACGCGATCTATACCTTTTAAACCTTTAAGGTTATCTTCAATTTTAAGCACAACACCCTCTTCTATTTCCTGTGGTGATGCTCCTGGATAAGTTACATTAACATTAATAATTTTAGATTCCGTTAAAGGAAAAAACGAAGATTTTAGCGATAGGATCCCAATAATACCAAAAACAACAAAAGCTATAATAAAAATATTTACAGCAACGTGATACCGAATAAAATAAGTAATTAATTTTCTCATTATTGAACTCTGGTTTTATCTGATTCTTTCAAAGGTTTTACTAACATTCCTGCATAAGCACCAGGCACTGGTTTTTTAAGTATAACCGTACCGTCGGGCACATTTTTTAAAACCACTTTGGTCTCAGAGAAATACACCGGTTTAGCCGAAATAACATCCAACAAACTATCGCGAACAATAAAAATTTCTTGACTTTCAGAAAGTAAACTTCTATCTATTTCAATAGCATTTTCTTCTTCTTTAGCGTTTAAGTGCGCTTCTAAATACAATCCTTCTTTTAAAGTATCGTTTTTAACATCAATATAAGCGGTTATGGTTTGCGTGGTAGCATCAATACTACCATTAACACGAGACACGTGACCTATATAGCTTTCTGTTTTATCCAAATTATTAAGAGTTACCTCCTCGCCAACTTTTAGTAAACTAGCGTAACTTTTACTTAAAGCCACTTCCATTTCGTAAATTGAAGGATCTATAAATTCGCCCAGTTTTTGTCCGCTTCTAATTAAAGTTCCTTCGGTTACTAGCGCTTCGGTTAAAATACCAGAAAAGGGAGCCGTGATATTATATTTAGACAATCGCTGTTCTAAATTTTTAACATTATAATATCTAGAAACGATACCTCTACCGGTAATAAAATAATTTTCCTTATCGGAAGTCATTTTAGGTAATTCTGGCGTAGTTTTTTTTAAGTCGAAACTATTAAGGTAATTTTGCCATTTTTGAAATACATCAGGAAAATCTAAACGTAAATCTGGCATAATGGCCGCAATATCATTGTAAAGATTACTTTTTTCAGACTGAACACTGGCATAATATTCCGCAGCATCTATACCTATTAAAGTTTGTCCTTTGCTATATTTTTGCCCTGGTTTAAAAAGTTTACTAGATGGTTTAAAAACACCCTGAACCTCAGCATAAAGTTCCACACGTCGTTTAGCTACTAAACTGCCATTAGCAGGTATTACTATCGAGATGGTTTTATTAACTACGGTATCAGTTAACACCGTTTTTACAACTTTCGCCTTTACAGGTTTAGGCTTGTATTTATTTGCTATAAGTGTTTTGGCAAAAAAAACAGAACCTATTATTAATAAAATCCCAATGCCCGAAAGTATAATGTTACGCATGTTTATAATTTTGAATATAAGTCTCAAAATTACCTAATACCACTTCCTAATAAAGTTAAAAAAAACATAAAATTAAGCGCTTACACTTGCATATATAGCACTTTTAACATTTATAAATAGGAGTTCAAATAAAAACAACAAAAACCTTATAACTTAGCTAAGCACCCCTTCACTCCTATTTTATTAATATTTATAATACTATCGGATACAAATTTCACCAAACCATCATACCCCCTTAAATCCTCTCCTACTATATTAACATTGGATAAAACATGAGTTACTAAATCGACTATAGTTTGTTTTTTAGTTTGTACTTTCTCCCATTCGATCTCAAAAAATTCTAAAATCTGAACGTTATCATTTAACGGGATGTTTTCATCATTAAATTCTCCTTTATAAAAACGAATCATACACGCTAATGAAAAAGCTATACGCTTTGGAAAAACACCATATTTTTGAGTATATTCTTTAAACGCTGGTAATAAACGTGCTTGAAATTTTGACGTACTATTTAAGGAAATAGCTATAAGATAATGCTTTAATGTTGGGTTTTTAAACCTATCAATTACGGCATTAATAAATATATCAATCTCTTGACTCGAGAAATTTTTCAAAGTGGGTTTCACTTCCGTAGAAAGCACTTTAAGTACATGATTTCTAATCTCATCATCATCCATACTATCCTTCACCGTACGCAAACCTGCTAAATACCCAACAGGCACTAAAGCGGTATGCGCCCCGTTTAAAATACGGACTTTCATTTCTCTATAATTGGTTAAATTATCCACAAACCGAACATTCAAGTTTGTTCGTTCAAATGGCAATTCTACTTTAATATTATTTGGTGCTTTAATCACCCAACTATGATAATCTTCGCCCGCGACTAATAATTCATCTTTATATCCAGTATTGGCTTCAATTGTTTTTTTTCTATCTTCTGGAAAACCAGAAACTATTCTATCCACCAAAGTACTGCAGAACACATTACTATTTTCAATCCAGTTTATAAACTCCTGTTCTAATTTCCAATATGTTGCGTATTTTATAATAGTATCCTTTAAAACATCGCCATTGTTTTCTATTAATTCGCAAGGTAAAAACACACATCCCTTGTCTTTAGCTCCTTTGAAATAATTAAATCGATGAAACAACCACAACGTTAATTTTGCAGGAAACTCTTTAGGAGGAGCATCAGTTTGTTTGTCTATTTCAGAAAATATTATACCCGATTCTGTAGTATTTGATACAATAAAACGGATTTCTGGTTGTTCTGCTAGTTGTAAGTATGCTCCCCATTCTTTATAAGGTTGAATAACCTGACTTACAGATTCCACCAAATTAATTTCTGAAAACAAAGCTCCATCTCGTATACCATCTAAAGCCACATGAAACAACCCTTCTTGAGATTTTAACGCAGTATAATCGCCGCGTTCTGTTGGTTTTATAATTGCCACACTACCATTAAAATCGGTTGTTTTATTTAAAACATCAAACATCCAGTCGCAAAAGGCTCTTAGAAAATTACCACCACCAAATTGCATAACTCGCACAGGTTGCATTACAGGTTTATTTGCTGTTATTCTATTTAATTTTTTCATGTTTACCACAGTATTATATCGTATTCGTGTCTATTAAACATTTTACTTCAAACATTTAAATGAATGATCTTTACTTGCTCTATTTTTTTTAACGGTTCTATCAAGAAAAATTAAAATTCAAAGCTAGATTTATTTATCGTATAAAACAAAAATAGAACTTTGCAAAAACCAGCCTATTTATCCTATATCGGATAAGGCTAACTTAATAGTTATTTTGAAATCTTACTAAAAGAAAACATGTGGAAGTATTTTAAAATGAAAAATGAAGCATACCAGCCTTCGTTTCTTCAAATTCTCTGATAATATCGTCAACAATTTGAGCGGTAGGTTTTATATCGTGAATTAAACCTGCTATTTGTCCAATTTCGAGTTCCCCGGCTTCCAAGTCGCCTTCAAACATCCCTTTTTTGGCGCGTCCTTTTCCTAGTAGCGCTTTTAATTCTTCTACAGTTGGACTTGTTTTATACAAGGCTTCCACTTCATTATAAAATAAATTTTTTACCAGTCTTACCGGCGCTAATTCTTTTAAAGTTAATTGCGTATCCCCTTCTTTAGCATCCACAACCACTTGCTTAAACGCTTGGTGTGCCGAACTCTCTGTACTAGCCACAAAACGACTTCCTATTTGAACCCCGTCTGCTCCTAAAATCATGGTCGCCAACATGGCTTTTCCAGTAGCAATCCCTCCAGCTGCAATAAGTGGAATATGAATTTGTTCCCTAACCATAGGAATTAAAGTTAAGGTCGTGGTTTCATCTCGTCCATTATGCCCACCGGCTTCAAAACCTTCGGCAACAATAGCATCGACGCCTGCTTCCTGAGCTTTTAATGCAAATTTCACCGAGCTTACCACATGGACAACAACCATTCCTTTTTCTTGTAACCACCTCGTCCAAGTTTTAGGATTTCCAGCTGAAGTAAACACGATTTTCACGTCTTCTTCAACTAAAATATTCATAATCTCTTCAATGTTTGGATACAACATGGGAACATTGACTCCAAAAGGCTTGTCTGTTGCTTTTTTACATTTCTGAATATGCTCGCGTAATACTTCAGGATGCATGGATCCAGCTCCTATTAAACCTAAAATTCCGGCATTACTTGCTGCAGAAGCTAATCGCCAACCACTATTCCAAACCATACCAGCTTGAATAATCGGGTATTGAATTTTAAAAAGTTGAGTGATTTTATTTGACATTATTCTTTAACTATTTTAAACGCATTACTTGTTGATTGCCCGTCTACTTTTAACACATAAAAACCTTTAGTGAGTGCCGACATATTAATTTCATTATCTCCTTTTGAAAGCACAAAACTACCTATCATTTTACCTAAAACATTATATAAATACCCTATGGCATCACTAGTTTTCGAGTTCCAATTAACAATTAATTTATCGCTTACAGGATTAGGAAAAACACTCACATTCATGCGCTCCTTTAATTTTGAGTGTTCTAAAATTTTTCCTGCCGTTAAAGCGCTTGCTAAATCGGGTATACCATACCCTAATTGATAATTCGGATTATTGTAAAGTGACGCAGATTCCCGTACCAATTGCATAATTTCAGCATTTGTCAAATCGGGTAAGGCTTGCCACAAACAAGCAATACCTCCAGCCAATATTGGGGAACTAAAAGAAGTACCATCTGCACTACTAATAACATTATACTGCGTAATTACCGCACTACCTTTACCTTGTGCAACAACATCTGGTTTTTGAGACGGCTGAAAAGCGGTGCCAATAGAACTAAAAGAAGCATAATTCCCTAAAGCATCCACAGCTCCAATAGATAAGACGTTTTCAGCATCGGCTGGTGCGCCAACTCCGGTATTTCCAGAATTACCTGCCGATGCGACTACTAAAATACCTTTTTCAAAAGCAATATTAGCGCCTTTAGTAATATAGGCGGTATTGCCATCCATATCCGATTGGGTATAATCGAATTTAGTATTCGGGTCGTAATCAAAATATCCTAAGGAAGTGTTTATAATATCCACACCTAAACTATCGGCACGTTCGGCAGCCTCTACCCAATAGCTTTCTTCCACGGGGTTTTCCGATAATCCATCTTCAGTAATAAACAAATAATATGATGCATCTGGCGCTGAACCTACAAATTTTTCTGTTTCCGTATTTACATAGCCCGCCATGGTGCTTAACACTAAAGTCCCGTGATTACTTACCGCATTTGCATAAACATCGATGTCTCTATTTACAAAATCATATCCATCAAGTAAATGCCCATCGGTTCTAAGTTTTTGAAAGGCGCTCATGGTTTTTACATTAGGAAAACCAGCGTCTAAAATAGCGATAACCATATCGCCCCCAGTCTTATCATCGAGATGCAAATCATCGCCATTAAACATTTCTATCTGATTTTGAGCATCACCATAAGTGAACGCTGTTAACTCAGTTTCTAACTTAGATTTTTGTTTTACTATGGCACTTTTACTTAAAGCACTCACCGAATTATCGGCAAAAACAATATGATCTATAAAGGTTTTGGACGGACTTATTAAACTTTCTTGATTTGTAAACAGGCTATTAATATCGGCTTCTGTACCACGAACATGAGCCGCATTAAACCATTTCGATTTTGCTTTTACAGTAATCCCTGAAGCTGACTTAAGCGCTGAAATGTAGTTTTCATTCACCTCAACATCACGCTCGTCTATAGCAACACCTTTATCATTTTTTCTATCAATAGCCTCTTGAGTTAATATAGAAATCGGGTTTGCTATTTTGTTTGCTACATCTTCTTTATCCACAAAATAAACCCAAGCATCTTCCTCTTGAGAAAACATTGAAAAAGAAAAACCAATACAAATTAAAATAAGTAATCCTTTTGCCATAATAAATAGATTTAAGACTGTAAGTTACGAAATTACTCCGGAACCTAACAACTCATCTTTATGATACCAAGCAACAAACTGCCCTTCGGTAATGGCCGATTGCATGTTTTCAAACTCGACATACAAACCAGATTCCACTTTATACAAGGTTGCTTTTTCAAGATTTTGACGGTAACGAATACGTGCTAAAACCATCATGGTTTCATTATCTTTTAAAGCTAAATCTTCGCGAACCCAATGCAGCTCTTCATTCGAAACAAAAAGTGCTCGTTTATATAAGCCCGGATGTTCCTTACCTTGACCTGTATAAATCACGTTTTCATGAACATCCGTATCGATTACAAATAGCGGTTCTATTGTACCACCAACGCCTAAACCTTTACGTTGACCTTTTGTGAAATAATGAGCCCCTTGATGTTTGCCCACTATCTTTCCTAAATCTACTTTGTAATTAATTTTACGTGATAAATATTCCAATTCTTCTTCTTTTGAATTGAATTTTTGATCGATTGTGGTATAGATTTCTTGTTCCTTCGGAATTTCAACAATAACACCTTCTTTTGGTTTTAGCTGTTGCTGAAGAAAATCGGGCAACTTCACTTTCCCTATAAAACAAAGGCCTTGTGAGTCTTTTTTATCGGCTGTTACTAAATCTAATTCCGTGGCAATTTCTCTAACTTCGGGTTTTGTTAATTCTCCAATAGGAAATAAGGATTTTGCCAATTGCTCTTGCGATAATTGACATAAAAAATAGGATTGATCTTTATTACCATCTACACCAGCTAATAATTGATAGGTTTCTTTACCATCCTTTTCAAGAATTCCTTTTCGGCAATAATGCCCTGTTGCAACAAAATCGGCTCCTAGTTCTAAGGCTATTTTCATAAACACATCGAACTTAATTTCTCTGTTACAAAGCACGTCAGGATTTGGCGTACGTCCCTTTTCATATTCATTAAACATATAATCTACAATACGTTCTTTGTATTGCTCACTTAAATCGACCGTTTGAAAAGGAATCCCTAGTTTTTCGGCTACCAGCATGGCATCGTTACTATCGTCTAGCCACGGGCATTCATTAGAAATGGTTACCGTATCATCGTGCCAATTTTTCATAAATAGCCCGATCACCTCGTAACCTTGTTCTTTTAATAAATATGCTGCTACACTGGAATCTACACCACCTGAAAGCCCTATTACAACTCTTTGCATGTGTTTTTATTTTGGATAAATCATTCCTAAAATAACTTCAGAATGACTTGTATTTTGACATCAATTTAAAATTATGTCGCATTAAAAAAATTAGTTTACAAAGATAAGTGTTTTTGATGCGTTTTTAAATTGAAATCTAACTTTAAACTCCTAGCTATAAACTTTACTTAAAAGCAACAAAAAACCATCCAATTTGACAAAATTTAAAACAAAAAAAAACGCTAAACTTTAATTTATAAATTTAGCGTTTTTTTGTTTTTATTTATACTTGACTAGCGCATGCCTCCACCTGGAGGGCCACCTTGTCTACCCCCACGAGACATACCTGAGTTGCCATTGCGATTTGATTTTGGTTGTGGATTTTGTTCTTCTTTAATAAAAGCTTGGTACTTCATCCATTTAGCGTATTGTTTTTCACTTAAAACAGCTTCTAAATCCTTATTTAATTTTGCTTCAGCCGCTTTTACTTCGGTTTTAGCAGGATCAATTTTAGATTGAATTAAAGCACGATCCGGGTCCTGAGAATCGGTAAATCTCTCACCGCTTTCCATTCTAAAACCACTTTCCCTTCTACTCGCCTGCATCGCTTTCATTTTTGCATTGACATACACATTCAAGGTATCAAAATTATCTTTATTTAAAAGCGCAATGTCGTTAACTTTTTTATTGTAATTTTCAATAGCTTTTCTAACGGTTAGTCTTAACTCAGCTTCGTTCTTCTTTATTTTAAGTTTTTTAATCGCGTCGTCATCGTCATAATTAAAAATACCTGCTACTTTAGCGGCATTAAATTCTACCATTTCTGGACGTTCACCATCTCCCATACCACTACTTCCTGGAGGGCCTCCACCTGGTCGTCCGCCTCCGCCTCCTGGCTGAGCTTGTAAAACGCTAAAACTTAATACACAAAATAATACTAAAAGAGTTTTCATAAATTTTTATATTTCTGTTGTTCTATCATTTAGATGCCAAATAGAAAAATAACTTTTGGTATTAAGAAAATTTTAACAACTTTATAAATTAAAATCAAGCAACAAATAAACTTATCCTATAACCTCCAACTTAGCGAAACGCAATAGTAATTTTTTAGAACCACCATGTTGAAAGTTGATTTCCGCTTTCATATCGGCGCCAGCTCCTTCAATTTTCATAACCTCACCAGTTCCAAAACGAATATGTTTTACCATATTACCAACTGCCAATTTACTATCAAACAAATTCTTATCACTTGCCGTTTTAGCAACAGGTTTTAAATTTTTAGGTGTTGTGACGTTAAATTTTTCAGGAGCAGCTTTTGTTGGCCCTCCTTTTTTAAGTACCGCCTGTTTTGCAGGTTTAAATCTAATTTTATTAGGATTAACCGGTTTATTATCTGTAACATCACCAAAAATATTAGCATCGAGCATAGGGTTAAATCGGCGCTCTTCGATTGGCGTAACAATATCAAGATATTGCTCGTCTATCTCTTCTATAAATCGACTCGGCTCGGAATCTACCAATTTCCCCCAACGGTAACGCGACAAGGCATAAGTTAAATACGCCTGTTTTTCGGCACGGGTTAAAGCCACATAAAACAAACGGCGTTCCTCTTCAAGTTCGCTACGCGTATTCATACTCATAGCACTTGGAAATAAATCTTCCTCTAAACCAACAATAAAAACATGTTGAAACTCTAAGCCTTTCGCTAAGTGAATCGTCATTAAAGCGACGTGATCGGCATCGCCCTTATCAGCATCCATGTCTGTGGATAAGGCAACATCTTCAAGAAACTCGGCTAAATTACCTGTGGTATCGGCTATTTCCTTTTGGCCTTCCACAAAATCTTTCATACCATTGATAAGCTCCTCTATATTTTCAATTTTAACAACACCTTCGGGAGTACTATCTTTTTTATATTCTGTAATAATCCCTGCGGTTCGTGTTACATATTCGGCCAATTCGAAAACATCGGCTGTTTCATTCAGCACTTGAAACGTTTCAATTAAAGTCACAAAGTTTTTAAGCTTTGTTTTTGTTCCAGCATTGATTTTAACATCGGTTTTATCAATGTTTTTCATCACCTCGAAAATAGAACGCTTATATCCATTGGCCGCTACGATTAATTTGTCAACCGTAGTTTGACCAATACCTCGAGCCGGAAAATTTATAATACGCTTTAAAGCTTCCTCATCGGCAGGATTAATAATAAGCCTTAAATAAGCTAAAACATCTTTAATTTCTTTCCTTTGGTAGAAGGATAAACCACCATAAATTCGATACGGAATATCGCGTTTACGCAAGGCATCCTCAATAGAACGCGATTGGGCATTGGTACGATACAGAATAGCAAAATCGCTATTAGGTAATTGGTCGTTCATTTTAGTTTCCCAAATGGTACTGGCTACATAACGCCCCTCGTCTCCATCGGTCAACGATCGGTTAACTTTTATTTTCGGACCTTCATCATTGGCTGTCCAAACTACTTTTTCTAGTTTGGTTTCATTTTTATCTATAATAGAGTTTGCTGCGTTTACAATATTTTTGGTCGATCTATAATTTTGTTCCAGTCTAAATTCCTTCACATTATCATAATCGTTTTGGAAATTAAGAATATTACTAATATTGGCACCACGGAAGGCATAAATACTCTGCGCATCATCACCAACCACACAAATATTTTGAAATTTATCGGATAAAGCTCGAACAATTAAATATTGAGAATGGTTTGTATCCTGATACTCATCGACCAAAATATAACGAAAACGGTTTTGGTATTTTGCTAACACTTCCGGAAAACGGGTTAAAAGCTCATTGGTTTTCAATAGTAAATCATCGAAATCCATGGCACCAGCTTTAAAACAGCGATCTACAAATTCCTTGTAAATATCCCCCATTCGCGGTCGGCGGGCCATAGCATCGGCTTCTTTTAATTCTGGATTTTGAAAATATGCACGAACCGTAATTAAACTATTTTTATAAGATGAAATTCTAGAACGAACTTGTTTGTATTTATAAAGATCTTTATCGAGACCCATTTCTCTAATAATAGACGAAATAAGCCTATCGGAATCCTGAGTATCGTAAATAGTGAAATTAGACGGATAGCCTAATTTATCAGCTTCCACACGTAATATTTTAGCAAATACCGAGTGAAAGGTTCCCATCCATAAATTTTTAGCTTCGCTATTTCCAACTATAGTTGCAATACGTTCTTTCATTTCGCGTGCCGCCTTGTTGGTAAAGGTTAACGACAAAATATTAAACGGGTCGATACCCTGACTCATTAAATAAGCAATACGAAAAGTAAGCACACGTGTTTTTCCGGAGCCTGCTCCAGCTATAACGATCATAGGACCATCCTTTTGTATAGTTGGTGCTAATTGTGCTTCGTTTAACTTTCCTAACTGTTCTTGTAACTCCTTCTCTAAATCCTTTTTCAAACCCTATTCCTTTTAAGATGTAAAATTAACTATTGTTATGAGCTTTTTAAGTCTGAATTATTAAAAATTATGAACAATTAACCTAAATATTTAAGTTTTAAATATCTTTACGTCTAAGTTATTCAAATAAAAAAAGATATGTTAGATTTTCTTGGAAACCTCTCTTGGTGGGCATGGGTGCTAATTGCTTTAGCTATAGTAGCCATTCGCGATGTACTCCAAAACAAACACACAATTAGCCACAATTTCCCAATTGTTGGCCATTTACGCTATTGGTTGGAAAGTATTGGTCCCGAAATGCGTCAATATTTTGTAGCCAATAACCGTGAAGAATTACCTTTTAACAGAATTGAACGTGGTTGGATTTACGCTTCGGCAAAAAACGAAAACAACTATGAAGGTTTTGGAACGGACAGGGATATTTTTCAGCATCAACACATTTTTATCAATAATGCTATGATGCCTTTTGAAGTAACGGATGAAAACCACCCACATAAAACAGACAAAACATTTTTGCCTTGCGCCAAAGTTATGGGGGAATTCAATAAGCGTAAAAAACCATTTCGTCCGGGATCTATTATTAATGTATCGGCTATGAGTTTTGGTTCGTTATCTGCAAAAGCTGTGGAATCTATGAATAAAGGTGTAAAAATAGCAGGCGCCTATCACAATACCGGAGAGGGTGGTTTATCGCCATACCACAGCAACGGTGGCGATGTTATTTTTCATTTTGGAACAGGATATTTTGGTGTACGTGCGGCCGACGGTGGATTTTCTATGGAAAAACTGGTGGCGCTAGTAGAAAAAAATCCGTTTATTCGTGCCATAGAAATCAAACTTTCACAAGGAGCAAAACCAGGAAAAGGCGGCGTTTTACCAGCTGCTAAAATAACTAAAGAAATTGCAGAAATTCGCCATGTAGAAATGGGAAAAGATGTGCTTTCACCTCCAAATCACAAAGCATTTTCTAATGTACCAGAAATGGTAGCATTTATTGAAAAAATTGCCGAAGCCACAGGATTACCTGTTGGTATAAAAGCTGCTATTGGAAAATTGGACCAATGGAAAGAGCTTGCCGATATTATGCAAAAAACAGGACAAGGCCCAGATTTTATTACCGTTGATGGTGGCGAAGGCGGAACAGGCGCTGCACCACCAAGTTTTGCCGATCATGTCTCTTTACCTTGGGTTTACGGATTTAGCGATGTATACAAAATGTTTAAAGATAAAGGCTTAAGCGAACGTATTGTATTTATTGGAAGTGGAAAATTAGGCTTCCCAGCCAAAGGCGCTATGGCTTTTGCTATGGGTGTAGATTGCATAAACGTGGCGCGTGAAGCTATGATGAGTATTGGCTGCATACAAGCACAAGTTTGCCATACCAACCGCTGCCCTGCAGGAATTGCTACTCAAAATAAATGGACACAAAATGGGATAGATACGACATTAAAATCTGTACGTTTGGCTCAATATTTTAAAACCTACCGAAAAGAATTAGTAGAAATTACACATGCAGCTGGTTACGAACATCCTTGCCAATTTAAAATGACGGATATAGAAATAAATATAGACGGTAACGATTTAGCAAAAGACTTAAGCAGAACCTATATGTATGAAAAAACTAAAGTCCCTTTTAATGGCATGCAAAGTTTAAAAGATTGTGAATATTTGGGAGGTAAAAATTAACCAATACCATACACCTTTTACACAGCCTAACTCCTTTGATTAGGCTGTTTTATTTTTAATCATTATCATATTTTAAAGAGATATTAGGGCGTACCCTTAGCAAGTCGGGCTTTCCACTATATCTTTTTACAAAACACAGCCATCTATTTCTACAGCTTAAACAATTTATACAAAAACACGCACAAAATTAAACCAATAACTTTCCGCTTTGGCAAAAAGCATGCTGTTTCAATCTCTTACTCTCAAGTTATCAGCTACAGGTTTTAAAACAATGATCAAAGTTTAAACTAATTTTGTAGAATTAACCTAAACCACTTAAGTTTGTTGCAAAATCAGCGATTTTATGGAAATAAGTCGAATAATAGACCTCTGCATGTACACCTTACCAACATTGGTAACCGGGATAATTGCTTATTACTTTTTTAAAGAACACACTAAAAATGAAGATGGCAGACGACGTTTTTTACTAAAAAAAGACTTACAAGTCCACGCTATGCCTCTGCGTTTACAGGCCTACGAGCGCATGGTGCTTTTTTTAGAGCGTATTACTCCTTCTAAATTACTCATTAGAGTTACTCCAACCTCAGAAGACAAAGATTTATATGAAGACCTACTAATACGCACCATAGAACAAGAATTTGAACACAATTTATCGCAACAGATTTATGTAAGCGATAAATGTTGGAGTATTTTAGTTACATCGAAAAATGCGACTATTCAATTAATTAGAAAAGCGAGTATGTTGGAAAAAACAGATTCCGCAAACAAACTTCGCGAGGTGGTTTTAACCGAAATGATGGAACGCCACGCACCAACCGATGCCGCGCTTGCTTTTATAAAAGAAGAAGTAAAAAGTTTATGGTAAAATATCTTGACGTAACTCATTAGAGCGAGCTTCGTGACTTTTTGCTTTTGCATATTCAAAACCTTGCTTCCACCAAGTAGTCATGTGTTTTTTATTAAAAATCAATGAATTTTCGGTAAGTTTCGATGGTGTATAATATAAATTAAGCTGCACGTTTCTGTATTTTGCAGCCAATTTGCCAATAGTAATATCGCTACGCTCGACTTGATCCAACAAATGCCCAAACAAATTTAGCATTAAAGAAAACGGATTTTTACCAAGCACTTTATTATACTGCATATTTTCCGATTCTAAAATTACCGCGTCAATTTCAGTAGCACCACGTAAAATAGCTTCTCGAATTGGTACAACACAACCAAAAGCACCATCGGCATACTCAAAACCATCTACTTTTGCTAAAGACATAAACGGAATATAATTACACGAAATCCAAATCCAATCGCAAAACTCATCGTAATTAAAATCTTTTATCGACTTATATTCGACTCTGTTTTTTGATAAATTAGACACCGTAACAACCACATCTTCTTTGGTTTTACGAATTAAATTAAACTCTTCTTCAGTAAAATGTTTTTTTAAATACCTTTTTAGCGCTTTACTTTCTCCAAAAGTGCGTTTGCTTTTAATAAACTGAATTAACGTATTAAAGTAATTGATAGTAACATACTCACGATCGCCTTTTTTACGTTTTACGAAAGGATCTATACTAAAAATATTTCGTTGTTTAACGTTTGTAAAAACATCATAAATTTTATCAATTTTACCTGCTGCCAAATGCGGAACCAATAAACTTCCGGTAGATGTTCCTAAAAACAAATCGTATTCATGCCCTTCTTCCTGCATTAAATATTGAGCTACGCCACCTGCATATGCTCCTTTACTTCCGCCTCCCGATATTACTAATGCTCTCATTTAAATTATTTATTCTGGTAAATATAAACAAGAAATAGCATTTCTACTTAATTTCTAATAAAAGCAATACATTTTCTATTATTTTTTCAAAATAAAAAAAATTTCAAATTCCAATTAGTTTTATGTTGCCACGAAAAATATTTATTTAATTTTACCGTTTTAAAACATGTAAATAACCATAAACCAACCCCAATCCCTATGAAGAAGTACTTTCTTCAAGCCATTTTATTGCTTACAATAGTATGTAGCTTATACTCTGGCATTAACCTTAACACCCGTGGTTTTTTTAATAATGTAACTTCAGCAAACATTTTTATACCGCAAACCAATGCTAAAACCGCAACGCTATTCCCAACCTTTAAAAACACTCAACAGCCTATTACAAACACCTATAGCTTAATTAACCAAGTAGCAAACCGTTCTAAAAACACAAAAAAATTAAACAATCATACCACAAGCGCTAAAACCGATGTCACACCTCCAACTGTAGATTTTAATTTTAACAATAACAATACCTGCTCTGGAACATCTATCAACTTCACTTCTATAGTTACAGGAGAGGGCCCTTTTAACTATGCTTGGAATTTTGGCGATGGAACAACTTCTACTCTTGCAAACCCATCCCATAAGTTTACTGCTTTAGGTTGCGGAAGCACAGATTACAATATCTCCCTAGTTGCAACAGACAAAAATGGTGAAACCAACAATATCACAAAAAAAATTACGGTTAAAGAAAAGCCGAAATTAGAGTTTACAGACCTTAACAACCCTACCGACCCTTTTAATAACTGCGGGTATAACACAACAAATGCATTATACACTATTAATGTTGGTATTTCAGATGTTTCAGCTTGTATAAGTTCATACACTATTCATTGGGGTGATGGCAGTACTCCTGAAACAAATGCCACTTTCCCTGCCACACATACTTATACACAATTAGGGTCTTATAATATGAGAATTACAGGTTATGGAACAAATTGTGATAACGAGGTTACTTATTTAATAAAAAACTCTACTAATCCTACAGGAGCTATTGTTTCTCCCGGGAATACCGTTAATTTATGTACACCAGTAGCGCCTTTAATTTTCTCTATTAGTACTTGGGGCGAAAATTCGCCCGACACTAAATACGAGGTCGATTTTGGAGATGGCGCGACAGAAACATACACGCAATCCCAACTAGAAGCTTCTAGTTACTATGATTCTAGCACTCCTGCAAACTCTAAACCTTACCCCATTCCGCATACTTATACGGCATCCAATTGCCCTAATGATAGCTACAGTGTTTCTTTAAGAATTTCAACTTCATGTAGTGAAACCATTCTTACGGTAGGCCCAGTAAGTATACTAGAAAAGCCAAAAGCTGACTTTGAAACTCAAGAAATAGGTTGTGTAAACACAGGAATAACCTTTAATAACACATCAGCGGGATATAATATTAACTGTAACCCTGATATAAACTACTATTGGGACTTTGGAGATGGAAACTCTTCAAACGACAAAAACCCTATCCATGAATACACCTCACCAGGAACATATACCGTTAGTTTATATGCCGAAAACTTTTGTGGTAGATCAACAACGGCCACAAAAACCATTTGTATTGAACCGCCAATTGTTGCAGATTTTATTCTAAATACCAATAACGGTTGTGCACCATTAAACATACAAACAACAACAAATTTAGCATCTAGTTGTGGCGGAGAAATCTACCTATGGGAAGTTAATTACACTTCAGGATTTTGTGCAACGGGTACAGAACAATGGAGTTTTACAAATGGCACAAATGAAGAATCTTCCCAACCCGAATTCAACTTTAAAACAGCAGGAACTTACACCATAAAATTAACAGCTACAAATTCTTGTGGAAGTGCAGATGTTACAAAAACTATTGAAGTAAAACAACCACCTAAAGCGGAAATCAACCCTATTGCAGATTTTTGTGGTCAAGCCTCAATTAACCCAACTGCCACAGTAGAGACCTGTGCTCCGTCAAGCGAACCCCTAACATACAAGTGGGAATTCCCTGGAGGCTCACCCGCTACAGCAAACACCTTAGACCCTGGAACTATTACTTATGCCACGCCGGGGAATTATCAAGTAACTTTTACATTTTCCACAAGTTGCGGACCGGTTGTAGATACTGAAGATTTTATAGTAAATCCAGTTCCTACAATAACCAATACAAATTTAAGTCAAGTTATCTGCTCAGGGACAAATACCGCTGAAGTTGTTTTAACTTCAGATATTCCAGGTACCACATTTGAATGGACAGCAACATCTGTATCCGGAATTACTGGTTTTACAAGTTCAGGCACCTCGGCTACTATTCCGGAACAAACCCTATATAATACTAATACAACCGCTGGAGATGTTATTTTCACAATTACCCCTACTTTTGGAGGTTGTGCAGGTGACCCTGTAGATTTAATAATTACAGTAGATACCACTCCTCGTTTTACAGCGCATCCCGTCTCTGAAGGTATTTGTGTAAATGGCCCTATTGCAACCTTATCGGTAACCACAAATGGTCCTGGAACGCCAACCTACCAATGGTACAGTAACACCACTAATGATAATACTACAGGTACTATACTTACTGGTGAAACAAGTGCAACATATACACCACCAAATTCTAGTATTGGCAATACTTATTATTATTGTGAAGTCTCCTATACATCAGGCTCTGCTTGTAATTTAATTACATCTAACCCTGCACAAATTGAAATTGTTAAGCCTGTTCAAATAGACACCCAACCACTAGCAACCCAAATTATTTGTAGTGGTGGTATTATTTCAGCATTAAACGCCATACACTCAGGGGGAGCAGGTACCATTTCATACCAATGGTATAGTAATACTACAAACTCTAATACTGGTGGTTCTGCTATTTCTGGTGCTACAAATAAAAACTACACACCTCCTGCTTTAAACACCACAGGCAGCTATTTTTACTATGTACATATTTCACTAAGTGGAAGTGGCTGTACCGATATTACTAGTGATGCGGCAGAAGTTATAGTTGTGGACGACCCAACTATTTCTACTCAACCTATAACGACTCAAACACTTTGTCAAGGTACAACTGCTCAAAACTTAGATGCGACTGCCACAGGAGGTATTGGAACAACTTACAATTACCAATGGTTTCGAAATACAACCAATAACAATTCTGGAGGAACTAAAATTTCAGGAGCGACCTCTAAAGTTTATACTCCACCAACAACAGCGGCTGGAACCACATATTATTATGTTGAAATATCACAAAGCGGTCTAGGTTGTGAAGTGACAAGCACAACTTCCGAAGTTGTTGTAAATCCAGCTCCAAGATTCTCCAATCAACCAATTTCTAACAACTATTGCTCAGGTAACACCTTAAGCCCACTATCCGTAACATATACAGGAGGTGTAGGCACCCCCACTTTCCAATGGTACGCTAACACAGTAGACAACACAACCTCTGGTACGGCTATCCCGTTAGAAACAACATCAACATTTACACCTCCAGAAACCACCCATGGCACAACATATTATTATGTTACTATCACCTTCAGTTCTGGTGGTTGTTCTATAATTACATCCAACACCGCCAAAATAACAATAAATAGCACTCCGGTTATAAATGATAAAACCCTTTTAATCTGTAGTGGAAGTACATTCGTTATTGATCCCACAAGAATTTCAACTGATATTGTTCCAACCGGAACCACTTACACTTGGAGCAACCCTGTTATTAACCCTGCGGGAAGTGTCACTGGAGGCTCTAGCCAAAACATTGCACAATCCTTAATTAGTCAGACACTAACAAACACAACTACCAGCCCAGGGACTGCAACCTATACCGTTACCCCTACAACAGGTACCTGTACAGGCACCCCCTTTAAAATAACCTTTACAGTAAACCCAGCAATAATAGTTACTTTTAATCAAACAAATAGTAGCTGCTACACTTCTAATTCAGGAGCTTTAGATATTACAGTTACCAAAGGCATTCCATTTCCAACAGGTGATCCTTATCAAATATCTTGGACAGGACCAAATGGATTTTCAAGTAATTCAGAAGATATTTCAAACCTAGAACCAGGAAATTATTTACTGGAAATCCTTGATTTAGGTGGTTGCCCGTTCAAAAAAATAGTTACCATTACAGAACCGGAAGAACTGGTTTTTAGTAGTGTTGATTTTGATCCTGATACTATTTCATGTAACGGTGCTAATGATGGTAGCATTGGCATTGAAATTTCAGGAGGTACCGCCCCTTACTCCTATAAATGGACTAAAAACAGTGTTCCTTTTTCAAATACAGAAGATTTAGACAATCTGGGACCCGGAACTTATGAAGTCTCTGTAACCGATGCGAATAACTGTACAGCAATAACAAAAACATTCGATATTATTGAACCTCCTTTACTCGAAGCTAAACTTGTTAACCAGGTAAATATTCTTTGTTTTGGAGCGGCTACTGGAGAAATTAATATTAATGCTATCGGAGGTCGACCAATGTATTCCTATGCATGGCAAGGCCCAAATGGTTTTACAAGTAGTAACTCAAACTTAACCGGATTAATTGCAGGAGTTTATAAACTATCAATAACCGATGCATCCAATTGTACTGCGACATTAAGTGTAATGATAACACAAAAAGACGACATTGAGATAAACTATAATGCTACAGAAATTAAATGCTATGGCGACAATGACGCATCAATCACTATTAACAATATCACTGGAGGAACTCCGCCTTACAGCATAGCTTGGAGTAATTTAGGCACGGGATATTCCCAAACCAACCTATCGCCTGGCTCCTATATTATTACTGTAACCGATGCTGAAAATTGCACAAAAGAAACAACAGTTATTATTGACGATGTTCCTGTTTATGAAATAACACCAAACGTTACCCACGTATCTTGCTACGGAGCCAATGATGCTCGAATTGTACTCAACCTGGTTGGAGGCATTGACCCCGTTACCCTAAATTGGAACGACGACCCCACTGCTGGCTTAGAACGAAACAACATTGGACCAGGATCTTACACCGTGACTATAACCGATGGCACACCTTGTGTAATTACAGAAACATTTGTGATTACAGAACCTGATGAACTTACCCTTTCCGGAAACAAAACGGATGCTTTAGATTGTGATGATGCCAATAGCGGCGCTATAAATTTAATTGTTACAGGTGGTACGTTACCATTAAGCTACCTATGGGCGAATGGAGAAACTACGGAAGATTTATCCAATATTCCTCCTGGAGATTATTCAGTTACGGTTACCGATGCTAATAACTGTGAGATCTCAGGAAGTTGGAACATCAACCGTTTTGAACCTCTTGAAATTAATATCACAACAGACACCCAATTCGATTGCGATACTAAAACATTCAATCAGTCTTTTATTGCCGAAGCTTCTGGAGGCGTGCCCCCATACACCTATTCTTGGTCTAGTGGAACCGTTAGTGGTATCAATGGCGAAATTATGAATACCACATTTAACGGTCTTGTTATTATTGAAGTAACCGATAATATAGGCTGCACTAGCACTTTATCTTACAATGTTGAAAATCCTATTTTAGGCGATCCAGATTTCAATTCTACATCAAATACCTTGTCTACTTTTGGATTTTACTCCATACAAGATCCTATTCAGTTTACAAACACCTCAACACCTGGCTTTATATCGGTATCTTGGGATTTTGGAGATGGTAATTTTTCAGGTGAAGAAAATCCTGAACACACCTATTTTAAAGAAGGCACTTTTACGGTAACACAAACCGTAACCTTTGCATTTGGTTGTGTCTATACAAAAACAACAGACCTAATAATTACCAACGGTTACAAACTGATTATGCCAAACGCCTTTACTCCAAATGGTGATGCATTAAACCCCTATTTTGCTCCCGAAGCCATAGCACTTTCAGACTTTGAATTTAATATTTTCGATACTTGGGGCAGTTTGGTTTATTCGGAAAAAGGAGATCAATTACAAGGTTGGAATGGTGAAATAAAAGATAACGATGCCGAAAACGGCAATTACTATTTTACATTAACAGCAAAAACATTTTATGGTGAAACCATTACTCGAAAAGGAAAATTCACATCTATAAAATAAAGCAAACCAAAAGATGAAATTAAAATTACATATGCTATTAGTCTTAAGTTGCTTTATTTTTAAAGCCAGTGCTCAAGACCCCATATTTTCACAATACTTTATGGTTCCAGAAACTATAAACCCAGGATTTGCTGGTTTTGAAGACGCCACTTATTTCGGTATTATTCACAGAACCCAATGGCCCAATTTAAATTTAAGAGTCAACACGGAATACGCCTTTTACAATTCTTGGATACAGGACGTTGGTGGTTTTGGTTTTAGTATTATCAACCAAAATGAAAACAACACCAATTACAACCACTTGCAAGGCAACGCCAGCTTTGCTTATCATGTGCCTTTAAGAAACGATTGGTATTTTAGACCGGCCATTGAAGTTGGTTTTGGACAAAAATCACTCAATTTTCAAAACTTACTTTTAGCCGACCAGATTAACATCAGCAACGGCACCATCAACCCTATTAGCTCCGATCCTTTTGGGCAAAACGGTAATCGAAAAATTACCTTTATGGATTTTGCCGCCAGTTTTGTTTTCGATAAAAGAAACACCCGCAACAACACCGATTTATGGCTAGGCGCTTCTTTTAAACACCTGAACACCCCAAATATTTCGTTTTCAGAAAATGGTGTTGTGCCTTTAGATGTTTTTTATTCCATACATGCCAATTACAAATTTCCATATTACGATTATTTCGATATGATGGTTTCCATGAATTACATGCAACAAGGGCCTTACAATCGTTTAGATATTGGTTCAACAGTACAAATGGGTAAAATAATGTTTGGCGCTATGGCCGTTACAAACCCGTCTAAAAACGATGCCAACAGCCATTTATTAACCTCCATAAATACTTTTATTGGTTTAGAAATTGAAAAATTAAGATTTGGCTTTTCTTATGACATTAACACAACAAACATAGGACGAACCGATGGTGTTTACGAACTATCCGTAACTTACTTAACCGGTTGTTTAGTGTGTAGAAATCCAGCGAATTTAGAACGAAGAAAATAACTATTCGGCTTTCAATAGATCTTTTGCAAATTTTGAAAAACGCCAATTATGATGCGTCCTGGCTGCTTTTAAATTTTCCTGACAAGTTGAATTACAAGCCTGTATTTCATTTAAATATTGAAAAGCTTTTTGACGGATTTCAAAACCGTACTTCGGACTTGTATAACTAGTTAACTCATCAAAATATCCTTTTTTATTTTCAGGTTCAAAACCTTCCGTTACTAAAGCTAAAGTGAGCCAAAGTTGCCGTACATTTTTATCGTTAAAGCCTTCAACACCTTTCGTTTTATTAAGATATTCATCACGCTGCAGCGGAAAATTCACCCATAAATTAAATAAAGCTGTTTCCTTTGTAACATAAGATGCATCGTCTAAAAACGACTCGTATTCGATTTTTAATTCTGAAGGGATTTCGTTTATCAATTGAGCCATAGCCTGACGAACTTTTATATTTTCTGATGGTAATATGGTTTTATTTAATCGATCTCCCAATTTTCTTACTACTCGTTCCTGAAAAGCATTGCTATATTTCGGACTTAAAAACTTATCGAAATCATCAATAGGTTGCTCAAAATCCAGCGTATTAAAACGTTTTATTTCATTTGAATTTTCAACTAAATTATTCATCATTTTTTCAAAAGGTAAAGTGTCACTTTTCAACCAAACCTCAACAAATTCAGATAAGTTTTGCCCACTTGTTTTTTCAACTTCAGTTATAAAATCTTCCGTCTCCACATTTTTAAATTGATGTTTATCTAAATAATTTTTTACACCCTTTTTAAAAGCGGCATCCCCAACACGCTCGCGTAGCAAATGCAAAACCCAAGCCCCTTTTTTATAAAACGTAGTACTACTCGATTTCGGGTTTAATAGCGACGTACTTGCTCCTGCTTTATCTTGGGTCAATAACTCCTGCGCGTACTCGTAAAGCCTCCAATAGTAATAATCGTCACCAAACACATCGCGTTCTGCTAAAAGCGCGTAATAGGTTGCAAAACCTTCCTGTAACCAATGGTGCGTTCCAGAAGTTTCGGTAACCAAATCCCCAAACCATTGATGCGCCAATTCGTGCGCATTCACATTTACATAGTTCTTATCAACAAAGCCAATAGAATCTACCACAAAAGCATCCGAAAACAAAGTCGCACTCGTGTTTTCCATCCCGGCATACAGAAAATCTTTTACCGGAATTTGCTTGTAATTTTGCCACGGATAGGGCACTCCAATTTCATCTTCCAAAAAGTTGAACATTTGCTTAGAATAACGATAAGTGGGTTCAAACTTTAAAGAATCTTCAGGATAAAAATACATTTCTAAGGGAATCCCGCTTTTTGAAACCTCAGTATGTTTAGCATATTTCCCAATGACTAAAGCCAATAAATAACTAGACATGGGCTGTTGCATATTATACTGCCAGGTTGCGAGGTTGTTTTCAACGGTTTTATCAACAAGCTTTCCATTAGCCATCACCTCAAAACGCGTATCGAAAGTGATTGATAAATCAAACTCGACTTTTTCGTTCATATCATCAAAACAGGGCAACCAATTACTGGTATACTTCCCCTGCCCTTGTGTCCAAATTTGTTTATTACCTTCCGGGTAATTCCAATCAATAAAATACAGGGCTTTTTTAGGGCTGGTTTTAAACGATATTTCAATAAAATGATTTGTATTTGCTTTAAACGGATGTTTTACAATAAGCTGATTGCCATTGTACAGACTATCTTGAAATTGTCCATCTAAAACATAGGAAATATGCTGAAAATTTTTAGCATCTATAAAAATAGAATCGGTGTTTTTTAATATTTCAAATTGATAAACTATGTGGCCTTCAACTTCCTTTTTAGACAAATCTCCAAATGAAATCTGAGCTTTCGCATGAGTAAAATCGACAAATTCTGTTTGCTGACTAAACGAGAAATTCCAAGCAAAAATGACTATAAACAACACCAATTTCATAAATAAATCCTTTTCAAAAACGAAACCAATATATAAGTTTTTCGGTTGAAATATTAAAAACAAGTCATAAAATTATTGTAATTTGATAATTATTTCTAGTTTAGTTTTGTGAAAAGTAACTACCTACAAACTCCAATAGATTATTTAAAAGGCATTGGTCCCAACCGAGCAGATGCTTTGCGGAAGGAACTGGGGATTCACACCTTTCAAGATTTATTGAATTTATTCCCAAATCGCTATATAGATCGTACGCAGTATTACAAAATAAGTAGGCTGCAACAAAGTAATGCCGATATACAAGTTATTGGAAAAATCACAGGTTTTAAAGAAGTGGCTCAAAAACGAGGCAAACGCCTTGTTGCTAATTTTGTTGATGACACAGGCAGCATGGAATTGGTTTGGTTTCGTGGTCAAAAATGGATAAAAGACAATTTAAAAATGCATGTTGACTATGTTGCTTTTGGAAAAGCGAATGCTTTTGGCGGAAAATTTAGCATGCCACACCCCGAAATGGAATTGTTATCCGAACATGAAAGTAACATGCGTTCGGCCATGCAACCGGTATATCCTTCCACCGAAAAATTGGCTAATAAAGGCATTACAAATCGGGTGATTAATAAAACCATGCAGCAAATTTTTCTGGATACCAACGGGAAATTTGTTGAAACTTTATCCGATAATTTACTTTCAGAATTAAATTTAATTTCGAAAAGCGAGGCGCTTTTTAACATCCATTTTCCGAAGAGCCAAGAGCTACTTTCTAAGGCGCAATTTCGATTAAAATTTGAAGAATTATTTTATATTCAGCTGCAATTAATCATTAAAAATTTAATTCATAAATTGAAAATAAAAGGCTTTCCTTTTGATAAAGTGGGCACTTATTTTAATACATTTTATAAAGACCATTTACCCTTCGAATTAACGGGTGCACAAAAACGAGTTTTACGAGAAATTCGATCGGATTTAGGCAGTAATGCACAAATGAACCGGCTTTTACAGGGCGATGTAGGCTCCGGAAAGACCATAGTCGCCTTTATGTCAATGCTCATGGCACTTGACAACGATTTTCAAGCCTGCTTAATGGCGCCGACTGAAATTTTGTCAGTCCAACACTATAATGGATTACTAGAACTATCTAAAGAACTAAAAATCAGTATAGAACTACTAACAGGCTCAACTAAAACTTCAAAACGAAGAGTGATTCATGAAAAACTAGAAAGTGGCGAATTACAGCTTTTAATTGGCACCCACGCCCTACTTGAAGACAAAGTAAAATTTAAAAATTTAGGCCTCGCTATTATAGATGAACAGCACCGTTTTGGGGTGGCACAACGCAGTAAATTATGGCATAAAAACACCTCGCCTCCACACGTTTTGGTGATGACGGCAACACCAATTCCACGCACCTTAGCCATGTCGGTTTATGGCGATTTAGACATCTCGGTTATTGATGAATTACCACCCGGAAGAAAGGCTATAAAAACTGTACATCGGTATGATAAAAACCGTCTTAATGTATTCCGATTTATTCGTGATGAAATAAAATTAGGGCGCCAAGTTTACGTGGTTTATCCACTTATAAAAGAAAACGAAAAAATGGATTATAAAGATTTGATGGATGGATACGACAGTCTCTCGAGAGACTTCCCGATGCCCGAATATCAAATCTCTATTGTGCACGGAAAAATGAAACCAGCCGACAAAGAATTCGAAATGCAACGTTTTATAAAAGGCGAAACTCAAATTATGGTGGCCACCACCGTGATAGAAGTTGGGGTAAATGTACCCAACGCTTCTGTAATGATTGTTGAAAGTGCCGAACGTTTTGGTTTATCGCAATTACACCAATTACGTGGCCGTGTTGGTCGTGGTGCCGAGCAGAGTTATTGTATTTTAATGACGGGACACAAACTAAGTGCCAATAGCAAAACACGCATTGAAACCATGGTAAAAACCAACGATGGTTTTGAAATTGCCGAAGTGGATTTACGCCTTCGTGGCCCCGGAGATATTATGGGTACGCAGCAAAGTGGTGTTTTAAATCTAAAAATTGCCGATATTATTAAAGATAACACTATTTTACAGCATGCCAGATACCATGCCAAAGCCATACTAAACGACGATAGAAGCTTATCGAAACCAGAAAACCTGCCTATTTTAAATACTTATAAATCGTTGAGTAAATACAAAAACATTTGGAATTATATTAGTTAGACTTTTAGTTTCAAATAACTACTTTTACAAAAAACAGAATAACATGCTTGGTTTAAAATTAGCTACCGACCCGCGCTGGGTAAATATTGTAGAATCGAATATTGAAGAAATATTAACCGATCACGCTTGGTGCGAACAAAAAGCTGCAACCAACGCCATAACTATAGTAACGCTAAACTCGGAACACGAAGATTTAGTAACGGATTTACTTGAACTTGCTAAAGAAGAAATTGAGCATTTTCAAATGGTACACAACATTATAAAAGCACGCGGTTTTACGCTCGGTCGCGAACGTAAAGACAGTTATGTTAACGAGCTTTACAAATTTATGAATAAGGGCGGAAATCGGCTGCAATCTATGGTAGATCGGCTTTTATTCTCTGCCATGATTGAAGCCCGAAGTTGTGAACGTTTTAAACTGCTTTCTAAAAAAATTAAAGATCCCGAATTATCCAAATTTTATCACGATTTAATGATAAGTGAAGCTGGACATTACACCACTTTTATTGGCTTTGCCCGCAAATACGGAAAACCAATTGATGTTGATAAACGCTGGCAAGAACTTATTGATTTTGAAGCAGAAGTGATTCAGAATTATGGAAAATCGGAAACGATCCATGGGTAAATAGCAGCTTCCCTTTTTCAGGAAAGCGCTATTTTTTTTACTCAAACAGTTCTAAAATCAATTGTTGAACACAATAACTAGAACTGCTGCTCCTTTTCATCCTTACTGATGAATTGTTAAAACAGGATGATTGTGAAATTTTTCTATAGTTGATATCACTTTAGATTTATAAATTCCGAATTTTCTTAAAATCCCGGGTTTGTTATCAACAACGCACATTATATTATTAAAGTGAGAAGCAGCATAAGCTTTTAAATTACTAGACTGTTCTGCAAACTCTACTTTTACCGAAACCCCTAACCCGTATTCTAAATGATTAAACAACAACATCATGTTTCTATTCACCTCATCTGTAAAAGCACTTTGATCTCCTAACACCAAAATACTCACCTTTAAGGAAGTGTTTTTAAAGGTTTTTAGAAAATTATCTATTTCTATAGTCCTTACCGAATCCATAAAATCTGAAGCTATTGTTAGGTTTATACCTATATTAAAAAATACATTTCGAGGTACTATCAACACAGGACAAGTTCTCATTTCACCAACAACAGTTTCAATATTCTTATTAACTTTAGTATTGCCTTCCAAAACAATTAAATCTATATTTAGTTTTTTGGTGTGTTTTTCAAGCGCCTTAACCAAGCTTAAACTTTCGGAAATAACATGATATTCGTGCTTTGCATCGTTTCTATTTACAGTATATTCTTCTAACAAATCCCCTAATTGCTTTAAGGAATTTTCTTTAGGCTTTTCAAACCATTCATCATCGGCTTGAAGCATCTCAATAGCGCTTAAACCATGTGTTCCATAATTATAAACATTAAGAAAATAAAACACACAGACTTCATTTTTAAAAAGTTCTAAAATGTAATCTATAGCTTTATAGCTATTTTCAGAGAAATCTGTAGGAATTAAAATCTTTTTCATGTTTTCTAATTTATTTAAGTTTATACCGCATTAACACTTTATAAATATGCATTTCGAAAGCTGTGCACTCTTGTAAAAGCTGCTTGTATTCCTCGCGCTTTTTTTCATGCCATTTCGCTCTTACGTCATTATACTCTGTTTGGCCATATTCAAATTCATTTTTCAAATCTTGACTGTATTTACAAAATGTTCCCATAATTAAAACATTTTTTCGTCGTAATACTTTTATGCTATTTGAAACTGAAGCACTCTGAATCAGTTGTTTTTCTAAGACACTAAAGCAGTCTAATTTATTATTAAATTGCTCCAATGTATACAACCAAAGATTTAATTCTTTTAAATCTTTCTGAATACAAAGACGTCTTTGATTGTCTATTTTATGTGTTAAAATGTTATTCAAAAAACTATATCTATTAAATATGAATTGTTACCTGTTCTACTTTCATTTTCACTCATTTTTAAATCACTAAATTCACCCCTTTTGTGATTTCTTCTTGATTTACTATGGCGATTTTTAAATGGTGTCTCCCCCCTGGAAAATCCCAAATAATGGTATCGCCTTCGGCATAACCAATTAATGCCGCCCCCATAGGCGCCATAATTGAAATTTTATTCTTTTGCACATCGCGCTCGGTTGGAATAACCAATTGCAAGGTTTTCTCTAAGCCATTTTCGAAAACTAACGTTGCCTTGCTATTAAATCTAATAATATCACTTGGCATGTTTTCATTATCAACTATTTGCGCTTCCTTAAGTTCCTCACTCAATTTTTTTAAAGATTTCTGATTTTCAAAATCTCCCGCGTAACCCGACACATTAAGTATGCGTTTTAAATACACATATTCCTTTTTTTCTAATATTAAGCTCCCGTATTTCATATTATATTTTAATTTCGTTAGCCGCTAAAGCCTTTTCTAAACTAATGGAAATATTAGATACCGTGTTAAAAAACCGTTTTCCATCTTTACGTTTTACACTAATTCTAGTTTCACCTTCTTTAATAGTTTCCACATTGGTAACAACCACTTGATTTCCTAAAGCCTTTTTATAATCTGCTACCCCATTTCGTTTAATAATGAAATTTGCGCGAGGAAACTTAATGTGTTTATACTTGCTTGTTGAAGGATTCCCTATTTCAATAACATCTCCTACTTTTAATGCTGCTCCTTTGTTAACATCATCTTGAGCATTAATGCTTAAACTCCCTAAAACCATAAAACTTGCAATAATATACGTCTTCATAAATTTTGTTTTTAATATTAAATGTGATTTAAATTTATATTGAAAAATGAACTTTACTTTTTTCTTTTTTATTATTAACTACTAACAATTAAAACCTTTAACACTAATTTTAGGTTATAGATTTTAGCAACACTAGGAGCTCTCATGTTCCCGAGTCGTACTCACTACAAGACCAAACTTTATTTTTTTGAGATGTTAACACACAGGTTTTAAAATGCACACAACTTGGGCATATATTAAATTGTTTTGCACTCATTTCTATCTCTTTAAATATTGTTAATTCATAAAGGCAACGTTTATGCCATCTAGATTTACCCAAAACCAGAAAACACAAAAACCCTTTACGGATAAAGGGTTTTCTTTATTTTTATAAAATAAACAAGAATTTAAAATCGGTACAAAATTCCTCAATTGAAACAAATTGTTCCAGTAAAAAATACTATTCTGATAGTTTTTGACGAATCGTTTTTCGATCTATTTGAAGAATTTCAGCAGCTTTGGTTTTATTATTACCTGTGGCCCGCAAGACCTTTTCTATATATTTTTTTTCGATAACTCTAAGCGGTTGTAAAGTATCATCTGTAAACTCTAAAGTGTATTTTAAATGCCCTGGCAAGTGTTCCACATCTACCAATTTATCGCACATAATAACAGCATGTTGAATCACATTTTCAAGCTCTCGAATATTACCTGGCCAATTGTAACGATTTAAAGTAGACAGTGCTTCTGGCGATATTTTCACAAAGCGATCTTTATACTCCACGCCATATTTAAAAAGAAATTTATCCACCAATAAAGGAATATCGTCCTTTCGTTCGCGCAATGGCGCCATCGGGATTTCAACTACGCTTAATCTGTAAAACAAATCTTCACGAAACGTTTGTTTCTTTATCATTTCACGTAAATCACCATTGGTAGCCGCAACAATTCTAATATCAATTTTTTCTGCTTTTTGAGCCCCAACTTTTACGACTTCTTTTTCTTGTAAAACACGTAATAACCGAAGCTGAACAGCCATTGAAGCATTTCCTATTTCATCTAAAAAAATAGTACCACCATCAGCGGCTTGAAAAAAACCGTTTCTATTCGTGTCTGCTCCCGTAAACGCCCCTTTTACATAACCAAACAACTCGGCTTCCAACAAATTTTCTGGAATAGCTCCACAGTTTACAACAATAAAAGGCGCCCTAGAAAACTTCCCTTCATAATGTATGGCCCGTGCTACGAGTTCTTTTCCCGTTCCACTTTCACCATTTATAAAAACCGTAGCTTTATTATTTTTTACGCGTTCAATAATTTGAATAACATCATTAATTTTTTCTGAATGACCAATAATATCACCATAGGCTTTATTTTTTTCTTCGGAAGCTTTAATTCTCTTTGGGTGGTTTTCCTCCGCAGTAGCCATAGATTTATTTACAGCCATTTTCAACTCATCTCTAGTGAATGGTTTTGTTAAATAATCCACCACGCCTGATTTTATAAAACTAAGAGAATCCTGAACGGAAGGATACCCCGTTACCACCAATTTAGGCAATTTAGGGTAGTGTTCGGATACAAATTTTATAAGCTCTGCCCCATCAATTTCCGGCATTTTTAAATCTGTAATTAATAAATCAATCTTTGAATCTCGAAGAATTGTAACGGCTTCTTTTACAGAAACCGCTTTATAAGTGTGATAATTCCAGGACTGCAAATGCCGTTGCAGCAGTTCCAAAATATCGATATCATCATCAACAATTAATATGTTTTCTTTACGTAATTGCATGCCTTAAGTTTTTGGTAGCGTGATGGTAAATATAGCACCTTTTGGCAATCTATTTTCTGCTGTTATGCTACCTTTATGAGACGCCACAATACCATGAACCACGCTTAACCCAAGTCCTGATCCATCTTCCATAGGTTTTGTTGTAAAAAAAGGTTGAAATACTTTTTCTAAAGCTTCGGGGGTAAAACCAGAACCTTCATCGGAAATTTTTAAAATAATATCTGTTTCAGTTTGAAGCGCTTCCATGGTTACCAAACCATCTTTAGGTGAAAAATAAATGGCATTCATTAATAAATTAAAAATAATTTGTGTGAGCTGAATAGGATCGGCTCTAAGCCACAACGTGTCATCTTCTATTTTTACAATATATTTAACTTGTTCCTTTCTAAAAGAGGCATCCAATAAATCGATAGCACTTTTAATTGTCGGCACCAGATTAACATGTTTTTTTTCCTGAGGCATTTCGCAAGCAAAGAACATTAATTTTTTCAGTACTTCCCTAGAAAAAATAGCATTGTCTATAATTTTGTTTAAATCTCCCGAAACCTTTTTATCGTTTTCAAAATCGGCTTTTAATAATTCGGCAAACCCTAAAATATTAGCCAACGGTGTATTTAATTCGTGAGCAATTCCTGCGGTAATTTCACCAAGTATCCCCAAACGGTCGGCGTGTTCCATGCGTTTTTTTAATGTTGCCTCACTATTCTGAATATCAATACGTTCGAATAAATCGCCAATTTTTAAAGCCACATTATTCACCAATAATTGCTCTTCTTTTAAGAAATCTTCTTTTTTAAAATGATCTGAGTTTAAAGCGCAAACAATACGACCTTTATTTTCATTAAATATCTTAATATCGGATGCAATGGAAACCCCTCCTTCTACATACTGTTCCGTTTGTACATATATTGATTTTACAGCAATACAAATTCCTGTTTTATCGGGATATAAAAATGCCTTCTGAAGGCTTTTAGCAATCGCTTTTAAAGTGCTTTCAACATCTTGAAAATCCACATTACTAATGCTCGATGAAACCTCATAAAGGCAAGTAAGCTCCTTTATACGTTCCTTTAATGCTACATCTGTTGTATTCCCCATGTTTTAAAATTGTATAACACTTTTATTCCTATAAAATATCCACAACACTAACACCGTTGTTCTTTTTAGTAATTTGTATTTGAGCCGAAATACGCTCTTTTAAATTTTCAACATGCGATATAATCCCAATCATTTTACCTTGAGATTGCAAGGTTTCTAAGGTAGAAATCACGGTTTCCAATGTATTTTTATCTAAAGTCCCAAAACCTTCATCTATAAATAAAGAATCTATTTTTACATTTTTACTCGCTAAATCGGACAGCCCTAAAGCCAAAGCCAAACTAATTATAAATTTTTCCCCACCGCTCGATGTATCCACCAATCGGACTTGGTCGGTTTGGTAATGGTCTATTAAATTAAAATTAAGCTCCTCTTTAGGCTTGTAGCTATCTTCCATTTTTAAAGAATAACGCTTATTTAATTTAAACAAATGCACGTTTGCCAAATCGAGTAAATGCTTTAAGGTTAAGCGCTGCACATAGACGTTAAACGCATCTTTAGAATTCCCTATAATTTTAAACAGCTCCTTCCAAACATTACAAATAGCCTCTTGGGCGTCTATTTTTTTATAAACCGCTTTATTACGATCTCTAATTTCGTTGTCCTTTTTAAAGGCTTGTTTTATTTCACCTTTTTCCGATAAAAAACCCTTATGTTTAGTCGCTAAACGCTCTAAAGCTAATTTGCTATCTTCTTCGGAAACATCGAAATTTTTAGATTTATTAAGCTCTTCTTTTGCTTTTTCGTTAGCTTCCTTAAGAGTTTTTAACTTGAGTAAATTATCTTTAATGCGCTCTTTATTCTTAGCAAAAACATCTTTATCTTCTTTTGATAATAAGGCCTTTTCAATAGCTTCTTTAGAATCAAAATCGGAGGCTTTAATTTTAGTATTTAAAGTTAACAGCACCTCGTTCAACTTATCGGTAAGCGTAACAATTTCGTTATTATTTTTAATTTTTAAAGCTTCATTTTCAGTTTTAGAATTTAATAAAACTTGTAGATCCTTTTTAGTTAAATCGAGCTCCTTTGTTAATTTATTTTTAGCCTGTTGCAACCGTGCTCTTTGGCTTTCCACCGTAATATCCATAGGTAAAAGCGCTATACGTTTTGCCTTTGTTTCCTCTAATTTAACATCACAGTCTTTTATCGTTTTAATAAAATCCTTTTGCGTGTTTTCTAAGGCTGATATTTGCTTTTTATTGTGCTCCAATTTGGTTTTTATAACCACCACATGCCCTTTTAAGGCCTCTAACTCTTTGTGTTTTTTATTAAAATCGGACACAAAACCTTCTATCTTTTTAATGAATACTGCTGTATCCTCTACAGTCGGCAAAGTGTAATTAAATTTAGACAATTTCGCTTTTAGTTCATTTTCTAAAGTCAAACAATTTTCGGATAAATCTTTAATCGTTTTTTGCCGAGATTCCAGTTCTGCTTTGGCATTTTTATTTTTTTCCTGAAGCGTAGCAACCGTTGTTTTTAAGGTATTTACCGATTCTTTTTGCGCTTCAATAGTTTTGGATAATTTATCTTTATCCTTCTGCAATTGTTGCCCAATTATTAATCGTGCATCCAACTGTTTTAAGGTATCGGAAACCAGACTTAATTCAGTATCAATTTTTGATACATTTGATAACTCACCATCTATTTTTAACGCTTTCGCTGAAGATATAATGGCTTTTAATTCTTCGGAAATGTCATTAATTTGAATTTTAGAATGCTCAATTTTTGTATTCAATTCAACTTCCGATTTATCTAAAACGGCTTTAGAATCACTAAGAGTTTTTAATTTTTCTTTACGTTTATCGAGTTCTATTTGCGATTCTGAAACCCCGATAGTTTTTAAATTTTCGGTAAAAGGATGCTCTGTAGAGCCGCATAAACCACATGGTTCGCCTTTTACTAAACGCTGCCGATCTGCTTCATATTTTGATATGCTTTTTTCTAAATCTAAAATTTTACCAGCATCCAAAACAGCAATTTCTTGAGCTTCAATTTCCTTTTGTAATATGCCTATTTGTTTTTTAACCGACTCTAATTTTTCTAAAAACAGTTTTTGCTGAACGCCTAAATCTGCTTTTCTTTTTTCTGCTTTTAGATTTTGTTCTGCAAGGGTTTTAAACTGTTTCCAATGCGTTTCAAGCAAAGTAACATGCTGCTTTTTTTCTAATACATCATTGATATTATTTTTAGATAATTGCTCTACAAGTGCAGCGTAAGACTTATCGTTTTTTTCTGCTTCAACTAATTTTTTATGGAGAAGTTCCTGATTTTCTTTTAAATCATCGGACGTTTTTAAAATTTCCTTATTTTTTTGATGCACAACATCCAATTCCGATTTTAAACTTTCCTTTTTAGATTTAAGCGTTGTTAATTCGCTTGCCCAGTTCGATATTTCTAAACTGACTTCCTTTAAAAACGTGTTTTGTTCCAAAAATAAATTATCGGCATTAATTTTAGTTTCCGAATCGTTTAAAACCTTAGTAAAATTGTGCTCTTCTTTTTTTAGCGCTTCAATTTGACCTATTAATTCATCTAACTTTTGTTTAGTTTTCTGTTTACTTTCAGCCTCATTTTTTAATTCACCATCTAACTTGGTTATTAAATCGAATTTTGGCAACCAAGCCGTAAACGTTATATCGGCAAGCTCGAACGCTTCTGCTTTTATTTTGGTCTGTTTCTCTAAAACCTCAATTTTTGGCTTTAATTGAACTAAATCCTTTTCTAAAACTTTTAATTGATTGGTTTTATTCTCAACTTCTTTTTCAATATGTTTTAAATTCTGAATATCCTCTTTAAAAGGTTCTGCTTTTTCGTTTAAATCTAAAAGAGTTAATTCCTCCTTATGCTTTTCAATATAAAGATCGATAGCTTTAGAACCTTCTTCCAGCTGCTTAGATTTATCATTCAATTCCTTAAAACTAAGATACCAATCCACCATTAATTTAGTGGCACTAATCTCCTTTTCAACCTTTTTAATCTCTGTATCTAAAATAGTATCTTTTTGAATTAACTCCGCTTTAGCTTCTTCAGTTAATACATCATCCGAATTAATTTTAGATTGAATTTCTTTTAGTGCATTTTCTTCTTTAGCCTTTCTTTCCTGAATACTTTGTCCTATTTTTTTATAAATCTGTTCGCCGGTAATTTGTTCTAACAACTTCCCTTTTTCAGGACCTTTCGCTGTTAAAAACGATGCGAATTCGCCTTGCGCCAGCATAACCGATCTTAAAAACTGATTGTAATCTAATTGCGTTACCCGAACCACTTCGGAAATTAAAAGTCTTTTCTGACTGGCTAAAATTTCACCGCTTGTCAAATTTTTAAGACGCACTTCTTCCTTAGGGTTTTTATATTTTTTACCCGATTTATCGGCTACTTTCATTCCCCAAAAGGCATCGTAAACCACCTTATCATTTTCAAAAGTAATTCGGCTAAAAGCCTCGTGAGCACCGTGACTTACAACATCTATCAACGCTCCTTTTGTACCATTAAACCGTGGCACATTATGATACAAAGCAATCGTTATGGCATCTAAAATGGTGGTTTTTCCTGCGCCTGTAGACCCCGTAATGGCGTATAAACCAACATCTTTAAATTGTTCACTTTCAAAATCTATGACTATAGAAGTATCAGATCGTAATGAATTTATATTTTGTAATTCAATTTTTAAAATCTTCATATCGCGCTGCTTTTACTGATTTTTAACGGCTTGTAATATTTCATTAAAAGCATCTTCTATTTCGGGTCTGTGTTCCAAATCGAAACCAATTTCTTTACATTTCAACTTAAAAACTTCGGTTGGTAATAATTCTTTAATGGACTTTGTTTCTTCTAATAACTCCTCGATTCCTTTTTCCTTTCTTTGCTTTTTTAAAGCCATTTTTAATATTTCGAAAGCATAATTTTCAGCAGCTTTAACAAGATTTTCGGTGTTTATAGTATGTGGTTCTTTTAGTACCAATTCCACCCAAGGCGTTAACCCGTAGGCATTGGATGTAATCGTTGGAAAAGCAGCCATACATTCGTCCATGCTACCTTCTAGTTTATAAAAAGCTCTAAAACTCGGGATGGTATCCTCCTTAATTTCACTTATTTTATTATGTTCAATCGTTAAAACAATCACTTTTTTATCGTAACCAATTTCACTAAAACTTAAAACATTTGGAGATCCAGAATAACGAACTTTACCGTTTCCACCAACAATTTGAGGGCGGTGCAAATGGCCTAAAGCAATATAATCGAAATACTCTGGAAAATCTTCTGCCCCAATATGCCCCAATGTGCCCACGTAAATATTTTGTTCACTATCGGAAATAGAGCCTCCCATGGCAAATAAATGCCCCATAGCAATCACTGGTGCATTGGTGGTATTTACCAGTTTACATTGTTCGGCCACCATTTGATAATGATTGATTAGCGCGGTTTTATATTTATCGGTTAATTCATCGAAAGATTCGCCGGCAACGGCTCGCCTAATATCTCCATCTCGCAAATAAGGCACAGCTCCAATAATAACGTTTTCACCATTTACATCAATTTTAAAAACTTCATCTTCAATAAGGTCGGTAGCCTTGCCAACGACTTTTATAGATAAGGCATTTAAAATATGTTTTGGCGCGTTTAATGTTCCAGCAGAATCGTGATTACCTCCCGTGATTATTACCGACTTACAGCTTGTAGCTTTTAACTTCACTAAAAAACTATAGTACATTTCTAAACTTTGGTTGGATGGCGAACCGGTGTCAAACACATCTCCGGAAATTAATAAAACATCAATTTTTTCCGCGATAATGTAATTTTCAATCCAATTTAAAAACAAAGTTTGTTCGGCAACTTGAGATTGTTCGTGTAATCTATGTCCTAAATGCCAATCGGCTGTGTGAAGTATTTTCAAAAGGGTTACGTTTTTATCTGATCCAGAATACGATGACATAAAATCATTTCACATCATCTTATTGAACGAATTTAGAGAAATAAAACCTGAAAATCAAGCTTAATCTAAAGCTTCAAATACCTTATCAATAACTTAGATATATCTTCTGAAAACCTAAATTTAAAAACAATAAAAACATAAAGTATAGTAATTAAAAAAGATTTTAAAGCTATATTTAAAATGGGATGAAATGAAAAATCCCAAAAATAAAAAAGCAGTATACAAGCCCCTATAAAAAAACCTATTTGTATTGTTTTGGCAGAAAACGGTGTTATTTTATATTTTTTATAAACAAAAAATAACTTCACCGAATTATATAAAAACACAGCTAAAAAGGTGGCCAACCCAGCACCATTTATCCCGAGAACCGGAATAAAAACAATGTTTAGAATTACCATAACAGCAACTAAAACAACACCTAAAACAAGTACTATTCTATAATAATCACTATTAAAAAGTATGGCATTATTGCTTCCTAAAAGCGCATCGTACAGTTTTACAATACTAATCATAAAAACTACATAAAGCCCCACATTAAACTCTTGCGGGATTATTAAATACAATTGATTAATATTTAAAACTATAAGTAAAAAAATAAATCCAGCAACTATAAATAAGTTTAAAGAACTACGTTTATACAATTTTTTTAAAGCTAAATAATTTCGTTCGTTTAAAAATTTAGCCGTCATAGGCATTAATAATTGATGCATGGAACGCTGAGGTACAGCAATAACAGCTGTTATAAAAATAGCGACGTTATAATAAGCAATTTCTTTAATTGGAATATAATAGCCAAGCATCACTTTATCCACATCTAAAAGCGATGTAGCAATAGTTCCCGCGATTATAATTAATCCAGAATATTTTAAAATCCGACTTAAATCATTAATTTTTTGAAAAGTAAGTATTGGTAATTTTAAAGAAAAGGCATACACTTTCATAATTAGCATTCTAACAAAATAAACCACAACTAATCCTGCCATAAATAGCTCTAAATCTATATACTTAAAATAAAATAAAAACAATAATAACATGGTACCAACCCTATGAAACACTTCTTTCATAAAGTTTCCAACAACGGTTTGCATTTGTACTTTGGCCCAAGAAAAAAACAGTTCAAAATAAGCCAAAGAAATTGCTATAATAACAGTATGCCACAAATAATTTTTAATTATGGCGTTTTTATTTGCCAAAACATCGGCAATAAAACCATAACCACAATAAGTAATAAAAACAACAGGTATAATTACGGCTATTGGCAATAACAACATGAGTGTTAAAAAGCTATTTAACGACTCTCGAGTTTTAAAAGTGGTATAGAATTTAACTAAAGCATTGTGCGCACCAAAAGCCATTAACGGCATAATAACATAAGCCAAGGAAAGCATATACCCCACCATACCATAGTCTTGGTCTTTTAAAAATTTAGTATACAGGAATAAAGTATTTATTGCCCCAACTACAAACCCTAAATAGGTAGATACTATATTTTTAAAAGATTGCGAAGCAACAACACCCATTATTTATAAAATTTAAATTTTAAAAGGTTTGACATACCAAAATTGTTTCTAATTCTTTGGTATAACAGAGACTAGCTTGGATGTCAAGTTTTTTCGACTATATTTTTGCAAGCCTATAGCCTGCACTTGTAAACTTTTATCTAGATAGCTCTTATAGTGCGACAAGATAATCGATTTTATTGACCTATTATCGATATAACTAAAGTAGTTTCCAGTATTTGTTTCTTTTATGATGCGTTCCACATCTGAATCTTTTGGACCTAACGCTAAAATGGGTCGGTTAGAAACCATATATTCAAATAATTTACCAGGAATAATGCATTTTGTTTCTTCGGAATCTATTTCAACCAAGAGTAAAACTTGCGAGCTTTTTTGAAAAGCAATTGATGCTTTATGCGAGACGTATCCAATAGTATTCAAGTAAGGCGTTAGCCCATTTTTATCTATAGACTCTAAAACCGTTTGGCTTACCGCTCCCACAAATTTTAACTGAAAATCTTGAGCAAAGCTTTTATTTTCCTTTATGAGTTCTGCCAAAACTTGCCACAAAACCTCCGGATTCCGTTTCGATAATAAGGATCCAATATGCGCTAAAGTAAATTTAGTATCTAACGGTTTTGCTTCTACGGTTTCATAATCGTAACCGTTCGTGATGACTTCAATAGGTGTATTGGTAATGTTTTGAAATTCCTTTTTGGTAACTGAACTCGTTACAATAATTTGATCTGCCGAATTTAAAACCTGATTTTCTAGCGCCTTATGTTTTAATTTAGAGCTTTCGGTTAATTTTAATTGTTTATGGTAGCCAATAGTTGTCCAAGGATCCCTAAAATCGGCAAGCCATTTTATACCAAGTTTTTCTTTTAATTGCAGACCAATAAGGTGTAAGCTATGTGGTGGTCCTGTAGTAATAATGGTTGAAATATGTTCTTTTTCAATATAATCTAAAAGATACCTTACCGAAGGTTTCACCCAACTTTTACGCGCATCGGGAATAAAGAAATTACCACGAACATAAAGCATAATTTTTTCAATTATACTTTGCTTTTTTTCTTCGGAAATAATCCCTTTACTAATAGTTTTCGATGATTTTTTTGAAAACAACCCCGCCCACTTATAAGGCTCACTAATTGGTTGTTTTAAAATGGTGATCTCTTTTGAAACTTCTGCAATTAAACTATGATCAATTAAAGGGTAATTAGGATTTTCTGGAATGTAAACAATAGGCTCTATATTAAACTCGGGCAAGTACTTTACAAATTTTAACCAACGCTGTACGCCTGGCCCACCTGCTGGTGGCCAATAATAAGTTATAATGAGTACTTTGTTTTTATTCATTTTACCATTCCTGCAAAGAAGGAAATTTTTAAAATTGTAACTAAATTAACACCTCATACTTTCTTTTAATGGACCTAAAAACTACTCTTTTTTAATCCGTAAAACAGTCCGCCAAGCAATAACAAACCAAACAAAACCGAACTTGCCAGTGCAATGCTGCTTCCTGTTTTCACCACATCGGGATCAAATTTAAATACAATCTCGTGCTGCCCTGCTGGAATTTCTAAACCACGCAAGGTGTAATTTACACGAATATGTTGTGTTTCTTCCCCATCTATAAATGTTTTCCAACCGTTTCCATAATACACTTCGGAAAAGACGGCAAAACCATTATTATCATTGTTGGATTTATATTTTAATTCGTTTGGTTGGTGTTCTTCAATTTTAATACTAGCCAAAGAATCTACAGTAAACTGTTTTGTTTCCGTTGGAATCAATGCTCCCGTTCCTTTTGCAAATACCGCAACCTGTTTATTTTCTAAACTATCCAAAGCTAAAATTTCATCGTTAGCAGAATCTACCATTTTCAAGGTATTCACAAACCAAGCCGCACCATTGGCGTCTTTATTGGTATATGGAAATGTTTCTCCTTTTTCACCTTGAGCAATAATATATTTGGTATTAAACATATTAAGCACGTTCATGTTATTTTTCGAAATATAAAAATCGAAAACTTCACGGTAGCGCTTTAATTCTGCAGCATTATAACCATTTAATGAATTATGAAAATAGGACGCCTTCGATGGTCCAGAAACCAAATCGAAAACACGGTAATAGCTTTTATCTTGCAAAATAGCTTGATCTGCAGCATCGGCTTCAAAAGGTTTATTCATTTTAATGGACGACACAAAATCTTCGCTGTTTACATAGCGTTTATCCACTCCAACTAAATCGAATAATATAAGTACCGCAAAAGCGACTATCAACACATTTTCTTTTAGTTTACCTTTTAAATACCCCCAAATTAAACCAGCGGATAACAGTACTAAAATTAAACTACGTAAGGTATCGGATGTAAAAACACTTTTCCTGTCTTCTTTTAAAGCATCAACAAATTCTGCTCCGTAATTCTGACGATAAAACCCATCATTCACGCCAACAAAATCAAATAAAGACGATTTCAACACTAAAAACAAAAGCGCTAAACCACCTGTAATTATAGTCGCATACTTTAAAGCATTTTGTTTGTTATCTTCCTTTTCAACCGTATTAAACAAGCGTACTAACCCAAAAATCCCCAGTACAGGAATACACAGTTCTAGCAAAACCTGAATGGAAGTCACTGCTCTAAACTTATTGTACATAGGAACATAATCGATAAAAAAGTTGGTTAAAAACCCTAAATTCTTCCCATAAGATAATAATAACGAGAAAACTGTTCCGCCAACAAGCCACCATTTTAAACGTCCTTTCACCAAAAATAAAGCGAATACAAATAGGAATAAAATAACAGCACCTACATAAGCCGGTGCCTCCACAATAGGTTGATCTCCCCAATATAACGGCGCACGTTTAGCTTCTTCTGCGGCCTGAGTTGTTGTTGCTCCTAACTTTCTAAAAGCCTCATAAGTAGCAGAATCTTTCCCTACATTTTCACCATTACCACCGCCCATAAAACGCGGGATAAACAAGTTAAAGGTTTCAGCAAAACCATAACTAAACTGCGTGATATAATCTTTATCTAATCCGTTGGAAACAACTTTTGGAGATCCATCTGCATTTATGGTTAACTCTGTTTTACCGCGCGTACTTTCCTTAACATATTCTTGCGTAGCCATTACCCCCGTTGCATTTAAAGCAACAGCAAGAATAACAGCGGCAAATAAAATACCCACCGATTTAAAAAAATGGGGTAACATTTGTTTTTTGTAAGCATCCACTAAAAAAGCAAGTCCTAAAATAAGCACCAATAGCATTAAATAGTAAGTCATTTGAAAGTGATTCGACACAATTTCTAAGCCCATAGCTAATGCCGTGAGCAGAAAACCTGCAATATATTTTTGCCTAAAAGTGAGAATAATGCCACTTAAAGCCAACGGCATATAAGCAATGGCATGGGCTTTACTATTATGCCCAACCCCCAAGATAATAATTAAATAGGTTGAAAATCCAAAAGCTAATGCACCAAGCGCCGCCAATTTAAAATCGACTTTAAGCACCAATAAAAGTACGTAAAACCCTAGTAAATATAGAAATAAATAATCGGCAGGACGTGGTAAAAACCGAAGGGCTAAATCTATTTTCTTGATGTAATTATGGGGATATTTCGCCCCTAATTGATAGGTTGGCATACCTGCAAAAGCACCATTTGTCCAATAGGTTTCTTCCCCTGTTTCTGCTTTAAAATCCTTTTGTTGCTTGCTCATGCCTATAAACTGAACAATATCACTTTGGTAGATTTCTTTCCCTTGAAGAACCGGGCTAAAATAGGCTAATGATACGATTACAAACCCTAAAAAAATTAGGATGTGCGGCACTATACGTTTAATTGAAAATGGCATGGAAGTATTTTAAAACAGTGAATGTGAAAATTAGTTATTATTTTCGTAAAAATGAAGGCTCTATTTTGTTTTAAACGATTTACGCTTTCGCTGAATAAAAAAGACAAAAATCTAATCGACCTCCTCGTAATCCACATAATCGCCAACATCTTTATTTGATGTTTTTGTATTTGGGATTTTATCTATAGTAACTTCTCCTTCTTTTTTAATAGGTTCTTGCGGTTGTTGTCTTTGAAACTGACCACCAAAACGTTCTTCTGCTTTCTTCGCAGCAAATTTCATTAAAAAAGGCGCAAAAATTCTTGAGAGCACTTTAAATAAATAATAAACTAAAACAATTATAAATATGGTTCTTAATAAACCCATAAGTGAAACTTTTGATTAAAACTAACAACAAAAATACAATTCTATACGTTTAAAAAACACGGAAAAATGATAAAAAATATATAAAATATCTATATTTGAAAACCCTTAATCATTAGTCTGTAAAATTATAAAATCTATTCGCGCATACAACGCGTTAAAAATTTCTACTATGAAAGCCATAAAATCGATTTTAATTATCTTACTAAGTTTTTTTACTACACAAGCCTTTTGTCAATATACCGATGTGATAAATTCTAATAGACCAGGTGTTTCCCGAAGCGCTTTTTCCGTTGGAACCAATGTGGCACAATTTGAAGTAGGTCCTTATTATATAAAAGAAGAACGCACACCTGCAGAAGCTTATGAAATAGATGGATTTGGAGCAGATTTTGCTATTCGTTATGGTTTAATATGGGAGCAATTAGAATTAAACGTTGAAGGAAATTATCAACGTGATACTAAATCCTTTTTATCCGATTTATCGAATGAAGACAAACGTGCTAACTTTAAATATTTAACGGTTGGTGCTAAATTTTTGGTATTCGATCCTTATAAAGATCCCGATTATTACAAACCCAATTTACACAGTTGGAAAGCCAACCATAGTTTTAAATGGAAGTATTTAATTCCTGCAGTTTCAATTTATGCTGGTGCCAATTTCGATACAAAAGATAATCCGTTTACAGCAGACGGCATTGAAGGCGTTAGCCCAAAAGTAATGATTGCAACGCAGAACAATTTTACAGGAGGCTGGGTTTTTGTTATGAACTTGATAAAAGATCGTATCGGTACAGATCAACCCGACTTTCAATATATATTAACTTTAACCCATTCTTTCAGTCCGAAATGGGTTGTTTTTGGAGAAACCCAAGGCATTAAAAGCGATTTTTATGCTGATAATTTATTTAGATTTGGAGGCGCTTATTTATGGGGTAAAGATTTTCAGTTAGACACTGCCTTAACTTTTAACACCAAAGACACTCCTTCGGTTTTTAGTGTGAATTTTGGAATGTCGTACCGATTAGACTTTCATAAAGACAAAGAAATAGATAATAGCACAGCGGTTGACGATTTAGATTTACCAGGAATATCTAAAAAGAAAAAGAATAAAAGTAAAAACAACCTAAAAAAAGTACAAAAGAAACAACAACGAAAAGAAATAGATTTTTAAGATTCGTCGGAAAAATTTATGCTGAACATATATGATTACACTAAAAGAAGTAAAAAACAAAAAAGACTTAAAAACATTCGTAAAATTTCCTTTTACGTTATATAAAGATTGTAAATATTGGACCCCTCCTATTATTAGTCAGGAGATGAAAACATTTGACACCAATGAAAACCCTGTTTTTCAAGATGCTGAAGCCCAATTATTTCTAGCTTACAAAAACAATACTATTGTTGGACGCATTGCAGCCATTACAAATAATTTAGAAATTAAAGGGCAGAATATAAAAAAAATGCGCTTTGGTTGGTTCGATTTTATTGACGATTTAGAAGTTTCTAAACGCTTACTAGATAAGGTTGTAGAAATAGGGAAAAGCAAAAATTTAGAATACACAGAAGGCCCTGTTGGGTTTTCTAATTTAGATAAAGTAGGTGTAGTAACCGAAGGCTTTGATAGTGTTACCCCAATGGTTACTTGGTATAACCATCCTTATTATGTAAAACATTATGAAGCTGCAGGATATGAAATAGAAAAATCTTATATCGAAAGTCGTTTTCCTTTTGCAAACGTAAAACCCGAATTCTTTAAAAAAGCACAAGAACTCATAAAAAAACGCTATCAACTCAAAGCTTTAAAATTCACTAAAACCAGTGAAGTGATGCCTTATGTGGATAGCATGTTCGATTTGTTTAACGAAAGTTATGCGTCATTATCATCATTTGTTGCTATAAACGATATTCAAAAAGCTTATTTTAAAAAGAAATTTATAAGTTTTATAAATCCGGAGTACATTAAATTTGTAGTCGATAAAGATGAAAAACTAATAGGTTTTGCTATTGTAATGCCTGTTTTTGCCCCTGCCCTAAAAAAGATGAACGGTAAACTCTTTCCTTTTGGTTTCCGACACATTTTAAATGCTAAAAAGAATAGTAAAGATGTTAGTTTCTATTTAATAGGTATTCATCCCGATTACCAAAATAAAGGTGTACATGCCGTTATTTTTAATGAATATTACGAAACTTTTAAAGAAAAAGGTATTCAAACCTGTTATAGAACGCCGGAGTTAGAAGACAATTATGCTATACAACAAATATGGAAACATTTTGCGCCAGAAGTGTTCCGACGCCGAAAAACATATAAAAAACCGCTTTAAGTTTAATTTATAAAAAAACCGATTCAATTTTAATTGAATCGGTTTTTTATTATTTTAATATTTCTATAACTACTCACCCATAGCTGCCATTACAGCTGCTGATAGACGTTTGTAAGTTCCGTTTTCTAAACGCTCTCTAATGGCATCAAATGCATTTAAAGTTTCGGTTACATCCTCTAAAGTATGTGTTGCTGTAGGAATTAATCTTAATAAAATTAATCCTTTTGGAATTACAGGATACACTACTATAGAACAGAAAATACCGTAATTTTCACGTAAATCTTTCACTAAAGCCATTGCTTCTGGAATAGATCCTTTTAAATATACTGGCGTTACACAACTTTGTGTTGTTCCAATATCGAAACCTCGTTCTTTTAAACCCGATTGTAAAGCATTTACATTTTCCCAAAGTTTAGCTTTAAGTTCTGGCATGGTTTTAAGCATATCTAAACGCTTAAGAGCCCCAGCTACTAATTGCATTTGCAAAGATTTTGCAAACATTTGAGAACGCAAATTATATTTTAAATAATCGATTATTTCCTTATCACCAGCAATAAAAGCACCAGTACTAGCTAAAGATTTAGCAAATGTTGCAAAATACACATCGATATCATCTTGTACCCCTTGCTCCTCTCCAGTTCCTGCGCCTGTTGCTCCTAAGGTTCCAAAACCGTGTGCATCATCAACAAACAATCTGAAATTATATTTTTGTTTAAGCGCTACAATTTCTTTTAAACGCCCTTGCTCTCCGCGCATTCCAAAAACACCTTCAGAAATCACTAAAATCCCTCCTCCAGTTTGCTCTGCCATTTTGGTAGCACGCTCTAAGTTTTTCTCTAAACTTTCAACATCGTTATGTTTGTAAGTAAAACGTTTTCCCATGTGTAAACGCACACCATCAATAATACAAGCATGTGCATCAACATCATAAACAATAACATCGTTTTTAGATACTAAAGCATCAATGGTAGATACCATACCTTGGTATCCAAAATTCAATAAATATGCTGATTCTTTGCTTACAAAAGAAGCGAGTTCATTTTGCAATTTTTCGTGTAAATCTGTATGACCAGACATCATTCTTGCTCCCATTGGGTAAGCAGAACCGTATTGTGCAGCAGCTTCTGCGTCTACTTTACGTACTTGAGGATGATTTGCTAAACCTAAGTAATCATTAATACTCCATGTAATCACGTCTTTTCCTTGAAACTTCATCCTATTCGATATTTCACCTTCCAATTTTGGAAACACAAAATAACCTTCAGCTTGAGACGCCCACTTTCCTAGTGGCCCCTTATCTTTATAAATCTTTTCAAATAAATCCTTCATCTACTATAAATGGTATTGCTATTAAACTTTAGATATAACTGCAACTAGATTAAAACAACTTTTTATAAAACACAAACAATACAAGTCATTTATGAAAGAATAAAGAATGTTTTTGTTTTAGTTGGTACCTGCAAAATTAAATATTTATATGCTTTGAACATAATTTTTTGGGATGCATTTATGAAATATATACTATAAAGTTAAAAAAATTGCCTATATCGTATTTTTTAAGCATCAAAAAAAGTCCATATTTTTACTAAATTGTAAAATTATAGACTTTTGTAATGTTATAATTTTTTAATTATTTTATGTATTGAATGCTTTCTGCGGCTTCTTGATTTTCTGTATCAAAAAAACCTTGATCTTTCATCCATTTATCACTGTATACTTTGCTCATGTATCGCGATCCATGATCGGGATAAATAACAACAATTTTATCTCCCTTTTTAAACTCGCCCTGCTCGCCAAGTTGTTTAATTGCTTGTGTTGCAGCTCCAGAAGTATAGCCCACAAATAAGCCTTCGGTTTTAGCTATTTCTCTGGCTGTGTGCGCACTATCTTCATCGGTAACTTTTACAAATAGATCTATTACATCAAAATTTGTAGCCCCAGGAATTAAATTTTTCCCTAAACCTTCTATTCTATATGGATAAATTTCTTTAGGATCGAACTCTCGAGTCTCGTGATATTTTTTTATTACAGATCCAAAGGCATCTACTCCAATAATTTTTATATTTGGATTTTGTTGTTTTAAATATTTTGCTGTTCCAGAAATAGTTCCTCCTGTACCGCTACAAGCTACTAAATGCGTGATTTCACCTTCGGTTTGTTTCCAAATTTCGGGCCCTGTAGAATGGTAATGTGCGTCAATATTTAATTGGTTAAAATACTGATTGATATAAACCGATCCTTTTAATTCTTGGTGTATACGCTTAGCTACTTGGTAATAAGATCTTGGATCGTCCGCTTTAACATGTGCCGGACAAACATAAACCTTAGCGCCCATGGTACGTAACATATCAATTTTATCGGGAGATGATTTGGAACTTACAGCCAAAACACATTCATACCCTTTAATGATACTTACCATAGCGATACTAAAGCCTGTGTTTCCAGAAGTCGTTTCTACAATAGTATCTCCTGGTTTTAAAATGCCTTTCTTTTCGGCTTGCTCAATGATATAAAGTGCTATTCTATCTTTTGATGATTGTCCTGGGTTAAAACATTCTACTTTTGCGTAAAATTCGCCTTCGAACTTAGAAGTAATTTTATTTAGTTTTACTAAGGGCGTATTGCCAACTAAATCTAATACATTATCAAAAACTTGATTTCTGTGTTTCATAAATTCATTTTACAAGTTACATTCATTCTATAGACAAATGTTTCTTAAAACCTGCCAAAAATAAGACTTTTTTTTTTATTAACGGGTAATTCCTTCCAAATCTAACAAAAAGGCGTACTCCAAGGCTACTTCTTTAAGACTTTCAAAACGCCCCGAAGCCCCACCATGACCCGATTCCATATCGGTTTGCAGCAAAAGTTTATTGGTATCGGTTTTTAATTCTCTTAACTTAGCCACCCATTTGGCTGGTTCCCAATATTGCACTTGCGAATCGTGTAGGCCAGTTGTTACTAACATATTGGGATACGCCTTTTCTTCTACATTATCATAGGGTGAATAGGATTTCATATAGTGATAAAACGTGTCATTATTTGGGTTTCCCCACTCATCATACTCACCGGTGGTTAAAGGGATGGTATCGTCTAACATAGTGGTTACAACATCTACAAAAGGTACAGCAGCCAAAACACCGTTGTACAATTCTGGATTCATATTAATAATCGCTCCCATTAATAAACCACCTGCCGAACCACCGTAAGCATATAAATGTTTATTAGAAGTATAATGTTCTTCGATTAAAAATTTAGAACAATCTATAAAATCGGTAAATGTATTTTTCTTCATTAATAATTTTCCAGATTCGTACCAATGGCGACCTAAATATTCACCGCCTCGAATATGTGCAATGGCATAAATAAAACCGCGATCGAGCAAACTTAAACGAATAGTAGAAAATGAAGGATCGATAGTAGAGCCATAAGATCCGTAAGCGTATTGCAATAACGGATTGCTTCCATCCAATTTTATCCCTTTTTTATAAACTAAAGACATTGGCACTTTTACCCCATCTCGAGCTGTTGCCCAAACCCGCTTAGACTCGTAGTTTTCTTTATTAAATTTACCGCCTAAAACCTCCTGCTCTTTTTTAATTTCGCTTGTTTTGGTTTTAAAATTATAGTCCATTACCGCACTTGGGGTGGTTAAAGAATTAAAACCATAACGCATCACATCACTATCAAAATCGGGGTTATTCCCTATATAAGAAGTGTAGGTTTCCGAATTGAAGGGTAAGTAATAATCTTCACTCCCATCCCAACTGATTATACGAATGTTGTTTAGCCCATTTTCACGTTCGTTAACCACTAAATAATCTTTAAAAATCTCGATATCTTCTAATAAAACATCTGTTCTATGTGGTAGTAAATCTTTCCAGTTTTCTTTTTCTGTAGCGTTTTCACTTGTTTTTAATAGTTTAAAATTTGTAGCACCATCACAATTAGAAATCATATAAAATGAATCGTCATAATGAGCGATACTATATTCCATATCGTCTGTTCTTTCTTGAAACATTTTAAAATCGCCATCAGGCGTATCGGCATTTAAAATTTGATATTCCGAAGATAACGTACTCGACGAACCTATAACAATATATTTTTTAGATTTCGTTTTATAAACAAAAGTGTTAAAGGTTTCATCTGCTTCATGATACACCTCAACATCGGCTTTAGAATCGCTACCTAATTTATGTTTAAATATTTTATGAGAACGCAGGGTTACTGCATCTTTCATGGTATAAAACAAGGTTTTATTATCGTTTGCCCATGTAGAACTTCCAGTGGTATTCTCTATTTTGTCACTTAAAATTTCACCCGTTTCAAGGTTTTTAATTTGAAGCGTGTATTGCCTTCTACTCACAGTATCGGTAGAAAAAGCGGCCATTTTATTATTTGGGCTAATAGAAATCCCGCCTAAACTAAAGTAGGATTGATCTTTAGCCATCTCGTTACAATCGAATAAAATCTCTTCTTCGGCATCTAAACTACCTTTTTTACGCAAGTAAATAGGGTAATCTTTTCCGGTTTCGTAACGCGTGATATACCAATATCCATTCAATTTATAAGGTAAAGACGAATCATCTTCTTTAATACGCCCTTTCATTTCTTCAAATAAATCCTTCTGAAATCCTTCGGTATGCTTCATCATTGCTTTTGTATAAGCATTTTCAGCATTAAGATAATCGATAACTTCAGGGTTTTCACGATTGTTTAGCCAATAATAATTATCAATTCGAATATCGTTATGTATTTCTAAGGTTTTAGATATTTTTTTAGCTGAAGGCATAGCGACTTCATTTATAGATTTACTCATAGTTATATTTTTACACGAAGCGGCAAAAGTAAAACTTAAGCCTAAAAGTATAGTCGAAATTTTCATTTTTCGTTTAAAATACAACAATTTAGCCAAGTATTTAATAGATTTGTGCTTACCAACCCCCTAAATTTATAGAATTATGTTTGGAGACATGATGGGCATGATGAGTAAACTCAAAGAAGCCAAGAAAAAAGTTGAAGAAACTAAAACACGTTTAAACACCGTTTTAGTCGATGAAACAAGTTCTGACGGAAAACTTAAAATTACGCTCACAGCTAACAGAACCATTAAATCTATCGAAATTGACGACACGTTATTAACAGACAAGGAGCAGCTTGAAGATTACCTTATTTTAACATTAAATAAGGCTATTGAAAAAGCCACTCAAATTAATGAAGCCGAACTTGCTGCCGCAGCAAAAGACGGCATGCCTGATATTCCAGGCATGGATATGTTTAAGTAAATCTGTTTTAAAATTAAAAAGTTCTTAATTCACTCAAAAGTTTATCGTGCATAACATTGGTGTAATCCAAATGCGTAACCATACGCAATTTACCACCGCCCATACTTATAATATGGATGTTTTTATCGGCTAATTTTTGAGTGAATTCTTTTTCATTAACTTCAGGCATAAGCTCAAATATTACAATATTTGTTTCTATAGGCTCCACAGATTTTACAATAGAAAGTTGGTTTAAAACAGCTCCAATACCTTTTGCTTTTTTGTGATCTTCGGCCAGCCTTTCTATATTATTATCTAAAGCGTACAATCCTGCAGCCGCTAAATATCCAACTTGGCGCATATTGCCACCAAATATTTTTCGGATTCTAATAGCGTTTTGCATGATATCCTTATTACCAACCAAAACAGAACCCACCGGGCAACCTAGCCCTTTACTTAAACACACCGAAATAGTATCAAACACGTTTCCGTATTGTTCGGTCGTTTCATTCTTGGCAACCAAAGCATGCCATAAACGGGCACCATCTAAATGAAACCCCAGATTATTTTCAGTGCAAACGGTTCTAATTTTTTCTATTTCATTAAAATCCCAGCAGGATCCACCGCGCTTGTTTGCCGTGTTTTCAATTTCAACCAAACTGGTTTTACTGTAATAATAAGCGTCTGGATTTATGGCTTCCAAAACATCCTTTGTCGTAAACATCCCGTCATTAACATCCAATAAATTACAAGACACGCCACTATTAAAAGAAGCGCCGCCAGATTCGTAATTAAAAATATGGGCATATTTATCGCAAATGACTTGATCGCCAGGTTGCGTATGTAATTTAATTGCGGTTTGGTTTGCCATAGTGCCGCTAGGAAAAAACATGGCCGTTTCTTTACCAAACATTTTGGCTATTTTGGTTTCCAAAGCATTCACTGTTGGATCTTCTCTAAACACATCATCGCCAACTTCGGCTTGCATCATGGCTTCCAACATGGGTTGAGATGGTTTGGTAACGGTATCGCTTCTTAAATCAATAATCATAACTTCAATTTGCCGATAAAGCTATAAAATTATATTCAGAATTGTTTTCTGCTGGGACAAAGAAATCCTATTTTTGTTTCAAATAAATTGATACATGATAACTTCCGATCAAATAAAAGATCTTAATACCCGCCTCGATAAACTTAGGCACTATCTTTGACATAGACGCCAAACTGATAGAAATACAAAACGAAGAAGAACAAACTTTCGACCCCAATTTCTGGAACGATTCCAAAGCTGCAGAAATTATAATGAAATCACTACGTGTGAAGAAAAAATGGGTGGAAGATTACAAAACGGCAAAAACGCGATGCGAAGACCTTGAAGTGCTCTATGAATTTTACAAGGAAGACGAAGCAACTGCCGAAGATGTAGAAACCCAATACAACTTATTAGCCACGCAATTGGAAGATATTGAGTTTAAAAATATGCTTTCGGAAGAAGGCGACAGCCTAAGCGCCGTACTGCAAATTACTGCTGGTGCTGGCGGAACAGAAAGTTGCGATTGGGCGAGCATGCTAATGCGTATGTACCTGATGTATGCCGAAAAAAGCGGATTTAAAGTGAAGGAACTCAACTTTCAAGAAGGCGATGTTGCGGGTATAAAAACCGTAACGCTAGAAATTGAAGGCGATTTTGCTTTTGGTTGGTTAAAAGGTGAAAATGGTGTGCACCGTTTGGTACGTATTTCACCGTTTGATAGTAATGCCAAACGCCATACTAGTTTTGCTTCGGTTTACGTATATCCACTTGTTGATGATACTATTGAAGTAGAAATAAACCCCGCCGATATTGAAATTACAACTGCTAGATCTAGTGGGGCTGGTGGGCAAAATGTAAACAAAGTTGAAACTAAGGTTCAGCTGTTGCACAAACCTACAGGGATTCAAATTCAATGTTCAGAAACCCGATCTCAGCACGATAATAGAGCGCGTGCTATGCAAATGCTTAAATCGCAATTGTATGAAATTGAACTGCAAAAACAATTGGCACAACGTGACGATATTGAAGCTGGAAAAATGAAAATTGAATGGGGAAGCCAGATTCGGAATTACGTCATGCATCCTTATAAATTAGTAAAAGATGTACGTACAGCCCACGAAACAGGGAATGTAGATGCCGTAATGGACGGGAATATCGATAGCTTTTTAAAAGCCTATTTAATGATGATGGGGCAAAAAGTTGAAGACGACGGACAATTATAACTTATAAAAAATAAAGCCTTGCAGATTCCAAACCTGTGAGGCTAAATAAAAAACATAGTATTACAATGACCACAATTTATCATAACCCACGCTGTTCAAAATCGAGACAAGGCTTAGAAATTCTGGAACAATCTGGAAAACCTTTCGAGGTTGTAAAATATTTAGACACGCCCCTTTCCGCGGAAGCGTTAACTGAAATAATAACGCTTTTAGGTATAAAACCCATAGCATTAGTTAGAAAAAACGAAGCCATTTGGAAAAGTGACTTTAAAGGAAAAGACTTAACCGATGCCGAAGTTATTGATGCCATGGTGCAAAACCCAAAACTTATTGAACGCCCAATTGTGGTTAATGGAAATAAAGCGGTTATTGGTAGACCGCCTAGTTTGATTGTTGATATTGTTTAAATTAACTCCCTTAAATTTAATATAAAATATTTTTTTTAACAAAAAAGAAAGTCAAAAGGTTCAATTAATCACATAATTATAACAATAATTGAACCTTATTATTCAGTATACCAAAACGTTACAAAAACTCATCAAAATTCACCACCTCGCACCCCTAATTTTAGCTTTATTAATTAACAAACCTTTAACGAAAGGAGGCTAAACCTCGACATAAATTTATGGTCTTATTTCAAGAATCAATTAACAAATATTATGGCAAAGCCTTTATTTTTATTTATTTTATTAAGTACATTTTCCATATTTGCAATAGCACAAAAAGAAGTTAAAATAAGTGGAAAAGTAATAGATAAAGAAACCAATCAACCTTTAGAATATGCTACTATTGCTTTTTTCAACAAAGAAAAAAACAAAATAGAAACCGGTGGTATTACCGATTTAAAAGGTCATTTTTCCATCCCTGTTCCTGTGGGATTATATAATATAACAGTTGAATATATTTCATTTAAAACCATAACTATAGCCAATAAAAAAATTACAAAATCGGAAAATATTGGCACTTATGCCTTAGAAATTGACACCGAATCTTTAGGAGAGGTTGAAATTATTGCCGAACGTACCACGGTTGAAATAAAACTCGATAAAAAAATCTATAACGTAGGAAAAGATTTAACCGTAAGCGGAGGCTCGGTTAGTGATGTTTTAGATAATGTTCCGTCGGTTTCTGTAGATGCAGAAGGTAGTGTCGCTTTACGCGGAAATGATAACGTCCGTATTTTAATAAACGGAAAACCTTCGGGACTAGTAGGTTTAAATTCAGCGGAAGCGTTACAACAATTACCTGCCGATGCCATTGAAAAGGTTGAAGTAATCACCTCACCCTCTGCAAGGTATGAAGCAGAAGGCACGGGGGGCATTCTTAATATTATACTTCGTCGCAGTAAATTATTAGGCTTTAATGGTTCTATTTCCACAAATGTTGGCCATCCAGATGCTGCTGGAATTTCTGGAAATATAAATTACAGAACAGGCAATGTAAATATTTTTAATACCACATCATACCGCTATAATGAACGTATTGGCCGCTGGTATAGTGATGTGAAATATTTTGATGATAATACTCCCGATTTAGATGAAAAACGAAACTGGACCGATACGAGAAAAGGTATTACAACAAACACTGGAATTGAATGGTATATTACCGATTCGGCATCTCTAACAAACTCTATTGTTTACAGCGATAATAGTAGTAATAACAATTCGGTTAATAACCTTATTCAGCTAGACAAAACAACCAATGAAACCAATAAAAGTGTACGACGAGATCCAGAAAATGGTGAAAGCAACACCTTTCAATATGCCTTAAATTTTATAAAAGATTTTAAAACAGACGGACATAAATTTTCTTTCGATTTTCAATTTGAAAATTCTAATAATGATAAATTTTCTATCATTAACGTCGATGGTACTGATACAGATATTTTAAATAACTGGGAAGATTCTCAACAAATTTTACTTCAAACAGATTATGTATTACCCTTAGGTGATAACAGCCAAATTGAAATGGGTTACCGCGGTGATTTTACCACAACAGAAACCGATTACCAAGTCTCTTTACTTAATGAAGACACTAATTTATTTGAATATAACACCGACTTATCGAATCTCTTTAATTTTAAACAATATATAAACGCTGCTTATTTTCAGTTTGGTAGTAAAATAGAGGCATTTTCATATCTGTTAGGTTTGCGAATGGAAAACACCAGAAATACCTTAGATCAACCAACTTCGGGAGATTTTAAAAGAAAAAACTTAACAGGCCTATTCCCTACTATTAATGTTAGTTATAAGTTTAGCGAAGATGAAAGCATAACGATTGGCTATAACCGAAGATTGCGCCGGCCACGTGGTTTTATGCTAAACCCCTTCCCGTCTCGATCTAGTTTAACCAATATTTTCCAAGGAAATCCAGATTTAAACCCTACTTACTCTAGTGTTTTTGATATTGGATATTTAAATAGATTTGGAAAATTCACGTTAAGCTCTTCTGTTTATTATTCAAATTCTACTGCGGTAATGACTTTTGTGAGTCGAAATAATGGAGATACGGTTATTATAAATGGAGAAGAATTCCCTGTAATAGTACGTGGCCCTGTTAATTTAGCCACCGATGATCGTTATGGTTTTGAGTTTAACTTAAACTATAGCCCATCTAGAAAATGGCGTATAAATTCCGATTTTAATATTTACAAATTAGAACGTGATGGTGAATATGAAGGTATTAATTTAGATGCCAACAACTTAACTTGGAATGCGCGCTTAACCAACAAACTAACATTGCCCTACACTATCGATTGGCAAACAAATTTAAATTATCGCGGGCCAAGTGTAGATTCGCAAAACGACCGACAGGCCAGTGGAACGGTAAATACTGCACTAAGTAAAGATATTTTAAAAGAAAAAGCTTCTATAGCCTTTAACATTAGAGATGTGTTTAATTCTGGCGTGTATAGAAATGATATTACAGCCGAAACCTTTACATCATATCAAGAAGTTCAACGTAGAGGTGGCACAACGTACAACCTGTCTTTTACGTACAGATTTAATCAACCAAAGAAAAAAGAACGACCTAGTGGGGGTTATAACAGCAGTGGGGATGGTATGGAAATGTAATATAAAAACCTCGAAGCACTATTTCTTCGAGGTTTTTTTTGACTTACATAAATTGAATGCAATAAAAAAAGGAAGCTCTATGAGTTTCCTTTTTAAATATATATTTAAATTAAACCCTTATGAGTTTAATCGCTTTGCTTTCTTTTCTTCTCTAATTTCTTGCAATCTTTCAATGATAGCTCCTCCAATCCAATAAGGAATAACAAATGATATTAGGAAAATCATTAACCAAAATCCTAAAGTTAATATACCTAAAAACGCTAAAAAGCCTAAATATTGATCAAAATCAAACATAATTGTTGGTGTGTATTATAAATATGGCACAAATATAACATAAAGCATTATGTTTTCCAATACCAATATCAAGATTTATCAACAGGTTATTCACTACTATACATTACGCTTTACTCTAGACTCAAATGGTGTTTTATAGACTTAAATCTTTTAATAAAAATTATTTAAAACAAATACTCTTATTTACTTTTTTAAATTAATCAAAATAAAAAACGATAATTTATTCCTATTAGATAGAATGGTTTTAAATGTTGTGAATTTATCAAAAAACCACTATAAAACTCCTCTTTTTAAAAGGATAAAACAGCTAAATAAATTAACTTTGTAATTCATATTTTAAATTAATAGACCATGAGTTACAGAATAGAAAAAGATACTATGGGCGAGGTAAAAGTACCAGCCGATAAACTTTGGGGCGCTCAAACAGAACGCTCAAGAAATAACTTTAAAATAGGACCTTCTGCTTCCATGCCGTTAGAAATAGTATACGGTTTTGCATACTTAAAAAAAGCTGCTGCCTACACCAATTGCGAATTAGGTGTTTTAGATTTTGAAAAAAGAGATTTAATAGCTAAAGTATGTGATGAAATTTTAGCTGGTGAGCATGACGACCAATTCCCATTAGTAATTTGGCAAACCGGGTCTGGAACTCAAAGTAACATGAATGCTAATGAGGTGATAGCTAATAGAGCACACCAATTAGCAGGAAAAGTTATTGGAGAAGGCGAAAAAACAATTCAACCTAATGATGATGTGAACAAATCACAATCGTCTAACGATACGTTCCCTACAGGCATGCATATTGCAGCTTATAAAAAAATAGTTGAAACGACCATTCCCGGCGTAAAACAACTTCGTGAAACCTTAAAGAAAAAATCGGACGCTTTTAAAAATGTTGTTAAAATTGGACGTACGCATTTAATGGATGCTACACCTTTAACTTTAGGACAAGAGCTTTCTGGTTATGTAGCTCAATTAGATCATGGCTTAAAAGCTCTAGAAAACACCTTACCTCACCTTAGCGAGTTAGCTTTAGGAGGAACCGCTGTTGGAACCGGATTAAACACCCCAAAAGGTTACAGTAAACGTGTTGCAGAATACATTGCCGAGTTTACAGGATTGCCATTTATAACAGCTCCTAATAAATTTGAAGCTTTAGCTGCACACGACGCCTTGGTTGAAACTCACAGCGCTTTAAAACAACTAGCAGTATCTTTAAACAAAATTGCTAACGATATTAGAATGATGGCTTCTGGACCACGTTCTGGAATTGGTGAAATTATAATTCCTGCCAATGAACCTGGAAGTTCTATTATGCCTGGAAAAGTAAATCCTACACAATGCGAAGCTTTAACTATGGTTTGCGCCCAAGTTATAGGTAACGATATGGCTATTTCAGTTGGCGGTATGCAAGGTCATTATGAATTAAACGTATTCAAACCTGTAATGGCTGCTAACTTTTTACAATCGGCGCAATTAATCGGTGATGCTTGTAAAAGTTTTGACGAAAATTGTGCTGTTGGTATAGAGCCAAACCAAGAAGTAATTACTAAATTGGTAAACAATTCACTCATGCTAGTTACAGCTTTAAACACCAAAATTGGGTACTATAAATCTGCTGAAATAGCAAATACAGCTCATAAAAACGGAACCACTTTAAAAGAAGAAGCCATTAATTTAGGTTATGTTACCGCTGAAGATTACGATGCTTGGGTAAAACCCGAAGATATGGTAGGTGCTTTAAAATAGTAAACCTTCCTTTATTTATATTAGAAAAGCCGATAACATAAACTTGTTATCGGCTTTTTTTTTTAGAATACATTTAGCCAAATTAAAAACTCTTTTTAAGACCTATTAAAGTATTAAACCTGTTGCTTTAATAAAAACTATAATACGTAATTAAAAAATAAATTCTCTTTTATTGTTATACTAAAAAAGCTTGATATTAAACATTAAGTGATAAAAAAAGCTCCTCGTTTCCGAGGAGCTTTAATTTTATAAATAGACTTCCGTTTACACGGAAAAAAGAAAACAATTATGCTTTTCCATCCATTTTATCTTTAAGCGCTTGTAAGGCATCATTAGCATCACCTAATGTTGGTTTTGCTTCTGCTGCTTGAGCTTCTGCTTTACGCACAGCTTGCTTAACAATTTTTGCTTCTTCTGCTCTAAATACAGCAGTATGAGATGCTACAACTCTTTTGAATTCTTTATTGAATTCAATAATTTTAAATTGTGCTTCTTCACCTTTCTTCAACTTAGTTCCATCTTCTTTCTCTAAGTGACGAGATGGTACAAATGCAACTATATCTTCGTTAAATTCAACCGTAGCTCCTTTATCAACTATCTCTGTAATAGATGCGTTATGAACGGTATCTAAAGCAAATTCAGTTTCATATTTATCCCAAGGATTAAGCGTTGTTTGTTTGTGTCCTAAAGATAATTTACGACCTTCAACATCTAACTCTAATACTACAACATCTAATTTATCGCCTACAGCGCAGAATTCAGATGGATGTTTAATTTTCTTAGTCCAAGATAAATCTGAGATATAAATTAATCCGTCGATACCTTCTTCTAATTCAACAAAAACACCAAAATTTGTAAAGTTACGTACAACACCTGTGTGTTTAGAACCTAATGGGTATTTTGCTGTAATATCAGTCCAAGGATCTTGAGATAATTGTTTGATACCAAGAGACATTTTACGATCTTCTCTATCTAAAGTTAAAATTACTGCTTCAACCTCATCACCAACAGCAACAAAATCTTGGGCAGAACGTAAATGTGTAGACCAAGACATTTCAGATACGTGAATTAAACCTTCAACACCATCAGCAACTTCAATAAATGCACCGTAATCTGCAATTACAACCACTTTACCTTTTACTTTATCACCAACTTTCACCTCTTCTGCAAGCGCTTCCCAAGGGTGTTTAGATAATTGTTTAAGACCTAATTGGATTCTAGATTTGTTTTCATCAAAGTCAAGAATTACAACATTTAATTTTTGATCTAACTCAACAATCTCATTTGGATGGTTGATACGTGACCAAGATAAATCGGTAATGTGAACTAATCCGTCAACACCACCAAGATCGATGAATACACCATAAGACGTAATGTTTTTAACAATACCTTCTAATACTTGACCTTTTTCTAATTGACCAATAATTTCTTTTTTCTGGATTTCGATATCCGCTTCAATAAGCGCTTTATGCGAAACAACAACGTTTTTAAACTCGTGGTTGATTTTCACAACTTTGAATTCCATAGTTTTGTTTACATATTGATCGTAATCTCTAATTGGTTTAACATCAATTTGAGATCCTGGTAAGAATGCTTCAATTCCGAAAACATCTACAATCATACCACCTTTAGTTCTGCATTTTACAAAACCGTTAACGATTTCTCCTGTTTCGTGTGCTTTATTTACACGATCCCATGCTTTAATTACACGCGCTTTTCTGTGAGATAATACTAATTGACCTGTTGCATCTTCACGCACATCAATTAAAACTTCTACCTTATCACCAACAGCTAAATTAGGATTGTAACGAAATTCGTTTAAAGAAATAACACCTTCAGATTTTGCGTTAATGTCAATAATAGCATCTCTATCAGAAATGTGTACTACTGTACCTTCAACAACCTCATCGTTTAATGTGTCTACGAAATTTTCGGCTACTAATTTTTCAAATTCTTCTAATTGCTGACTATCAACTTCATCAATTCCTTCTTCGTAATTGTGCCAGTTAAAATCTGCTAAGAATTTTTCAGGGTTTGCTTGTGCTTCAGATACTACTGGAGCTTCTACAGGGTTTGCGTCAGTTGCTTCAACTTCAGCTGGGTTTGCGTTTTCCGCCATTTAATTAAATTTATAATACTGTTTATGTCGCTTTCGCGGAAGAATAACAGCATTATTTTTTTGTATTCCGTATGTTTTGGACAGTTTAAGCGAGTAACACACAGAAGTGTTATATATAATTTTAATTTTTTGTTCCTTTTATCTGTTCCAATAATTCGCTAAAAGGAGTGCAAAAATACATATTTTCAGTTAATTAGCCTAATTAGATTAATAAATTTTAGATTACTGATTATAAGGTTAATAATAAAATTGAAATAATTACTAAAATTTGGCACCTGTTTTGTTATATTTAACTTGTTAAACAAAATAAAATTCTACACTTATGACAATGAAAGCAAAATATCAACCTGTATTAGATTTAGGCGAAGCCTTAAACATTCAAAACGGCGATGTTAAAGAAGAAGATGGCCAATTAAAAGTTTGGGGAACAGCAAATACACCTTATGAGAAAAACCTGATTTGGGATAAAATAAAAGAAATAGGTGGCGACAATCCAACGGATATTATGGCAGATATTAAAGTTGCCGACGACAGTATATTTCACAAACACACTGTAAAAAGTGGTGAAACTTTAGGTAAAATTGCTAAGCAATATTATGGTAATGCATCAAAATATCAAGCTATTTTTGAAGCCAACACAAATATCTTAAAAAACCCTGATGTGATTCACCCAGATCAAGAATTAATTATTCCTAACTTGTAGGAACTAAACTTATTTGTAAAAAAGGCGGCTTTATGCCGCTTTTTTACTTTATGCCTTTACTAGAAGATATTTTAAATGTTAACCTGAATTTCAGAAAAAAAACATCTGTTTTCAGAAAATCCTTGTTTCAAAACTAAGTAATATGTAATAAGTTTGTTTTGTGACTCTAAATAACCTTAAAAAACATATTATTTTAACAGTATTAACTATTAATACTTTTATGCTATTGGGGCAAAACCCAACACATACTTACCTGCAACATATTTCCCCATTACCCGACATCGAATTTTATGATGTTTTAGAAGACCAACAACTCTACATTTGGCTGGCGGCCGATAAAGGACTTTTTAGATATAACGGAAGAGATTACAAAAGCTTTAGCCATCCTGAACAAAAATCAAATTCTTTATTCCAGTTAACTTTAGATAAAGAAAACAGAGTATGGTGTAACAACATTTACGGACAATTATTTTATGCTGAAAATGATAGTCTAAAACTTTTTTATGACGCTAGTAAATTGGTAAAAGGGCAATTAGCGCCTTATGAAATTACAGAAAACTATATCAGATTATTTACTGTAAACGGTATTTATGATATTGATAAAACTACCAAAAAGGTTTCCAAGATTTTTGAAGGAACATGCATTAGCAATACCAATAATAAGCAAATTAATTACAGCTTCGTTATTAACACGGAAGAAGATCTCAAACATCATCGTATCTATAAATTCGACAACAATAAACCTTCAAAATTATTTGAAATAACAAACACCAAAATTATAGACTCTCCAAAATTGTTCGCTTTTAATGATACCGTATTCTTTACTCATAAAAGTATAAACGGAAATATTATTTATTCTATAAACAAAGTAAATGATGTAATAACGAAGCTTAAAACACCTTCGAAACTACAAAATGAAATTATTTATGGACTTCTAAATCTTAATGATTTGTATTGGTTTTTAACCAATTCTGGTGTATTTATTTATAAGTTTGAACAAGAAACATTTACGTTTAAAGAACAACTTTTTAGTAAAGAATCTGTTACTGATATTCAAGTAGATTTTAATAATAATTATTGGTTCACCACCTTAGACAATGGGGTATTTGTATCTCCAAACCTTCATATTAGACATACAAATTTAGACTTTACAGATGCTAAAATAACTACTTCTGTTGGTTTAAATAACAACAATTTTGTTTTAGGAACTAACAACGGCAAACTGTTGTTTTATAATGAAAATCAACTTATAAAAACATTACAATTACCCGGAAAAAAGATCATTGGCAAACTTTTTTATGATGATATTAACGCGCAATTAATTGTTAGTATTAATGCGCCAGAATCGTTTATGGTCGATTTAAAAACCTATAAAATTACAGATGTACAAAATAGATTTTCGGTAGCAAAAACATTTTCAAAAATTAACGACAGCACTTTATTCTACGGTAATTATCGTCAAAGTATCATCTATAAAAACCCTTTTAACAAACCCGAAAAACAGATTATTAAAGACAGTCGCGTAAAGGAATCTGCAGTTCTAGACAATCAATTATTTGTATCTTATATCGACAAATTTTACAAGTACAATACCAGTTCCTTTTCTTCAGAAGAAATTCTATACAAATCCAACAGTTTATTAGTGAATGCTATTACAAAAAGTGATCGTGCTATTTGGTTAGCAACTCAGCATAACGGCTTATTGAAATTTGAAAATAATAACTTGTCAAAACCAGAAATTCAATTACCAAAACAGCTTCACATTAATAATATCCATTTTAATGAAGGTTTTTTATGGATTTCGACCGATTCAGGTTTATACCAATATCAAATAAAAAGCAAAAACATAAAATCGTTAAGCACTCAAGACGGCTTGAATACTGCTATAAATGACTTTTTAGTGCTTCAAGATAAAATTATTGTTACTTTACCTAAAGCCTTTTATACACTTCCTAAACACGATGGTTTGTTTAAAGCTTTTAAAACAGCTAAAGTTAAGATAGAAACAGTGCGTATTAACGACCGCGACACCTTGGTGCAACCCTATTATAACTTACCTTACAATTTTAATAAAATTGGCATTACATTCAACTCAAACGGATTTCAATCTAATCGGCACGTCAACTATCAATATCGTGTAAAACAGATTGATACTAGTTGGCAAAACATTCCTTTAAATACACACTTTGTCAACTTTAATAGTTTGGCAAGTGGCACCTATACTTTTGAGCTTAAAGCAAAAAACATCAGTGCCAAAAACTCTGTTTTTGCTGTTCCAACAACTTTTGAAATAGCCAAACCTTTTTGGGAAACCTATTGGTTTTATGGTTTGGTTTTATTGACTATTTTCGGGTTGATTTGGTTGTATTTTAAATGGCGATTACAACAAAAAGAAGCGCAACGCATTGCGGAAATCGATAAAATTTTAATCGATAAAAAAATCACCAATTTAAGGCTAGAAAATCTGCGTTCTCAAATGAATCCGCATTTTATTTTTAATGCTTTAAATTCCATTCAAGATTATATTGTATCGAATGAAAAAGAACTGGCAAGTTCGTATTTAGTAAAATTTAGCCGATTAATTCGCATGTATTTAGATTATAGTCAGCAAAACGAAATCACTTTAGAAGAAGAATTAAAGGCTTTAAAACTGTATTTAGAATTAGAAAAAGTGCGTTTTGAAGAGGAGTTAGAATATAATATTACCATTGATGAACAGTTAAATACGAAACAAATAAAAGTACCATCGTTATTCATTCAACCCTATGTAGAAAATGCTTTAAAACACGGATTATTACACAAGTTAACCAATAGACAATTAAAGGTTGAAGCTAAAATAATTCAGCAACATAAATTACAAATTACAGTTGAAGATAATGGTATTGGTCGCGCACAATCTGAAAAATTAAAACGACCAAACCAACAACACAACCCCTTTGCTACCAAAGCCAATGAAGAACGTGTGCATCTGTATAAAAACAAATTAAAACGCGATATAACCATCGCTATTGAAGATTTATACAATGAAACTCTAACCGCTTCAGGAACCAAAGTGGTTATAACAATGCCTATATAATACAACTATGAAAGCCATAATTATAGACGACGAAAAGCGCGCCAGACATTTACTATCTAAGCTCATAACCGAACACTGTAAAAGTGTTACTAGTATTGCCGAAGCGCAAGATTTAGCATCTGGTGTAGATTTGATAAAAGCATCAAAACCAGACGTGGTGTTTCTAGATATTGAAATGCCAAATCAATCTGGATTAGATATTTTGGAATACTTCCCAAACCAAATCGATTTTAAAATCATTTTTGTAACTGCTTACAACCAATATGCTATTGAAGCCTTTAAGCTTTCTGCAGTAGATTATCTGTTAAAACCGGTTGACACTAACGAATTAAAAGAAGCCGTTGCTAAAGCCGAAGAAGCTATAAAAGCCAACAACTTAAACGACCAACTAAACAAATTGCGCGATTCGTTAAAGCAACTATCAATGGATAAAATCGCTTTAGAAATTCCTAAAGGTATCATGTTTGCATCGCACAGCGATATCCTTTATTTTGAAGCCGATGGTATGTACACCAACGTCCAATTGATAGATGGTAAACAAAAAACAATTTGTAAACCTTTGAAACATTTTGTAGAGCAATTAGAGCGTAATACCATGTTTTTTAAATGTCATCGATCGTATTTAATCAACCTAAAATATGTAGACGAATTGGTAAAAGACGATGGTGATTATTTACTAATGAACAATCAAAAACGTATCCCAATTTCAAAATCTAAACGTGATCAGTTTCTAGAAGTAATCAAAGAGACATTTATGTAAACACCTAATAATTACCCCTTATTCACAACAACAAATATTCGCTACATTACAAAAAAACAATGGCGTAAAAACAAACTTTTATATAACTCAGAAAAAAATTACACCTATTCAGAAAAAAACCAATTAAATCCCATTGAATTTGTAGTTAATTTATAGTTCATTCTTTTAACTTAATTTCAATTACAATGAAAAAAACTTTACTCTTATTTTCTTTTTTAGTAGCGACGGCATGGTATAACATACATGCACAAAACGTTAACTTTCTAGATGCTAATTTTAGAAACCATTTGTTAGCAGATACTGCAATTAACACCAATAGCGATTCTGAAATTTCTGTTGCAGAAGCACAAGCTTTTACAGGAACTATAACCGCCACAGGACTTGGGATTACTGATTTAGCAGGAATTGAAGCCTTTATAAATATTACCACCTTAGAAGTTTATGATAATAATTTAACGTCTTTAGATGTTAGTAATAACACTAGTTTAACAAGATTGCATTGTGCAAACAATCAAATTACTACATTAGATGTTAGCGATATTCCAACATTAAACCAAATACATTGTCAAAATAATCAGCTAATAGAGTTAAATTTAGCCAATGGTAACAATGCTAATTTTTCGTATATGAAATCTTATGGCAATCCCAACTTAACTTGTATACAGCATGATGGTAGTTTTTATCCACCTTATACCAATGCAGGTCAATATGATAACGGGTGGACAAGAGATAATAACTCAAACTATTCAACTAACTGTGGTTATGAACCTATTTATGTAGATGTAAATGCTACAGGAGCAAATGATGGTAGTTCTTGGACTGATGCTTACACAACCATACAGGATGCTTTGGCTGTAGCTAGTACAAATTCTAGACTATGGGTAGCTAAAGGAACCTACAAACCATCTGCACAAAACACTCCTTTAGAAATAAATGCAACTATTTCTATTTATGGAGGTTTTAATGGTACTGAAACTGAACTATCGGACAGAGATGTAACCAAAATCACCACAGACAATGCTACTATTATTACTGGAGATATGAATGGTGATGATATTGATGGTGATTTTACAAGCAATAAAAGCGATAATGCCGATCGTTTAATATTGGTAAATGCTGTTGGTATAACATTAGATGGTTTAGTTTTACAAAACATTTACGATAACACAAGTAATGCAAATAACCAAGACAATGGGGTTATTTATTCAAAATACACCGGTGCTGCAACTTGGATAGAAAACCTTAGTATAAAAAACTGTACTTTTAAAAATAATTATAGTAACGACTTTTTAATAAAAGGATTTGGTTTAAAAGATAATTTTAAACTTTATAACGTTAGTTTTACTAATAATGTAAGTGTTGGGCAAAGTATTATTTTATTACATGTAGATCGTTTTAATGAAATTTATGCAAACTTTACAAATGTGTTGTTTGCTAATAACGAAACAAAATTCTCTATTATAAACGCATATAGAATTCCTAATGGCTCTTTTACAAACTTTAGAGAATTACACTTAACTTTAACTAATAACTCATTTATTAACAACAATGTAGTAAATACCAATAACACATCTTATGGCCAATGTGTTATTATGGGATCGGAGAATACTTGGGGGCAGTTATTTATAAACAACTCTATCTTTTTTGGAAATACGTTAAATGGTGTCTTTGCAGACAGAGACATTTCTTACGGAACTCAAGGTAATGACTATGCTCTAACTATTAAAAATTCAATAGTTGAAACCTCAAATAACGGAGGTGCATCAGGTAGATTATCAGCACCATCATTTACAAGCGTTCAAGATTTAGATCCAAGTACAGTATCACTTCATTTAGATGCAGAATACAAACCAATGTCAGCTTCAAATTATATACTAGATCAAGGTAACAATTCGCTTTATGATACAAGTGCTTTTGGTGATTTAGATTTAGCAGGTAATGATAGAATATTTAACAGCTCTATAGATCTTGGTGCCTTTGAATATGATTCTACATTAGGAATAAATGATGTTGTTTTAAATAAAGACACAGTGAAACTATATCCAAATCCTGTGAGTGACAGATTGTTTATTACATCTGAAGAGTTAATTGAAAGCGTGTCTATTTATACTATTAACGGACAATTAGTAAAACAGTCTAATACAACAATCAATGGCATTGATGTCTCTAACTTATCATCAGGGCTTTATTTATTAAACATAAAAAGTAATTCAACTAGCCTGAGTAAGAAGTTCTTAAAACACTAACTTGGTAATCTTAAAAAAAAGCATTCAACTAAATTTAGTTGAATGCTTTTTTTATTTTGTTTTTTCTAAAGTTTTTTTGACTATATCCAACAACTTATCATATTGTTCTTGTAGTGATAAATTAGAATTATCAATTTCTATGGCATCCTCTGCTTTTACCAAAGGAGAATCTTCGCGAGTAGAATCTATACGATCGCGTTCTTGAACGTTTTTCAACACATCCTCATACAGCACCTCATCACCTCGTTCTATAAGTTCATCATATCGACGGATGGCTCTTTTTTCAGCGGTAGCCGTCATAAACAATTTAAGATCGGCATCTGGGAATACAACCGTACCAATATCTCTACCATCCATTACCACACCTTTCTCTGCTCCCATCTTTTGCTGTTGCTCCACTAATTTTGCTCGCACTTCAGAAATAGCTGCAACCTGACTCACAAAACCAGAAACTTCTAAAGTCCTGATGGCTTTTTCAATGTTTTCACCATTTAAATACACTTCGGCAAAGCCTAAGTTGTCATTAAATTTAAAGCTAATCTGTATGTTGTCTAGCTGAGAAATTAAGCCTTCAACATTAAAGCCGTCTTTAGAAATTAATCCATTTTGCATGGCATAATAAGTAACCGCACGATACATGGCTCCAGAATCCACATATACATAACCGAGATGTTTAGCTAATTGTTTGGCAACGGTACTTTTTCCTGTTGACGAAAACCCGTCGATTGCTATGGTAATTTTACTCATGTAATTTTAAATTGGAAACGAATGATTATATGGGTATGTGTTTTACAAGTTTCAAAAATACCCAAAGAAATATAAAGTATAAAATAAAACGGTTTAAATTAAGTTTGAAACTGATCTTATTATTGTAAATCTATTTGTAAACCAAAAAAGTTAGCGTTGGCTGCGCTCGAATATTTTGCATGGGTATAACTAAAACGCATTTTATTCATTTTAATACCAATTCCTGCCGAAATACCCGAAAAATTGCGCTGATCTACTATTTTTAATTCCTCACCTCTTCTAAAATTATAACCTAACCGAATATTAAAACCACTTTCTGGGAAAAGTTCTGCGCCTACAATAGTATGCCTGATAACTTGACCGATAAACCCAATATTTTCAGAAGTCGTATTTCCACTTAAATCACTGGTTTCACGTGCAGGATTTGGACGCGAAATTGGCCATTCTTGAAGATTTTCTAAAGTAAGATGCCAACGAATGGGTACATGCTCAAGCTTTTGAGACAAGCCCAAACTCACCTCGAAAGGAATAGATTCTTTTAAACCCGCATAAGTTGTAATCTGTGTTCCTAAATTCCTGACTACTAATGCCGCATTAAAATCTAAATCCTCATTAATATAGATTAACCCTAAATCTACGGCGCCACCAAAGGAACTGTATTGTTCTAGTTTTGAAGTAATTAATTTAAGATTTCCTCCGAAATAAAAATCGGAAAACCCTATTTGTGTCGCATAACCAACCGATAAAGCCGTTTCACTACCATTAAACGTTCCTGTAGAATTTCCGTCTTCATCGTAACCGTCAAATTGGCCATAATTCACATAAGTAATTCCTGCATGAATAGTTTGTGTACGTCTGTCAATAGTATGCGCATAAGCTGCGGTTCCATAGCCAATTCCACCTAAATAACTCACATAATTTAATGCGAGTTGATTATCCATTTCAATGTTTATGGTAGCTGGATTATATAAGGCTTGCGTCACATCATAATCCACATTGGTTAATACTTTACCTCCTAAAGCGGCTTGGCGTGGCGATGACACTAGATTTAAAAATTGATAGGTAGATTCACCTCCCACTTGCCCACTTGCCAGCAAACCAAAAGAAAAACAAAAAAGAGATAAAGTTTTTTTCAGCATATAATTTAAAACGTAAAGAAAATAAATCTATCTTAAAAACGAAGGGTTAACCTTTTTATTTTAACAAATTTATTTTCTTTACAATTTTAATATGAATTTCAATAGAACGCCTAGTTGTTATAGTTCTTTGGCGTTTTTAACTTTTTCATCGGTAATGGCGTATTTAATAACATCGCTCATATCTGTAACATAATGAAAAGTTAAACCTTTTAAGTATTCTGGTTTTATATCTTCAATATCCGAACGGTTTTCTTCACACAGCAAAATTTCTTTAATTTTAGCACGTTTTGCTGCTAAAATTTTCTCTTTAATACCACCAACAGGCAACACTTTACCACGTAGCGTAATTTCACCTGTCATCGCTAAACTTTTCTTTACTTTTTTCTGAGTAAATAAAGAGACTAAAGAAGTTAACATAGTTACCCCTGCACTTGGTCCATCCTTTGGTGTTGCACCTTCCGGCACGTGAATATGTACATTGTATTTATCGAAAACTTCTGGATTTATTCCAAATTCATCGGCATACGATTTTATATATTCCATGGCAATGGTAGAGGATTCTTTCATAACCTTACCGAGGTTACCGGTAATAGTCATCACCCCTTTTCCTTTAGAAATAATAGATTCTATAAATAGAATATCGCCCCCAACACTTGTCCAAGCTAAACCAGTTACTACACCGGCCACGTTATTATTTTCGTATTTATCGCGTTCTAATTTAGCACCACCTAAAACTTCAATAATATCGTCGTTGGTCACTTTTACATTGTAATCTTCTTCCATAGCGATATTTTTGGCTGCATAACGCACCATTTTCGCTATTTGTTTATCTAAACCACGTACACCAGATTCTCGTGTATAACCTTCTACAATTTTTTCTAATTGTGGTTTTCCTATTTTTAAATTTTGGGCCGTTAATCCGTGCTCTTTTAATTGTTTTGGAAGTAAATGGCGTTTACCAATTTCCACCTTTTCTTCAATAGTATACCCCGTTACATTTATAATTTCCATACGGTCGCGTAAGGCTGGCTGTATGGTATTTAAACTATTTGAAGTGGCTATAAACATCACTTTAGAGAGGTCGTAACCCATTTCTAAAAAGTTATCATGAAACTCACTGTTTTGCTCTGGATCTAAAACTTCAAGCATGGCTGAAGATGGATCGCCTTGGTGAGAATTTGATAACTTATCAATTTCATCTAAAACAAAAACAGGGTTCGATGTTCCAGCTTTTTTCAAACTTTGAATAATACGCCCTGGCATAGCACCAATATAGGTTTTTCTATGTCCGCGTATCTCCGCTTCGTCTCTTAAACCACCTAAAGAAATACGCACATACTCGCGTCCTAAAGCCTCGGCAATAGATTTTCCTAAGGACGTTTTACCAACTCCCGGAGGACCATACAAACATAAAATAGGCGATTTCATATCGTTACGAAGTTTTAAAACCGCTAAATACTCTATTATTCGGCGTTTCACATCTTCTAAACCAAAATGATCGCGATCCAAAATCTTCATGGCACGTTTTAAATCGAATTTATCTTTACTAAATTCGTTCCATGGCAAATCTAAAAACAACTCTAAATAATTGCGTTGTATAGAATATTCTGCCACCTGCGGATTCATACGTTGCATTTTTGATATCTCTTTTTCAAAATGCTTAGCTACTTTTTCACCCCATTTTTTGGTTTTCGCCTTCACTTTCATTTCTTCTATTTCCTCATCATGACTTACGCCTCCCAATTCTTCTTGGATGGTTTTCATTTGTTGATGTAAGAAATACTCACGTTGCTGTTGGCTCATATCCATTTGAACTTTAGATTGGATATCATTCTTAAGTTCTAATTTCTGAAACTCAACATTCATGAATTTCAAGGTTGCCAAAGCACGAGATTCAAGATCGTCCATTTCTAAAAGCGACTGTTTTTCGGCCACAGAAAGATTCATATTAGACGATACAAAATTTATTAAAAACGAATTGCTTTCAATATTTTTTATAGCGAAAGCGGCTTCACTAGGAATATTTGGATTTTCTTTTATAATTTGAAGAGCCAAATCTTTTATAGATTCTATAATGGCGGTAAATTCTTTACTTTTTACGGCTGGTTTAGCTTCTTCAATATCTCGAATAGTAGCCGTCATGTAGGGTTCTTCCGTAAGAACTTCGGCTACTTTAAAGCGTTTTTTACCTTGAATAATTACGGTAACGTTACCATCGGGCATTTTTAAAACACGTAAAATACGGGCTACGGTTCCTGTTTCATTAATTTCACTTGCCGTTGGATCCTCGACCTCTTCATCTTTTTGAGCAACCACTCCAATAACTTTTCCGCCTTTATTGGCATCATTTATTAGTTTAATAGACTTATCGCGGCCTGCGGTAATTGGAATCACTACGCCAGGAAACAACACCGTGTTTCTCAATGATAAAATTGGCAGGGTTTCTGGCAATTCTTCATTATTTATCGCTTCTTCATCTTCAGATGTCATTAACGGAATTAATTCTGAATTTTCATCAAACTCCTGCAATGACAAACTGTCAAGAGTTGTAAATTTTGATTTTTTCATATATTTTTTTGAGTCAAAATGTCATTAAAAACACCTTGAGCTTTAAGTTTTATTATTTAGGTAAAAAATTAAGATACTGAAAATCAATTAATTAAAATAACATTTTCACACATAACATCTCTATAATTTCAATTGCTATGCCATTAATGATCTTAAACGTTATTATTACAACTTGCCCATTTTCTTCATGATAAACAATAAAACAATAGGTAAAGCAAGTAAACCAATCATTAACGGATTGGTAATAAACAATGTAGGAACCAAAAATAAAGTAATAGCATAACCACCAATGGCACCACCAAAATGCGCATCGTGACCAATATTTCCTACTCTATTTTTCATACCATAAATAGAATATAATAAATAACCAATACCAAAAAGATATGCTGGAATGGGAAAGGGAATCATAAACAAATACAAACTCATATCGGGTCTAAACAAGATAGCAGAATATATAATACCACTTACGGCTCCACTGGCACCAACAGCACTGTATTGGTATTCATTTTTATGAAAATAAAAGGATAATAAATTCCCAAACAGGAGACTACCAATATAAACCGCTAAAAACCCAACCACACCTAAATAACTTACAACACTGCCCGCAAAAAAATATAAAGACAACATATTAAACAATAAATGTTGCGTATCTACATGCAAAAACCCTGCACTAAAAAACCTGATTTTTTCGCCACGTTGCACGCCTGAAATATTAAATTTGTATTTTTCGAAAAAAGCATAATCACCAAATCCTTTATAAGATATTATAACGTTTGCTGCAATCATAATGATGGTTATTAAATCTAAATTTCCCATTTGGTTTAATTATTTAAAATTGAATTAACATATATTTGCAAATCTAAAATTATTTCATGCAATTATTAGCCTATATTATTCTTTATCCACTTTTATGGTTAATTTCTATATTGCCTTTTAGGTTGCTTTATGCTGTTTCCGATGCGGTTTACGTACTTATCTATTACATTATTGGCTACCGAAAAAAAGTTGTTGCTAGTAATTTACGCTTAGCGTTTCCTGAAAAAACGGATAAAGAACTCGCTTTAATTCGAAAAAAATTCTACCACCATTTATGTGATATGATTTTAGAAGCGGTAAAATCCATCACTATTTCGGAAGCGGAAATAAAAAAACGCTTTCGTTTTACGAATTTAGAGGAAATCCATAAACTTGAAAAAGAAAACAAAAGTGTTATTTTGCTTATGGGTCATTACGCGAGTTGGGAATGGGTTTTTATACTACAAGCCCATGTAAACTATAAAGGTTACGCCGTTTACAAACAATTAAGCAATACATATTTTGATGCTTTAGTAAAGCGTATTCGAGCCAAATACAACAGTCATTTAATAACGACAAAAGAAACGGTTCCAACGCTTTTACGCGCCAAAGTAAATAAAGAATTAACCCTTAATGGTTTTGTTTTCGACCAATCTCCTAGAGCCGATAAAGCTTTACATTGGCAAAATTTTATGGGGGTAAAAGCACCTGTGCATGTTGGTGCCGAAGTCCTTGCCAAACGATTAGATATGGCCACGGTGTTTCTAAAAGTTAAAAAAATAAAACGCGGTTATTATGAAGCCACGTTTATGGATATTGTAAAAAACCCTAAAGCCTTAGAAAATTACAGCATTACCGATGCCGCTTTAAAACGCGTTGAAGAACAAATATACGAAGCTCCCGAATATTACTTATGGACACACAAACGTTGGAAGCATAAGGATAAAGTGCCAAAGGAATTTTTGTAAAGAGGTAAAACTAATGCTCTAAAAATTCTTTTTTCGATGGATTTTGCCACGAATACACGAATTTAAAAAAATGTTTTCCTTTATTTCTATATCACAAATAAAAAAGGAGTTAATTGTCAAAGACACCTAACTCCTTTTTTATTACTCTGTTCTAATCGATAGTCTAAGAACTAGCTTTAGTTTTAAGCAACTTAACAAAAAAACTACAGTTTAGCGATAGCACCAATTTCCTCAATAAATTTATCGGCTAAAGCATCTGCTTCAGTTTGTGTTTTTGCTTCTGTATAAATTCTAATGATAGGTTCTGTATTACTTTTACGAAGGTGTGCCCAACTTTCTGCAAAATCAATTTTAACACCGTCAATGGTTGTTAATTGTTCATTTTGGTAACGTTGTTCTATTTCCTTTAAAATACCATCAACATCTAAACCTGGCGTTAATTGAATTTTCTTTTTACTCATAAAATAATCTGGATACGTTGCTCTAAGTGCGCTTACCGAAATTCGTTTTTCGGCTAATAAACTTAAAAACAAAGCCACACCAACAAGGGCATCACGACCATAATGCGCATCTGGGTAAATAATACCGCCATTACCTTCACCACCGATAACCACTTTATTTTTCTTCATTAATTTAACAACATTCACCTCGCCTACAGCACTAGCCTCGTAAGTTCCACCATGTTTTAATGTGATATCACGTAACGCTCGAGTAGAACTCATATTACTCACCGTATTTCCTGGTGTTTTACTTAACACATAATCTGCACAAGCTACAAGCGTATATTCTTCGCCAAACATCTCTCCATTTTCGTCCATAAAAGCTAAGCGATCTACATCCGGATCCACCACAATTCCAAAATCGGCATGATGTTTTTTAACCGCATCCGATAAATCGGTTAAGTGTTCTTTTAAAGGTTCTGGGTTATGAGGAAATTCCCCGTTTGGTTCACAATACAACTTTACAACCTCCACACCTAAACGTTCCAAAAGTAAAGGAATAGCAATACCTCCCGTAGAATTAACACCATCAACAACCACTTTAAATTTTTCTTCTTCAATCGCGCCTACGGTTACTAAATCTAAATCTAACACTTCAATAATATGTAAATCAATGTAAGCTTTATTTTTTGTAATTTTTCCAAGGTTATCAACTTCGGCAAAACTCATGGCATCACTTTCGGCTATATTCAATATTTTTTCACCTTCAACAGCATCTAAAAACTCACCTTTTTCATTTAATAGTTTTAACGCATTCCATTGTTTTGGGTTATGGCTTGCCGTTAAAATAATACCCCCATCGGCATGTTCTAAAGTTACTGCAACTTCTACAGTTGGAGTTGTAGAAAGTCCAACATCCACAACATCAACACCTAAACCAATAAGCGTATTCATCACTAAATTTTGCATCATTTTACCAGATATACGGGCATCACGACCAACAACCACTTTATAGTTTTCTTTAAACCGATTTTCTTTCAACCAGACCCCATAAGCCGAAGCAAATTTCACAGCATCTATAGGTGTTAAATTATCACCTACTTGTCCGCCAATGGTTCCTCTAATTCCAGAAATTGATTTTATTAATGTCATATGTTTGTTTATTTTAAAAGAACAAATATAGTATTTCAAATTCGTAATTCGTAAATTACCCGCATGAACTATTTAGCCCATATTTATCTTTCCGGAGACAACAATTTAGTAACCATAGGAAATTTTATTGCCGATGGTATTAAAGGAAAAGATTACACAAAATTCTCGAGAGACATTCAAATTGGTATTTTATTACACCGAAATATTGACACGTTTACCGATGCGCATAAAACCGTGAGATTAAGTACAAAAAGACTTCATGAAAATTACGGGCATTATTCGGGAATTATTGTTGATATTCTTTACGATCATTTTTTAGCTAAAAATTGGAGTACCTATTCCAATAAACCTTTAAATGAATATGTAGACACGTTTTATGATTCCTTAGAGGAACACTATAATATACTGCCTTCCAGAATACAAAAAATGATGCCGTATATGATGAGTGATAATTGGCTATTAAGTTACGCGTCTATCGATGGTATTTCCCGCGTTTTAGAAGGTATGAATCGTCGAACAAAAAACCGATCGGGAATGGATAAAGCCGTTAACGAACTCGAATTATTTTACAACGAATTTGAAACCGAATTTTCGTCTTTTTTCGATGAACTTATCGCGTTTTCAAATGAAAAATTAATAGAACTCAATCAAACTATTTTATGAAGTATCTAATATATACTGTTCTTTTATTTTCCTTTTTAGTTGCATGCAAACAAACCGTTAAAACCCCAGTAAAAGAAAAACACCGCGGGTTAATGACTCAAAAAGCCATGGTGGTTTCGGCACGAATTGAAGCGTCTAAAATAGGAAATGATATTCTTAAAAAAGGAGGCAATGCCTTCGACGCTATGGTTGCAACCGAACTGGCTTTAGCCGTTGCTTTTCCTTTTGCTGGTAACCTTGGCGGTGGTGGTTTTATGGTTTACCGGCAAGCCAATGGCGAAACAGGCGCTATTGATTACAGAGAAAAAGCCCCCATGGCAGCCACAAAAAACATGTATTTAGATAAAAACGGAAATGTAATTCCAGAAAAAAGTACCCTTGGTGCTCTAGCTATTGGCGTTCCTGGCACCGTAGCTGGCGTGTTTGAAGTGCATAAAAAACTAGGTTCCTTACCTATGGAAACTATTTTAAACCCCGTAATTGCCTTGGCTAAAAAAGGTGTTTTAGTTACCGAAAAACAAGCCAAAAGCCTTGCACATTATCAGCCTTTATTTAAAAAGGTAAACAAAGATTCTATTCTTTTCAATACCCATTGGAAAGCCAACGACACCATTAAATACAATAGTTTAGCTGAAACATTAGAACGTATTTTAAAAGAAGGAAAAGATGGGTTTTATAAAGGTGAAACAGCAAAAACCTTAGCGAAATTTATTCAAGATAATGGCGGATTAATCACAGAAGAAGATTTAGCAAATTACGAAGCCAAATGGCGAGATCCTATAAGTTTCAATTATGATGATTTAAAAATTATTTCTATGTCGCCACCATCTAGCGGCGGCGTTTGTTTGGCTCAAATTATGAAAATGATTGAACCTTTTCCTATTGATGACTATGGACACAATTCTGAAAAAACTATTCAGGTGATTACCGAAGCGGAACGTCGTGCTTATGCCGATAGAAGTTTCTATTTAGGCGATCCCGATTTTGTTAATATTCCGATAAAAACATTAATTAAAGAAGATTATTTAGGCGGAAGAATGAATGATTTTTCGTTTGAAAAAGCAACCTTATCAAATGATGTTTCACACGGAAATATGACTATTATTGAAAGTGATGAAACCACACATTATTCTATTGTTGACCAATTTGGAAACGCCATTTCTGCCACCACAACCCTAAACGGTGCTTATGGCTCCAAGCTGTATTGCGCTGAACTTGGGTTTTTCCTAAACAACGAAATGGACGATTTTAGCAGTAAACCTGGCGAGCCTAATATGTTTGGACTTATTGGTGCCGAAGCCAACAGTATCGCGCCACAAAAACGCATGCTAAGTTCGATGACTCCAACTATTGTTGAGAAAAACGGGAAACTATTTATGTCTGTCGGTACCCCAGGAGGCTCTACGATTATTACATCGGTGTTACAAACCATATTAAATGTACATGAATTTGATATGTCTATGCAAGAGGCTGTAAACGCCCCACGTTTCCACCATCAATGGTTGCCTGACGAGATTAGAATGGAGCCCAACGCATTTGATAAAACCATCATTGAAAATCTTAAAAAACGTGGTTATTCAATTAATCAAAAAGATTCACCCATCATTGGAAAAGTAGATGGCATCCTTGTTTTAGAAGATAACACTTTGGAAGGCGGCGCCGATTATCGTGGCGATGATACTGCTGTCGGATTCTAAAAACCTCATAAATCAACAATTAAAAAACAACTTGATTTGAAAACAAAAAAAATAATAAAAATCACTTTAGGAATCGTGGTATTTCTAACATTACCAACCCTCCTATTTTTTGGATTTCTATATTTTAAATACAATGAAGATTTACCTTTTGGAACGCAACCCGAGCAAGCCGATGTATTAGCTTCTAAAATGTTAGAATCTTTAAATTATGAAGCTTATAAAAGCACAAATTACTTAGAATGGACCTTTAAAAAAAGACATCATTATAAGTGGCAAAAAAATAAAAATATTTGTGAAGTATTTTGGAGAAACTACAAAGTGGAACTTCACCTAAACAACCTCGAGCTTAGTAAATCTTATAATGGCGACACCTTAATTAATGATGCGAACGAAGCTAAAGCGCTCCAACAAAAAGCATTTAATTATTTTAATAACGATTCTTTTTGGTTGGTGGCACCTTATAAAGTTTTCGATAGTGGAACAACACGAAAACTCGTTAATTTACCAAATAACGAACAAGGCCTATTAGTGACTTACAGTTCTGGAGGCAGCACGCCTGGAGATTCTTATTTATGGATTTTAGATGACAATTATAAACCAAAAGCTTTTAAAATGTGGGTTTCTATCTTACCAATTAACGGACTGGAAGCATCATGGAGCGATTGGACAACAACCGAAACCGGTGCACAGCTTCCTACCTTTCATAAACTACTAGTTTTAGGTTTGGAAATGGACGACATAAAAACCACGAATTAATTTCATAAAAAAACCAACCAAATAAGGCTGGTTTTTTTTATTTCTATTTACTACGTTGCCCCACAAAATTATGAGATTTCGATTTAAACAAAATATTAAAACTGGTTAAACTCCCGTAAATTCTCGTGATGTATTGTTGCAAATCTATTTTTCCCTGCGCATCCAAATCGCTTGCATTAATGCGTTGTTCCATAACACGCAAGCGATCGCGAACCATAATTATTTTATGAAAAAACTTATCGATTGGTAATTCGTAAGGTTTCAAATTAGTATCCGCTGGCTCTAAAATTAGTTTTCCGCCTTTATATTTATCAGCAATAGGCACTATTTCACTGGTATCACTCCATTTTTTTAATATGTGTACCAAACTACTCTCTACATCAGAAAAGCTTACCGCGTCCACCAAATCATCAGCAGCTTCAATCACTTCAAAATCGCTATCTAAATCAATAGTTTCTAATCCATTTTCAATAAAGGTTACCCAATAATGCTGTGATGTTACATTAGTAACCACACCTTTTCCGTATTCGGAATGATTAATTCGCGATCCTATTCCTAATAATTTCATATATAATGTATTTAATTCTGTTAGTTATTTCCTTCACAATATTAGTAAAATTAAATATATTTTTTCAACAAAACAGAAGATAGTAAAGCCTTGAATTCTCTTAATTATATGTTAAAAACATAAAAATAAAATAAACACCGACACCCCCATTTTATTCAGGTTTAAACCTATAAACTATATAAATTTTAATTAAAAAAAAGCAAACAGCATACCGACCTTCACTATAATCATAATCTCACTTAACTCTCCCCTTGTTTTAATGGGGTATACGCCCAACAACTGAAATCAACAGCATTTGTTAATTAATCTTAAAGCTATTGACCGGATTTGTTTTAAAATATATTTTTAAACAAAATCAAAAAAAACTAAACACACATTTTAATTATGAAAAAAGTATTTCTTACCGCTTGTCTCTCTATTTTTTGTTTTGCTTTACATGCTAACAAAAACCCAGAAATAGGAGATCAATTTATCGTTAATTCTCCTACAGGACAATCTTATAAGTATGTAAAATTTCCTAAATTAAATTTTTTAGTAAAAAAGGGAAAACTTGCAAACTACAAAAATGTTAAAGGCAATAAAGTAGTTGTTAGCCATGTAGAAACTTGCGATAAAGGCCATACTTATGTTACATTAAAAAAACAAGATGGCAGCAAATTTTTTGGCTACTTACAATCGGTTAAAGCTAATTACACCAAATCTCTTAAATCAGGAGAATTATCAGCCATTTAACTTTGGTTAGAACACGCTTGGTATTAATTATTTCAATACATTCTATTTAACAGTATAGACAATTAATCTTCACAGGATTTTAACATCAAAAATCGTAACTTCGCACTTTTGCCAATTTATGAGCCAATTTGATGATTTTATTGAAGTAAAAGGAGCGCGAGTTCACAACCTAAAAAACATAGACGTTTCTATTCCCCGAGAAAAACTAGTAGTTATTACAGGTTTGTCGGGGAGTGGAAAATCGTCTTTAGCGTTTGATACTATTTATGCCGAAGGACAACGCCGATACATTGAAACCTTTTCGGCTTATGCCCGACAATTTTTAGGCGGATTAGAACGTCCTGATGTTGATAAAATAGACGGACTTTCCCCAGTAATTGCTATCGAGCAAAAAACAACAAGCAAGTCGCCACGATCTACCGTTGGTACCATTACCGAGATTTACGATTTTATGCGCCTACTTTTTGCGCGAGCTAGTGATGCGTATAGCTACAACACTGGCGATAAAATGGTGAGTTATAGCGACGAGCAAATTAAATCCCTAATTTTAAAAGATTTTAACGGAAAGCGCATTAATATTTTGGCGCCTGTAGTACGTTCTAGAAAAGGACATTACCGCGAACTTTTTGAACAAATCGCCAAACAAGGTTTTGTAAAAGTACGCACGGACGGCGAAATAAAAGACCTTGTAAAAGGGATGAAACTCGACCGTTACAAAAATCACGATATTGAAATTGTTATTGACCGATTAAAAATTGATGATACTGCCGATAACGACAAACGCTTAACCGAAACCATAAACACCGCCATGTATCATGGTGAAGATGTCCTTTTGGTAATAGACCAAGACACTCAGGAAACACGTTATTTTAGCCGTAGCTTGATGTGTCCAACTTCGGGAATTTCATACCCTAATCCGGAACCAAACAACTTTTCTTTCAACTCCCCAAAAGGGGCTTGCGATAATTGTAATGGTATTGGAGAACTCTATCAAGTGAATGAAAGTAAAATTGTTCCCGACGAAAAGCTTTCGATAAAAAACGGCGCTTTAGCACCTCTTGGCCCTGAAAAAAATTCGTGGATTTTTAAGCAATTAGAAACTATAGCACAACGTTTCAACTTTAAATTAACCGATGCTTATAAAGATATTCCAAAAGAAGCCAAACAAATTATTATGTATGGCGGCAACGATAAATTTTCGGTAGAAAGTAAAACTTTAGGTGTTACCCGCGATTATAAAATAGATTTTGAAGGGATTGCTAATTTTATTGAAAACCAATATAAAACAGCTGAATCGACCTCTTTAAAACGCTGGGCAAAAGATTATATGGACAAAGTAACTTGTCCGGTTTGCAAAGGTTCTCGCTTAAAAAAAGAATCGCTTTATTTTAAAATAAACGAAAAAAACATTGCAGAATTAGCTAATAGTGATATTGTAGAATTAGCCGAATGGTTTAATAATTTAAACGACCATCTTTCTGAAAAACAATTAAAAATAGCTGAAGAAGTCATAAAGGAAATTAAATCCAGATTACAGTTTTTACTCGATGTTGGTCTTAATTATTTATCTCTAAACCGAAGTTCTAAATCTCTTTCGGGAGGAGAAGCTCAGCGTATTAGGCTAGCCACTCAAATTGGCTCGCAACTGGTTGGTGTGCTTTATATTTTAGACGAACCGAGTATTGGATTGCACCAACGCGACAACGAAAAACTAATAAATTCTTTAGAGGCTTTAAGAGATATTGGAAATTCCGTTATTGTGGTTGAGCATGATAAAGACATGATTGAACGTGCCGATTACGTGATTGATATCGGTCCCAAAGCAGGAAAACACGGTGGCGATATTATCAGCATTGGAACACCTGACGAATTAAAAACACACAACACGCTAACAGCCGATTATTTAAACGGTAAAAAAGAAATTGAAATTCCTAAAAAACGCCGAGAAGGCAACGGAAAATTTATAGAATTAAAAGGCTGTACGGGAAATAACTTAAAAAACGTATCGGTTAAATTTCCTTTAGGAAAAATGATTGGGGTTACCGGTGTTTCTGGAAGTGGAAAATCGACTTTAATCAACGAAACCCTCTACCCTATTTTAAATGCCTATTATTTTAATGGTGTAAAAAAACCAATGCCCTACAAAAGCATTAAAGGCTTAGAGCATATTGATAAAGTGATTGATATAAATCAGTCTCCAATAGGAAGAACGCCACGAAGCAACCCAGTAACCTACACCGGAACTTTTAGTGAAATTAGGGCGTTATTTGCTAAAATTCCCGAAGCTATGATTCGAGGTTACAAAGCAGGTCGCTTTAGTTTTAATGTTAAAGGCGGACGTTGCGAAACTTGTCAAGGTGGTGGTTTACGCGTTATTGAAATGAATTTTCTACCCGATGTTTATGTGGAATGCGAAACCTGCCAAGGCAAACGTTTTAACAGGGAAACCTTAGAAATTCGGTACAAAGGAAAGTCTATTAGCGATGTTTTAAACATGACGATTAATGAAGCGGTTGATTTCTTTGAACATATCCCGAAAATATATAGAAAATTAAAAACCATTCAAGATGTTGGTTTAGGCTATATTACTTTAGGCCAGCAAAGCACAACACTTTCTGGTGGTGAAGCGCAACGTATAAAATTAGCCACCGAACTATCAAAACGGGACACCGGAAACACCTTTTATATTCTGGACGAACCCACCACTGGTTTACATTTTGAGGATATTAGAATCCTTATGATTGTTTTAAACAAATTAGCCGACAAAGGTAATACCGTTTTAATTATTGAACACAATTTAGACGTTATAAAAACCGTTGACCATGTTATAGATATTGGCTACGAAGGTGGTAAAGGAGGTGGAAAAGTGATTGCTGTTGGTACGCCCGAAGAAGTTGCAAAACACAAAAAAAGCCATACGGCAAGGTTTTTGAAAAAAGAACTTATACATTTAAAAAAATAAAATTACAGAAGTCCTTTTTAATAAAAGAGATTTCTTAAAACAAATAAAAACATGAAAAAAGAACAACACCCAAAAGGTTGGAATGATAATAAAACAAACGATTCATGGGCCATTTTTAAAATAATGGGCGAGTTTGTTAGTGGTTATGAAAAAATGAGTAAAATTGGGCCATGCGTTTCTATTTTTGGATCGGCACGAACCAAACCTGAACATAAATATTATAAACTCGCAGAAAAAGTAGCCAGTAAAATTGTGGATCATGGCTACGGTGTTATTACAGGTGGTGGTCCAGGAATTATGGAAGCCGGTAATAAAGGAGCGCATTTAGCAGGAGGAACTTCGGTTGGATTAAATATTGAATTGCCGTTTGAGCAACATGACAATCCTTATATAGACAACGATAAAAGTTTAGATTTCGATTACTTTTTTGTTAGAAAAGTAATGTTTGTAAAATACTCGCAAGGTTTTGTGGTTATGCCTGGTGGCTTTGGAACTTTAGACGAATTATTTGAAGCTATTACGCTTATTCAAACCCATAAAATTGAAAAATTCCCAATAATTCTTGTTGGTACGGATTTTTGGGAAGGTTTAATTGAATGGATAAAAACAACATTACTAACGTTTGGAAATATTAGTGAACCAGATTTAGATTTAATTCATTTAGTAGATACTGAAGATGACGTTATTGCCATACTTGATGCCTTTTATGAAGAATCTCGATTAAGTCCTAATTTTTAACAAACCTGTAATTTTTAGAGAAAATACGCCGGTTTTCCGGCGTAAAACATAAATAAACGCTCTATTATTTAATAATTTTTGTTAATCTGAAAAGTAATATTTTTTTGCCATCATATTTTACTATATTGCAACACGTTAAGCACCATAAATCTATTTAATGTTTAAATAATTTGAAGTTACAATTTCTATTTCTTTATGTATTTTTTTTAGTAGGTTTTTCAAGCTTTAGTCAAAATAAAATTGACTTAAAAGCAACGTTTAATTTGGAAAACAAATCGATTAAAATCATACAATCTATTCGTTATCAAAACACTTCAAAAGACACCTTAAAAACAATATATCTAAACGATTGGGCTAATAGCTATTCAACTAAAAAAACCGCTTTAGCAACTCGAATTGCCGACGAGTATAAAAATGATTTTCATTTAGCTAAAAATGAAGATCGTGGATTTACTGTTGTTACCTCTATTAAGCAAAAAGAGGCCGTTCTAAAATTTTCACGTGTAAAAAATCAAATGGATATTATTAAAGTAGAACTTGCTCAAGCTTTATTGCCAAACTCAAGTTACACTATCCATTTAGAATACACTGTACAGCTGCCAAACAGTAAATTTACTAGTTATGGCATAACAGATTCGGGCGATTTTAATCTAAGATATTGGTACATTACTCCAGCTATTTACAATGGAGACTGGCAATATTACAGCAATAAAGATTTAGATGATTTATATGTTCCAAAAGCAGATATAAATCTAGATATCGAATACCCTAAAGGTTATACAATTACATCGGAATTAGATGTTGTTGCCATGGATACTTTAGGCCAAAACCAAACTATAAAACTTGAAGGTAAAAATAGGGTAAACTCCAAATTATTTTTAAATCAACAATCGACATTCAATACCATAAAAGGCGACAACTTTTCCATAGTTTCAAATATTGACGATGGTGGCTTAGAGATTATTGATAAGGTTTTAATTAACGAAAAAATTGCTGATTTTTTAATAAAAACCTTTGACAAATACCCACATAAAAAACTATTACTTTCTGAAATAGACTCGGCAAAAGACCCTGTTTACGGCCTAAATTTTTTACCCGATTTTATAAAAGTATATCCCGATAATTTTCAATATGAATTAAAACTATTAAAAACAGCATTACATAATTACTTAGAAAACACGCTGCTATTAAACCCTAGAAAAGAACAGTGGTTACTAGATGGTATTCAAATTTTCTATACCATAAACTATGTTGACGAGTATTACCCCAATATGAAATTTCTTGGTAATATAAGCGATTTTTGGGCCATTCGCCCTTTTCACGCCGCTGAAATGAAATTTAACGACAAATACGCTATGGCTTATATGCTTATGGCTAGAACCAATAGAGACCAACCTTTAACTATGGCTAAAGATTCTTTATTGAAATTTAACAAAAATATTGCCAATAAATATAAAGCCGGTATTGGTCTAAAATATTTGGATGAGTTTGTTAATGATGATGTCGTTGAATCCTGTATTGAAACCTTTTTAAAAACAAATAAACTACAAGAAACAAACACCAAAGCTTTTGAAAGGCTTTTAAAACAAAGAACAGATAAAGATATTAACTGGTTTTTTACCGACTACATTTCCACACGAAAAAAAATCGATTTTAAAATAAAAAAAGTCACAAAAACTAAAGATTCTATCACGCTTACTGTTAAAAATAAACGAGAAAACAGTATGCCGGTCTCGTTATATACATTAAATAACGATAGTATTATTTCTAAAATATGGTTAGAAAACATTTCTGGAAACAAAACCTTTACTATCCCAAGAAATAGCGCTAATAAACTAGCGCTTAACTACGAAAACTCTATTCCAGAATACAACTTAAGAGACAACTGGAAATCGTTAAAAGGCTTATTTTTCAACAATAAACCTTTACAATTTAGACTATTTCAAGATATTGAAGACCCTCATTATAATCAAGTATTTTTTATGCCTATTGCCCAATTTAATAACATATACGACGGCGTAACCCTAGGCATAAAAGCCTATAATAAAACGGTTTTAAGAAAACTATTTAACTACAAAATAGAACCCCAATACGCATTTAAATCTAAAACTTTTACTGGAGGAGCTTCAGTTTATAAAATTCATTATTTTGAAAAAAATGATTTATACGCCTTGAACTATGGCTTTTCTGCAAGCTATAAATCCTATGCCGAAGACTTATTTGTTAGTAAAATTCAACCTTATGTTTCTTTTCATTTTAGAGAAGATTCCGATTTTAGATCAAATAAACGCGGCATATTAAACTTTAGATATTTAGACATTAATAGAGATCCAGACCTCAACAATATATTACCAAATGCCGAACCCAATTACGCCGTTTTTAATGCGCGTTATACAAAATCGAATAATAACCTTATAAAATACAGTAGTTGGTATTCTGATTTTCAGGTGGCTAAAAACTTTAGCAAACTCGCTTTTAATTACGAATACAGACGTTTATTCGAAAGTAATAGACAATTAAATATTCGTTTTTATACCGGTGCTTTTCTAAAAAATAACACAGAAGGAAACTCTAATTATTTCAGCTTTGCGCTAGATCGTCCATCTGATTATTTATTTGATTATTCTTACTTAGGCCGATCTGAAGCCTCTGGAATATTTAGCCAACAATACATAGAAGCCGAAGGTGGTTTTAAATCTAAATTAGACACGCCTTTTGCTAACCAATGGATGTCTACCATTAACACCAGTACAACCCTTTGGAATTATATTTTACTTTATGGCGATTTAGGCCTTGTGAAAAACAAACATAATGCAGCCCATATTGTTTACGATTCTGGTGTTCGTATTAATTTAGTAACCGATTATTTTGAAATTTATTTCCCCCTTTACTCTAACCAAGGTTGGGAAGTAGGACAACCAAATTACGATCAAAAAATAAGGTTTAAATTCACTTTAGATCCCCAAGCGCTTCTTGGTTTATTTAGACGCCGATGGTTTTAATTTTTTATTAAATTATGAATAATATTTAATTATTAATACATATAATTCAACAAAATCTATATTAATCACAAATTAAACAAATTAAACGTCATACTTTAACTCACAATATCATTGTAAAAATCGTTAATATTAATTACTTTTGCAGAAAGGATTACCTATCATTATGCAAACAATTCCAGACGTAACAAGCGAGCTTTCTTTCGAAGATTTTAAAACCGAAGTTTTAAACGATTATAAAACTGCAGTGGTTAGCCGAGAGTGCAGTTTATTAGGTCGACGTGAAGTACTAACAGGAAAAGCGAAATTCGGAATTTTTGGCGATGGAAAAGAAGTACCTCAATTAGCCATGGCCAAAGCTTTTTTAAAAGGAGATTGGAGATCGGGGTATTATCGCGATCAAACCTTTATGATGGCTATTGGAGAATTAACCACAGAGCAATTTTTTGCCGGTTTATACGCCAATACCAATTTAGAACTCGAACCCATGTCTGCTGGGCGCCAAATGGGTGGACATTTTGTAACTCATAGTTTAAATGACAATGGCAGTTGGAAAAACCTAACGGCACAGTATAATTCTAGTGCAGATATTTCTCCCACCGCAGGGCAAATGCCTCGATTATTAGGCTTGGCTCAAGCCTCGAAAATTTTCCGAAATGTAACCGACATTAATACCAATAAATTTTCAATTGAAGGAAATGAAGTTGCTTGGGGAACCATAGGAAACGCCAGTACCAGTGAAGGATTATTTTTTGAAACCATAAATGCAGCAGGAGTATTACAAGTTCCTATGGTAATAAGTGTTTGGGACGACGAGTATGGTATTTCGGTACATGCGAAACACCAAACAACCAAAGAAAATATATCGGAAGTTCTAAAAGGCTTTCAACGTAATAAAAACGAAAAAGGCTTCGAAATCCTTAGAGTAAAAGGTTGGGATTATCCAAATTTAATGGAAACCTACCAAGAGGCTGCAAAAATAGCTAGAGAAGAACACGTTCCTGTTTTAATTCATGTTTTAGAATTAACACAACCTCAAGGACACTCTACTTCTGGATCGCACGAACGCTATAAAAATGCCGAACGTTTAGAATGGGAAACCAATCATGACTGTAACTCTAAACTACGCGAATGGATTATAGAAAATGGTATTGCCACCCATGAAATTTTAGTAGAAATAGAACGTACAGCAAAACGAACTGTTCGTGAGGCAAAAAAGAATGCTTGGAATACCTTTTTAAGACCCATTAAAAAAGAACAACAAGATTTAATTTCTCTTTTAAAACAAGTTGCTGCAAAAAGTAATAACGGCGTTTTTATATCGAAACTTACTGCCGATTTAGAAAAAATAGACGAACCTACTAGAAAAGATATTTTATCGCATGCTAGAAGAACGCTACGTTTTACAATTGGCGAAAATAATTTAGAAAAACACACGCTTACAAATTGGACAAACACTTTCCTCGAAAAAATACAACCCATTTTCAGTTCGCATTTATACTCTGAAACCCAAGGGGCTAATACCCGAATTAAAGAAGTTAAACCTTCTTATAATGATGATGCTGAACTTGTAGATGGTCGCATTATAATTCGTGATAATTTTGACGCTATTCTTAACAACCATCCAGAAACTCTAGTTTTTGGCGAAGACACAGGAAATATTGGCGATGTAAATCAAGGATTAGAAGGCTTACAAGATAAATATGGTGAACTACGCGTTGCCGATACTGGTATTCGTGAAGCCACAATTATTGGTCAAGGTATTGGGATGGCACTGCGCGGGTTACGGCCTATCGCCGAAATTCAGTATTTAGATTATATTTTATATGCGCTTCAAATTATTAGCGACGATTTAGCCACACTGCACTACCGCACTAAAGGCAAACAAAAAGCGCCATTAATTATAAGAACGCGCGGACACCGATTAGAAGGGATTTGGCATTCGGGATCGCCAATGGGTGGTATTTTAAACTTAGTTAAAGGTGTTAATTTATTGGTACCAAGAAACATGACTAAAGCTGCTGGTTTTTATAACACGTTGCTAAATGGTGATGATCCAGCTATTGTAATCGAATGTCTAAATGGTTACCGCTTAAAAGAAAAAATGCCAAACAATTTAAGCTCTATAAAAACACCAATTGGCGTTGTAGAAACTGTAAAAGAAGGTGCCGATATTACCTTAGTATCTTACGGCTCAACCTTACGCATTGTGGAACAAATAGCCAAAGATTTACTAGCAATTGGCATAGATGCTGAAATTATTGATGTACAATCTTTAATTCCTTTCGATCTTAATCATGATATTGTAAAAAGTATCAAAAAAACCAATCGGGTTATGATTATTGATGAAGATGTTCCCGGTGGTGCATCGGCCTATATTTTAAATGCAATTTTAAACGAGCAAGGCGCTTTTCAGTATTTAGATAGTGCTCCAAAAACATTAACAGCAAAAGCACACAGACCGGCTTACGGAAACGATGGCGACTATTTTTCAAAACCTTCTGCTGAAGATATTTTTGAAGCAGTTTATGATGTCATGCATGAAACAAACCCTACTAAATTTCCAAAACTAAGATAAGTTAGCTTTTTATAAATAAAAAACCAAAAGGTTTTGTCTGGTTATAATAGCTAGACAAAACCTTTCTTTTTATATCCATCAGCATATCATTTTATAAAAGACATTCAAAAAATCATTTTATCATTCTTAGCTTTTATAAACCCACATTATTTTATTAAATTTAAAATCTAATCTATCAATAAATGAAAGCAGTTTCGGCAGTCGCTATTAAAAAAGAATTACAACACCAATCGCAGGCCGAATTAATAGCCCTTTGCCTTCGTTTATCAAGATTTAAAAAAGAAAACAAAGAACTCCTTACCTATTTACTTTTCGAATCTGCTAATGAAGACGACTATATTCAATCGGTAAAAACATACGTCGATAGCGAATTTAAAACCATAAATAGAGATAGTTTTTTTTATATCCGAAAATCGGTTCGTAAAATTCTTAGAAACGTTAAAAAGTTTATCCGCTATTCTCAGAAAAAAGAAACCGAAGCCGAGCTCCTAATCTATTTCTGTAAAAGCTTAAAAAACTTCTCACCAAGCATTAAACGTAGCACCCAATTAGTCAATCTTTACGACCGCCAATTATTTATGGCAAAAAAAATAATTATCAGTTTACACGAAGATTTACAATATGATTTTAATGAAATGATTGAGGCGCTATAAAATCAAATAAAATTAGACCTAAAATTTCGCATTTTACTAAAACAATTCACAGCCCTTTGTTTGAAAGCTTAGCACAATATTTTATCTTTGCTCGCTTAATACGAAAATGATTTTATGAAGATTTCATATAACTGGTTGAAACAATTTTTAAAAACAGATTGGACTCCAGAACAAACTAGCGAATTACTTACAGATTTAGGACTTGAAGTTGAAGGCATAGAAGCCTATCAATCTGTAAAAGGCGGATTGGAAGGTGTTGTAGTTGGCGAAGTTTTAACTTGCATAAAACACCCAAATGCCGATAAACTAAATATAACCACTGTCGATATTGGCTTAGATGGTCCCGTACAAATTGTTTGCGGCGCACCAAACGTTGCTACCGGACAAAAGGTTCCTGTGGCCACTATTGGAACCACTTTATATTCTGAAGAAGGTGAAGCTTGGACCATTAAAAAAGGAAAAATTAGAGGTGAAGAAAGTTTCGGGATGATTTGTGCCGAAGACGAACTTGGCTTAGGAAAAGGACACGACGGCATTTTAGTATTAGATGAATCTTTAAAAGCTGGTACACCTGTAGCCGATATTTTTGATATTGAAAACGATCAAGTTTTCGAAATTGGATTAACACCCAATCGTGCCGATGCTATGAGCCATTTTGGAACGGCTCGCGACTTAAAAGCTGGCTTAATTCAAAAAGATATAAACTTAGAGCTTATTACGCCTTCGGTAAGTGCTTTTCATGTGGAGAACCGCACGCTTAAAATGGATGTAGACGTTCAAAATTACGACTTAGCACCGCGTTACTGCGGACTTACAATTTCTGGTTTAAAAGTTCAAGAATCTCCGGCTTGGTTACAACACCGCTTAAAAGCTATTGGCTTAAGCCCAATTAATAATATTGTAGATGCTACTAATTATGTGTTACACGAATTAGGACAACCACTTCACGCTTTTGATGCCGCAAAAATAGCTGGTAATAAAGTGGAAGTAAAAACTTTAGAAGCTGGAACAAAATTCACCACCTTAGATGGCATAGAACGTGAATTACACGAAGATGATTTAATGATTTGTGATGCTGAAAAACCCATGTGTATTGCGGGGGTTTTTGGAGGCTTAAACTCTGGAGTTTCAGAATATACAACAAGTATATTTTTAGAAAGTGCCTACTTTAACCCCGTGAGTATTCGAAAAACAGCAAAACGCCATGCCTTAAATACCGATGCTTCTTTTAGATTTGAACGTGGTATTGATCCAAATATTACAGGATATGCTTTAAAACGTGCAGCATTATTAATTCAAGAATTAGCTGGCGGAGAAATAACCAGCGATGTTGTCGATTTTTATCCTAAAAAAATTAAAGACTTCGAAGTTCGATTAAGTTTCGAAAATGCTAAAAAATTAATTGGTGAAGAAATTCCGAAGGAAACCATCAAACGTATTTTATCATCTTTAGATATTAAAGTGAATAATTTCACAGAAGCCGGTTTAGGCCTAACCGTACCTGCATACCGAAATGATGTGCAACGCGAGGCGGATATTATAGAAGAAATTTTACGTGTTTACGGTTACAATAATATAAAAACAACCGAAAAACTAAATGCTTCCATTTCGGCAACATCTCGTTTTGAAGATTATAAAATTCAAAACATTGTAGGTAATCAATTAGCTTCTCAAGGTTTTTTCGAAATCCTATCAAATTCACTTACAACGCCTAATTACGCTGCTTTAAGTGAACAATTAAAAGATGAACATAACATCACGATATTAAATCCGTTAAGTAACGATTTATCGGTTATGCGCCAATCGTTATTATTTTCTGGCTTAGAGGCACTCGCTTTCAACATCAACAGAAAACGTGGCGATTTAAAGTTATATGAATTTGGTAAAACTTATCACGGTTACCAAGATAAACGGGAAGAATACAAACATTTAGCGGTGTTTTCAACGGGTAGTCAGTCGCAAGAAAATTGGATTTCATCTAATAAAAAAAGCGGCTTCTTTTTTATGAAAGGAAGTATTATTGCGGTGTTAGAACGTTTAGGAATTTCTAGATTTAATGAAAGCCCCACTAAAAACGATTTAATAAGTGAAGGCATTAGCTTAGGCTTAGGAAAAACTGTTTTAGTTGATTTTGGATTAGTAAAGAAACAAGTTTTAAAACATTTCGACATTAGTCAAGATGTTATTTTTGCCGACTTTAACTGGGATGCTATTTTAGATGTAGTTAAACGCAACAAAATTACCTTTAAAGCGATTACTAAATATCCTGAAGTAAAACGTGATTTTGCATTATTACTGGATGATAACGTCACCTTTGAATCTATTTACAAAATAGCGAAACAAAGTGAGAGACAATTACTAAAATCGGTTAATCTTTTTGATGTTTACCAAGGTAAAAACCTTCCAAGCGGTAAAAAAAGTTACGCGGTAAGTTTCACGCTACAAGATGAAAACAAAACGCTTACAGACAAGCAAATCGATAAAATAATGTCTAAGTTGCAACAAAACTTCGAAAAACAATTAGGAGCAGAATTAAGATAGCATGTTTATAAAACAAGCATCTATATCATTATTTGTACTTCTTTTTAGCTGCAAATTAAATGCACAAAATTTATTATATACCGAAAGGCCTACTGACACCTCGTCAATAGGCCAATTGGCTGTATACGATTTTAAAGAAACGGTTAAAAGTATTGGACATTCCTTTTCAAGACCTTTTCATTGGAAAAAGAAAGATTTCAACACCTTAGGCACCTTTTTAGTAAGCACCTTAGCACTTTCTACAATAGACGATGAAACTAGTGCGCTTTTTGTAAAAAACAAACCCCATGTCCCACATATTTTTATGGAAGTTGGTACACGTTTTGGAAAGCCACAACTCTACTTTATTGCCAATGCAGCGCTTTATGGAACAGCTCTTTTTACAAAAAATGAGAAACTGAGAAAAGCGAGTGTTTTAATAATTTCATCGTCTGTAACAACTGGTATTTTACAAAGCATCTCTAAAACCGTAATTGGTAGAGCTAGACCTAAAAACACCACAGAAAACGTAAATAGTAGGGATTTTGAATTTTGGTCGGATAAACCTGCCTATCATTCCTTTCCTTCAGGTCATACGGTATTATCTGTAACTATGGCACACGCCATTGCAAAACAATTTGATAATCCCTGGTCTAAAATTGCCGTTTACAGTTTAGGATCTATTGCTCCAATATCGAGATTGTTTGCTGGCGCCCATTGGTTAACCGATATTGGTGTTGCTACTTTTTTAAGTATTGTAGTTGTAGATTCCGTAGATAATTTTTTATTTCAAACCAAAGCTTACAGCTATCCTAACAAACCAAAACGCGTCGCTTGGAACATTGCCTTTTCTGGCAATCAAATTGGTCTTATAGGCCGATTTTAAAACATAGCCTTTATAGTTAAACTCATTTATAGAATACTTTTAATACTCCTATTTTTTGTATTCAAAAATGTTGTATATTTAGTTATAACCTAAAACTAAAATTTATCATGACAAATTCAAACTATATAAAAGTATTTTCAGGAGATTTTATTGTTGTAAAACGCATCATTTCAGATTTAGAAAATGAAGGCATTACAGCTATTATAAAAGACGAAACTGAATCGGGAAGACTCGCTGGCTTTGGAGGAACAATTTATGGACTTCAAGATTTGTACGTACATAAAGACGAACTAGAAAAAGCAACAGCGATTATTGAAAATATTAATTTAGAAATAGAGCCATAAACATTTTGAATAAAACGTTGGCGCACACGATTAAATTAACTGATTTTTAATGCTTTACATCTTTCATAACACATTTTTATTTTTTATCTTGTAGAAATTCAACTTACTAAAAATAAAAAGCCATGAAAAATTACACCAAAGTATTTACAGGAAACCTCAACGATGTACAACGCGTTTTTAGTGAATTGGCCGCAAGAAATATTTGTGCTATCATTAGAATGAAATCTAAATTTGAACGTATTAATTATCCTGGGGATATAAACGAGACCTTACAAGACATTCTAGTCCACCAAGACGACCTAAATAAAACCTCTAATATTGTAGACCAATTAACAGGTAAAAATACTTCTAATTTAATTCAAACATATGCAAACAGTAAACCAATACACAGACATCATTTATAAATTAATATAGATATTGTTTGTTTTTATTAGTTTTCACCAACAACTAAATAAGAAAAAACACTATTGATTTTAAAAGTATTAAAAATCAAAATTATTACCCCTACAAAAGGACTTCATTCTAAGTCCTTTTATTTTTCTTTAAGTTTCAATGTTTCCAACCCAAATTTCTATAAAAAAAAGTTTATTGAACCCGGTTCAATAAACTTTTTTATTTGATATTAAAATACTTTTAGGCTTTTATGGCATACATTTTATCACGCAATTCTTTAATCTTTTTATCTTGCATATATTCATCAAAAGTCGTGTAGCGATCTATAACACCATTTGGCGTTAACTCCACGACTCTATTGGCTACAGTTTGTGCAAACTCGTGATCATGGGTTGTAAATAACATAGACCCCTTAAAGTTTTTAAGTGAATTATTAAATGCCGTAATACTTTCAAGATCTAAATGGTTTGTTGGTTCGTCTAACATTAAAACATTAGCACGCACCATCATCATTCTACTTAACATACAACGTACCTTTTCACCTCCAGAAAGCACATTCGATTTTTTAAGCGCCTCTTCACCACTAAAAATCATTTTCCCAAGGAAACCACGAATATGAACTTCTTCACGTTCTTCTTCGGTTGTTGCCCATTGGCGTAACCAATCTACTAAAGATAAATCGTTTTCAAAAAAGGCACTATTATCAAGTGGTAAGTAAGACTGTGTGGTTGTTACCCCCCAAGCAAACTCACCTGCATCTGCTTTTTCATTATTATTTATAATTTCATAAAACGCTGTTGTTGCTCTAGAATCTCTAGAAAACACGACAACTTTATCACCTTTAGCTAAATTTAAATCGATGTCTTTAAAAAGCAATTCACCGTCAATACTTGCGGCTAAACCTTCGATATTTAAAATTTGATCGCCAGCCTCACGCTCACGCTCAAAAATAATAGCAGGATAACGACGACTGGTACGTCTAATATCACCAATATTTAACTTTTCAATCATCTTTTTTCTACTGGTTGCTTGTTTACTTTTTGCAACGTTGGCAGAAAAACGACGAATAAATTCTTCTAACTCTTTTTTCTTCTCTTCAGCTTTTTTGTTTTGCTGTGCATGTTGGCGTGCTGCTAATTGAGACGACTCGTACCAAAAGGTATAGTTACCCGAGTAATGATTTATTTTTCCAAAATCAATATCTGAAATATGTGTACAAACCGCATCTAAAAAGTGTCTATCGTGAGAAACTACGATAACGCAATTTTCATAATTAGCCAAAAAGTTTTCTAACCAAGAAATGGTTTCATAATCCAAATCATTGGTAGGCTCATCCATAATTAACACATCTGGATTTCCAAATAACGCTTGTGCTAATAATACACGTACTTTTTGTTTACCATCCAAATCGCCCATTAATGTATAATGCAAATCTTCTTTAATTCCTAAATTCGATAGCATAGAAGCCGCATTACTATCGGCATTCCAACCATCCATTTCTTCAAATTCAACTTGAAGCTCACCTATTTTCTCTGCATTTTCATCAGTATAATCTGCATAAAGCGCATCTATTTCTGTCTTAATATCAAATAAGGGTTTGTTCCCCATTAAAATGGTTTCTAAAACAGTATGCTCATCATACAAGTTGTGGTTTTGTTCTAAGACGGACATACGTTTACCAGCCTCTAAGGAAACATGTCCAGAAGTGGGCTCTATTTTTCCTGAAATAATCTTCAAAAACGTAGATTTCCCAGATCCGTTTGCACCTATAATACCGTAGCAATTGCCATTATTAAATGTCGTGTTTACCTCATCAAATAGAACTCGTTTTCCGAATTGTACAGAAAGATTTGAAACTGATAGCATATAATTGTTTATTTTTTTGCAAAAGTAGAAAAATTCATTGGTAAGAAGAAACTTAGAACACCTATTTTTAAAGTGTATTCAATCCTTTATTAGCTTTAATAATTTTTAACAGCCCATTAACAGCCCATTATAAAAACAAGGTATATTTTTGTTATAGAAACTATTGTATTAAACTGAAGAACAAATATGCGTTTATTACTTTCAATATTATCTATATCACTTTTAACATTAAGCTGTAAAAAAGATAATCACCAATTGGGTGAGCCTTTTGCTTATATTGGAGGAGAGATTGTAAACCCAGTTGAAAATAGTATTATTTTAGAAAGTAGCGATAAAACCATTGACACCATTACGCTAGATGGCAGAAACCAATTTAAATTTAAAATTGAAAACCTAAAGCCCGGATTATATACCTTTAAACACGGTATCGAATATCAAATTATAATACTTGAACCTAATGACAGTTTACTTTTTAGGTTAAACACTATCGACTTTGATGAATCTTTAGTCTATACGGGGCGTGGTGCAAAACAAAACAACTTTTTATTAAATGCATTTTTAAACAATGAAAAAACAGAGCGTGTCATTAGAAAATACAAATCTCTAAGCCCGCAACAGTTTACTTATAAGTTAGATTCTATAAAACAAGTACAACTTAAAGAATTTAGACATTTTAAGAAGAAAAATAAAGTTAGTAAAACATTTCAAAATTTAATTATAGATCAAATTAACTATTCCTATTTCGCTAGCAAAGAAGCCTATCCTTTTAGATCTAATAGAAATCAAATTGAAAGCATTTATAAATCGCTTCCAAGCGATTTTTATGCCTATAGAAAAAAAATTGATTATAATAATTCTAAATTAAAAGACTTTGTTACCTATAAGACATTCTTAAAATCGAATATTAGCAATTTAGCACTAAGTCAACATTTAGCCCATTGTGACAATCTTAACTTTAAACGCGGGCGCTCGCTTTGCTTTAATTTAGATCGGTTGAACAAAATTGATAGTTTAATTGCTAATAACGACTTAAAAGAAGAATTACTTTATCATTACACGGTGAAATTTTTATCGTTAAGTGATGATGCAAAAGAAATCAATATCATTTTGCAAAAATATTTAGCCAAGTCTGAAAATGAGAAAGGCAAAAAATTGATAGTAAACTATGCCAATGCTGTAAGTAAATTAGACTCTGGTAATAGTTTACCGCATCTTGAAGTTGTAGATTACAAGAACAAATCTAAAACTCTTAGTGCACTAGTTAAAGGACCAACGGTAATAACCTTTTGGTCTAACATGTATTACGATCATTTTAAAAGCAGTCATTTTAAATTAAAGGACTTAAAATCTAAATATCCAGAAGTTACTTTTGTAAGTATCAATATTGATAGTTACAATGCTAAAAAAGCACAGCGTTTATTACAATCTAATGGATTTATTAGTGGTAACGAATATTTCTTTAAATCGCCAAAACAAGCTTCGAAAGCTTTAGCCATCCACCCAATGACAAAGACTTTCATTATGAATAAAAACAAAAAGATTGTAAACAGTAATACCAATATTTTTTACGGTAAATTTGAAGAGCAACTAGTTAGTTTACTAAAAAACTAATAAGTTACGTTAAAGTTTATAATGGTTCATCAGCATTTTCTCGTAAACCGTATCGGGAAGAATTCGTTTTAATACAATTGAAAATTTCTGCATAAAGGCACCCACTTTATAATGTATTTTTGGGTTTTTAGAATTTATAATACTAAACACAGCTTTTGCCATTTCATTTGGGTCACTGCCATCATCCACATGCGAATTCATTAAACTTAAAGTTTCTCCATAAGGTTTTTTGTATGGCGAATTGTCTAATAATGGTGCATGATAACGCCCGGCTGCAATATTAGTTGCAAAATCTCCAGGTGCCACATTGGTCATTTTAATATTGAAATCTTTCAACTCCATTCTAAACGCCTCTGTTATCAATTCTAAAGCACCTTTGCTCGCACTATAAACACCACGATACGGTAATCCCATATAGCCAGCAATAGAGGTGACATTAATAATTAAACCCGAATTTTGTTTTCGCATTTGTGGCAAAACAGCTTTAATAACATTTATAGGTCCGAAGAAATTAGTATCGAAATTATTCTTAATTTCTGCATTTGGAATTTCTTCAATAGGCCCTGTAATTCCAGCGCCGGCATTATTAACAACCACATCTAGTTTGCCTTCTTTTTCAATAATAGTGGCTACTGTGTTTGCTATAGTATCCGTATCTTTTACATCTAAAGCTAAAATTGGGAATATACTATCCTTATAGTTCTCTGGACTTCTACTGGTTCCATAAACAATGAATCCGTTCGCTTTTAAAAACTCCCCAATAGATTTTCCAATACCCGAAGATCCCCCTGTGATTAATACAACTTTAGACATAATTTTTTGAATGAAATTAATGACACAAAATTAACAATGTATTTTAAAATAGCACCTAAATACTACAATACTTATATAAAGAAAGATACCATTTAAAACTAAAAAATCTCGATAAGCCTAAGCTTTCAAGATTTCAGTTTATTATAAAAAAAAAGGCAAGCTACCTACATCACACCGCTACGACCATTTACCTTTGCTGCGTTCCCGCCCTGGAGGATTCAACAGGAGCTGGTTGTGTAGGACTTGCCGGGTGCAAATATACAATCTTTTAAAAAACTCGCAATATTTTTTTAACTGATTTTAAATAAATATCTTGCTTAAAATTTAAATTTCGAAATGAAAACATTCAAACACTTAACAATCATATTTTTAACAACACTACTTGTTGCTTGTGGGTCTAACAACGGATTGAAAAAAAATGATTTTAACATTATCACCAATGCGGAAAAAGGCAATATTTCGATTAACGAGACCTTAGAACTTTCATTACAAAACAAAAAAAATCATAAAATAGATTCTATTTCCTATACGCTGGAAGGGAAAAAAATTAATAACAACCAGCCTTTAAATGATTTTAAATTAGGAAAACAAAATATTGAAGCGACCATTTTCTTCAATGGTGAAAAGCAAAATGTAAATACTTCAATTACCATTTTAAATAATGAATCGCCAAAATTATACACTTATAAAATTATAAATGAATACCCGCACGATATAACATCCTACACGCAAGGTTTAGAATTTTATAATGATACTTTATACGAAAGTACAGGGCAAAATAAAGAATCTAAACTTAGAAAAGTAGATTATAAAACAGGAGACGTTTTAAAAAATATCAATTTAGCTGATGAGTTTTTTGGTGAAGGTTTAACCATTTTAAATGATAAAATTTATCAATTAACATGGCAAAAAGGAACAGGCTTTGTTTACGATGTTCATACTTTTGAAAAACTAAGCAGTTTTAAATACTCTAATAGTAAAGAAGGTTGGGGTTTATGCCACAACGACCAATCGATTTATAAAAGTGATGGTACCGAAAAAATATGGCTACTAAATCCTGAAACTTTAGTTGAAGAGGAATATATACAAGTATTCACCAATAAAGGTAAAATAATTGGTATCAACGAAATGGAATGGATCGATGGTAAAATTTATGCGAATCGCTACCAAAAAGATGGTGTAGCGATCATTAATCCTAAAAATGGTGCTGTTGTTGGGGTTATCGATTTTACCCCGCTTAAAAAATTAGTTACGCAACACGAAGGACTGGATGTTTTAAACGGTATCGCTTACAACCCGAAAACCAAAACCGTATTTATTACAGGGAAGCGTTGGGATAAATTATTTGAAGTAGAAATATCGGAAAAATAAAACACTAATTTCGAAAGATTTAAAATACTTAAAAGTCAAAAAGAGGATCATGCTTCTTTTTGACTTTTTTATGAGTTCAAATTTAGTCAAAACTATATGCTTTAGCCTAAAATATGTTTAGCCACGAATTCACGAATGTATATTGACCGCTTAGTTTTGTATATTAATATCACGAATCTTGTTCTTCAAATTTAAAAAGCGCGAAAGCCACAGGAATAAACATAAAACCAATTGCTATAAAAAGTCCAAACGCATTTTTTAAACCAAAGGCATGCGCCAAATACCCAATTAGCGGCGGACCAATAAGCATCCCGAAAATAGCATAGGTTGTAATGATTGAAATAGCCATTCCTGGCGAATACTTGGTTGAATTCCCTGCCAAAGACATCGTAAGCGGAAAAAATGCTGCCGTACCAAAGCCCACTAAAAAGAAACCAAACAAAGCCGACCAAAACATAGGAAAAAATACAGCCATAGAAATTCCCACAATAATCAAACTACTACTTAAAACATAGGTTTTTAATACCCCAATTTGTGTTACCAATTTATCGGAAAAGAAACGCGATAAGGCCATAGTGGTCATAAACATTAAATACCCATAAGTAAAAACATCTTCCTTTAAAACTTCTTTAAAGTAAACGCCACTCCAATCGAACATGCCTCCTTCGCAAATAGCTGCAAAAAACACTAAAAGCCCCAAACACATAATATAGGGATCTGGTTTACTAATTATCAACTTATTTCCCGAAGGTGCTTTATCATTTTTTAAAGTAAACTTATAAGTTGCCAATGCCACGATTATTGCAAAAATACCGATGCTAAATAAATGAACATGGATTGGAACTCCAAACTTCACCATTAAGGTAGACACTAAAACACCAAACAAACCGCCAGTACTCCAAAGTCCGTGAAAAGCGCCTACTACCCGCTTTTCAAACTTTTTCTGTAATGAAATAGATTGTGTGTTTATAGAGATATTCAAAACACGTAAACAGAAAGCAAAACTAGAAATAGATAATACTAGGCCAAGTGTAGTGGTTGCAAAACCAATCATAGCCAACGATATTGAAAAAAACACAAAAGCAAATATTAAGGGAATCCGGCTATCAAATTTAGACACCAACCAGCCAGAAATAGGCAAACCTATTAAAGAACTTATAGGCATAGCTATAAGAATAGTTCCCAATTCGGCTTCATTTAAATCAAAAAAAGTTTTTATTGTTGGTATTCGCGATGCCCAAGACGCAAAGCAAATTCCCGACAAGAAAAAATAGACACTTAACGCAATACGTTGTTTTACTCGTAATTCCATTATAAAAAGCATTACAATTTAAAGGTGCAAAAGTAGTATAACCTTTTTTCATAAATAAAAAATTTCCATATTGATTCTTCATAAAAATGACACAAAAAACAGAAGTCCAATTATATTTATAATTCCTTAAAAAAACAGAAAAATTTAACTTAACCTTATTAATTTCATCGAGACACATTTCATACACCGCATTCTCATTTAGAATATGTAAATTTGCACTTATTTTTAGCCTAAACACCGATTAAACCTGGAATGATACACATTCACAAAAAAACATTACAAGATTTAGAATTTCAAACCGTTTTACAACAAGTAAGCGAGCTTTGCATTACGCCGTTAGGCAACCAAAAAGCCTTAGAAATTACGCCGTTTAAAACCGAAGAAGAACTTCAATACGCCTTACAACTCACCAACGAATACTTATCGTCTTTTTACAACGATAACCGGATTCCAAATCATGGTTTTGATGCCATTACCAAAGAATTAAAACTACTACGTATAGAAAATACTTATTTGGAAGTACACGGCTTAAAAAAAATTGTAGCCATATCAGTTTCGGTAAATGCAATCGTTGTGTTTTTAAAGAAATTTGAAACCTACTATCCAAAACTGAATCAATTTGCATCGCATATAGAAGTTACTAAAGTACTTATTGAAAAAGTTGACGCTATTGTAGACCGCTTTGGAGATATAAAAGATAACGCCTCTAATGTTTTATTCGATTTACGCCAATCTATAAATCAAATAAAAGGAAAAATAAATGCTAGTTTTAGTTCGGCCTTAAACACCTATCACGGCTTAGAATATTTAGATGATATTCGTGAATCTGTAGTAGATAATAAACGTGTTTTAGCCGTTAAAGCCATGTATCGCCGTAAAGTTAAAGGCGCTATTATGGGTGGTAGCAAAACGGGAAGTATTGTATATATAGAACCCGAAACCACACTACAACACTCCCGTGAGCTTAATAATTTAGAATATGAAGAGCACGAAGAAGTGATCCGCATTTTAAAAGATGTCACCAATTTTATTCGTCCGTTTTTACCGCTTTTAGAAAATTATCAAGATTTTTTAATCGACATCGATGTGATTTCCGCGAAAGCGAAATACGCTAAATCCATGAATGGGATTTTGCCTGAGTTTACCGATGACCGCAGTATGAATTTACGCGATGCTTACCACCCACTACTCTATTTAAATAACTTAGAAAAGAAAGAAAAAACATTCCCGCAAAGTATCAAATTAAAAAAAGATAGCCGCATTATTGTTATTTCGGGACCAAATGCCGGTGGAAAAAGTATCACCTTAAAAACCGTTGGTTTACTACAAGTTATGCTGCAAAGTGGCATGCTAATTCCAGTACACGAACGTAGTACCGTTTGTTTATTCGATAGAATTTTAAGCGATATTGGCGATAATCAATCTATAGAAAACCATTTAAGCACCTACAGCTACCGCTTAAAACAAATGAATTATTTCCTGAAGAAGTGTAACAAAAACACGCTTTTTTTAATAGATGAATTTGGAACCGGAAGTGATCCCGAACTTGGTGGCGCTTTAGCGGAAACCTTTTTAGAAGAATTTTACCATCGTGAAGCTTTTGGAATAATTACGACACATTATTCTAACCTGAAAATTTTAGCAAATGAAATGCCGCACATGTTAAACGCCAACATGTTGTTCGACGAACGTACACTAGAACCGCTTTTTAAACTCGTTATCGGGCAAGCCGGAAGTAGTTTTACTTTTGAAGTCGCACAGAAAAACGGTATTCCATACAGTTTAATAAACCGAGCCAAAAAGAAAATTGAGCGCAGTAAAGTCCGTTTCGATGCGACTATTGCAAAACTTCAAAAAGAACGCTCTCGTTTAGAAAAAACGGGACAGTCCTTAAAACAAAACGAAAGAAAAAAAGGAGAAGAAGCCGATAAACTTGAAGAAATAAACAATAAAATACAAAAGAAATTGGAGAGCTATCAAGAACTTTACGATAGCAATCAACGCCTTATTTACTTAGGACAAAAAGTAAATGATATTGCCGAAAAATTCTTTAACAACAAGCAGAAAAAAGAATTGATGGGCGAGTTATTTAAAATGGTTCAAATAGAAAATTCTAAACGTAAACGGGTGACCGCTAAAGAAAAAAAGAAAGTAAAAGCCAAAGAAATTCAAGTTAAAAAAGAAGTTGAAAAGAAGGTGGAAGTCATTCGTGAAAAGAAAAAAGAAGCGAAGAAAAAAGCCGTTGAAGCCCCAAAACCCAAAGCCATTATTCGCTTAGGCGATCGGGTACGCATGCAAGATGGTCGAGCCGTTGGAACCATAGATAAAATTGAAAAAAATAAAGCCGTTGTAAATTATGGCATCTTTACTACTAATGTAAGTATCGACCAGTTGGAATTAGTGGAGCATGTTAAGAAGTGATTAAAAACGAATCTAGGTTTTATTTTAAGGAATTTTGATAAGTTACCAAGATTTGGTATTTTTGAGTGACTTTAAAAAAATTCAAATGGGAAAAAACACATCAATATCACTTGGGGATCACTTTGAAGATTTTATAAAAAATGAAGTGAAATCTGGTAGATACGGTTCCGTTAGCGAAGTCATTCGCTCAGCACTTAGATTATTAGAGCGTGAAGAAAAGAAAGAAAACGCACTAATTAAAGCACTCGAAACTGGTGAAAAAAGTGGTTTTGTGGAAGATTTTGATCCAAAACAAAATCTACTAGAACTACATGCCAAACACTTATGAGTAAAAACAAATATCGAATAAGTGAACAAGCGATTATTGATTTAAATGATATTTGGATTTATACTTTTCATAAATGGTCGAAAATACAAGCGGATAGATATTACGCCTTGATTATAGAAGAAATAGAGTTTATTGCAAATAATTATCTAATAGGCAAATCAGTAGAACAAACTCGAAAAAACTATCGTGTTGTGAAAGTTAAATCTCATCTCATTTTTTATAAAAAAGAGGAAAATAATATTGTTGAAATTGTTAGAATTTTGCATCAAAAAATGGATAGCAAGAAACGATTGAAATAAAAACAATATGTTATCATATTTAATCAATATTGTTCTTCCTAGAATTAAAAAGTGATTCCTAAAAACAATACCGCGAAATAAAAACCTTATAATCAACCAAATAACCTCGAAAATAAAACAATCTCATTCTTTATAGTATAATCTGTCATTATTTTATATACATTTGTAGAGTAAACTTTAGGAGTAATTAATTATTTTAATAATTAGTTTGAGAAATATCCTTAGAACCTGATTTGGCTAATACCAACGGAGGGAAAAGTTAACAGTGTCCGCACTGCCTTTTTTCAAATTCCAATAACTTTTATTGTTTACAAAAATGGTTGACTAAACTTAATTAGTCTGCACAAACTATTTTTATATGATAAACATAAAAGTAAACAGCACACCACATCAATTTCATAAAGAGGATGCACTCGAGCATATTCTAAAGAAGTTAGAAATCCCCACTAACGGCATTGCGCTTGCCGTAAACCAAAACATTATTTCTAAAACCGACTGGCGTACTACAACGCTTAATGATGGCGACCAAGTACTCATAATAAAAGCCACTCAAGGTGGTTAAAACCAACATCTACCCATAATTTAAACGGAATTAAAACATCATTTATTAACAGTTGCAAGCTATCAAATAAATAATCATGAAGAAAAAAGACACGGCACCAAAACAAAACGGAATTACAAGGCATCCATTCCCAAATTCAAAGAAAATTTACGTAAAAGGAAAAATTCATCCGCAAATTAAAGTGGCCATGCGGGAAATTGCTTTAAGCGACACTACAGATTCGATGACTAAAAAGAAAACGCCAAACGAACCTGTAACCGTTTACGATACCTCTGGCCCATACACCGATCCAAATAAAACTATTGATGTTCATAAAGGCATAGAACGCATTCGTGAAAATTGGATTCTAGAACGTGGTGATGTGGAGCAACTCGATGGTTTTTCTTCAAAATATTGTAATGAACGTTTAAACGATAAAAGCTTAGATCACATGCGATTTTCGCTTCTAAAAAAACCGTTACGTGCCAAAAACGGACAAAACGTAACGCAACTGCATTATGCTAAAAAAGGCATAATCACCCCAGAAATGGAATACATCGCCATTCGTGAAAACCAACGAATCGATGAAATGACCGAAATAAGAAAACAACATAAAGGCGAGCATTTTGGTGCGTCAATTCCAGATAAAATCACTCCAGAATTTGTAAGATCAGAAGTTGCAAGAGGTCGTGCCGTAATCCCTTCAAACATTAATCATCCCGAAGCAGAACCTATGATTTTAGGTCGAAACTTCTTAGTAAAAATTAATGCCAATATTGGTAACTCTGCCACAACCTCATCTATTGAAGAAGAAGTAGAAAAAGCCGTTTGGGCATGCCGTTGGGGTGCCGATAATATCATGGATTTATCTACTGGCCAAAACATTCACGAAACCCGTGAATGGATTGTTCGTAATTCACCTGTTCCAGTTGGTACCGTTCCCATTTATCAAGCTTTAGAAAAAGTAAATGGCGTTGCCGAAGATTTAACTTGGGAAATTTTCCGTGATACTTTAATAGAACAAGCCGAACAAGGGGTCGATTATTTCACCATTCACGCTGGCGTTTTATTGCGTTACGTACCTATGACGGCAAAACGTGTTACCGGTATTGTATCTCGTGGTGGTTCCATTATGGCAAAATGGTGTTTAGCCCACCATAAAGAAAGTTTTTTATACACGCATTTCGAAGATATTTGCGAAATTTTAAAACAATACGATGTGGCCTTTTCGCTTGGAGATGGTTTACGCCCTGGCTCGGTTGCCGATGCCAACGATGAAGCCCAGTTTGCAGAATTAGAAACCCTTGGCGAATTAACAAAAATTGCTAGGAAACACGAAGTACAGTGTTTTATAGAAGGTCCTGGGCACGTACCTATGCACATGATTAAAGAAAACATGGAGAAGCAAATTGATGTTTGCGACGAGGCGCCTTTCTACACATTAGGCCCTTTAACCACAGATATTGCTCCTGGCTACGACCACATTACATCGGGTATTGGAGCTGCCATGATTGGTTGGTACGGTTGTGCGATGCTGTGCTACGTAACACCAAAAGAACACTTAGGCTTACCAAACAAAGAAGATGTTCGCGTGGGTGTGGTAACTTACAAACTTGCTGCTCATGCTGCCGATTTGGCCAAAGGGCATCCAGGCGCGCAACACCGAGATAACGCATTAAGCATGGCACGTTTCGAGTTTAGATGGGAAGATCAATTTAATCTAGGACTAGATCCAGAGCGTGCTCGAGAATATCACGATGAAACCTTACCTGCCGAAGGTGCTAAAATTGCGCATTTTTGTTCGATGTGTGGTCCAAAATTTTGTTCCATGAAAATTTCACAAGAAGTTCGTGATTTTGCCGCCGAAAATGACATTGTAGACAACGAAGTTATAGCAAAAGGATTCGAAGAAAAATCGAAAGAATTTAAAGAAAAAGGTTCAGAAGTTTATCTTTAGAAAAATAATTAGGAAGTTCCCGTGTTTTTTTGCAAAAACACGGTCGGGCTTTCCGTTGCAAGTCCTCGCACCTCCTACGTCGGGCTGTGGGCTTTTCACTGCAATCCCTAACTCAAAAAAATGATCGTTTTAATAGCACCAGAACAAGACCTTCCAAACGAAATCAATATCCTAAACCAATTATTTGAAAATGGTTTAGAGTATTATCATTTTAGAAAACCCGATAAAAACTACAACGACCATGTGGCCTATTTAAACCAAATCGATCAGGAATATCACAACCGTATTGTCGTGCATTATCATCATGAGTTAATTAACGAATTCAATTTAAAAGGGATTCATTTTCAAGAACAAAAACGAATAGATCATATCGATAATCCCGGGCAATATTTTAAGCATCTCAACATGTTTGGCAAAACCATTAGCTCGTCTTTTCACGATCCAAAAACATTGGAAGATTGCGAATTCGAATTCGATTACCACTTATTAAGTCCGGTATTTACTTCCATATCAAAAGCAGGATACGAAGGCAAATGTTTCGACGTCAATCATATCGATAAATTTATTGTTGGTATGGGCGGCATTAATGCCGATACCGTAGCTCAAACTTTTAAACTTGGCTTTAAAGGTATTGGTGTTTTAGGTGGTGTTTGGAACTCGAAAACCCCCGTAGAAAACTTTATAGCATTACAAACCGTTTACAACACTTCTATCGTTTGAAAAAACGTCCAAACATATTAACCATTGCAGGTTTCGATCCATCTAATGGCGCCGGACTAACCGCAGATATCAAAACATTTGAGACATTAAAATGTTATGGTTTATCGGTGTGTACAGCCAATACCATTCAGAATGATATTGAATTTAAAGCCTGCCATTGGACCGCTATAGATGTTGTTTTAAATCAAATCGACATACTATTCCATCGTTTTGAAATCCATTTCGTTAAAATTGGTATTGTTGAAAACTGGGACACGCTATCCATTATCATTCATAGATTACAAGTACTAAGCCCGGACATTAAAATCATTTTAGATCCGGTTTTAAAATCAAGTTCAGATTTCCATTTTCATTCCGATAATTCAGAAAAACTAGATGATATATTATCTAAAATCTATCTTCTAACTCCTAATTATAATGAAATTGAACAATTGTATTCAGAAAAAAATAGAGAAGACACCTTGGCTTATATTGCATCCAAAACTAATGTGCTTTTAAAAGGCGGACATCGCACAGATAACATAGGAAGAGATGTGCTTTTTCTTATCAATAAAAAACAATTTACTTTAAATCCCAAATCATTCAACTGCTCCGAAAAACATGGTAGTGGTTGTGTTTTATCTTCCGCTATAACCAGCTATTTAGCGCTAGGATATCCTATATTAAAAGCATGCAAAAAAGGTAAACAATACACCGAAAAATTTTTAAGTTCTAATAAATCACTATTAGGATTTCATTCAAAAAAATAATATGATAGCTAAATTACATTACATATCGCAAGGCGCTACGCCACAAGACCATTTAAATAATATTCATAGTGCATGCGCTGCTGGGGCCGAATTGGTGCAATTACGCTTAAAGAAAATGGACCTTAAAACTGTTTTAGAAACAGCAAAAAAAGCGAGAGAAATTACCAATCATTTTCAAACACGGTTAATTATAAACGATTATTATAAAGTAGCAGCCGAGGTTAAAGCCGATGGTGTACACTTAGGAAAATCGGATACTTCCCCAACTATTGCTAGAAAAGGATTAGCCTCTTGGCAAATTATTGGTGGAACCGCTAACACGCTAACCGATTGCCAAAAGCTCATAGAGCAAAAGGTAGATTATATAGGTTTAGGTCCTTTTCGTTTTACAGAAACAAAAGATAACTTAAGCCCTGTTTTAGGTGAAAAAGGTTATACCGAAATTATTACTAACTTAAATAGCAAAACGCCAATTATTGCCATTGGAGGCATCACCCTAAATGATGTTTTAGATATAATGATTACTGGCGCTTATGGTTTAGCTGTTTCGGGAGAAATAACACAGGATTTTAATAAAATAAGCAAATTTAAAGAACTTATAAATGGTAGTAAACCTTTAGAACAACGCTGGGAACCGGAAACACCAAAAAATTAAAAAACGTTAAAACCTTTTGTAAAAGTGACTTTATTATGAATGATACATTACAAATAGCAGATAAAACATTTTGCTCTAGATTGTTTACAGGCACAGGAAAATTTAGTTCCTCAGCATTAATGAAATCCGCCTTATTAGCTTCAGAAAGTGAACTGATAACCGTTGCTCTAAAACGTGTTGATGTTCAAGATAAGCAAGATGATCTATTAACACATTTAGACCATCCAAGAATTAATTTATTACCCAATACATCGGGAGTTCGAAATGCAAAAGAAGCGGTTTTTGCGGCACAATTATCACGGGAAGCATTAGAAACCAATTGGATTAAATTAGAAATTCATCCGGATCCAAAATATTTACTACCCGACCCTATTGAAACCTTAAAAGCAGCCGAAGAACTTGTAAAACTCGGTTTTGTAGTGATGCCTTATATTCATGCCGATCCCGTTTTATGTAAACGATTGGAAGAAGTAGGCACGCAATGCGTAATGCCTTTAGGTGCACCTATTGGTAGTAATAAAGGTTTAAAAACACAAGATTTTCTAGAAATTATAATCGACCAAAGTAACGTGCCTGTCATCGTCGATGCTGGTATTGGCGCGCCATCACACGCGGCATATGCTATGGAATTAGGAGCCCACGCTGTTTTGGTAAATACCGCTATTGCTGTTTCACAAAATCCAACAGCCATGGCTATCGCATTTAAACTAGCTGTTGAAGCCGGACGCATGGCTTATAATGCCAAACTAGCGCCTATAGTCCACAAAAAAGCTGAAGCGAGTAGTCCGTTAACCAGTTTTTTAAACTAAAAATCTATGAGCAGTTTCAAAAACATATTTGATACTTACAATTGGGAGGATACCTTACAAAGCATATTTTCTAAAACAGAAAGCGATGTGCTGCGTGCTTTAGGTCATTCTAAACGAGATTTAGAAGATTTTAAAGCGTTGATTTCTCCTGCTGCAAAGCCCTATTTAGAAGAAATGGCGCAACTAAGCAAACAGCTAACTAAAAAACGCTTTGGTAATACCATGCAAATGTACGCGCCTATGTACTTAAGTAACGAGTGCCAAAATATTTGCACGTATTGCGGCTTTAGCATGACCAATAAAATTCCGCGTAGAACTTTAACGGATAAAGAAATTCTTAAAGAAGTGGCTTATTTAAAAGATAAGGGCTACGACCATATCCTTTTGGTAACAGGGGAAGCCAACAAAACGGTTGGTGTAGATTATATTGAAAATGCGCTGAAATTAATCCGTTCACAGTTTTCGAATATCACTATTGAGGTACAACCGCTACATCAAGATGAATACGAAAAATTGATTGATAGCGGCCTTTTTGCCGTACTCGTTTATCAAGAAACTTACCACCGGGAAGAATATAAAAAACACCATCCTAAAGGTAAAAAATCGAATTTTGATTTTAGATTAGACACACCAGATCGATTAGGCAAAGCAGGTATTCATAAAATTGGGTTGGGTGCATTATTTGGTTTGGAAGATTGGCGAGCCGATAGTTTCTTTACCGCACTACATTTAAAATATTTACAGAAAACCTATTGGAAAACAAAGTACTCCATTTCGTTTCCAAGGCTTAGACCACATTCGGGAGGTTTAGATCCTAAGGTAGAAATGACCGACCCAGATTTAGTACAACTTATTTGCGCTTTTAGATTACTTGATGAAGATGTGGAACTCTCGATGTCTACTCGTGAAAGTGAAGTGTTTCGGAATAATATTGTAAACCTTGGCGTCACCTCCATAAGCGCGGAATCTAAAACAAACCCCGGAGGTTATGCCGTAGCTCCAGAATCTTTGGAACAATTTGAAATTTCGGATGAACGCTCTACAGAAGCTGTCACTGAAATGCTTAAAGATCAAGGTTTGGAAGTGGTTTGGAAAGATTGGAGTAATAATTGGGAATAATGAATTTATCTACTGAAGAACAACAACAATACAGCCGCCATTTAATTTTAAATGCAATTAATGACTCTGGGCAACTCAAATTAAAACAAGCCAAAGTTTTAGTTATTGGAGCTGGTGGTTTGGGCTGTCCTATTTTGCAATATTTAGCCGCAGCAGGAGTTGGAACGCTTGGCATTGCAGATCACGACACCATAGACCAAAGTAATTTACAGCGTCAGGTTTTATATTCTCATGATGATTTAGGTAACTTGAAAGCAGAGGTTGCTGCCCAAAAATTAACTCGGTTAAACCCATTCATTACATTCCAAGTTCATATAAAAAAAATAACTGTAGAAAATGCTATTGGGTTATTTTCTAAATATGATATTATTGTGGATGGAACCGATAATTTCCCGACACGTTATTTAATAAACGATGCCGCGATACTATCAAATAAACCCATTGTTTTTGGATCTATTTTTAAGTTTGAAGGTCAAATTTCAGTATTTAATTATAAAAATGGTCCAACTTATCGGTGCTTATACCCTACGCCTCCTAAACCAAATGAGGTTCCTAATTGTTCCGAAATTGGCGTTCTTGGTGTATTACCAGGAATTATAGGCAGTTTGCAAGCTAATGAAGTGCTAAAAATAATTTTAGAATTAGGGCGCGTGCTTTCGGGTAAAATCTTAACTTATAATGCCCTTTCTTCGGAACAACTTATTTTTAATTTTGAAAAAAACACAACCATTCAAATTGAAGCGTTGCAAGATAATTATGAAAGTTTCTGCGGAATAGCATCGAAAATAACAGAAATTACTTTTGAAGATTATATCAAAGACAAATTAAAATACAATGTGCTGGATGTGAGAACAAGTGCCGAACGTGATGATTACAGCATAGAAAGTCTTCATATTCCTTTAAAAGAACTTGATAAAAGGTTAGATGAAATCCCACAAAACAAAGCCCTTTTGGTGTATTGCAAATCGGGTATCCGAAGTCAAGCTGCTATTGAAATTCTGAATAAGCATTCTTTTTCTAAAAGCCTTTTCAATTTAAAAGGAGGCTTACCTAAAATGGATTAAACCATAAATCAAATACCTGATTTAATGTTTTAAAACTGTTATAAATAAAAAAAGAAGCCCGCTATAATTTATAACGGGCTTCTTTTCATACTTTATACTTTATACTTTATACTTTATACTTTATACTTTATACAAGATAATCGTATTTTAATTAAAACTCCAATTTTTATAACTGCTTGAAGCTTCTAATTTATTTTCTAAACTGTCTTCCAATTCCGGAAAAAAATCGATTCCTGTAAGCCTTTCAACCTCATCTACCGAAACCACAAATTCATATAACGGTCGCTTAGATTCTTTACTTGGCATTAAAAAGGCAATCATTTTAGTATTACCAGAATTAGTATCGATTAAAATTTTATAAAACTGATTGGGTACTGCAACATGTTCATCACCAATCGTTTTCATATTTCCTTTTAAAACACCTCCCGTAACCACAAAAACACCATTATACTTACTCGCCCAATAGCGTACTTTTTGCTCTAAGGTATTCCAAATACCGGCATTAAAATCGTGTTTCTGCGGACTAATATTACTTGTTAAAAAAGTTTCGTCGTAAGCCGCTTTACTATAACGTCTATCTCCCGCAGGACACAAATGCCCACGATCGTAACCCGATTTTTTATAATTACGCCAATCGGCAGCGCCTGTATTTACGGCTTTATCAATTTCAAAATACGGCCGTTTAAAATCATTTTTTTTTAAATGAGATGCCTTTAACTCGTAAGCCACCCATTCGGCTTGCTCAAAAGTTTCATTATAAGAAAGCGAATACCCGTCATGATGAACTATTTGCCCTGTGGTACTGGTTGGTAAAAAGTATTCGTTAGTATCAGATTTCGATTGTTTTCCTTCACTAACAATCTCGTTTTTTTCTTCAACATTTAAAAATTGTTCATAACCATACACTATTACAAGAATAACGATGGCTATGATAGATAATAACTTCCTTTTGGTCATTTATAAATTATTCTAAAATATAATCTATCGGTTGTCCAATAGAAAAGTTAGGTGTACTAATATCTAACAACGCTGTAATGGTTGGAGCAATATCTGTAATTTCTGTTTTTTTGAATGTTTTACCATGTTTAATTCCTTTTCCGAAGAATAACAGCGGCACATGCGTATCATAATTTAACCCACTACCATGAGTAGATCCCGTTTTTCCGTATGCAATATAGGCCGGATCTTGAATAACCAAGATATCGCCAGATCGTTTTTGGTTATAACCGTTTTGAAGTAATTTCTCAATACCTGTGGTAAAAGACGCTTTCCCCATAGTTGTTGCTGTATACGCTTTGTAAACATTGGTATAATCAATTATTTCATTAACTATAGCATCTTGAACAGCTTCTAAATTTAAGCCTAAACTTTTAATTTTTTCTCTATTCAAAAATATTTGATTGTTACTTATGTTTTCAATTAAATCATCCGCGTTAAACGTTGTATTCATAAAAGCTTCCAACTTTGTTCTCATGGCTTTATTATTCAAATACCCCGCTGGAATTTTCTTAGATCTCATATAAGCAGGAACGTTAATGGCTCCATGATCGGCAGTTAGAAATACGGTGTAATTACCTTTTCCGACTTCAGTATCTAAACCATTAAAGAAACGTTCTAAATCTTTATCTAAACGAATATAAGTATCTTCAATTTCTTTAGAATTTACACCAAAATTATGTCCAACATAATCCGTACTAGAAAAACTTACGGTTAATACATCGGTAAATTCATCTTTTCCTAAATCTTCACCTTTTAATGCCGCCAATGCAAAATCGGCTACAATACTATTACCGTAAGGTGTAGATTTCAAAATATCAAAACCACCGTTGGTATTTTTTAACTCAGCCAAATCATAAGGAAACGTTGCTGTTGCTTTTCCTTTAAATCCACCTTCAAAATCGTTTAAATCACTTCCACTTTGGGCATAAGTATCAATATCATATAATGTATTCCAAGTTTTAAGGTACGATTTTGAAGTCCCCGATGCATTAAACTTTTTCACCCATTTTGGTAACTCATTCATATAAAAAGTACTTGATATAAAGTGTCCTTCATCCTTTCCTTGAAACCAATATGCCGCATTAGCTGTATGCCCAGCAGGTAAAATAGCACCACGATCTTTTACAGAAACACCAATGGTTTTTCCACGCATTTGTGTGAATAATCTATTTTCATCTGCAAATGTTGTTGTTTTCATACGCTGTGTAGACATTTTTCCTGCATCTGTTTTAGTCCCAATGGAACTAACAGAATCATCCTGCGCACAGTATACAGATGTTTTCAATTCCTTATCAAACCAATTATTTGCTATAATACCGTGATATTTTGGTGTGGTTCCTGTATAAATTGAAGCATGACCAGGCCCTGTATAAGTAGGCACATAGTTGAAATGATTGTTTTTACAATTAAAGCCTTCATTCATCATTCGTTTAAATCCTCCTTCTCCGTACCTATCGGCAAACCGGGTTAAATAATCGTATCGCATTTGATCGACAACAATACCGACAACAAGTTTTGGTTTAGTAGCATCAAATTCTTTTTGTGCTTTTACTGTTAGGCTTACTAGAAAAACAGCAGCTAGAAGGAAAATATTTTTAATCATAATCATTTATTTTAAGCTCAAAAGTACATATTTTAAAAAGATGTTAATTTAAAATAATGGTTAAATATGCTTAACTTTTTTTACTTTAGCACTTCAAATTTAGATATGACGTACCTGCATAATATAGGAGCTTATTTTTTAATGATTGTAGAAATGTTTCGCAAGCCTACAAAATGGGCTGTAATGAAACAATTAATCTTAAAAGATATAGACGATTTAATTATTGGCTCTCTTGGCATTGTTGCTTTTATCGCTTTTTTTGTTGGTGGTGTTGTTACCATACAAACAGCTTTAAATATTGATAACCCACTAATTCCAAAATCATTAGTTGGTTTTGCAACTAGACAGTCTATTATATTAGAGTTTGCTCCTACCTTTATTTCAATAATTATGGCAGGAAAAGTAGGCTCTTTTATTACTTCGAGTATAGGAACCATGAGAGTTACCGAACAAATTGACGCCTTAGAAGTTATGGGTATAAACTCCTTAAACTACTTAGTTTTTCCAAAATTTATTTCGTTAATGCTATATCCTTTTTTAATTTCTATAGCCATGTTTTTAGGCATTCTAGGAGGTATGGCTGCTTGTGTTTTTGGTGGTTTTAGCTCCTTAGAAGATTATATTACGGGAGTCCAAATGGATTTTATACCTTTTCATATAACCTATGCTTTTATAAAAACGTTTGTATTTGCTTTTTTATTAGCCACTATTCCCTCTTTTCATGGTTATTATATGAAAGGTGGTGCTTTGGAAGTTGGAAAAGCAAGTACCACATCGTTTGTTTGGACTAGCGTTGCTATAATTCTTTTAAATTATTTATTAACCCAAATGTTATTGAGCTAATGATTGAAGTTAAAGATTTACAAAAATCGTTTGGAGATGCACATATTTTAAAAGGGATTACCACTACGTTTGACAAAGGTAAAACGAATCTTATTATTGGACAAAGTGGTTCTGGTAAAACAGTTTTTTTAAAATGTTTATTAGGTTTATTTAATTACGAAGATGGCAGTATCTCTTACGATGGTCAAATATTTTCTAATCTTACAGAAGACGAAAAACGAAATATGCGTGCCAAAATAGGAATGGTTTTCCAAGGAAGTGCCCTATTCGATTCGATGACTATTGCCGAAAACGTCATGTTCCCACTGCAAATGTTTACCAAACAAAGTAAAAGCGAAATGGAAGATCGTGTCGATTTTGTTTTAAAACGTGTAAATCTAGACGATGCGCATAAAAAAATGCCAAGTCAAGCATCGGGTGGTATGCAAAAACGTGTAGCCATTGCACGTGCTATTGTTAATAAACCGAGGTATTTATTTTGTGATGAACCTAACTCGGGCCTAGACCCGAAAACGTCTATTGTAATTGATAATTTAATAAAAGAAATTACTGAAGAATACCAAATTACAACCGTAATTAATTCTCACGATATGAATTCGGTTATGGAAATTGGTGAAAAAATTGTGTTTTTAAAAGATGGTTTAAAAGCATGGGAAGGTTCTAAAGAAACCATTTTTAGAACCGATAACAAAGTGGTTACCAATTTTGTTTATTCATCTAACTTATTTAAAAAAGTACGCAAAATGTACTTAGAAGAAAATAGTTAAAATAGTATTTCTCATTACAATTTCCTTAGTAAGGAGTTTTTAATAAATTTTAATTACGTTTGATAATAACCTTTTGAGTTTTCAGTGTTTCTTTAAGCCAGTCCTCAAGTTGTTTTTCTTTAACAATAACCAAACTATCATTTAAAGAAGCACTCCACTTTACAGCAACCACTTCTAAGGTATCTGCGTTTATAAAATCTGTGGATTCCAAAGTTTTTGCATAACTAAAGTATTGTAAATCGCTAAATCTAACTTTTGCATCGCGAGAAAGATTAGTAAAAGATAGAATATTATCTCCACCTTTTACAAGTTTGAACTCCTTGTGTAATTCTTCAATTTCTGTTCGTAAACCAGTAATTATATGCTCCTTTTCGTCCAAATCACGAATAGCCCTATCATACGCATCAGATATTTTATCAAAACTTCGGTGTTTATTACCAAAAATCTCCAATTCAAAACCACTAATTTTGGAGTAACTTTTAATTTCATTTCTTAAATCCGATTCTGTAGCATCGGATATTTCTCCATTAAAATAAAGTGTAATCTTCTTATTATCGGAATCTAATGTTCCATTTTGAAACCAAAGTTCGTTATTCATTTTAATTTCATTTGAAATAAAACTATTGTAGTCGTTTTCTAATCCACTACGTTGCAATACTCTTAAAAACGTAATGGTTGGATAAATCATAACAACTAAAGCAACCAACAATGCAAAACGCGCTGTACGTCTTCTTTTTGCAGAATTTGCATATTTAAGCATTGGAAACCTTAATACTTTAAGTACTAAAAAAGTAGCCAAAGCGATAAAAATAGTATTAATGGTAAACAAATTCATGGCGCCTAAAAAGTAGGTAAAATTGCCATGAGCTAAGCCATAACCTGCTGTACATAAAGGCGGCATTAAAGCTGTAGCAATAGCAACGCCAAAAATAACAGAAGCAATAGTTCCTCTTTTTGTACGGGCAATAATTAATGCTAAACCACCAAAAAAGGCAATAAGCACATCTCGAATATCTGGTTTTACACGCCCCAACAATTCCGAGGTTTCTTGATTACCAAGAGGAAAAAACTTAAAAAATAAAAAAGCCGTTAATAAACTCAACACAATCATGGTGGCTAAGTTTATTAACGACTTTTTAAGGGTATCAATATCATTTATCGCAATAGAAAGTCCTATTCCAAGAATAGGCCCCATAAGCGGAGAAATTAACATGGCGCCTATTACAACAGCTGTAGAATCGGCATTCAAACCAATGGAAGCTACAAAAATAGAACAAATTAAAATCCATGCCGTTGCTCCTTTAAAAGAAATATCGGCTTTTATAGCTTCAATGGTGGCGTCTCTATCGGTATCTTCACGAAAATCTAATAATTCTTTTAGAAAAACGGTTATACTTTTAAGCAAACCTTGGGCATCTTTTTTTACAGCTTGTTTAGATTCATCTACATTTTGCTGTTTCTTAGCCTGAGTTTCTTCTTCCGAAAAATTAAATTTATGTTCATTCATGTTATTAATTTATAAAAAACACTTAAATACTAACTACCATACTTATCGTTAAGTCTTTTTAAAACTTGCTTAATATCTTGCTCTTTACTTTTAGGGTAAATAAGTAAGGCATCATCATTATCTACAATAATATAGTCGTTTAAACCATCGATAATAATTTTTTTCCCCGGTTGGGTTCGTATCATATTACCTTCGGCATTTTCAACCAAACTTTTCGCATTTAAAACAGCATTTTTATCTGCATTTTTATCGAGCTTATCATATAAACTACCCCAAGTACCTAAATCATTCCAATCAAATTCTGCACCTATCACAAAAACATTTGTAGACTTCTCCATAATAGCATAATCTACAGATATGTTCTCTGCATTTGGATAATTATCTTTTATAAAATCATCTTCAAACTCTGTATTATAAACCGGTATTCCAGATTCAAACAACTGATATAATTCTGGTTGATTATTTTGAAAAGCCGCTACTACACTCTTAACGCTCCACATAAAAATCCCTGCATTCCATAAAAAATTACCTTGAGCAATAAATGCTTTAGCCGTTTCGTAATCTGGTTTTTCTCTAAACTGATTTACAGGCTTTATAGCCTCTGTAGATTCTTGATCAAATTCAATATAACCAAAACCAGTATTTGGAAAAGTTGGTTGAATCCCTAATGTCATTAAAGCATCATTTTCTGAACAATAATTAAATGCTTCTTCTACATTTTTCGCAAAGGTTTGTTCATCTTCAATCCAGTGATCACTTGGCGCTACAATCATTAAAGCATCAGGATTCTCTTTCTGAATTTTTAAAGATGCATATAAAATACAAGGTGCTGTATTTCGCATGGCAGGTTCTAAAACCACTTGCTTTTGAGTCACTTCTGGAAGTTGCTCTAAAACCAAGTCGTTATAACGCTCGTTAGTTAATATATAAATATTTTCCTTCGGGATTAGTCTTGATAAACGCTGAAATGTTTTTTGAATAAGTGTATCACCTGTTCCAAGCATGTCATGAAATTGTTTTGGAAACTCGCTTGTGCTTACAGGCCAAAACCTAGATCCTACTCCGCCTGCCATTAATATAGCATAATAATTTTTCTTCATTTTTTCTTTTTTTTTAATTAGATTTATATATTAAATTTCAGTTGGTTATAATTAATGATATTGCTCTAAAAAACATTCAAATACGTTCGACCTCTGCATTTGGATTAAACAAATATAATCTTCCTGTTTTAATTTCCACACATTCAAATCGTTTTACCCTTTTTTTTCCCATTTTAAAGACACGACCATTATACAACTTAAAGGTTGCTCCTAAGGGCATTTCAAAAACATAAGTTCTATTATTTGGTTGATCAAATTGTTTCAAAGCTAAGGCTAACACCGTATCTGTATCGCTAGACGCTTTAGGATTTTTAAAATGTTGTGCTAAAAGTGGTAATAAATGATTTGGAAAAATATTAGGATTTAAAAACGGTAACATTAGTCTCTGGAAGGTATACTTCCACTCTTTTCCATGAGGCTTTATAAACTTTCCATATGTTTTATAGGCTTCAAAATGCGCTATTTCATGAATTAATGTAATTAAAAACTGACATCTATTTAAATTAGAATTTACGGTTATTTGATGTTTTCCATTTGATAATTGTCTATAATCTCCATGCCGTGTTTTTCTTTCATTTTTAATTTTAATAACTAAATTATCGTAGACCAATAGTTTTGAAATAAGAGCCCAGGCATTAGATGGAATATAGTCTTTAAGTAGGTTTTGCATTTATACAAAAGTAATAATTGTAACAACAACTTACTTCTGTTTTATAAAAATAAAACTTAAAAGAAGTCTTGTTCAGTTAGAAAATTGGGTTAACATGTATTTTTAATATTACCTATATATTAAGTCTGCTTTAAATTTCTAGATCAACCTATTAAAGTTTCTATAAAACAAATAAATTATATTTTTTTATTGTTTAAGTCGCAAATAAATCATGAAAAAAAATAATAACAGTTAAAAAAATAGTTTTTTTTTAACAAATTTTAAAAAACAGTAAATTTTAAACACTTAAACAAATAAAACATTACATACTTTTCAATAAATACTTATATTTGAGTATAACACGCTAAGCATATGAAAGACAACAACCTATTCTCTAATTACGAAAAACTGGCTAGTACTTGGGACGAAATGTATAATGATAGTGCCGAATTTAGATCGCAATACAATGGCTTTATTAAATATTTGGAAAACACTTCGCCCGAAAAACTTTCAAAAAAAGAAGATCTAGCCAAACAGTTATTCATGAGTCAAGGTGTTACTTTTACAGTTTATAGCGATAATGAAGGTATTGAAAAAATATTTCCTTTTGATATTGTTCCCAGAATAATAACCGCCAACGAATGGCAAAAAATAGAAGCCGGAATAAAGCAACGGCTAAAAGCTTTAAACTTATTTATTAAAGATATCTATAATGAGCAATTTATTATAAAAGATGGCATTATTCCTGGCGAATTAATTTACACTTGCCCTTATTTCTTAAGAGAAATGAAAGGTGTTAAAGTACCTCACGATGTTTATATTCAAATATCTGGAGTAGATTTAATTAGAAACAATGATGGTGAGTTTTATGTTCTTGAAGATAATTTAAGAACACCTTCTGGGGTAAGTTACATGTTAGAAAACCGAGAAATATCAAAACGTTTATTTCCTGGTATTTTACCTAAAAACAATGTGCGTTCCGTATCTGACTATCCTAATTTATTATATAAAAAACTTAAAGGCCTTTCAAATAATTTAAACCCTAATATTGTTTTATTAACGCCTGGCATTTACAATTCTGCATACTATGAGCACACTACATTAGCTCGATTAATGGGTATTGAATTGGTTGAAGGCAGCGATTTGGTTGTTAAAAACCACTTTGTTTATATGAAATCTACCAACGGATTAAAACAAGTTGATGTTATCTATAGACGTGTGGACGATGACTTTTTAGACCCGCTTGAATTTAATGAAAAAAGTGTCCTTGGTGTTGCTGGAATTATGGCCGCATACCGAAAAGGCAACGTAAATATTGTAAATGCGCCAGGAACAGGCATTGCCGATGATAAAGCCATTTACATCTATGTTCCAGACATGATTAAATACTATCTAGACGAAGAGCCCATATTAAAAAATATAGAAACCTACCAATTAGGAAGACCAGACGAACTTGAATATGTTACTAAAAACATTAAAGACATGGTTATTAAAAAAACCGATGGTAGCGGTGGGTACGGTATGCTTATGGGGCATGAAGCCACTGAAGAAGACATTGAAGATTACTTAAACAATGTAAGTAAAAAACCAGAAAATTTTATTGCGCAACCTATTTTAAGATTATCCACTGCACCGTGTTATATAGACGGGAAGTTATCTCCAAGATGTATCGATTTAAGACCTTTTGCCCTTTCTGGTGCCGATGGTGTACATATTAGTCCTGGCGGATTAACACGAGTAGCACTAAAAAAAGGATCCTTAGTAGTTAACAGCTCGCAAGGCGGAGGAAGTAAAGACACTTGGATTTTAGAATAATTTTCACAAAAAATAAATATGTATGTTAAGTAGAGTAGCAAATAATCTTATTTGGTTAGATCGATATATGGAACGCGGTAGCGGCATTCTAAGTTTACTAAAAGTAAACTATTATGCCAATCAAGACTCACCCGAACTATTTTCCTGGACACCCGTAATTAAAAATTTCACAGATTACCACAACGAATATTACACGGAAGATGCTTTGGAATGTATCGATTTTATGGTGTTTAATACAGACAACTATAATTCTATCCTCAACATTGTTACTAAGGCGAGAGAAAACGCACGTAGTGTTCAAGAACATATATCCAGAGAACTTTGGTTATGCATTAATAATTACTATTTATACCTTACCGATAAGCAGTTGCGCCAAAAATTAAGAGAAGAAGATCCCGTACAGTTTTTAGACGATTTAAGAAAACACCATCTTATTTATAACGGCACCGCCGATGTTACCCAAGAACGCGGTACATCTTATTATTTTATGAATGTTGGTAAATTCTTAGAGCGCGTTAATATTATTGCCGATTTTACATCTATTAAACTAGACGAAATAGCCAATACATCCGATAGTCTAGAAAAAAGTTTCTATTGGAAAAACTTACTGTTCTCCATTGGGGGCTACCAATTATATCTAAAAACCCATAAATCTACTTTTAATCAAGACCACGTGATTACTATGGTGTTTCAAGATAAGTTATTTCCAAGATCGGTTTATTACTGCGTTAACAAACTAAGCCGGCATATTACACGTTTAATAGAAACAAACGAACTTGCAAAAAACAACTTAGAGTTTTTAATTGGCAAACTAGAAAGCTCTATTAAATACACAACCATTGAAAATATTAACGATCAAGGATTAAACAACTTTATCCAAAATATTAAAGAAGATATTAGTAATATTTCTACTAACATCAATGCGGTATACAACTCTAAATAAAAACATTACACCCATCATGGCTACATTTTTTATAAAACATACTACCAAATACAACTACAATGCCCCGGTAATTGATGGCGCTACATTAACAAGATTACACCCCGTTAATGATGATCATCAAAAAGTTATTTCTCATTTAATTTCCATAACAAATAACCCTTTTATTGAAACCTTTATCGATTTTTATAACAATAGAGTTGGTACGTTTATGGTTATAGAACCGCATGACGAACTCAATATTATTTCTGAAATAGAAGTTATTACATCTCCTAAATTATTACCCGATGATAGCATTGATAAAAAACTACAATGGGACGAACTGAAACGCATTAAAAACACCATAGAATTTATAGATTTTACAACATACAAACCTTTTAAAGGAAGCTCCGAAATTTCGGATATTATTTTAGATCTTATGCTTAAAACAAAATCGCCTTTTCAAGCCGTATTAGAACTCTGCGAATATGTGCACTCTAATTTTGAATACAAAACTGGGGTTACCAATGTGAAAACATCTTTAGATGAAGCTTGGGAATTAAAAGCAGGGGTTTGCCAAGATTTTACAAATGTATTATTACGCATGGTTAAAATGCTTGGTATTCCAGCACGCTACGTTAGTGGGTATATTTGTCCGAACGATGAAATAACTAGAGGTGAAGGTGCCACACACGCTTGGATAGAGGCTTATATTCCGTTTTATGGCTGGATAGGACTAGATCCAACAAATCATGCTATTGCTAACGAAAATCACGTAAGAGTTGCTATTGGACGAGATTATAATGATTGTGCTCCTGTAAAAGGTGTGTTTAAAGGCAGTGTTGAAGCCGAAATGCAAGTTCAAGTATCGGTTAAAACAAATAATAACGATTTAGAATCTATAACCGAACCCGAAATAACGACTGTTTACCCTTCCAATAGTTATAAACGTAGCTTAGAGAAAAAGGGACACAATATAGAGCAACAGCAGCAATAATTATTTATTTCTTTCTATCGATAACGTAATTAACCATTAATTTTAATGATTTTTTATATTCCGATTCGGGATAATTTTTAAGAAGCTCTAATGCTTCGGTTTGAAACTGTTTCATTTTAGAAACCGCATAATCCAAACCACCATTATTTTTAACAAAAGCAATAACCTCTTTAACCCGTTTGGTGTCTTTATTATGATTTTTAATGGAATTAATAAGCCATTTTTTATCTTTCTTAGAGGCACCATTTAATACATAAATTAAAGGCAACGTCATTTTTTGTTCTTTAATATCAATACCTGTTGGCTTTCCTATTTTGGCGTCACCATAATCGAACAAATCATCTTTTATTTGAAAAGCCATCCCTATAAGTTCCCCAAATTTGCGCATAATTTCCACATGCTCGGATTTTGGTTTTATGGATGCGGCACCCAAACTACAACAAGCAGCAATTAAGGTTGCTGTTTTCTGACGAATAATTTCATAGTAAACCTCCTCTGTAATATCTAATTTTCTAGCTTTTTCTATTTGAAGCAATTCACCTTCGCTCATTTCGCGAACGGCAATAGAAATAATTTTAAGTAAATCGAAATCATTATTATCAATAGAAAGTAACAAACCTTTAGACAGAAGAAAATCGCCAATTAATACGGCTATCTTATTTTTCCATAAGGCATTTACCGAAAAAAAACCACGCCTTCGATTACTATCATCTACCACATCATCATGCACTAAAGTTGCCGTATGAATAAGCTCAATAACCGATGCGCCACGGTAGGTACGCTCGCTAACCTCGCCATTGGATACCATTTTAGAGACTAAAAACACGAACATAGGTCGCATTTGTTTTCCTTTTCTATTGACGATATAATGTGTGATTCGATTTAGCAACGCCACTTTACTGGACATAGACAGTAGGAACTTTTGTTCAAAAAGATCCATTTCGTAAGCTATGGGCTGCTTTATTTGTTCTACTATTTTCAAGGCTGGATATTAAATAAAATCAAATATAAGATTTACAAATTTATATACTAAGTATTTTGTATTTTATGAATAATAAAGGTTAACTTTTGTTAGCCAATTGCCCGCAAGCCGCATCTATATCCTTTCCGCGACTACGACGTACGTTTACAACAATTCTGTTTTTTTCGAGCGCAGTGATATAATTTTCTAAAGCGTCGTTGGAGGCTTGTTGAAACTCACCATCGTCAATAGGGTTGTATTCTATAATATTAACTTTACAGGGCACGTATTTACAGAATTTAACAAAGGCATCAATATCGCCTTGCTTATCGTTTATTCCTTTCCAAACCACGTATTCGTAGCTTATTTTACGACTGGTTTTTAAATACCAATATTCTAAAGCTTCTTTTAAATCTTTTAAAGGAAAGGTCTCGTTAAAAGGCATTATTTTTGTGCGCACTTCATCTATAGCCGAATGTAATGACACGGCTAAATTGAATTTAACGTCATCATCGGCCATTTTTCTAATCATTTTTGGCACACCTGAAGTTGAAACCGTTATTCGTTTTGGAGACATCGCTAACCCATCGGTAGAAGTGATTTTATCGATCGCTTTTATAACGTTATTATAATTCATTAACGGCTCTCCCATCCCCATAAACACGATATTACTCAGGGGACGATTATGATATAATCTACTTTCATTATCGATAGCAACAACCTGATCGAAAATTTCGTCGGGGTTTAAATTTCTCATGCGTTTTAATCGTGCGGTGGCACAAAACTTACAATCTAAACTACAGCCTACTTGACTAGAAACACAGGCCGTTGTTCTTGTTTTTGTTGGTATTAAAACGGACTCTACAATTAAGCCATCGTGTAAGCGTACGGCATTTTTTACCGTGCCATCGTTACTGCGTTGCATGGTATCTACTTTTATATGATTGATTACAAAGTTATCCTCTAGCATTTGGCGTGTTTCTTTGGATATATTTGTCATATCCTCGAAAGTGTGTGCCGATTTTTGCCAAAGCCATTCGTAAACTTGATTGCCTCGAAAGGCTTTATCGCCATTTTTTACAAAAAAATCACGAAGTTGTTCTTTGGTTAAGGCGCGTATGTCTTTTTTATTATCTTTCATTTGGTTGCAAAAATAGTGAAAGCTTTTTCTTTTAGAGCACTTGTTTTTATAAAGTGGGGCTAATTTAACGATTTGCCGCCAATTTAGCAGGTACTGCATTAGGGATTGATGCGGCATCCTTTTTTGTTCTTACCGATAATTTTAGGTTTACATATCCTTTAATTGACAACTAAACTTGGGGTTTAGAACAAATATTATACAAAAAAGATATAGCGGAAAGCCCGACCTGAAAGGGAATGCCCAAGTTATTTTTAGAACATAAAAAAAGCCTCATCGGTTTTAAATGGATGAGGCTTTGATTTTATTTTGAAGGGATTAGATGATTAACATGGCATCTCCATAACTGTAAAATTTGTACTTTTCTTTTACAGCTTCTTCGTAAGCTTTTTTAGCAAAATCGTGTCCTGCAAATGCCGAAATCATCATTAATAATGTTGATTTTGGTGTATGGAAATTAGTAATCATGGAGTTTGCTATACTAAAATCGTAAGGAGGGAAAATGAATTTATTTGTCCATCCGTCGATTTCGTTTAGCCTTCCGTTTGACGATACGGCGCTTTCTATGGCACGCATAGCGGTGGTTCCCACGGCACAAATTCGGCGTTTTTCATCAAGGCCTTTGTTTACAATTTCTACCGCTTTAGCATCGATTTTTAACTCTTCGCTATCCATTTTATGTTTAGATAAATCTTCTACCTCTACTGGATTAAAAGTCCCTAAACCTACGTGAAGCGTAACCTCGGCAAATTTTACACCTTTAATTTCTAAACGTTTTAATAGGTGTCTAGAAAAGTGAAGACCTGCTGTTGGTGCAGCTACGGCACCTTCTGTTTTTGCGTAAATGGTTTGGTAACGGTCTTGATCTTCCGGTTCTACATCGCGTTTAATGTATTTTGGAAGTGGTGTTTCTCCAAGTTCGTTTAATTTTTTACGGAATTCTGTGTACGACCCATCGTATAAAAAACGTAATGTACGTCCGCGCGATGTGGTGTTATCTATAACTTCGGCTACTAAGGTTTCATCGTCACCAAAATATAATTTATTTCCTATTCTTATTTTACGTGCTGGATCTACTAAAACATCCCAAAGGCGTTGTTCTTCATTTAATTCTCTTAATAAGAAAACTTCAATTCTAGCGCCTGTTTTTTCTTTGTTTCCGAATAAACGGGCTGGAAAAACTTTAGTATCATTTAAAATTAAAACATCGTCTTCTTGAAAATAATCAATAAGATCTTTAAACATTTTGTGTTCTATGGTTTGTTCTTTTCTGTTAAGTACCATTAAACGCGATTCGTCTCTGTTTTCAGCAGGATATTCGGCTAATAATTCTTCTGGTAAAGTGAAACCAAACTGTGATAATTTCATTCAAAAAGATTTTTAAATTAATGTATTCTAAAATTTTGTAGACTTACTCCCTAAAATTCTAGCAGCTGCAAATATACAATCTCAGCATAGGGGTTGTCAAGTAAATGCGTATTTATTATTTGGTTATTTTAAAACCAATGTTTTTAAGATCGTCCCAAAAAGTTGGATACGACTTTGATACAACTCCTGCTTTCTCTATAATGATTGGCACTTTTAAGGCTAAAGGGGCGAATGCCATGGCCATACGGTGATCATTATACGTAGCAATGGGCACAAATTCCTTTATTTGAGTAGATGCTGAAAGGTGTAAAGATTTATCGGTAATTTCGACTTTTCCACCTAATTTTTCTATTTCGGTTTTTAAAGCCACCAATCTATCGGTTTCTTTAATTTTTAATGTATGTAGACCAATTAAATCGCAAGGCATTCCTAAAGCGAAGCAAGTTACCGCAATAGTTTGTGCGATATCTGGTGCGTTTTTTAAATCTAAACTTAATGTAGACTCCGTTGGGTTTACTTTTTTTAATGTAATGGAGTTACCATTAAATTCTGTTGTAACGCCAAAGTGTTTATAAATATCAACCAAAACAGAATCGCCTTGCAAAGAGTTTTCTTTATAAGAAGATAATTTTATTTCTGTTCCAATTTCTGAAAGAGCAGCGATACTGAAATAATAGGATGCCGAAGACCAATCGGACTCTACGACCAAAACTTTTGGTGTTAGTGGTTTTGTGCTTGGTTTTACGGTAATAACATTACCAATAAAAGAGGTCTCTATCCCTATTTCATTTAATAAACTCAAGGTCATATTTATGTATGGAACCGATGTAATATCGCCTTCTAAAGTTAATTCTAACCCATTTTCTAGTTTTGAAGCTATTAGCAATAAGGCTGAAATATACTGGCTACTTACGTTAGCTTTTAAAGTTACTTTATTCTTTGAAAGCTTTTTTCCTGTAATTTTAATTGGCGGAAATCCGTCGTTATCAACATAACTTATTTCGGCTCCAAGCTCTTGAAGGGCTTCAACTAAAATTTTAATTGGGCGCTCCGTCATCCTTTTAGAGCCGGTAAGCGTAACGGTTCGTCCTTCTTGAATTGAAAAGTATGCTGTTAAAAATCGCATAGCTGTTCCGGCGTGATGAATATCGACAACTTTAGATTCCGACCGCAATGCTTTAGTCATTAAATTACTATCATCAGAATTTGAAACATTATCAACTACAAATTCTGGATAAAGTGCTTGTAACAATAACAACCGGTTAGATTCACTTTTTGAACCTGTAATGGTTACTGACGATTTTATGTTTTCGAGTTTCGATGTATGAAGCGTAATATTCATTTGTAATATTATATACGTATTAAAGCTTGCAAATTTACTTTAATTTTTCGTTATTATGATGTCTATCGTGATCTCGTTTTCCTTTCTTGTACATTCTTTCATCGAAAGCTTTTTGTAAATCCACTCCTGTTTGGTTAGATAAACAAAGGACTACGAATAAAACATCGGCCAATTCCTCCCCTAAATCTTTGTTTTTATCGCTTTCTTTTTCGCTTTGTTCGCCGTATCTACGGGCTATTATTCGAGCTACTTCGCCTACTTCCTCCGTAAGTTGAGCCATATTGGTAAGCTCGTTAAAATAGCGAACGCCGTGTTCTTTAATCCAATTATCGACTTCTAGCTGTGCGTTTTTTATGTTCATTATATTTTACTTTTAGTATCAATAATTATAGTTACCGGCCCGTCATTTATTAACTCAACTTGCATATCGGCTCCAAACCGACCTGTTTGTACGGGTTTACCTAAATCTAATTCTATTTGTTTTACAAAGGCTTCGTATAAAGGAATGGCTATATCGGGTTTTGCTGCTTTTATATAACTTGGGCGATTGCCTTTTTTAGTGGATGCTTGTAATGTAAATTGACTAACCACAATAACTTCGCCGTTGGCGTCTTTTAGTGATCGATTCATCACATCATTTTCATCTGAAAAAATTCTAAGATTTGTAATCTTATTTGATAACCAAGTAATATCGGCCTGTTCATCTTCACTTACAATACCTAAAAGAATTAAGAGTCCATTTTTTATATCGGCTACCTTTTCACCTTCTATAGTTACGCTTGCTTTGGTAACGCGCTGTATCACTGATTTCATAATTTTTATCCCTAAATTACGGCTTAAATTTATATTTATTTCTTGTAATAAAAACTAAATATGCTTTACAAATTCTCCCTAATATCGGTTCTGTAGTGTTCATCTTCCCCTTCAATAATTTGTATATAGCTTCGGTACCGTGAGTATTCTATTTCTCCGTTTTCCAATGCTTCTTTTACAGCACATTTTGGTTCTTTAATATGCAAACAATTATTAAACTTACAATGTTGTTTTAGGGCGAAAAACTCAGGAAAATAATCGCCTACTTCTTCTTTATCCATATCAACCACTCCAAAACCTTTAATTCCTGGCGTGTCTATTATTTGAGCACCAAAACTTAAATCGAACATTTCTGCAAAAGTTGTGGTGTGTTGCCCTTGCATATGCTGGGTAGAAATTTGTTTCGTTTTTATATTTAACGACGGTTCAATAGCATTAACCAACGTGGATTTTCCAACGCCAGAATGCCCAGAAAACAAACTCACTTTACCTGCCATTAAACCCTTTACTTTATCCACATTTTTCCCTGTAACGGCAGATACCCCAATACATTCGTAACCTATTTTTCTGTAAATGTGTGCTAAATATTTCGCTTCATTTAGCGTCTCTTCATCATAAACATCTATTTTATTAAATAATAAAATGGTTTTAATGGAATACGCATTGGCAGTCACCAAAAATCGATCGATAAAACTGGTTAATGTTGGCGGGTTATTAATGGTAATCATTAAAAAAACCTGATCTATATTTGCCGAAATAATATGGGTTTGTTTCGATAAATTAACCGATTTACGCACGATATAATTGGTTCTATCATGGATATTATGAATTACGCCCGATTCCTTATTGTTATCGGTTTCCAGTTCAAAATCTACAATATCACCAACCGCTATTGGGTTTGTACTTTTAATACCTTTAATTCGGAATTTTCCTTTTATACGGCATTCGTAAGTTTCACCCAATAGGGTTTTTACGGTGTACCAACTTCCTGTAGATTTATAAACGCGTCCTGTCATAATTTTCAAAAGTAATTGAAAAATAATTAATTTTAACATTTGGGAATATATATATTTGTACTGCTATTAATTAATTAAAATGAAAAAAATGAAAAAAACTATTCTTATTATGGGGTTATTCCTAATCTCATTTTGCAAAACGTTTGCGCAGGAAACAATTACCAATGAAACTATTGTTCAAATGAAGGAACTTGGTTTTGAAGATTCGATGATTATTGATAAAATTAATTCATCAAATGTAAAATTCGATGCTTCTATTAGTGGCTTAACCACTTTAAAAAACGCAGGAATTTCAACCGACATCTTATCTTTAGTGATGCAAAAATCTAAGCATAATACGAAATCTAAAACGGGCATTTATTATTTAACAGCAAATGATGAACAAAAAAGAATTCAGCCATCTGTATTCTCTAGTGCAAGTACTAATGCTGCAGCTCAAAAATTAGTTTCCGGACTAATTAACGCCAAGAAAAAAGCGCAATTACCCAAAACACAATCTAACAATGTTTTAAATTCTGGAAACCAAGAATTTGTATTCATTTTCAACACTTCAGATGTTGACAATATGCAAAGTAATCAAGGTAATCAAGCCGGTTTTTTAAACTGGTGGTTTAGAACCGCTACATCTCCAAATGAATTTGTTCTGGTAAAATTAACAGTAAAAGAACGAAAAAATTTAAGAGAAGTTATAACTGGAAAAAGTAGCTTTCTTACAAGCACTAGTGGTATTGACCCTAAATACGCTTTACCTTTTAATATAGAAGAAATAGAAAGTAACAAATTTAAAGTAACACCGGATACGTTAGAACCAGGGGAATATTGTTTTATTTACCAAGGACGTGTTCCTGAAGGAAGAACGAATCAGTCGGTTTTCGATTTTTCAATACAGTAATCACAAATTTATAAACCAAAAAGCCTCGTTCTAAACTAATAGAACGAGGCTTTTTTATTTTATTTAAACTACTAATTAGTTATTAATAATTTTTTCTTGATGGTTAATGGATTCTTGATGAATTGCTTTAAACATTTTTAAAACAAATTCTTCACTTAAACCTCTACTTTCACCTTCCATTACCATGTTTCCTAAAATCTCGTTCCATCGACGTGATTGTAAAACGGCAACGTTTTGCTCTTTCTTTAATTCTCCTATTTTATCGGCAACTTGCATTCTTTTACCTAATAAGTCAATTAACTGATCGTCTACAACATTAATTTGAGCTCTTAAATTTTCTAATGGCTCTCTATAACTAACTGCGGTTTCTGTAGCTTTTTTAACTTTTAAGTCTCTCATGATTTGCTTTAGCGAATCTGGTGTAACTTGTTGTGCAGCATCACTCCATGCATTTTCTGGATCGTAATGCGTTTCAACCATTAACCCATCAAAGTTTAAATCTAAAGCTGTTTGGCAAACATCAAAAATCATATCTCTTTTTCCTGTAATATGCGACGGGTCGTTAATTAAAGGAATGTCTGGATATTTGTTTTGAAATTCGATTGCTAATTGCCATTCTGGTGTATTTCTATATTTCGTTTTTTCGTAAGTAGAAAATCCTCTATGAATAGCTCCAATATTTTTAACACCAGCGCTGTATATTCTTTCAATACCACCTAACCATAAAGCTAAATCTGGGTTTACTGGATTTTTAACCAGTACAGGTTTATCTGTTCCTTCTAAAGCATCTGCAATTTCCTGCATAATAAAAGGAGATACTGTAGAACGTGCTCCAATCCATAACATATCAATATCATGCTCTAAAGCTAATTTTACGTGAGCTGCGTTAGCGACTTCGGTACAAACTTTCATACCAGTTTCAGCCTTAACTTTTTGTAACCATTTTAAGCCTAAAGCCCCAACACCTTCAAACATTCCTGGGCGTGTTCTTGGTTTCCAAATACCAGCTCTAAAATAGCTTACATCGGTATCTTTTAGCTCGTGAGCTATTTTTAATACTTGTTCTTCTGTTTCAGCACTGCAAGGTCCCGCAATTACTAATGGATGATCTAAGTTTAAATCATCTAACCAGGTTCTCATTTCTTTTGTGTTTTCCATAATCTTAATCAAATTTCAAAATGAAATTCCAATTTCCAAGCTTTATTTTAGGTTTGAATTGTGTTGAAATTGGAGATTCAATTTTTTTTACTAGTTTTAATGTATTCCGTTTAATATGTCTTTTATATAATTGGTACTTTCCATCTCTTTATAAATGGCATCGAAATTGTCTTGTTCCATAAGCTCTTTAAAATGAGTTAAATTCTCAATATACTCGTCTAATGTTTCAATAACATTGCTTTTGTTTTGTTTGAAAATGGGTGTCCACATGGCAGGCGAACTTTTTGCTAAACGCACTGTAGACGCAAAACCACTGCCTGCCATATCAAAAATATCGCGTTCATTTCGTTCTTTATCAATTACGGTTTTTCCCAACATAAAAGAACTAATATGCGATAAATGCGATACATAAGCAATATGCTTATCATGCGCTTCCGGATTCATATAACGAATACGCATTCCTATATCACTAAATAATTTTAAGGCTTTTTCTTGTAGCTTAAACGTTGTTTTTTCAACCTCACAAACAATATTTGTTTTTCCTTGAAATAAGCCACTAATGGCTGCTGCTGGTCCAGAATGTTCTGTACCTGCAATAGGATGCATGGCTAAAAAATTCCGACGCTTCGGATGGTTTTCAACCACTTTACAAATATCAACTTTGGTTGAACCTGCGTCTACAACCAAACCGGTTTCTGGAATTAAATCCAAAATAGTTGGTAATAATTTTACCGTAGCATCTACCGGTATAGAAATAATAACTAAATCGGCATTTTTTAGATCGTCTAACGTGGCTTTTTTGTCAATTAAATTCAGCGCCAAAGCATCGTTCAAAGTGCTTTCCTTTCGGCTAATACCATGAATTATAACCTCTGGTTTAAGCTCTTTAATGTCCTTAGCTAAACTTCCGCCTATTAACCCTATGCCTATTGAATATATATTTTTCATTTCTTTCCCGAACCTTCTTTTTTTTTAAAAGAACGAACTAATACGGGGTTACTTAATTACTGTTTACTTTTCTCTATAATTATATGCTTTTCTTCGTGCTAAAACTATGAACTCACTCGAGCTATCGTTTCTTTTAAATTGTCTATTTGAGCACATAATGAAAACCTGATATAGCCTTCTCCTTGGGTTCCAAAAACAGTTCCTGGGGTTATAAATATATCTTTTTCATATAATATTTTATCTATAAAGGCTTCGGCTTCTATGTTTTCTGGCAGTTTTGCCCAAACAAAAAGTCCGGTAGCATTTTTATCATACGTACAATTTAAAGCATCAGCCAATTGCCATACTAAATCTCTGCGTTCTGCATACACCTTATTTATACTATCAAACCACGTTTTCGAACATTTTAAAGCTTCAATAGCTCCTTTTTGAATGCCATAAAACATCCCCGAATCCATATTACTTTTCACCTTTAAGATATCGGTAATATATTTAGTATCGCCAACAACCATCCCAACACGCCATCCGGCCAAATTGAAGGTTTTACTTAGTGAATTTAGCTCCAAACAGCAATCTTTTGCGCCTTCTACACTTAAAAGACTGGTTGGATTTTCATTTAAAATGAAACTATACGGATTATCGTTTATAATTAAAATATGATGTCTTTTTGCAAAAGCCACCAAATCCTTAAACAAATGTTCCGATGGTTGTGCTCCTGTTGGCATGTGCGGATAATTTACCCACATTAATTTCACCTTAGTTAAATCTTGTTGTTCTAAGGCTTCTAAATCTGGCAACCAATTATTGGCAGCATCCAACTCGTAAAAAACAGGTTCCGCTTCTAATAATTTTGTAACAGACTGATAGGTTGGATATCCCGGATTTGGAATTAAAACCTGATCGCCTTTATTTAAATACGCCATAGAAATATGCATAATTCCCTCTTTACTCCCCATAAGTGGCAATACTTCGGAATTTGGATTTAGATCTACTTGGTAATTATTTTTATAAAATGATGCAATCCCTTCTCGCAATTCTGGCAAGCCCTGATAACTCTGATATTTATGTGCATTCGGACTCAATAATGCTTTTGTTAAAGCATCAATAACTTCCGTTGGTGGTTGTAAATCTGGACTTCCAATACCTAAACTTATTATTGGTTTTCCATTTGCAATTAGCTGGTTTACTTCTTTCAATTTTCTTGAAAAGTAGTACTCTTCCACGCTATGTAATCTCTCGGCTACATTAATCATAATTTTGCGTTTTTATATTCACCTAAAACTTTAAAGCCTTCACCCATAATTTCAATAAGAGATTTTGCTTTATTAAAATCGGAATAATTATCAAAAGTTACATCTACAAAAAAGGCGTATTTCCAAGGTGTTTCCACAATTGGTAAGCTTTGAATTTTTGTTAAATTCAATTTACAATCGCTCATAGCATTTAAAATAGCCGCTAAACTTCCTCGCTTATGGTTGGCTTCAAATTTAATGGATGCCTTATTAATTTGCGTTTTTGGCATATCAACATCCCGACATTTTACAATAACAAAACGGGTTTCGTTATGTTTTATCGTTTGAATAGCCTCGGCTAAAATTTCTAGTTGAAAAATTTCGGCTGCCAATGTGCTTGCTATAGCCGCAATCCCTTTTAATTGCTGTTTTTGAATACGCTCGGCAACCTCTGCAGTATCCTTATCTTCTACCAGTTTAATATGTGGATATTGCTTAAAAAACGCTTTACATTGCAATAAAGCCATTGGATGAGAATACACTTCCTTTATATCCGAAATTTGCTGATTTGGCAACGCCATTAAGTTATGCTGAATATCCAAATAATGCTCTCCAATGATATGAAGGTTATACTCATCTATCAAAGCATAATTAGGAATAATAGAGCCGGCAATAGAGTTTTCTAAAGCCATAATTCCTGCATCACTCTCCTCTGTAATTAAAGAATCTACAACGCGATCAAATGTTAAACAATCGATAGTGTCTACAGGTGTTTCAAAAAATTGTTTCGACACAATATGATGAAATGATCCTTTTACCCCTTGTATTGCAACTGTTTTTATCAATTTTCGATTTTATATTAAATCTTTAAATTTTATTTACACTTTTCAATTAGACTTTAACAAAAAAAAGTCCCGATTTTCATCGAGACTCATATTAAATTTATTATTATAAATTATACATACAACATCTCGTTCTTCTCGCTAAAAAAGAAATAAAACCAGTTGTTAAAATATGTAAAATATACAGTCATATTCGTAATTGAGTGGCTAAAGTAATTAAATTTTCAAGAAATCAAAATACTATAAAAGTTTTTTTTCTGTTTTATTGCTAATTTTAAAGATTTTACAGAAAATAATCCATATTATTACGCTATATCGAAGAATATAAGAAATTCACAACAATAAACGGAAACCATTTATTCTCTAAATTTTACATCTTAAATTATTATTTTTGACAAAATTATTAAGTTATGTCGATAGAAGTCATTGGAATATCAAAACTTTACGGAACACAAAAAGCTTTAAACAATGTGTCATTTAAAGTTAATAAACCAGAAATAGTAGGCTTTTTAGGTCCCAATGGCGCTGGAAAATCGACCATGATGAAAATTTTAACCACCTTTATTCCACCTACGGAAGGCGTTGCTAAAGTAAACGGACACGACATAGCTAAAGAAACACTGCTAGTACAGCAAAAAGTAGGGTACTTACCCGAGCACAACCCTTTGTATTTAGATTTATTTGTAAAAGAATATTTAAGCTTCAACGCCAGTATTTATAACATTGATAAAACTCGTATTAACGACGTTATCGAACTCACAGGGTTAACGCCTGAAATGCATAAAAAAATTGGTCAACTTTCTAAAGGGTATCGTCAACGTGTCGGTTTAGCTACCGCCCTACTTCACGATCCCGAAGTCTTAATTTTAGACGAACCTACCACCGGGTTAGACCCCAACCAACTCATAGAAATTAGAGATTTAATTAAAACTATTGGTAAAACTAAAACCGTTTTTCTTTCTACACATATTATGCAAGAGGTTGAAGCCATGTGCGAGCGCGTTATTATAATAAATAAAGGTGAAATTGTTGCCGATAAAAAACTACACCAATTACGAGACGAAAAAGAACAAACTGTAATTGTAGAATTCGATTTCAGGATTGAAGATGCCTTTTTGCTAAGACTTCCAAAAGTACAAAGCGTAAAAAACACCTATGGTTTTGTTTACGAAATAACCTTTAAAACCTCTGAAGATATGCGATCGCATGTTTTTGATTTTGCCCATGATAATGAATTAAAAATTCTTCAACTTAATCAAAAAAATGCTAGTTTAGAATCTCTTTTTAAAGACTTAACAACCTAAGCGTTTTTATAAAATATTAAAGCATGATAAAAATCATCTTTAGCCAACCTATAACCTAATAAATTTGCATTATTAACTACTTAAAAATAGATTTTCACCATTTAAAACAGGTATTATCTTTATATTTATAACGAAACAAACACATTACGATGAGTAAAGGAATTTATGTCGCAACCATAGAACCAAACAGTGGAAAATCTGTTATTGTTTTAGGGTTAATGCGAATGCTTTTAGGCAAAACAGCAAAGGTTGGATATTTTAGACCCATTATTGAAGATCTTGAAGTTGGAGAAATGGATAACCATATTAGTACCGTTATATCTCATTTCGAAATAGACATTAATTATAAAAACACATTCGCTTTTACTAGGAATGAAGTGGTCGATTTATACAACCAAGGTAAATCTGGACAAGTTATCGATGAAATTATTAAAAAATACAAATATTTAGAAAGTCGATTCGATTTTGTTTTAGTTGAAGGCACCGATTTTTCTCATGAAAACTCAAGCCTAGAATTAGACATTAATATCTTAATTTCTAAAAACTTAAGTATTCCTGTTATCATAGTTACTCAAGGTGATAAAAAAGACGTTAAGTCTATTGTTAATGGAGTACAATTGGCTCATGATACGTATAAAGAAGAAGTCGATGTCATCTCTATTGTAACCAATAAAGTCGATATTAATCAAATTTCTGTTTTAAAAGAACAATTAAAAAAACGCATAAAAACCAATGCCGATGTTACGGTAATCCCGAAAATAAAAAATTTATCAAGCCCTACCATTAAAGAAATTGTAAAAACCCTAAATGGTACCATTCTTTTTGGTAAAGACCTGATTAATAATCAAGCCGAAAACTTTAATGTAGGGTCCATGCAATTGCGAAATTACCTTACACATTTAAAAGAAAACGCACTGGTTATTACCCCTGGAGATCGTGCTGATATTATTCTTGGTGCACTACAAGCGCATATTTCCAAAAACTATCCAAAACTCTCAGGTATTGTATTAACGGGTGGTTTAATTCCTGAAGAATCTATTTTAAAACTCATTGAAGGCCTTTCTAGCGTAATCCCTATTGTAAGTGTTAAAGCAGGTACCTTTGCTGCTACAAATACCGTTGGAAAAATAAAATCTAAAATATATCCAGATAATAGTGAAAAAATAGAAACTTCTATTGCCACTTTCGAAAAATATGTGGATACCGATAAATTATCGAATGATTTAATCACTTTTAAATCGGAAATATTCACTCCTAGAATGTTTCAATACAATCTTTTACAACGGGCTTTAAGCAATAAAAAACACATTGTTTTACCGGAAGGTGAAGATGAACGCGTGTTACGAGCTGCAGCAAGATTAATTGATGCCCAAGTTGTAGAATTAACTTTAATAGGTGATGAAAACCAAATAAAAGAACGCCTTATCGCGCTTGATATTACTTTAGACACCAATAAAATAAATATTATTTCGCCAACAAAATCACCTTATTTTGATGATTATGTGAACACGCTTTACGAACTAAGAAAACACAAAAATGTAAATTTAGGAATGGCAAGAGATATGATAGCCGATGTATCGTATTTTGGAACCATGATGATTTACAAAGGGCATGCCGATGGCATGGTTTCGGGAGCAGTACATACCACGCAACACACCCTAAGACCTGCATTACAATTTATAAAAACAAAACCAGATGTTAATATTGTTTCCTCAGTATTCTTTATGTGTTTAGAAGATCGCATTTCAGTTTTTGGCGACTGTGCTATTAACCCAAACCCAAATGCCGAGCAATTAGCCGAAATAGCTATTTCTTCTGCTGCTACTGCAACAAACTTCGGAATAGAACCTAAAGTCGCTATGCTATCCTACTCCTCTGGAGCTTCTGGAAAAGGTGCCGATGTTGAAAAAGTACGTGAGGCTACGGAAATAGTAAAACGAATAGCTCCAAATGTTAAAATTGAAGGCCCTATTCAATACGATGCGGCTGTAGATATGCGCATTGGAAAAAGTAAACTACCCGATTCTGAAGTTGCTGGACGTGCTAGTGTTTTAATTTTCCCAGATTTAAACACTGGAAACAACACGTATAAAGCCGTACAAAGAGAAACTGGAGCATTGGCCATTGGCCCTGTTCTACAAGGACTAAATAAACCTGTAAATGATTTAAGCCGTGGCTGTACTGCTGACGATATTTACAGCACAGTAATCATTACAGCCATTCAAGCACAAGATTTATAATATATGCAAGTACTCGTTTTAAACTCAGGAAGTTCGTCTATAAAATTTCAATTATTTTCAATGCCAGCAGAAACTATACTATGCTCTGGACTTATTGAACGTATCGGTGAAGATGACGCTAAATTTATTTATAAAACTGAAAAAGATACCATAGAACACATTACCGCTATTTACAACCACAAACAAGGATTAGAATTACTATCCCATCAACTTTTAGATAATGAAGCCGGTATTATAAAATCGGCAAAAGACATTAATATTGTTGGCCATCGTGTGGTACAAGGAGGTGCACGATTTAAAAAAACTTCGGAAATTACATCTTCCGCAAAAGAAAATATTAAAGATCTTTTTAGTCTAGCACCATTGCACAACCCAGCCAATTTTGAAGGTATCGAAGTTGCCGAAGCTATTTTTCCAGATGCTAAACAAGTGGCTGTTTTTGATACGGCATTCCACCAAACTATTCCCGAACACGCTTATAGATATGCCATACCGAACGAGCTTTTAACCGAACATAAAATTAGGCTATACGGTTTTCATGGCACTAGTCATAAATATGTTTCAGAACAAGCTATTCATTATTTAGGCAAAAAAGAATCGAAAATTATTTCTATTCACTTAGGGAATGGTTGTAGTATTACTGCTGTAAAAAATGGAATAAGTATAGATCACTCCATGGGGTTAACTCCGTTAGATGGTTTAATTATGGGGACACGAAGCGGTAATATCGACCCTTCAGTAATTTTTCACTTGGCAAGTAAACTAAATTATTCTTTAGATGAAATAAACACGATTCTACAAAAGAAAAGTGGTATGCTTGGCCTTACCGGTTTTAGTGATTTACGAGAAATTGAAGCCGAAGCCGCGAAAGGAAATAAAGATTGTTTATTGGCCCTACAAATGAACACCTACCGCATAAAAAAATACATTGGTAGTTATGCTGCGGCTCTAAACGGACTAGACGCTATTGTATTTACTGCTGGTATTGGAGAAAACTCTGAGCTTATGCGAAAAATGGTATGCGAAGATTTAGATTTTCTTGGCATAGAAATGGATCAAGAAAAAAATAAAGAAAGAGCGAAACATATAAGAGCTATTAACACCGATACTTCTAAAGTTAAAATATTAATTATTCCAACTAACGAAGAATTAGAAATTGCTAAACAATCTGTTGAACTATTCGAAAATTAATCGGCCCGTATAGATTTCTTCTACAGTAATCGTTGGCGGTGTGTTAACAGAAATAACATCGCCAGTACCTGAAATTTTTCCCGAAATTGATTGCTGTGGATTTACAATCATATCATTGGAACTTCTATTCCAAACATCAACGTTTTGAGCAGTCAAATTACCACCCTCAAACCGAGAGGTTCCTGCAGCAAAAGTAATATCCAATGTTGTTGTTTTTCCTGAAACAAAACAATTTGAAAGATTATTAAACACGACATTAAACGATGTGTTATCTATTTCTAAATTAAAATTACCATTTGTAAATGTTCCTGGCGCATTAAAATCTTCGGCTAAAATAGTTAAATTCGGATAGGTTAAAACCCCTTCAGAACTTATAGTATATTGTGTAGAACTTCGTATTTTCGTAATATTTGGAGACGTTACATATACTTTTGTTACGCCATAATCTCTCACATAATTACAACTATTGTTATCGGTTAAAATCAACTCCCCATTGGTAACTACAACCTCAACATCATTCATTAAATTGGTTCCCGTTTCCACCACTATTTTTTGCGTAGCACCTTCTTTAATAATAAGTTCAATATCTCTATTTACCAATATGGTAGTAAAATCATCAACCGTAATTTCTTGCTGAATTATAGCGCCTGTTTTCTGAACACAATCATTTGCATTTTCACTATCGCAAGCAAAAATCAAACTTAAAACCAGTATGTAAACTAACTTTCTCATAATCGTACGCCTATTCCAAATTCAACAGCTTCTGCCTTTGCACCGTGCGTTTTTAAAGATAACACACCAAACCACTTTCTACTATGTCCAACATAACGTTTTAAACCAATTCTAGAATAAATCTGGCCCTCGAAATCGTAAGGATAATACACATAATAACCAAGCTGAGTAATTAACGAAGTTCTATTTAAAAACAACTCGTGACCAACAAAAACACCAACACGTTTGTAATCCTCATCGCCAGAAACATTTTCTTCAGGAAAAGAAACGCTTCTGTAATAAATTAATTCTTTTAAAAACTTAGAAAAAAACACATCGGTTCCTAATTGAAAAGCACTTTTTCGGTTAATACGTTTATCTGCATAAGCCGAAAAAATATAAAATGGAAACTGACCACTATCAACAATATCACTCTCATTAATACCGAATCTAAAGGCTAAATTATACTTTATAGGTTCCGTAAACTTTTTATCATCGATCGCTAAAGTATATCGATATGCCGTATCATGGTCATCAATATTATAAGTCACCCCAAAATTTAAAGCCACCGTATTCGTACTGGTATTGGGTGCCTTAAAATTACCATTAGATAAATGAATAAAAGACAAACCTGCCTGTACACCAAAACAATCAAAAACACGTTCCTTTTTATAGTTTAACATCATTAACGTACTCGCCATTAACTTTGTACCAAATGCAATATTTCGATAATTATTTTCCTTATCATACGGGTTATTAGTATACCCTATACCCTGTCCAATTCGAAACATCAAGTGGCGTTTCAAAAAATAAAAATTTAAATGACCGTATAAAGACGAGATATTACCCAAAACATCATTTTTCATGTTTTGGTAAGCATAAGTTACTCCTAAATCGGGATAATTAAAACGCTGTTCCCAGTCTTTAAAACCATAGGTCTTTTTATTCCAACTTAAAATATAGCCTTCCGGATGCCCTTTAATTAAATGAAGAATATCATTATTATGCAAGGCTATATTCCCCTTAAAATAATTTAAATCGAAGTACGACGAATACGTTTTATCTTGCGAAAAACCGCTCAAAAAAACAATACAAAAAAAGCAGGTAAAAAGTAATTTCATTATTAAATTTCTGAGCGTCAAATGTACTTAAATTTTAACTAAAATATTAAAGGGGCATTATATACCTCTTTTCAATTAAAACAACGCCTCAGCAATTGCCTTAACATTATCACTTTTCCCCATAGAATAGTAATGTAACACAGGTACTCCTGCAGCTCTTAATTCTTTAGATTGTTGAATAGCAAACTCTACCCCCACTTGCCTAACAGCCTTATTATCTTTACAGCCTTCCACAGCATCTATTAAATCTTGAGGCAAATCAATTTTAAAAACCTGCGGTAAAATTTGCAAATGGCGTTTTACAGCAATGGGTTTAATTCCTGGAATAATGGGAATGGTAATTCCTGCAGCTCGTGCTTTTTCAACAAATTCAAAATACTTATTATTATCAAAAAACATTTGCGTTACTACGTAATCGGCACCAGCATCGACCTTTTCTTTTAAACGACGTAAATCTGAAACTAAAGACGGTGCCTCCATGTGTTTCTCTGGATATCCAGCCACACCAATACAAAAATCCGAATTATGCTCCACCTTAAAATCATCATGCAAATACTGTCCACGATTTAAATTCGCAATCTGGTTCACTAAATCACAAGCAAAAGCATTCCCGCCTTTTACAGGCTTAAAATACGGCTCATCTTTCATCGAGTCGCCACGTAAAGCCATCACATTATCCAAACCTAAGTAATGACAATCTACTAAAACATACTCCGTTTCCTCTCTAGTAAAGCCTCCACATAATAAATGCGGAATAGCATCTACTTGATATTTATGCATTATAGACGCACAAATCCCCACTGTTCCTGGGCGCATACGCGTAATACGTTTATCCAATAACCCATTCCCTTTATCAATATACACATACTCTTCCCGAGAAGTTGTTACATCTATAAATGGTGGTTTAAACTCCATTAAAGGGTCTATATTATTATATAAATCCTGAATATTTGTCCCTTTTTTTGGCGGAATCACCTCAAAAGAAAACAATGTTTTTCCGTTTGCGTTTTTTATATGGTCTGTTACTTTCATTTCTAAATCCCAAATAGGACTTTTATTAGTTAATATTTATTTTTTTTTGGCGTTACCACAAGGGTCGCGCTTTTCACTATATCTTTTTGCGAAGCTCCTTAATTTCTTTCAAAGTCCATATCATTTTAAACCATTAGCTTATCTAAAATAATAACAGCTAAACTTTCGCAAAAAGGATGCCGTTGCAATCGCTAACGCGGGGGTACTTGCTATGGTTTTACCTAATCAGCAAATTTAAAATACCCGCAACATTTGCCTCACCATCTTTTTTATTCCTTTTCCATTTGTGCGCCAATAAACGGTATTTTTGGTGCTAAAAAATACCCTGTTAAACTGGCAAACAAAATAGGAATTAAATGTCCAAAACCCGTTAAAGTTCCTAACAAAATAGTTGTACTCATTGGCGTTCTTGTCACACAAGCATTAATAGAAGCCATACAGCAAACTACTGCCAAAGTTAAGTTTATACTTGGAAATAATTGATGGATTATTAATCCTAATGTTGCACCAACAAAAAACAAAGGAATAATAAATCCACCACGCCACCCAGAAGTTACTGTTATTGAAATTGCAATAATTTTAAAAATTAAAATTGCAAATAATAAAGTCAAAGAAAAATGACCCGATAGCAATTCATTAATCTCGTGATGTCCAAAGTATCGCGTTAACGGAAAGTAAAAGGCAATAATACCAAGTAAAACTCCTCCAATTAACGTTTTTATATAAATAGGCCATTGCCCTTTTTCAAAAACTGATTTAAAAAATTTAGCACAAAAAATAAAAACCCATCCCAAAAAAGCACCAATTACAGCAAATAATACAGCATAAGCAAAATCAAAAATTCCTGAATATTCATACGCCGATAAATCCCAAACAGGACCTAATCCCAAATGAATAATTAACGCAAATACCAGATAACTAAAGCAACTCGCAACAAGTGCAGGAATTATAGCTTGGTAATACTCAACGGCATGTTTATGATGAAGTATTTCTAATGCAAATAAGCTACCACCCAGCGGAGCGCCAAATAAGGCCGTAAACCCCGAAGCCATCCCGGCAATACTTAAAGATCTTAAGGCTTCCCCTTTCAAACGAAACAACTTCCCTATCCAAGTTCCCGTAGATCCTGTTACTTGTATCAATGGCGCTTCTGGCCCCAAACTTCCTCCCGATGCTATACATAATAAAGAAGATAGTATCATTGAAGGATTATTCTTTGGATCTAGTTTGCCTTTATTAAAACGAATATTATTTACAATTAAATGGATTTCTCCAGGATCTCCAATAAAATGAATAATTAATCCTGCTAAAAGACCACAAATCCCCATAACAGGAATAACTTGCCAACCTTCAAAAATGGTTAATTGTTGCGTAAAAAACTCCAAACTTATCCAATAAACACCGGCTATAACTCCACCAATTAATCCAACAACTGCCCATAGTAAAAAAGTTCGACTAAAAACAAAAGGATTAAACCGAACTGGTCTATCTAAAATGTTTAAATACGTTACTAATTTTCTTCTTCGTTCTAATTTCACTTTTTGTATCTGTTAGATATATTACTTCAACTTAGAAATATCTTATAGCTTACTACTATTAACTCCTAAGTATTAATCTGCAATGTTAGCGTGCAACCATTTTCTTGCTTTATCTTTTGGAATGCCTTTTCGTTCAGAATAATCCGTTACTTGGTCGTCGGTAATTTTACCCAAACCAAAATATTTTGCTTCCGGATTTGCAAAATAATACCCCGAAACTGCTGCTGCAGGCCACATAGCTAAACTTTCCGTTAAGGTTACACCAATTAGTTTTTCAACCTCTAATAAATCCCAAATGGTTTCCTTTTCTAAATGATCTGGACAAGCAGGATATCCTGGTGCCGGACGAATACCTTTATAGGTTTCCTTAATTAAATCTTGGTTTGTTAAATCCTCATCGGCGGCATAGCCCCAATGTTTCGTTCTAATCTGTTTGTGTAAATATTCGGCGAAAGCCTCTGCAAATCTATCAGCAATAGCTTGTGCCATAATAGCATTATAATCGTCATCTTTAGCTCGATAACTATCGGCCAATTCTTGTGCCCCAAAAATACCAACGCAAAACGCTCCCATATAATCGGTTTTCCCAGATTCTTTTGGTGCTATAAAATCGGATAACGCATGATTTGGAATCCCTTCACGCTTTTTTAACTGCTGACGCAAGGTTCTAAAGATTGCGATTTCTTTGCCGTTTTTCTGAATAGAAATATCATCATCATTAATGGTATTCGCTTCAAACAAACCAAAAACAGCTTTGGGTTTTAATAGTTGTTTCGCAATAATTTCCTTAATCATGGCTTGCGCTTCATCATACATTATGGTGGCTTGCTCTCCAACAACGTCGTCGGTTAAAATATCAGGAAATTTACCATGTAAATCCCAACTTCTAAAAAACGGACTCCAATCTATAAATGGCTCCAATTCCTTTAAACTTAACATCTTCAAAATTTGAACACCTAATTCTTTAGGCTTTACAATTTCGGAAGTTTCCCAATTTATTTTATATTTTCGTTTACGAGCTTCTTCAATAGAAATATACGATTTCTCTTTACCTCGTTTTAAAAATTTGTTTCTAAAATCGTCGTAATTCGCTTTTAATTCCGCAACATACGCATTGCTGGTTTTCTTATTTAATAAATCTCCAACCACGGTTACAGCACGAGAGGCATCATTAACATGCACCACTGCATTTGTATATTGGGTGTCTATTTTTACAGCCGTATGCGCTTTAGAAGTCGTTGCTCCACCAATAAGTAAAGGCACTTCAAAATTATTACGCTGCATTTCTTTTGCTAAATACACCATTTCATCAAGTGATGGTGTAATTAACCCCGATAAACCAATGGCATCCACACGTTCGCTAATAGCCATTTCTATAATTTTTTCGGGCGGTACCATCACGCCTAAATCTACAATTTCGTAATTATTACAAGCTAAAACAACGCTTACAATATTTTTACCAATATCGTGCACATCACCTTTAACGGTTGCCATTAAAATTTTACCTACAGGCTCTTGTTTGTCGCCTTTTTCAGCTTCAATAAAGGGATTTAAATACCCCACAGCTTTTTTCATGACACGAGCCGATTTTACCACTTGCGGTAAAAACATTTTTCCGGCTCCAAACAAATCACCAACCACATTCATACCAATCATTAAATGCCCCTCTATCACTTCAATTGGTGCATCGGCCTCCTGTCTGGCTTGCTCCACATCTTCAATAACAAACGCATCGATACCTTTTACTAAGGCATGTGTAATTCTGTCTTGTAAGGGATTTTCTCGCCACGATAAATCGACACCTTTTTCAACTTTAGAACCTTTTACGGTTTCTGCAAAATCTAATAAGCGTTCGGTGGCATCCGCTCTTCTATCAAGAATAACATCTTCAACATATTCTAATAAATCTTTAGGAATATCATCATAAACCTCCAAAAGAGAAGGGTTTACAATCCCCATATTCATACCTGCTTGGATGGCATAATATAAAAACACCGAGTGCATAGCTTCGCGAACGCCATTATTTCCACGGAATGAAAACGACACGTTACTCACACCACCACTTACACTTACGTTTTCTAAGTTCTCACGAACCCAACGTGTAGCTTCAATAAAATCGATGGCATTTCGTCTGTGCTCATCCATTCCAGTTGCTACCGGAAATATGTTTAAATCGAAAATAATATCTTCGGAAGGAAAGCCGACTTGGTTTACTAAAATATCATACGATCGCTTTGCGATTTCTATTCGGCGATCGTAAGTATCTGCTTGACCTTCTTCGTCGAAAGCCATCACAATAACCGCAGCTCCATAGCGTTTAATTTGCTTGGCTTGCCAAATAAAATTATCTTCACCTTCCTTTAAAGAAATAGAATTTACCACACATTTACCTTGCACCACTTGCAAACCAGCATTAATAATTTCCCACTTGGAACTATCAATCATAATAGGCACGCGACAAATATCTGGTTCGGCAGCAATAAGGTTTAAAAAGCGTATCATAGCTTCTTTGCCATCTATTAAACCATCATCAAAATTAATATCGATAATTTGTGCACCTCCATCTACTTGATGCCGCGCAATATCTAGAGCTTCATCAAATTTTTCTTCTTTAATTAATCGAAGAAATTTTCGAGATCCGGCTACGTTTGTACGTTCTCCTACATTTATAAAATTGCTGTTTTCGTTTAAAACTAAAGGTTCTAAACCAGACAATTTCATGTATTTAGTTTGTTTTATTTTCATTTGTTTTATATCTGTTAGACCTTACAGGTTTTAAAAACCTGTCAAGTCTAAAAACGTATTATATGTAATGTTCAACTACTGGAAATGGCTCATAAAAATGATGTAATAACCCTTTCCATTCTTTATACTCACTCGATTGTCGAAAACCAATTTCATGATCTTCAATGGTTTTCCAATGCACTAATAATATATATTTATCATCTTGTTCAACACACTTTTTTAAATCGTGAGAGATATAGCCTTTCATGGAAGAAATGATTTTCTGAGCAATTTGAAATGTCTCTTCAAAATCATTAGACCGTCCGTTTTTTATATTCAATATAGCTACTTCAAGAATTCTTTTTTGGTTCTTAGTTCCTTGTTTTTGGTTATTAGTTTGCATCATTATAATTTTTTATAATAATTAATAAAACCGTTTAACAATTTTTTATTTAAAATCACTTTATCTAAAATATCTTTTAAATCATCTTCCGAAATATATTCTAAATCAAAAGATAAATATAATTGGGTTTCTACTTCTTGTAAAGAACCTTTTGCTATATACAGAAAATGTATTGTTTCTTTATTAGATTGTCTTCCACAACCTTCAGCTATATTTGAAGGAACAGAAACAGCACATCTCCTTATTTGATTTGTTAAACCATACAATTCTTCTTTTGGAAAACATTTGGTTAATTGATAAACCAACTGAACCAATTCCCTTGAATTTTTCCAAACATCTAAATCTGTATAATTCATTTTCTAACTATCTATTTCTACTAATAACTACCAACTAAAAACTATTAACTATTCTCGGTTTATACTTAGCTGCAATATTAGCAATAATACGAATGTGCTCCGGACTTGTACCACAGCAGCCTCCAATAATATTAATTAAATTACGCTTTAAATATTCTTCTATTTGCTCGCCCATTTCTTCTGGACTTTCATCGTATTCTCCAAAAGCATTTGGTAATCCGGCATTAGGATGTGCTGAAACTGCAAAATCGGTTTTAGAGGCAATAGCTTCCAAATGTGGTTGCAATAAATTAGCTCCCAAAGCACAATTAAACCCTACAGAAAGTAACGGAATATGTGAAACTGAAATTAAAAAAGCTTCGGCTGTTTGCCCAGATAAGGTTCGTCCTGAAGCATCGGTAATGGTTCCGCTTAACATAATTGGAATATCTATACTGCGTTCATCTTTCACTTCTTCTATTGCAAATAAAGCAGCTTTAGCATTTAAGGTATCAAAAACCGTTTCAATTAATAATAAATCCACACCTCCATCAATTAAAGCCTCTACTTGTTGTTTGTAGGCTACGCGCAACTCTTCGAAAGTTACTGCGCGATACCCTGGATCATTCACATCGGGAGACATACTTGCGGTACGGTTTGTTGGCCCTATTGAACCTGCTACAAAACGAGGTTTGTTTGGTTCTTTTGCTGTAAAAGTATTGGCTACTTCTTTTGCTAGTCTAGCAGATTCGTAGTTTAGCTCGTAAACTAAATCTTCCATTTGATAATCGGCCATGGCAATAGTAGTTCCCGAAAAGGTATTCGTTTCAACAATATCTGCACCAACCTCAAAGTACTTTGCATGGATGGTTTTTATAGCCTCCGGTTGGGTTAACGACAATAAATCGTTATTGCCTTGTAGCGGTGTTGGATAGTCCTTAAAACGCTCACCTCTAAAATCTTCTTCTTGAAATTTATAGGCTTGTAACATAGTCCCCATGGCACCATCTAAAACCAAAATACGCTCTTTTAACGCTTTATATATATCCGCCATTTTTTTATTTCTTTTAAACATTTTTAAAACCTATCGTCGCTACTACTAAACCCAAAATATTCATAAATTTGGGCATGATATAACAGATACACAGGTTTTATTTGCTGTATTTATTAATTTTTATTTTATCAAGAAAAGTAATTGAAACACCTTTCGTTATCTTTCTAATAGTTCCAAAAACTATTAAGTAGAATGTAGCACCTTCTTTAAGACTCTGAAAAGTCATCAGAAATCTCAAAGGGTTGCCAAGGTTTCAACGGGTCTATTCCCTCTGCCTTTCTTGATAACACTAATACGTTTATGAACATTTTCTGCATACACAGAAATGGGTTGCAAAAATAACAACTATATTTTTGTTATCCTTATTATATTGATAAAATCGTTATCCTGAATGAAAACAATTTAAAATCTTACACTGATTAAAGTAAAGAAAAACAGTAATTTATAGCATTTATTAAATTTACTCAAACAGAGTTGATGATAAATAACGGTCACCACGATCGCAAATAATAGCTACAATAACCCCGTTCTCTATTTGTTCTGCAATTGTTAACGCACAAAACACAGAACCTCCACTACTCATACCAGCAAACACTCCTTCTTCTTTGGCTAAACGTTGGGTAGTATTACGCGCATCGTTTTCATTAACATCGACTACAACATCCACTTTAGAACGGTCGAAGAATTTTGGTACATAGTCTGGAGACCATTTACGGATTCCAGGAATTCTAGCACCATCAGCAGGTTGCGCCCCTACGATAGTAATATTTTTATTTTGTTCTTTTAAAAAAGTTGACGTTCCCATAATAGTTCCTGTGGTTCCCATAGCCGATACAAAATGAGTCACTTCGCCTTCGGTATCTCTCCAAATTTCAGGCCCAGTCGTTTTGTAATGAGCTTTCCAATTATCGGAGTTTTCGAACTGATTTAAAAGCGTGTACCCTTTTTCGTCTCTTAACTTATAGGCTAAATCTCTAGAACCTTCAATACCGACATCTGCTGAAGTTAAAATAACCTCTGCTCCATAAGCACGCATGGTTTTCACACGTTCTACAGTAGAATTTTCGGGCATAATTAATACCATTTTCAACCCTAAAAGTTGCGCTATAAAAGCTAAAGCAATTCCTGTATTTCCACTAGTAGCTTCAACCAAAGTGCCTCCTTTTTTTATATCGCCACGTTTTAAAGCTTCGGAAATCATATTAAAAGCGGCACGATCTTTCACACTTCCGCCAGGGTTATTGCCTTCTAATTTTAAAAATAAACGCACCCCTTTTTTTGAAATTAAATGACTTGCTTCCACAAGCGGTGTGTTTCCTATTTGGTCTAATATTGTTTTACCGTATGCCATTTTTTTTAGGTCTAATTTTAATTTCTGTTTGATAAGTTACTAAGGAATTTTCTGGAACCGATTGGGTGATCCAAACATTAGCACCAATAATGCTATTTGCACCAATAACAATATCGCCTCCTAAAATAGTCGCATTGGCGTAAATACAAACATTGTCCTGAATTGTTGGATGTCTTTTTGTAGAGGCCAAACTTTTTTCTACCGATATTCCACCAAGTGTTACCCCTTGATATATTTTAACATGCTCCCCAATAATGGTCGTTTCACCAATAACAATACCTGTTCCGTGATCGATATAAAACGACTCACCAATTGTAGCTCCGGGGTGAATATCGATACCTGTGATCCCGTGGATATACTCACTCATCATTCTCGGTAAAATATAAATACCAAGTTTATGAAGCGCATGACTCAATCTATAAATTGAAATGGCATGAAACCCAGGATATGCCATGTAAATTTCGGCTAAACAATGTGATGCTGGATCATTATTTTCAAAAGCAATCGCATCTAAATCGAGCTGTCTTCTAATTTCAGGAAGTTCCGTTTTAAAGGTTTCCCATAATGTTTTGCCATTCTTAATTTCTAAAGTATCAAGAATTTTTATAAAGGTCTTTTCTAAATATGTGGCGTATTCCGTTTCGTGTTCACAATCGAATATGGAATAAAACAGTTTTTTTGTAAATGTTTTAACGGTATCTTTTAAACAAACATTATAACTTTTCATTGGCTATATCTGTATATTAATTTATTCTAAATTAGAGTTTTTAAAAATATAACTTATCCATTTAAAAACTCATTTTTTTAAACATTAAATCCTGCAAGATTTTAAAAACCTTGCAGGATACTTCTGTCTATATTTAGTTTAAGACCTTTCAAATAAATACACTTGAAAGATTTAATTATAATTATATACTAGTTAATAGCTTGAACTACAGCTTTAGGTGCTTCTTTACGAGTACCATCAAAACCATCTACGCCAGAAACTGTAGTATATTTTAAAACGTTTTTCTTACCTGGGTTTATTATTTGATATGCCGCTTGACACATAATAGTCGCTTCATGAAAACCACAAAGAATTAATTTTAATTTTCCTGGATAATAATTACCATCACCAATAGCAAAAATACCAGGGATATTAGTTTGATAATCTAATGCATTATTAACTTTTACGGCATTTTTTTCAATCTCTAAGCCCCAATTAGCTATAGGTCCTAATTTAGGCGAAAGCCCGAATAAAGGAATAAAATGATCGGTTTCTAAAGTAAAAGGCGCTTCATCCTTTTTAGTTATTTCAATAGCTTCTACCTTGCCATCTCCTAAAATATTAGTGACTTCTGCCGGTGTAATTAAATTTATTTTACCTGCATCTTTCAACTCTTGAACTTTTTCAACTGAATCTAAATGCCCTCTAAATTCATTACGTCTATGTATCAGAGTAACACTCTCTGCAACGTCGGCTAAAAAAATAGACCAATCTAATGCAGAATCTCCTCCACCAGCAATAATGACTTTTTTATCACGATACATTTCAGGTTCTTTAATCATATACTCAACCCCTTTGTCTTCGTATTCAGAAAGTCCTTCTATTTGTGGTTTTCTAGGCTCGAAACTCCCTAAACCACTAGCAATAGCGACAACTTTTGCTTGATGCTGTGTTCCCTTATTAGTGGTAACAATAAAGGTACCATCTTCCTGCTTTTCTACCGTATCAGCACGTTCACCTAAAGTAAATCCAGGTTCAAATTGCTTTGCTTGTTCTAATAGATTTTTTGTTAAATCTCCTGCTAAAATCTCAGGAAATCCAGGAATATCATAAATTGGTTTTTTAGGATACAATTCTGAACATTGCCCACCAGGTTGTGGTAATGCGTCAATTAAATGACATTTCAATTTTAATAATCCAGCTTCGAATACTGTAAATAACCCTGTTGGCCCCGCGCCAATTATTAGTATATCTGTTTTAATCATTTTTACTTTGCTTTATGTGTAATTACTCTTTCTTTTCAATTAATCCTTTTGTGAATTCGTTTAACGTTTCCACTTTTTGTTCAAAATCACCTTTAATAGTATTTCTAAACGCGTTTAAATTTTTCACTAAATCGTCGATATTTTCAGGAATAACATCCTCAAAAAATTGACGCAAACGTTTTGCCGTTGTGGGCGATTTTCCATTTGTAGAAATAGCCACTTTTACGTTGCCTTTGGTTACAATTCCACCCATATAAAAATCGCAATATGGCGGGTTATCGGCTACGTTAACAAGTTTAGCTTCTGCTCTGCAATCTTTCCAAACCTCCACATTAACTTCCGGTAAATCTGTCGTAGCAACCACTATATGCTTGCCAATAATATATTTTTTTTTGTAAACATCTTCAACCAATGTTACACAAGCCGTTTTTGCTAATTTTCTAGTGCCTTCGCGAAACATTGGTGATACCATGGTAACATGTGCATCGGGGCTCGATTTTAACAAAAATGTTAATTTTTCTTCAGCAACATAACCACCTCCAACAATAAGCACATTTAAGCTTTTCGTTTTTAAAAAAATAGGATATAAATTATTCCTTTCTTTTTCAGCTAAATTTGCGCTTTTTATTTTATCGGCTTCGTCTAGCATCTTATTTCTTTTTATTAACCGTTTCAACAACAGATGATAGTACAGCGCGTTCTTTTACCACATCGCCAATAACAATAATAGCCGGGTTTGCCAATTGTTTTTCTGCAACAATTTGTTCTATAGTTTCTATAGAACCAATCCCCACGTTTTCATTATCTCTAGTGCCATTTTGAATAATAGCGACCGACATGTTATGTTTATTTTCTTCTGAAAAAATCTTAACAATTTCACTCAATTTCCCCATGCCCATTAAAATAACAACTGTTGCCGAAGATTTTGCAGCCAAAGCCACATCGCCAGATAACTGATGTTTTTTAGTAGTTCCGGTAATCACCCAAAAACTTTCGGCTGCGCCACGTTTTGTAACAGGAATCCCTTGATATGCAGGCACCGCCATAGACGATGAAATTCCAGGAACCACATAGGTTTCTAATCCAAATGATCTCACAAAATCGATCTCTTCAGCACCACGACCAAAAATAAAAGGATCGCCGCCTTTTAACCGTACCACATGCCCATTTTCTTTGGCTTTAGACACAATAAGTTCGTTAATTTGCTCTTGCTGAAAAGCATAACACCCTTTCCGTTTTCCTACAAAAATAAGTTCCGCATATTTAGGAGCATATTTTAGTAATTCGGGATTAATTAGCGCATCGTAAAGCACCACATCTGCCGATTCTATCGCTTTAATTGCTTTAAGCGTAATTAAATCTACATCGCCAGGTCCTGCACCTACAATGGTTAATTTTGGGGTTTTTAAACTCATGTATAATTTTAATTATGCTTCTTGCTCTGCAAGCCTAAAAGCTCTTACGGCCGATAAAAATTTATTGGCACCGTCTATATAACTTACAGCAAAATCCTTAGTTGGCGCGTTTTTATTAATTTGATAAATTAATTCGGAAAACGATGTACCTAAATTAATTTTTCCACTTTCAACAAAAACTTCATCAAACTGAGAAACAATTCCAGCGTGTGTATTAGTCTTTTTATTTTCTGCTAATAATAACGCTTTCGCGGAATTAACTAACGATTGGTATGCTAAATAAATAGCTCCCGAATAAACCCCGTTTTCGAAAGATTCCTTTGCATTCTCAATTTTCTCTTCACTTTCGAAAAACAACGTGGCAATTAAATCGATAACCACACCTGCACATTCGCCAATACCAATTTCTTTAACGTATTTTTCTTCTTCTCCCCAATCGATAAAATCTTCTTGAGTTAAATTAGTAACGTCTTGTAAATCGTTTAATAAATCGTAAAAATAACGTTCTCCGGTCACTTTATAGTAATCTACAAACGATTTTCCGTTGGCATTCGCTTCAAAATCGTTTAAAATTCTACGTAAGGCTTCAGGTCCTCTTTTACTTGGTACTTTTACAACTTTATCTGCAAATAATGCATTTCCATTTCCTAAATTTCCACCACCTAATAACACTTGTAACGCTGGTGCTACCAATTTATCTGGCGTTCTAACGGTCATGCCTTGGAAACCAATATTAGCCATATTGTGTTGTCCACAAGCATTCATACAACCACTAATTTTTATAACTAAATCATCGTTTTTTAAATATTGCGGATAATCTGTTTTAATCACACGTTCCAATTCTTCAGCAATTCCTGTACTACTAGCGATACCTAAATTACAAGTATCTGTACCCGGACAAGCTGTAATATCTACGGCTTTATTATACCCCGCTTCTACAAATCCTAATTTTTCAAGTTCTTGGTAGAAAAACGGTACTAAATCTTCCTTTACAAAAGGAATTACAATATTTTGACGCAATGTTAAACGGACTTCACCAGCTGCATAATTATCAATTAAATCGGCTAATAAACGGGCTTTATCGGTATAAAAATCGCCTAACAATACTTTAACACCAATGGCAACATATCCTTCCTGTTTTTGAGGAATAAGGTTAGTCGATTTCCATAAATCGAAAGCGGCTTGATCTTTAATTTCAACCTGAGGCGCTTCCACTGAAACAGGTTTTGATGCCACATACGCATCCGCATCAATAGCCACAGATTTAAATTCAATTGCTTTTTGTTCTTCAGCAATTAATCCTTTAAAAGCCTCTAAACCGATATCCTTTAAAAGGAATTTCATACGTGCTTTAGCTCTACTTTTACGTTCGCCGTAACGATCGAAAACACGTAAAACACCTTCCATTACTGGAATAATTTTATCCGTAGGCAAAAAACTGTAAAGCTCTTCGGCATGACGCGGTTGAGATCCTAATCCACCTGCAACCAACACTTTAAAACCACGAACACCGTTTTCTATTTTGGCAATAAACCCAATATCATGTAAATATGATAAGCCTGTATCTTCATCTGTATTCGAAAAAGACACTTTAAATTTACGTCCCATTTCTTGACAAATTGGGTTACGTAAAAAGAATTTAAAAATCGCATCCGCATAAGGTGATACATCAAAAAGTTCGTTAGCATCTATCCCTGCTGTTTCCGAAGCCGTTACGTTTCTAACCACGTTTCCACAAGCTTCACGAACTGTAACTTCATCTTTTTCAAGTTCTGCCCAAAGTTCTGGAGTTCTTTGCAAATCTACATAGTGAATTTGGATGTCTTGACGGGTTGTAATGTGTAAACGACCACGAGAATATTCATCTGAAACATCAGCAATTCTACGCAATTGATTACTTTTCATTTTTCCGTAAGGAATCTTGATACGAATCATTTGAACCCCTTCTTGACGCTGACCATAAACGCCACGCGCCAAACGAAGACTTCTAAATTTTTCTTCATCAATTTTACCATTGTTAAATAGCTCAATTTTATTAGCTAATTCAATGATATCCTTTTGTACTATTGGATTTTCTATTTCTGTTTCAAAACTTTGCATGATATACCTGACCTTTTTCTTATTAGAAAAATATTTTTTATTATTTTTTACTGGATAAAACCAGCCCCAACTGTGTTGTTAGATTGTGGATCTATTAAAATAAACGAACCGTTTGTTCTATGGTTTTTGAATTGATCGAAAAAGATGGGTTTGTTTAATTTAAAAGAAACCGAGGCAATATCATTAACACCTAATGACGTAGCTTCTTTATCAATTCCCGAATAATCTGGATTGATTTTATGATTAATTCTATCCACCTTAGCTAATACTTTATTAACACCGTGTTGTACAATGTATTTACCGCCAACGGTTAAGTTTTCAGAATCCATCCAGCATACATTGGCTGTAAATTGTTTATCAATGGTAGGTAAATCACCATCCTTAACAATCATATCACCACGAGACACATTAATATCGTTTTCTAAAGTAATCGTTACCGAAGAACGTCTTGATGCCGTTTGATACTTCTCATCATAGAAATAGATATCTTTAATTTTAGATCTTGTTTTAGATGGTAAAACCATAATATCATCACCAACACTTAATTCGCCACCATAAACTTTTCCTGCATACCCTCTAAAATCGTGAAAATCTTCAGTTTTAGGACGAATAACATACTGCACCGGAAAACGTGGTGTCCCCACATTAAAAACATCATTTTTATCTAAATCTTCTAAATGCTGTAATAAAGCATCACCAGTATACCAAGGCATTTTATCCGATTTATTTACAACATTATCCCCTTTTAATGCACTTACAGGAATGAATGTTATTTTTTGATCTTGATAATCTCTTTTGCTCATTAATTCAGAAAAATCGGCCTTAATTTTATTATAAGTTTCTTCTGAATAATCAACTAAATCCATTTTATTTATAGCAACCACAACGTCTTTAATTCTCAATAAATTATTGATAAAAAAGTGACGATTAGTTTGCTCAATAACTCCTTTTCTAGCATCAATTAAAACGATAGAAGCTTGAGATGTTGAAGCACCTGTAACCATGTTACGCGTATATTCTACGTGGCCCGGAGTATCGGCAATAATGTAACTTTTCTTTTTAGTTGAAAAATATATATGGGCTACATCAATAGTAATACCCTGTTCTCTTTCGGCCATTAAACCATCGGTTGCTAATGAAAAATCTAGGTAATCATACCCTAATTGTTCACTTTTATCTTCAATCGCTTTTAACTTATCTGAAGTTAATGATTTTGTATCGTAAAGGATGCGACCAATTAAGGTACTTTTACCGTCATCTACACTTCCTGCTGTTGCAATTTTTAATACTTCCATTTTTTATTTGCTTTATGCTATAAGCTTTTCGCTTTAAGCAATCTGAACTTTATTGTTTTTAAAAAGATTTCCGCCTTCGCGGAAATAACAAAATTGGTATTCTAAAAATACCCTTGTTGTTTACGTTTTTCCATGGCGGCTTCCGAGCGTTTATCATCAATACGTGCACCACGTTCTGAAATTGTAGAATCTCTAATTTCTTCTACAACTTTAGAAATTGAAACTGCATCGGACAATACCGCTGCTGTACAACTCATATCGCCAACCGTTCTAAAACGCACCATTTTCTCTAATACTTCTTCATTATCATCTCTGTAAACAATACCATCTTCAGCAGACCAAATCATACCATCTCTTAAGAACACTTTTCGTTTGTGAGCAAAATATATAGAAGGAATTTCAATATTTTCTTTCTCGATATACGACCAAACATCCAATTCTGTCCAGTTAGAAATAGGGAACACACGTACATTTTGTCCGTGCTCAATATCACCATTCAACATATCGAACAACTCTGGGCGTTGGTTTTTCTCATCCCACTGACCAAAATCGTCACGAACAGAAAAAATACGTTCTTTAGCTCTCGCTTTTTCTTCATCACGACGCGCACCACCAATACAAGCATCAAACTTAAATTCTTCAATAGCATCAAGAAGCGTGGTAGTTTGCAACATATTTCTACTGGCGTAACGACCAGATTCTTCTTTTACTTTACCTTCATCAATAGAATCTTGCACGTTACGTACAATAAGTTCTAAGCCTAATTCTTTAACCAAACGGTCTCTAAATTCGATAGTTTCAGGGAAGTTATGCCCCGTATCTATATGCATTAAAGGAAAAGGCACTTTTGCAGGGTAAAACGCTTTAACCGCCAATCTAACCAAAGTAATAGAATCCTTTCCTCCAGAAAATAACAACACCGGTTTTTCAAATTGTGCTGCCACTTCTCTCATAATGTATATAGCCTCGTTTTCTAACGAATTTATACTTGATGTGTCTTTATTCATAATCTTATTTGTTATTTCGCTTTCGCGGAATATATTCTTTATTTCTTATTTACGCTCTGTAATTTTCAACTTTCTATCCGTGTAAACCACATTCTCTATTCGACAATGCTTTTGTTGGGTCGAAATATTTAAACTCATTTGGCAAGTTGTTTTCTTCCAAATACGTATCTAATTTTTCATCACTCCAAAAATAAAACGGGCTCACTTTTAAAACACCAGTTTTACTTACACTAAAAATGCCAATGCTATCTCTAAATGCGGTTTGTCCTTGGCGTAAGTTAGTAAACCAAACTTCTGGTTGGTGTTCTGCCATCGCTCTTGCAAAAGGCTCCAATTTTACTTGCTCTGTAAATAAAGCATGTTTAGGGTCGTCTACGCTAGGAATCCCCATAACCACGTCTCTGTGCGCTGATGTTTGTTTTGGTACATACAAAAACACGTTTAAGTCTAAACTTTTTATAACTTGCTCCGCATGCCTATAAGTTTGTGGAGTATTGTAACCCGTATCGCACCAAACAACAGCTGTTTTAGGTGTAACCGTATTTACAGCATGTAAAATAGCGGCTTCATAAGGCCTAAAGTTTGTTGTTACTACAGCCTTGCTACTCAATTCGAAAGCTTTGGCTATTATTTCTTGTGGTGAAGCATTTTTAAACGCTTCATTTAATGTATTTAATTCTGATTGCTCTATCATTATTTCCCCCATTTAACTGAATTCCAAATACGCTCGTGAAAAAAGTATAACACCATTTTTGTTATAAAATCGACAGAAGCAATAGATGCCGCTACCGATAGTTTTCCTGTTAAAAAATAAGAAACTATTAAAGTATCTAAAGTTCCAATAAGTCTCCAGCTTAAAGCTTTTGCAACACTTCTAATTGGTTTTTCTCCAACAGCATCTTCTTGGTAAGTGGACTTTTCTTTATTTTTTAATAACATTTGCGCTATCATTTTCTTAATTTTATATTAATCCTACCGTTTTAGTAGGAGTTACAAATGTAATACAATTTTGTGCTTTACAAAGAAGTTTTAAGTATTTTTTAGGATAATGAAATATTTTCGGCTTTAACTGAAGAAATTCTATAGAAAAGCGAAAATTTTTCATGATTTTATCAAGATTTAATATTAGATAAATCGGCTAACGTATTGTCTCGAAGTACTTTTAACGTATTATCCCGTATCATAATCATGAGTTTATTCACACTACATTGATCTTCATCGGGACAATCATCACATTTTTCATAAAAATTAAGACTTACACAGGGCACCATTGCAATAGGACCTTCTAGCACCCGCATTACATCGGTCATTTTAACTTCTGTAGCCGGTTGTCTTAAATAATACCCTCCATGCTTTCCTTTTTTAGAACTTAAAATCCCGGCTTTCCTTAAAGTTAATAAAATACTTTCTAAGAATTTCTGTGGAATTTTTTCGTGCTTAGCAATTTCATTTACAGGTACCGGTGAATCACTTTGGTTTCTTGCAATAAAAGCGAGTGCTTTTAACCCGTATTTAGTCTTTTTAGATAACATACCGCTAAGATAATTAAATTAAGAAAAAATGAATAATTATTTGTTCATATTAGGTTATAAAAAAAAACAGGTTGTACTCTATGTATAACCTAACAACTGCAAAAAGTCTCTAATAAATATAATACCATAGTGAACTAACAAAAAGTAAACCATTATCTACCCAATAAAAGCCATATCTCTTTTTAAAAAGTTAAGTAATATTTAAATTTAAAAATTGTATTTATCAAAATTTAAAGTAAATTTGAAGAGACAACCTAATGTAAAGCTATCATTATTAACACGATATAAGCTTAAAAATCACATTTAATAAATCTTTATAAAATGGACATTTTTAGTAAAATAAAAGAAAAATTAAGTCACGAATTTATAGACATTATAGAGTGGCTAGATTATACCGATGATACAATTTGCCATCGTTTTGAGCGTTATCAAAATGAAATTAAAAATAACGCTAAACTTATTGTTCGCGAAGGGCAGACCGCTGTTTTTATAAATGAAGGTCAATTGGCAGATGTTTTTAAACCAGGCACATACACCTTAAACACAAAAAACCTTCCAATTTTAACAACATTAAAAGGCTGGAAATACGGTTTTGACAGCCCGTTTAAGGCCGAAGTATACTTTGTAAACACCCATCTTTTTACCGATGAAAAATGGGGAACAAAAAACCCTATAACTTTAAGTGACGACCGTTTTGGCTTAGTCGAAATACGAGCATTTGGTACTTACGCGTATCGCATTAACGATGCCGGAAAATTTATTATAAACATTGTTGGAACGGATAGTAATTTCACCAATTTTGAAATTAATGAACACTTAAAAAGCCTTATTGCAACACGTTTTACAGATACGGTTGGAGAAGCAAAACTCCCCATAGAATTATATGCCGCAAACACCACAGAACTTTCCGAAACCTGTAATGAGGTCATGCAGCCCGAATTTAACAGCGTGGGGATATCACTGGAAAAATTCTATATTGAAAATGTTTCCATGCCCGAAGACCTTAAAAAAGAAATCTTTGAATATAGCCGAATAGACAAACTAGACTTGGATAAGCTTACCAAATTTAAAACCGCTAAAGCCATTGAAGCCGCTGCTTTAAACAATGGAGGTACGGCTGGTGCGGGCATGGGTATGGGTATGGGGTTTGCTCTTGCTCAACAAATGGGTAGTATAATGACCCCACAAATGAGTGAACACCATAGACAGCAACAAAACATACAAACACCTCCCCCTATTCCAATATCAGTTCAGTACTTTTATGCTTCAAATGGGTTACAAGCCGGCCCTGTTAGTTTTGGGAAATTACAAAGTTTATTTGCAAATAGAACAATAAACAAAGATACGCTTATATGGAAATCTGGATTAACAACATGGCAACCTTTGCAACAAATAGACGAATTGAAATCCTTCTTAGGAGGTAGTACACCACCTCCACTCCCTCCACAATAGTTCGTTTTTTTAACTTGAGTTACAACAAAAACAACCTCTGCAACCCAACCTATAAAACACTTCTATAATTCAATTTATAGGTTTAACATGTTTACTTAATGGAAGGCTTTTCAACTAAAAAATCTGAACTCAAAAAATCCTGTATTAATTGTGGAGCAGAGCTTACTTATGCCCCTGGAACAACTGCCTTAACTTGTGATTATTGCGGGTACAAAGAAACAATTGACACATCGAAAAATGGTTTTGAAGAATTAGAATTAAAACCCTACTTAAAGAAAATGGGGTCACTTAGCAATAGTGAAGAAATAACCATACTTCACTGCAAAAACTGCGGAGCCAATCAACATATTAAAGATAATTACAAATCGCTTGCTTGTATTTATTGTGGTTCTCCGTTGATAATAGAAGATGCTTATCACGAGGAATGGATACTACCTGGTGCAGTTTTACCTTTTCAGATTGATCAAAAAAAGGCTTTTCAAATATTTAAAACTTGGGTGGAAAGCTTATGGTTTGCACCAGACGATTTAAAAAAAGCAGCAATAGACCCAGAGCAAACAAGAGGGTTATATGTACCATATTGGACTTTTGACGCTCAGCTTTACGCTCATTATACAGGTAAGCGAGGCAAATACTATTATATTACTAAAACTATAGGAAGTGGAAAAAACCGAAAAACAGTGAAAGAACGCCGAACACGTTGGTATGCGACTTCTGGTAATATTTCTGGCTTTATAGATGATACTTTAATTAAAGCATCTAGTCAAAAACAAGGTGTCATTCCTAAAAAGATTTCTCGTTGGAATTTAAAATTATTAAAACCCTTTAACAATTCCTTCCTTTCAGGTTTTGTAACAGAAAAATACACCATTCCGCTTCAAAAGGGTCACATTGAAAGTAATAAAGTAGCAAAAACCATTGCAAAAAATTGGGCTCGTAGAGATATTGGGGGCGACACTCAAAAGGTAACTTCAATAGATATAACCCTTACAAACGAAACTTTCAAGCATATTTTATTACCGGTTTATATTAGCACCTATTCATTTAAAGGGAAGCGTTACAGCTTTTTTGTAAACGGAGAAAACGGCTTTATTGCTGGGCAGCGTCCATATTCAATCTGGAAAATATGCCTTACCGTACTTACTATTATTGGCGTAATCACCACTATTTATTGGTATACGCGCTAAATTTGGTAAAAACTTAAAACCAGATACCTGCTTCCTAATTTTCGTAATTAGAATACCACTAAATTATAGCAACTATTCCAAATCTCATGTTCCAAATAGCATTTCAGCCAATTAAATTACATCCATAAATAACAAAACACGAAAAGTAAAATTAATACCGCAAATCAATATTATTTACCTAACCCAAAGCCTGCGCTATATCGGCAATAATATCGTCAATATGCTCTAAACCTAAAGAGCAACGTACCATACCATCTGTAATACCCGCAGCCGCTTTTACACTAGCTTCAACTTTAGCATGGGTTGTACTTGCTGGGTGTGTTACAATCGTTCGGGTATCTCCTAAATTTGCAGATAGCGAACACATTTTTATACTATCAAAAAAGGACTTTCCACCTTCTATTCCGCCTTCAACCTCAAAAGCCACAATGCTTCCTCCCATTTTCATTTGCTTTTTAGCAATATCATATTTAGGGTGCGATTTTAAAAACGGATATTTCACCCATTTTACTTTAGGGTGTGCCTCTAAAAAGGTCGCCAATTTTAAAGCATTTTCACAATGTCTTTCCACTCTAATCGCTAAGGTTTCTAAAGATTTAGACAATACCCAAGCATTAAACGGACTCATAGACGGCCCGGTTAATCTTGAAAACAAGTAAATTTCACGAATCAATGCTGCATTACCAACCGTTACGCCACCTAACACACGCCCTTGGCCGTCCATTAATTTCGTTGCCGAATGAATCACCAAATCGGCACCAAATTTTATAGGTTGCTGTAAATACGGTGTCGCAAAGCAGTTATCAATAACCAGCAGTAAATTATGTTTTTTACAAATAGCACTTAAAAACTCTAAATCCAACACATCAACACCTGGGTTTGTAGGCGTTTCGGCATAAATAAACTTGGTATTTGGCCGTATTAAACTTTCAACAGCATCAACTTCATTGACATTAAAATACGAACATTCAATATGCCACTTCGGAAAATACTTAGTAAATAAACCATGCGTAGCACCAAAAACAGAACTGCAAGACACCACATGGTCTCCAGCATCCAACAACGTTGCAAATGTAGAAAACACAGCAGCCATACCACTTGCAAACGCAAAACCGGCCTCTGCCCCTTCCATTTTGCAAACCTTATCTACAAATTCAGTCACATTCGGGTTGCCGTATCTACTATATAAATCGCGTTGTTTTTCTTCCGCAAAAGACGCGCGCATCTCCTCAGAATCTTCAAACACAAATCCAGACGTTAAGTACAAAGGTACCGAATGCTCCGAAAATTGTGTATTTTCACTCTGTGTGCGTATCGCTTCTGTTTCAAAATGTTTTTTATGCTCGCTCATTTTTTTTCACTATTCAACAAAGGCTTTAAAACCTTAGAAGATTTATTATTCTTTTTATTTGGGCATTCCCCTATCGGGTCGGGCTTTCCGCTATATCTTTTTTGAGAAAAACAAAAAAGGATGCCGCATCAATCCCTAATGCACTTACCTGCTGTGGTTTGTTTTAAACCAACTGGGTTTTGGTTTTCTTGAAAAGACCTATTAGATTTTAAAAACCTGACAGGTCTGAGATTTCCGCCTTCGCGGAAATGAAAAAACAGAATTAGTTTATATGCTTAGACAATCGTAAAATATCACCAAACACACCACGAGCCGTAACTTCCGCACCTGCTCCTGCTCCCTGAATTACAATAGGCTGTTCTCCATAACTTTCGGTAAATATTTCAAAAATAGCATCCGACCCTTTTATTTGGCCCAACGTACTATCATTTGGAATAGACACTAATTTCACTTCCAACACACCTTTATCTTTCGATAAATCGCCCGATAAATCACCAATATAGCGTAACACATGCCCTGGCTCTTGCTTATCTTTTATGGTTTGGTATTGTTCATTTAAAACATCTAACTGTCCTAAAAATGATTCCACAGATATATTTTGATACGCTTCCGGAATTAAATTCAGTACCGAAACATCTTCAAACTCATTATGCAAATCTAACTCTCTCGCTAAAATTAATAGCTTTCGAGCCACATCATTTCCAGAAAAATCTTCTCTCGGATCGGGTTCTGTAAATCCTTTGTCGATAGTTTCCTGAATAATTTCACTAAACGGTTTATCTTCAACCGAAAAATTATTGAACAAATAACTCAACGTTCCCGAAAACACCCCACGGATTCTTGTAATATTCTCACCCGATTCGTGTAATAATTTAATGGTATCAATTAACGGTAAACCTGCGCCAACCGTAGTTTCGTATAAATATTGTTTATTATTTTCTTTTAACTGAACGCGTAAATCTTTATAAAAATCATACGAGATCGTGTTCGCTATTTTATTAGAACTCACCAAATCGAATCCGGCTTCAATTAAAGGCCCATAGTTTTTATAAAAATTCGGACTCGCCGTATTATCCACCGCTATTAAATTTTCTAAATGATTTTCTTTCGCAAAAGCAATAATATCTTCAATAGAACTATTCGTTTCAACGGTTTTTATGGCGTCTTCCCAATTGGTTTCCACACCGTTTTTACTTAACAATTGTTTTTTAGAATTCGCAATAGCAAACACATTTAAGTTAATCGCTTTACGTTTTTCAATATCGCTTCTCGATTTTAAAATCTGATTTATCAATGCCCCACCAACACCACCGTGTCCGAAAATAGCAATGTTTATCTTTTTAGAAATTCCGAAAATCTCACCATGAATCACATTCATTGCTTTATGTAATTGGCTTTTTTTAACCACCAAACTTATATTTCTTCCGGTAACGGTATTGTTAAATAACAACGGGGTAATTTGGTTTTTTATAAGCGCGTTAAATGGTTTGTGGAACGAACTTAGCTCGATACCAATAATGGAGATGACAGACACATCGTCCACCACATCAATTTTATTAACATCTTGCGAATAGAAATCGTTTTCAAACTCACGTTCTAAAGCAATAACCGCTTGCGTAGCTTGGTTGGCGTTAATAATTAACCCAATACCACGCTCCGATGAACCTTGCGAAATAATACTCACACTAATATCATGAATACTCAACGCTCTAAAAATTCTAGCATCGACCCCACTTTTACCTAATAAGCCACGACCTTCAAGATTTAAAAGTGCCACATTATCTAAAACAGACAGCGACGTCACTTCTTTCGAGCTTGGTTTGGCGGTAATTAAAGTTCCTTCATCCTCAGGATTAAAGGTATTTAAAATACGTAAGTTGATATTTTTTTCAACTAAAGGAATAATGGTTTTAGCATGTAAAATGGTGGTTCCAAAGTTGGCCAACTCATTCGCTTCACTAAACGATAATTCTCTAATTTTTTCAGCATCGGCAACCAAATCTGGGTTTGCTGTATAAATCCCGTTTACGTGTGTATAATTTTGTAATTCTTCCGCATCTAAATAATTCGCAATTAATGCGGCTGTATAATTACTGCCATTTCTGCCTAAAGTCGTCGTTTCATTTTTTAAATTAGACGCAATAAAACCAGTGACCACATTCACCGCATCTTTATGTGCTTTAAAAAAGGCGGTTACATTATCTTTAGAGACTTTTGCTATAGGAATAGCATTCCCAAAATTTTCATCGGTTTTTATTAAAGTTCGAGAATCGACAGCGTTGGATTTTATACCCTTTTCATTCAGGAGTTCCGAAACCATTTTAATAGCCAATAATTCGCCTTGTGCTAAAATGGTATCTTTAATTTTACCGCTAAAATCGCCAAGTAAACTTACGCCTTCAAATAATTTATCGAGCAGTGTAAATTCTTCTGTAAAATCGACTGTTTTTAAAGGTTCTTTTTGATAATTTTTAAAGACCTCTAACTGGGCTTTATAATCAATACCTTTTGCAGCAAGACTTAAAATAGCTTCCAACTCGTCGGTAGCATTACCACGAGCCGACACAACCACCGAAATTTTATCACCATTATTAATTTTATTTTCAATAATGGAAATCACATTGTTTAATCCTTCGCCATTGCCTAAAGATTTGCCACCAAACTTTAATACTTTCATTCTTTTCTTTTTTGAATCTGGCACAAAAATGCCTTCTATAATTTTTTCTAACTGCTCGTATTCCATTAAAAACGCATCGTGACCATGTACCGAATGTATTTCGTTGTACGTCACATTAGGATGCGTTAAAGCCAATTGTTTATGGGTTTCTCTGTTTTCTTCTGCGGTGAAAAACAAATCGGAATCCACACCAACAATATGAATATTGGCTTTAATATTTTCTAAAACATTAAAATCTTCGGGGCGGTTTTTAGTCACATCAATCGTTTTAAGCAACTGATTCATGAGTTTATAAGCCGATAATTGAAAACGTTCCTGCAATTTTTTACCGTGATGCAACAACCAACTTTCTACATTAAAAATCTCTAAATCGTCGTTTTTAGAACGGTGAAAACGCTCTTTAAAAGATTCTGGCGTGCGGTAACACAACATGGCGTGCATGCGGGCATCGTGCACCGGATTTTTAGAATTGATTAAAAATTGCTCTTGAATTTGGCAATTGGCAATAAGCCAATCGGTAGCTTTCCAATCGGTAGCAATTACCACTAAGTTTTCTGTAAAATCGGGTTGCAGTGCTGCCATTTCCCAAGCAATACCACCACCTAAGGAACCTCCAACGGTTGCAAAAAGCTTTCCGGTATTCAGTTCTTTTAAACCGAGTAGGAATATTTTAGCCACATCGCGTGCAATAAAATCTTTGTAATTATCAATCACAAAACCATCATAACTATTCCCTGGGATATTAAAGGCTAAAATGCTGTATAGTTTGGTATCGATTACTTTTTCATCGCCAACCAAATCTAACCACCAACCATTTTCGCCTGCCACATCGCTGTTTCCGGTTAAGGCATGATTTATTAAAATAATAGGCGCCGTCCCAAGGGCTTTCCCGAATACTTGATAGCTTAAGTTTATTTCAGCATTAACGACACCACTTTCGGTGCGATAATCTTTAATAATAATATGTTGCAGTGGGTGCTTCAATGCTTTATGTTTTTAAAATCGATTACGTTTTTAGACCTGTCAGGTTTTAAAAACCTGACAGATCTAAACTTGTTTTATTTATATCGTTGCAAAAGCAGCTGTTAAATCGGCTTTTAAATCGTCGATATCCTCCAAACCAATAGACAAACGAATTAAATCGCTAGACACTCCAGCAGCTTCTTGTGCCGCTTCATCCAATTGTTGGTGCGTGGTACTTGCTGGGTGAATAATTAAAGATTTGGTATCGCCAATATTGGCGAGTAACGAAAATAATTTGGTGTTATCGGCAATTTTCTTAGCTGCTTCAAAACCTCCTTTATGACCGAAAGTTACCAACCCACTTTGTCCTTTTGCTAAATATTTATCGGCTAAAGTTTTGTATTTGCTGCTTTCTAAACCTGGATAGTTTACCCAAGCAATTTCGTCTTGTGCTTCTAACCATTTGGCTATTTCCAAAGCATTCGCACTGTGTTGTTTTATTCTTACCGGTAAAGTCTCTAAACCTTGAATAATTTGGAACGCGTTAAACGGACTTAAAGCACCACCGAAATCGCGTAAACCTTCTAATATTAATTTAAAAACATAAGAGGCTGCTCCTAAAGTTTCGTAGTATTTTAAACCGTGGTAACCTGCAGAAGGTTCCGTAAATTCTGGGAATTTTCCGTTAGCCCAATTAAAAGTTCCACCATCAATAATAGCACCTCCTAAAGAAGTTCCTTGTCCGCCAATATATTTTGTTAAAGAGTGAATTACAAGATCGGCACCGTGTTTTAACGGATTTAATAATGCTGGTGTTGCCACGGTATTATCTACAATAAAAGGCACTCCTGCTGCTTTGGAATGTACAGCAATAGCTTCAAGATCTAAAACATCTAATTTTGGATTCCCTAAAGATTCCACAAAAAAGGCACGTGTATTATCTTGAGTTGCAGTAGCAAAATTCTCTGGGTTCGATGCATCTACAAACGTGGTTGTAATTCCAAAACGTTTTAAAGTCACGTTTAATAAATTATAAGTTCCGCCGTATAAACTGCTAGAAGCTACAATATGATCGCCAGATTTTAAAAGCGTTAATAATCCTGTAGATATGGCTGCCGTTCCCGATGCAAAAACTACCGCGCCTATACCGCCTTCTACAGCCGCTAAACGATCTTGTAAAATTTGATTGGTTGGGTTGTTTAAACGGGTGTAAATAAAGCCAAGTTCTTTTAATGAAAATAGGTTGGCTGCATGGTCCGAATCGTTAAAAACATAAGAGGATGTTTGATAAATTGGCACCGCTTGTGTACCTCCGTTTGCTTTTACGTCGTGTCCTGCGTGTAATGCGTTTGTTGCTAAATTGTGATTGCTCATTTTTCTTATTTTTAGTTTATTGGTTGTCGCTGTTGCGATAAATTAAAAAACTCAAATTCACTTTTAAAAAGTGTCCCTATTAGAAAAATGTTACAAGAAAATATAAAGTTGCGGAATGCAAATTTTGTTAGTTATCTATCCAAATACCGATAAATGAATCGGCAATTTAAGTAGAATTTAGCACCTTCATTACTAAGTGTAAAGGGTTGCTAAGGTTTCAAAGGGTCTATCCCTCCACCTTTCTTGATAACATTTCAATACGTTTATTGAACTTTTGTGAATGCAAATATTCAATTAAATATTGAACATATCCAAATTTTTAATAGGAAATTTTAAAGTTTTCTCTTTATGAACAGCTTATGTTAATAAGACCTTCGGTTTTGTAGGTGAAAATTTACTAAATTTGGTTTTGAATTTGGGAAGGGCTTTTTGTTTGATTATGGGGAAGAGTGTTTTTATTCCTGAGTTGGTCATAATATCGAAGCGAAACTGCGTACTCAATAACTTAATGCAACAAAAATGAATTAATATCCACTTTAAATGACAGATAAAGTAGAATTAGAATTGAAAGAATTGGAAAGTTTTGAAAAAAGAATTATTGACTTAGGAAAAAAAATGCATCCTGGAAACACATTCCCTTTAGATATTTTAGCGAATGCAGTTATGGACAGATCTTTACATTTGATTTTTGGATTTACAAGTCTAATAAGAAATCAAAATTATATTGGAGCTTGTCATCTTGTTAGATGCCATCTTGATAATATTCTTAGGTTTTCTGGAGCCTGGCTTGTTGAAAAGCCTCATAAGTTTGCTACAGATATAATGAATGGAACTCAAATTGATAAAATTATTGATCGAGATGGAAAAAATTTGAAAGATTGGTATTTAAGGAATAAATTGAATGAGGAATTTCCTTGGGTTACGAGTGTATACAAGGAAACTTCTGGTTTTATACATTTGAGCAAAAAACATATTTTCACATCATCTAAAGTTAAAAACTTAGAAAAAAGGACAATTGAATTAAGAATTAGTAAAAGTGACAATTATGTAACTGACGAATCTAGAGTTGAAGCTATATTAGGAATGGTTGAAATAACAAAAGTATTATGTCATTTTATTGAAGGTTGGATTTGGACTAAAAATAACACAAGAATAAATTGAATAAAAATACTATGCCCAACAACACGTTAGGCACAAGTTAAACCGACCAAAATATATGATTAAACAAAATCCCTTTTCTGTCTACGATTTTTTAGGCTATTTAATACCTGGCTCTCTAGTCATTTATTCATACCTTATAATTGATTATCTAAAGAATACAGATTCATTTAACTCTTCGGAGTTTATAGAAAATTTTTCTAACGTAAAACTCGAAGGAGTGTTTTTCTTTGTAATTATTTCATACACTATTGGGCACTTAATTAGTTATGCTTCTTCTGTAACGATAGAAAAGTATGCTAATTGGAGATATAGTTATCCATCGAAGTATTTACTTAACATTGAACACAAAGGGTATTGGAAATCTTCAAGGAACTGGAAAGACGTATTATGGAGGATTGTTATGATAATTGTATTATTTCCTTGTGTTTTATTTGATTGGATTTTTGGTCAACTATTAGGATTTAAAAGGTTTTACAAAAAATCTTTGGACGAGTTTTTGCAGGATATGGTTGTTTCAAAAGCAAATCGACTAATAGATCAATTAGGACTTGAAAAGCTAGAAAACCCTGAAAAATATGATGATGGAAAAGGGAATAATTTTGATTTTCACCGGATTATAACCCATTACGCTTATGAAAATAGTAAACAACATCAAGCTAAAATGAGTAACTACGTTGCGTTGTACGGTTTTTTAAGAACTTTAAGCTTTATTTTTAGTCTACTTTCAACTTATTTTTTTATTAGAGTTGTTTGTTTTCTTGATTTTAATCTAAATAATTGCATAATACTGTTTATATTAACTGGAATATCATATCTGTCGTTTATGGCATTTATGAAGTTTTACAGACGGTATACTTTAGAAGGATTAATGATTATAGTGATTGACAAAGAAATATAAAACCTGTGCCTAACATTGGTAATCACTACACACCCCCATAATAAATAGTATCACTATAAATAAAAACCGTCTTTAGAGGCGGTTTTTGTTTTAATGCTTAAAAAAAACTTATCGCATATTTTTCAGATGTAAATAAAAATACAATGCATGTATTTAATAAAACGAGATGACAGGTATCTTCAGTCTTTAAGACAATTAATATGGTATATCAATTAACGGCTTAATTTCGATTTTAATCGGTAACAGTCAGATTTCAGAACAAGACATTAGGAAATCTCGATAAAATTTCAGATTTTTAAACAAATTCCAACAAATGGCAACATTAGATAACATACGAAATGGATTGATTGAAAAAATCCTCTCGATTAGAAACAAAGATTTTTTAGAAGCTCTGGATAAATTGATTACATCAAGCGAATCTGAATCTGAAATTATTGAATTAACTAATGAGCAAAAACTAATGTTAGAAATGAGCGAAAAGGATATTAAAGATGGCAAACTAATTTCTCAAGACGCAATGAACAAACGAAACCTTGAATGGCTAAACGCGATGTAATTTGGACTCGAACAGCTGATATTCAACTAGTAGGGATTTTGGAATATTGGGTGGCTAAAAATAAGTCTAATAGCTATTCAATTAAGTTGCTGAAATTAGTAACAGATAGAACAATTCAAATTGCTAAAAATCCTGAATTATACAAAAGAACAACTTTTAAAAATATCCGAGTAGCTTCATTAGGAAATTATAGCATCTATTACAAAACAACCGAAGTTGAAATAATCATTACAGCTTTCTGGGACAATAGACAAGATCCGAAAAATTTACTAAAATCATTAATCGGGAAATGATAACGTTAGCGAACAAAGTACTGGGATAAAAAACCAATAAAAAGATATTAACTTTTCACTAAAACACTTCTGTAGAAATCATCATAAACCTAGTTCTGGTTTAACTCTAAACCAAAATAGTTGCATCTTTGATTAATTTGATTTACTTCGAAAAACCCTGACACACAAAACCTCACTATTCTTAATCAAAACATACGTAAAAACGAAAATTTCTCTTCCGTAAATTCACTTTAAAGGTTACAAAATAGACATTCAAACAGCACAACTTCAATTTTTGAAAATCATTTGAAAAAATGAAAATTCTGAATTAATTCAAGTTGTATCTGATTTCGTAAAAAAAGAGAAAAAAGACTTTTGGAACGATTTAAGTATGTCTGAACAAAAACTCCCGCACATAAGGGACTTGCACCCTATAGATTAATTATTTACCTTTCGGTAAGTAAAATATGCTCACGCTGGGCACAAACACAAAATGCAACCAACCCAATGCGCAATATTGATAAAAGCACAACTTCAATTTTTCAAAAAATAATTGATATTGGCTCCAAAAAGGAGTTTTCTGTAACCGAGAAAAGGTATTTGCGAGTAACAAATATCGCCTCCATCCTAGGAGTTTTGTTTAATGCAATATGGTTGGTAATAACAATTTATCTTTCTGAAGACCCACTAATATACGGAAGCAATGGAGTTATGGGTATAATGTTTCTTATGGTTTTGGTTCTTAACAAGAAAGGTTGGCGGGTAGCTGCTTCTATGTGGCTTGCTATTTCTGCATATATTTCGGTGCTCTTATTTCTTTATTTGCTCGGGTATTCGTCAGGGGTTGCCACCATTTGTTTTTTATTAATCATCTTGCCGTACATGACTTTTCCTCGAAAGGCAAGGGTATTTGCACACAGTTTCAGTTTATTGGCTTGCTTTACTATAATCGTATCCGTTTTATTACAATCAAAAATTAATGCGCATTATGAAGGACTGGATTCGTATTTATCTCAAGTAGTCAACATCAGTATAACAGGTTTAATTTGTTTAACTCTTATATGGAGTCTATCCGTACTAATTGATAGGTCGGAAGATTCATTAGTAGCAGAACAAAAAAGATCGGATAACCTTTTGCATAATATCCTCCCTACAAACATAGCAAGAGACTTAAAAGAAAAAGGAAAGACCATTCCTAAAAAGCACGAGAACGTTAGTATTTTATTTACTGATTTTAAAGGATTCACTGAAATAGTTGCGTCCATACCGGCAATCACTTTGGTTAATGAGCTCAACGATATTTTTGGTAAATTCGATGAGATTATGGAAGAAACGGAAGTTGAAAAGATTGAAACCATTGGTGATGCCTATATGGCGGCCTGCGGACTTGAAGAAAAAAGTACTAACCATGCAGTTAAATGTATCGCCGCTGCACAAAAGATGTTAGCCTTTCTGGAGGAGAGAAATAAGAGTCATGGAATACTGTGGAGGATGAGAGTCGGGATACATTCTGGACCGATAGTCGCTGGTGTTGTAGGTAAAAAGAAGTTTGCATACGATCTTTTTGGTGACACGATAAATACAGCTAGTAGAATTGAATCCGCTGGCGAAGCTGGCAAGATTAATATTTCTTCTTCCACTTATGAACTAGTTAAGAATGACTTTTCATGTCATTCTCGTGGAAAGATTTTTGCGAAGGGAAAAGGAGAGCTGGAAATGTATTTTGTAAATTAAACTGTAGTCCTTAAAAGCTAAAAGCAATAGCTTACTGCGGAACGCCACCGCGAATACGCAAACTGTTACAGCTCATTTGAAAAAACACCACATAATTCTAAATATATACAAAAATTGATAACTCTTAAAACCAAGCATATAACTGAAAATAAAAAATGATAAAAAATAAAAAAGCCAAATGGATTGTAAGATTATTATTGTTTGTTGGAACAACTATTTCCATGTTTTTTGTGCCATGGATTTTGGTAAAAGCATGGATTTTACCACTTCCTAATACGGTTCAAGAACAAGTAGATGAAGCCATTGGACACGGATTTGATGGCATGATTGTTTACGTAGACCAAGCAGGAAAACCACCCACTTTTTACACAGGAGGTTGGAAAGATAGACAAAAGAAAATACCTGCCGATTCTAAATCATTATTCAAAATTGCCAGTATTAGCAAGTTATATACGGCTGTAGCAGTTACTAAATTAGTTAAAGAAAAACGCTTGTCTTTGGATAAAGTACTTGCCGATTATCTTCCAGAACTAAAAGGTAGAATTGAAAATGCAGAAAAAATCACCTTGAAGATGATGATTCAACACCGTTCTGGTATTCCAAATTTTACAGATAACCCTGATTTTTGGAACAATGAACAGGAAAGTAGCAAAAACGCCCTTGATTTTGCTATAGATTTACCCGCCAGTTTTAAACCCAATAAAGGATACGAATATTCGAACACGAATTATTTATTACTACGAAGGATAATGGATGGTGTTTTAGGATATAATCACCACAAATATATTAAAGCGAAAATTCTGAAACCCTTAGAACTTAAAAACACCTTTTTTTCTATTACTGAAGTTAATTTAGACGATGTAATGAGCGGGTATTACGTTGGACTTGACGAGGATTTTAAAGCCAATGAATATGGAATGCTAGCTACAGCAGAAGATGTGGGCAAGTTTCTACGCGCCTTAAACGATGGTTCTGTTTTTGACGATGGCGAACAGGAAATCTATGCCTACGAATATAATCACGGAGGTTTGGTTATTGGCTATCAAAGTCTTGCAGAATACCACAAGGAGATAGACGCGGTAGTGGTTCAATTTATTAATACCACAGATTTTAATGGTTATGAATGGAACTTATCGGAAATTACATTTAACCGCATTGTAAAAATCATTAAAAAGAAAAACTAATTACAACCGAATGGATGGCACCACTGCCCCATCTTAAATAAAGGCTGCATAATTTTAAACGCTTAATCATAATTAATATGGATCAAAATAAATTAGAACAGCTGAAAGAAAAACGTATTTTACTTCAGAAAAATTGAGCAAAAGACAGCACCTTAATAAAACAACAACTAGACAGAGGTCATTATTCAATAAAAGTGAACTAAAACATTCTTAAAAAACAAATGAAACCACCTAAAAAATCCACCACAAAACCAATCCTATTTTTATTTGGGATTCTCTTTCTTTTTCAAATAAATCGTTGCTTTTCTCAAACCGAAATTTCCGGCTATGTATTTAGCGCCAAAGATTCCACAGCCATTTATAGCGGCTCTGTTTATTTTGATGGCACCAGCATAGGGGTTTCTACAAATGAGGAAGGTTACTTTGATATTCAATTTAAGGCAAACAATTCTCCGCTTATTATCAGTTCCATGGGTTATGAATCTGTTATTATTAGGTCCGAAGCGCTTAAAACTAGTAAAACATTAGCCCCCATTTATCTTACTGAAAAAACAGAAGATTTAGAAACCGTTTATATCGAGATCGACACGTTAAGCCGGTCGAGAAAACTAGACCTCTTTAAACAGGAGTTTTTAGGTAAAAGCAAAGCAGCCGATTTATGTGATATTATTAATGAAGACGCCATTAAGCTGCGATATATTCCATCGACAAGAACACTAATTGCAAGCGCAAATACGGCGTTAATTATTGAAAATCACTATTTAGGGTACAAATTACGATACAACTTAAGAGATTTTGAAATCACCTATAAAGCCATCAATCAAGATTTAGCCATACCAGCGGCTATTCACTACCATGGGTTTAGTTTTTTTCAACCCATAAAAAACAAAATTTCAAGAAAATTTTTAAGAAACAGAAAGCAGAGTTACTTAGGATCGACACTTCATTTTATGAGAGCGCTTTATACTAATACGCTTGAAAAAAACGACTTTGAAATTCTCGATAATTATATTAAAGTACCGCCTGAAACCTATTTCGAAATTACGGATATCAACCAGATAAAACAGGTAAAACTTCTAGTCGATCATGTTATGATTCGATATAAAATCTACGAACAATCGAAACTTTTTGTAAACGATATATTTACAATAGATGATTCGGGACATCACTCGCCACCGGAAGCGATTCATTTAAAAGGAAAAATGTCTACCAAACGTATTTCAGAGCAATTGCCTTTGGGGTACAAACCTTAAATACAGCCATTATTTTATTAATTGTGATATTTTAAAAAACAAAAAAAAGGGCTTGTTTCATAAAAACAAACCCTTTTTTATTATAATTTATCGATCACTAAAAGTTTACGATATACAAGGTATTACCATCGATATTTTCTTCAGTTTCTGTATTAGAAATATATTTTTGAATGGTTGCGCTGTTATCACCAGTCCAAACGGCAAAATCATCATCGTTAATCACTCCAATGGTATTTGAGTCTATTAACCAAATACCTTCTAATTTATCATGAGGATAATCGCCTAAATCGGCAATTAAATCAACAGCTAAAGTTTTAGTTGCGGGCTCAATACCTGCTAAAGTTAATTCCTCCCAAGTACATTGCTCAATGGTTTTTCCTTCAATTAATTTACCGTTTTCAGAATCTGCCGCATCCGAAATATCGGTAGCATTAGAAATATCAATTCTATAAATGTGCTTTTGTACTAAACTTTTATCTGTAGATTTTGTAAAAGCTCCATCTCTTTCAACAATTAAAAACTCGGTACTACTTAAAGCAACCAGTTCGGAATTTGAGTTTTTAGCTTTTTCCTGTTTGTATAAATATTGTTTAGTTGCTCCAGTTTCAATATTAAAAGTAACTAGTCTAGTTATTGTAAAATCGACTACATCGGCTTTTGATGGATTGTATAATGTAGATTGCATAACACCAACCAAAGTGGTTTCATCTGGTGTAATGGCTAAACCTTCCATACCTCTATTAGCCCATCTTGTAGCAAAAACGGCTGGTAATTTTCTGTCTCCAGTTTCTCCCGTAATCCCTTTAGGACTTAAGCGTTCGAGTTGCACACCCGATGCATCGAAATGAACCATGTGTGGCCCATATTCATCAGAAACCCAAAAGGAACCATCTTTTAAAGCGACTAAACCTTCACTATCCAAACCATATTTATCGGTCTCTAAAACCGTAACTTGATCTTCACTATAAGGAATTTCTCCCGTAGCGCCGTAACCCTCAGGATTTGGACGTCCGCTAATATTTACTCCCGAAGGGTTTTTAAATAAAACCTCATCAAGCATTTCAATCGTTCCGTTCTCTAATAATTTAAAATGACCAATTCTAGGGGTATAATCGGGCGTTGGAAAAATTTTGTTACTCCCAAATTTAATATTTGCACCACGATCTGTTAAGGCATAAAATTCTCCTGCATTTGTTGGGTGTGCCGTAGCAGCGGAACCAAACCCACCATTTCTAACTTCTACATTATCCGAAGTTGTTTTTAAAACGGTATAAGGTAACCTAACACCTTGGTTAGAAACTGTTGGCAATTGCCAGGCTTGCTCGTTGTCATTTTCATTATCATCACAGGCTACAAACACGGTAGCTAAAGTTAATAATACGGCTTTAATTGTAGTAATTTTCATGTTTGTTTTTAGTTTTAAAAAATTCAAATGTATAGTATCAACATTAAGTGCATGTGCTTTTTATATTAATACATGGTTAAAATTAGAGCTATATACATTAACTTAATGTTTCTTTTTATTTAACAACATAACAGCGTTCACTGGGTAAAATTAGGCCCCGATTGGAATAGCAGCTCTATTAAATTCCGATAGAATTATGAGTTTAATTAAAAAAAATAACAGCTTATAAAAAACAAGTAAACCCCACTTCATCTCCCTTTAAAAACACTCTTATAATTATTTTCATAGTTTAATCCATATTTAGCAATAAAACAGCTTAAATGTTATTTCGACGCCATGAAAAAATTTGATAATTTTGAACAACAAAAAGACAACTCTTTATGTGATTTCTTCCGTAGATGGAAATAACAAAACTGTTAATACAAGTACAATTCAAGTGTAATTTAATCAGCGAGCACCCGCGTTAGGGATTGCAACGGCATCCTTTTTGCGAGTTGGAAATAGATCTTTTTTGAGAATAAGCCTAGTACTTTTATAGATAACATAACCTAAAAAAAAACCTAACTTAGCGAAAAGATATAGTGTAAAGCCCGACCTTTAGGTAACGCCAAAAAAAACTATAAAATAATACACAAAATTATATTGTGTGGGTTTGTTTATACCATTATCTTTGCGTACAGAATTTAATTTATTTTATGATACACATTACCTTGCCCGATGGCAGCGTGAAAACGTTTGAAGAGCATGTAACACCTATGGATGTTGCGAAAAGTATAAGCGAAGGATTTGCAAGAAACGTAATTTCTGCAAAATTCAATGGTACAACGGTTGAAACTGTTACGCCGCTAACGACCGATGGAGCGCTAGTTTTATACACTTGGAAAGACGACGAAGGAAAAACGGCTTTTTGGCACAGTTCGGCCCACGTTTTAGCGCAAGCTATCGAGGAACTCTATCCTGCTGCTAAATTAACTATTGGCCCCGCTATTGAAAATGGATTTTATTATGATGTAGATTTTGGTGCTGAAACGGTTTCTGAAAAAGATTTTAAAGCCGTTGAAACAAAAATGCTAGAAATTGCCCGCGGAAAGCATGATTTTAAAATGCGTTCGGCAAGTAAAGCTGAAGCTTTAGAATTATACAAAGGCAACGAGTTTAAAACGGAATTGATTGAAAACCTAGAAGATGGCACCATTACTTTTTGTGATCATTCTACGTTTACCGATTTATGCCGTGGCGGACATATACCAAACACAGGTATTATAAAAGCTGTGAAAATATTAAGTGTTGCGGGTGCGTATTGGAGAGGTGATGAAAACAAACCTCAATTAACACGTGTTTATGCTATTTCGTTCCCGAAACAAAAGGAACTTACAGAATATTTAGCCTTATTAGAAGAAGCTAAAAAACGCGATCACAGAAAATTAGGTAAGGAACTAGAATTGTTTACCTTTTCTCAAAAAGTAGGGCAAGGATTGCCGCTTTGGTTACCAAAAGGTGCTGCTTTACGAGAACGTTTAGAAAACTTTCTGAAAGTAGCTCAAAAGAAAGCTGGCTACGAAATGGTGGTAACCCCTCATATTGGACAAAAAGAACTTTATGTTACTTCTGGTCATTATGCTAAATATGGCGCAGATAGCTTTCAGCCAATAACGACACCTAAAGAAGACGAGGAGTTTTTGTTAAAACCCATGAACTGCCCGCACCATTGTGAGATATACAATAACTTTCAATGGAGTTATAAAGATTTACCTGTAAGGTATGCTGAATTTGGCACCGTTTATAGATACGAACAAAGTGGTGAACTCCATGGTCTAACCCGTGTTAGAGGTTTTACACAAGACGATGCTCACATTTTTTGTACTCCAGAACAATTGGATGAAGAATTTAAAAGTGTTATTGATTTAGTGCTTTATGTATTTGGATCTTTAGGCTTTGAAAACTTTACAGCTCAGGTTTCTGTAAGAGATCCTGAAAATCCCGACAAATATATAGGTGATGTTGCCAATTGGGAAAAAGCCGAGCAAGCGATTATTAATGCGGCTACCGACAAAGGTTTAGATTTTATTATTGAAGAAGGCGAAGCAGCTTTTTATGGGCCTAAGCTAGATTTTATGGTAAAAGATGCCTTAGGACGTAAATGGCAATTAGGAACTATTCAGGCAGATTACAATCTACCAGAACGTTTCAATTTAACCTATAAAGGCAGTGACAACGAGCTTCATCGCCCGGTTATGATACACCGTGCACCTTTTGGCAGTATGGAACGTTTTATAGCTTTATTACTAGAACATACTGGAGGAAACTTCCCGCTTTGGCTTATGCCTGTGCAAGTTATTATCTTGTCTATTAGCGAGAAATATGAAAAATACTCCGAAAAAGTTTTAAATTTGCTAGAAAATCACGAAATTCGCGCCCTTGTAGACCATAGAAATGAAACTATTGGGAAAAAAATTCGGGAATCCGAAATGCAAAAACACCCGTATATGATTATTATAGGGGAGCAAGAAGAACAAGAAAACAAAATATCTGTACGCCAACATGGTGGAGAAGATTTAGGAATGATTTCCGTTGAAGACTTCTCGCAGATTATAAAAGAAGAAATTAAAAAGACCTTAAAGTCATTTTAAAAATAAAAAAATAAGTTTAATTTAAAATTATAGAGCCATAGCAATTAGAAGAAGACATCAGCCAAGAAGGGTTTCGCAAGAAGATAAACACAAGATAAACTCTAAAATTACAGCGCAAAAATTGCGTCTTGTAGGAGACAACGTAGACATTGGTATTTATACCAAAGGTGATGCCATGCGTATTGCCGACGCACAAGGATTAGATCTTGTTGAAATATCACCAAATGCTGATCCACCTGTTTGTAAGGTTATGGACTATAAAAAGTTTCTTTACGAACAAAAGAAACGGGATAAAGCATTAAAATCTAAAGCGACAAAAGTGGTAATTAAAGAGATTCGTTTCGGACCTCAAACCGATGATCACGATTACGCGTTTAAAAGAAAACATGCGGAAAAGTTCTTAAAAGAAGGTGCAAAGCTCAAAGCTTTTGTGTTTTTTAAAGGACGTTCCATTATATTTAAAGAACAAGGGCAAATTTTGTTACTGCGCTTAGCTCAAGATTTAGAAGAGCTTGGAAAAGTAGAACAAATGCCTAGATTGGAAGGTAAACGTATGACGATGTTTATCGCTCCAAAAAAATAAGATGCCGAAATAAATTCTGCACAAAAGTATTAAGCGAAATAATTAAAACCTAGGAAGAAAAAATGCCTAAAATGAAAACAAAATCTAGTGCTAAAAAGCGTTTCAAGCTTACTGGTACTGGTAAATTAAAAAGAAAGCACGCTTTTAAGAGTCACATCTTAACAAAGAAATCTAAAAAGCGTAAGCTTGCACTGCGTCATGATACATTAGTACATAAAGCAGACGAAGATAACATTAAAACGATGTTGCGTTTAAAATAAACACAGCTCGATTTAACGTTGGTTAAATAAATTATAAACCCTGGAGTTAGGCTCAAATTTAAAAAGTGCCAATGTATTTTGGCCGCCTACTACAAAAAACAATTAAAAATTATGCCAAGATCAGTAAATTCTGTAGCAAAAAGAGCCCGTAGAAAAAAGGTTCTAAAACAAGCAAAAGGTTACTTCGGACGTCGTAAAAACGTTTGGACAGTAGCAAAAAATGCGGTTGACAAAGCGATGCAATACTCGTACAGAGACCGTAGAGTAAAAAAGAGAACATTCCGTGCCTTATGGATCACGCGTATTAACGCTGGAGCTCGTTTACACGGTTTATCTTATTCTCAATTTATGGGAAAAGTAAAAGCTAACAACATCGAACTAAACCGTAAAGTTTTAGCCGATTTAGCAATGAACAACCCAGAGGCTTTTAAAGCCATAGTAGAGAAAGTAAAATAAGGCGATTCGCCTATTGTAAAACATATTATTCGCTTAATCAAAAAAAATCCGATTCTTAAATGAATCGGATTTTTTTATACTTATAATTTAAATAGCTTCTCATCTTTTTATCTAGGGATTCTTAGTTATCCAAATGCCTTCAACGATAACATTACAGATAAATTAACTTCGTCATTTGTAAAATTGACACACATAGCAACAAGACTCCTATTACTCTATTTACGCGCGTAGTTGGTTGTTTCATTTTCACTTTTATAACATCACTAAATTTACCATAGCCATATAATACCATAAGCTTACCTAAATAAGCACCTATTAAAAAAGTAGCTATGAATTGATAATCTACTCCCATATTTAAATCTATAATATTCTTATTTAAATACGCCATTATAAATATCCAATAAATAAGCACCGTAGGATTAACGAGGCCTAAAAAGAAACCTAACATTTGTTTTGATATGGGTCTCCTTCTTTTTTTAATAATGATACACTCATCATTTTCATCTTTAATACAATCTGTTCTACCGGATAACAACACTACGCCCAACACGAGTAATACAGCAACAATCGCGTATTGCAGCCAGAGATTCATATTAATAAAAACTTCTATATCATTATTAAATAGAATAGCAAAAACCACTAAAATTAACTCTGCACCTGCTGCGGTGTATATTATTTTTAACACACTCTGCACATCTTCTTTAATAGTTGTATTTATTACAGCAACATTAGTTGTTCCCAAAGGCAACGCACCAAGTACGGCTGCAGTAAAACCAATAAGAAAATAAATGACTAAATTCATCTCCCTTAGTGCTTATCAATATGTTTCCAGTTTTTATCGGCTTTAAGTTTTAAAGCCTCTGGCGACTCGTCTAACCAAGATTTGAGTGTATTAATACCCCATGAATTATAGAAGAGGTATAATTTACCATCTCGTATTTCGTAAGTTTCAGGATCTATGGAAACCTTTTCGCCTTTTGCAGCTATGGCATAAGCACAGTACCCTCCATATTGAGGAATGTACATTTCCGGATTCTTATTAAAAGCTTCTAAATGACTTTGTGAAGCAAATTTAAATGTACCACCTTTATAAGTACTCACAAATTTATCCTTGCCTTTTTCGGGGGTATTATTAAAATAAGAAACCACATCGAATCCTTCCACGACAAACCCTTTTTTTGTGTTGAAATCTATATTTTGAGCAGATATGCCATATCCAAATACTAAAAAAGCTAAGGTTAAAAGAGTTTTCATTTGATGCATGGATTTATAGTTGTTTTTAGAATATACGCATCTTAATATTTAAAATGCTTCAATTTTTATTTCTTGATTTTTAAATGAGTCGCTTTGAAAAGAGCGACCTTTCAAATAAACCGATCCCCTCCTGCTTTTAAGTTTATTATTTCCCAATGGGTATAAAAAAAAGAGAAGCCAAAAATGGACTTCCCTTCTTAAAAAAAAGAATTAATAGCGTCTTTAATTTTTTATAAATCGTTTTGTAGAAACATGTCCGTTTTCATCTTGGATTTCAATTAAATACATCCCACTTTTTAAATGTGCTGTATTAATTATAGGCAATGACGTTTCTAAGACTTTAGCTCCTAAAACTGAATAAATACTTGCTTGTTTAAAAACGGTAGCCATTTTAATATTTAAAACTGAGGATGTTGGATTTGGATATAATTTTATATCGTTTTCACTGAATCCCAAATCATTTGTACTCAATGTGGAACCAAACTCATAAGCTCCCATATCTACAGTAGCATTAAACACACGATTTAAACCTAATATATCTGTTGTTATTCCTGCCGGAATTTTAGAGTTATCTCCGCTATCTATGGCAGGAGAACCTGGCGCTAAAGTAAAGTCGCCATTGGCTAAGTCGGTAAATAATGGATCAGAATTACTTGTGTTAGTTTTATCTGATGAGGATATTAATGAAAAATTATCCTGATCGATACTGTTAAATATATTTACATAATTCAAAGTAGAATTTAACCCTGAAACAGCTTTTGATATAACTCCATTTACAGTAGTATTGTTCCAAAAAATACAGTTAGACATTTCTACATTTATATGCCCCTGAACTTCTTCTCTTGTTACACCAATTGTTGCCCTGTTAAAATTATTTAAGCCGGTAGAAGTTCCCAGGTCAGCATTATTTACATAGGTGTTATTTACAAGTTTTACCGCTGTTGTCGTGTTACCGTATTTTACACCTCTAAACCATCCAGCACTTGCAGCAAAGCCGTTATTACCTGTCCCCTGATTTTTTGAAGTATTACCTTTAAAAAGAGAATTACTAATAGTTACGGAATAAGCATATCTACCATTTTTTAAATACGATAGCGCTGCTCCTCCTTTAGCTAAATTATTTTCAAAAACACATTTATCAATTACTAAGGCATCTGTATTATAATAAGCTTCATAATACAACCCAGCACCTTCACCTGATATATTATTTTTTATAACGGAATGTTTAATGTTTAATCCTCTATTTATATTAGCTCTTGAATATAATATTCCAGCACCTTTAGTCGTGGAATTACCTCCCGTTATTGTAAACCCATCGATAGAAGCATTATAACCATTTATTCTAACTACAGTTAAGGAATTATCACTTCTAGTGGTATTACTAAAGGTAATATTAGCGTCGTCATTATTCAATAAATCACCAGATAGTATAGTCTCATTTGTTGTATTCACGAGACTTAAAACCCGATCTTCCAATACGTTTTCTGTACCACTAAAACCGCCATATAATGAAATATTAGTCTTATTAATTTCAAAATTTATACTATTATCGCTAGCATCGGGAATATATGTGCCTTTGGCTACCCAAATAGTATCATCATCAATTAAATTGGTTAGCGCATCTTGTAAATTGGTATAAGCGTTTGCCCACGAAGACCCATCATTAAACCCTGTAGCATCGGCTTTAACATAATAACGCCCGTTTGTTCTAAATTCTTTTGCTAAAGACCAACTAGATGTTGGTGCGAAGGTAGATGTACACTTTGTTCTGTAGTAAACATTATAATAATTAGAGCTACTTAAACTAGCTAAACTTAAATTTCCTGTAGTAACATCGGTAACCATAGTATAGTTTGAAAAAGGCTCATTTTTTAATCCATAAGCAATATCATAAGTCCCTGCATCGGTCCAAGCAATATCGGCCGAATTTTCAGTTATATTGCTTACCGTAAGGTTTACTATATCTGGTGCAAAACAGAATCCGTAACCGTTCAATTCTGCTAATTGTGTCACCTCAGCATCGGTTAAAATTCGACTATAAAACAACAAATCATCTAAAACATCTCCATACATTGCAGTTGCTGCCAAACTATTATTTTTATTGTTAGCAACCTTAAAAGGTGTGTTTTTATTAACACCACCAGAATCTTGCATTCTATAATAATCACGACCTACCACAACTGATTCTTTTATGGTATCAGTATAAACGTCTATATAAAAATCGAACTTTGTTCCCGAGGTTTTTACATATTTAATATTTACAACAACGTGATGCCAAATATTATCTGAAATAACCGTAGAAAACAAATTATTAAAATCCCAATCTTGAAAAGAAGTCCCTAGATCATAATACTGATTTCTTCCTGAAACACCTATTTTTCCATCCTGCAAGTAAATATTAAAACCAACGTTATCCTTTTGCTCAAAAATAACTTTAGAATCCACATCATTAGTTGCTGTTTTTACCCAAAAACTTAAAGCGATCTCCGATCCAAAATTAAAATTGTTAGCGGTTAAATAATCGCCGTTTAAATTAATAGCATTATTGGCCGCAGTAAATCTATCGGTTTCTAAAGCGAGCGCGGTTCCGGTTTGCACAAAATTGTTCCCATTAGCCCCGTCGCTCATAGCGCCATTAGTAAATTCATAATAACCAGCTAAATTTGTAGTTGGTAGTTGCGCCAATAAAATATTACTTAAAAGTAACATGGCTAAAAGTATTCTTGTTTTCATAATAATAAAAAGATTAATTGATTAATAGCAAAAACAAAGTTGCCATAAAATAGAGGTATATCTTATGGCAACTTTCTGAAATACGGTTTTCAACTTTTAAAGCAAATTCGTACTTTTTATTAAATTCTTTAATGGCTATTTCCTAAAAAGGTATTTCAACATTTTAATCTTAAATATTTTGAACAATGGCTAAAAACTCTTCTTTTTTATCATTAGAAATAGACACTGTTTTATCATTTTCCATAACAATATACCCGCCATCTTTTTTAATATATTCTTTTATATATGATAAATTAATAAGATGAGAACGGTGCGGTCGATAAAAATTCTTTATTTTCTGAAGTGTTTCTACAAAGAACTTTAAAGGCTTACTCACCAAAATAGCTTCTTCCTTTGTGGTAGATACATTAGTGTACATTCCATCGGCTTCCAGCATAATGATATCATTAAAATCTACAAACTTAATACCATTAGCATTTGGCAATCCTATTTTTTTAAAATTAGATTCTTGCAAGCTCAATTTAAGTTCTGCAAGACGCTTGTTAATTTGAGAGTTCCCTAAAAAACTAATGGCTTTATCCACCGCTTCCTTTACCTGACTTGGCCTCACGGGCTTTAATAAATAATCTATTGCCGAGAGTTGAAAAGCCTGCAACGCGTATTCGCTGTATGCCGTAGTAAAAATAATTTCGAAATTATGAACTTCTTTTTCTATAAAGTTTAAAATTTCTAATCCTGAATGTTCTGGCATTTCAATATCTAAAAACACAATACTTGGCTGTTCTTTTTTTATAAGTTCTACACCCGAGAGCAAATCTTCTGCCTCAAATATTTGAGTTATTTTCGGGCAATTTTCTTCTACTAAAATATGTAATACTTGCCGTGCTTTTTTCTCGTCGTCTATAATAAGTGCTTTCATTTTTACTATTTTAGAATTGGAATTTTTAAAATAACTCGCGTTCCTTTAGCCGTATTATTTTCTTTTAAATCAATAATTTCGACACCAATTTTCTTTTCGCGGCCATAGTTTAATAAATCCAATCGCTCTGTAGTGGCTTTTAAAGCGAAGGATTTATGCTGCGCTTGTTTTCTTGCTTTTATTGCTCTCGATTTTTCTCTACCAATACCATTATCTTCTATAATACATTCTATAATCTGATCTGAAATTTTAGATAAAGACACCTCCAGTTTTCTATGTTCTTTTTTGTGTAACAACCCGTGTTTTAAAGCATTTTCTACATAGGGCTGAATTAGCATTGTTGGTATTTTTATGGTATCAGAATTTGCAGCATCATCTACTCTAAACGTATATTCCAATTTATCTTCAAATCGTAACTTTTCTAATTCTAAATAGAGGTTTAAATTATGAACCTCATCGGGTATTGAAATAAATCCTGTATCACTAAAATGCAAATAATTACGAATTAAATCGGCAAACTTTCCTAAATAATCACTAGCTAAATTTTTCTGATTTAAAACAATATAATCCTGAATAGAATTTAAGGCATTAAATATAAAATGAGGATTCATTTGTGCTTTTAATGCTTTTAATTCAGAATCTCTATATTGCTTTTCTATTGCTAAACGTTTTTGAGTTTCTTTGAGTTCTACAGTAATTAACTCTGCCTTTTTTTTAGTTTTTAAGCGACTAAAATAAAATATAGAGGTTAACAAAATTAAACCTGCTATTATTACCGAGCCCAAAAACAGGCTTCTATTTTTAGCACTTTCCAATCGGCTTATCACCACTTGTTGCTCTGCGTTATCTTTTTCTTTTTGAATTTTTTCTGTTTCGTATTTTGTTTGTAATTCTTCAATAACTGAAACCCGCTCTTTAGAAAAAATACTGTCTTTAATTTTATAATACTTTTCCAGATATTTACTAGAATTTAAGTAATCTCTTTTTCGTTTATAATAATCGCTTTGTTCATGATATACCCGCTTTAAATTTTTAAAATTGTTTTGTTCTTTATAAATTTCTATAGCATTATTGTTTGCAGAAATAGCATCATCTACTCTCCCAATATTTGCATAAGCAACCGCAAGTTCTAAATTTGAATGTGCTACGTTTGCTTTTTGATTATTGTTTTTAAAAAAGTCTAAAGATTGGTTTAAATAAGTAATGGCTGTTTTATAATTTTTTCGTTTGTTTTCTAAAATACCTAAAGAAGAATTTGCTATGGCAATACCGGTTTTAAAATGAACCTTTTCTGCAATATTTTTGGCAGCCCTATAATGGTATTCAGCATCATTATATTTTTCGATAACCTCATAAGCTGATGCTAAATAAAAATGAACTTGCGCCTCCATATTTTTATTAGGATTTTCTTTTAACAACTCTAAATTCTCCAACTGTATTTCTATTGCTTTATCGGATTTGTCTAAATGATTATATATGCGAGCAATACTACTATTTGTGTAAATTAAACCGCTAAAATCATTTATACTATCTTGAAGTTGTTTTGTTTTTAAAGCCAATTTTAGTGCTTTACTATAATCGCCCCTTTGAACATAAAATGATGTGAGATTTGTATAAGAACGAGATAAACCTTGACTATATTTAAGCGCCTTACTAATGTCTATGGCCTCATTTAATATATCTTCATTTTTAGAAATGTCCCGTGATACATAATATTTAGTTACTAGGTTTAACAAATTTACACGTGTAGTATCTCGTGTTTTATAAACTTCAACTTGTTGTTTAATATAATCTAGATCCTGCTCTTGCGAAAAACCCAAAAAGAACACAAAGCATAATAAAAAAGAGAACATTTTAAATTTCATAAGCAATAAAAGGTGTAAGCAAAAATGAACCAATCCATTTTATTAAATAGACTTCAACTTCTAAAAATTGCTTTTGAGCTTCTAAGATAGATAAATCATACCATCAAAAAAAAATCTATTTTATTTAAGACTTCATTTCTTTTTTTAAAACTAATCATAAGAGCTTAAAAAACTATATCTTATAAAAAATAGCTTTATGAGTATACCATATCGTTTAATATCTTATTTTCAGAAAAAACGGTTATAATTTACACTAAATAAACGATAAATTATATTCGTTTTCTTTAAAATAATATAATATTGTAAGAGGAAGTTCTAAACATTTATTTCTATCATTAAAACTCATATTTAGAGCGAACCTTTTTCATAGTTAGTTAGAAGTTAAGTAGTATTATAGTTTGAGTTAATTTTTTCTTTTTTATTTCATTGTCCTAACTGTTTCTAAAACAAAAAAAAGCTACCTTTTACAGTAGCTTTTTACAGAGTGACTAACTCAAAATAATTATCTATTAATAATTACTTTTTCTTTTCGGAAGCTATAGTTTCTTTGATAATAATTTCAGCATCCTTAGCGCCGTGAATTTCAGCAAATTTTACAGCGGTCATCCGTTTAGCATTTTTAACTTTTAAATCTGCTCCATAGTCAATGAGTAATTCTAAAATTTCTGTTCGATTAAATTTCGCAGCATACATAGCAGGCGTCATTCCATTGGAAAACTGATTTACATCTTCTCCAAGAGCCAATAGTTTTTTTACAGTGTCTAAATCACCTAAAGCAATAGAAACACAAAAAGGATTTGCTTTATATTGTTTAACATGTTTTGAAGTGGGCTGTTTGGGTCTATCAAATGATAATGCATGCACTGTTCCTAACGAAAAGCATAAAGTAACTGCGGAAATAATGATTGATTTTTTCATGATGAAAGATTTTTGATTTGATTAAATTGATTATGTTTTTTGATTTATTTAAAAGACGACCAATTCTTGAAAGTGTTACATAAAAAGAAAATAATTTTTAGATTTCAGTATTTAGTTTTAAAATAATTAAGAAAACCCCACATTCTCAAATAGATTATCAAACGCCCTATAAATCCCCTATTTTCAAGCTTTATTTAGTGGTCACTTAAGTCAAGTTATGTATCTTTGTATGAGTATATTTAAATTCTTAAAAAAATGAATAAAAAAGTCATCTTGATGATTCTTGATGGTTGGGGAAACTCTCCAGACCCTAAAGTTTCCGCTATCGATAATGCAAATATCCCTTTTATTGATTCTCTATATAAAAAATATCCATACGCAACATTAAGGACCGATGGTTTAAACGTTGGTTTACCAGAAGGCCAAATGGGAAATAGTGAAGTTGGTCACATGAATTTAGGAGCCGGAAGAATTGTGTATCAAGATTTAGCTAAAATTAACCTAGCGATTGAAAAAGATACATTGAAAGATGAAAAAGTATTAATCGATGCTTTAAAATATGCTTCGGATAATAATAAAAATGTTCACTTTTTAGGATTATTGAGTGATGGTGGCGTTCACGCGCACACCAGCCATTTACGTGGTTTTATTGATGCTGCAAACTTAGCAGGAGTAAACTCTTATGTACATGCGTTTACAGATGGTAGAGATGTTGATCCTAAATCTGGTAAAGGTTATGTTGAAGATTTACAAAAATATATTGAAGGTACAAAAGCAAAAATAGCAACTATTACTGGCCGTTATTACGCCATGGATAGAGATAAACGTTGGGAACGCGTAAAATTGGCTTATGATGCTATTGTGAATAATGTTGGCACTAAAACAGATAATCCAATTGCTGAAATTCAAGCTAATTATGATAATGACGTTACCGATGAATTCATCAAACCTTTAATTATTACTGAAAATAATGAAGCAGTTGCTAAAGTAGAAAAAGATGATGTGCTTATCTTTTTTAACTTTAGAACAGATAGAGGTCGTGAGTTAACCGAAATGTTAAATCAAAAAGATTTCCCAGAATACGATACTAAAAAATTAGACTTATACTATGTAACTATCACCAACTATAGTGATGCTTTTAAAGGTATAAAAGTTATTTTTAATAAAGATAATATTACTGAAACCTTAGGTGAAGTATTATCTAAAAACGGCAAAAAGCAAATTAGAATTGCCGAAACTGAAAAATATCCACACGTGACATTTTTCTTTTCGGGAGGACGTGAAGAACCTTTTGAAGGGGAATCTAGAATTTTAAAAAATTCGCCTAAAGTAGCTACTTACGATTTAAAACCAGAAATGAGTGCTTACGAATTAAAAGATGCTTTGGTGCCTGAGCTAAAAAAAGGAGAAGCCGATTTTGTTTGCTTAAACTTTGCAAATGGTGACATGGTTGGACATACCGGTGTTATGGAAGCTGCAATAAAAGCTTGTGAAGCTGTTGACGCCTGTGTAAAAGAAGTGGTAACAACTGGTTTAGAAAATGGGTACACTACCCTATTAATTGCCGATCACGGTAACTGTGAAACTATGATTAACCCTGATGGTTCTCCAAACACAGCACACACTACAAACCCTGTACCTGTAATCCTAATAGACAACGACCTGAAAAGTATTAAAGATGGCGTTTTAGGAGATATGGCTCCAACTGTTTTAAAACTTTTAGGAGTAGAACAACCTAAAGCGATGACACAACATCCGCTGGTATAAACAATGAAATTTAATAAAACCAAAATAATTGCCATAGATTTCGATGGTACTATAGTAGAAGACGCCTATCCCAAAATAGGAAAACCCATGCTATTTGCTTTCGAAACTCTAAAAAAACTACAAGAAGAAGGGCATCGTTTAATTTTATGGACCTACAGACATGGTTCTAAATTAGACGAAGCCGTTTCCTTTTGTGAAAAAAACGGTATTAAATTCTACGCCATAAACAGCAGTTTTGAAGGTGAAGCATTCAATAATGATGCGAGTCGCAAAATTAACGCCGATATATTTATCGATGATAGAAATATTGGTGGTTTTATAGGTTGGGGTAAAATTTATCAAACATTAACAAATGAAACTCCGGAAATACCTAAACAGAAAAAAGGACTTTTTAGTTTTTTAAAATAGTTTGGATACAGGGTTCCTCATTTTAAGCAAAATCAAATCTTAATTCTTTTAAGATTTTTTTGCCTTTATTAAAAATAATATGATAGTTATAAAAACAAAAGAAGAAATAGAATTAATGCGAGAAAGTGCATTAATAGTATCTAAAACATTAGGTGAAGTTGCCAAAGCAATCAAGCCAGGAGTAACCACACTTCAACTAGATAAAATTGCCGAAGAACATATAAGAGACCACGATGCTATCCCTGGTTTTTTAGGCCTTTACGATTTCCCAAACACCCTTTGTATGAGTCCGAATACTCAAGTAGTACACGGTATTCCTAATGATACTCCTTTAGTTGAAGGTGATATTATTTCTATAGATTGTGGAGCTTTAAAAAACGGATTTTACGGCGATCACGCGTATACTTTTGCGGTAGGCGAAATTGCTCCAGAAACCGAGAAATTACTTCAAGTAACCAAAGAATCTTTATATGTTGGTATCCGCGAATTTAAAGCAAATAACCGTGTTGGTGATGTGGGATATGCCATTCAAAAATATTGTGAAGATCATGGTTACGGCGTAGTTCGTGAACTTGTTGGTCATGGATTAGGTAGCAAAATGCACGAAGATCCAGAAATGCCTAACTACGGAAAACGTGGTCGTGGTAAGAAATTTATTGAAGGTATGGTAGTTGCCATCGAGCCTATGATTAATTTAGGTACGCACCGCATCAAGCAACATAGAGACGGTTGGACTATTACCACTTTAGATAATAAACCATCGGCACACTTTGAGCACGATGTGGCTCTAGTAGACGGCAAACCGGAATTACTTTCAACTTTTGCATATATCTATGATGCATTAGGCATTGTTTCTAACGAGGAAGATGAGTTTCGCCAAAAAGCATTAGTACTCTAAAACAATTTATGAAAACATCTATTGAATCTATAGAGCAAGCTCTTAAACCATTACGAGAAGCCCTTAATTCTCACCAACTATACAGTGATTTAGCTTCTGTTGACGATATAAAAACCTTTATGGAACAACATGTATTTGCTGTTTGGGATTTTATGAGTTTACTAAAAGCACTTCAAAATCATTTAACAAATACTTCCGTGCCATGGACTCCGGTTAAACACCCTTCTACGGCACGTTTTATTAATGAAATTGTATTAGGTGAAGAAAGTGACATTAATGAATTAGGGGAACCAAAAAGTCATTTTGAAATGTACTTAGACGCCATGCAACAAGTTGGTGCCAGTACAGTCGATATAGAAGCATTCATGTTAAATATAGCAAAAGGCGTTTCAGTTTCTAATGCCATGGAAGCTTTAAACTTACCAAAAGCAACTCAAGAATTTGTAAATTTTTCTTTTGAAACCATTGCGACAAATGCGCCTCACAAAATAGCATCTGCATTCACCTTTGGTCGAGAAGATGTTATTCCTGATATGTTTTTTCAAATTATTAAACAATCGGAACAAAACAACAAAGCGTCTTATAGTAAGCTAACTTATTATTTAGAGCGACATATTGAATTAGATGGCGATGAGCACGGCCCTTTATCTTTAAAAATGGTTGAAGAATTATGTGGAAACGACCAAACAAAATGGGATGAAGTTTTAGAAACAGCTCAAGATGCTTTAAAATATCGAATTGCACTTTGGGACGGAATTTCATCTTTAATTTCAACGAACAAAGTACTAGCTTAATACAATTTGAAAAAACTCTTCAAACTTATACTGAATACCATTCCGAGACCTTTATTAATCAGGTTAAGCTATGTAATTCGACCTATTCTAGCTTTTTTTTTAAAAGGCCATACGTTTACCGATCCTATTGATGGGAAAAGTTTTAAAAGCTTTCTGCCTTATGGTTATGGCAATCAACGTAACAATGTATTGTCGCCTTCAACATTAAGTTTAGAGCGCCATCGCTTGCTTTGGTTATACCTTAAAAATGAAACCGATTTTTTTTCTTCGGAAACAGAAATTGCTTCAACTGAAAGAAAAAGTGTTCTGCATTTTGCTCCAGAACAGTGTTTTTTAAAACGATTCAGAAATCTTAAAAACATAGATTATACCACCACCGATTTACTATCGCCAATTGCGGATGTAAAAGCGGATATTTGTAATTTACCTTTTGAAGATAATAGCTACGACGTTATTTTTTGTAATCACGTATTGGAACACATTCCTGATGATACGAAAGCCATGCAAGAATTATATCGCGTTTTAAAACCTGGTGGTATGGGCATTTTTCAAATTCCTCAAGATTTATCGAGAGCCACTACGTTTGAAGATGATTCGATTACTGATAAAGCCGAACGCGCTAAAATATTCGGACAATACGATCACGTGCGTGTGTACGGCCGAGATTATTTTGACAAGCTCCGCAACATTGGTTTTACCGTAAATGAAGTGGATTATACCGCTAACCTTTCCGCGGAAGCGATAGAAAAATACTGCTTAGCGAAAGGAGAACTTATTCCTGTAGTTTATAAATAATACGATTTACCACTTGAAATAAATGATATAAAAAAAAGAGAAATCAAAAACTGATTTCTCTTTTCTCTATTTTCTATTTTCTATTTTCTATTTTCTATTTTCTATTTTCTATTTTCTATTTTCAAAATTGCATACTAAAATCCAACTTCTTATTATAACAGAATCACTTTCTATTCTCCTAAAAATGGGTAACGGTAATCTCTAGGGGTTACAAAGGTTTCTTTTATCATTCTAGGCGACACCCAACGCAACAAGTTTTGCGCACTACCCGCTTTATCGTTTGTTCCAGAAGCTCTTGCGCCACCAAATGGTTGTTGCCCAACAACAGCTCCGGTTGGTTTATCATTAATATAGAAATTACCAGCACAGTTTTGTAAAGCTTCAGTCGCTTGTGCAATAGCATATCTGTCGGTTGCTAAAATAGCACCTGTTAATGCATATTCACTAGTTTCATCAACCAACTTTAACGTTTCCGCGTAAGCGTCATCTTCATACACATAAATAGTAATTACAGGGCCAAATAACTCTGTAGACATGGTGGTGTATTTTGGGTTCGATGTTAAGATAACTGTTGGTTCTATAAAGTATCCTTTACTTTTATCATAACCACCACCAACAATAATTTCGGCATCAGCATCTGCTTTTGCTTGGTCGATGTATTTTGCTAATTTATCAAAAGAACCTTCGTGAATAACCGCTGTAATAAAGTTACTCATATCTTCTGGAGATCCCATTTTAAAGGAATTCACATCTTCGATAACAAATGCATTTACATCGGCCCATAAGCTTTGTGGAATATAAGCACGAGAGGCTGCACTACATTTTTGCCCTTGGAATTCGAAAGCACCACGAACAATGGCTGTAGCCACTTGTTTAGCATTGGCCGTTTTATGAGCTACAATAAAATCTTTCCCTCCTGTTTCTCCAACAATTTTAGGATACGTTTTATAGTTATGAATATTGTTTCCTATTTGTTTCCAAAGTTCTTTAAATACAAAAGTTGAACCTGTAAAGTGTAATCCTGAAAAATCGGGACTTGCCAATACGGTATTGGTAATCATTACAGGGTCTCCAAAAACAACGTTAATTACGCCGGCAGGAACCCCTGCTTCTTTAAAGACATCCATAATTACTTTAGCAGAATATACTTGGCTATCACTAGGTTTCCAAACCACCACATTTCCCATTAGGGCCATACACGCCGGTAAATTTCCAGCAATTGCCGTAAAGTTAAAAGGGGTTACGGCATAAGTAAAACCTTCTAACGGACGATATTCTATACGGTTCCAAGCATCACTTGTGCTTTCTGGTTGTTCCATATAAATATCGGACATGAACTGCACATTAAAACGTAAAAAATCGATAAGCTCGCAAGCCGCATCAATTTCAGCTTGAAATATATTTTTAGATTGCGCAATCATGGTTGCCGCATTAATTTTAGCACGGTACGGACCTGCAATTAATTCTGCAGCCTTTAAAAAGATTCCCGCACGTTGCTCCCATGGCATTAAACTCCATGATTTTCTAGCTTCTAAAGCTGTAGAAATAGCATAGTCAATATGTTTTTGTTCTGCTACATGATAGGTTCCAACCACATGTTTGTGATCGTGAGGAGGAGACATGGTTCTGGTATTTCCAGTTTCAACATCTTCACCATTAATATATAAAGGAACGTCTACCGTACTATTAAACATTGCCTTGTAAGTTTCTAAAACGCCCTCGCGTTCAGGACTTCCTGGCGCGTAAGATTTTACAGGTTCGTTTATAGCAACCGGTACGTTAAAAAAGCCTTTTCCCATGATTTTCTATTTTTCGTTATTGAATATTCAGTAAATGCGTTACAAATTTAAGAATTTTTAAATGATATATAAGATTGAAGCCTCCCTAAAAGGACGTTAATTTTTTATTATATCCGTATAAAAACAGACCTAGAATTACTAATTCTAAAATAAGAAATGACAGTTTAATCGCTTTCAACCTTCATTCACAAAAGAAAAGCAACAATAAACCACAATGAAATCACTAAAAATCAACAACTTAAATCGCTAGCTCTAAATTAATCTAAACATCTTAAAATACTTTCGAGAGATTCTCCGCGTTTACTCAACATATATTCTACTTTTGGAGGCACAACGGGGTATACCTTTTTTACAGAAAGCCTTCCGAATTGAATTTAAAATTTCTACTTTAAGCTACGAATTAACTTATTCTTCCAGTGATTATACCAAAATAAAAGCTGGTAAACAACTTGTTATAGTCTGATAAATTATTTTTTGGTTTTCAAAATTTTAAAATTTGAAACATTTTTTCGTAAGTTGCCAATCTGTTTTCAGACTATTTTTTTATGTGTACAGTAACTATTTTTCCAACAAGTAATAATGATTTTGTTTTAACCTCTAATAGAGATGAAGCCCCAAATCGGATTTCTATGGAACCCGATTTTTATACTATTAAAAACACAAACCTGCTGTTTCCAAAAGATAAAGTTGGGGGTGGTACATGGATTGGAATTAGCGAAAAAAACAGAATTATTTGTGTGCTTAATGGTGGACGTGAAAAGCATATAAGAAAAAACAAATACAGACTGAGTCGTGGTGTGGTAGCCAAAGATTTTTTAATTACAGACCATATTGAAACCTGTATAGAACATTACAACTTCGACGATATTGAACCTTTTACTATTGTGATTTCCGATTGGAATTCCGAACTAAAATTCTACGAATTAGTTTGGGATGGCAGCCAAAAGCAGTTTACAAAATTACCCTTAGAGCCTAAAATTTGGTCATCATCTACCTTATATAACCAAACCATGAGAACCGAGCGTTTACAATGGTTTGAAACCTATAAAAAAGAAAATAAATTAACTTCGGAATCTATACTGAATTTTCATAAAACAGCAGGCGCCAATAATGACGATTTTGGTGTTATTATGAACCGAGGCTTTGTAAAAACAACAAGTATTACACAAGTTGAAAAAGTAAATAACAACGTCAATATGCGCTATGAAAGTTTACACAACCAGCAAATAACAAGCAAAACCTTAAAAACGCCACAAATAGTTAATGGATAATACCGGAATTATTTTAACACTCGCCTACCCTGACACCATTGTATTGGTTTCCGAAGAATGGTTTTCTCCTTTTTTAAGATTTGTTGGCATTGGAAAAAAAGACTATTTACGTGCTGGACATGCCGCTTTAGTTTTAATTGATAAAGAAACTGGTATTTTAGAATATCACGATTTTGGGCGCTATATTACCCCCGAGCCCACAGGCCGTGTTCGTGGTCGCTATACCGATAACGAATTACATTTCTCTTTAAAAGCTGAAATTAAAAATGATAAAATCATCAATTTAGACCAGATTTTAAAATTTTTAGCCACTAACCCTAAAATAACCCATGGCGAAGGTAAATTAGTCGCTTCCGTTTGTAATGCCATAGACTATAAAAAAGCGAGAACGCATATTACAGAAATGCAAAATCAGCATTTTATTCGTTACGCGGCTTTTATAAAAAATGCTTGTAATTGTGCCCGTTTTGTTACCGATGCTTTAATAGCTTCAATTACAAAACCTGATATGAAAAAAAAGCTTGAGAACTCGAAATGGTTTACACCAAGTACCGTTGGCAATGTATTGCTTTCAAATACCGAGGCTTATCCTTTTGAAGTTTCAGAAACCGGGGAAATTTCAGAATTTAAAGGCTCTCAAAAAAGTGAAAATTTACGCTGCTTTTTAGATCCACTTAAAGATCATAACGTTAATTTGGTTGGCACTTTAATTCCTAAACCCGTAGACAATTTACATGAAAATGCCCAATGGCTCTCTGGTATTGCCGCTGGTGCCTGGTTTGAACTTCATAAAACTGATGATAATTTTAAATACAGATTCCGACGCATTTCACCTTATGGAAATATAGATGTTGATGATTTTTTTACAATAGAAAACGACACTTTTAATCACGACAAACCGTTTCAATTTGTTCCCTATTCAAACTGTAAATTCTTTCATATAAAACAAAATGACACCGTATTTAGATTTGATAGATTAAGCGAATAAACCACTATAGACTGAAAATTATTTGATTTGGTTTGCTTACTAAAAGTAAGCTTCGTGACATTCGGAAAACATTACAAAACCGTACTAATTAATTCGTGAATTCGTGGCTAAACCTTTACAGAAGTTAAAGCTAGATATAAGCGTATAGTTACCCCCTTTAAAAGCGTTTTAAATTTTTAAAACCTTCTCCTTTTGCGTTTTAAAAACTTCAATTTTTGGTAATTCGCTTATCGCTAAATCAATATATTTTAAAGCCTGTTCTTTATTGTTTTGAAGCGTTTCAATTTGAGATAATCGATAATAGGCCCAAGCTTTTGGCACGCCATCTTTAGCTGAATAATTTTCCAAATACCTATTTAAACAAGCCAAGCCTTTTTCAAGCTCAATATTATACTCCGCAGCCACTTTCCCTATTTGATAATGGAGCGCATTTCGCTTTAATTTTCCCGCTGCTGTTTCTATGTTTTTTATGGCATCTTTGGGCCGCTTTTCTTTTTCATAAAAAGCCGTAAGTTTATTAAAACAGGTTAACGAACCACCTTCAATAATGGCCATTTTATAGAATTTTTCAGCAAGTTCCGGTTCATCATCATACTCATAAACATAACCTTTTGCCAAATAACCATCCACTTTAGAAAGTATCTCAAGTTCATCCGCATATTTTAGTGATTTACTTCTACTGCCGCCTAAAATACCTGGCAATTGCATGTACAACTCTACCAATGCCCAGCGCGTTTCTATATGATTCGCGTCCAATTCGGCTGCTTTTAAAAAGGCACTTTTTATATCTCCTATAAATCTTAATGCAGTCAACTTGTTTACCGAAAGCGCTTTCATCCCCAATGCACCACCGTATTTATAATGATAATTGGCTGTTTTGGGTTTCAATTCAACTAACTTATTATAATTCTCAATGGCACTATCCCATTTTTTTTGATAACCAAACGTATCGCCTAATAATTCTAAAGCCTTCAAATTATTAGGATTATTATTTACATAATCTATCAATAAAGGTTCTACTTTTTCATATTGTTTATTTCTAACCATGAGTTCAAAATCGGAAACAGCCGATTGACAAACCGCGAGAATTGGGAATAATAAAAAAATGAAAAATCTAGTCATATTATTTAGTTCGAAAACACAAAGTTAAACTTTCTTCTTTTGTCAAAAAATAACTAACTTCACTCAACCAAAAACACATTTCACACATTGGCTTCTTTTGGAACGGCTTTTGTATATATTTTAAAGACAAAATCAACGCAATGAAAAATTCGATATCTATTTTAATGATTTTACTATTTTCAAACTTTACTTGGGCTCAAAACCATAATTACGAAACGTTATGGAAAGAAGTGGATACATTTGAAACCGAAGGCTTACCAAAATCGGCTTTAAAAGTTGTAGAACGTATAGAAAAACTGGCCGAAACAGACAAAAACCATCCACAAACTATAAAAACTATGCTATTTAAAAGTAAGTTTGCTATGGTTTTGGAAGAAGATGCCCAACTCGAAATTATAAACGATTTTAAGTCGAAAATCTCCGAAAGCACATTTCCTGCTAAAAACATTTTAGAACATATTTTAGCCAATTTATATTGGCAGTATTTTAAACAAAACCGATGGAAATTTTATAACCGCACGCAAACCAGTGAAAAAATAGATGCTAACGATTTTAGAACGTGGGATTTACAAACTCTTTTTGATGAAACGCATTTACATTTCCAAAATTCGTTACAAAACGGATTAATGTTGCAGCAAGAAGATTTAAAAAATTACGATGTTTTACTAAATACACAAATCGATTCTAAAATCTACAGACCAACACTTTTCGATTTTTTAAACCACAGTGCTTTAGACTTTTATAAAACAGAAGAAACAAGCATTACCAAACCCGCATACAAATTTGAAATTGATAATACGACCTATTTAAGTGATGCCAAAACATTTTCGGAATTACCAATTACCTCCAAAGATTCCACGTCGCTACAATTAAATGCTTTAAAGATTTATAAAGATTTAATTCAATTTCATTTAAAAGATGAATTGCCTTTTGCTTTAGCTGATGTAAATATTGAACGCTTAAAATTTGTAAACGAACACGCCACTTTCGATAATAAGGAAGACTTATTTCTCCAGACTTTAGAAATCGAAAATAAACGTTTAAAAAACCATGAAACATCGGGTTTATATGCTTTTGAAACGGCACAGATTTATAATCAACAAAGTCAAAATTATCAGCCCCAAATAAACGAAACTAACCGATGGAAAGCCAAAGAGGCTATAAACATCTGCAATACCATCATTTTAAAATTCCCAAAAAGTAAAGCTGCTATAAAATGTAATGCTTTAAAAACAACGATTGAACGTGAGCAACTTCAAATTAGAGCAGAAAGCTTTTTACCAATTCAACAAAATGCTCGGGTTTTAGTGCGTTACAAGAATTTAGATCAACTACAATTTAACGCCTATAAAGTCAGTGATAATGAGTTTGAAAAATTCAACACTATATATCAAAAAGAAGAAAAATGGGCTTTTATTTCAAAATTAAAACCTACAAAATCTTGGGACAGTTCTTTAAAAAACGAACATGATTATCAAAATCATAGCACAGAAATCGTGATGCCTAAACTAAACAATGGCAGATATATTCTTGTGGCTTCCAATCCAAAAAATAGTGAAAACAACTTCGCATTTACCAACATACAAATTACAAACACGGCATTGGTTGAAACCGAAACCTCTGAATATAAAATTTTTCAATGTATTGACAGAACCAACGGTGCTCCAATTTCCAATGCAGCCGTAACATTCACTTACAACGTAAATTACACCAAAGAAACAAAAACGGAGTATTTTACAACAAATGCTTTAGGTGAGTTTAAAATTGAAAGAAAAAGTAATAACTGGTATAGCCGTGTTAAAATAGCCGTTAAAACCGATACCGATTTGGCTTATTTTGGCAATTATTACATTAACCGAAGCTATGCTGAAAAGGAAGAAAAGACAACTTACAAAGGCTTTTTATTTACAGATCGTAGTATTTACAGACCAGGACAAACCCTTTATTTTAAAGGCATAGCCATAAAAACAGAAGACAGTAAATCGGAAGTTTTAGAAAACCAAAATGTATCGGTGCTATTGTATAATACCAATAATGAAAACGTAAAAACCCTTGAATTAAAAACAAATGATTTTGGTTCTGTTTCAGGAGAATTTATGTTACCAAACTCCGGATTAAACGGGAACTATTATATTGAATTGAAAGCCAACTCAAACACTATACAACTGAGAAGTACGGCTAGTTTTTCAGTGGAAGAATACAAACGCCCAAAATTTGAAACCAAATTTAACCCGGTTACAGACAGCTATAAAGTTAACGATTTAGTAAGCGTAACGGGGAAAGCCTTAGCTTATGCGGGGAGCACCATTTCCGATGCCAAAGTGGTTTACCGTGTGCAACGCCAAGTTCAATATCCGCGTTGGTATTACTGGTATAATCCATTTTTTAATAGCGAAGCACAAGAAATAACACACGGAGAAACCATAACCAACGCTAAAGGCGAGTTTGAAATTAAATTTAAAGCCCAACCCGACCAAAGTATTGATAAAGCTAGTTTACCTGTTTTTAGATATGAAATAACTGCCGATGTAACCGATTTAAATGGAGAAACAAGAAGTGCAACAACGGTTGTTAATGTTGGATATCATGCGTTAATAGCGACCTTAAATATTGATGCTGTTTTAGATAAATCAGAAAAAGAACACCATATTCAAATCGATACAAAAAACCTAAATGGTGAATTTATTGACGCTAAAGGGACTATAAAAATTTATAAGTTGAACTCACCAAATTTGGTTTTAAGACCTCGACCTTGGAATGCTCCAGATTATCAAAGTATGACTTCCGAAGCTTTTAAAAGCCTATTCCCACATGATGCTTTTCAAGATGAAGACGATCCTAAAAACTGGAAAAAAGGCGAATTGGTTTTTCAAAAAGATTTTAATACCAAAACCTCTAAAACACTTCCGTTAGGTTCTATTAAAAAATGGCAGTCCGGACAATATATTATTACTTTAGAAAGTGAAGACAAATTTGGACAACAAGTTAAAGATGAAATTAAAACTACCTTATTTAGTACTTCTGATAAAACTTTGGCCGACCATCAATTATTCAGTGTTTCAACTGATAAAGACCAATATAGTATTGGAGATACAGCTAAATTAACCTTCGCCTCTGCTGCCGAAAACATCAATATTACGGTGTCTATTGAAAAGGATAAAAAAATTATAAAAACTGAAATTATTCAATTAAATAACAATAAAAAAACCATATCGATTCCAGTTACTACAAACGATTTAGGAGGCTTTTCGGTAAACTATAGCTTGGCTGCCTTTAATAGTTATCAATCTGGAGCCGTGCGAATTTCAGTACCCTATCCGAATTCCAATTTAGAGATTGAAACGGTGACCTTTAGAAATAAACTACAACCCGGAACCGATGAAAATTGGCAATTTAAAATTAAAGGACCGCAAGGCGAAAAAGTAAGTGCGGAGCTTTTAGTCAGTATGTATGATGCGTCTTTGGACCAATTTAAATCCCATAATTGGCGCTTCAATCCTATTCAAAATCCAACCTATTATTCGCAAAGCCGCTATCGCGCAAACACCAGTTTTGGAACAAGTAATTTTAAAGTGTATATCGACTATATTAATGTAAAATATTTTACCCAAAAATATGATGCATTGGATTGGTTTGGACTACATTTTGGTAAGCACAACCAAAATATCTTGATTCGAGGAATGGCTCACAAAACTAACGCTCTAAAAGGTCGTACTGCAGGACTTCAATTAAGAAAAGAAAGTGCGCCTGTTCCTGTAATGGCCATGGAAAGCGATACAGCAAGTTTAGAAGAAACTATTGTTGTTGGTTATGGTACTCAAGATAAAAGTGATAGTACAGGAGCTGCTCTAGAAACTATTAAAGAAGAAGAAAATTTCAACACGGTTCAAGTCCGAACAAACCTTCAAGAAACCGCTTTCTTTTTTCCGCAGTTAAAAACAGACAAAGACGGCCATGTTAGTTTTAGCTTTAATACACCAGAAGCTTTAACCCAATGGAAATTACAACTATTAGCACACACTAAAACCTTAGAAAGCGCTACAAAAACTTTAACAACTGTTACCCAAAAGGAATTGATGATTACGCCAAATGCCCCACGTTTTCTACGTGAAGGGGATCATATTTCAATCAGTACAAAAATTTCAAACCTCACTGAAAAAGCACTTTCTGGTGATGCCAAATTATTTTTAACCGATGCCCTAACAGGACAAGATATTACTAGCAATTTAGGCATTGCCGATGCTAATAAAAACTTCACCGTTGATGCTACAGGAAACACACAAGTAACCTGGAGTTTAACTATTCCGGAAAATGTGCAAGCGGTGCAATATAAAATTGCAGCAAAATCTGGTAATTTTAGCGATGGCGAGCAAAATGCTTTGCCGGTATTAAGCAACCGCATGTTGGTTACCGAAACCTTGCCGATGTGGGTACGCAGTAATGAAACAAAAACTTTTGTTTTAGATAAGTTGAAAGCCAACACCTCTTCATCTTTAAAAAACCATAAACTCACTTTAGAAATCACCTCGAATCCAGCTTGGTACGCGGTGCAGGCCCTGCCCTATTTAATGGAATATCCTTACGATTGTAACGAGCAAACCTTTAGCCGTTATTATGCCAATGCTTTGGCGAGTCATATCGCGAACTCGAACCCGAGAATTCAAGCCGTTTTCAATCAATGGAAAAATACCAACGCTCTACTTTCTAACTTAGAAAAAAATGAAGATTTAAAATCTATTTTAATACAAGAAACCCCTTGGTTGCGCGATGCACAAAGTGAAACGGAACAGAAAAAACGCATCGCTTTATTATTCGATTTGAATAAAATGAATAACGAATTGCAGTCGGCTATAAACAAATTAAAAGCCAACCAAATGGATTCTGGCGCTTGGGCTTGGTTTAAAGGTGGTCGCGAAAACCGATATATCACGCAACATATTATTACGGGATTCGGGCATTTAAAACAACTTTCGGTAACCGATAATACTGATGATATATCTCCAATAATTTCTAAAGCCATCAATTATTTAGATGCTGAATTTGTTCAGGAATATAAAGACATCACAAAATATGATAAAAACAGAGACTTAGATTTGGACCATTTAAGCTACACCCAATTGCATTATTTATACATGCGAAGCTTTTACCCAGATATTAAAAAATCTAAAGAAGTTGAAACCATTATCAAATATTACCAAACGCAAATTAACAAATATTGGCTAAGTCGTTCGCTTTATGCGAAAGGATTAATGGCGTTAATTTCTCATAGAACTGGTGATGTAAAAATGGCTTCCAAAATTTTAAAATCGTTAAAAGAAACGAGTGTGACTTCGGAAGAATTAGGTATGTATTGGAAAGCTAACACCAATTCTTGGTTCTGGTATCAAGCCCCAATTGAAACACAAGCTTTATTAATTGAAGCCTTTTCGGAAATTGAAAACGATACCGAAACTATTGATAATTTAAAAATCTGGTTACTTAAAAACAAACAAACCAACCGTTGGAAAACCACAAAATCGACTACTGATGCTGTTTATGCTTTATTGCTACAAGGCAGCGATTGGCTGAGTGTAACCGATATGGTTGATGTGGTTTTAGGCGGACAAAAAATTGAACCATCAAAACTTGAAGACGTCAAAGTTGAAGCAGGAACAGGTTATTTTAAAACGAGTTGGAACACATCGGAAATTAAACCTGAAATGGGAGAAATTAGTATCTCTAAAAAAGAAAAAGGCATTGCTTGGGGCAGTTTGTATTGGCAATATTTTGAGGATTTAGATAAGATTACCTCAGCTGAAACGCCACTTAAATTAAACAAGAAACTATTCTTAAAAACGAATACAGATACGGGTGAAGAAATTTCGGAAATTAATGAAAACACCGCTTTAAAAGTTGGTGATTTGGTTCGTGTTCGTATTGAATTAAGAAGCGATCGGGCCATGGAATTTATCCACATGAAAGATATGCGCGCTGCTGGTTTCGAGCCTATAAATGTAATGTCGAGTTACAAATGGCAAGATGGTTTAGGCTATTATGAAAGCACGAAAGATGCGAGCACGAACTTCTTTTTCGATTATTTACCGAAAGGTGTTTACGTTTTTGAATACGATTTACGTGTAAACAATGCCGGAAATATGAGCAATGGGATTACCACGATTCAAAGTATGTATGCTCCAGAATTTAGCAGCCACAGTGAAGGCGTTCGGGTTTTGGTGAACTAAATTTTGTAAGCCCAGTTTGAAACTTCGGTTATGCCCATGCCCTTGGCAAGTGGTTGCGGGAGCGATAGTAGCGGCATCCTTTTTGCAAAGTTTTAAGGTATAAAACCTTGGATAAAAACGCCTTTAATTATAAAAAACCGCGCTAAACATGTATTAATCTGCTTTGCAAAAAGATACAGCGGATAGCGCGGTTTTTATTTTTCTTAAAAACCCGCCCAAAAAATTATTGAAATTATGTATCTTACTTTCCGATTTTGAATAGGATTTAATGGCAGAGAATAAAGAATTGGAATTGGCATGGGAGTTTGTGAACAACACAAACCGATCGATTTTTTTGACGGGAAAAGCAGGAACGGGAAAAACGACCTTTTTGCACCGACTAAAAATGGATTGCTTAAAGCGTTTAGTGGTTGTAGCACCAACGGGTGTGGCGGCAATAAACGCGAAAGGCGTGACCATACATTCATTTTTTCAGATGCCTTTTGGGCCTATTTTACCGGATACCGATTTGAATGCCTCTAAGGGTTTTAATCGGAAATTCAATAAAACAAAAATTGATATTATTAGGTCCATGGACCTTTTAGTTATTGATGAAATTAGTATGGTTCGGGCCGATTTACTCGATGGCATAGACCGAACTTTGCGCCGTTATAAAAACCGAAACAAGGTTTTTGGTGGTGTGCAAGTCCTGATGATTGGAGATTTGCAGCAACTTTCGCCCGTGATTAAAGAGAGCGAATGGCATATTTTGAAACCCTATTACAAGAATGGTTTCTTTTTTAGCAGCCAAGCCTATCAAGCCTGCGATGCCATAACTATAGAGTTGAAACATATTTATAGACAGGATAACCCAACGTTTATTAATATTTTAAATGAGATTAGAAATAATGTACTTTCGGAAGTTTCGGCCGCAGAATTAAACAAGCGTTATATTCCCGATTTCACTCCAAAACCCGACGATGGCTACATTTCTTTAACGACGCACAACAACAAAGCCGAAGCCACAAATATTACAGAATTAAATAAATTGGATGGCAAAAACCGGTTTTACCAAGCCAAGGTAGAAGGTAAATTTCCAGAATATGCATACCCCAATAATGAAGCTTTAGAGCTTAAAGTTGGTGCACAGGTGATGTTTGTAAAAAATGACAGCAGCCCAGAAAAACGCTATTTTAATGGGAAAATTGGTAAAGTTATCCATTTAGATCAAGATGAAGTGGTGGTGCATTGTCCGGACGATGAATTTAATATTGTAACCACACCCGAAGTTTGGGAAAACATAAATTATACAGTAGATAAAGACACGAAGGCGATTACTGAAAATAAAATTGGGTCTTACACCCAAATGCCACTCCGCTTGGCATGGTCTATCACGATACATAAAAGTCAGGGTTTAACCTTTGAAAAAGCCATAATTGATGCGCAAGGTGCTTTTGCGCATGGACAAACTTATGTGGCGTTAAGTCGTTGTAAATCTTTGGAGGGTTTGGTGTTGAAAAGTAAAATACATTCCAACCAAATTATTAGTGACGCCAACGTTATTACGTTTAATAAAAATGCGGAAGCTAATGAACCTGATAGAACTATTTTAGAGGAATCTCAAAAAAATTTCCAACTCGATTTAATTGCCGAAGTCTTCGATTTTTATCCATTTTTGTATCCTGCAAACCGCATTTTAGATATCTTTTACAAAAACCGAGGAAGCATTAAAGGTCATATTGAAGCACCTCTACTAGCAATAAAACCTGCCATTACCAATTTTTTAAAAGTGAGCAATGGTTTTAATGCTCAGTTAAAAGAACTTTCTAAAACAGAACCTTTACCAGATACAAGTACTCTAATACAAGACCGTTTTAAAAAAGCTATTGCTTATTTTAAAGTGCAAACCGAAACACATTTTGTCACCCAATTAAATGCGTTTAACTACACGACTGATAATAAAACTATTGATAAAGATTTAGCCAAAGCAGTTGATTTACTTGAAGAATTACTAGCAGCCAAGATCTTATTATTTAATGGATTAGCAGAAGGATTTTCGGTTAAAAAACTTTTAGAGTTACGAGCAAAATCTAAATTTCTAGCCAAAGACAAACCTAAAAAAGTAAGAAAAACAGTTATTGATGGTACAGCAAATGTAGAATTATTTGAAATGCTGCGCGTACTAAGAAATGAAATTGCCGAGAAAAATGGTTTAATCCATTATCAAGTGTTTACTCAAAAAACACTGTATGAAATGTGCGAAACTTTGCCATTAACCAAAAAGGAACTACTTGAAATAGACGGTATGGGAAAAATTCGTGTCGATAAATACGGAGCCGATATTTTAAAAGTAATTAAAAGCTACTGCGATGAAAATGATATTGACACGAATACAGATAACATCAATTTTGAAGAAGAAAAAATAGTAGAAAAACCTAAAAAGCAAAAAGTAGACACAAAAAAAGTATCGTTAAATTTATTTAAATCTGGTAAAACTATTACCGAAATTGAAGAAGAACGCGAACTTACACACACGACTATTATTAGGCATTTATCGAGTTTTATTGATAGCGGAGAAGTAAAGTACAGTGATTTAATGCCTATAGAACATTATCAAGAATTGAAAAAAATAATCCCTAAAAAAACATTTGAAAGCTTGACCGATTTAAAACATCAAGTAGATGACAAATATACTTATGAAGAATTACGTTTGATGCTAAAAGCTCTAAATCGATCTTAAGTATTTTGTAAGGAATTCTATAGAATTAGACCAATAACCATCAATTTTATTATTTTAATGCCTATGAATATTATTAAGGAATCAAATTTAAAAACATTACAAAAAGTAGATTTTTTACTAAATAAATTATCAAATACCGATTTATGTAATGCTTCAGTTTCTCCTTACTATTCAAGTATAGGCTCTCATATTCGGCATATTTTAGACTTTTACAATTGTATGTTCACTCTAAATGAGGAAAATAAGATTGACTTAACAGCTCGCTGTAGAAATACCGATGTGGAAACCCAATGCCATGCTGCTATCAAATACTTAAATAACACGATTGAAAAATTAAAATCCTTAGATTTTGATACCGAGACGAATATTATCGTTATTGATGATTTAGGACTAGGAAAAACAGAAATCAGCTATACTTTTGGTGCTTTATTATCGCAAGCCAATAGCCACACCATTCATCATTATGCGATAATTAATTACATCTTAGACCGATTAAAAATTCAGTTTGAAGATGGAAGTTTTGGATACAACCCGACCACTCCAAAAGCTTGTTCAAAAAAAGGTTAATTAATAAACCTCTACTTTTTAAACATACTATCCATAATAAGCTTAAGCCCTTTAAAGATTAAAAACACGGCAAAAGCACAGATTAAAATCCCGACAATTAAAAGCGGAATATACAGTGAATTCTCTGGCTGACTTAAAGCCATACTCAATATTATGGGTCCCATAAATAAGGTTAACGCCGCAAAAATCATGGTTTTAATGCCTTTATATAGTTTTATTTTATCGGTTCTATTTTTACTATCCATTGTTATAATTTTTTATTGCTAATCGTACGTTTTTGTATGTAGTAAGTAAATCTTCGGCTTCTTCTCGAGGAATATGAAGTTCAGCCATTATCATTTTTGTGCCACGATCAAAAAGCTTATTATTGCTTAATTGCATATCCACCATTTTGTTACCTTTTATATGCCCCAACTGGATCATGGTAGAAGTCGTTATCATATTAAGCACTAATTTTTGAGCCGTACCCGCTTTCATCCTAGAACTTCCTGTAACAAATTCTGGCCCAACAACAGGTTCTATAGGAAACTGAGCCATTAGAGATAAAGGACTATTTTTATTACACGAAATACAACCCGTAATAATATTGTTTTTATTGCATGCTTCTAAAGCAGAAATAACATAAGGGGTTGTGCCTGAAGCCGCAATACCCACGACAACATCTTTATCGGAAATATTATGTTTTTGTAAATCTTGCCAACCTTGATTTAGTGAATCTTCAGCAAACTCAACCGCATTTCTAATAGCTTGATCCCCACCGGCAATAATACCAATAACTAAATTTGGAGATACCCCAAATGTTGGAGGACATTCCGAAGCATCTAAAATACCTAAGCGTCCACTAGTGCCTGCGCCCATATAAAACAAGCGCCCACCATTTTTCAATTTAGCAACAATTTGTTCTACTAATTTTTCTATTTGTGGCAGCGCTTTCTCAACGGCCAAAGGCACCGTTTTATCTTCATTATTAATATTGGTTAATAACTCGACAATGCTCATCTTTTCCAGATGATTATATTTAGAATCTTGTTCGGTAGTTTTCGTGAAATTCATATTTCAAAAATATGAATTATAAAGAGTTTAATCATAAATAATATCTTCAACTTCTATCTTTTTATCATTTATAAAATCATCTTCCTAACGTGGTACTAATATCGAATAATCTACTAGGTGTTTATAACAGAATAACAATATTATCTATTTGACTATATAGTTAAAAACAGAAACTTCCGAAGCTCTAAAATAGCCAAACGGATAATTTTCCGGATTGGTTATGTTTATACAATTGCCTCGAACCGTAGCCGGTTGAGTTTCAAATGGGCCACCACCACCTTCGGATGTCTGCTTTAATAAAACGACCATAAACTCATAAAAACGTTCAGAAATACCACTATTATAAATATTTACTTCATCCCCTATTTCTAAATCTTCATCGCTATAAAAACCAAAAATTTCGTTTCCATCGGTAAATTCATCATCATAAACATCTATACTTAATTCATTAGATTCTAGAGGATCGACTTCGAACAAATAATAATCCCCTGCCCCTACAGGATCTGTGTAAAATGCTTTTAATTCAATTTCATCGCCGCTAATACCACCATCATTTTTTTGTTTTACACTATCTATTTTCGCTACGGCGATTAATTTCTCCGTAGCGGTATACACTTCTTCTTTATAATTAATATTTAGGGTGTAATTTTTATTTAGTTCCGGAATAAACGTATTACATCGGTAAATTCCGGTGTCACCATCCTCAACAAAATTAAATATTGTATCGTCTGTATCCATCACCGTTACCACAGCGTTATTTACCGGTGGCACTTCGGTATCATAATAAGGTGCACTTAATGAAAGTTTTATAAACTGGTCTGAACCATCGGTACCCTTTAACCATTTTAAGGATGCATCGATTACCAAACGTGGTTCAGTAGAATTCAATTCTAAATCTATAACATCTTCACAAGCTGTAAAACTCAAAATTAGCCCGATGATATATATATACTTTTTCATAATATTAAAATTTGAAATTATACGACACTGAAGGAATCATTCCGAAAATAGCCAATCTATTCGCTTCATTAATTCCGGTATCTTGATTTGGACTAAACGAGATAGATGCTGCATTTTTTCTATTATACATATTGTAAACTCCAAAAACCCAATAGCTTTGTAACCCAGATTTCTTATCGGGTTTAGACGTGTAAGTTGCCGATATATCTAACCTATGATATACAGGTAACCTATCAGCATTTCTAGCACCATAACTTGGTACCGTAACACCATTATACTGATATTGACCATTTGGAAACGTAGCTGGCTGACCTGTTTGAAACAAAAAGTTTCCACTCAACTTCCATTTTTCATTTAAATCGTAACTTCCCGTTAGTGAAATATCGTGTGTTTTATCATAAGGTGTATTATACCAATCTCCGTTATTAATTCCTGTTTCGTTTGCCGTTCTTCCTTTAGTCTGTTGTTCGGATTTAGACAGCGTGTAAGCCAACCAACCCTTAAAACGGCCTTCATTTTTTCTGAATAAAAATTCCAAACCATAAGCTCTTCCTTTGCCATTTAAAATAACTTGCTCAATGGCTTTATTAGCCACTAAATCGGCAACGTCAATATAATCTATTCGGTTTTTTATAGTTTTATAAAAGCTTTCAACTTCCAATGTGTATTTATTCTCGTTAAATTCTTTGAAGTATCCTACTGCATACTGGTCGAGCAATTGTGGTTTAATATATTTTCCGCTAGGCGTCCATACATCTAATGGTGTTGGAGAATTGGTATTTGATAATAAATGCAGATACTGCGTCATTCTGTTATAACTCGCTTTTACGGAAGACTCTGTATTAAGCTGATAAGACAATGATGCCCGAGGTTCTAAGTTGATGAAACTTTCAATTACATCACTTCTATCAAAAGTTTCTACACCAATAGGTTTTGCCTTTTCGTAAATTTGAAAATCATCATTAAACACAACCGCTTGGTCATTTTCATAAATGTTTAATTCATCTTGACCTAAACGATGAAATAGACTTAAACGTAACCCATAAGACAAGGATAATTTATCTGAAACCTTATGTTCTGCATCAAAATATATGGCATTTTCAAAAGCATATTTTTGCGTTAATGTAAAAGGGTTAATCCCCGAAGTTTCAACGGTTGGTTTAATATCTCCTGGATTAAAAGCATAATAAATACTATTTAATCCATATTGCAATTTTAATTTGCTATTTAAATAATGTTTGAAATCGTATTTTAAGTTGAAGTTTTTAATCCCTGAATTCCAATCGAACTCCACAAAATTCAATTTTAAACCATAATAATAATCGGAATAAATTAGTGATAGGTTAGAAAATATTTTACTGGTAAATAAATGATTCCATCTTAGATTTAGCACTGAATTCCCATAGGTGTTTTCAAAGGAATCGGCAATACTAAATACATCGCGACCAAAATATCCTGAAAAATACACATTATTATTATCGTTTAATTTATAACTCAATTTGGTATTTAAATCGTAGAAATAAGCTTTATTATCCATATCGAAAAGAGGCAAAAACAGGTGTGCATAACTGGATCGACCTCCTAACAAAAATGAACCTTTGTCTTTTTTTAGAGGCCCCTCTAACAACAATCTACTCGATACAATACCAATACCTCCATTGGCATGAAATTCTTTACTGTTTCCTTCTTTTTGATAAATATCTAAAACAGATGATACCCGTCCACCATAACGCGCAGGAATACCACCTTTATATAATTTTAAATCTTTTATGGCATCGGGGTTAAACACAGAGAAAAAACCAAATAAATGTGAAGAATTATAAATAATAGCTTCATCTAAAAGAATTAAGTTTTGATCGGCTGCACCACCGCGCACATTAAACCCCGAAGCTGCTTCACCTGCGGTTGTAACGCCTGGTAGTAAAGTAATAGATTTAATGATATCGGCTTCCCCGAGTACTACAGGGATTTGTTTTATGGTTGAAGCACTTAATTTATTAACACTCATTTGTGGTGCTTTAATATTAAGTTTTTCAACATTCTCGGTAATTACGACCTCGTCTAAACTTTCTAATGTATCCGTTAAACTGAAGTTTTTAACTTGATCTTCGTTAAGGGTAATATTTTCAACAACCGTATTAAAGCCTAAATAACTTATCACCATTTTATATTTGCCTTCTGGAAGTGTTATGGAATAAAAACCGTATTCATTAGTAGTGGTTCCCGATTGAATTTCTGGAAAAATAATATTAACACCTATTAAAGTTTCATTACTGCTGTCTTCTGAAATAGTACCACTAATTGTGAATTTATTTTGAGCATTTAAGGATGTGGAAAGGCAAAAAAAAGAACAAACTATAACTAGCTGCAAGAAAAGATTTTTCATTAAAAATGATTTTTTATAAAAATAAAAAAAAAGCTCCTGAAATAGGAGCTTTTAAAATTATTATTTAAACGTATTGTTAATTTAAAATACTATTAAATGTTTTGCTTGGTCGCATAGCATGATTTATTAAATCTTCATTTGGCTCATAATAACCTCCTAAATCTACTGGATCCCCTTGTATATCAATAAGTTCTTTAACAATAACACTTTCGTTATCTGTTAATTGTTTAGCAATTGGTGTAAATTCTGCTTTTAAAGTTTCATCCACCGTTTGGTTTGCTAACTCTTGTGCCCAATACATGGCTAAATAAAAGTGACTTCCTCTATTATCCAACTCCCCCACTTTTCTTGAAGGCCCTTTTCTATTTTCTAATAATTTATCGGTCGCGTTATCTAGAGTTTCACCTAAAACTTTGGCTTTTGGATTGTTATTAGCTAAGCTAAAATGCTCTAAGGAAACGGCTAATGCTAAAAATTCACCTAAAGAATCCCAACGTAAATGGTTTTCTTCCAATACCTGTTGTACGTGTTTAGGAGCAGATCCTCCAGCTCCTGTTTCAAATAATCCACCGCCATTCATTAATGGTACAATAGATAACATTTTAGCACTAGTTCCCACTTCTAAAATCGGGAATAAATCGGTTAAATAATCACGTAAAACATTTCCTGATACCGAAATGGTGTCTTTACCAGCTTTTAATCGTTCGCAAGTAAAATATGTTGCTTCTATTGGAGATAAAATTCTTAAATCTAATCCCGTTGTATCGTGATCTTTTAAATATTTATTTACTTTTTTAATTAATTCAGCATCGTGCGCTCTGTTTTCGTCTAACCAAAATACAGCAGGCGTTTGCGATGCTCTTGCTCGGGTTACAGCCAACTTAACCCAGTCTTGGATAGGTGCATCTTTAGCTTGGCACATTCTCCAAATATCCCCAGTTTCAACGGTATGTTCTAGTAACGTAGCACCTGATGCATCCACAACTTTTACAACTCCATTTGATGGAATTTCGAAAGTTTTATCATGAGATCCGTATTCTTCCGCTTTTTGAGCCATTAAACCTACGTTTGGTACAGTTCCCATGGTTGTTGGATCGAAGGCTCCATTCTTTTTACAAAAATCGATTGTAGCACTATAAATCCCTGCATAACTACTATCTGGAATAACCGCTTTGGTATCTTGTAGTTTTCCTTCTGCATTGTACATTTGTCCCGAAGTACGTATCATTGCTGGCATAGAAGCATCGATAATAACATCACTTGGCACGTGTAAGTTAGTAATACCCTTATCACTATTTACCATGGCTACATCGGCACCATTAGCGAAAGCAGCTTCAATAGCAGCTTTAATTTCGGTTTGTTTAGCTTCTGGTAATTCTTTTAAGTTTTCAACTAAATTACCGTATCCGTTATTTACATCAACACCAATTTCTTCAAAAGTTTCTCCGTATTTTTCGAAAACATCCTTTAAATACACACGTACGGCATGACCAAAAATAATAGGATCGCTCACCTTCATCATAGTCGCTTTCATGTGTAAGGACAATAAAACATCTTTGGCTTTTGCATCGGCAAATTCTGTTTCAAAAAATGCCAGCAACGCTTTTTTACTCATTACTGCTGCGTCTATAATTTCATCTTTTAAAATATTGAAACTATCTTTTAATACCGTAACATTTCCGTTTGTATCGGTATGCTCGATTTTTATGGTTGTAGCTTCTGGAAGTGTAATTGATTTTTCGTTATTAGCAAAATCTCCAGCGCTCATGGTTGCTACATGTGTTTTAGAGTCGCTAGTCCATGGGCCCATAGAATGCGGGTTATTTTTAGCGTAATTTTTAACTGCTTTTGGAGCACGACGATCACTGTTACCTTCACGCAATACTGGGTTTACAGCACTTCCTTTAATTTTATCGTAGCGTGAATTTATTTCTTTTTCGGCATCTGTTTTAGGCTCATCTACATAATTAGGAATAGCAAAGCCTTTACTTTGCAATTCGGTAATTGCGGCTTTTAATTGTGTTAAAGAGGCACTAACATTTGGTAATTTAATAATATTGGCTCCTGGTTGTTTTACCAAATCTCCTAAAAAAGCTAAATCGTCTGATACTTTTTGGTCTTCATTTAAAACATCATGAAAAACGGCTAAAATCCTTGAAGCTAACGAAATATCTTTCGTTTCAATTTCAATTCCCGCCGATTTTACAAATGATTGAACAATAGGTAAAAAAGAACGTGTTGCTAAAGCCGGAGCTTCATCCGTTTTCGTGTAAATAATTTTAGACATTCGTATGATTTTTTTAGGTTATTAAATCTAAAAAATGGCCAAAAATAAAATAAGCCATTTTTTGCGTTGCGAATATACAAAAATTGACTTTTAAAACGTTCGTTTTCCTTCAAGAAAGCTGTTTTTTCTATAGTATATTATCAATAATTTCTTTAAAAATCACAATTATTCATTAATTGAATATTAATACCTTTTTTTTAAAAGGTTGGATAACACTTATTTTTATAGAAGTTACTTTAAAAGTTTTCTTTTATAAAGCATTATACAGGAAGCATGTTTTCTACTGCTTTACTACCTTTATGAAAGGCTAATATAGGGACGGCTATACTATCTTCAAGATCTTTAACTAAATCTTTATGAAATATATTATCGAAGTTTAAATGGTGTTTGCGCTCTAGCATAGCCAACATACTTGCATTTTCATTATCAATTACGCTTAGTAGTCCAGATTTTACTTTAGTGGAGGCAACGGTTCTAAATGTAATTTCTTTATAAGAAATTTGCTCTAAAAATACTTCTTTAAACCGTTCCATTTTTTCTTTCGCTGTAGTGGTATCTGTTCTATAAATATGCACAATCTCAATAAGTGCTTTAAAAGGACGTACAATTTCTATTAATTTTTTAATAGGAAGTATATCTTCCTTTTCAAAATCTGTTGCATATATAATGGTTGAAATACTTGTATAAATTAGACCATTTGGCACCATCATAATTGGAATTTCAATCTTATCCAATAAGGCGTTAGCAATATTACTTGAGAAAATACCTCTATGGCTATTTTGATCTTTAATTCCAATAACCACTAAATCTGGTGATAATTTTTTAGAGAGGTCAACAATTCCATTTTCTACAGAAGCATGTTCTACAGCGTGAATGTTTATTCCGTTATCGGTATATTCGTGTTTAAGGTGTTCTTTGCAATAATTAATTACTACCTTTTTTAATTCTAAATTTACATTTTGTTTTAATATTTCGGAACGATGAACAACAGAAACACTTACAGGAGGTAAATCGTAAACATGTATAATATGCAAATCGGCTTTCATAATACAGCTAAAACGATAAATATATTTTAACGCAGAAGCATCATTTTTAGTACAGTCTGTGGCATATAGTATAGTTTTCATAACCTAAATTTTATTTTCATAAAAATAACTATACTTCTTATAAAATTAAATGATTTTTATCATAAACCTAAAATAACAATTACCGGTTAAAACATTAATTTTAAAAACATTACCTATTGTTTTTTCTTTATAAATTGCAAATTAAGTAAGGAGGTTAAAAAAAAACGATTTCATACAGCAAAAGCAATTTAGTTAACTCTTATTTATTTAAAACTATTAAACAAAATGTTTTAAAACTATAACTATTTTAACTTACCTTATAAAATAATGTATTAGGTATACTTTTTCTACGAGGTTTTTTAAAATGCTTTAATAATCAACCCATTAAATTATTAAAATGAGATTTTAGTGATACTTTTTGGGTAAATTGTTTTAACCTTTTTTTAATATTTTAATATTTTTACTTTTTAAACTAAACCAAACTAAAACCAACTAATTGAAATGATAAAACATTTAAAATTAACAACGTTTTTAATTTTTATTATTAGCGCTTTTAATTATTGTTTTGCCCAACAAGTTTCTAATTTTAAATTTGTTGAAATAAAAGCAGGCATAACAAAACGAGCAGTAACAACCATAAAACAAGATAACGAAGGTTTTTTATGGTTTGGTACTAACGGCGCTGGCTTATACCGATACGATGGTATTACTTATAAATTGTATGAATACCATTGGGATACTTACACCTCAATAAATAGTGGGTTTGTAAACTCTATTTTTGAAGATAGTACGGGTAAATTATGGATTACTACCGATGAAGGATTTAATTTATATAATAAAGAATTTGATAGTTTTAAAAGAATAGATTTAAATAGTGCTTTCCCTGCTGCAGAAAACTACACCATTCAAATTAAAACTATTGCAGAATTAAATGCTAACGAACTTATTTTAGGGACTTATGGATATGGTTTATTCCTTTTTAATAAATCTACCTATAAATCCAAACAAATTCCTTTTACTACATCACAACAAAAAGGTTTTCTAATAACCTCTATTATTAAATTTAAAGAAAACCATTTTTTTATTGGGACTTCTGAAGGCCTTTTTCGATTTAAGTTTTTACCTGATGAAAACAAAACAACTCAAAAACAACTCATTAAAGACCAACTTATAGAATCTCAATTTATTGATAGTAACAACAACTTATGGGTTGGAACTCAAAAAAACGGACTATTAAAAATAGATTTAAACCACCCCAAAAAACCAATTTCTACCTTTAAAATTACAGATAAACGTATTTTATCAATCATAGAGTTTGAAAACACAATTATTTGTGGAACAGAAAATGAAGGCCTAATTGTTGTTAATAAAAACGGTGAAATTATTAAACAATACCTGCATAATAAATTTGATGATACGAGTTTAAAATCAAACTCGGTTTGGTCGCTATTGGTTGATAAAGAACATAGAATTTGGCTAGGCTTTTACAATCAAGGTATTTCTATAATCGACAAATTATACAATAAATTTAATGCTATAGAATGTTTAAATAATAACACAAATTCTTTACAATCTAACTCTGTTACAGGAATTAAAGAAGATAAACAACATAGGCTTTGGATTACTACAGATGGTGGAGGTGTTGATGTTTTTAACAAGGAAAACGGAAAATTTATTCATATAAACAACAAAGAACCCTCTAAGTATGGTAAAATTTTAAGTAATGATGTTACCGCCATTCATATAGATAAAAATAACCAAGTATGGTTAGGGGCATGGACAAGTGGCTTAACCAAAATTAATATACAAACCAAACAAAATATAAATTATTGTACCAAAAACAGCAACCTAAAATCGAACAGAGTATTAAGTATTCAAGAAGACTCTAAAGGTAAAATTTGGATTGGTACTTTTTTAAAAGGCCTACATTATCTAGATCCAAAAACCAATACTATAACGCAATGTAATACCCAACCCTTTATAAAGTGGAACCTAAATAATGAAGATATACGCAGAGTTTTTATAGATAAAGACGATGATATATGGCTAGGAACTCAAAACGGATTATTCTTGGTTAAACAACTTAAAAACCAAAAATTTGAAGTTATTTCTTTAAGAGATAAAATGTCTGTTAAGCTTAGAAATCATACAAGTACACACCGAATTCTATCAATTTATCAATCTGAAGACAAGCTTATTTGGATAGGAACCGATGGAGGTGGTCTATTTAGTTACAATAAAAACACACAAGAGTTTAATTGGTATAATAAAATAGAAGGGTTTAATGAACTCTACGTTAGCTCTATCATAGAAAGTAATAATAAAAATATTTGGGTTGCTGGTACAGGAGGAATTACAAAATTGGATAGAAAAAATAATACCGCCTTTAATATTACCAAAGATGACGGTTTGTTAGCAAACGATTTTAACTATAATGCAGTTTTTAAAAACGAGCAAGGTAAGTTATACTTTGGCAATTATTTAGGTGTAAACTACTTTAACCCAGATAATTTAATAAAGAATACCACAGAACCTAAATTATTTTTTACCGATTTTAAATTATTTAATAAATCGGTAAAACCAAATGATAAAAATTCTCCGTTATCAAAATCTATTACATACACAAAAAACATTACCTTAAATAGTAATCAATCTGTATTTACAATAGATTATATTGGCCTAAATTACACCCGCCCAGAAAAAAACAAATACGCCTATTTTATGGAAGGTGTAGATCCTGAATGGAATTTTGTTGGTCCTTCTAAAAATGCGACTTACACTAATTTATCGCCAGGCAATTATACTTTTAACGTAAAAGCAGCCAATAATGATGGTATATGGAACAAAACCCCCTTAAAACTTTATATAAAAATATTACCACCATGGTATGCTAGTAACGTTGCCTATTTTTTATATTTTTTGGTTTTTTTAGCAATATTACTTTTAACAAATTGGATTTTACAAGAGCGCTTTAAAGAAAAGCAAGCTGTTGAATTTGAACGCAATAAAAGAATTCAAGAAGAAAAATTAAATGATAAAAAATTGCAATTTTTTACAAATATTTCTCATGAGTTTAGAACGCCACTAACCCTAATATTAAATCCTTTACAAGATTTAATAAAAGATAAAAGCCTTAATTTACCCACTCCTGCAAATGAAAAACTTCATATTGTTCAAAAAAATGCAGACCGGTTAAATAGATTAATTAATGAACTTATGGATTTTAGAAAATTAAAATTCAATAAAATTAGTTTGCAATCTAAAAATATTGAAATAGTAAGCTTTGTTAAAGATTTAGTCAGTCATTTTAAGCAAGAGGCCTCCGACAGAAAAATAGATTTAGTTTTTAAATCTAATAATGACAATTTTTCATCGTACATCGATAAAGAAATGATAGAGAAAGTGTTATTTAATATTATATCCAATGCTTTTAAAGTAACCCCCGATGCAGGTAAAATTACAATTTCGGCTCAAAAAACAAAAAACCCAGTCTACTTAAAACTTTTTAACGAAATTAAAAAAGTTGACGCCTTTCAAATTATAGTGCAAGACACGGGCTCAGGATTAACTAAAAAGGAACTCTCTAAAATATTTGAACGTTTTTACCAATTAAATAAAGTAAACAAAGGATACTACGGCAGTACAGGCATTGGACTAGAAGTTGTTAAAGATTTTGTAGAATTACATAAAGGAAAAATAGACGTTAGCAGCATAGTTAATGAAGGGACAAGGTTTAAAATTACCCTGCCACTAATTTCAGAACATACAGAAGAACCAAAAGAAATACTTAACGAAGAACTCTCAGAAAACATTAGCGATAATCTCATTAATAACATCACAGAGAATAAAATTACACCAATCCAAAAAGTTAAAGACAACCCCTATACCTTATTAATTGTTGAAGATAATATCGAATTATCCAACTATTTAAAATCATCTTTAAATCCTTATTATAAAATAGTAACAGCTTCAAATGGAAAAATAGGTTTAGACAAAGCCATTTCAAAATTGCCAGATATTATTTTAACAGACCTCGTTATGCCTGAAATGGATGGTATTGCTTTATGTAAAGCCATTAAAACAAATTTAAAAACAAGCCATATTCCGGTTTTAATGTTAACTGCTAAATCTATGATCGAAGACAAAATAAAAGGCATAGATTCTGGTGCAGACGCCTATATCAGTAAACCATTTAATATGGAGTTCTTACAAGCTACATTAGGCCAATTACTATCTAGCAGACAAATAATATTTAATAAGTTTTACACAGGTGTATCAAATAAAACAAAAGAAAAAACAACTTCATTAGACAATAAGTTTATACAAAAACTATTAAAATACATAGACAACCATATAGACGACACCAATTTATGTGCTGAAACACTTGCAAAACAAATGTTTTTAAGTAGGAGCCAACTCTATAGAAAATTAAAAGCCCTTACAGGTACATCTGTAAATGAATTTATTAGAAATGTCCGCTTAGAGAAAGCAAACCAACTCTTAGAATCTAAACAATTTTCAATTAGTGAGGTTACCTTTAAAGTAGGCTTTTCTTCCCCTTCCTATTTTACCAAATGCTTTAAAAAACGATTTGGCAAATTACCAACCGAAGTTTAAAACTATCGCTTTTAATGATACCATAGTTGCAACACATACTTTTAAACAACTACAAAACAACACTTTAAACAGATAGAGACAATAGTACCATTAAATGCATCATTAGTATTAAATTATATTTTTTAATAAATATAACTTACAACTGAATTTAAGAAAACGATTTCGTAAAATCATCCTTCTATATTCAAAACAAGTTTATTTAATGACTAATTAAAAAAATATAATTATGAACAAAAAAATGGTAAAAAAATTATTTTTTCTGATGATATTATTATCTGGAAGCCTAATTTTTGGTCAAACTGTAACAGGTAAGGTTAGCACTAAAGGAGAACCTCTACCCGGTGCCAGTGTGTTAGTAAAAGGAACTAATAATGGAACTGTAACCGATTTTGACGGAAATTATACCTTAAACGATATTTCTTCTACAGCAACATTAATCATTAGTTATATAGGGTATAAATCTAAAGAGGTAAATGTTAATGGAAAAACAACACTAAACGTTAATTTAGTAGAAGACACAGAATCTCTTGAGGAAATCGTAATAATTGGCTACGGTGCTGTAAAGAAAAGCGATTTAACAGGAGCCATTTCTACTGTAAAATCCGATGCTTTTGAAGATCAACCTTTTACTGGAGCCGACCAAGCTTTGCAAGGTAAAGTAGCCGGAGTTACGGTAATGCAAAATTCTGGTGCACCAGGTGGTGGTATTTCGGTAAGAGTAAGAGGTATAACCTCTTTAACGGGCAACAACGAACCTTTATATGTAATAGATGGTGTGCCAGTAGAAGCAGATTCTAATAATGACTCCTTTTCATTTTCATCTTTAGGGGGTGGAAACGGACAAACTAAAGTAAGTGCCCTTTCAAACATAAACCCTTCAGATATAGAATCCATGCAAGTTTTAAAAGATGCTTCTGCAACTGCAATTTACGGTTCTAGAGCTTCTAATGGTGTTGTTTTAATTACTACTAAAAAAGGTAAAAATGGTAAATCAACCATAAGTTATGAGTCCTATATTGGTATACAAAATACGCCTACGTATTTAGATTTAATGAATTTACAAGAATATGCTGAGTTCTATAAAGAAATTGCGGTTGTTCGTGGGCAATCGGTTCCTTTAGAATTGCAAAACCCCGCCTTATTAGGTAGTGGAACAAATTGGCAAAAAGAAATTTTTAGATCTGCGCCAATTATGAATCATCAAATATCTGTTAACGGTGGAAATGAAAAAACAAAATTTTATACATCTGTCAACTATTTTGAACAAGATGGTATCGTTATAAATTCCGATTTCAATAGAATTTCTATGCGCTTAAACGTTAACCATAAAGTAAACGATTGGTTTAAAGTGGGTAACAACCTGACCTTTAGTAAATCTAGAGAGCATATTACTTTTAATGATGATGAAAGTGGAGTTATTAGTAGCGCCGTTAGACAATCGCCTGTAATACCTGTTAAATATTCAGATGGCAATTGGGGTGGTCCTACAGATGTTTCTGGTGTTGGTAACGGTAGAAACCCTGTAGCATGGTCTGAAATTAGAAACAATCAATTAGATCGTTTTAAAATTAATGGTAATTTATTTGGTGAACTTACTTTAATAAAAGATTTAACCTTTAGATCGGAGTTGGGGTACGATTTTAACACCGGTAAGGTTGCCATATTTAACCCTACTTACGAAATGGGAACCGAAATTAATACGGTAGCAACTTCGGCAAAATCTAATTCAAATAGCTTTTATTGGATTTTTAAAAACTACTTAAATTACAATAAAACTTTAGGGCTACATTCTATTAATGCTATGATTGGGCAAGAAGCACAAGAATCTAAATATGAAAATGTTAGCTTAAGCAGAAGAGACTTTTTAACAAACGACGTAACTACAGTTAATTTAGGTGATGCTGAAACTGCTAGAAATGATAACTCTAAAGGCACCTGGAGTTTAATGTCTTATTTTGGACGTTTAAACTACGCTTTTGATGGTAAATATTTACTAACAGCTACCATGCGTGCCGATGCTTCTTCTAACTTTGGTAGTAATAATAAATGGGGATACTTCCCTTCGTTCTCTGCCGCTTGGGTGTTAAGTAAAGAGCGTTTTATGGAAACTACAAAAGATATCATCAGTTTAGCCAAAATTAGAATTGGCTATGGTGAAGTTGGAAACCAAAACATTGGAGGTTATAAATATGGCGCGGCATTAAGAAATGTAAACACGGCATATGGCACCGGTTTTACCCAACAAAACATAGCAAACCCAGATGTAAAATGGGAATCTACAAAATCTACAAACCTTGGTATAGAATTAGGCTTTATAGATAATAAAATTTCATTAGATGTAGATTTATACAAAAAAACATCGGCAGATTTCTTATTTCAAGAGCCATTACCTAGTTATTTAGGAGCCTATAATGTGGCTAGCTATTTAGGCTTACAACCACCTTTTGTTAATTTAGGTGAAATGCAAAATAAAGGTATCGATATTAAATTAACAACTAGAAACATTTCTAAAGAAAACTTTAATTGGACCTCTTCGTTTGTCTTCTCCAAATACAAAAATAAATTAGTGTCATTATCTAATGATAATTCAGCCATATTTCAAACTATAGAGTTTAACAACACAATAACCAAAACAGCTGTAGGACAACCTGTAGGCCTCTATTACGGTTATATTTCTGATGGATTATTTCAAACAGTAGAAGAACTAAACACAAGCCCTTCGCAAGGTAATATTAATGAAGATACCGGTATTTGGTTAGGAGATATTAAATGGAAAGATATTAATGACGATGGTAAAATTGATGATGCAGATAAAACATACATAGGTAACCCTCATCCAGATTTTACATTTAGTATTTCAAATAATTTAAATTATAAAAATTGGGATTTAAGTATTTCAATGAATGGTTCTTACGGAAACGATGTTTATAATTGGACCCGTAAATTAACAGAAGGCATGCTGGAGCTAAACGGAAATCAAGCTACAATTATAAAAAATAGATTTATGGAAAATGTAAATACAAATACATCCATACCTCGATTTGTGTTTGGAGACCCTAACGGAAATGCAGGAGTTTCAGATCGGTTTATTGAAGATGGCTCCTATTTAAGAATTCAAAACTTAACCTTAGGTTACACTATACCATCTACTTTACTGTCCAACCAAAACTTAATAAATAAAGTTAGACTATATACAACCGTTCAAAACTTATACACGTTTACAAACTACTCTGGATACGACCCTGAAATTGGAGCTTACAACCAAAACTCTATGATGATGGGAATAGACAACGGTAGATATCCTGTTCCTAGAACATATATGTTTGGAGTAAAAGTTGACTTTTAATAAATAAAACATCATATTATGAAACTAAATAAAATAATACTTATATTCATCTTATTGTTGGCAATATCTTGTTCAGAAAATTTTGTAGAACAATCGCCAGAAGACGCCATAACCGTAGATAATTTTTTTAATACCGACCAACAAGTTTTAAGTTCAGGAAGTCCTTTATACGGTTATCCCTGGTTCTATTTTAACGAAAAGTTTTTAATTACCATAGGCGACTTATACGCCGGAAATGCCATTGGAAGCTACTCCGATTTAGCACAATTTGAAAACTTTACCGTAAACGGTTCAAATCAATTTGCTAACGAAGGTTGGGACTCTTTATATAACGTTATTGCAAATGCCAATGTATTAATACATAATTTAGAAACTAAGGTAGGTACAAACGTTTCTCAAGACATTATAGATAAAGTAATGGGAGAAGCCTATTTTATGAGAGCTACAGCATATTTCTATTTAGTTAGAATTTGGGGAGCGGTTCCTATTATTTATTCTGTAGATCAAATTAATTCAAAAGAACCTATCTACAAAAACAAGATTGAAGATATTTATAGCTTTTTAATCAATGACTACGAAAAAGCGAACAGCTTATTACCTGAAATTTGGGACACCAATAATTTAGGTCGGGTAACAAAATCTGCATGCGATGGTATGCTAGCTAAAGTATATATTACGTTAAAAGATTATACCAATGCCAATAGCTACACGACCAAAGTTATAACGAGCAACATGTATAGTTTACTTCCAAATTATGAAGACTTATTTAACCCCATTTATAACAATAACGCAGAATCTATTTTTGCATTACAATGGGTAGCCTGTGGAGATTGGGGATACCAAAATGCAAATCAAGCTTACTTAGCGGCTTCTCCAAAATTAACCCAAGTTGGCGATGGATGGGGTACATTTCAACCAAGTATAGATTTAATCAATGCCTATGAAAACGGAGATTTAAGACGCTATAGAACCATTATGGAACCTGGTAATTTTTATCCAGAATTGGTTACTGCTGAAGGCGGATATACCGTACCTGATGATGGAATGACAAGTACACTTGCTGGTTTTAGAAAATACATAGTGGGATCGCCAGATGAAGGAAATGTTTGCTTTATGTCTACTGATGTTAATACTAATATTTTACGCTACGCCGATATTTTACTAATACATGCCGAAAGCATTTTAGCTACAAGTGATTCTACCACAGATCAAGGAGCATTAGATGCTTTTAATGCCGTTAGAACAAGAGCTGGCTTAGACCCAAAAACAGAAATAACCCTTTCCGATATTTTTAACGAAAGAAGAATAGAATTTGTTGTTGAAGGAGATTATTGGTTTGATTTAATAAGAAGAGACAGAACTGAAGCTATTAACATTCTTTCTAATCAAGAACGTGGCGTATATCAAGATCGTGATATAAACACAATAGCTTCTAAAAAAGTAACCCCGTCTCAAAGCAGTTTTTTATTACCAATACCAAGTGCTGAAACAGCTAAAAATCCACTTTTATTAGAAGATCCCGTAGCTTTTGATTTTAACTATTAAATAAAAATATTATGAATACAATAAAATTAAAACATATAGCGTATTTGTTTCTTTTTGTAGCAAGTACAACGCTTTTCTCTTCCTGTGATGAAGATGAACCTTTAGAACCCAATATTGAAGCAATTTACACTGCTAATACAGATTTAGCCCCAAACCAAGGATTTCCTGATGATGTAGTTGTAGCAGAAGGAATAGACTTGCAAGGCGTTAAAACCATTACTTTTGATGATAAAATTGATGTCATTTTTAACCCAGTGCTAAATTCTAATTTAGCCATTTCATTTTCTGTTCCTTATGATGAAGCCAAAGGAAGTCGATTAGGAATACAAAACATTACCTTTACAAAAGAAAACGGCACATCTTTTCAAACCGAATTCGAAATCCTACAACCCGCCCCATCAATCAATAAATTTAATCCAGAACGCCCAACAGTAGGAACTCCAGTTACCGTGAATGGTAAATGGTTTAACAACATACTAGACGTAATTTATCAAGGGGAATCAATGAATTTTGAAATCATTTCATCTACCCAATTATCTTTTACCGTACCTACAAACTTAACACAAGGGGGCGAATTAGAAATTATAACCAAAGGAGGTAGCGCAATAAAACAACTAGACATATACTTAGGCTTCGAAGAACTAATTATTGCAGATTTTGATGGTGGTGGTTTAAGACCTAATAATAATTGGATTGCTTATGGAGATTATAACACATTGGATTATAAAAACGCCGGAGGCATTTCTGGTAATTATGCCGAACTAACTTGGGCAGGTGCAACTGCCAACGGCTACAACGGATCACAGTCTGATGCCGGTGCATTAATGCTAGAAGAAACAAATCCAGAAAAAGTAAAATTCTTAATGCAACTAAATGCCAACGGAGCCATTGGAACTGTTGTTGAAATATTTATTGTAGATACCGATGGTGTAAACTGGGCCATAAATTATACCATTACAGAAGATGGTTGGCAAACAGTAGAAGCGCTAGTGGCAGATTTTGGTAAAAATTACGACCCAAGCAACCAAAGTGATGGAGATGCCAATCCTGCTGCCATAAATCAAGTCAAGGTGGGTATTGGTCAAAATTCAGGATCTCCAAACCCGTCTACGGTACAATTTGATAACATCAAATGGCAAATTTTTGAAACTGTTCAAGCATCTACCCTACCTCCTACAGGCCCCAAAAACATACTTCTAAATGGAGATTTAGAACTAGGCGATGCAGATAACTTTGAAAACTGGGGAATGTGGAATGGAGCAGATAGAATGACGGCTGAAACCACCGAAATTCATACTGGAGAAAGAGCTTTAAAAGTTGTAAATCCTGCTGCAGGAAATTCTTGGGATACACAATTAGTAAGTGATGCCGTAACTACCGAAGTTGGTAAAGAATATACCGCTTCAATGTATATTAAAGGAGAAACGGTAACCCTTCGTTTTTCTACAAATGCAGACGCTGGTGCTTTATATGGTATAGATTATACAACCACAACAGAATGGCAACAAGTAACTTGGGATTTTGTTGCAAATGATACCGCTACTAGATTGGTGTTAGATATGGGCACATCTCAAGGCACTTTTTATATAGATGATATTGAACTGAAAGAAAAAATATAATTCATTAAACCCTATTTGAATTAAACTCGAGTTGCTCTTTTTAGAGCAACTCTTAAAAAAATAATAAAATGAAAATTAACTTTAAATTTAAAATCTGTATACTCATTATAGGTAGTCTCTTTGCGCTTACTAACTGTACAGATCCTGGTGATGATAGCAATATTGCTAAACCAATAGCACTAGGAAGCCCCATTATTAATCAAGCCACTGATGTAAATTCTAACGGATTTAAAATAAGCTGGACTCGGGTATATAATGCTGAAAACTACGAATTAGATATTGCCCTAAACAACACCTTTGAAAGTTATGTGACTGGCTATCAAGGTAAATCGGTAACCAATATGTACGAAGAAGTCAATGGTTTAAACGAATCTACCAACTATTTTTGTAGAGTAAGAGCCATTAATAGTAATGAAACCTCTAAAAATTCGGCCATCATCCAAACAACAACATTAGAAGGTAATGGCCCAGAGCCAACAACTGCTTTAAAAGACGCATCTACTACTTTTATGGTAGGCATGGCTGTAAAAGCACAACAACTTACTAATGGATCTAAATATGATGAAATTCTAAAAAAAGAGTTTTCAAGTATTTCTGCAGAATATGAAATGAAAATGAATATTATAGAACCTACTAAAGGGAATTACGATTGGTCTAAAGCAGATGCCATTGTAGATTATGCAGTAGCCAATGGAATTAATGTACACGGGCATGCATTGGTATGGCACGAATCTGCTCCAGACTGGCTAAAAAATTATACTGGAACAAATGACGAATTTGAACAAGAAGTAAAAAATTATATAACAGCTGTATTAACAAGGTATAAAGGAAAGGTAGCCTCTTGGGATGTTGTTAATGAAGCCATAAATGACACTGATGGTTCTTTAAGAAATTCTGTGTATAGAGAAAAAATGGGGGATGATTTTGTTGCAAAATGTTTCGAATTTGCTCGTGAAGCCGATCCAGATGTATTATTGTTTTATAACGATTATTCTGTTACAACAAACACAACAAAACAAACAGCTATTTTTAATTTAATTGACGATTTACAAACCAATAACACCCCTATTGATGGGGTTGGCTTTCAAATGCACATTCAATACAATAGCCCATCTATAGATCAAATAAAAACCGCCGTTGATAAAGCCGTCGAAAGAGATCTAAAACTTCATTTCTCAGAACTAGACGTAAGAGTAAACCCAGATAAAGATATTACAACTTTTACTAGTGAAAGAGCGATTGCCCAAAAAAACAAAATCAAAGAAGTGGTAGCTACTTATAACGCTATCCCTGCTAAAAACAAATATGCCATTACCGTTTGGGGTATGAAAGATAATGACTCTTGGTTAATATCTCACCATAATAACGCCAATGAATGGCCTTTATTATTCGATTCAAACTTCGAAATAAAAAAAGCTCATACCGGGTTTTTACAAGGGTTAGATTAATAAATAAAATAAAAAATACTCAAATAAAATGAAGGTAATACTAAAAATACTAATTATAGCGCTCATAGTTTCGTGTACAGATAAAATACCGCTTTATAAAAATGATGCGGCTTCATTTGATGAAAGAGCTAAACATTTAGTTTCATTAATGACTTTAGAAGAGAAAGTATCTCTAATGAGTTACGAATCTCCCGCTATCGATCGTTTAAAAATCCCTGCCTATAATTGGTGGAATGAGTGTTTACACGGAGTGGCCAGAGCCGGTGTAAGCACCGTATTTCCTCAAGCAATAGGAATGGCATCCATGTGGGATAGAAAACAAATGTTTAACATTGCCGATGCTATTTCTGATGAAGCCAGAGCTAAACACCAATCCTTTGCCAATAATGGTAAAAGAAGAATTTATCAAGGATTAACTTTTTGGACTCCTAATATAAATATTTTTAGAGATCCACGTTGGGGACGAGGTATGGAAACCTATGGTGAAGATCCTTATTTAACAGGTGAATTAGGTGTACAATTTATTAAAGGTTTACAAGGCGATGATCCTAAATATCTAAAATTAATTGCTACGGCAAAGCACTTTGCCGTACACAGCGGCCCAGAAGCCAGCCGACATAGTTTTAATGCAGAACCCACAGTATTTGATATGCTAAACACCTATACCCCACAATTTGAAAAGGTAATTAAACAAGCAAACGTATACTCCGTAATGTGTGCCTATAATAGTTACAACGGGTTACCTTGCTGTGGCAACTTAGTATTAAGTGATTTATTACGAAAAGACTGGGGCTTTAAAGGTTATATTGTCTCCGATTGTTGGGCCATTAAAGATTTTTATAACGAAGGTGCACACGAAGTAAGTAAAAACAAACAAGAAGCATCCGCGATGGCTGTTTTAGCGGGAACCGATTTAAACTGTGGCGATTCATACCCATCTTTAGTAGAAGCTGTTAAAAATGGCTATATCACAGAAAAAGAATTAGATGTATCGGTTGAACGCCTAATAAAAGCAAGAATGAAATTAGGGTTATTTGCTCCTGAAGGCGCTATTAAATATGAAAAAATCCCGTTCGACATTGTAGATTCTGAAAAACATAAATTACTAGCACTGCAAACTGCACGTAAATCAATGGTTTTACTAAAAAATGAAAAAAATACACTTCCATTAAGTAAAGACATAAAAAAAATAGCTGTTATTGGGCCTAATGCAAACGATTTAGAAACATTATTAGGTAATTATAATGGGTTTCCGTCAAACCCAATTACACCATTAAAAGGTATTCAAAAAAAATTACCTAATGCAAAAGTACAATACGCCGTGGGAACTCCTTTAGCTAAAGGTTTACCTATTTTTAACACAGTACCGTCATCAGTTTTATTTACTTCAAAAGAAATGAACTCTAACGGTTTAAATGCAGAATACTTTAATAACAATAATTTTTCAGGTGAACCTGTCCATAAAGTAATCGATAAAAATATCGATTTTGTTTGGGGTACCAAGGCTCCTTTTAAAGATATGGATGCAGATGAGTTTTCGGTACGTTGGTCGGGTTATTTGTCTGTAAATAAAACGGGAAGATACGCCATTGGGGGCGAAGCTTTTTCTGGTATGAAATTATATATCAATAACAAACTATTAGTTGCTAGACAAGATGTTCATCACCCAAAGAAAGAATACGAATATGTAAATTTAAAAGCTGGTATCCCATATGAAATAAAATTAGAATATAAGCAAATACAAACAGAACATGCCATGATGCAGTTACTTTGGGAAGCTCCTAACAATAATTTAGAAAAAGAAGCCATTGAAATAGCCAAAAATTCTGATGTAATCATCTTATGCATGGGATTAAGCCCTTTATTAGAAGGAGAAGAAATGAAAGTAAAAGTAGATGGTTTTAAAGGTGGCGATCGATTAGACATTAAATTACCAAAGGCACAAACAGATTTAATGAAAAAACTAAAAACGCTAGGCAAACCTATGGTATTAGTTTTATTAAATGGTAGTGCAGTGGCAATAAATTGGGAGCATGATAACATTCCTGCAATTGTAGAAGCATGGTACCCAGGCCAATCTGGTGGTACCGCCATAGCCGATGTATTATTTGGTGACTACAACCCTGCCGGGAGATTACCGTTAACCTTTTATAAAAATATCAACGATATTCCTGCTTTTGATGATTACAATATGACCGGAAAAACATATCGCTACTTTAAAGGAGATCCGCTGTATGATTTTGGTTTTGGTTTAAGCTATTCTACTTTTGAATACGCCAATTTAAAAGTAGACGACAATAGCAAAACATCCGAAGAAATTAACCTAAGCGTAGATGTAAAAAACACAAGTAATTTAGATGGTGATGAAGTAATACAACTATATCTAACAAGAGATGATGATGGTTTTAACCCAATAAATACATTACTTGGTTTTGAGCGGATTCATTTAAAAGCAGGACAAACAAAAACCATCACTTTTAAAGTTAAACCAAAACAACTCGCTACAGTTAATTTAACAAATCATAAAATGGAAGTAAAATCAGAAAACATCAAACTTTCTGTTGGAGGAGCTCAAAACACCATAAAGAGAAAAGATCAAAAAAATATAATTTCTAAAACTATTAGTTTAACAGGAAAAACATATATCATAAAACCCTAGATAAAATTATTGATCTTCTTAAAAAGTTTTAACCCGAAAAACTTTTCATTTAATAAACGCCAATACATCATTTCAATACTATGATTATGCAAAAAAATAATTTAAAAAGGCAGGTACTACTTCTTATAATGAGTAGCCTACTTCTTATAAATGCCAAAGTAAATGCACAACAAATAACAGTTCAAAATAATTCGAATCAATACCTTGAAAAGCGTATAGATTCAATTATTCAGCAATTAACATTAGAAGAAAAAGTTGCCATGTGCCATGCACAATCAAAATTTAGTTCGCCAGGTGTACCTCGTCTTGGAATACCTGAAATCTGGATGTCTGATGGCCCTCACGGCGTAAGAGGTGAAATTAATTGGGACGACTGGGGCTATGCAGGTTGGACCAATGATTCTATAACAGCATTTCCAGCTTTAACATGTTTAGCTGCTACTTTTAATCCTAAACTTTCCAAAAAATATGGTATTAACGTTGGCGAAGAAGCTCGGTATCGAAAAAAAGATGTTCTGCTAGGGCCTGGTGTTAATATTTACAGAACGCCACTTAACGGTAGAAACTTTGAATATATGGGTGAAGATCCTTATTTAGCCTCTAAAATGGTGGTACCATACATAAAGGGGGTTCAAACAAATGGAGTTGCCGCTTGCGTAAAACACTATGTATTAAACAATCAAGAACTTTGGAGGGATCATATTAACGTAGAAGTTAGTGACCGTGCGCTTCATGAAATATATTTACCTGCATTTAAAGCCGCAGTACAAGAAGGCAAGGTTTGGTCTTTAATGAGCGCTTATAACCAATACCAAGGACAATATTGCAGCCACAACGAAAAACTAAATAAAATATTAAAAGAAGATTGGAAATTCGACGGCGCTTTAATTACAGATTGGGGAGCAACTCACAACACTAAAGAAGCCGCTTTATACGGCTTAGATATAGAAATGGGTACAGGTACAGATGGATTAACCATGAGCACAAAAAATGCATACGATTACTATTATTTAGCTAATCCGTTTTTAGAATTATTAAAAAAAGGAGACATAGATGAATCTTTTTTAAACGATAAAGTACGTAGAATTTTACGCTTAATGCACCGAACCAGTATGAATAAAAATCGTGGATTTGGTAAAATAAATAATCAAGAACATCTAGACGTAGCAAGAGAAATTGCAACAGAAGGCATTGTGTTACTAAAAAATGAAAATTCATTTTTCCCCATTAAGGATAATAAAAATATAACCATTGCCGTAATTGGTGAAAATGCCACCAGACCTATGACTATTGGTGGCGGATCTTCCGAATTAAAAGCAAAACACGAAATTTCGCCACTAGATGGATTAAAAGCCCGTTATAAAAATGCAACCATAATACATGCCATGGGCTACGAGTCTGGACCTTCTGTTTACGCCAAAGTTCTACCTGCTAAATTAGATGCAGAAAAACTAAAAAATGAAGCCCTAGAAGTGGCTTCCAAAGCAGATATCGTGCTCTTCTTTGGAGGTCTAAACAAAAGTCATCTCCAAGATTGCGAAGGAGGAGACAGACAATCATACGGACTTCCTTTTGCTCAGGATGATTTAATCAATGACATTATTAAAGTAAATACGAATACAAGCGTAATTTTAGTAAGTGGTAATGCAGTAGAAATGCCTTGGCACAATAAAACCAAAGCTATTATCCAAACTTGGTATCTTGGCAGCCAAGCAGGACTAGCAATTGCAGATATTATTAGTGGAGATGTAAACCCTTCAGGAAAACTACCTTTTTCTTTTCCAAAAAAATTACAAGATAATGCCGCACACAGTTTTGGAAAAATATCTTACCCTGGAGATAGTATAAATCAAATTTATAAAGAAGGTATTCTAGTAGGTTATCGTTGGCACGATACCAAAAAAATCAAACCCCTATTTGCCTTTGGCGAAGGCTTATCATATACTACTTTTAACATCTCCGAAATAAAAGTAAATAAAAAAATATTTTCTAAAAATGAGGAAATAAAAATTACCTGCAAAGTAACTAATACCGGAACATACGATGGCTCTGAAGTGGTTCAAGTATATATTGGAAAACCTAAATCTAAAGTTAAAAGAGCACTAAAAGAATTAAAAGGTTTTCAAAAAGTGTTTATCAATAAAGGCGAGGCTAAAGATCTAGAAATTACAATTAACACAAATGATTTAGCTTTTTATGATGAATCTATTTCCAATTGGAATCTAGAAAATGGATCATATGAAATATTTGTGGGTAACGCTTCAAACAACATAATTTCTAACTTAAAAATAAAAATTCTATAATGTTTATAATACCAAATAAAATTAAGCGTACCCTATAAAATATTAAAGCTTTAAAATCTCAGATTACTTTATATCTGAGATTTTTAACCTTTTAGAAAAATCTAACATTTTTTAAAAACTAAACAGTAATATCGCCAGATTGTATCGCTATACCAGGCTTTATCACAAAATAAATATCATTCCTAACTAGTGCACATATATAGAGAGAAAAAGAGAATCCAGCCCACATTAATTTTTTTTCCAAAACCTGATATCTATCATATTTTAATAAACCTATCTAACGTAATTTTACATCATAATTGAAAGTTCTTTAAGAATTAACAGGTTTTATAACGTTTAACGCTGTTAAGGAATGTTTTTAATTTTTATTATTTGAAGCTATTTAATATAACTTTTAAGAGGGGAAGTATTTCATGATTCTAAATAATAAATTAAAACATTTCAATGAAGAAGTAAGAGGTTTAATCGTCTTGTTTCTTAGCAAAATTATAGTTGGTTAGTTCACATTATATCTCAGTAATGTGATAAAAAGGGAGTACTAATATAAAAGTATTCCCTTTTTTGTTTCCATAAATAAAGATTCCAAATTCACAAAACACCAAAAATCATTTAACCAATTAATAGAAAAAATCATGGCGGGTTTTTAAGAAAAATAAAAACCGCGCTATCCGTTATATCTTTTTACGAGTGTATTTACAACTGGCCAATAAATAATCGTGCTTAACCAAAGTCTCTAAACCATTAATACCATAAAGTCATTCGTAAAAAGGATGCCACTACTATCGCTCCCGCAACCACCAGCCAAGGAAATAAACCAACCTTAGACCTACTTCTGTCCTGTTGTAGCAATAGATACCACCTTCATTCTAAAAAGGCAACAAACAACCTCCTAAAATGGTATAATACACAACACTTTCCCTTTCCATAAAAATTAAATAAACCATACGAAAAACGACTTATACATCATTCCAAACTTCATTAAACCAAAAAAAGTAAAAGACTGTCAAGTCATTCACTTTTTTTGATTCGTGACATCCCTAAAACCAAACTTAACACTACACATTAATTCGTGAATTCGTGGCTAAAAAGAGATGTTATCCATTTCAGTT